>NZ_JAVTIX010000007.1:0-275692 GCF_031843705.1 Rhizobium sp. WCS2018Hpa-16
AACCCAAAACCGCTGGAGCGAACTCAAAACTGGATAAAACTTGGGGGCAACGTCAAAGAATCCAAAGTTCAACATGGATCGTATTCACATCCAGTACGACATGAAATGCGCGGACTTCTTGAAAGCTCACAGCATGGCGTTGGTGGTGTGATGGGATCGAGAAGCGGCGACGACATCAATATCAGCCCTAAGTACAAAGTTGAGCGTTGGAAAGCGCTAAGGCTCGATAACAATAATCCGGTCGAAAACGATTGGAACACTGCTGTCGATATTTTAAATGACCCCATCACCGAGCGGTTTTTAAAACCTGCTCAATATCTCATCAACGCACCATTTGAAGGATCGCAGCCCACTTTCGGTTTCGCGATACTGGCTTTGGATTTTATGGTGATAGAAACGACTCAGGGCTTCAAAGAGGGAAAAATCAAGCACAATAACGGCGTTAGTTCCCAGTTGTTTGGAAAGTTTTGTTCCGCATCGGAGCCGTTCACCCGAAGCGTTTGTCATCCGCTCACGAATGAAGACGCAGCCAGAAACCTTTATAGCCAAGGGCGTTGCGCCATGCATCATAAGGGCTCTACTGAAGCTCTAATCGTTGGCGTGACCGGCGATATGATCTCGTTTGGTGAAGATGCTACTATCCGTGTTATTCGGACGGAGTTTCACGAGCAAGTGGCTGATGAGTTCAAGCGATATCTTGCTGAATTACGCAACCCTGCATCATCCGACCTGCGTGAAAAATTCAAGATCAAAATGAGTTCAATTTGCGGAATGCCGCAATGATTAAATGGAAAAACATCAATTGGCTTTTCATCGCCACTGGTTTTACGGTTGTCTACTTTGCCATTTTCTTTTTGTGGATAGGCTTCGATAGAGTCACAAAGTACCCGACAACTGCTTCCCTAAATGAAATCGGTGACTTTCTTGCTGGTGGGTTTCAGCCAATTGCGGTGATATGGCTTGTAGCTGCAGTCCTCACTCAGCGGCAGGAACTTGTAGACACGCGCGACCAATTCCAGAAAAATAGCGAAATCGTAGATGCTCAATTAGTCACGATCAAAGAGCAGAGCGCCCTGCTTCAACAGCAACATGCATTGGCGGAAGACACGGCAGATAGGACTTATCGGCTAAGCCTATTTGAGCAACGGTTTGCAATTTACAACACGTTAGTTGCTCTTCACGCGAAGTTTGAGGTTAATGGCATCACGACCGGAAACTGGAACGCACTTCACACGGAGGTTCAAAAGAGCGGATTCGTATTTGGAGACGAGGTTCAAGAGTACCTAGAAGACATTGATCAAAAGTGTGTCGAACTTTTTTTCTTTCACGAAACCAATGCGGCAAGTTGGGCTGTCGATCACGTGTACGGTGGTGACCATCCTTCCGATGACGTGCATGTTCAAACTCGTTTCAAAGCCGAAGCAATGAAACTTGAGATTATCAGTCTTCTAAGCAGTCAGGCGCTTAAGGAAGCGATGTGGGAATCAATGCACGTAAGCGACGACTGAGATGATCAGCGCAACGCTTGACGAAGTTGCGCGCCTGGACGCCCCAACTCAGCAGATTCTGCTATCATTCGTCTTAGGTGAACAATAGATCGTCGTTGTTCTCTATTTGAGGACAATCAAGCTTGCTGCCAAGGCTCGGTAAACGGTTGCCTTGCTTAGTGATGTTGCGTCCATAATTTCCTTGATCAGAGCGCCATCATTTCGCATCTTATGAATGGTGGCAACGACATCATCGGTCAACTGGACCTTCCTCCCAAACTTGACGCCCTTGCCCTTTGCTCCAGCGATGCCATCCATCTGTCTCTCCTTGCGAAGATCAGTCTCGAATTCGGATATCGATGCCAGAATGCCGAACATCAACTTCCCATATTTCGATGTGGTATCAATTTCCGGTTGATCCAGACATTTGAAGCTAATGCCTCTGTCTTGTAGGTCGGCAACGATACGATGAAGGTCAGCCGTGGAACGTGCCAAACGGTCGATCCGGGAAACCATGAACGTGTCACCCTTTCGAGCAAAACGCAGGGCTTCCTTCAGTTGGGGTCTGCCGCTATCCAGCCCGGACTTCTTCTCTTCGAAGAGGTGGTCTGGCTCGACCCCGGCGTCCAGTAGCTTGTTGCGCTGAACGTCTAGTTCTTGTCCGACCGATGAAACACGGGCATAGCCTATGAGTGCCAAGTCTTAAAACTCCTATGACTTTGTAGGAATCAGTTATAAGACACGAAAAAAGACACGTCAACTATGGGTGTTAGAACAGTCTCGCTATGTTTACATTTTGAGACGCTACAGCCGTCCAAATAACGGTCTTGTTGATTTTCCCTGCACTGAGAGCGACCATAATTTCCGGCGGGGGTTAATTACAGTACCCTTGGCTAGGTTAGCGGAACTTCGGCTTTCAAAACCCTTCATTTACAGAGGCTGTAGAGGGCGATCTTAAAATGAATGAAGTGAGGTGCTGGCTTTCGAACGTTTGTTATTTGCGTGACTTACATACTCTCGCCTACGGCTCGAATTCGCTTCGCTCATGTGAACTGGATTGAAGACTGATACGTTGGCGCTAACCAGCACATTGATAGTCGAAAAATATCGTCAAAAACGTAACGGGCGCCTAATAGTATAATAGACTCTTGTTACAAAAATGATCAATTTTTTCGACTATCAATGTGCTGGTTAGCGCCAACCATTCCAGAAATCACTCATTAAGAAGTCAAGTTGTCTTGAGCGAAGCTCAACTGAGCCGTAGGCGAAGAATAAAACAATTCACGGCACCTCTAGCGGACAAGAAGTAGGAAAATAAATCCTGTTTTGAGATAATTTTAGACGAAAAATCTATCAAAATCGCAAAGATTCACTGATCTAGATTGCTAAATATCGTTGTAAATCGAAGCTGGTGGAATGGCTCATGATTTATGGGTCAGCATCAGCTTAGGTTCGCATCCTCCAAAAAGCAAAAGTCTTTGAAAGGTCGTAGCGTTTCCACCAGAGCTACGACCTTTTGTTTTTTGTTTAAGAGGATACTTTTATGACCAAGCCTTTAGTAAATTTCGTAGACGGTCTTGTTGGTTCAGGCAAGACGCACAGCATGATAGAATTCATCGTGGCATCTGGTGACACCGAACACTTCCTAATCGGAACTCCCAACACAAAGCTTTCCCAAGAGACGGCGAAGAACTTGCTGGACCTTGGCATAGATTGTGTTCAGATCGACAGCACAAATACCCGCAGATGTGCGACCGCTGTTCGCGATCTTCTGGTTCAAAATAATCATAAAGTCATCATCGCCAACCGCGATGTCATTTTGAAGATCGACCGCAAATACACTGGTAAGCATCATCTCATTCTTGATGAGATTCCCAATGTCTACGAAGCGATTACGCTTAAGGGAATGGTCACGTCCAAGGACACGATTAAGCGACTGATCGCGACCAAAGCGACGAAAGAAACACCTGACTTCTACGATGTGTTCGTGACAACGCAGGGAGCGGAATTTCTTGCGAAATACCAGACCGAAGAAGTTTTGGTTGTGAATGAGGATCAAAAAAAGCCGTCGCTGCCAAAGGTATTAGAAACAGCATGGAGTAGTAACTATCGGACACTTCTCTCCGCAAGCTCTTACACAAAATTCATGTATGCAGACGGGAAACGACTGACCTTCTTCGTACTTATGAAAGCTTCAATATTCGATGGTTTCAAATCGGTGACTGTTATGGGTGCCAACTTTACCGACAGTTTATTTTTTCTCGTTCTTTCCAGCGAAATCAATTTTGTACCGCATCCAGCGATCAAAGGTCGGTACTCTGATCACTCAAATAAGGCGGATCAGACGTCGATCTATTACTTCTCTAAGGCGGATTGCACGAAAGGTCTTTTAGAAACGATTGGTGCGCAGCCTTTTTTTGATAAAGCTTCCGCCGCCGTCGACACAATATGTTCCGAAGCCCATCATATCTACACCTTTAATAACCCCGAGAAGGTGAAGGGGATTTTGCAGCAGCCCTATGAATGGAAGTCGAAGAATGGGATAAAGGTCTCGCCTGATCCACGCGGTTGGAATGAATTGCAGGATCGAAATGTTGCAGTTCATCTTGCTGCACTGAACTATTCCCCGATGGATTTTTCCTTCTTCGCAAATTTCCTTTTGATATCGGCGGACGAAGCAGTTCGTTCAATGACGTTCGAGCGCATCTACCAGTTTTTTGGTCGTACCAGTTTCCGCAACATGGAAAGCAGTGAAGCGGTTAGCTTTTTCGTATTCGATCAGCGACAGGCAACGTGGCTTCAAAAGCTTATCGGTTGCCGTATGCCAGCATTCATTGATCTTGGATACGAAGAGCTAAGGATCGAAAAGGCAGCACCCATTACAGTAACGGCTCGTGTTGCTCGCTGGAGGGCAGATCAAGCAGAAAAGGACCGTCTTCTTATGGACAAGGCAACCATTCAATACGAAGGGTATGGTTGTCGAGTATGGTCTCATGGTGGCGACCAAGACCCCACAATTGCTACATACGAGATAGACGACTTTGCCGAACTATTTCAGCGTTCAGCATTCATCGAAAAGAAGTTCAAACGGGATTGTCCACAGTTCAGAGAAGGAAGCTTTAATGACCTGTCAAACCATCTAGTTGCTGACAATCTTCTTTCATCAAAGGTTATGGTGCTCGACTTCGATGATGCAGTTACATCGCCGACTGAAATGTCAGACTATCTCTCGTCTCGTGGCTTGTCTCACCTTATCTATCAAAGCTTTTCACATAAAGGCTATCCGTACAACTTTCATGCTTTGGTATTCATGGACCGCGCGGTGAACGACAAAAATTATCGCCATGTCTTCAAGGTTCTCAAAGGGGATATTCTTGCTCGCTTTCAAAATGAAACCGTCGATGCAGTTGATAAGAATGGTGCCAGCATCAACAAATGGATTCTGATGCCGGTGAAATCGAAATGGAATGCGGATGTCTTCATATTCAAACGTGTCTGGAAGGACGTGTTGTCACGCCAGATCGGTATGCTTGACGTGCGGCAGTATCTTCAACGCCGTGTCGCGGAAGAGGAAACACCACTAGTTCCGGAAACATCGCTAATCGCCTTGCATGAGAGACCGGATGCAGATGCTATTGTGGAGGCATTCGTATCTGATGCGACACCAGGCAATCGAGACGATGCATTCAAACGTGCTGGTATGGCTCTGAATAGAACCAGTTTGACAGTCGATGAAAAGATCAGGGCGCTGACTGCGAAAGCTCATCACTTCGGCAAAGCTGGCGACAAAGGCGCAGCCAAGCGGTTGATGAGAAGCCTTCCCCGGTCACATATGGAGCATCCATAATGCGGTGAAGTTCAGCGGGTAGCGCGCACCCCCCACCACGCCCTGCTTCAACTCTTTGCTAAAGTAACAGGTCACCCGTTATAATTTTCTTCAAAATAGAACTTTGAGCTATGCTTCGTGAGCTTGCGTTCTTCCAGCCCCAAAATTCAATTGAGGAAGGATGTGCAAAAGCTTTGGAAACGCTGAATAGATAGATGCAACAACATTGTTGAGACGACGCCGCGCGTCCTCCGTCAAAGGAACCCGAATTAGTTTTTTTTCGAACGTCGCAACGTAGTCATCATCTTCAATGACGCCCATAATAAATTGCTGACCACCCTCAATTTCAATTGCGTGTTCCTTGACCTTCTCAAGAGAAGCCATGGATTCTGCCCGATGACCAGCAGCGTGTCTGGCAAAATTGTAGTTCGGAAAAGCCCGTTCCAATTCTCCCGTTGCTTTCCTCAGTGAGTCGCTATCAACATCTGCTTTGATGGTTGGTGTGAACCGCATGTTGGCTTTGATCTGCACCAACGCCTTACCGACATGGAAGATCGTCATGGCAGCTTCACGCCCTGCCATCTCATCCCAATTTTTCAGCATGTGCATGTTGTTGTTGAATTCCAGGGTATCTGGAGCCATCTCTTTGACGACAGCAGCGCGAAGTTGTCCAACATGGGTGTGAAGCCCAATTGCTGCTGCATAGTCATTCACGTAGCTGCTAAGATTGCCCAGATTCAACAACATCACCATCGATTGCTGTTGCTCTTCTTCAGGTTCCAAAGACTCGATGAAGGACTTTGCGACAGCGATGTCGTAGACGCCGGGTGTTCCCGGCGTAAAAGTATGGCTCATGATAATCCCCTTCCGGCTCAAAACAGCCGGGCACCAGCTAACGCTCACAATCATAATTTGTTGCGTGGGATGATCAGTCGAACGAACGAATATGGGAATGCTTTCTCAAGTAAATCTTTATGCCATTACCGTTTCTTTGCTCTCACGGCTGCTGACAATCGAGAAAATGAGGATATGCCGGTGGATTCCCAAGAAAACGCCCTTAAAATGAATGCCATGGTTTTGGCAGATTCTGGCTTCGCAGCCGGGAAATATGGTTTGGAGAAAACACTGATTTCAAATGGTTTTGGAACGTGGCGACAGCAGATAGTTTTGGATGTGGATCAGCGTTTTTACCATCGGATCGCAACGCAGCTCGGTATTGCAGCAACTACTAACAGTAAGCGCAGCGCGTTGGTTTGGGTAAGACAGTCAACCCGGCGAAGTGACGACGAGAGTGTTGTTAGGGAGTTGTCTGATCTTCTCGCAAACCTGCCACAGACATGCTGGAGCATCGACTGGAACGCTTCCCAATTCTGATCACAACAGCGCTAATAGTCGAAACTCGGCTTGGTCTCGATCGTGATCAGCATCTCTTTCGGAAAGAGCAACGAACGCCTTACCTATTCCCTTGCTTTGAACGCGCTTTGCAGCACGTCCCCGGCACAAGCCTCATCACCCTTTCCCGCAAAAGCATCCTTGGCAATCCAATTGCCGCTCTCGAATATCAACGATTCAAGCACGCAAGATTCCCATAAGCTGTCTGTGTACCAGCGCACCAGCATGAGGTTGCTGCTCGGCTTAAATTCGAGCGTAAGCCCCTGATTGAACTCACCCCCTCTGGGGAAGCTGTAAAGCCGCCCGGTCCTATTGTTCGCGACCACTACCGTTGTGCAGCCGGTGCCGCACCCAAACTGCGCAACAGAAAATTCTCCAGCGAACGTCACGCCAGACTTCATAGCGTCCTTTATGCGTGTCCCAAAGGGTGCAAAATCTGCATCTTGTCCTTTAAAATCGGGCATTTTTGCTTTGCCTTGATAAAGGGTTTTCACTTGAAAAGATGAAAAGTCAAAACTGTCAGCGTCCGCCGAATTGGCATGAGCCATAACTGCGATTGCTGCAACAACGACTGTAGAAAGTCCTCTCACCATCCCCGCCATTCCTAACCACAGTCATCGCAGGCGTGCTTTGGCGCCTTGACCCTATACAGCTTATTCATTTCTCTCTGACTGATTGTGCGTGGGTTTACAAAACAGCCATTTTGATCTTCGACCGAAAAGTACGTCTTATTAGGTGAGACCCATGTTCTCACGCATTGAAATTCTTCATCAGACCCAGCTGTATTGGTGTTCCAATAACAACGACCTTCGACCATTCGTTGCTGCTTCACGTATTTCAACACGTCTGTTTCCGTCACGCATTTTTCTTGCGAAAATCCCACGGTGGCACAGGAAACCAGAAGAGTAACTGTAGCAATTATTCTGAACATTAAACGGCTTTCGGGCGAGTGAAGATAACGAAAATCCCAAGAATGACTGTACCTATTACCCACAGCGCCATTAGCATTGCCACGCCTAAGCCAGTTCCAATCGCTGCCCCCGTTTGCTCAGCACCAGATAGGGCGTCATAATCTTTGGTAGCTGCGTTGAAGCCACCAACAACCCAAATCGCCATCAAGATATTGAACGCAACAAAGGACCATTTGAAAAGCTTGCCAAAAAAACCCCGCTTAGGCTTGCGCAACTGGACGCCGCATTTAGGGCATTTGAATGCGGTGTTAGAAATACTTTCACTGCATTCAGGGCAATTGATTAGAGCCATATTTCATACCTCATTGTTTTGAAATTGCATCAAACCGGAAAAGAAATTCGGGAGCCGTCATAGCGCCTCGGATGGTCATGCTGTTTTCGAAAATTCCATCGGCATCGGCTGAAACGAAATTCCCAGAAACCTTGATTTTGTCGCCGACAGCCATGTTCATCATGGCAGCGTAGAGCGGGGTGCCTTTGTCGATCATGGTGCCGTGCACGCTGTCCGAAAGTGAATTGTTCCATGTCAAAAGATCGACGCCTGGAGCGATCCTAACTGTTATGATCGCCTTGCCTTCGCTGTTCGTCTCTAGCTTCATGAGCGTTCCCGACCAGCCTTCGATACGAAGTTGCTGACCAAGTGTTGCAAGGATCGCGACACGACGTTTATCCCGGATAGCGCTTTGTTGAAGTTCATTCGTCGCTGAATTGAACAGCGTCTCATGTTCGGAGAGCGCCGCAATGAGCGCTGCTTGCTTCTCGGGCAAAGGAAGAGTGGCTGGCTTAGACGCAGAAGCGTTCACAGGCTTTGTTTGCGCGCCATTTTGCTGCGCTTGTCCGTCCTGCTCTTTGGGCGCGGCGAAAGCTGCAATCACGGTGAAGGAAACGAGACCAATCGCTGCCCATTTAAACCGACGAAACCGGGAATGCTGATGTCCGCAATGCGGACAAGCCTTTGCTCTGACAGCAATTTGCTTTCCGCAAGTCTTGCAACCTCTCCATAAATTCTCAGATGCCACACCGCCCTCATCATCCATTTTTATTATATTTTTCTAATATGGATTTTTTCCATATATCATTCTCCCATATATCTGAAGAGCCCTGTCAATCAAGGGGCCATTCACATGAAGAAAACTATTCGTTCTGTGGGACAATCGGCTCTAGTCGAACTCATCATTGAGAAGCGTAAAAAGGCAGGCTTAAAACAAGACGAGGTTGCAAAAGCTTTAGGCGAAAGTCAGCCTTGGGTAGCGCACCTTGAAAGTAAAGAAAGAAGAATTGACGTAATTGAATACGTCCGAATAGCTGAAGTGATCGGGTTCGATGCCTCAGAAGAGCTGAAAAAACTGATCCCTACTATTTTGGAGCAGTAGGAGCATTGATCCTGGGACCGTTCCTGCAAAAAGCTGCATGCGCTGATTTTGGGGAACAACAATGATCAAGGGCGCTCGACAAATACCCCAGCGCCTTACAACCTGACTTTTCCGCTCGATAAGAAGGGATGAACATGTTGGAGGTCAAGTCCGTTATATATGATCGACTTGATGCCCTCGTGGAGCGCTGGCAGCTTGTAACCGGCACCGTAAACGCCACGCATTCCTTTCTGCGAATGTCCCTGCAACTGATCCATAATCGCGCTATCAACGCGGCTGTCGCGACAAGCCTGTTCGAACGAGTGTCGAAGCGAGTGCCAAACCTTTTTCGGTCCTTTTACGCCAGCTTTCATGAGAAGATTGTTGAACATCTTTGAAGCGTAGCGATGCCGCTGAGTGGCAGGACCAATGGGAATGTCAGGGAACAGACGCTCACCATCGGAAACAGTTTTCACGAATTCGACAAAGCCAAGCTCTACAAGCGTGGCGTGTACTGGAATGCGCCGGAGAGACGAGCCATTTTTCACCCTCTTACCTGTTCGCTCTTCATCGTCGTCATTAATGTCAATGAACCAAACATCGCCTTCGCAGCCGATATCCTCCCGCGCAAGCTGAACAGCTTCCATCAGTCTCGCACCAGCGAATAACGCAAGAAGAGGAACCCAATATCGCCCGGTATGTTGCATGGCGACTTCCCCCGGTTCGTGCCAAGCTTTGACGCTTTTCACCTTGGAGAAAACCGAGCTGTTGAAAAGCTGTTGAAGCTCAAAAATGGAGAATGCGTCTCTTTTGTCTTTCTTACTGCCGCCACTGGATGGTGATGGAATCATAGGTTGCACGATGTTCTGAAGGGTGTTGTCGTATTCTGCCCTTGCCCACCCAAAAACAATATTCATCGCAGTCATAATCTGCCGGACGCTCTCGGCTGAAAGACCCGGCAAGCCTAACTTCTTTGCAGCATCCGCAATTTCCACCTTCGAAAGTCCGCGGAATTGCCTCTTTCCTTGGGATTGGGGAGGCAGAGCAAAGAGCACCGTTTTTAGCAGTCGTACATCGCGTTGGGTGTATTCGTTTAACGGTTTGTCACCACAAATATCGATCACCTGATTGATCTGTGTTCTTCTAGATGCGCTGGTTTTGGCACTCCAGTTTTTCTGCCTTGCCACTGCTTCAAAGCATTCAATCGCGATATCGGACATCATTGGCAAAGAACGCTTTTCCGTGGGCGTAGCGCTGTTACGGACAGCAAGAAACTGATCGCTTCCATCATTGATCAAAGTCATCTCAGCCCGCACCAAGCCCCTGATTTTTTCAACCAAATGAAACGAAGCGATTGCAGGCGCATTCTTTCGAGTAAAAACGGGGGGAAGAAGATTGTTATCAAGGCGACTTAACGCCCCGAAAGTATCTGCGATATCGTTTCGGAATTGGGAAAACTGCCGATCTACCTCGACGATCACAGCCGGGAGCCGCCGAACAGCGTCTCTAAAATCGCGCGTCCTGAGTGATAGTTGCACGATCTGCTTACCGTACAACAAGCGAATATCAGCAGGGACTTTGACCCGATGATAATAATAGCCATTGGAATGCAGATGAAGGCGATATTGACTTGACATTGCCGGACCGGTCAATTTTCACACCGGTGTCAAAATCGGTGTTAAAAAGCTGCAACAAGATCCGAAACTCAATAAAATCAAAGGTATAAAGTGCGATCCGCGGCGACCGATGGAGTTTTACGATCCTGGGTGCCTACAAACGTAGGTGGGCGCCATATGTCCAAGCCCACGGGCCTGGCCAGGGACAGCTCCCTTTGGATCGAGTATGGCCCCAGGGATTGAGTTTCCTGTCGAGAAGCGCAGAACGCATTCTTTATATAGGGAAGTTCGTGAACATGCGGAAGGGGGCGACGCCATAATTTCGCATGAGGAGCGCCAAGCGTGAAATCGCCCGGTCAGGCCGTACTAATTCACCGCAGGCTTGGGCCTTGCCACCAGTTTTTCGGTAATACCGTTCAGGCGCGATGACAGATCCGAGATGGCATTCACCACCAGCTCGTCGGTCCTCGCCTTGCTCTGGGCCATTCCATCATGGCTGTGCTGAAGCGTCGCAACCTGCTTTTCCAGCGCTTCGATCTTGCGGGAAAGCTCCGACATTTCGTCTGTTATCATGATGCCCGCCATAACCGTCAGGCGCAGATCGCCGATCTCGCCGAACTGGCTTTTCAGGTGGCCGACATATTGGTCGAACTGGCTGGCGAGATCGGTCAGATGCGCTTCCTGCCCTGCCTCGCAGGCCATGCGATAGGCCTTGCCGTCAATCATCACCGTTACTTGAGCCATGAATTTTAAGTCCTTACCGGTCCAGCACTGCGCGGATCGTTTCCATTGCCGTCACAAGGCGGCGGGAAACCTCGCGATTGACTTCCTCAAGGCGGTTGGCGCGAAATTGCGACTGGTCAAGCTCCTGCGCCAGGCGCGCACGGTCCACATGCACGCGCTTCACCTCGTTCTCAACCTCGCCGCTCTCGCGCTGGCGCTCGATCCGCATGTCGATTGCGTTTTCAAGGCTGTTGATGGCGGAGCTAAGCTCCGACAACGCGATGTGTATGGTTTTTTCCGCCGTCATCGTTTCTTCCAAACCGCAAGCCACAAGCCGAATCGTTGTCGCTTGGTGTCAATCAGGGCCGCTGCACGATATGACTTTGTTAACCTCTACGTCAATCAAACCAATACATTCAAACACTTTGCGCTGTGGATGAATGCACCACCGCAAGGGCGCAAACGTGGCGGGCGTCCAAATGTCGCCATCATGCGAAACGATTTTTGTTCAAGATCGAACCGCAAGCGGCCCTGGTTTTATTGACTCGCCCGCACCACCTGCTATGGATCAAACCGCTTTTTGGATAGTCATAAGGCTATCTCCTTTCACCCGGAACAGACGGAAAAGCCATGATTTCTCGCGATAAACACGACCGGATGGCCAATGCAATCCGATTTCTTGCCATGGATGCTGTGGAGAAGGCCAATTCCGGCCACCCCGGCCTGCCATTGGGCGCAGCGGATGTGGCCACGGTCCTTTTCACCCGTTACATGAAATTCGATCCGAAGGCCTGGCAGTGGCCAGACCGCGACCGCTTCGTGCTGTCTGCCGGTCACGGCTCCATGCTGCTTTACGCGCTCCTCTACCTCACCGGTTACGAGGACATGACGATCGACGAGATCAAGCGCTTCCGTCAGCTGGATTCCAAGACCGCAGGTCACCCGGAATATAACCATGCTACCGGCATTGAAACGACAACAGGTCCGCTCGGTCAGGGCATTGCCAACGCAGTTGGCATGGCCATTGCCGAACGCAAGCTGGAAGAAGAATTCGGTTCGGATCTGCAAAATCACTACACCTATGCGCTGTGCGGCGACGGTTGCCTCATGGAAGGCATCAGCCACGAAGCCATCGCGCTTGCTGGCCACCTGAAGCTCAACAAGCTCGTGCTGTTCTGGGATAACAACAACATCACCATCGATGGTGAAGTTGGCCTGTCCGATTCCACAGACCAGATCGCGCGCTTCAAGGCCGTTCACTGGAACACCATCGAGATCGACGGTCACGACCCGGAAGCGATTGCAAACGCCATCGAAGCCGCACACAAGTCCGACCGCCCAACCTTCATCGCCTGCAAGACCATCATCGGTTTTGGCGCGCCAAACAAGCAGGGCACGCACAAGGTGCACGGCAACCCGCTGGGTGCCGAAGAAATTGCTGCCGCCCGCAAGAACGCAAACTGGGAAGCCGAAGCATTCGTCATTCCAGAAGATGTGCTCGACGCATGGCGTCTGTCCGGTCTGCGCTCCACCAAGGCTCGCCAGGAATGGATCGCACGCCTCGAAGCGACAGACGCGGACAAAAAGGCTGAGTTCAAGCGCCGCTTTGCTGGCGATATGCCGGGCAATTTCGACAGCTCGATCGATGCCTTCAAGAAGAAGGTCGCTGCTGACAATCCAACCGTTGCCACACGCAAGGCATCGGAAGATGCCCTCGAAGTCATCAACGGCATTCTGGCTGAAACCATCGGCGGCTCTGCCGACCTCACGCCATCCAACAACACCAAGACCAGCCAGATGAAGTCGATCACACCGACCGATTTCTCCGGCCGTTACCTCCACTACGGTATCCGCGAGCACGGCATGGCAGCCGCCATGAACGGTATCGCGCTGCATGGCGGTCTCATTCCTTACGCTGGCGGCTTCATGATCTTCTCGGATTATTGCCGTCCGTCCATCCGCCTGGCCGCTCTCATGGGCATCCGCGTCGTTCACGTTCTGACCCATGACTCGATTGGCGTTGGTGAAGACGGCCCGACCCACCAGCCGGTCGAGCAGATCGCTGCGCTTCGCGCCATTCCAAACCTTCTGGTCTTCCGCCCTGCGGATGAAACGGAAACAGCGGAAGCCTGGCAGTTCGCCCTGCATCAGAAAAACCGCCCATCTGCGCTGGCGCTGACCCGCCAGAACCTGACACCGGCCCGCAAGGACTACGAGGAAAAGAACCTCGTCTCCCACGGAGCCTATGAGCTGGTTTCGGATAGCGATGCGAAGGTATCGATCTTCGCCTCCGGCTCGGAAGTGGAAATCGCACTCAAGGCCGCAGCTGATCTGAAGGCAAAGGGCATTTCCACACGCGTTGTGTCGGTTCCCTGCTTCGAACTGTTCATGGAACAGCCAGAAACCTACCGCGAAGCCATCATCGGCACGTCGCCTGTCAAGATCGGTGTCGAAGCCGCCATCCGTCAGGGTTGGGATTACTTCATCGGCAATGATGGTGACTTCATCGGCATGCACTCCTTCGGCGCATCCGCACCTGCCAAGGAGCTTTACAAGAAGTTCGGCATCACTGCAGAAGCAGTGGTTGCTGCGGCTGAAGCAAAGCTCGGCTGAACGGCCTGAACAAAACCTGGGGCGGCGGACATGCCATTCGCCTCTCCGGGCTGTCACCATTTCAAACAAAATTCGAATATATTGACAGGGAGTATCTCAATGACAGTTAAAGTTGCCATCAACGGTTTCGGCCGCATCGGCCGCAACGTCCTTCGCGCCATCGTGGAATCCGGCCGTACCGATATCGAAGTCGTTGCCATCAACGACCTCGGCCCGGTCGAGACCAATGCGCACCTGCTGCGTTATGACAGCATCCATGGCAAGTTCCCTGCAGACGTGAAGGTCGAAGGCGACACCATCATCGTTGCCGGTGGCAAGCCGATCAAGGTAACCGCCGTTCGCGACCCTGCACAGCTGCCGCACAAGGAACTCGGCGTCGATATCGCGCTGGAATGCACAGGCATTTTCGTTGCCCGTGACAAGGCCGCCGCCCACCTCACCGCTGGCGCAAAGCGCGTCATCATCTCGGCTCCTGCCGAAGGTGCGGACCTGACGGTCGTTTTCGGCGTCAACCACGACCAGCTGACGAAGGATCACCTCGTCATCTCCAACGCTTCCTGCACCACCAACTGCCTGGTGCCGGTCGTGAAGGTTCTGGATGACGTCGTCGGCATCGACCACGGCTTCATGACCACGATCCACTCCTACACGGGCGACCAGCCAACGCTGGACACCATGCACAAGGACCTGTACCGCGCCCGCGCCGCAGCCCTGTCCATGATCCCAACATCGACCGGCGCTGCCAAGGCTGTCGGCCTCGTTCTGCCGCACCTCAAGGGCAAGCTCGACGGCACATCGATCCGCGTTCCAACACCAAACGTATCGGTTGTCGACTTCAAGTTCGTGGCCAAGAGAAACACCACGGTCGAAGAAATCAACGAAGCCATCAAGGCCGCATCCAACGGCGCGCTGAAGGGCGTTCTCGGCTACACGGACGAGCCACTGGTTTCCCGTGACTTCAACCACGACAGCCACTCTTCCATCTTCGCGACAGACCAGACAAAGGTCATGGAAGGCAACTTCGTGCGCATCCTGACCTGGTACGACAACGAATGGGGCTTCTCCAACCGCATGTCGGACACAGCCGTGGCATTCGCCAAGACCATCTGATTTCGTTCTGTCTATGAACAGCAAAACCCGGCGAGAGCGATCTCGCCGGGTTTTCTCGTTTTAGGGTGTCACGTCTCAGGCAAAGTCAGCACGATCGGGTCATCGAATGGCTTGGACGGAACTGTGCGACATGAATCTCACCTTCACGCTTGCGCGCCTGAGCAATGTCAAAGCTGTTCTGCATCCTCATGAGCGTATCCATGGACACCCCGAAGGCTTTTTCTATTCTCAACGCCATCTCCGGCGACAGGTTAGAACGCTCATTCAACAGCGCAGACAATGCCGCGCGCGTAACGCCGAGGACCTGCGCCGCAGCCGTTACCGATAGTTCAAGCGCCTCAATAATCTCGCTCTTGATGAAACCGCCGGGATGAGCAGGGTTCTTCAGGCGGATGCCTTGCATCGCATTCATAGCCACCTCCTAGTGGTAGTCTTCATAGTCAAGATCGACAATTTCGATTTCAGCTTGATCGATCCGCAGCGTGATCCGCCAATTCTTCGTCACGAAAAGGCTCCAGGTCCCTTTACGATCACCCACAAGCTGATGAGCCTTCCAGCTTGGAACCGTGCGCAACTCCTCCTCCCGTTCCATTTCCTGAAGGAACGAAACAATGCGAAGAAGTTTCGGGACTACGGCAGACTGCAGGCCGGTCGCGTCATCATCTTCGATCAGGCGGCGTAAACCTTTATGGATCACGTTTCGAATTTTCATATCAAAAGCTAGCAAATCAGGTGAAAAGCGTCAAGCTACGCTATACGCATCATCTCACCGTTCATTGCGATTGCGTTCGATAGTACATCTTTCATGAATTTCTAGCCGCCGCCTTGCTCTCGTCTATTTTCGCCCGGAAAAATCAAGACTAGGGATTCGGTCGCGTGTGTGTTCGCATCGCTCCCTGCCGTACCATTCGATAGACCTCGCCTTGCCCTGACCTCTGCGTGAAACAGCGCGCCGTGGCCGTCCAAAACGTGGCGCATTGATTGCTGACGTGCGGGAGCATACGTGGCAAGCGACCTTCATGGAAGGACGTGTGCGTGGAATCGTTTTACATCTTACTCTTGGTCGCCACCGTCCTTGTTCTTGTCGCCGCCTTTTCCAGCCTCATCGCCTACCGCTTCGGCGCCCCGCTTCTGCTCTTGTTCCTGATGATAGGCCTTGCCGCTGGCACGGATGGGCTGGGCATCCATTTCAGCAACAATCCGCTGGCCTATATGATGGGCTCGCTGGTGCTGGCCGTCATCCTGTTTGATTCAGGCTTCGGCACATCGGTCCAGTCCTTCCGGCTGGCAGCCGGGCCGTCCATTGCGCTCGCCACCGTCGGCGTGGTGCTGACATCGGTGTTTTTCGCAGGCGCAGCCGCGCTTCTTCTGGGCTTTTCCTGGCTGGAAGGACTGCTGCTCGGCTCCATCGTTGCCTCGACAGATGCGGCGGCCGTGTTCTTCCTCCTGCGCATCGGCGGCATCCATATTCGTGATCAGGTGCGGTCCACCCTTGAAGTGGAGTCCGGCACCAATGATCCCATGGCGATTTTCCTCACCATCGCGCTGGTCGAAGTGGTGTCCAAGGGCGAAGGTCTTGCCGGTTTCGATAGCAGCTTCCTGTTGCTGTTCTTGCAGGAAATGGGCCTCGGCGTGGTCTTCGGCCTTCTCGGCGGCTGGATGATCGCCAATGTCGTCAACCGTTTTCAAGTGGATCGCGGACTGGTGCCGATCCTTGTTCTGGCCTTGGCGCTTCTGGTCTTTTCCTTCACCGGCGCAATGCACGGCAGCGGCTTTCTGGCGGTTTATGTGGCGGGCATCGTCGCTGGCAACCGCACGGTGTTTGCCAAGGGCGCGATCCGACGTTTCCATGAGGGCATGACGTGGCTGGCGCAGATCATCATGTTCCTGATGCTCGGGCTGCTCGCCACGCCCTCGCAGTTTCCGGCCATCATCATACCGGCGGTCTTGCTGGCGCTGTTTCTCATCTTCATCGCACGCCCGCTTGCCGTCTGGCTCAGCCTCATGCCCTTCAACTACACCCAGCAGGAAACCACCTTCGTCGCATGGGTCGGCCTGCGCGGCGCGGTCTCCATTCTGCTCGCCATCCTTCCTGCACTTGGCGGATTGCCGGGTGCAGATGTCTATTTCAACGCAGCCTTCATCATCGTGCTGGTTTCACTTCTGATACAGGGATGGACCATCAAGCCCGTGGCCACGAAGCTGGGTCTCATCGTCCCGCCGCGCATGGGTGATGTCGACAAGCTGGAGGTGGACCTGCCCGGCACCGCCAACCACGAACTCATCTCCTACCGCGTGGCCAAGGGCAGCGCCGTGTTGCAGGGCGAGCGCATTCCCCGCTGGGCCATGCCCTCGCTTGTGGTGCGGGATGGCAAGTCCATCCGTTACCAATATGCCGGACGGCTGCGCGAGAACGATCTGGTCTATCTCTTCGTCATGCCCAGCTACACCCGCCTTCTGGACCGGCTGTTTGCCAGCGCCAAACCTTTGACGAAGGATGATGAGGACATCTTCGGCACCTTCGCCATCTCCCCCCAGCGCCCGGCGAAAGAACTGGATGCCTCCTACGGCCCCGGCCTTCTGACGACGCAGGAACAGTCACTAACGGTTGCCGAACTCATCCAGAACCGTTTCGGCGGCAAGGCCGAATATGCAGACCGCGTGAGGTTGGGCTCGCTCATTCTGATTGTGCGGGATCTGGATGAAAACCACGCCATTTCCAGCGTCGGCATCTCGCTGGAGCCGGTCGAACCGGCCACGGCGCTTCCGGTTTTCATCAGCTTCAAGGAGATCAACCAGCGCATCCGCAGCCATATCGCCAAGGAAAAGCAACGCGAAGCGCCTGCCGTGCCCGGTAACACGATACCGTCAGCGACACGTGACCCCGGCCAGAGCGAAAATCATGATTGAGCGACTTGCACCACCGGTCAGGCATAGTATGGTCGCGCGCAAAGCCAATCCTTTCAACGATATCAGGATCGATCCATGCCAGCCTTCAAGACCCTCGATCACCTCACCGACATCTCCGGAAAGCGCGTTCTCGTTCGCGTTGATCTCAACGTGCCGGTTGCTGACGGTAAGGTAACGGACAAGACCCGCATCGAGCGTGTTGCGCCAACGATCCTCGAATTGTCGAAGAAGGGCGCAAAAGTCATTCTGCTGGCGCATTTCGGCCGCCCCAAGGGCGAGCCCGTCGCGGATATGTCGCTGTCCCTCATCACCTCCTCGGTGGAAGACGTCTTGGGCCAGAAGGTCCATTTCGCCTCGGATGCCATTGGCGCACCCGCAGCGGATGCCGTCGCCGCCATGACCAATGGCGATATTCTGCTTCTGGAAAACACACGCTTCCACAAGGGTGAAGAAAAGAACGATGCGGCCTTCGTGGCCGAGCTTGCCAAGAACGGCGATATCTACGTCAACGATGCGTTCTCCGCAGCACACCGCGCCCATGCTTCAACGGAAGGCCTGGCCCGCCACCTGCCCGCTTATGCTGGCCGCACCATGCAGGCAGAGCTTGAGGCGCTGGAAAAAGGCCTCGGCGCACCCGTGCGCCCCGTCGTTGCCATCGTTGGCGGCGCAAAGGTCTCCAGCAAGATCGATCTGTTGATGAACCTCGTCAAGAAGGTCGATGCGCTCGTCATCGGCGGCGGCATGGCCAACACCTTTCTGGCCGCACGCGGCACACAGGTCGGCAAGTCGCTCTGCGAGCATGATCTGGCCGAAACCGCAAAGCAGATCATGATCGAAGCAGCCACCGCAGGCTGCGCCATCGTGCTGCCGGAAGACGGCGTCGTTGCCCGCGAATTCAAGGCCAACGCCGAAAACGAAGTCGTCGATATCAGCGAAATCCCTGAAGATGCGATGGTACTCGACGTCGGCCCCAAATCCGTCGAAGCCATCAAGGGCTGGATTTCCCGCGCTGAAACCCTCGTCTGGAACGGCCCGCTCGGCGCCTTCGAAATCGCACCCTTCGACAAGGCAACTGTCGCCGCCGCGCAATATGCAGCCGAATGCACCCGAAACGGCAAGCTCGTTTCCGTGGCCGGTGGTGGTGATACGGTCTCCGCCCTCAACCATGCAGGCGTGGCCGATGACTTCACCTACATCTCCACCGCAGGCGGCGCGTTTCTGGAGTGGATGGAAGGCAAGGTCCTGCCCGGCGTCGCCATCCTTCAGGAACAGAAGTAAACTTGAACACCGCGTCCCGCTCTCCACCTGGAGGGCGGGAGCGCTTTCTTCGTCCCTAGACTTGTTTCCGGGGACCGCGCCAGACATGGCGTCACGTGCGCGCAGCGGGACCCAACCCCTCATTTAAATATTTTTAAAGATTTCCTGAAGTTTCAAACGATTGAAATGATTTCAATCGTTTCAATGATTTAGCGTGCCATTTTCCTTCCCAAATTCTTCTGCTAACCCAGATTCATCGTGCTTAGGGAGATTGAAAATGACGGAACGTCTTGAAGACATCGCAGTGAAAATGGTTGCCGACGGCAAAGGTTTGCTGGCAGCAGATGAATCCACCGGCACCATCAAGAAGCGCTTTGACAGCATCGGTCTGGCATCCACCGAAGACAGCCGCCGCGATTATCGCGAAATGCTGTTTCGCACCGAAGATGCAATGACGAAGTGCATTTCCGGCGTCATCCTCTATGAAGAAACCCTGTTCCAGAAGGCCGCCGATGGCACGCCTTTCGTTGATATCATCAAGGCAGCGGGCAGCATTCCCGGCATCAAGGTCGATACGGGTGCAAAGCCGCAGGCCAACTTCCCCGGCGAAACAGTGACCGAAGGTCTCGATGGCCTGGCGGATCGCCTGAAGACCTATTACGAAGCCGGTGCGCGTTTTGCCAAGTGGCGCGGCGTCATCAACATCGGCCAGGGCCTGCCCACATGGGGCTCCATCAAGGCGGATTCTCAGGCGCTCGCCCGTTATGCCGCCCTATGTCAGCAGGCTGGCATCGTTCCCATCGTTGAGCCTGAAGTTCTGATGGATGGTGAACCCGGCACCCACAGCATTGATCGTTGTGCCGAAGTGACCGAATGGGTGCTGCGCACCGTCTTCACCGATCTGTACGATGCCCGCGTCAACCTCGAAGGCATGATCCTCAAGCCAAACATGGTCATCGATGGCAAGAACGCCCGCAAGGCATCCGTCGAAGAAGTCGCAGAAAAGACCGTCAAGGTTTTGAAGGCCACCGTGTCGTCAGCCGTTCCGGGCGTTGCCTTCCTCTCAGGCGGCCAGTCCGCCGAAGAAGCAACCGCACATCTGAGCGCCATGAACGCTGGCTACGATCTGCCATGGGCCCTTACCTTCTCCTATGGTCGCGCCCTTCAGGATACGGCTCTCAAGGCATGGGGCGGCAAGTCCGAGAATGTCGCCGCCGGCCAGCGCGCCTTCCGCCACCGCGCAGAAATGAACACGCTTGCCGCACTGGGCAACTGGAAGCAGGAGCTTGAAAAAGCCGCCTGATCCAGCCTCCGGCTTCAAGACCAGTCCAAACGCCGCTCGCAACATCGTTGCGGGCGGTTTTGTTTTTCCATTCCCCTTCAAAATCCTCTCCAGTCAAAGCATGATCAACTCGGCTTGCGACCTGCGTCACCCGACACGAACCCGACAGTCGGCCCCGTGACGTGGCAGTGGTGCGGCATCGAAGGCAGGTGTTCGGCATCGAACGTGGAGAGACATCAATGTTGATACAGAAACTGAGACTTCAACGCGGCTGGTCGCAGGAACAACTGGCGACCATCAGCGGCCTCAGCACACGGACCATCCAGCGGATCGAGCGTGGGCAGGCGCCAAGTCTGGAGACCTCAAAAACATTGGCGTCCATCTTCGAGATCGATGTATCGCAACTCACCGAACAGGATCCCAAAGACATGCCCGCAACACCCATAAACAGCATCGAAGCGGAAGAGGCTGTCGCCTTCGCCCGCGTGCGCAACATCAAGGCATTTTACATGCACGTCGCCAGATATGTCGTGCTTGTTGTGTTCCTTGCCGTGGTCAACCTTCTCACCAGCCCGCATTATTTCTGGGCCATCTGGCCAGCACTTGGGCTGGGTCTTGCCGTCATCGGCCATGGTTTGCGAACATTCGACAAGGTGCCATTCCTCAATGCGGATTGGGAAAAGCGGCAGGTGGAGCATTATCTGAAGAGAAAACTTTGAAGATTTCAGAATGCTGCGGCTCTATTCAGGGCCGCAGCAGTAACACTAGAGACCAGATGACAAAGGCAATCACTGCGAGTTTCCAGAAGTCGGCGCGTTTGCGCAGGCCCGGCAGGCCAAGCGGGCGAATAATCTGGACGACCATGGCCAGTAGTAAAAAAAGCCCTATTGCCTTCGTCATCCCGAAACCTTTTGGCTTTATTGTCACAGTGTCACAGGCTGGACATTTTTAACGCTCACCAAAGACACATACCCCATTCGCGCGCCATCCACAGCGGCGCAACCAATCGCTTAGCATGAGAGTGGCCTTATGAGCAGAAACCTTCTACCCGTATTCGCCCTTTTAACCAGCACCTTGTTTCTGTTTCTGGGCAATGGTCTCCAGGGCCTTCTCTTGCCCGTGAGGGGATCGGCAGAAGGATATTCCAACGAAGTGCTGGGCTTTCTCGGCACGTCATGGGCTGCGGGCTTCGTCGTTGGTTGTTTTGTGGCACCCAGCATCGTGCGGCGCGCCGGTCATATCAGGGCCTTCGGCAGTTTTGTCGCCCTCATCTGCCTCACAGTTCTGCTAACCGGACTTTTCGTCGATGATGTATCCTGGGTCGCGCTGCGTGCGCTGACCGGTTTCTGCACCGCTGGCACCTCCATGATCATCGAAAGCTGGCTGAACGAGCGCGCTACCAATGAAAGCCGTGGCGCGATCTTCTCCCTTTACATCGCCATCACCCTGTTCGGCGTCGTGGCAGGACAATTGCTCGTCCCATTCGGCACCGTCAGCAACACCTCGCTCTTCATGGTCTGCGCCATCATCTATTGCGTCGCCATCATGCCCGCCATGCTGTCGAAAGCGGAAAGCCCTCAGCCTCTCAAAAAGGTCAAGCTGGATCTTCCAGCACTTTATCGAAACTCACCCGTCTCATTCATCGGCATCTTGCTGATCGGCATCGCCAACGGCGCATACGGCACCTTAGGCGCGGTTTTCGGCGCGCGTGCGGGCCTTGACCCCACCACCATCGCCATCATGGTCAGTGTCACCATCTTCATCGGCGCATTGGCACAGTTTCCAGCGGGCAAGCTCTCCGACAGGATCGACCGCCGCTATGTGCTAGCCGGTCTGTCCGGCGTGGCGGCCCTTGCAGGCCTTGCCGTCACCCTCGTCCAGCCAGGCCACGCCTATGTGCTGATCGGTATGATCGCGGTCTATGGCGCCACAGCAAATGCGCTCTACCCCATCGCGGTCGCGCATGCCAACGACTACGCCTCCTCAGAAGACTTCGTCAAAGTCTCTGGTGGGCTCTTGCTGCTCTATGGCATCGGCACCATCATTGGCCCGACCCTCGGCGGCCCGATCATGACCTCCTTCGGCCCCTATGCTCTCTTCTGGGTCACGGCCATTTCGCACCTGCTCATCACCGCCTATGCCATGTTCCGCTCGCGCCAACGCGCCGCTCTGCCTGCGGAAGAGAAGGACAATTTCTCCACCACCGCCATGGCACAGATCACCCCTGAAAGCGCCTCGCTCGATCCTCGCGCCCCGCAATATCCCGAGGATGAGGCGGAGTTGGAAAAAGGAGCCGGAATATGAGTGTCTTTGACGAACCATCCATGAAGCCCCCAGCCACCACCCATGTTGTGGGTGGCGATCTCTCGCCATTGTCGGTGGACGAGCTGACGGCGCGCATCACAATACTTCAAGTGGAAATAACAAGACTGGAAGTTGAGCGTGAGAAGAAGGCAGCGGGCCGAAAGTCAGCAGAAACCCTGTTCCGCTCCTGATCGGTTGCGTGACGTTCCATTAACGTTACGCAGCGGGTCAGAATTTCGTTTACCATTAACCAAAAATTAAGCTTTTTAAGCGATTAATATACATGTTCAGTTCTGCTGAACCTCAGGCAGTTTCTCCTATCGGCGATTTGGTCTGATTTTTCTCCCTGTTTTACCTTGAGAGCCGCTTTTGCGGCTCTTTTTTTGTCCAGCCCCAAAACGACCAAAGCTGTGGGTATTAACCTTTCTTTAATAATCAGCTTGCGTATTTGGGCTATTGCTATCATCCTGAAAATACAAAGACGCCGGAACTATTACGCCTCAGTTCCGTTGCCGTAGTATGGTGCGTAAGCAGGATTTGAAAAAATGTCAGAACAGGTTTTGAATACTATCAGCTTTGCTGGCCGTGCTGCAGCTTCCAACCAGTTCAAGAGCCTTTATTCTGAGGGCATGACTTTGGTAGAAGAAACTGCGACCTACCTCGACGGTTCCGGGCGCGCAGCTTCCAAAGTATTGCCACGGATGGCCTCGGTTCTTTACGCCGCAGAATCCATGCGTCTCACAACCCGCCTCATGCAGATGGCTTCCTGGCTTCTTCTCCAGCGCGCTGTCAACAATGGCGAAATGAGCCGCGATCAGGTTCTGAGCGAGAAGAACAAAGTCCGTCTCGACAACTTCAACGTTGATCGCAACGCTCCCGGCTGGGGTGACCTGCCGGAATCGTTCCGCGATCTCGTCGAGCGTTCGCTTCGCCTCCAGAACCGCGTCGCCCTTCTCGACCGCGAAATCTATCGCCCGTCTGAAGCCGCCAAGGTTCCAGACAATGAGAACAGCGTTCAGGCGCAGCTCAACCTGCTCCGTACCGCATTCTCAGGAAACTGAGACGCCAAGTCGGCTTTGCAGACGACGAAACACTTCTAAGGCAGGCTTCGGTCTGCCTTTTTTGTTCTCGGGCTCTGTAAAATTTAGCCCCTCACAGGCGGAGCGGTAAACGCCCCAAAACTGCACGCAACAAAAAACCCCGGATCGCTCCGGGGTTTTTTCTATTCTTTTCAATATCAAGAAGCTTAGAGGCCGAGGCCGCCGAAACGCTTGTTGAACTTGGAAACGCGACCGCCACGGTCCATCAGCTGCTGGTTGCCGCCTGTCCAGGCAGGGTGCGAGCTTGGATCGATTTCGAGGTTCATGACCTGACCCTCGGAGCCCCATGTGGAGCGTGTTTCGTATTCTGTGCCATCGGTCATGACCACTTTGATCATGTGATAGTCGGGATGAATTTCAGCCTTCATAACAATCTTCCTGCTTTAGTGACATGCGGACCATTTGTCGCAATTGCGTCAACTGAGCCAATTCAATAATGAAGCTCCAGACCATTTGGCCATGGCTTCCCAATTCGATGCGGAGCCTATACATGAAGGTCACCGAGATAACAAGTGCCTGCTGATGCTCGGTCAACACTTGGCACAACAGCATGTCGGCAAATGTAGGAGTTGATCGTGGCAGACATTCAGGAACCGAAATCGGCCATGCGCAAATCGCCCAAGCCTCTCGCGAGCCTGTTCCCCTATCTGAAGCGCTATCGCGGGCTGGTTGCAGCCGCCATTTTCGCCCTTGTGCTGTCGTCTGCCATGACGCTCGCTTTGCCGCTTGCCGTGCGCCGGATCGTCGATCACGGCTTTGCAGGTGCCGATGGCGCCATGATCAACAATTATTTCGCCATGCTTCTGGCCATTGCCGTCGTGCTCGCTTTGGCCAGCGCCATGCGTTATTATTACGTCATGACCATTGGTGAGCGGGTCGTTGCCGATCTTCGCCGCGATGTGTTTGCCCACCTCACATCGTTGTCCCAGGCATTCTTTGATGTAAACCACTCCGGCGAACTGGCCTCGCGCCTGACCGCCGACACGGTGCAGATCCGCTCCGCTTTCGGCTCATCGGCCTCGCAGGCGCTGCGCAACATCTTGCTCTGTCTGGGTGCCGTGGTCATGATGGTCTATACCAGCCCCAGCCTTTCCGGCCTTGCGCTGCTGGCCATCCCGCTCATCGTCTTCCCGCTGATCGCCTTTGGCCGCTCCGTCCGTTCGCGGTCACGCATCACGCAGGATGCCCTTGCCACATCCTCTGCCTTTGCCGCCGAAACCGTTTCCGCCAGCCGCACCATCCAGTCCTTCAATGCGGAAGTGCTGGCCAACTCTCGCTATAATAATGCGGTCGAAACGGCCTATCGCGGCGCCCGCGCAGCCATCAGCGCCCGCGCAGTTCTGACAGCCGTCGCCATCAGCTTCGTGTTCGGCAGCGTCGTCGCCATTCTGTGGTATGGCGCACATGGCGTTCTAAATGGGACGATTTCGGCTGGCACGCTCAGCCAGTTCGTTCTCTATTCCGTCATCGCCGCAAGCTCGCTCGGCCAGCTCTCAGAAGTCTGGGGCGAGCTTTCGCAAGCAGGCGGTGCCGCCGAGCGGCTGTCCGAGCTGCTTCAGGAGAGATCGCCGGTCGAAAATCCCGCAGCGCCAGTTGCCCTGCCTGCTCCAGCCCGTGGCGAAGCAAGCTTCGAAAGTGTTGCTTTCCATTATCCACAGGCCGTTGGCAGACCGATTCTATCCGACCTGTCCTTCAAGGTTGCGGCTGGTGAAACGGTCGCGATTGTCGGGCCATCGGGCGCTGGGAAAAGCACCGTCTTTTCGCTTTTGATGCGCTTTTACGATCCGCAGAACGGCCGCATCATGGTGGATGGCACCGATATCCGTTCGGTCACGCTGGAAGAGCTGCGGTCGCGGCTGGCCATCGTGCCGCAGGATGTGGCGATCTTCGCCGCGTCCATTCACGACAACATCGCCTTTGGCAAACCCAATGCCAGCCGCGAAGACGTGCAGGCCGCCGCGATTGCCGCTCAGGCAGATGGCTTCATTGCCAAGCTCGGTAGCGGCTACGACACCATTGTTGGGGAACGCGGCGTCACACTGTCCGGTGGCCAGCGCCAGCGCATCGCCATTGCCCGCGCCATTCTGCGGGACGCGCCGATTCTGCTTCTTGACGAAGCAACATCTGCGCTGGATGCCGAGAGCGAAACGCTGGTGCAGAAGGCGCTGGATCAGCTGATTGCCAAACGCACCACCATCGTCATCGCCCACCGCCTCGCAACCGTGCTGAAAGCCGACCGCATTCTGGTGATGGATGAAGGCCGCATCATCGAGGAGGGCACGCATCAGAGCCTTTCGAGACAGGGCGGCCTCTATGCGAAACTCGCCCGTCTTCAGTTCCAGACATCAGGCGAGGACGAGGTCGTCACGCTGTTGAAATCCAGCTAGCCTCCGACACTCCGACCAGCCACGCGTCCGGAAAACAGGCATCCTCCAAGGAAGGTGCCTTCCAGCGCATTATAACCGTGCATGCCGCCGCCGCCGAAGCCTGCGACTTCGCCCGCCGCGTAAAGCCCAGGCACCGCCTCGCCGTTGCCATCCAGCACCCGGCCATGGAGGTCGGTGTGCAGACCGCCTAGCGTTTTGCGGGTGAGGATGTGCAGGCGAACCGCAATCAGGGGTCCGGCTGCCGGGTCCAGCAAACGATGGGGCTTGGCAGTGCGCATCAGCTTGTCGCCGAGATAATTGCGCGCACCCCTGATGGCGGTGATCTGCGCATCCTTGCTGAAACCGTTGGTCAGCTCCCGGTCCCGCGCCTCGATCTGGTGGCGAATGTGGCCTGTATCCAGATGCGCCTCACCGGTGATCGCGTTCATGGCGTCCACCAGTTCCTCCAGCGTATCGCGAACGGCAAAGTCTTCGCCGTGCTCCATGAAAGCCTTGACCGGACCGGGCGGCTCCTTGCCCAGACGTTTGAGAAGAAGGCGAATATTCTTGCCCGTCAGGTCCGGGTTCTGCTCGGAACCGGATAGTGCAAATTCCTTCTTGATGATCGCCTTGGTCAGAATGAACCAGCTATAATCGCTGCCCCGTTCACGCAGAATTTTCAGCGTGCCCAGCGTATCGAAACCCGGCATGGCAGGCGCTGGCAACCGATCACCCCGCGCATCGCACCAGAAGGATGACGGACCTGGCAGAATGCGGATGCCATGGTTTGGCCAGATCGGATCATGGTTCTTCACCCCCTCGGTATAATGCCACATGCGATCGCGGTTGATGACGGCACCGCCCGCCGCTTCTGTGATGGCAACCATGCGCCCGTCCACATGGGCAGGAACGCCGCAGACCATTTCTGCTGGTGGTTGCCCCAGCCGCTCGACCGGCCAGTTCTGGCGCACCAGCGCGTGGTTGCCACCAATGCCACCCGATGTGACAATGACCGCCGAGGCGGTAAGTTGAAATGTATCAATACCGAGCCGGCTGCTGCTTTGCCCACGCTGAACGGTGTCCCGATACAGCACCATGCCGGAAACGCCGGTCACCGCACCATTGGTGCTATCAAGCACATCGACCTGATGGCGGAATTTGAGAACGATGCGCCCGGTCTCTGCAAGGGTTTTGACCTTTCTGACGAAGGGCTCCAGTACACCGGGGCCGGTGCCCCAGGTCACATGGAAGCGCGGCACCGAGTTGCCGTGACCATGGGCATGCGCGCCGCCGCGTTCGGCCCAGCCGACAACCGGAAACCACCGCATGCCAAGCCCATGCAGCCATGCGCGCTTCTCACCAGCTGCGAAATTCAGATAGGCTTCAGCCCAAAGGCGCGGCCAATGGTCCTCTGGCCGGTCAAAGGCGGCGGAACCGAACCAGTCCTGCCGGGCAAGATCGAGACTGTCGCGGACACGCATGAAGCGCTGTTCAGGACTATCGACGAAAAAAAGACCGCCCAGCGACCAGAAGGCCTGCCCGCCGAGATTCTGCGCGCCTTCCTGATCCAGCAGACAGACTTTCAGCCCACGCTCGGCAGCCTCGCTGGCCGCCACCAGACCGGCAAGTCCCGCGCCCACGACAATAACGTCAAATTGCTCCATCAACCCCTCCCGGATAGATCGGATTACCTTTACGCAAACGTCAATTTTTTTGCAACGGATGCAGAAGCGCATTCCTTCAGCCAAGCTTCGCCGTTCACGCGGTAGCATCTGCCCGTGGCTTGATCTTCTCAATTCTGACCATCGCCATTTGAGGCCATGGGTATTTCGGACGGGGCGCTGGAAGTTGCCTCGTTGGGTAGTGTAAGGAGTGGCACCTTTCAGCGCCCCGTTCAGCGATTTATGTCCGCCCACGATCTCTTGCCACGGCTGGCTATTCCCGGATGGCGAGGGCGAACCTTGCCGGAAAACCGGTCGGACATGACCAAGGTCCAACCCTTCCCCATTCCGGGCGGCGGCATCTCCTAAAGGATACCCCCTGCCAGTTCGGCCGCACCTGCCTTCGCCTGACATCCGCGCCGATTGATCGAGGCGCGTGCACAAGCGATCCGTTTTCCACGAGGTGGGCATAGGCTTTTGGCCGATGCGTCCCTCACGATCCGTCCGCACCATTTGCGATGCAGGGCAGATGCAGCGTGTTCCTGTGTACCGCCTGACTTTCGCCGTTCCGCCATCCGGTCGCGTTCGACCATAGGCGAAGGGCTGTCGGTACGCCCGGTGGCTGACGAGCCGGACTGACGCAGACGCGAAACGAACCCGTAAGGCCTTCGCAACGCACAAGCATCAGGCCGGATCGAACATGGAGGAGATTGCGCCAGCCGGTCCGAAACCGGCGCTATCCCCTCACCCGTTGCCCCCGGGGAGATCGCTGCCAGACCCCGGTGATGAAAGGTTGCGTAGCCTCATCACCACCAGCGCCGGTTCCGCCTCGCCGCAACGCCTTGCGGTGTATCCGAGGGCGGAACGGGGGCATTGTGCTGGTGATTCGCCCGTCATTGAGAAAGTGCAGATCGATTTTTGGCGGATTTTCGGAGATTTTTATTAAAGCATTGATTCAGATCGGAAATATCTTGCGATATAGGAGCGCTAGTGGTTGGGGAACGACCCCTCTACCCAAGAAAATCTACGACTTAGCTGCGCTAAGATCGTGATTTTCTGTCCGCTCCTACAAAGGGAGAGGTAAGCCATAGCGAGCGGAGCGGAGCGCTCACCTTTCGGTCAGCTTCAACTCGATGCGTCTGTTCTGCGAGCGCGCTTCAGGCGTATCACCATCTGCCAAGGGTTGGTATTCGCCAAAGCCAGCCGCGACGAGGCGGTTTGCGGGGACGCCTTTGGAGATGAGATATTTGACCACGGAGGTCGCGCGGGCAGAGGAAAGTTCCCAATTGTCGCGGAAGCGGCCAGTGCCCGAAAGCTGGACATTATCCGTGTGGCCATCCACGCGCAGAACCCAGTTGATTTCGGCGGGTATTTCCTTGGCGAGATCAATCAGGGCCATGGCGAGCTTGGCCATTTCGTCCTGACCTGCCGGGTTCATATCATTGCCGCCTGATGGAAACAGCACTTCCGACTGGAAGACGAAGCGGTCGCCGACGATGCGAATGTTTTCTCGGTCCGACAGGATCTCACGCAGGCGTCCGAAGAAATCCGAGCGATAGCGGTTCAGCTCCTGCACCCGCTGGGCCAGCGCCACATTGAGGCGACGACCGAGATCGGCAATCTTGACCTGAGAGGAAGAATCCTTCGCTTCAGATGCCTGCAAGGCGGTTTCGACAGAGGCAATCTGGGCGCGAAGCGCTGCGATCTGCTGGTTGAGAAGGTCGATCTGGGCAGAGGCACGCGCACCTGTCTGGCGCGCATCTTCCAGTTCACCCGTCAACTGACCCACGCGGGCATTGGCGGCTGAACTATTGCCCGCGCCGGAGTCCAGCAGGGATTGCAGGCGCGAACGCTCGGTTTCCGACACGGCCAGCGTGGATTGGAGATTGGCCAGCGTATCTTCAATATCCTGCTTGCTACCCTTTTCCAGCGCCAGCAATTCGGTCAGTTCCGCGATCTGGTTGTTCAGCCGGCTCATCACCTCATCCTTGCCGGAAATTTCCCGCGAGAGAATGAACTGCGCCAGCACGAACACGGTGAGCAGGAACATGATGGCCATGAGAAGCGTGGACAAGGCATCCACGAAACCCGGCCAGTAATCGACACCCCGGTCGCGTCGGCGGTTGCGCCCAAGCGCCATGATCACTCGCTCCCGTTATCGTGGCGGGATGAACTTCTGGCGTATTTCTGGTCGGCATCCATGCGCGCCGACAACCTGTCCAGCGTGCGGCGCAGGGATTTGGATTCCTCCTGCTGCGCCTCGATCCAGTCGCGCAGCATCTGCTGTTCGCCGCGCATGTTCTTGACGAGGCCCTGAATGCCTTCCGCAAGGCTGGTCATGGCGGCGAGCGAACGCTCGCTGCCAGCGGCACCGTAAGCGCCAGACTTGCCATCCGCGCCCATATCCTTGCCGGTATCGGTCACGGAAGAAAGCCAGTTTTCCAGCTCGGTATAGAAGCGGTTCTGGGCGCGACCGGCCTGAAGGTCCAGAAAACCGAGAATGAGAGAGCCGGACAGACCGAGCAGAGACGACGAAAACGCGGTGCCCATGCCCGACAGAGGCGCGGTAAGACCCGACTTCAAAGACGAGAGAATATCGTTGGTGTCGCCCGATGTAGGGTCAAGGCCCTGAATGACGCCGCTGATGGCGGCAATGGTGCCGATGAGGCCCCAGAATGTGCCGAGCAGCCCGAGAAACACCAGAAGGCCGATGAGATAGCGCGACGTATCGCGCGATTCGTCCAACCGCGTAGCGATGCTATCCAGCAGGGAGCGCTGCGTGACGGTGGAGACGCGCACATCGGTGCGCCTGCCGAAGACGGCGCGCATGGGCGCCAGAAGCTTTGGCGTGCGGCCGACCTTGTCCACTGCGCCTGCCGCCTGAAAGCCGTTGAACCAGCGCACTTCCGGGCGAAGCGAGAGAACCTGCGTGAAAACAAGGATGATACCGATGACCAGAACGCCGAGAATGAAGCCGTTCAGGCCCGGATTGGTCATGAAAGCCGATTGCGCCTGCCGGAACAGAATGGCGGCGAGGAAGGCGACGATGATGAGGAAGATGACCATCGTCCACAAAAATGGCGTGGGGCTCGACAGTTTGTGGTGATATTCCTTCGTCACCTCTCTCTCGACGCCAACGTCCAGCCGTTCCGTATCCGCCATAATGCTCATTCCCTTTGGACCTGCCGCAACACACGTTTGAACACGCCTTGCAGCGGTTCGCAAACGCATGATCGCGGTTACGAGCGGAAGCTAGTGGAAAATTGCGACGAATTGAAGTGAAAAGCCGGTAACGTCCCAAGGGTTTTTCAACCCTTGTTCAAGAGAGGCGTCGACAAACGCCTCCTCTGGAGATTGACGAGCGAAAAAAGAGGCTTAACGGCCCGGAATGGGTCGATTGACGACTTCATGAAGGGCCTTGCGAATATATTCGTTACCGGCAACGACGGTGCCGGTGCCGAGAATATCCTGTCCGCCCTTCATGTCGCTGACGAAACCGCCCGCTTCACGGATGATGACGAGACCGGCAGCCATATCCCAAGGGGAAAGATCCGCTTCCCAGAAACCATCGAGACGGCCTGCCGCAACATAGGCCAGATCCAGCGACGCAGCGCCGAAACGACGGATGCCAGCCACTTCGCCCATGGCGTGACGCAGCTCCACCAAGAACTTGCCGTGATTGCCACGACCCAGATGCGGCACGCCGCAGCTGACGACGCAATCGGTGATCTGCTTGCGGGCGGCTACGCGAATGCGGCGATCATTGAGAAACGCGCCGCTGCCGCGTTCTGCCGTGAAAAGCTCATCCGTTGCGGGGTTAAAAATGACGCCCGCGACGATTTCGCCATTGCGCTCCAGCGCGATGGAAACGGCAAATTGCGGAATGCCGTGCAGGAAGTTGGTGGTGCCATCCAGCGGATCGACGATCCAGCGATGCGCGCCGTCAGAACCCTTTTCTTCGCCGCCTTCCTCACCCAGAAAGTCATAGGTCGGGCGGGCCTTCATCAGCTCGTCATGGACGATCTTTTCAGCCTTGAGGTCTGCCTGCGACACGAAATCGCCGGGGCCCTTGACCGAAACCTGCAGGTTCTGAACTTCACCGAAGTCACGAGCCAACGATTTTCCGGCCTTGAGAGCGGCCTGAACCATGACATTGAGAAGGGCTGAACGGGCCATGACGTTGTTCCTGAAAGGTGGCTGAACCTGCTAGCCGAAATTTCCGGCAGGCACGCAAATGCGGTTTCTGATTGAAAGTTTGCGGTTCAAGACCACAAAACGCGCTGGAATTCAAGGTAAAAAGCCGAGAGACACCCGAAGGGGCCTCCAACTCAGGCAGGGCGGAAGCGGTTTGCAGCGTCGATGGCTTTTCTTTGCTGTTCTTCTTCGATTCCGAGGTAGAAATCTTCCAATCCGGGGTCCTTGAGACCAGCGCGGCGCGACAGCACGTACCATTTGGCGGCTTCGACTGGATCCGGCTTGGTGCCGAGCGCCTGAATATAGAGATGAGCGATCTTGTTCTGGGCAACGACATTGCCGCGCTGGGCCGCACCAAGGAGCCAGCGGAAGCCCTCTTCCAGATTACGCGCACCGCCCACACCGTTGACGAGCCAGACGCCAAGATCCACCTGGGCCGTATCAAAACCTGCCTTTGCAGCCCGCGTCAGCCAGTCGCGGGACTTGGCTTTCTTCTCGGGCGGTATGTCGTTGAGGTTCCAATAGATCTGCGAAACGGCATATTGCGCGTCGGCTACGCCCTTTTCGGCCGATTTCTCATAAAATGGCAAAGCGGAGTGAAGGCCATTGGGTCCCGGCGCCTGCGACACCAGGATCTGCGCCCAGTTGAATTCCGCCTCGGCATTGCCAGCCTCAGCGGCACGGCGCATGTAATCATCGGCCAGCGTCTTATCACGCTTGACGACTTTGCCTTCCATCAGAATGAGGGCATATTTGAACATGGCGACGGGATCGCCGCCCTTTGCCGCCTGCTCGAACCAGAAGGCTGCGGTCTTGTCATCGCGGGCAATGCCGAAGCCGCGCGACATCATCTCTGCGACCAGCGTCTGGGCCGGTGCATCGCCTTTTTCCGCGCGCGCCAGAGCCTTGGACAGCGCCTGCACATATTCACCGCGCTGATAGTGGCCGAAGGCCTCATCCACCTTGCCGGTAAATTTCTTCTCTGCCGGAAGGGCTGGAAGCTCGGCCCCCATGCGCTGGTAGACAGTGACCCCTTCGGAAGGCTGCAAATCCTTCTGATCGTCAGCGCCGACGCGACCCTTGCGGATCGGCTCGGCATTGGCGTCAGACGGACGCGACAGGACTTCGGGGCCATCGGCTTTGGCGGGGCCAAAATCCGTATCCTCATCGGTCGGTGTCATCGTATCGGGCTGCGGCGCGCTCGTTCCCACACCCGGCAGAAGCTCGGATTGTGGCTGTGCCGGTTTCGGATCCTGTGCAAAAACGGCATGCGGCACAATCGCGCAAGCCAGAGCGAGAGCCGAAACGGACAGACGGAAACGAAGCAAACGAGCGATCATCGCCTGTATCAACCGCCAAACCGTGGCGCTTTTTCGTCCAGCAGCGCATTCGCTTCAGCAACCGCCTGCGCGGCACCTCCGGCATGGCCGAAAACGGCATCCCGCAGGGCGACGAATTCGACGCCGGTTTCCGACACGGCAACCACAGAGGCGACATCGGAACCGCCCATAACGATGGCCGGGATTTCGATCATGGAAGCCCACCATTCGCCAAGCGCGAGGTTCTTGGAATGCGCGTCCGGCTTGATATCGCCTTCCAGCTTGCCGAAGAACATGTAATCGGGGTTGCTCTCGCCCTGCTCCAGCGCCTTGTGACGGTCATCGGCATTGCCGCCGCCAACGATGAGTTTCGGCGAGAAACTCTCCATGGCTTCAGCCAAAGCTTCCGCACCGCCCAGCACATGCAGGCCATCCGCCTTGACGCGGCTGGCTGTGCGGCTATCGCCAGCCACCAGTGCCGCCGCACCCGCTTCCTGCACGATGGGAACCAGCACTTCTGCCAATTTCTGGAAGGTCGCGTCGTCAAGACCATATTGGGGAATGATGACGGACGCGACATCGCCGCCACGCAGCGCATCTTGCAGCGTCTTTGCCTGATGGTCGGCATCATCATGCGCAGGCACGATCAGAACGAGGCGGCAACGGTTTTTGGGTGCAGACATCGGTTTTTCCATTTTCCGCAGACAGAACGCTTCCCGCGCAATCTGCACTCGTTTTCATATAGCAATTCCGATAGACCGGACAGGCGAAAGGATCAACCTTCATCCATGCTGCATGATTTTCATTTTTTTCTCGTCGCCATCCCCGCTGTTATCCTTGTTGGCCTTTCCAAAGGCGGGCTGGGCGGCGCGCTGGCATTGATGGGCGTGCCTTTGATGGCGCTGGCCGTGCCACCGGTGCAGGCAGCGGCGATCTTTTTGCCGATCCTCGTGGTCATGGATCTGGTCGCGCTGATGGCCTGGCGCAAATATAATCACCGCCAGACGCTGCTGCTCATGCTGCCGGGGGCGATTGCAGGGATTACGCTCGGCTGGGCGATGTCCAGCATGATTTCAGCCGATGCCATGCGCCTTGTCGTGGCAAGCGTCACCATCATCTTTGTCATCCGCTATTTCTTTGAGGCCTATCGCACGGCGCGCGGCGGGCAGGAAGCACCAGCCAAAGCCCAGAGCCCGGTGAAGGCGACCATCTGGTCCAGCCTTTCGGGCTATGCCAGCTTCGTGGCGCATGCAGGCGGCCCGCCCTTCCAGATTTACGTGCTGCCGCTGAAACTGGACCCGAAGGTCTATACCGGCATGAGCGTTCGCTTCTTCGCCATCATGAATGCGATCAAGCTCATTCCCTATTTTGCGCTGGGCGCGCTTGATTCCGCAAACCTCACGACATCGGCCATGCTGCTGCCGGTTGCCATGGTGGCAACCTTTGCCGGGGCAAAAGTGGTGAAATACATGAAGCCGGCGATCTTTTATCCGCTGATGTATGCCATGGCCTTTCTCGCGGCGCTGAAGCTTCTATGGGATGGGCTACCGATCTAGCCACCGTAAGCCAAACAAAAGGCCCTGATCGCGGTAGCAATCAGAGCCGGGCTTTCAGGCTGCGACGTAAACAATACTGACGTCAGGCAACAAAGATTTTAGGCGATTAATGCTTGGTGGAGGCTTGCAGCCTCTGCATTTCGTCCTTCAGGCGCAGTTTTTTGCGTTTAAGATCCACAATCTGCCGATCATCTGAGGAGGGAGAAGCCAATACGGTTTCTAGCTCCTCCTCAAGAGCACCGTGTTTCTTTTCCAGCGATGCAATATGAGCCTGAATGGTCATGCGGCACGTCCTTCCTTGTTGAACCTACCTCCCGCGCTCCATCGCAGGAGTTTCAGGTTTACGACAGCAATGTGACATGGAACGCCGCGCTTGTCGAAGGCGAAATGAAGGCCATAATGGGGCAATTTGGTTGTAAGGGAAACTTCCCGTTACCGTGATTTGATGGTACAGGCACCAAGAGCGACAACAAAATAGCCGGATGGCGGTCCGGTTGTCTTAAAATGGGGAAGACAGAGATGCCCGATCAGGATCAGGCCGACGTTCGGCTGGTGCTTGCGCGACTTCGCCAGGAACACGAAGATTACGATGCGGCAATCAACGCCATGATGCAGACCAACTGCGAAGCGTTGCGCATTCAGCGCATGAAGAAGAAGAAGCTGGTTATCAAAGACAAGATGACTCAGATCGAAGACCAGATTATTCCCGATATTATTGCCTGATACGGAGATCACCGTTGAGCACAGAAACACCGCCCGTCGCCATCATCATGGGTAGCCAGTCTGACTGGGAAACCATGAAAAACGCCGCCGATACGCTGGACGCGCTGGATGTGGAATATGAAGCGCGCATCATTTCCGCCCATCGCACGCCAGAGCGCATGTTCAGCTTTGCCAGCGGCGCGCGCGACGAAGGTTTCAAGGTCATCATCGCAGGTGCCGGTGGCGCAGCCCACCTGCCCGGCATGACAGCCGCCTTGACGCCGCTGCCGGTCTTCGGTGTTCCCGTACAGTCAAAAACCATGTCGGGTCAGGACAGTCTCTATTCCATCGTCCAGATGCCCGCCGGTATTCCCGTCGGCACGCTGGCCATCGGTCGCGCCGGCGCCATCAATGCAGCCCTGCTGGCCGCAGCCGTGCTGGCACTGTCTGACGAAGATCTGGCAGACCGGCTGGACGAATACCGCGCCCGCCAGACAGCGGCCATTGCAGAATACCCGCTGGATACGCCGCAATGATATCGAAACTTCAAGGGAAATCCGGAACCATCGGCATTATCGGTGGCGGTCAGCTTGCGCGTATGCTGGCCATGGCTGCTGCCCGCCTCAACTTCCGCACCATCGTGCTGGAACCGCAGGCGGATTGTCCGGCAGCACAGCTCTGCAATCGGCAGATCGTGGCCGCCTATGATGACGAGACGGCGCTGGCCGAGCTTGCCAGCGTTTGCGACGTCGTGACCTATGAGTTTGAGAATGTGCCCGTCGTGGCCGCACAGACGCTGTCGGCATCTGTGCCCGTCTACCCGCCACCGCAGGCGCTCAGCGCCTCGCAGGACCGGCTGACGGAAAAGCGCTTCCTCAATGATTGCGGCATCCCGACCGCTGGTTTCCGGCCAGTGGACGATCAGGCAGGTCTTGAAGCCGCCCTTGCGGAGTTTGGCGGCAAAGGCGTGCTGAAGACCCGCCGCATGGGATATGACGGCAAGGGCCAGCGCGTGTTCAAGGGCGGTGAAGACCTGACCGGCATCTTCGAGGCGATGGGTGGCGTGGCCCTCATCCTCGAAAGCTTCGTACCCTTCGAGCGTGAAATCTCCATCATTGCCGCCCGCTTTGCCGATGGAACAGTGACCTGCTACGACCCTGCCGAAAACGTACATCTTTCCGGCATTCTCCACACCTCCACCGTTCCGGCCAATCTTTCCAATTCTGCCAGAGCCGTGGCCGAGGAATCCGCCGGGAAACTGCTGGCTGCGCTGGATTATGTCGGTGTTGTCGGTATCGAGTTCTTTGTTCTGAGCGATGGATCGCTGGTCGCAAACGAGATCGCGCCACGTGTGCACAATACCGGCCACTGGACGGAAGCAGCCTGCGTGGTTTCGCAGTTCGAACAGCATATTCGTGCAGTGGCGGGGCTTGCTCCCGGCTCCACACAGCGGCATTCCGATTGTGTAATGACCAACCTGATCGGCGACGACATCAACGATGTGCCGGGCTGGCTGGCAAAAGAGGATTGCCTTGTGCATCTCTATGGCAAGACGGAAGCGCGTGCAGGCCGCAAGATGGGCCATGTTACGCAGGTAACGAGCCCCGGAAAACCAAGTCTTTCCCGGCAAAATATGCCTTAATGTGTTGACAGGCTGGGACTGACGGGGTATTTGCCAGCCAACCGAAAAAAGCGCGCCCTCGTAGCGCGTTTTTGATTGTTGAGATATGCGTGGCAAGAAGCGCCACGCCAAACTGCGGACCAGAAAAATGAAAATCAAGAACTCGCTTAAAGCGCTTAAGGCCCGTCACCGCGACAACCGTCTGGTTCGCCGTAAGGGCCGCGTCTACATCATCAACAAGATGAACCCACGTTTCAAGGCTCGTCAGGGCTGATTAACGTTTGCATCTGTGCCCGTCTCGTCGTGGCGGATCACATTGTTGATAGACTGCAAAATTCGATTTCATAATTGGCGCAGCTGGATTATCCTGTCCAGATGCGCCAGTTTTGTTTTCGAGCCATCACATTTACCTGCCTCGGAGCTGCTTTTGCCAGCGCCCCGCACCTGACCACGCCCGCCGCCGCGCAGGCTCCCCAGGTGCAAACACCCCAACTGCAAACGCCAGAAGTCCAGACGCCCAAAGCGCAGACACCTGATGGAAAAGCTGCCTCCCCCACCGCGAATGCGGGGGCCGCGGCACAGCCGGACACCACACCTGACGCTGCCTTGAGCCGTCTGTTTTCCAGCCTGAAGAAAGAGCGCGACCCTCAAAAAGCCCGCGTCATTGCCAATGAGATTGTTGGTCAGTGGACGGATTCCGGCAGCGCCACCATCAATCTGCTCCTGACATGGTCTGAAGAAGCCGCTGAGGAAAAGCGCAAAGCTGCGGCTTATGACTTTCTCGATCAGGCCATTCTTCTGGAGCCGGACTTCGCGCAAGCCTGGTATCGGCGTGCGCTGGTGCACTATGCGGATGGCGACACCCGTAAGGCCATGGCCGACCTCAACAGTACGCTGCAAAAAGAACCGCGCTTTTTTCCGGCCCTTGCCAGCCTTGCCAATATTCTTGAAAGCAATGAGCGCGACGCGCTGGCGCTGAAAGTGTGGGAGCAGTATCTGGCGCTTTACCCCGCAGACAAGGATGCCCAGAAAGAGGCAAGTGACCTGACCGAGAAACTCGCGGGAACGCGCAGCTGACGCCAGTCAGCGGCTGATGATTTAAGCCACGCCGATGCGCAGAAGATCGTGGAAGTGGATAAGGCCAATGGGCCTGTTATCTTCATCAATCACAATCAGAGCGCCGATATGATGTTTCTCCAGCGTTGCGAGCGCGGCAGTCGCCAAAACGTGTCGGCTGACTGTTTTCGGCGTAACGGTCATGATATCATCGACCCGAAGCTCCGACAGATTGCGCGTAAGGTTTCGAGCCAGATCACCCTCGGTCACAATACCGCAGAGACAGCCATCCTCATCCAGCACGGCCACGCAACCGAAGTGCTTGCTTGCGAGAACGCCGATGGCTTCGCGCAACGCGGTGCCCTTCGGCACCAGCGGCAGACGGTCTCCGGTGTGCATGATATCGCCGACAAGTGCGAGGCTAGCGCCGAGTTTTCCGCCCGGATGAAACACGCGAAAATCACCAGCTGTGAAGCTGCGCGCTTCCAGAAGGGCGATGGCCAGAGCGTCGCCCAAGGCAAGCTGCATCATGGTGGATGTGGTGGGGGCCAGCCCATGCGGGCAGGCCTCCTGCTCGTTGGGAACAAGCAGGACGATATCCGACGCCTTGGCGAGAGAGCCGTTTTCAGATGAGGTCAGCGCGATGAGCGGAATGGAAAAACGTCTGGTGTAATTGATGATGCTGCGAAGCTCAGCACTTTCACCACCCTTGGAAATGGCCAGCACCACATCATTGCCGCCGATCATGCCCAGATCGCCATGGTTGGCTTCCGCTGCGTGCACAAAAAAGGCCGGTGTTCCCGTGGATGCGAAGGTGGCTGCGAGCTTGGAGCCGATGTGACCACTTTTGCCGACACCGGTGATGATCAGACGCCCATCCGACTTGCCGATGGCATCGATGGCCTTGCAAAATCTATCACCCAGATCGCCCTGAAGCGCCTGCTCCAAAGCGGCCAGACCGTTTCTCTCGATCGAAACAGTCCGCAGCGCAGACTCGATGGCGTTGTTTTCAACCAGTGTGACAGCTCTCGTAATCATGCCGGACTGATACTCTTTTCCACAAAACATGTCTATTGGCGACAAGCTTGAGGCGCGGCTTTAGCGCGCCATCTTTTTCTGGCCGGGCAGCATGCCCGTGGGGCATTCGCCCCCATGGCGCGCATCAATTGTGAAACTCTGCGCCTCCTCCCCGTCCTTGCCCGCAAAGACGGTCGTCGATTCCAAGTGGTACTGCGACTGAAAATCCCCTGACAATTCCACCAGAAGCTTGACCTTACCTGTGAGGCCGGACTGGCACTGGGCAAGCAACGTGCGCCCCTTCTCAGTCTTTTCCGTATGAAGAACCTCGCATTCAGCGGCAAAATCGGTCCAGATGTCGGTGTTGATGACATTGTCCTTGCTATCATCCACGCAGGCAGACCAGTTTGCAAACGGGTTGTCTTTCGAGGAAATAATCCAAAGCCCCGCCTTGCGCGAAGGCAAATCAGAAGCGCTGCCAGCAGCCGGCAAAAGCAGCGCGGTAACAGCAAGGCAGGCGGCGCATCGCAAAGATCTGTTCACTGCAAGACTCCCAAGACGTAGCATGTTCTGGCCTTCCTATAGACCAGACGGTCCGCCGGTTGAAGAGCAGCACGCACCTGCCATTTTTTACAGAATGTTAACCATAAAATAACCATGTACGGGCAGACTGCGATTTCACCACAGCACCGCCAGTGGCTGATATACTGCAAGAAAAACAGACGCTTATAACGATTGAAGCGTCTGAGCTGCAGGAAGCGGAAGATTTGCCTTTGGCGGCGAGATTTTGTCGGGACCGAGTAGAAGCACGCATGGATTATCACAGCACCGCAAAACGTCTTTCGACGTGGCGGACAGCCGCCCCGGTGCTGCTGGCCCCGGCGCTGTTTGCTTGTGCCGTGCTGTGGCCTGAAACAGCGGCCCTCGCCCAATCGGCCAACCGGCCACCCCAGACGTCCGGCCTTCGAACCCTGACGAGTTCCGATCCCTTTATCGGTCAGAATAATCTATCCGTCATAGATCCCGACAGCCCTAACCGCCAACCGCCAGCACCGGCAGCGGTTACCCCTGACCCATTGACCACCAGCGCCACGCGCCCGCTTTCCAACCCCGGCGACGCCATACCGGAAGACCTCGACGGTGCGGCGGAGGCTGCTGTCACCTCTGAAAACGGGGCCGAGCCCACCGTGGATGGCGGTGAAAATGCACGTAACGATGATGGCACCGCGCCCGGCATTCGCCTGGGAACGCTGACGCTTCGCCCTTCCATCAGCCAGACGCTGAACCACGAGAACAAGACATTTTCCACCGGCTCCACAAGCCGCACCTATTCGACCACTGCCATTCGCGGCACGCTGACCAGCGATTGGTCGCGCCATGCACTGACCATCACTGGCGAGGGTGCCTATCAGCGCAATCTGGGTGGCAGCAGCGCGGGCGAAGAGCCGACCGCCAATATAGGCGCCGACCTTCGCCTTGATCTGGGTGACGGCACACAGGCCAACCTCAAAGCCGGATATGCCTTCAGCCGCGAAGACACCAATGATCCCAACGCCATCTCCAACGCCTCCGTGCAGGGCGGCGAACATGTGTTCAGCGCTGGTGCATCTGTGGAGCGTAATGTCGGTATCTTGAAAGCCCTTGCCGCGCTGGATCTTTCCCGCACCGTCTATACGGATGCCAAGGGCGTCAACGGCCAATCCATCAGCCTTGCAGACCGCGACCGTTACGGCGCGGGCATTCGCGGGCGGCTGGGTTATGAATTATCGCCCGCGCTCGTCCCCTTTCTGGAAGTCACCGCAGGCCTGACCAATTACGACCAGACGCGGGACAATACCGGCTATGAACGCTCCTCGCAGACCTATGGTGCGAAAGTCGGCGCGCAGGTCGATCTGGGTGAAAAGCTGCGCGGGGAAGCCGCCATCGGTTATCTTCGCAAGGGATATGATGACGACCGTCTGGCGGCCATCAATGCGCTGGCGATGGATGGCAACATCGTCTGGTCGCCCCAGCGCGGCACCGATGTCAGCCTTGGCCTTCGCACCACCATTGAAGATTTTGCCGGTGGCGCGCGCGGCGGCTGGATTTCAAGGCAGTTGACGACGGGCCTGACGCATCAGCTACGCAGCGACCTCGTGGCACGGCTGACGGCCGGGCTGGAGCGCCGCTCCTACCTCACCTCCAGCATTCGGGACGAAACGGAATATACTGTTGGTGCGGGGCTGACATGGAACATCAACAGATATCTCGATCTGACCACTGACATAAGCTACGAGACGACGCCCGTGACCGACAACAGCCAATGGCGGATTGGCGCGGGTCTGACATTACGGCGCTAGAGCGTCCCTTAGTTTACGCAATTCCGGACGCAAAACCGGTTCCCACTTTTGCTGGATTGCTCTGGAACAAAAATCCCGGCACGAAGGCCGGGATTTGTCGTTTAAAGGTTTGAGACCTTACTTCAGCTTGTTGACGAGCGCCTTCAGAGGGCCCTCGATGGACGGACGGATATCGCCACGTTCCAAAGCAAACGCTACGTTTGCCAGGATGAAGCCATCCTTTGCGCCGCAGTCGAAGGTTTCACCGTTGAAGCGGTAACCCGCAAAGTCCTGGCTCTTGGCCAGCGACAACATGCCATCGGTCAGCTGAATTTCGTTGCCAGCGCCGCGTTCCTGATTTTCGAGAATATTGAAAATCTCGGGCTGAAGGATGTAACGGCCATTGATGTAGTAGTTCGATGGCGCAGTGCCCTTGGCAGGCTTTTCGACCATTTCCGTGATCTTGAAGCCTTCGCCAACAGTTTCGCCAACGCCGACGATGCCGTATTTGTGGGCCTGGTCGGGTTCGCATTCCTGAACCGCGATGACGTTGCCGCCTGTCTGATCGTAAAGATCGACCATGCCCTTGAGGCAGCTCTTTTCAGAGTGCATGATCATGTCTGGCAACAGCACCGCAAATGGCTCGTCGCCAACGATATCACGCGCACACCAGACGGCATGGCCAAGACCAAGAGGTACCTGCTGGCGCGTAAAGCTTGCAGTTCCTGCCTTGGGCAAAATACCCGTCAGCAGCGTCAGTTCGGCGTTCTTGTTGCGCTCGCGCAGCATCTGCTCCAGCTCGAACTGAATATCGAAGTAATCTTCGATCACCCCTTTTCCACGGCCGGTTACGAAGACGAAGTGCTCGATACCCGCTTCGGCAGCCTCATCCACCACATACTGGATGACCGGCTTGTCGACCACGGTCAGCATTTCCTTTGGAACTGCTTTTGTTGCGGGCAGGAAACGTGTTCCAAGACCCGCTACCGGGAAAACTGCTTTTCGAATTTTCTTCTGTTCTACCACACGTTCCTCCTTGAGGGATTCGCTCGATCAAATATCACCCACGACATTGTTATGGCAAAAGTGGCGATCTTTTGTAAGTGATGACGTTACCCATAGTTAATGGTAAAGAATTTGTTGACTTTGAGTTGTTAAAACATCGTCAAGCCCGATGCGTATCTCGCAATCGAAATGAAATTCGAGAGAAACGAAAGACTGCCGATGAAAAAGCTGATCCTTTCCCACATTCGCAAATTTGGCTGCATGGCATTTGCGGGCATCGCAATCGCTTTTGCGCCATCACCTGCCAATGCTGATGCAGGTTTCCGCCAGTGGATCAACCAGTTCTATGCCACCGCCGCCAAGGAAGGCATTAGCAAATCGACCTACCAGAAGGCATTTGCAGGCGTGACCGAGCCTGACCCGGACGCCCTGCGCAAGGCAACCTTCCAGCCGGAATTCACCACCAAGATCTGGGATTACGTCGATAGCCGCGTCAATCCCTACACGGTGCGCATTGGCCGTGAAATGAAGATGAAGCACGCCACGACCCTCAACTGGATCGAGCGCAACTTCAAGGTGGACAAGCACGTCATCCTCGCCATCTGGTCGATGGAATCCAATTATGGCGCAGTTCTGGAAAAGCCGGAACGCCTGCACAACATTCCACAGGCGCTCGCAACCCTTGCCTATTCCGACCCGAAACGCGGCAAATTTGCCCGCAACCAGCTGATTGCGGCGCTCAAAATTCTGCAGGCCGGTGATGTGACGCCAAAGCAGCTGACCGGCTCCTGGGCAGGAGCCATGGGCCACACGCAGTTCATTCCTACTAGCTACCTGCTTTACGCAGTGGACGCCGATGGCAATGGCAAGCGCGACATCTGGCACTCCATTCCCGATGCTTTGGCGACGGCCGCCAACCTTCTGGCCAAGAACGGCTGGGAGCCGGGCCGCACCTGGGGATATGAGGCCGTCGTTCCAAACGGTGGCGGGCGTTATGAAGGCCAGACAAAGACCATGGGCGAGTGGCAGAAACTCGGCTTTTCCCGCCCCAGCGGCAAGGGCTTCCCCCGTGCCTCAGACCGTGCCATGCTGAAAATGCAGGGCGGTTCCAACGGCCCCGGCTTCCTGATGACGAAAAACTTCTTCACCATCAAGCGATACAATTCATCTGATAGCTACGCGCTGGCGGTGGGCCTTCTGGCCGATGAAATTGCAGGCACCGGCGGCATGCAGCAGCGCTGGCCGCGCCCGGATAATACGCTGGACGTGAAGGAAAAGTTCGAATTGCAGACCCGCATGAAAGAGCTTGGCTATTATGATGGCGAAGTCGACGGCAACTTCGGCTCTGGCTCCAAGGCTGCCATCAGCGCCATCCAGAAACGCATGGGCATGGAAAATGATGGTGAGCCATCACGCCTGTTGCTGCGCGCCTTGCGCAATTGACAGCGCTTGCGGACGCCACCAGAATTAGAAGATCATAATACGTGAAGAACCGTCCGGGAGCTTAAGGCCGTGGTGAGAGTAAACACAGGCGATTTTCAACGCATGACGCGGCGCATAGGTGCCGCGTTTCTGGCGTTTATCATCAGCCTGCCTGTGTCGGTTTCTTATGCGCAGGCACAGGAGCAGCGTGAACGCCGCACCTTGTTTGAAATGATGTTCGGCAGCCCCAACAGGCGCTATGAACGCACATATGAGCAGGAACGCAGACAGCCGCCGCCGGAAAGAACGCGACGCCAGCCACCAGCCGCCCGCGACAACCGCGCCGTGACGCGCCCAGCCGCGCCGCGCAAGACGCCATCCGTGGTGCAGATGCGCACCGCAAAGCCCGGCCCCGTGGCCAAGGCTGAAAATGCGCGCCGCGTTCTGGTCATCGGTGATTTTCTGGCTGGCAATATGGGCGAAGGCCTTGTTTCCAGCTTCCAGAGTTCGCCCGCCATTACCGTCGATGTCCGCTCCAACGGATCATCCGGGCTTGTGCGCACGGATTATTACGACTGGTTTGCCAATCTTCCGCAATTCATCAAGGAAACCAGCCCGGCCACCATCGTCATCATGCTCGGCTCCAACGACCGCCAGATGATGGTGATGGGCGACACCAAGGAAAAATACGGCACCGAGGCCTGGCTGAAAGAATATGAGCGCCGCATCGATGCTCTGATTGCCATTGCCAATCGCCCAAAGGTGCCTGTGCTGTGGGTGGGTCTTCCCGCCTTCCAGTCACCATCGCTGACCGCCGATTTCGTCAGCTTCAACCGCCTTTACCGCAGCCATATCGAAAAGGCTGGCGGCGAGTTCGTCGATGTGTGGGACGGCTTCGTGGACGAAGCCGGTATGTTCGTGACCACAGGCTACGACGTCAACGGCCAGCAGGCGCGTTTGCGCGAAGCAGATGGCATCGGCATGACGCAGGCCGGAAAACAGAAGCTCGCCTTCTACGTCGAGAAATTCGTGCGCCGTCATCTGGATGGCGCAAGCCCCGACCTGACGACACTCGATGGCCGCAACCTGCCCGCCCTCACCTCTCTGCCAGCACTCGGCATCGACGCCCAACAGGTCCGCACCCAGCCCATCAGCCTGACCGACCCTGATCTGGATGGCGGCGACGTGCTCTTGGGCGACAAACCCGCCACCAAACTCTCCATCACCGAATCCCCGCGTGAAGAACTCACAAAACGCGGCCTGATGGACGCAGCACCGCTGGGCCGCGTGGATGACTACCGCATGCCTGCACCAGCGGAAACGGCGGCGAAATAGGCTAAGATATTCCGGGTCATAGTTGCACGAGTGAAGACAAACATATTCGGCGGAAGAGCGCTCCATGGAACGGGTTTTCATCGTCGGTAATGGCGGAAGCGGCAAGTCGTGGCTGGGGAAAGAGTTGGCCGCGAAGTTCGGGTTTGCGGTCACGCATCTGGATGATTTGCACTGGTTACCCGGTTTTTCAGGAGAGCGTCCACGCAATGAGCGTGATCAACTCGTCGCTGAAGCTGCAGGCAACGCCTCGTGGATCATGGAGGGTATATACGGTTCAATTCTCAAGCAGGTCTTTCCCCGCGTAACAACATTGATCTGGCTCGATCTGGCCGACGACGAATGCATCTCAAATTTGATGAGACGGGGGCAAACCGATGGAGGAACACCAGACCAATTCGAAGAACTGCTGGAGTATACTCGTGGCTATCGTCTGCGAAAGAACCACCTGAATTCCTTTGAGGCGCACCACTTGTTCTACGAGCAACATTCCCAGCACAGATATAGGCTGACGAGCCGATCTGAGGTCGCCGATTTTCTGGTCGGCCTCTGATAGGCACTTTACATTCGATGGCAGCTTGTGGCGCATCGGCGTCATGACGGTTGTTGGCCCGACGCGGTCATCTGCTCGCTCGACTATTCAGGACGTGGTCCCATCAAGTCTGATGAAGGGAGCTTTCTTTGCGAGATACTCCCCAATGCCATCGCGATTAGAGGCCTCTAAATGAAGCTTCAATCGCTGATATTCCTGGCGTATCTGAGCATTGCCGATCAATAGGTCTCGGAAGCGTATCATGCGTTCGATCTGCCAATGGCCAGTCAAGCAGACATGGACCTTGTGCGTTCTCACACCATCAACATCCTTTCGATAGAAGTGGTGCCCTTGTGACAGGTTTGAGCCGCGGACATATCCCAATGTAACCATCGACTGATCGCGCTCGACCTGTTTTGTTTGCTCGCGAACTTCAACCAGTAGGTCGATCTCTGGCTTTGCCGACAATCCTACGACGGCCGTGCTGCCGACGTGGTGGATGCCAATTAGATCGGGCCCGAAGACGTCAGCAATCAGCCGCTTCTCGGCAAGAAACATCGACGGCCACTGTTCGTTGTACGGCGTTATCTGACTGGTAAGTGCCATTTCATTTTCCCTGACACATCGAACTCATCCGCGAGAATAACGTCTATGTCATAGCTGGCAATGTCCGCTGTTGGAGAAATGCTGCATTGGCCGCTTTACAACGGTCAAAGCTCTATACGCCCGCTCGGAATTATCCACCCAACGTGGATCAGCACACCGCGTGTCGTCAGCCTATCAATAGCTCACCAGCAAAAAGCCCCCGAAGGCAGAACCTTCGGAGGCCTTAACTTTTCAAGTGCTGGACCTCAGCTCGGCAACAGCGTTTCGCCCATCAGCGCTTCATCAATCGCGCGGGCGGCCTGGCGGCCTTCGCGGATGGCCCAGACGACCAGGGACTGGCCGCGGCGTACGTCGCCTGCGACCCAGAGTTTGTCGACCGAGGTCTTGTAGTCGCGGTCATTGGCGACGACGTTGGTGGAGCCGCGGCGGTCGGTGTTGAGCGTCAGTTTGCCGTCCAGTTCCTTCAGAACGCTGTCTGTGAACGGGCCGGAGAAGCCGATGGCGATGAAGGCGAGATCGGCCTTGATGATGAATTCCGTGCCGGCAATCGGCTTCCGGCGGTCATCCACCTGGCAGCACTTCACACCGGTCAGCACGCCATCTTCGTCACCCACGAATTCAAGCGTCGCCACCTGGAATTCACGGGCGGCGCCTTCGGCCTGGCTGGAAGATGTGCGCATCTTGGTTGCCCAATAGGGCCAGACGGCGAGCTTGTCTTCCTTTTCAGGCGGCATCGGGCGAATGTCGAGCTGGGTCACCTTGACTGCACCCTGGCGAAATGCCGTGCCGACGCAGTCCGAGGCCGTATCACCGCCGCCGACCACGACGACGTGCTTGCCACCGGCGAGAATTGGATCGGAAGGCCAGCCGATGCTGTCGATGTTTTCGCGACCGACGCGACGGTTCTGCTGCACGAGATAAGGCATGGCATCATGCACGCCGTGAAACTCGGTGCCGCCAATACCGGCTGGACGCGGGGTTTCCGAGCCGCCGCAATAAAGCACGGCATCGTGCTCTGCCGTCAGCGTTTCAACGGTGACATCAACGCCGACATTGACGCCGTAATGGAACGTCACGCCCTCGCCCTTGATCTGCTCGACGCGGCGATCGATGAAGTTCTTCTCCATCTTGAAATCAGGAATGCCATAGCGCAGCAAACCGCCAGCCTTGGATTCCCGCTCATAGACATGGACCTCGTGGCCAGCGCGGCCAAGCTGCTGGGCAGCAGCCAGACCCGATGGGCCGGAGCCGATGATGGCGACCTTCTTGCCAGTATGCACGGTTGCGGGCTTTGGCACGATGAAGCCAAGCTCATAGGCCTTGTCGGCAATGGCCTGTTCCACGGTCTTGATGGCAACCGGTGCATCTTCAAGGTTCAGCGTGCAGGCTTCTTCGCAGGGTGCGGGACAGACACGGCCGGTGAATTCCGGGAAGTTGTTGGTGGAGTGGAGGTTGCGGATCGCCTCTTCCCAGTTGTTGTTATAAACCAGATCGTTCCAGTCGGGGATCTGGTTGTGAACCGGGCAGCCGGTTGGGCCGTGGCAATAGGGAATGCCACAGTCCATGCAGCGCGCCGCCTGCTTCTGTACCTCTGGGTCCGACATGGGAATGGTGAATTCCCGGAAATGGCGAATACGGTCCGACGCCGGCTGATACTTGCCAACCTGACGGTCTATTTCCAGAAAACCTGTAACCTTGCCCATGATCTTACCTCAAATTTCACCGATCGCTTATTCTAGCTGAATGTCAGCCAAGCGAGTGTTGATTGTGTATTCCGCAGAAGATTTCCTTCCGGCCCTAACGCTTTTTCTTTCCAAGGTTTTTTAGCCAGCCCAAAGATAACACCATACCCCCCTGCGGCGGCTTCGCCGGTTGCGGCGAGGGGAATATAACACCCAGATCTTCAAGCAGAGCCCGGAGCTCTTGTGATTTTGCCGGATCGTCATTTTCAGCAATTGCCGGTGCGCGTTTTCCAAACACCGGGACAAACGCTTCTGGCAATGTCCATGCCAATTTTGTTTCAGATCCTTGACTAGCAAGCTCTCGAAAACTTTGTGCTTCTTTCAACGTCCATTCACAAACTTCGCCTGTCGGCAGGTCGTTGCCTCGATAAAGAATATTGGAGTTGGAATAAAAGCCCTCATTCGCCTTTCCAACTAAGCGAAAGTAAAAGTTGTATTCATCCTCTTCCTGATCGGGAGAACGAGAAAGAATATTGCGTGCGGGCTCGAAACGCCAAAAGAAAAACGCAGCTGTTGCACGGTCGCATTGTGGCTGGTTCAGTATCCATTCAATGACACCTTCGGCGTAATCCGGGTTTAAATATTCTGCAACCACATGCCATACGTCAGGCGAGCGGCTTGAAAGCCAGTCGATCAGAGCCCTTTGCTCGGTATCATAAAATTCGAATTCTTCAACCATTCCAATACTCTTTGTTTCAAACAGACATACTGACACCAGGATGCCTGTTGAACCGTAACCACAGGCAGCAACTACTCCGCAGCCACGCCCATTTTCATCCGTTCCATATCCTCAAGCGCACGGCGGTATTCGACCGGCATGACCTTGCGGAATTTCGGGCGGAACTCGCTCCAGCGGTCAAGGATGTCCTTGGCGCGGTTGGAGTTTGTGTAATGGAAGTGGTTGGAGATCATCTGGTAGAGGCGCTCCTCGTCGTGGCGGGTCATGTCTTCGGAAACGTCCACACGTCCCTTGTGCATGAGATCGCCACCGTGATGGTGCAGCTTTTCCAGCATGTCGTCTTCTTCCGGCACCGGCTCCAGCTCGACCATGGCCATGTTGCAGCGTTTGGCGAAATCGCCCTGCTCATCCAGAACATAGGCCACGCCGCCAGACATGCCGGCTGCGAAGTTGCGTCCGGTTTCACCTAGAACAACCACAATGCCGCCGGTCATATATTCGCAGCCATGGTCACCCACGCCTTCGACAACGGCGAGTGCACCGGAGTTGCGAACGGCAAAGCGTTCACCCGCCACGCCACGGAAATAGCACTCGCCGGTGATGGCACCATAGAGAACCGTGTTGCCGACGATGATCGAGTTTCCGGCCACGATGCGGGCGTTTTCTGGCGGACGCACGATGATGCGACCACCTGACAGGCCCTTGCCGACATAGTCGTTACCGTCACCCACCAGATCAAAGGTGATGCCGCGTGCGAGGAACGCGCCGAAGGACTGGCCAGCCGTGCCACGAAGAGTGACGTGGATGGTATCGTCCTTCAGGCCCTTATGGCCCCAACGCTTGGCCAGCGCGCCCGAAAGCATGGCACCGGCAGAGCGGTCCACATTCTTGATCGGCACTTCGAAAACCACAGGCTCGCGGTTTTCAAGCGATGGCATGGACTTCTCGATCAGCTTGCGATCGAGAACATCGTCGATCGGGTGCTTCTGGCGCTCTGTCCAGTAGGTCGCTTCCTTCGGCGCATCGACCTTGTGGAAGATACGGCTGAAATCCAGACCCTTGGCTTTCCAATGCGCCAGCATCTCATCCTTTTCGAGAAGTTCGGAAGCGCCGATGATCTCATCCAGCTTGGACACGCCAAGCGAGGCAAGAATTTCGCGCACTTCTTCGGCCACGAAGAAGAAGTAGTTGATGACGTGCTCAGGCGCACCCTTGAAGCGCTTGCGCAGAACAGGGTCCTGCGTGGCAACGCCCACAGGGCAAGTGTTGAGGTGGCACTTGCGCATCATGATGCAACCGGCAGCAATCAGCGGAGCGGTGGCGAAACCGAATTCATCCGCACCCAGCAATGCACCGATGATGACATCGCGGCCCGTCTTCAAGCCGCCATCCACCTGAAGGGCGATGCGTGAACGAAGGCCGTTCATGACCAGCGTCTGCTGTGTTTCAGCAAGACCGATTTCCCATGGGGAACCGGCATGCTTGAGCGATGTGAGCGGAGACGCACCCGTGCCGCCATCAAAACCTGACACGGTGATGTGGTCCGCACGGGCCTTGGCAACACCGGCAGCAACCGTGCCGACGCCAACTTCAGACACGAGCTTCACGGAAACATCGGCTTCCGGGTTAACATTCTTCAGGTCGTAGATTAGCTGCGCCAGATCTTCGATGGAATAGATATCGTGGTGCGGCGGTGGCGAGATGAGGCCGACGCCCGGTGTGGAATGGCGGGTCTTGGCAACCGTTGCATCCACCTTGTGGCCGGGCAGCTGGCCGCCTTCGCCGGGCTTGGCACCCTGCGCAACCTTGATCTGCAGCATATCGGCATTGACGAGATATTCCGTCGTCACACCGAAGCGGCCAGAGGCGATCTGCTTGATGGCAGAGCGTTCCGGGTTCGGTTGGCCGTTGAGCAGCGGCAGGTAACGATCGGATTCTTCGCCGCCCTCACCCGTGTTGGACTTGCCGCCAATGCGGTTCATGGCAATGGCAAGCGTGGTGTGTGCTTCACGGCTGATAGAGCCGAAGGACATGGCACCGGTCGAGAAACGCTTGACGATGTCGACAGCTGGCTCGACCTCATCAATGGAGATCGGCTTGCGGCCCACAGCTTCCGCACCCTTGACCTTGAACAGGCCGCGAATGGTGTTCATCCGCAGGTTCGTCTCGTTCACCATTTCGGCGAATTCGCGGTAACGCTCCTGACTGTTGCCACGCACGGCGTGCTGCAAGGTGGCAACCGCATCCGGGCTCCAGGCATGGCTTTCGCCACGCATGCGGTAGGCATATTCGCCGCCAATATCCAGTGTGCTGGCGAGGATCGGGTCCTTGCCGAACGCATCCTTGTGGCGCGATACGGTTTCTTCCGCAATTTCCGTCAGGCCAACGCCTTCAATCTGCGTGGCGGTGCCGAAGAAATACTGCTCGATGAACTCGGAAGACAGGCCGATGGCGTCGAAAATCTGCGCGCCGCAATAGGACTGGTAGGTGGAAATGCCCATCTTGGACATGACTTTGAGAATGCCCTTACCGACAGCCTTGATGTAGCGATAGACCACTTCGTCTTCGGACACTTCCTTCGGAAATGCATTGTGCTTGTGCATGTCCAGAAGCGTATCGAAGGCGAGATAGGGGTTGATGGCCTCGGCACCATAGCCTGCCAGCAGGCAGAAATGGTGGATTTCGCGCGGCTCGCCGGTTTCGACCACGAGGCCGACCGATGTGCGAAGACCCTTGCGGATCAGGTGGTGGTGAACGGCAGCGGTTGCCAGCAACGCTGGAATGGCGATGCGATCCGGCCCGACCTGACGGTCTGACAGCACGATGATGTTGTAGCCACCACGAACCGCGGATTCCGCACGCTCGCAAAGACGGTCCAGCATCTCAGGCATGCCTTCGGCACCACGCTCCACATCATAGGTGAAGTCGAGCGTCTTGGTGTCGAAACGGTCTTCCGTGTGGCCGATGGAGCGGATCTTTTCCAGATCGCCATTGGTCAGGATCGGCTGGCGCACTTCCAGACGCTTGGCACGCGCTGCACCCTCATGGTCCAGAATGTTCGGACGCGGGCCGATGAAGGAAACAAGGCTCATCACCAGCTCTTCACGGATCGGGTCGATCGGCGGGTTGGTAACCTGCGCGAAGTTCTGCTTGAAATAGGTGTAGAGCAGCTTGGACTTGGACGACATGGCCGAAATCGGCGTATCCGTGCCCATGGAGCCGATGGCTTCCTGACCGGTTGTGGCCATCGGAGACATCAAAAGCTTGGTGTCTTCGCTGGTGTAACCAAAGGCCTGCTGACGGTCGAGCAGCGACACGTCACGACGCAGAGCGCGAGGCTCGACGGGCTTCAGGTCTTCGAGGATCAGCTGGGTACGATCAAGCCATGTGCGGTAAGGATGCTTGGTCGCCAGTTCGCGCTTCACATCCTCATCGGAAATGATCGCGCCCTTTTCCATGTCGATCAGCAGCATCTTGCCGGGCTGCAAACGCCACTTCTTGATGATGCGTTCTTCCGGCACCGGCAAGGTTCCGGCCTCAGATGCCATGATGATGCGGTCGTCATCGGTCACGAGATAACGAGCAGGACGCAGACCGTTACGGTCGAGCGTTGCACCAATCTGCTTGCCATCGGTAAAGGCAACGGCAGCCGGGCCATCCCATGGCTCCATGAGAGCGGCGTGATATTCGTAGAATGCCTTGCGCTCAGGCGACATGGACTGGTTGCCAGCCCACGCCTCGGGGATCAGCATCATTACGGCATGCGCCATGGAGTAGCCGCCACGCACCAGGAATTCGAGCGCATTGTCGAAGCAGGCGGTATCCGACTGTCCCTCATAGGAAATCGGCCAGAGCTTGGAAATGTCTTCACCAAACAGCGGCGATGCAACGGAAGCCTGACGCGCCGCCATCCAGTTGACGTTGCCGCGCAGCGTGTTGATTTCGCCGTTATGCGCAACCATGCGATAGGGGTGCGCCAGCTTCCAGGATGGGAAGGTGTTGGTCGAGAAGCGCTGGTGAACCAGTGCGACGGCACTTTCAAAGCGCGGATCGGCCAAGTCCTTGTAATAGGCGCCAACCTGATAGGCGAGGAACATGCCCTTATAGACGATGGTCGAGGACGACAGCGAAACCGGATAGAAATCCTGCGCTTCCTTGCCGCCGCCAGCATTATAGATGGTGTTGGAAATGACCTTGCGGATCAGGAACAGCTGACGCTCGAAATCCGCATTGGTGGCGGCATTGCGGCCAGCACCGATGAAGACCTGCACGTGGTGCGGCTCGGTTGCGGCAATATCAGGCGCCTCAGACAGCGAAGAGTTATCGACAGGCACATCACGGAAGCCGATGAACTGCTGTCCAGCTTCAGCCACCACGTCGATGATGACCTTCTTGTAATGCTCGATCTGGGCCGCATCGCGCGACATGAAGATATGGCCGACGGCATATTCGCCAGCCTTGGGCAGCGTGATGCCCTGAAGCGCCATTTCCTCACGGAAGAACTTGTCGGGGATCTGCACCAGAATGCCCGCGCCATCGCCCATCAAAGGGTCGGCACCAACAGCACCGCGGTGGGTCAGGTTTTCGAGGATGAACAGGCCGTCCTTGACGATCTGGTGCGACTTCTGGCCCTTCATATGGGCAACGAAGCCCACGCCGCAGGCGTCATGCTCGTTGCGCGGATCATAAAGACCCTGCTTTGGAGGAAGGCCGCCAATGGTCGCGCGTGCGGCAGCCTTCGGCTGGGCGCTCGTCGGACAGTCATCGGTTACGGCAGCAGTGGCATTTTCGCCGTCCAGCTTCATCGTCATGTTTCATCCCTCCTGCAACACGTTGCATGGCTTCACGCAGAGAGGCGGATGGTCTGCCTCGCCCCATTTCTGGATAGTGGCATCGCGTCCGCTTGTCAATTTAGGACAGCATTGCTGTCTCAATTCTGATTGGATTTTGACAGAAACATCCCTGCTCTGCAAGTCCACCCTAACAAATTATAAACCCGCAAAATGACGTTTCGTGTCTCGGGGGTCGAATTCGACGCAATTTTATTCCGGCGACAGGGCGAAATCGTTGCTTTCATTACCGGATTTGCCTTCCGCAAAATATGCCCATAAAACGACTATCTCTTGGCCTACCAAGGCACCGCAGCCATCATCAACTCATCGAAAGTGCAGACCCATGTTTTTTGCTTCCGACAATTGGGCAGGTGCCCATCCCGCCATCAACGAGCGGCTGATGAAGGAATCCACGCGTTTTGCCGCCGCCTACGGCACGAGTGAGCTGGACCGGGCCATCGAGAAACGCTTCAACGAAATCTTCGAGCGCGAAGTGGCCGTGTTCTTCGTGGGCACGGGCACCGCTGCCAATTCTCTGGCCATGGCCAGTGTTGCGCGGCCCGGAGGCATCGCATTTTGCCACTCCGAAGCGCATGTGATCGAGGATGAGTGCGGCGCGCCCGTCTATTTCTCCAATGCCTCGCGCCTGATGCCGGTTGCCGGACCGAACGGCAAGATGCTGCCGAAGAACCTTGAAGCCGCCATTGGCCGCTTCCCGCCCGGCTCCATCCACCAGGGCCAGCCCATGCTGGTAACGCTGACGCAGGCGACCGAACAGGGCACCATCTACGAGCTGGATGAAATCCAGGCGATCTCTGACATTGCTAAAAAAGCCGGTGTGCCGCTGCATATGGATGGCGCACGCTTTGCCAATGCGCTGACGGCGCTGGACACAACACCTGCCGAAATGACATGGAAGCGCGGCGTCGATATTCTGTCCTTTGGGGCAACGAAAAACGGCTGCTGGTGCGCCGAAGCCATTGTCTACATGGATCCGAAAACGGCAGAAGACCTGCCCTTCATTCGCAAGCGTTCCGCCCAACTTTTCTCCAAGACGCGCTTCATGGCGGCGCAATTCGATGCCTATTTCGCCAATGACCTTTGGCTGGAATTGGCAGCCCATGCCAACGCCATGGCTACCCGCCTGCGCGAGGGCCTGTCGGCATCCAACAGTGCACGTCTGGCGTGGCAGACCCAGTCGAACGAATTGTTCGTGGTGCTGAACAAGGACAAGGCGAAGGCGGCAAAGGATGCCGGTGCCAGCTTCTACGACTGGCCCGTGCCCCACGACATGCCGGAACCGGTGGGCGAAAACGAACAACTCATCCGCCTCGTCACAAGCTTTGCGACGCTTGAGAACGACGTGGATGACTTCCTGCGCATCTGCGGGACTGCTTGACGCTTAAAGAGAGCTTCCCGGCACCATGCCCTTCGCCATGACCAGCCGGGAAAGCGCCTCGACCAGCTCCGCATCGGCGCCCTTGCGCGGCTGGAGGACGAATTCCACGTCTTCCAGCGCAGGCAACGCGCCCTTGGGCAATTCGCGCAACCCCGACGGGGCCATGCTGCGCGGCTGAACGAGAACGCCCATTCCCGCACGCGCCGCCGCCGTCAGCCCGCTCAGGCTGCCGCAGGTGCAGACGATGCGCCATGAAACGCCAGCGCGATCCAGAGCCTCCTGCGCGGCTTTTCTCGTGATGCTGGGTGGCGGAAAGGCAATCAACGGAAGCGCGCTGTCTCGGCCCAGAACGGCCTCAGGGTCCCGCGCCAGCCACACCAGCGGTTCGCGATAGAGGAAATGGCCGAGCTGATCTCCCAGCCGCCGCTTGGCCAGCACCACATCCAGCTCGCCATTATCCTGCATTTCATAGAGCACGCCGCTGAGCGCAACCGTCAGCTCCAGATCGACAAGCGGATAAAGCCTTGTGAAGTCTTCAAGAATGACGGTGAGCCGGCTGGCAACGAAATCTTCTGAAACACCAAGGCGCAAGCGACCGCGCAGCCTGCTTTCTCCAAACAGCGCCGCCACCTTGCTGTTGATATCCAGCATGTTGCGCGCGTAACCCAGAAGCGCCTCACCCTCCGGCGTCAGCCGCACGCGGTGGGTATCGCGGGCAATCAGGCGCTGCCCGAGCGATGCTTCCAGCCGCTGAATATGCTGGCTAAGTGTGGATTGCCCGATGCCCAGCCGTTCTGCGGCCTGGGTGAAATTCATCGTCTGCTCCAGCGCAACGAAGCTGGCCAGATGTTGCAGGTTGAGCATGGTTATCCTGAAATGTGATAACTGTTAGTCTTTGCATCTTGAATCATGATGAGCGATATTAGGCTTCCTTTCAAGAAAAAACCGGATAACGGAAAGATCTCCCCCATGAGCCGCTTCCTGCCAGACCGCTTCACCATGATGCTGGTGGCCACCGTCATTCTCGCCTCCCTGCTGCCGATCAGTGGCGAGTGGGCCGACTACTTCGGCATCGCCACCAAATGTGCAATCGCTCTGCTGTTTTTCCTGCATGGGGCCAGATTGTCCCGGGATGTGGTGATTGCGGGGGTGCTGCACTGGCGGCTGCATCTCGTCATCCTGCTCGTCACGTTCGGGCTGTTTCCCCTCCTCGGCGTCGCACTGGGCTATATCCCGCGGGAGATCCTGCCGGCACCGCTCTATATGGGCGTGCTATTCCTCTGCGTGCTGCCCTCCACCGTCCAATCCTCTATCGCCTTCACATCCATGGCTGGCGGCAACGTACCTGCAGCCGTTTGCGCGGCATCGGCGTCCAATATTCTCGGGATGTTCCTTACCCCTGTCCTCGTCGGCTTCCTGTTTACCGTGGGCGGCCATGGCGGCGGCTTCTCGCTGGATGCCTTCCTCCAGATTTTCCTCCAGCTTCTGCTTCCCTTCATTCTTGGCCAGTGCCTGCAGCCCTGGATCGGCGACTGGATCCGCGCCCGTAAGTCCCTTCTCGCTCCCGTCGATCGTGGCTCCATCCTGATGGTCGTCTATCTCGCCTTCAGCGACGCTGTCGTCGAAGGCATCTGGCACCAGTTCACTCTTCGTGACATCGGCGTGGTGATCGCTGTCGATATTGTGCTTTTGACCGCCGTGTTGCTCATCACCATGTTCGGAAGCCGCCTCATGGGCTTCAAGAAGGAAGACGAGATAACGATCACCTTCTGCGGCTCGAAGAAAAGCCTCGCAAGCGGCGTACCCATGGCAGGCGCGATTTTCGCTGGCCAAAGCATCGGCGCAATCGTCCTGCCACTGATGCTGTTCCACCAGATCCAGCTGATGGCCTGCGCGGCGATTGCCCAACGCTATGCGCGCAACAAAACGACCATTGAAAAGCCGACATCTACAAAAGCGGATGCCATGCCCGCACAAACAAAAACGGCCCCATAAAAGGGGCCGTCCGTAACATTGGAATGTAGGATTAGTTGACTTGCGCTGGCGTGACCTGCGCCTCGATCTGCCGTGGCTCATCCGAAACGTCTGAAACAATCGCGATACGGCGTGGCTTCATGGCTTCTGGAATGTTGCGGTAAAGATCGATATGCAGCAGACCGTTCTTCAGGGAAGCGTTCTGCACTTCCACGTGGTCGGCCATCTGGAAGCGACGCTCGAAAGCACGCTTGGCAATTCCACGATAGAGAAATTCGCCTTCGCTCTCCTTGGTCTCATCGGCCTTTTCAGCCTTGACCGTCAGAACATTGGCGCGGGATTCGATGCTGAGTTCGCTCTCATCAAAGCCGGCCACCGCCATGGTGATGCGGTAGTTGTTCTCGCCGGTACGCTCGATGTTGTAGGGCGGATAGGCTTGCGCCTGCTCCGGCTGGCCAAGACCATCGAGCATGGAGAAAAGACGGTCGAAACCGACTGTGGAGCGGTAAAGAGGGGAAAAATCAACGTGACGCATGGTGTCCTCCTAGGAAGCGACTGTTTGCGATAAGGCCTCATCCCATTCTGGCGATGAGTGACCCGGGTTACGGCCCCGTTCTGGCGACCGTAACCAAGAGATGGGAAGGGCTTATGAGAAGTTCAAGAGCTTTTTTAGCGCCGCTTCACATGTGAACTTCATCTGAACGGGCAATTCTGAAAACGTTCATTTTACCTACGCTAAACAAGCGACATCGGAGGCTTTCTCCGGCGGCAGGAGGATAACGTCCCTTCTTCTTCTGTCATATTGGCCGGAACCGCGACTGCTAAGCCCGACGGTTCCGGCAACTTTTCCTTTCACGCGCATGTTTTCCTTTGACGCAAATGGGCGCGCCACTTATCCCGTTCTGAAACACCTCTTCAGTGCCAAGTCGGAAAACACCCCATGACCGAAGCCACATTGCACGCGACCAAGGGCAACCCCGTGCCCGACAATCACATCGTGGGCACGTTTACAGGTCATAAGAACAAGAAGCTGCGCTATGCGATCTTTCGCTCCAGCCATTCAGTGGCCCGCGGCACCATCGTTCTCCTGCATGGCCGCAATGAGTGCATCGAAAAATACTTCGAGACCATCAATGACCTGACCGCCAAGGGCTTCTGGGTCGCCACCTTCGATACGCGTGGCCAGGGCGCCTCCGAGCGTTTGCTGAAGAACGTCCATGCCGGATATGTGCGCCGTTTTTCCGATTATCAGAAGGATATTTCGCTGTTTCTGGAGCAGGTGGTGCTGCCCGATGCGCGCCTTCCCTTCTTCCTGCTGGCCCACTCCACCGGCGGGCTTGCGGCACTTTCCATGGCACCTGCCCTATCCAACCGCATAGAGCGCATGGTGCTGAGCGCGCCCTTCATTGGCTTGAGCGGACAATCCATGCCGGGCTGGTTCATCAAGGCTGTCGTTACGACGCTGAGCCTCATCGGCCTCGGCGGAATGCAGGTGGGCAAGGATCATCGTGCGCGGTCTTTCGAAGACAATCCGCTCACCTCAGATCCGGTGAGATTTGCCCGCAATGCCGCCATCGGCACCGAGCATCCGGAGCTATTCATTGGCGCACCCACGGCGCGCTGGCTGTATGAAGCGTTGAAGACAATGCCGCGGGTGACCCGGCAGGAGCATCTGACCAATATCACCGTGCCGACGCTTCTGCTCGCACCCATCCGCGATAGCATCACGCCCTATGCGGCGCAGGAAGAGCTTTCGCGCAACTTCCGTGCCGCGCAATTGATACCGGTAACGGGCGCGCGCCACGAGCTGTTTCTGGAGCGCGATGTCTACCGCCGTCAGGCGCTGGCCGCGATCGACACGTTCTTCGCGCCCGTTGAATAAAGCGCGTAGCGTTCTGGTAAGACGAACCGCCTAGATCGCGATCTGCTCTCCCAGTTCAACCACACGGTTGGGGGGCAGATTGAAATAGGCTGAGGGGTCAATGCCGAAATCGGACAGGGCGATATAGAGGTCTTCCTGCCAGCGCGGCAGTCCTGTATTCGGCGTGGCGATGAGGTTTCGGCGTCCCAGATAGAAGGACGTCTGCATGATCTCGAACTTGAACCCAGCCTTCTTGCACAGCGAAAGCGCCTTCGTGACATTGGGCTCGTCCATGAAGCCGAAAGTGATTTCAAGCTGCATGAACCGCTTGGAAAGCCGTGTCATATGCACACGTTCGCTCTCGGCAACATAGGGCTTGTCCTGCGTCCAGATCGTCAGGATCACGTTCTGCTCATGCAGCACATGGTTGTGTTTGAGGTTGTGGAGCAAGACGCCCGGCGTCATGTTGGGAACGCTTGTCAGGAACACAGCGGTTCCGGGAACAGTCACGGGTGCGCTGGAGGATTCGCGGTCAATCGAGCTTTCGATCGATTTGATGAAGTCACCCAGCGGAATATCGTTCTTGGCGATCTTGGTTCGCAGATAGCGTGACCCCTTTGTCCATGTCCACATGACCATGATGATCGCAGCTGCCAGAGCGAGCGGCACCCAGCCGCCATCATGGACCTTCAGCATGTTGGCCATCAGAAACACCGTCTCGATCATCAGCAGCGGTGCCAGCAGCAGACCGGCTGTGATGGCCTTGAAGCCCCAGACCGAGCGCAGGAACTGGAACGCCATGAGCGTCGTAACCACCATCGCCCCCGTCACCGAGATACCGTAGGCGGTCGCCAGCGATTCCGAAGACCCGAATGTAAGGATCAGCACGATGACGCCAATGAGCAGGATCATGTTGACGGACGGCACGTAAATCTGCCCCGTATTCGTCTCCGACGTGAATTTGATGGCAAGGCGAGGCAGGAAGCCAAGATGCACCGCCTGACGGGCGAGCGAGAACGCACCGGTGATGACCGCCTGGCTGGCGATGATGGTGGCCATGGTCGCCAGAATGACCATGGGCAGCAGCGCCCATTCCGGATAGAGCAGATAGAAAGGATTATCGATGGTTGCCGGATTGCTGAGGACCAGCGCGCCCTGACCGAGATAGTTGAGGCCAAGTGCCGGAAACACCAGAATAAACCAGGCGACGCTGATCGGCTTGCGTCCGAAATGACCGAGATCGGCATACAAGGCCTCAGCGCCTGTCACCGTCAGGAACACAGCGCCAAGAGCGACCAGCCCGGCCCACCCCGCATGGGTGACGAACCAGAGCGCGTTGACAGGATTGAGCGCCTGAAGAATCGTCAGATCATCCCCAACATGGATCAACCCGCCCCAGGCCATGGCGAGAAACCACACAACGGTGATGGGGCCAAAAAACTTGGCGACAGCCTCTGTGCCCTTCGATTGCACCGCAAACAGGCCGAGCATGATGGCGACGGAAAGGGGTAAAACGTAATCTGAGAAGGCAGGCGTGACGAGCTTCATGCCCTCAAGCGCAGACATGACGGAAAGCGCTGGCGTAATCATCGCATCACCGATGAAAAGCGCCGCGCCGATCAGACCCGCGAAAAAAAGTGCGGGCATGTAACTTCCCGTCTTTTTCATCAAAAGCGCAAGCAAAGACAGCGTTCCGCCCTCGCCGTCATTGTCTGCACGCAAAAGAAACAGGACGTATTTGAATGTGACGATGATGGTCAGCGTCCAGATCATCAACGAGATGAGACCGATCACCTCGATCTGTTGCACGCCGTCTGAAGAGAACGGGCGAAGTGCTTCACGAAAGGCATAAAGCGGACTGGTTCCAATGTCCCCATACACAACCCCAACGGATCCGAGCAGCAGAACGAGGAACTTCCGCGTCTCTGACGCAGGCGCATTCGATGTCATTTCAGGCCTTTCAGGCGGTACGGCCGTCTGGCCTTTTGGTCTTTATGACGCAACTGTGAGCTTCCGGCAACGGATTGTGTGCAGTCAAAAACCATTCTGGTAACGCCTGCCTGATTTTTCCATTCATGCAGCCGTTGTACACAACCCACGCGCCGACAGCCCGAGGCAAAAAATGCCGCCGATCGCGGTTGTGAACCCAACCTCACGCCATAAAAAAAGGGCCCCGAACTGAGTTCGGAGCCCTTGATGTGTTGACTGCAACCGTTATGCGCGGTCGATCACGTCTTTCACTTTTTCCTTGGCTTCGCCCTTGGTCTGCTGTGCATGACCCTTGGCTTCCTGAGCTGCGCCCTTGGCTTCCATCTCGTGGTTGTCGGTCGCATCGCCTACCGCCTGACGTGCTTCGCCAGCGAGTTCGTTTGCCTTGCCCTTAACCTTGTCCATTGTGCTTCCCATGATCGTTCTCCTTATTGTGAGCTGGATTGCTCGATTGGTGGAACAACGGGTTAGGAAGCAGTATGGTTCCCGGAAAATTTGGTCAGCAACTCAGGTCGGCCACTGCATTATTCCATTCCAAGCGCGGCCATATAGGTCTGCAGGATCGTTTCTTCCTCGATACGTTCGTTGGCGTCCTTCTTGCGCAGACGAATGATGGTGCGGATGGCCTTGGTGTCATAACCACGGCCCTTTGCCTCGCCCATGACATCCTTGATGTCGCCTGAGATCGCAGCCTTTTCTTCTTCAAGACGCTCGATGCGTTCGATGAACTGACGCAGTTCGGCGGCGGCTACGGTTTCGGTTGTGGCTGTTTCGTCCATTCTTCTATCCTTTGCGGGTGGGCCCTGTATGAAGAGCCGCTTCATTCAAACTGGTTGGAGGCACGAGCCTCCAGGCTGCGATGGCAGCTGAATTTTCAAGGTTGGTGAACTGCCCGTCCCGGGCCGCCGCGTCAAGCCGTTTCCGGTGCTGGTGCTTTATTCGTGGGGCTTGTTTTGCTCGAATGCGACTTTCTGGGCGTCACTGGCCTCGCCCTGATTAAGCGTTTTCCAGGTATCGTAGGGCATGCCGTAGACCATCTCACGGGCCGTATCCTTGCTGATTTCGTGGCCTGCATCGCGCGCTGCATCCGCATACCAGTTGGACAGGCAGTTACGGCAAAAGCCGGCAAGGTTCATCAGATCGATATTCTGCACATCGTTGCGTTCGCGCAGATGGTTGAGCAGCCTGCGGAATGCTGCCGCCTCAAGCTCTGTCTTCTGACGCTCGTCAAGTTCGGTCATGCTGCTCTCCGCTCAATAGGGCCCTGTCCGCGATGCGAACTGCTTGTAGTCATGGAGGGTGGGATCAGCATTCATTGCGGCAAAAATGGGAGCAAGGCGCGCAGCCCAGGCCTCAATCCCCGCCTCATCGCCAATCAAATCCTGCCGCACTTCCAGAAGTGCATGGGCCAGACCCTTGACCATGCAATGGCGATACATGGTGTCACCCTTGAGCGCGCCGTCATAGGGCTCATTGTCTCCCACAAGAATGTCGCCTGCCGCCCGTAGATGGGCCAGCAAAGGCTCAACAGCGCGGTGGTCTGTGTCCCAGAGCACGGCGGCATGCCATGGGCGCGCCACATGTTTCCAGAACGGCGTGTAGGAGTGGAGCGAAAACACCAGCGGTGCCTTGCCGCTTGCATCTGCGGCTCTGCACAGCACTCCCTCCACCGCTTTGTGATAGGGCCGATGAAAGGCATCGAGCCGCAGATTCCACTCTTGCTTCGTGATCGGATGATTGCCGGGAATGATCGCGCCATCGGAAATCTTCATGATCAGCGTCGGATCGTCTTCACCGCGATTGGGATCGATCAACAGGCGGGAAAATCGGCTCATGACGGCCGGAACACCCAACCGCGCAGCAAGCTTTCGGGTCAGGCCTTCAATGCCGATATCAAACGCGATGTGGCGCTGAAAAGCCTGTGGCGGCAGGCCGAGATCGCCATAAGCAGGTGGCAGAAGGTTCGTGGCGTGATCGGCAAGGAGAACCATGCCTTTGTCATAATCGCCATCTATGATTTCGTATGGCTGGAAGTCTGGCATCTCTAGATTTCTGGCGATGATAAGGGAGAGACACTTGATGCCACGGCTCAGCGCCACGCGCAAGTTGAGACCGCCTCGGGACCACCCCGACTGCCGCCAGATACAGTCCATATCGATACAATCGATTGAACTTGCGTTGACTTTCTTGGGCGTCCGCGCCAAGAAGTGTTCTCATTTATAACCATGGAATCCCGATGGAAGCCGTGACACAGACATTCTCCGCTAAGCTCCAAAAACACCAGCGCGCGATCCGCCTGTTGTGCACCGCAGCCCTCTTCACCACACCGCTTCTTCTTGCAGAGCCGGCACTGGCGGATTTCCGTGTCTGCAACAGCACGCAGAACCTCGTGGGCGTGGCCATAGGCTACCGTGCGCAGGAAGGCTGGATCAGCGAAGGCTGGTGGCAGGTTCCCGCATCGACATGCGCCACGCTGATCGAAGGTGAGCTGCAATCGCGCTATTATTACCTCTACGCCGAAGATGCTGCCCGTGGCGGCAGGTGGACAGGCGACGTCAACATGTGCGTCGCGGAAAACGAGTTCAAGATCACAGGCGTGGATGATTGCTATGCCCGTAGTTTCCAGAGAATGGGTTTCAAGGAATACGATACGGGCCGACAGGGAAGCTGGATGGTCCAGCTTTCAGACACGCCAGGTACACAGGAAAGTCAGAACTGATGAAGCGCAATCGCAAAGTCAAAATCCTTGCAACTCTCGGCCCTGCATCCTCCGATGAAGCGATGATCGAGAAGCTCCACCTGGCCGGCGCTGATCTTTTCCGCATCAACATGAGCCATGCCAGCCATGATGTGATGCGCACGCTCATCCAGCGCATCCGCTCGGTCGAAAGCCGCGTTGGCCGCCCCATCGGCATTCTGGCCGACCTTCAGGGCCCCAAACTGCGCGTCGGAAAATTTGCCGACACCAAGGTCGATCTCGTTGCCGGTCAGAGCTTCACGCTCGATAACAATGAAGCCCCTGGCGACCAGAATCGCGTATTCCTGCCGCATCCAGAAATTCTCGAAGCCGTGAAGCCGGGCGACCGCCTGCTGATCGACGATGGCAAGCTGCACCTGCGCGCTGAAAAATGCGATGGCAAGAGCATTGTCACCACAGTCGTTTCCGGCACCAAGATCTCAGACCGCAAAGGCATCAGCCTGCCGGACACCCTGCTCGGCGTCGGCGTTCTGACAGACAAGGACCGCGTCGATCTGGATGCCGTTCTGGCAACCAACGATGTCGATTGGGTTGCGCTCTCCTTCGTGCAGCGCCCGGAAGATCTGGTCGAAGTGCGCAAGATTGCCGGCAACCGCGTTGGCCTGATGTCCAAGATCGAAAAGCCGCAGGCTGTCGAGCGCATCGAGGAAATCATCGAACTATCAGACGCGCTGATGGTTGCCCGTGGTGACCTCGGTGTTGAAATGCCGCTCGAAGCCGTTCCAGGTATCCAGAAGCAACTGACCCGCGCCTGCCGCAAGGCTGGAAAGCCTGTCGTCGTTGCAACGCAGATGCTGGAATCGATGATTTCAGCCGCCGTTCCAACACGCGCCGAAGTCTCCGACGTGGCAACGGCTGTGTTTGAAGGTGCAGACGCGATCATGCTGTCGGCCGAATCGGCTTCCGGCGATTATCCGGTCGAGGCTGTTTCCACCATGGCATCCATTGCCAGCACCGTGGAGCAGGACCCTTACTACTCCAACATCATCTACGCGCAGCGCCCGCAGCCGGAGGCAACTGGCGCCGACGCGATTTCGCTGGCCGCCCGCCAGATTGCCGAAACGCTTGGCCTGACTGCAATCGTGACCTACACTTCGTCAGGCACGACAGGTCTGCGCGCAGCGCGCGAGCGTCCACAGGTGCCGATCATCGCCCTGTCGCCGATCGTTCAGACCGCGCGCCGCCTCTCCGTCGTATGGGGCCTGCACTGTGTTGTGACCGGCGATGCAAGCGACCAGGATGACATGGTCAACCGTGCATGCCGTATCGTTGTCGACGAAGGCTTCGGCCAGCCCGGCAACCGCATCATCATCTCTGCCGGCGTTCCCTTGGGCACACCGGGTGCGACCAACATGGTCCGCATCGCCTATATCGGCTCTGACGGCCAGAGCGGCGTCTGAGCCATCTCAAAATCAACCGCATTAAAAAAGGCGCCTTTCGGGGCGCCTTTTTTCTTCGTTTCTTTTGTTTTGAGAAATCTGCGCTGGGAGGCAACTGACCACTTCCGCCAGAACTGCCCCAAGCGCAGACTTTGTCCGATCAAACGTCCTGATAGGCCGCGATAACAACGGCGACCTGCGCCTCAGTCAGAGCCTGCATCTGGCGCGTAGTGAACGCGGCGATGTTTGCATCCGAAAGGCCAGCGAGTGCTGCCGTTGACAGCGCCTGGATCGTTGTGTGTTTGATTGCGGCTATCTCAGCTGTCGTAAAGGAGTTCAGCTCCGCCGAGTCCAGTGTTGCGAGCTGGCTCGTGCCCAGTGACGCGACCTGCGCCACGGTCAGCGCCTGGACATTGGCTGTGCTGAGCGCTGCGAACTGCTGGGACGTGAGCGCGCCCAACTGCCTTGTGGCCATCACACTCACCTTATCGCTGGTGAGGCCGGCGATCATATCAGTCGACAGGCTGGCAATCTGCTTGGTCCCAATCGCCGCAAATTGTTGCGGAGACAAAGCGGCGAACTGAGTGGACGTGAGGGCTTTCACCTGGTCTGACGAGAGAGCAGCGATCTGAGCAGTCGTCAGGGCAGCGACGAGGTTCGTCGTCAGACCCGCAAGTGTCGTCGTCGAAAAGCCGGAAATCGCATCTTTCTTGAAAGCTGTAATTTCATCTGCCGTGAAGGCGTTCAATTCCGCTGCAGACAGCGTGGCTGTCTGCTTGCCGCTCAATCCTGCCACCTGAACTTTTGTCAGGCCTTCAATATTGGCGCTGGTGAGCGCTTCGAACTGAGTCGAGGAAAGTGCCTTCAGCTGCTGGACGGTAAAGGCTGCCAGCTCCGCTGCATCAAGATTGGAAATGGCTTGCGTCGAAAGACCAGCAATCTGGTTGGCTCTCATCGCCGCAAACTGGCTGGGCAAGAGAGCCTCTAGCTGATCTGTGCTGAGAGCTTCCATTTGCGTCGACGTCAGCGAGGCGATCTGGGTGGACGTCAGGGCGGATATCTTGTCCGATGAAAGGCTGGCGATTGCCGATGTCGTCAAACCCGACATGGCCGCCCTCTTGAACGATGCAATCTCTGCTGCCGTGAAGGTGCTCAGTTCATCAGAGGTCAGCGTGGAAGCCTGTTGCGCGGTCAATCCCACGACTTGCGCGGTCGTGAGACCTGCTAGAGCGGAAGATGTCAAGGCACCGAACTGCGCGGTCGTCAGCGCAGCAATCTGCCTCGTTTTCATGGCCTCAAGCTTGGAAGAGTCAAGGCTTGCAATGACGTCAGAGGACAGTCCGGCAATCTGCTTTTGCGTCAGGGCGGAAAACTGCAGCGGGCTGAGCGCCGCAAACTGCGCCGAGCTCAGCGCATTCACCTGCTCAGAGGAAAACGCGGCGATTTGCCCTGCTGTCAAAGCTGACAAACTGTTTGTGGTCAGACCTGCTATTGCAGACGTTGCCAACCCGACCAGGGAGGTTTTCCTCAAGGCCGCAATTTCTGGCGCACTAAATGAATTCAGCTCGCCAGCCGTCAGCGTTGCAAGCTGCTGCGATTTAAGCCCGGCAACCTGCAAGGTCGACAAAGCCTCGAGGCTGGAGGTGGTCAGCGCCTCAAACTGGTCCGACGTCAACCCGCCAACCTGCCGCGTGGTCATCGCCTCAATGTGCGCAGGGGTAAGTGCTGCGATCACCGAGGTTGAAAATGCAGCAATCTGCCTGGACGTGAGAGCTCCAAACTGTGTGCCCGAAAACGACAGGATCTGGTTTGTCGTCAAGCCCGCAATCTGATCCGTCTTGAAAGCCGAGATTTGCGACGGCGTGAACGCAGCGATCTTGTCGGTTGTCAAACCTGCAATCGTCGCCACCGGAATGCCTGCAATCGACCCTTTGTTGATCGCGGCAATTTCTTCACCAGTAAAGCTGTTGAGCTCGCTGGCTGAGAGCGTTGCAGTCTGCTGATTGGTGAGCGCGGAAATCTGCCTGACGTCCAGCGCCTCGATCGCTGCGGAGGAAAATGCTTCTACTTGGGTTGCATAAAGCGACTTGACCTGCGTCGCGCTCATTCCAGAGACCTGCGTCGGACCGACAGCTGCCAATTGCTCAAGCGTCAATCCTCTGACGGATGCCGGAGCAAGGGCACTGACCATTCTCGTGGTCAGCGACGAAACGACACCTGTGCTCAACACACCGACCTGCGTCGATGTCAGGGCCCTTAGCTGCGCCGCACTGAGCTCGTCGAGGTCAGACGTCGTCAAGGCGGCAACAGTTGCCGTCGGAAGCTGGGCAATCTGCCGGGGAGGAAGGGAGGTGATTTCAGAATCCATAAGCGCGCAACACCATCAATTACTGATCAAGCCAAAGTATTACGCAGCGTATCTTGTCCCAAGCTCGAGAAACGGCAGTGGCCGCAACCCAACAATGAACCTGTCATGACGAGAATTGACGAGAGCCAGAATAGCAAACACCAAACATATGCAGCGTAAACAACGAATTTTAGGAAACATGGCTGGCTAGAGCCGACGCGCTGGGTTGCTTCATGCAGCAAGCAATCCCGTGGACTGCTGCCTTTGCGTCAAAATACAATATTGCATTGATAAGGCGTGAGTATTCACATGCAACAATCATACTACATTCTCATGTAGCCGGTAAATACGAAGATAGCAGCCTAGATATTACACGTCAAGATCGCCTTCATTGATCACTCAACCAAGCGATGAGGGCATTTTGGCCGCAAGCCGGCTGGATGCTCCTGGTGTTTGAACAGAATAAATCCACGAAGACGCGCAATCCCTCACCCGCCCGTTTAACCCGGAAAATACCCGGCCCAAAACGCATAAAGCGGCACTTTGGGGTGCCGCTTTACCCAAATTCTCCAGAAAGCTGCCGCCATATTGTGGCGGCATCCGTCATGGCATTTTTACGGGTGTGCTGAACCGGCTCGAGTCGATGGCCTTGGCACCCGGGCGGAAGCTTGCGGTGGCGGCAGAGGCCGACATATCGTGGCTGAGCATGCGGTTATTGACCACGCGCGGTGCTTTCACGGCACGGCCGGACACACCCTTATCCTGGCTCAAGGCCCAGTCGGAAATTGCTTCCTGCGTCAAGCGACCACCGCTGACCATGGCTTTCTGAGAAACCACGGCATCCTGCTTGCTGGGGCGCGAGCCCTTGGTTGGCAGGCCAGCTGTCAGACCGCTATTCTTCGCCTGTGGCTTGACATCAAACGCATCGCCGTAGCTCGCATCGTCACGCGGTGCTGATGCAGGCGTAGCTCTGGCTGTTTCCACGGGCTTTGCAGCAGGCTGCGTGGCGGCACTGCGTGTCAGCGATGCCGGGAACTGTGCAGCCGATGGCATGGCAGTTGCTGTCATTGAGGAGCGCGCATCCTGTCCGCTCTGTTCCAGCGCCGCAACAACCACAGGCGAAAGGCTAGCCTGCTCCTGCTCGGCATCATCTTCCTGGCCATCGAAGTTGGAATTGGCGTTGGCAAGCAGTGCTTCGGCAACGGCTGGACGGTTGGCAGGAACGGGAACATGAGCAGCCAAGGCATCGCCCGGCATATCTTCAGAACCCAGAGAGGCCGTTACGATAGGACCGTCAGCGTCACCCTTCAAGCGGCGCGGACCAAGCAGTGTCGGCACGGGAATGGAATATTGTGCCAGATCGGCGAACTGCTGCTCGGCAGGAGCGGCCGTCGGCGTTGGCATGGTTGCAGCCTGAAGAGCATCCTGCGCGGCGTTGCGCGTTGGCGAATAGAGCGCGGTCGCTAGACCGGTCTGTCCATCCTGATTGCGGAATGCAGGCCTAGCCGTTGGCAAAGGCGCGTCGGAAATGGCAGGAGCCGGCTGCGCGGAGGCAACGGCAACGGCAGCAGGCGCTTCTTCCGTCTCCTCAGCCACAGGTGCAGCGGCAGGCGCCGAAGGACGCGATGGGGCGACTTCCGGCGTTGCAATGCCTTCGGCATCTTCATCCTCATCGCCACCGCCAAACAGGGCCGCGAGCAGAGTTTTACGCTTGCCACCCGATGGCGCAGACGCAGGGCCTTCGCCAGCGGTGCTGGCAACCTGAATGGAGGACGAGCTGACACGCTTTCTGTAATCGCTCATCGCCTGCTCATAGCCAGGCAGAGGCTTGCCATCGGCTGGCAGGTGAATGGTGTTGCCCTTGGGGAAAATTCGCACGAGTTCCTGGCGGCTCATGCGTGGCCAAGCACGCACATTGCCGACATCAAGATGCACGAAGGGAGAACCGGAGGTGGGGTAAAAGCCGACGCCGCCAATCTGCATCTGCATGGCGATTTCACGCAGGCGAGCAAGCTTTACACCGGGAATGTAGAAATCCATGGCCTTGCCGAGCGTGTGCTGGCTGCTTTTTGCAACACCCTTTGTGCGAGACCGCAGCATGCCGTTGGTTTCAGGCGAGCGGAAGGCCGAAACGACGTTGATATAATCACTGCCACCGGAGCGGCGATAGACTTCCCACACCAGATCAAACAGGCGCGGGTCCATCTTGGTTGGCTGGTTGCGGCGCCAGTCACGCAGGAAACGGTTCAGCTCCTGCAGACCCTTCTGGTCGTACTTGCCGTTGCGCTTGAAGGTGATGACGGCTTTTTCTTTGGTGTGGATATAATAAAGCTTGAGGCTGCGGGTTTCAGCAGCCGCTTCTGTGGCCGAAATCCCGATAAAGGGAACAGCTGCCATCATCAGGCACGCGCAAGTCACGACGCGTGCCGATAGCTTCTTGCATGTATCTTTAATCACGCTGCGCGCCTTCTTGCCCGAGAGCGCGAATTTCCGATGCAGATAAAGCAATTTGATCCCCGCCTGGCAGACAATTCGTCACATTGCCCCACATGAACCTCAATTACGGTCACACGATGGCAATTTTGCCACACATGAACACTCATCCTCTATATAGTGAATGGAATACTAACAAGAGGTTTATAGACCGTAAGTGAATATCCTTGCCCAGGAGTTAACAAATATCGGTTTTGCTAATTTAAGCACCCACCTGATGCATCATGCGGCATCACGAAGCGGATCATCGGGATCAATGCCATAATCCTTCAACTTTCGGTAGAGTGTGGAGCGTCCAATGCCGAGTTTGCGGGCCACTTGGCTCATCTGGCCCCGGTAGAATCGCAGGGCAAAACGGATCAGTTCCTCCTCGATATCAGCGATCTTTCGGACGTCGCCGCTGTCATCGGTCGATGCAATCAGGCTACCGCCCGGAAACACCGCCGCTGAACGCTCCTCATCCGTAGCGATGGCTTCCATGACAGAAAGAATTTCGGCAGCGCTTGTACGGCTCTCCGGAGCTGGCGCAACCAGAAGCGAACGCTCAGACAGCCGGTGAGCCGACAGGTCGCGCTCATCCACATCATCCCTGAACTCGGGAACCTGAAAGGCTATCTGCGGGAAATCCGCTTCGGTCAGTTCGTCGCCCTGCGCCAGCACCACGGCGCGGAAGACAGCATTTTCCAGCTGGCGAATATTGCCCGGCCAATCATAAGCGGTGAGCAAGGCCAAGGCACCGGCGCTGACGCCCAGCGCATGCGGCAATTTCTGCTCGATGGAGAAACGCTCGGCAAACACGCGTGCAAGATAGGGAATATCCTCCTTGCGGCGGCGAAGCGCTGGAATGGTGATGGGGAAGACATTGAGGCGGTAATAGAGGTCTTCGCGGAAGCGGCCTTCCTTGACCTCTTCGATCAGGTTCTTGTTCGTGGCTGAGATCAGCCGCACATTGACCTTCTGAACCTTGGTGGAGCCAACGGTCTCGATTTCGCCCTGCTGCACGGCGCGCAAAAGCTTGACCTGAACCTCAAGCGGCAGATCGCCGATCTCGTCCAGAAACAGCGTTCCGCCATCGGCTTCCATAAACTTGCCCATGTGCTTTTCGGTGGCGCCGGTAAAGGCACCCTTCTCATGGCCGAAAAGAATGCTTTCCACCAGATTGTGCGGAATGGCCCCGCAATTGACCGTGATGAAGGGTTTGCCCGCCCGGTCGCTGCCAGACTGAACGGCACGCGCAATCATTTCCTTGCCAACGCCGGACTCACCTTCCAGCACGACCGGAATATTGGATTGCGCCGCACGCTGCGCCAACTCGATCACCCGCAGCATGGCGGGGCTTGCCGAAACGATATCGTTGAAGTTGACCGCATGATTGCGGGAGCGCTTGCCGGTACGGGCCTTTGCCTCGCGCTGGTCAAGTTTCAACGCGTTGGCAATCGCCGAGCCGATCCGCTCGGGCGATACGGGCTTGACCACGAAATCGAATGCCCCGGCGCGCATGGCCTGAACCACGGTGTCGATGCCGCCCTGACCGGTCTGCACGATGACGGGCACATCCGTACCCAGCTCCCCAACAGCCTTAAGAAACGACAATCCGTCCATCTCCGGCATCATCAGATCAAGCACGATAACGCTGATATCGCCGCTGTGTTGTTTCAACAGCTCCAGCCCTACCCGGCCGTTTTCAGCAAGGATTGGGTGATGTCCATAACGCTCCACCGCTTGTCTCAGCAAGCGGCGCTGAACTGGATCGTCATCGATAACGAGTACTTGCGCTGTCATGTCAGGCTCCGGTTTCCGGTTTATGGACGTGCTTCATGCAGTCCCTTTGGAGGGAATGTGACATGCAAGGCTTGAACATCCAGTTTTGAGATTTGCTTGCATTTTATGCATTGCCACGGGAAACAGAGCCCCCATATGCTTGGGGCAAAGATGAAGAGGAAAGCCTGACATGACCTTCAAGACACCGATCCCCCTGCCCGTTTTTTCTGGCGCGGAAGCCGCAAGTGCTGCCCTGGGTGACTTGCCCACATGGAAGCTTTCCGACCTCTTTACCTCTGCGGATGCCCCGGAATACAAGGGCGCGCTGGAAAAAGCCGCAAGCGATGCCAAGGCATTTGAAGCAAAATGGAAGGGAAAGCTTGAGGCCGCCGCCAAGCTCTCTGGCGATCAAGGCCTCGGTGCCGCCCTCAAGGAATATGAAGCGCTGGATGACAGTCTCGGCCGCATCGGCTCCTTTGCCGGGCTCACCTATTTTTCCGATACGTCCAACCCTGCAAATGGCAAGCTTTACGGCGATGCGCAGTCGAAACTGACGGATATGTCGTCTCATCTGCTGTTCTTTGCGCTGGAATTGAACCGCATAGACGATGCAACGATCGACGCGGCCATCGCCAACGATCCGCTGACGGGCCATTACGCGCCGTGGATCGTGGATCTGCGCAAGGACAAGCCGCACCAACTGGATGACAAGCTGGAACAGCTTTTCCTCGAAAAATCCATGACAAGTGCTGCCGCCTTCAATCGCCTGTTCGATGAGACCATGTCGGAACTGCGGTTCGAGGTCGACGGCAAGAGCATGGCGCTGGAAGAAACGCTCAACCTGCTTCAGGAACCAAACCCGGAAACGCGCAAGGTCGCCGCTCAGGCGCTCAGCACGACTTTCAAGAACAATCTGCGCGTCTTCACGCTGATTACCAACACGCTGGCCAAGGACAAGGAAATCTCCGACCGCTGGCATAAATTCGAAGACATCGCCGACAGCCGCCATCTGGCCAATCGCGTTGAGCGCGAGGTTGTGGATGCGCTGGCCCAAGCGGTGACAGAGGCCTATCCGCGCCTGTCGCACCGCTATTACGCGATGAAGACCAAGTGGCTTGGCATGGAACAGATGGAATATTGGGACCGCAACGCGCCGCTGCCCGATACATCCAATGCTGTCATTCCATGGGAAGACGCGAAAGACATGGTGCTCTCGGCCTATGGCGATTTTGCCCCTGAGATGGCCGATATCGCCCGCCGCTTCTTTGATGAGCAGTGGATCGATGCCCCTGCCCGCCCCGGCAAGGCACCCGGCGCATTCGCCCACCCCACCGTGCCGTCAGCTCACCCTTATGTGCTCGTCAACTATCTCGGCAAGCCACGGGATGTGATGACGCTCGCCCACGAGCTGGGCCATGGCGTCCATCAGGTTCTCGCTGGTGGACGGGGCGCCCTGATGTGCGCAACACCGCTGACGCTGGCCGAAACGGCCTCGGTCTTCGGTGAAATGCTGACCTTCCGCAAGATGCTGGACAACACCACGGACTTGCGTGAGCGCAAGGCGCTTCTGGCCCGCAAGGTGGAAGACATGATCAATACGGTCGTGCGCCAGATCGCGTTCTATGAATTCGAGCGCAAGGTCCACACCGCCCGTAAGGATGGCGAGCTGACATCCGAGCAGATCGGCGAGCTGTGGCTGTCTGTGCAGCGGACAAGCCTTGGACCGGCGATCAGGATTTCCGAAGGCTACGAAAGCTGGTGGACCTACGTTCCCCACTTCATCCACTCGCCCTTCTATGTCTATGCCTATGCCTTCGGTGATTGCCTCGTCAATTCGCTCTATGCGGTTTACCAGAACGCCGACACCGGGTTCCAGGACAAGTATTTCGAGCTGCTCAAGGCTGGCGGCACCAAGCACCATTCCGAACTGCTCAAGCCCTTCGGCCTTGACGCCACCGACCCGTCCTTCTGGAACAAGGGCCTGTCGATGATCGAAGGATTAATCGACGAGCTGGAGACTCTGGATAAAGAATAATCATGAAAACCGGCGGCGCTCCCATTTTCGGGCAAGCTTCGCCGGTTCTTATGCCTCACCTTACGTGAACAGCTTGATGGACACTGATCATGAAACGCAAACCGGCTGACCTGACATTGCGGGAAACGCTGCGCTGGGAACCTGCATCAGGCTTCAAACGGCTGGAGCAGCACCTGCGCCGCCTGCTGCGCTCAGCCGATGCACTGGGCTTCCGTGCACCGTCTGACGCGGCCAAGGCACTAAACGCGGCTGTCGGCGGCACCCAGCCGCTGATCGTGCGCGTGGTGATGAACTACAAGGGCGAACTGGACGTGGCAGCGGAACCGTTCGTTCCGCTCTGCGACAACGCGGTCTGGCGGCTGAAGATCGCGGAAAAGACCCGTCTGGATTCCGCCGACACATTCTACCGGCACAAATCATCCCGCCGCGAGCCCTATGATGCCGCCCGCGCAGAATTTTCGACCGCCGAGGCCGATGAGGTGCTGCTTTTGAACGAGCGCGGAGAAATCTGCGAGGGCTCGGCCACCAGCATCTTCGTGGAAACCGCCGAAGGGGCGCTTCTGACGCCACCACTCGATAGCGGCATTCTGCCCGGCGTGCTCCGCGCCGACCTTATCCGCGAGCGCAGGGCACGGGGACAATCCCTCAAGCCGCAGGATCTTGCAGGTCGCAAGCTGTTCGTGGGCAATTCCCTGCACGGGCTGGTGGCTGCGGAATTGGTCTAGAGCCACTCCACCCGCGCGCGTCCGTTCTGCTTTGCAGCATAGAGCGCACGGTCTGCCCGCTGGTACAGGTCGGAAGCGGTTTCTCCGGGCTGATAAAGCGAAAGCCCGGCCGAGCAGCTGTAGGAAAAATCCGTTGCGCCGGGAAACGGGCAGGATGCTCTAACTTTCTCCAGCAAACGCTTAACCATACCAGCGCAATCCGTCAAAGCCGTGCGCGGCATGATGAGCATGAACTCCTCGCCACCCACGCGCCCGAAGCAATCGGCACGGCGGATCGTTGAGTGAGCGATCTTGACGAAATCGCGCAGAACCGTATCGCCTCCCTGATGGCCGAAGCGATCATTGATGACCTTGAAGAAATCAATATCGATGACGCAGAGCCCGAAGGGTCCTTCTGCGCCCTTCTGGACTTTCTCCATCTGGGCATCGAGATTGGCAAAGACGAACCGGCGGTTGGCGGTTCCGGTCAACTCATCGGTTTGCGCGGCGCGCTGGGCAATGTCGCGGTCCTGGCGCAGGCTGCGCTGGTTTTGCCGCAGTGCCGTAATGTCGCTTCCCACACACAGCATCCAGCCATCATCCTGCACGGTCTCCGTCATCCAGATCCAGCGGCCATCATGCAGGTCCAGTTCCAGCCCGCGAAAGGGCAGCTTGCCACGCCGCGATTGCGCCGACAGAAACCACGCCTCGTAATCCGTGGTGGTGATGATCAGGCCTTTTCGATCGACGTAATTCGCCCGCAGAATATCGCCCCACATGGGGAAGGCGTCGCTGGCCAGATTGAAGGCTTCGCGAAAGGCGCGGTTGGCGTGTCGCAGCCTGTCATTTGTATCGAAAAGCGCAATAAACACAGGCGTCGCGTCCTGCAGGGCAATGACGCGTTCCATCAGACTATCCAGATTGGCAGTCTCTTGCCTCACGATTTTGCGCCCTCCTCAAGCCGAACCATGCATTCGGCGTGGTTGCATTATAATGCCTGGAATGGAAACGCGAAGTCTCAAGCCATACCTGTGATTTATGCCCGGAATGATGACGCCCACATGCGGATCGGTTTACCCTTTCGTCAGCCTTCACACGCCCGTCATCCGGCTACCCTTTATTGTTACAGACTAATCATCTAGCTTGAGCCTTGTGTTCCAATAGGAAATTAAAGAATGACGGACGTTGAATACCCGATCCTTGGCGAAATTACCGGTCCCATTATCATGATCGGTTTCGGCTCTATCGGGCGCGGTACGCTTCCATTGATCGAGCGGCATTTCAAATTCGATCTCTCGCGCCTTGTCGTGATCGACCCCCGGGAAGACATTGCCGACTATCTGCAAAGCCGCAACATCCGCCATATCCGTGCACATCTGAGCCAAGAGAATTACAAGGATGTGCTGAAACCTCTGATCAAGAATGTCGAGGGACAGGGTTTCTGCGTCAATCTGTCGGTCGATGCCTCCTCCGTGGATCTGATGAAGCTGTGCCGCAAATATGGCATGCTCTATATCGACACCGTCGTTGAACCCTGGCCGGGCTTCTACTTCGACACGGATGTGGATAATGCCGCCCGCACCAACTATGCGCTGCGCCAGACCATGCTGAAAGAAAAGGCCCGTCGCCCCGGTGGCACAACGGCTGTTTCCACCTGCGGTGCAAACCCGGGAATGGTCTCGTGGTTCGTCAAGCAGGCGCTGGTCAATCTGGCAAATGACACAGGCCTGGAGTTCGACGAGCCCGAAGCCCACGACCGTGAAGGCTGGGCAAAACTGATGCAGACGCTGGGCGTCAAGGGTGTGCACATTGCCGAGCGCGACACACAGCGCGCAAAGGACCCCAAGCCCTTCAACACCTTCTGGAACACATGGTCTGTCGAAGGCTTCATTGCTGAGGGCATGCAGCCTGCCGAACTGGGCTGGGGCAGCCACGAAAAATGGATGCCGAAAAACGCCAAAAAGCAAAAAAAGGGCAACAAGGCCGCGATCTTCCTCGATCAGCCCGGCGCTTCCACCCGCGTGCGCACATGGTGCCCGACACTCGGCCCCCAATACGGCCTGCTGGTCACGCACAATGAAGCGATTTCGATCTCGGACTATTTCACGGTGCACGACAAGCGCGGCCATGTGGAGTTCCGCCCCACATGCCATTACGCCTACCATCCCTGCAATGATGCCGTGCTCTCGCTCTACGAGATGTTCGGCAATGGCGGCAATGCCCAGCCTGTCCAGCATGTGCTCACAGAAGCCGAGCTGACCGATGGTTCCGACGAACTGGGTGTGCTGCTCTATGGTCACGAAAAGAACGCCTATTGGTATGGCTCGCGCCTGACATTGGAAGAGGCGCGCAAGCTTGCTCCCAACCAGAATGCCACAGGTCTTCAAGTCTCCTCCGCCGTTCTCTCGGGCATGGTCTGGGCGCTGGAAAACCCTCAAGCGGGCATCGTTGAGGCCGATGAGGTAGACTATCGCCGTTGCCTCAATGTCCAGCGGCGCTATCTGGGGGCTGTGGAAGGTCACTACACCGACTGGACGCCCATCGATGGCAGGCCGGGCCTTTTCCCGGACGATATCGACACCAACGACCCATGGCAGTTCCGCAATATTCTGGTGCGCGACTAGAAACCCCGCCCCACCTCAGGGTGCAGACTGGTGCTGGTTTGCAACGCTTGTCCTTTTGTGGAAGGCGTTGGGAACCAGCGCATGGAGGTGGCCGTTCGCTTGCAATATAGTCAACTTCCATACATGGTCTGATTGATAGATCGGGAAGAATCGCAGGAGACTTAAGACATGAATTTCAAGACAGGCGCAGCCTTGGTTCTGGCCGCAATGGCAGCCGCTTCATGTTCTCCAACAGGCCCATCGCCTCGCCCCATGCCACCCGTCGCGGCGCAGGGTCCGGCTGTCGATGGTCGCTGGGTCGATAAGAACGGCATCGTTTCCACGTTCCAGGCGGGCGCGTTCTCCACTCGCTCCACAGACACCAACACGCTGCTGGCGTCGGGAACCTATGTCACCCTGTCGCCAACGCTTTATGAGATCAACATGACCTCGCTGGTGCGCAACACCCAGTCGCGTGTCAATTGCGCGCTCATCTCCCCGTCGCAGCTCAACTGCACGACAGATAGCAACAGCCAGTTTACGCTGACCCGCCAGGGCTGATCCGCTTCCGACATTTCTCTTCGACGTTGATTGAACGCGCGCTTAAAGCGCGCGTTTTTATTTGCGCACACCTGTCACAATTCTGCTTGCGGCAGATGGCCCGAGATGAAAACATCATCGTTGAAAGACTGACACACTTTCACAATAGCTATGATGGCAGGGACGAGCCCTTCAGCATTTCGCTTTCAACAGGAGAGATACGATGAACAGGATTTTGAGATTCAGCCTGATGACCGCATCGGTCGTCGCGCTTTCGGCGGGGGCAGCGCTGGCTGACTATCAGCTCAATATTCTCCACATCAACGATCTGCATTCGCGGATCGAGGCGATCAACAAGTCGGATTCGACCTGCTCCGCTGCGGAAGCTGGCAAGAACGAGTGCTTCGGCGGCATCGCCCGCGTCAAGAGCGCCATCGATGCCCGCCGCACCGAACTCGGCACCAATGCCAATGTGCTGGTGCTGGATGCTGGTGACCAGTTCCAGGGATCGCTGTTCTACACCCGCTACAAGAGCGTACCCATTGCCGAATTCATGAACGGTATCGGCTTCGATGCCATGGCCATCGGCAACCACGAATTCGATGACGGCCCGGCTGAGCTTCTGAAATTCATCAATGCGCTGAAATTCCCCATCATCTCCGGCAACACGAAAATCGCCGATGGCTCCGAACTGAAGGACAAGTTCAAGGGATACTTCATCAAGGAGATGGGTGGCCAGAAAGTCGCCATTGTTTCCGTTCTGGCAACCGACACAAACGAGACATCTTCGCCCGGCGACAAGGTGACCTTTGACGACGAGATCGCCTATCTCAAGGGTGCTGTGAAGGAAATCCAGGATCAGGGCGTCAACAAGATCGTCCTTCTGTCCCATGTCGGCTACGTCAAGGATCAGGAAATCGCCCGCTCGGTGGATGGTATCGACGTGATCGTCGGCGGACACAGCCACACATTGCTATCCAGCACCGATCCGAAAGCGGCTGGCCCCTACCCGACGCTGGTCAAGGACCCCGCCGGTATCGATGTTCCCATCGTCACGGCCTATGCCTATTCGAAGTTCCTCGGCGACCTCACCGTTACCTTTGATGACAATGGCGTGGTCAAGTCCACCGCTGGCGCACCAAAGCTGCTGGACGCGTCGGTCACGCCGGATGAAGGCTTTACCAAGCGTGTGGCAGAACTCGCCGCCCCGCTGGAAGAGATGAAGCAGAAGCAAATCGGCGTTGCCGAAGCGGCCATCGACGGCTCCCGCGAAGTCTGCCGTGCCAAGGAGTGCACCATGGGCAACCTGGTGTCGGATGCGCTGCTGGAGCGCGTCAAGGATCAGGGCATCACCATCGCCATCCAGAACGGCGGCGGCTTGCGCGCTTCCATCGATGCGGGTCCTGTGACCATGGGCGAAGTGCTGACGGTTCTGCCATTCCAGAACTCCGTTGCCACATTCCAGATCAAGGGTGTCGATCTTCTGGCAGCTCTTGAAAATGGCGCAGGCCAGATCGAAGAAGGTGCCGGTCGCTTCGTGCAGACCGCTGGCCTGAAATATTCCTTCGATCGCTCCAAGCCCGCTGGCAGCCGCATCGTCTCCGTCGAGGTCAAGGAAGGCGACGCCTTCGTCAAGCTCGACCCGGAAAAGACCTATGGCGTGGTGACCAACAACTACACCCGCACCGGCGGCGATGGCTTCAAGACCTTCGCAACCAAGGCCATCAACCCTTACGACTTCGGACCAAGCCTTGAAGATGCCGTCGCCGCCTATATCGGCGCGCACAGCCCCTACAAGCCTTACACAGATGGCCGCGTGATGGACGTCACCCCTGCCGACTATGTGGCTCCACCAAAGGAAGCCAAGCCCGCGACACCTACGCCTGCCACAACGGCGCAGGCCCCAGCAGCCACAACGCCTGCACCTGCCACCGCAACAGCGCCAGCCGCAACCGCTCCGGCACCGGCAGCAACCACAGCCGCGCCTGCCGCTATGGCACCTGCTGCTGAAAAATACGTCGTGACCCGTGGCGATTCTCTCTGGAAGATCGCTGCCGAGAAATACGGCAATGGCACGGAGTGGAAGAAGATTGCCGAGGCCAATGCGCTGAAGCGTCCAAACCACATCGAGATTGGCGAAGAACTGACCGTTCCAGCCAACTGATCTGCCGACACGAAATTGAAGCCGGTCCGCGCTGCGGGCCGGCTTTTTATATGGGTGAGAAGATTACGCGTTGAAATGTCACGTCCTGAACTCAAGATTTCAATTCAGATTGTGATATCGATGCTTTACAAGATGATCCAACACCATGGTCCTGCCGTATGGCTGATCAAACAATGCAGGTTCAGGACGATTTCATGATCGCAGATAACTCCACGGCTCAAACAGCGCATTTCCCCGCAGACCACCCGAAGGTCGCCTTCGGAAAGGTTGGCGTGCTCCTCGTCAATCTCGGTACGCCAGATGGCACCGATTACAAATCCATGCGCCGTTATCTGGCGGAGTTTTTGAGCGACAAGCGCGTGATCGAGTGGTCGCGCCTGTTCTGGTATCCCATTCTCTATGGCATCGTGCTGAACAAGCGCCCGCAGAAGGTGGGCAAGGCCTATGAGGAAATCTGGAACCACGATCTGAACGAAAGCTACCTGCGCACCTATACCCGCAACCAGGGTGAGGCATTGGCGAAGATGCTGACCGATCTGCCCAATGTCGTCGTCGATTGGGGCATGCGCTACGGCAAGCCGAGCATTGCCGAACGCATGGACGCGCTGAAGGCGCAAGGGTGTGAAAAAATCCTGCTGTTTCCGCTCTATCCTCAATTTGCGGCGGCAACGACTGCCACCGTCAACGACAAGGCTTTCGAATATCTGATGAAGCAGCGCTGGCAGCCAGCGCTCCGCACCGTGCCGCCCTATCACGACGACGACACCTATATCGATGCGCTGGCCAACTCCGTCAAAGCCCATCTGGCAACGCTGGATTGGGAGCCGGAAAAGATCATCGCCTCCTTCCACGGCATTCCGCAGTCCTACTTCAAGAAAGGCGATCCCTACCATTGCCAGTGCATGAAGACGGGTCGCCTGCTGCGTGAAAAACTGGGTCTGGACAAGGACCGCTTCATGATCACCTTCCAGTCCCGCTTCGGGCCGGAAGAGTGGCTGCAGCCCTATACCGACAAGACAGTGGAGCGGCTGGCCAAGGAAGGCGTCAAGCGCATTGCCGTGATGAATCCGGGCTTCGTTTCCGACTGTCTGGAAACGCTGGAAGAAATTGCAGGCGAAGCGGGCGAGATTTTCCACCACAATGGCGGCGAGAAGTTTTCCCACATTCCATGCCTGAATGACAGTTCTGAGGGTATGCGGGTTCTCGAGAAAGTTGTACGCAGGGAGTTGCAAGGTTGGGTTTGACCCAACCCTGAGCAATTCCGGACGCAAAACCGCGTTACACTTTTGCTGGAATTGCTCTACCTGACACCTGCCAGCACATGAGGAGATGGCGATGTTTGATCTGGGTGGTTTCGATATTGTCGTGATCGTCGTTGTGGGGCTCGTCATCCTCACGTTGTTTGCAGGCATCAAGACGGTGCCGCAGGGCTATCGCTACACGGTGGAGCGCTTCGGGCGCTACACCCGCACTATGGAACCCGGCCTCAACATCCTCACGCCCTATATCGAGCGCGTCGGTGCAAGGTTGAACGTGATGGAACAGGTGCTGGATATTCCCACCCAGGAAGTCATCACCAAGGATAATGCCAGCGTCTCGGCAGATGCCGTCGCCTTCTATCAGGTGCTGAACGCCGCGCAGGCGGCCTACCAGATCACCGATCTGCAATCGGCCATCCAGAACCTCACCATGACCAATATCCGCTCGGTCATGGGCTCCATGGATCTCGATGAGCTGCTGTCCAACCGCGATGCCATCAATGACCGCCTGTTGCGCGTGGTGGATGAAGCCGTGGGCCCATGGGGCATCAAGGTCACCCGCATCGAAATCAAGGACATTGCGCCGCCCAAGGACCTTGTCGATTCCATGGCCCGGCAGATGAAGGCTGAGCGCGAGAAGCGCGCGCAGGTTCTGGAAGCCGAGGGCTCGCGCGCTGCGCAGATTCTGCGGGCCGAAGGCGCCAAGCAATCCGCCATTCTGGAGGCTGAGGGCCAGCGCGAAGCGGCCTTCCGCGATGCCGAAGCGCGTGAGCGTCTGGCAGAAGCCGAAGCCAACGCCACCCGCATGGTGTCAGAAGCGATTGCAGCCGGTGATATCCACGCCATCAACTACTTCATCGCCCAGAAATACACCGAAGCGATGACCGCCATTGGCACCGCCAAGAACTCCAAGATCGTGCTGATGCCGATGGAAGCGTCTGCACTGATCGGCTCTCTCGGCGGCATCGGCGCCATCGCCAAGGAAGTGTTCGGCCGCGACAGCAATGCACAGGCTACGCCCGATACAGCCGCCTCGCCCAAACAGCGCAGCTCCGTTCCATCAACGTCCAGCCGCCCGGCTGCCCAGACCATCAACGTGACCATCCCCAACAACCCGTTCGGCCCTTCCACGGAGCGTTGAGATGATAGCCAGGCTCGTGACCGATCTTGGCCCGTGGAGTTGGTGGATACTCGCCGCCCTCCTGCTGGCCGCCGAACTCGTCGCCCCCGGCGTGTTCCTCATCTGGATCGGCGCCGCCGCGCTCGTCATCGGCGCGGTGTCGCTGGCGCTCTGGGATACGGCTCTGTGGAGCTGGCATGTTCAACTGCTGCTGTTTGCCCTGCTCTCCATCGCCTTCGCGCTCCTTGGACGCCGCCATTACGGCCGCAACCACGCCAAAACCGACGAGCCCTTCCTCAACCAGCGCGAAGCCAGCCTCGTAGGCCGCACCGCAACCCTGCAGGAACCCATCGCCGAAAGCCGAGGCCGCATCCGGCTGGATGACACCTGGTGGCCCGTCCAAGGCACCGACCTCCCCGCCGGCACCCGCGTGCGCATAGCGTCCGCCCATGGTCGGACATTGGTGGTGGAGAAGATCGAGGTTTGAGGGTCAAGTCACCGGGACGCAACGCGTTTGCCTTCCACGGGCGATCCTTCCCCGCGTGTGGATGGGCACAGACCATACATTCGATAACTGCGCGTCCATCTAAGTGCAATATTACCGAATCGGCTTCAAATAACCGTCGTGAAGAATGAAATTATAGTCTAGCCCAATAAAGGTTCGAATATTTTAATTTAGCGCTTGCTATTTAAGTGAGCTGCAACGCTTCCTGCATTGCGCCAATCCGGCGCATGAAGGATCATTTCATGAAAATTCTTTCTGTTGCCATCCTTGCACTTCTATCTTTCGGAAGCATTGCAAACGCGGCTTGTAACTATGCCAGCGATAGGGCCAGCGACGGCTCGCGCTGCGGCGGTCGTGCTGCGTCAGAAAGACCTGGTGGCAGATAGTCGCCTCAATACGCTTACCACCATTTGCAGCCGTCCGGTTAACACTGGGCGGCTGCTTTCATTGAGGCGTTTGAAAGCAATCTGGGTGCTACGACGGATGCAGAGGCAGCCAAGACCGGAAGCGGCCCGCGCAACCCCGCCCCGAGCAAGTATCATCCAATATCGGGAATTTCGCCATGCTGGTAGATAATCACAGGAGGGCCGTATTCGCCCATGTCGGGGTCTGCATCGCGCGCCCATGCCAGAACACCGTCATACTGGCTTGAGAGAGCCTTGCCCTCGCGCACGGCGCGCTCTTCGGTCGGCATTTGCCTTGGCTCGAATGCCTCGACCATGTTGCCCTCGTCGTCGGCCTTGTAGGCGGCAAGAACGATCAGTTTGATTTTAGCCATGGCGCTGTTCCTTGTGCGGATAGAGGCAACCTATACCACAGGTAAAAAGCAAGGGTGATGATTGTGTCAGGCCTGCAGGTTTAATGCTGGTGCAAACGCCCAACTCGGGTGCGCATGCACCAAAACCAAAAAAGGCTTTCGGTTTCCCGAAAGCCTTTTTGAAACTGGATGGTGGGCGTGACAGGGATTGAACCTGTGACCCCTACGATGTCAACGTAGTGCTCTCCCGCTGAGCTACACGCCCTCCGTTGCGGCGCATAAATCACGAAACTGGATGAAGCGTCAACTGCTTTTTTTCAGTTTTGTGAAAGGTTTATGCGAAGCCTTATGCCACAAGGAGTTTGTTCACTTCGTCGACGAGGTCGCGAAGGTGAAATGGCTTGGAAAGGACCTTTGCGTCCTTCGGTGCTTTCGAATCAGCGTTGAGCGCAACGGCTGCGAAACCGGTGATGAACATGACCTTGAGGTCAGGGTCGAGTTCGGTTGCGCGGCGGGCAAGCTCTATCCCGTCCATTTCCGGCATCACGATGTCGGTCAGCAGGAGCGAGAAAGGCTCCTCACGAAGCCGGTCATAGGCGCTTGCGCCGTTATCGAAGGAGGAAACCTTGTAACCGGCTTTCTCAAGCGCCTTCACGAGAAAGCGGCGCATATCATTGTCATCTTCTGCGAGAAGAATTTTCTGTACCATTTAAATGACCGTAGCTTCTGGATTTCTGGGAATACCTTACCCTGATCATACCGCATGTTCAGTAAATATCATGTGAACGGCAGAATCGTGGCTTGGACGACTGATACACAGTATGGACTTGCTCTGCCTTAACTGGCAACATGAAGCTTCTGGCAGAATTATGACATGGTAAACGGGGCGGAATGGACTGGGTAACGGGCGAGTACGAACTCTTCGAAGTGCACGAACCGGCCGTTCACAGCATTCCGTTTGTATTCAACTCTCCCCATAGTGGCCGCTGCTACCCCATTTCCTTCCTCGAATCATCCCGCCTCGACGCTTATGAGATCCGCCGCTCGGAAGATCATTTCGTCGATGAGCTGTTTTCAGGCGCGGTCGATCTTGGCGCTCCGATGCTAAAGGCCAATTTTCCCCGTGCTTTTCTGGACGTGAACCGCGAGCCCTATGAGCTTGATCCGCGCATGTTCGATGGCCCGCTCCCATCCTACGCCAATATCGGCTCCATGCGGGTCGCAGGCGGGCTTGGCACGGTACCACGCATCGTGGCCGAGAATATGGATATCTATGCGCGCCGCCTCACCGTCGATGAGGGAATCGAGCGCATCGAGAGCATCTACAAGCCCTATCACGCCTGCCTGCGGAAGCTCGTTTCGCGCACCCATGCCAATTTCGGCATGGCGGTGCTGATTGATTGCCATTCGATGCCGGGCAATATCCGCCTTGCCAATTCCAATGTCCGCCCTGACATCATCATCGGCGACCGCTTCGGCACCAGCGCATCTGCAGAAATCTCCCGCGCCGCTCTCTATGTTCTGGAAGAGCTTGGCTTCACCGCCGTGTGCAACAAGCCCTATGCCGGCGGCTTTATCACCGAACATTACGGACGCCCCGTTCGCTCACTGCATGCCTTGCAGATCGAGGTTAGCCGGTCGCTTTATGTGGACGAGAAGACGCTTGTGAAAACACCGGACTTTTTCGCGGTGCAAGCGGCGCTCGACAGCTTCATGCGGCAGATGGCGATGTTCGTTTCCGAATACGCCATCGACATGGCATTTGCCGCCGAATAGGCCGCGCCCAACCATCCAAATGATGAGCATAGCCGCGATGTGGCCAAAAAAAACCGCGCCTTGGCGCGGTCAAGTCTAGGGAGGAAACACCCAAGGAGGGTATTTACAGTCAAAGACTGTAAGGAGACACTAGCAAGAACTGCACAATTGTCAAGCATATTTTATTTTGCTCATATTTTGTGCTGATTTTTGCGACTTTGCCATTATTTTAAGCTACAACGCACAAGACGCGTGCACAGCATGGCTTCAACCCCATGTGGACGAAGCGGCCCTGCCGGGTTATGCAATGGACCAATTGCTTTCATTGCCGAGGAAAATGATGCTGCCAGATCGCGACTTCTTCTTTCGTCTTGCCGATGCCGCCAAAGCGGAGACCCTGCCCCGGTTTCGCACCGGCATCGCCGTCGCCAACAAGCAGGATGGCGGCTATGATCCAGTGACAGAGGGGGATCAGGCAGCAGAGACCGCCATCCGCGCGCTGATCACGGAGCGCTTTCCGGACCACGGCATTCTGGGCGAAGAACATGGCAGCGTCGGCACGGACCGGGAGCATGTCTGGGTCATCGACCCCATCGATGGCACCCGCGCCTTCATTTCGGGCCTGCCAGTCTGGGGAACATTGATCGGCTTTCAATCGTCAGGTCGCGCCGTCATGGGCGTCATGGATCAGCCCTTCACCGGCGAGAGGTATTTTGCCGATGGCGAAAACGCATGGTATTTCGGCACCGGCGGCGACAGGCAGATCAAAACGCGCAATTGCCAATCCCTCTCGGACGCCATACTCTTCACCACATCGCCGCATATCTTCACACCGGGTGAAGCGAAGCTCTACGGCGCGGTGGAAGAAAAGGTCCGCCTGTTCCGCTATGGTGTGGATTGCTACGCCTATGCCCTACTGGCCGGTGGCCATGTGGATCTCGTCATTGAATCGGGCCTGAAGCCGTACGATGTCGGCGCGCTCATTCCTATCATCGAACAGGCTGGCGGCATCATCACCAATTGGGATGGCGGAAGGCCGGAAGCTGCGGGCCGCATCATCGCCGCCGGAAGCAAGGCCGTGCATGAACAGGCGCTGGCCCTGCTGGCCGGGGCTTGAGGCTGACAACACCCTTCATTCGCAGTTGATGCGATGCGCGCAAGAGTTGCCTTTTGCGCATCGCCGCTGAACATATCCACATGGCAATCGCAAATCTGCACTCCAGTATAAAAGGGAATTGACAGAGCCGTTAACCTTTGATTAACCATACTACGGCACTCTAACGTTGTACTCTTTCATCATAATGTACTTAAAAGGGCGAGGATCGCTATGGCATATGACTGGAGTGGGAATACCGTTAAAGAAAAACGCGAAAACTGGACTGTGTTCTTCATCGTCACCATCCTCGCGCTTTTGCTGATTGCCGCCATCGCACCACTGGGCACCACACATGTGGCTGCGCCGCAGTTGGTCGAGTCCACTGCCAAAGCCGTCAAATCGACGCCGCTAAAACTCTAACCTTTTCCTACCACAACAAACATCGTTGGTTTGCCGTCAGCGACATCGCGTTTCCGGGGAGAGACGCGGAGCCTGACAGCCGTGTCGAACACAGGCCCGGCCAGATATCCACGGCGAAAGCCTGCAATGTCGCAAACCTGTAATGTTGTAACTCTAGGTTAGAACGGCTCCAGACTAGGGGCGCGTTTTAACAAAGAGGCTAACCGATGAACGAGCACTGTCCCCAGAAGATATTCCCGACTACCCAACTAGAAGACGCAGATGGTGACGGCCACAACGCAAGTGCCAACCCCACAATGGGCGAAATCATCAGCCAACGCTTCTCACGTCGCAATTTTCTGCAGGGCTCCCTTGCCGTTTCGGCAATTGCCGCGACCATCAGCCCTGTCGCCCTGATCACCGCCGATGAAGCCCGCGCCCAGAGCAAGGGCGGCTCCGCCTTCAACTTCACCGAGGTGGAAGCTGGCGTCGATGCCACCCACCACGTGGCAGAGGGTTATGACGCCGATATCCTGCTGCGCTGGGGCGATGCGGTGCTGCCAGGCGCTCCCGAATTCGATCCGACCAAGCAGACCGCTGAGGCCCAGAGCAGGCAGTTTGGCTACAACAACGACTATGTCGGCTTCATTCCGCTGGACGGGTCGAGCGAGCACGGCCTGCTCGTCGTCAATCACGAATACACCAACCCTCATTTGATGTTCCCGGGCCTCGTCAAGGTCGTGGATGGCAAGATCAAGCAGGGTGCGCTCAGCAAGGAGCAGGTGGATGTCGAAATGGCAGCCCATGGCGGCACCATCGTCGAAATCCGCAAGGTCGATCGCAAGTGGAAGGTCGTGACGGATGGTAAGTACAACCGCCGCATCACCACCAACACGCCCATGGAAATCACCGGCCCTGCCGCAGGTCATGATCGCCTGAAAACATCAGCAGATGCGACGGGCACCCGCGCCATCGGCACCCTGAACAACTGTGCCGGCGGCGTAACGCCCTGGGGCACATACATCATGGCGGAAGAAAACTTCCACGGTTACTTCACCGGCAAGCTACCGGAAGGCCACAAGGAAGCCGCCAATTACAAGCGTTATGGCGTGCCGGAAGGCGGCTATGAGTGGGGCAACTTCTACGACCGTTTCGATCTTTCGAAAGAGCCAAACGAGCCGAACCGCTTCGGCTGGATCGTCGAAGTTGACGCCATGGACCCAACGTCTACGCCGAAGAAGCGCACCGCGCTTGGTCGCACAAAGCATGAGGGTGCCGAATCGATCGTTGCCAAGAACGGCAAGGTCGTCTTCTATCTCGGTGACGACGAACGCTTCGACTATGTCTACAAGTTCGTGACCGAAGGCAAGTTCAACGCAAACGACCGTGCGGCCAACATGAACCTGCTGGACAAAGGCACGCTTCACGTCGCCAAGTTCAACGAAGACGGCACCATGCAGTGGCTGCCACTGATCCACGGTCAGGGTCCGCTCACCGCTGAAAACGGCTTCGCCAGCCAGGCCGATGTGCTGATCGAATGCCGCCGTGCAGGTGACGTGCTGGGCGCCACCAAGATGGACCGCCCGGAAGACGTCCAGCCAAACGGCGTCAACGGCAAGGTCTACGTCATGTTGACCAACAACACCAAGCGCAAGGCAGATCAGGTTAATGCGGCCAACCCGCGCGCAGAAAACGCCTTTGGCCACATCATCGAAATTGCCGAAAACAACGGCGATTTCACAGCCACCTCCGGCAAGTGGGAAGTGCTTCTGAAGTGCGGCGATCCTTCCGTTGCAGCTGTTGGCGCGACCTTCTCCACCGAGACGACCAAGAATGGCTGGTTCGGCATGCCGGACAACTGTGCAGTCGATGCTGCCGGTCGTCTCTGGGTCTCGACAGACGGCAACAACAACAAGCAGACAGGCCGCACCGACGGTCTCTGGGCCGTGGATACGGAAGGCGAAGCCCGCGCCACATCGAAGCTGTTCTTCCGCGTCCCCGTTGGCGCTGAAATGTGCGGCCCGCTCTTTACGCCTGATGACGAAACCGCCTTCGTGGCCGTTCAGCATCCGGGTGATGGCGGCGAAGACTGGTCCGGCCATGGCCGCCCATCCTACTACGAGGATTTGTCCACGCGCTGGCCGGATTTCAAGGACAACATGCCGGTTCGCCCGGCCGTCGTTGCAATCACCAAGGTCGGCGGCGGCAAGATCGCCGTCTGACGACACCGGCAGCGGAGTGAAAGCTCAACTGCGAGAACAATAAAGGCCGGGGCGATACCATCGCCCCGGCCTCTTCAATTGCGTAAAAGGGAAAGGCGACCTGCCGCCCCGCACTCTCTAGGTTTTGATCAGGTCCAGATGCACGACACGCGGTTCCAGAACCTGCATGATGGCATCGGAGCGGCCAATATATACGATGGCGGTGTCCTTCATCCCGGCCAGCACCGCTACCAGCCTGTCCACGGTTTCGGTTTCCAGACCTTCGAGAAGATCATCGATAAACAGCCAGCGCGGCTTCAGCATCAGCGCATTGGCAACGCGCACGCAGGCCTGCTCGTCTGAATCGAATGTCTTGTCCCAGCGCACATGATCGCCCATGCGCGGAATGATGTGGCTGAGGCCGCATTTTTCCATGGCATCCAGAAACTCCTGTTCCTGAAATTTCTGCGGGCTGCGCGGATAGCACAAAATCTCGCGCAAGGGGGCGGCGGGCAGATAGCCGTGCTGGGCAATGAAAAGCGATTCCTCACGCGGCGGCATGGTGATGGTGCCGCGCCCCCACGGCCACAGACCGGCAAGGGCAGCGAAGAACAGGCGCCGGTTGACGCCCTGATCGCCGTTCACAATCAACCGGTCTCCAACATTGATTTCAACAGGCGCCTCGCGCAGACGGAAAACACGCGACAGATCCAGCCCACCGGCCTCCGGCGAGATTTCAACCGATGTCAGCCGCACCGGGCCTGTCGTGGTCCGCTCGATTTCGATGGCATTGCCATGGCGCTCCACGCTGTCCATCTGGATCAAGGCATTGCGAAACACCGATACGCGCTGCAGATTGGCCTTCCAGGAGGCGATGGGGCCGAAATTGTCGATGTACCAGCGCAGGGCGACATTGACCTGATTGAAGGCACCCACGGCCATCATCAAGCCACCAAAGCTCAGGTTTCCGGAAAAATAGACCGGTGCGGCAATCAGGATCGGCGCGACGACGGCAAGCCAGCCATATCCCGAGGAAACCCATGTCAGGTGGGTCAGCGCCATGGCCAGCCCCCGGATAACCGCCAGCACGGCATTGATATCTTCACCGATGCGGTGACGCTCGTTCTTTTCGCCGCGCGCAAGCGTGATCGCGGTGACGTTTTCGCTGGCCCGCATCAGCGAGAAGCGCAATTCCGCTTCCTTGGAGTAGCGTTCCGCATTCAGCGGCACCAGCCGGTAGCCCACGAGGTTGCTGAGAAACGACGCAGAGCCCGCATAGATCAGCGCTGCCCACACCATGTAGCCCGGAATTTCCACCATCTTGCCGCCAATATCTATGGCAAAGCCCGCCGAAAGACCCCAGAGCACGCCAATGAAGCTGACGAGAATGATGGTGGCATTGACCAGCCCGATGGCAAGTGCGGTACTGCTTTCGGCCAAATTGCGCACATCGTCATGCAGCCGCTGATCCGGGTTAACGGCAATCGCACCAAACCCGGCAAGCCTTGCTGCGCGCCCCGGCTTGAACCATTGGTCCACCATGTCCTTAGCAAGGCCCTCGCGCATGTTCAGCGCCGTCGTCTGGTTCAACCACGTCTGGAAGACGTTGAGCAGCAAGAGTGTTCCAGCAATGACGACGAAGACTTTCAGCTCGCTCAGAAAGGCTGCGAGATCGCGTCGCTCCAGCGCGTTGTAGAATGGCGCATTCCACTGGTTCAGCCTCACCTGACCATAGGCCGTCACCAGAATGACGGTCAGCAGGGCCGCCATCAAAAAAATAAGCCTGCCGCGCACCGGAGAGGTCCAGAAAGCACTGCCCATCATCTTCAATTGCGATTTGAAATCCAGATCGAACGAGGGGGGGACCACGGTTTCGGTGGAAGGATTACCTTGCGCCATCAGTACCTTGCCATTTCCATGATTTTGTAAATTGTGGGACTTTTGTTAGGCCGTCGAATATCATTGCATGTGATGACAGCAATAGCATGACGGCAAAGCTTGTCCACTTCCCAACAAACACCGGAAAAGCTTGCAAGCGCCGCAATGCATGACGGCGGGCAAAACGTCCTTGCTTTATTTGCGTGCATTGCACAAAGTCGCAGCAATAAGAGTTCATTGGGAAACCCGGCTGCGCTGTCGGGGATATCAAAATGGACAATCAAAGAGGGGCGGCACCATCCGCGCAATCCGGAAAAACCGGGCAAGGGCCAGTATGTCGATCAAAGCAAGCATCTATCATCTGACGCATTACAAATATGACAGTCCAATCCGCCTTGGACCGCAGATCATCAGATTAAAGCCTGCGCCGCATTCTCGCACCAAGGTCATCAGCCACTCGTTGAAGGTCACGCCTGCCAATCACTTCGTGAACCTGCAACAGGACCCCTACGGCAACTTCCTCGCCCGTTTTGTCTTTCCTGATCCGGTGACCGAATTCAGGATCGAGGTCGATCTCGTCGCGGATATGACGGTCTACAATCCATTTGATTTCTTTGTCGAGGAAAGCGCCACCTACTGGCCTTTCGAATATCCCGAAACATTGAAGGCCGATCTTTCGATCTACCAGACGCCGGAGCCGACAGGCCCGCTTCTTGCAGACTATCTGAAAACCCTCGACTGGACCGAGGGACAGCCGACGGTCGACATGGTCGTTGGCCTCAACGCTCGCCTGCAACGCGATATCGGTTATGTCATCCGCATGGAAACCGGTGTTCAGACGCCGGAAGAAACGCTCGGAACCGCCAAGGGTTCGTGCCGCGACACAAGCTGGCTTCTGGTGCAGATCCTGCGCCATCTGGGGTTTGCGGCGCGTTTCGTCTCGGGCTACCTCATCCAGTTGACACCGGATCTGAAGGCACTCGATGGCCCATCGGGAACGGAAGTGGATTTCACCGATCTTCACGCCTGGGCGGAAGTCTATCTTCCGGGTGCTGGCTGGGTGGGTCTTGACCCGACCTCGGGCCTTCTGACCGGCGAAAGCCATGTGCCGCTGGCCGCAACACCCCATTTCAGCAATGCAGCCCCCATTTCCGGCGGTTATTACGGCGAGGCCAACACGGAATTTGCCTTCGACATGAAGGTCACCCGCGTGGCCGAGCATCCGCGCATCACCAAGCCGTTTTCCGACGAAAGCTGGGATCGCCTCAATGCGCTGGGCGAACAGGTGGACAAGGTTCTGGCTGAGCAGGACGTGCGCCTCACCATGGGCGGCGAACCGACCTTCGTCTCCATCGATGATTTCGAATCCGGCGAATGGAACACCGACGCCGTAGGCCCCACTAAGCGCGAAAAGGCCGACGTGCTGATCCGCAAGCTGCGGGAACGCTTCGCACCCAACGGCTTTCTGCATTACGGTCAGGGCAAGTGGTATCCCGGCGAAAGCCTGCCGCGCTGGACCTTTTCGCTCTATTGGCGCAAGGACGGCAAGCCCGTCTGGCACAATCCTGATCTCGTAGCACGCGAAGGTGCCGATACCGGCGTGACATCGGAAGATGCAGAAAAGCTGCTGACCACCATCGCCTCAAACATCGGCATCGCACCGGAACTGGTGCTGCCAGCTTACGAAGATCCGGCGGAATGGCTGGTCAAGGAAGGCAACCTTCCTGATAATGTTGATCCATCCAATTCCAAGCTTGAAGACCCGGAAGAGCGCAACCGCATCGCCCGCGTGTTCGAGCGCGGACTGACGACGCCCACGGGCTATGTTCTGCCGGTACAGGCCTGGAACGCCAAGGCGACATCGGAAAAACGCTGGATGAGCGAGAAATGGAAGACAAGGCGCGGCCGCATCTTCCTTGTGCCGGGTGATAGCCCGGTCGGGTATCGTATTCCGCTCGGCACCCTGCCCCATGTGCCGCCGTCGAAATACCCCTATATCCACCCGGCTGACCCTTCTGTGCCTCGCGGACCCTTGCCCGATTCCGTCGCGCCCTCGGCCCGCGCTCTGCCGGAAGCCTCGTTCCAGGCATCAGACAGTGCAACGCAGGAGCGCATCGAGCAATCCATCAGCGATATCAACGGTGAAGTCCGCACCGCCATGTCTGTTGAAGCGCGTGACGGACGCCTCTGCGTCTTCATGCCACCGGTGGAGCGCATCGAAGACTATCTCGACCTCGTTGCCGCAGCCGAGGCAGCCGCGACCGATCTTGGGCTTCCCGTCCATATCGAAGGCTACACACCACCCCATGACGAGCGCATGAATGTCATCCGCGTCGCGCCCGATCCCGGTGTCATCGAGGTCAACATCCACCCGGCAGAAAGCTGGAAGGATTGCGTTGATATCACCACGGCGGTCTATGAAGACGCACGCCAGACACGGCTCGGTGCAGACAAGTTCATGATCGACGGCCGCCACACCGGCACTGGCGGCGGCAACCATGTGGTCGTGGGCGGGGCCAATCCTGAAAACAGTCCGTTCCTTCGCCGTCCCGACCTGTTGAAAAGCCTCGTGCTGCATTGGCAGCGCCATCCTTCGCTGTCCTACCTGTTCTCAGGCCTCTTCATTGGCCCGACAAGCCAGGCACCGCGCATCGATGAAGCCCGTCATGACAGCATGTACGAGCTTGAAATCGCCATGGCGCAGGTGCCGATGCCAGGTGAAGGCGCCCCGCCTCTGCCGTGGCTGGTGGACCGCCTGTTCCGCAACCTGCTGACGGATGTCACCGGCAACACCCACCGTTCCGAAATCTGCATCGACAAGCTGTTTTCACCGGATGGCCCGACAGGACGCCTCGGCCTTGTCGAGTTTCGTGGATTTGAAATGCCGCCGAATGCCCGCATGTCGCTGGCCCAGCAATTGCTGGTCCGCGCCCTCATCGCCCGCTTCTGGAAAAACCCGTCGAGCGGACGTTTCGTGCGCTGGGGAACAGCTCTGGCAGACCGCTTCATGCTGCCCCATTACATCTGGGCAGATTTCCTCGATGTTCTGGCGGACCTCAAGGAAAACGGCTTTGATGTGAAGCCGGAATGGTTCACGGCACAGCTGGAGTTCCGCTTCCCCTTCTTCGGAGAGGTGGAATATGAAGGCTCCAAGCTCGAGCTCCGTCAAGCGCTGGAGCCTTGGCATGTGATGGGCGAACAGGGTGCCATTGGCGGCACGGTTCGCTATGTCGATTCCTCGGTGGAGCGTCTGCAGGTCCGGCTGGAAACCTCCAATCCATCCCGCTACACCGTTGCCTGCAACGGCCGTGCCGTGCCGATGAAGCAGACAGATGTTTCCGGCGTGTCTGTCGCGGGCGTTCGCTTCAAGGCATGGCAGCCCGCGCAGGGGCTACATCCCGCTCTGCCAGTCAACACTCCGTTGACCTTCGACATATATGATACATGGTCAAACCGATCGATCGGTGGCTGCATCTATCATGTTGCCCATCCCGGTGGGCGCACCTATGAGACGTTCCCCATCAACGGAAATGAGGCAGAAGCCAGACGGCTTGCCCGTTTCGAACCGTGGGGACATACGGCCGGACATTATCCTTTGTGGCCGGAAGCGGCGTCGCCGGAATTTCCGCTGACGCTTGATTTAAGACGCCCGCAGGGAGTGTGAGTTGGCAAAGACACCGGCAAGACAACGGATAGAGACAAAGCCCGGCATGGAAACCATGCTGGGCTACGAGTCCTTGCCCGGCATTGCCGATGAGATGCTCGATATAAACGGTCGCATTCGCCCGGTCTGGCAGACATTCGTCAATGCGCTGTCGCATATGAGCGAACGCGAGTTGCATGAGCGTTTTGCCCGCACAGACCGTTACCTGCGCGATGCCGGTGTGTTTTACCGTGACTACAGCGCGCAAGGGAACAGCGAACGCAACTGGCCGATCTCACACATTCCCGTCCTCATCGATGAGAAGGAATGGGAGGCTGTCACGCGCGGCATTGTCCAGCGCGCCAATCTGCTGGAAAGCGTCGTTGCCGATTTCTATGGCGAGAACCGGCTGGTGCAGCAGGGCTATGTGCCCCCTGCGCTCATCGCCTCCAACCCGGAATATCTGCGCGCCATGGCGGGCGTCAAACCGGCAAATGGCCACTACCTGCATTTCTGCTCGTTCGAAATCGGTCGCGGACCTGATGGTAACTGGTGGGTGCTGGCAGATCGCACGCAGGCCCCTTCGGGTGCAGGCTTTGCGCTGGAAAACCGCGTCGCCACCACCCGCGCCTTTTCCGATATCTATGCCGAATCCCACGTCCATCGCCTCGCATCCTTCTTCGGCGGGTTTCGCGATACGCTGCAATCCCACCGCCAGCACCCGGATGAGCGCATTGCGGTTCTAACGCCCGGACCTGCCAGCGAAACCTATTTCGAACACGCCTATATCGCCCGCTATCTCGGCTTCATGCTGCTGGAAGGCGAAGACCTGACGGTTGTCAACAACCGCGTCATGGTGCGCACAGTGGCGGGCCTCAAACCCATCGGCGTGTTGTGGCGGCGGCTTGATGCTTCCTATACAGATCCGCTGGAGCTGGATCAGAACTCCCATATCGGCACGCCCGGCATGGTGCAGGCGCTGCGGTCCGGCTCGCTCAGCATCGTCAATGCGCTCGGCTCCGGCATTCTGGAAACCCGTGCACTGCTGGCCTTCCTGCCTGCTATCTGCCGAAACATGCTGGGCGAAGACCTCGCCATGCCTTCCATTGCGACATGGTGGTGCGGCCAGCCTTCCGAGCGGGAACATGTGGCGCGCAATATAGAGCGCATGGTCATCGGCCCGGCCTATTCGCGCCTGCCCTTCTTTGATGATAACGGCCAGTCGGTTCTCGGCTCGTCGCTGCGCGAAACGGCAAAAGATTCCATCGGCGACTGGCTGGCGAGCGATGGCAACAAGCTGGTGGGCCAGGAAGCAGTAACGCTGTCCACCACACCGGCCTATGTCGATGGCAAGCTGGTGCCGCGCCCCATGAGCCTGCGCGTTTTTGCAGCCCGCACGCAGGATGGCTGGCAGGTCATGCCGGGCGGCTTCGCCCGCATCGGTCGCAGCAATGATACGGCGGCCATTGCCATGCAGGCTGGCGGCAGCGCTGCCGATGTGTGGATCGTCTCGAATAAGCCGGTGGAACGAACAACGCTTCTTCCCGCCGAAGAAGACTTTATCCGCAACATGCCGGGCAGCTTGCCCAGCCGTGCGGCAGACAATCTCTTCTGGCTTGGCCGTTATATCGAGCGGGCCGAAGGTGCGCTGCGCATTCTGCGCGCATGGCATGCCCGCTTTGCCGAGTCGGCAGACCCGAAGCAGCCGCTGCTGGCCCACGTCACCGAATATCTCGAAACCATCGATATCGATGTCGAGGTCGCCGTTCCGGCAAGCCTCATCGCCAATCTCAACAGCGCGATCTATTCCGCCAGCAATATCCGCGACCGCTTCTCGCCGGATGGCTGGTTGGCATTGAACGATCTCGCCAAAACCGCACGCCGCTTCCAGAGCAAGGTCGCAGCCGGTGATGACGCAACCCACGCCATGACGGTGCTGTTGCGCAAGCTGGCTGGCTTTGCCGGTCTGGTGCATGAAAACATGTACCGCTTCACCGGCTGGCGGTTCCTCTCCATCGGCCGTTATCTGGAGCGCGGGCTGCATCTCACACGGCTTCTCGGCCATATGAGCGGGCCGGATGCGCCTGACGGGTCCTATGACATGCTGCTGGAAATCGGCGATAGCGTCATGACCCATCGCCGCCGCTACAATGTCAACACCGCCGCGCTGACGGTGATGGACCTGCTCGGCCTTGATCCGCTCAATCCGCGCTCCATCCTGTTCCAGCTCAACGAGATCCGCACCGAGGTCGAGCAGCTGCCCAATGCCTTCGTGAACGGCCAGATGTCGCCCTTCTACCGCGAAGTCATGCGCATTCATTCAGGGCTTGCCGTACTGACGCCGGAAAACCTGTCGCCCGCTGTCTTCCGGCAGCTGGAGCAGGATCTCGAACATCTTTCGGACCTTCTGGCCCAGACATATCTCGGATAATCCATGCTTTACGATCTCAATCTGCACATGGGCTATCTCTACGATACGCTGGCATCCGGTGCGCGCCACATCATTCGCGTCATGCCCCTGTCCATCCCCGGACGGCAACGGCTGATCGCCGGATCGCTCAGCGTGTCCCCCACGCCGGAAGAGCGCACCGCATTCAACGACTTTTTCGAGCAAAGCGCGACCTCGGTCTTTCTGCGCGCACCGCACGATAAGCTGGATATTCGCATGCAGGCCCGCGTTTCGGTCGAAAGTGCGTCACTACCGGCGGATTTCTCGCCGACACTGTCGCGATTGCCACGGGAACTGGCGACCGTCTGGTCGCTTGATGCGCAGTCCCCGCATCATCTCGCAGGCTTCAGCCCGCGCATCGGCGAAGACGCAGCGATTGCCGCCTATGCGCGCGAAATCATCACGCCTGACATGACCATCCGTGATATTGCACTGGCGCTCTGCAAACGCATCTACAAGGATTTCAAATATGACGGCGAGGCAACCACCGTCGATACAACCCCCGCTCAAGCCTTCAAACTGAAACGCGGCGTCTGTCAGGATTTCTCGCATATCATGATTTCGGCGCTGCGCAGCCTCGGTATTCCCGCAGGCTATGTCAGCGGCTTTTTGCGCACCACCCCACCACCGGGCAAGGAGCGGCTGGAGGGCGCAGACGCCATGCATGCCTGGGTGCGCGTGTGGTGCGGCGAAACGACAGGCTATATCGAGCTGGACCCGACCAATGACATCGTCGCAGGCAATGACCACATCGTGGTGGGTTACGGTCGCGACTACTCCGATGTCGCCCCCGTCATCGGTGTCTTGAAAAGCTACGGAAACCAGCAGGCAACGCAGGCCGTCGACGTCATTCCCGTAAAGGAATAGACAAGACGCACAGCTCTGCCTCGAAATGGCACAGCGCGCTGCGCCAGCTTGGCGCATCTCCCTGTTTTTCAATAGAAAAATGTGCCGTTTCGAGCATTCCGTAAAATTGCTGACGTAACGTTAGGAAAATCTACATTACCCGCCTGTAGACCTCTCACAAGGGTTACAATTGAACAGGTGGACATGATGTTCAACAGGGCTGGAATGAAGACACGTCTGGGCGCTCTGTTGCGCGACCGGCAGGGTAACTTTGCAATCATGACAGCCTTGACGCTGCCCTTTCTGATGGGCGTGGCGGGCGCCGGGCTTGAGCTCACCAGAGCCCTTCAGGTCAAATCCGATATGCAGAATGCCGCCGACGCAGCAACACTTGCCGCTGCCACGAAATTCCGCGAATCCGCCGGCGAAAAGAGCGATGAAGAGCTCAAGACCGAAGTGACCAGATTTCTCAGCGCCTCTGAATTTGCGCAGGAATTGAGTGACGATGACAAAAAAATGCTCGACCCGGCACTCGCAGCAAATGCGCTGAGCGACGTGGAAAAGAAGGCGGCTGGCGTGGCAATCGGAACCGCCACATCCCGGTTCAAGACGGATAAGGGCACCGGCTTCAAGGTTTCCACCACCATCAATTACCAGATGCCGCTCAATCCGATGCTGGAATTCATCGGCGCAAAATCGATCACGCTCAGCGCCACCAGCACATCGCAAAGCAGTTTCAACAATGGCGCGCCGCTGTCCATGTATCTTGTCCTAGATCGCTCGGGATCCATGGCGTTCAAAACCGACACCGTCGACAAGAGCAAATACAGTTGCTCCAACTATGATGCGGCCAACTGGCCGAACCCGATGCGGAGCACCCGCCCCTGCTACGTTGACAAGATCACCTCGCTCAAGACGGCTGTCAGCTTTCTCGTCGAGACTCTCAACACATCCGACCCCACCTATAAATCCAATGGAAATCCTGCGTCCCAATTGGTCAGAACAAGCGCCATCGCTTACAATGACAAGGCATCGCCAACGCAGGGCCTGGACTGGGGCACCAAGAGATCGGGCGGCTACGTTAATGCGCTCTCGGCAACGGGCGGCACCGACGCAAGCGGGGCGCTCAGCGCCGCCTTTGAAGCACTAAAATCGTCCAATCCGGCAGAAGCCAACGCCCATAAAGAATCCGGAAACGAGTCTTTCCAGCGGATCATCGTGCTGATGACGGACGGTGAAATGACCGGCAACAGCGCAAACTGGTCTTCTTTCGTAGACAATGCTGTGCGAACCACCTGCGCCCGAGCCAAGGCAGATGACATCAAGATATATACGGTTGCTTTCATGGCGCCGGACAAGGGCAAGTCTCTGCTTCAGGCCTGCGCCACAAGCATCGACAACTACTACGCGCCCGAGAATATGGAAGAGATTGTCGCGGCCTTTGGCGATATCGCCAAGAAAGCCGCAGGAAACGTCAGCCGCCTTACAAACTAAAGTTTTAACTGTCCTCTGATACACCACGCAAACCACGCCGGTTTGCGTGGTTTTTTATTGTTTTCACACGGCGTTTATAAGCATGTCTTAACTCTCTAAGTCATTCACGTTTCCGACAAAACGGCTGTTGCCACGACCGCGTATCGGTGCATAAATTGCAACCACGACAGCCGCGCCGATCGACAGAATCAGACACTATCCTCCCAACAAGGTGCTGACCGACCAATGATCAATAAACTCGAAACAAACGATCTTCCCCGCCCCGCCCCGCGCAGCTCCGAACCGGAAGTTCTTGCTTCCGAAATCATTGAGCGACTGACCTACCGCATCGGTAAGGACGTCAAGGTCGCAAAGCCGCATGACTGGCTGACAGCCACCATTCTCGTCATCCGCGACCGCGTCATCGACAAGTGGATGGAATCCACCCGCAAGGCTTACCAGCATGATTCCAAGCGCGTTTATTATCTGTCGCTGGAGTTTCTGATTGGTCGCCTGATGCGCGACGCCATCTCCAACCTCGGATTGATGGGCCAGATCAAGGAAGCGCTGACCTCGCTTGGTGTCGAGTATGACGTCATTGCCGGCCTGGAACCGGATGCGGCGCTGGGCAATGGTGGTCTTGGCCGCCTCGCCGCCTGCTTCATGGAATCCATGGCAACCGTCGATATTCCGGCTTACGGATATGGCATTCGCTACGTTCACGGCCTTTTCCGCCAGCAGATGGCCGATGGCTGGCAGGTGGAATTGCCTGAGACATGGCTTGCCCACGGCAACCCATGGGAGTTCGAGCGCCGCGAAAGCTCCTATGAAATCGGCTTTGGCGGTGGCGTCGAAACCGTCGGTGGATATGAAGACCCTGAGCGGTTCGTCTGGAAGCCATCCGAGCGCATGATTGCAACCGCCTTCGACACGCCGGTCGTCGGCTGGCGCGGCACGCGCGTCAACACGCTGCGGCTCTGGTCGGCACAGCCCATCGACCCGATCCTGCTTGCCGCCTTCAATGCGGGCGATCACATCGGCGCGCTGCGCGAAAGCAACAAGGCCGAGTCGCTCACCCGCGTTCTCTACCCTGCCGATGCCAACCCGGCGGGACAGGAACTGCGCCTGCGCCAGGAATATTTCTTCTCGTCGGCATCCCTACAGGACATCCTGCGCCGCCACTTGCAGCAATATCCTGATTTCACCAACCTGCCGGACAAGGTCTCGATCCAGCTCAACGATACGCATCCGGCCATTTCCATCGCCGAAATGATGCGCCTTCTGTGCGACGTGCATGGGCTGGATTTCGATGAGGCGTGGAAGCTCACGCAGGGCACATTCTCCTACACCAACCACACGCTGTTGCCCGAAGCGCTGGAAAGCTGGCCCGTGCCCTTGCTGGAGCGCCTATTGCCGCGCCACATGCAGATCATCTACGCGATCAATGCCCAGACGCTGGTCTTTGCCCGCAAGGAAAAGAAGCTGGTGGACCAGCAGATCCGCTCCATCTCGCTCATCGAGGAAGGTGGAGAACGGCGCGTGCGCATGGGCAATCTCGCCTTTATCGGCTCGCATTCCATCAACGGCGTGTCGGCCCTTCACACGGAACTGATGAAGGAAACGGTGTTTTCCGACCTTCACATGCTCTATCCAAACCGCATCAACAACAAGACCAACGGCATTACCCCACGCCGCTGGCTGATGCAGTGCAACCCCGGCCTGACCGACCTCATCCGCCAGTCCATCGGCGATGATTTTCTGGACGATGCGGAAAAGCTCGTTGCCCTCGACCCCTTTGCTGACGATGCCGGCTTCCGCGAGAAGTTTGCGCAGATCAAGCGTCAGAACAAGGTGCGCCTCGCCAATCTGGTCGCGCAGCGCATGGGCATCCGCCTTGATCCATCGGCCATGTTCGATATCCAGATCAAGCGCATCCACGAATATAAGCGTCAGCTTCTAAACCTCGTGGAAGCCGTCGCCCTTTACGATCAAATTCGCTCGCGCCCGGAACTGGATTGGGTGCCGCGCGTTAAGTTCTTTGCTGGTAAGGCCGCGCCAAGTTATCACAATGCAAAGCTTATCATTAAGCTCGCCAATGATATCGCGCGTGTCATCAACAACGACCCGGCGGTTCGCGGTCTTCTGAAGGTGGTTTTCATTCCAAATTATAACGTGTCTCTTGCGGAAATCATGGTTCCGGCGGCTGATCTGTCCGAACAGATCTCCACGGCTGGCATGGAAGCATCCGGCACCGGCAACATGAAATTTGGTCTGAATGGCGCGCTTACAATCGGCACGTTGGATGGTGCAAACGTCGAAATGCTCGAACATGTCGGAGCAGACAACATCATGATCTTCGGCAAGACGGCGGAAGAGGTCTCCAAGGCCCGCTCCGATGGACACAATCCACGCGCCATCATCGAAAATTCCGCCGAACTGTCACAAGCCCTGTCCTCCATCGCATCGGGCGTCTTCTCGCCGGATGACCCCTCGCGCTTTGCTGGGCTAATGGACGGCATCTACAACAATGACTGGTTCATGGTCGCCGCAGATTTCGACGCTTACGCCCAGGCACAGCGTGACGTCGATACGATCTGGAGCGATCCCAAGAGCTGGTACGAAAAAACCGTGCACAATACGGCGCGCATGGGCTGGTTCTCGTCCGACCGGACAATCCGGCAATATGCGTCCGAAATCTGGAGAGCCTGATGAAAAAACCGCTCAATGCTGCCGAAGAGAAAAAGACTGGCACTATCGCTAAGGCTGAGATCGAGGCAATCAAGAGCGGTTTGCATTCCAACCCCTTTGCCGTTCTGGGTGTCCACCAGGCACCGGACGGCTTTGTGGCGCGCTGTTTCATCCCCGGCGCGGAAGAAATCACCGTCATGACACTGGACGGCAACGTTGCGGGCACGCTTGTCCGCACCGATCCAGACGGCTTCTTCGAAGGCCCCATCACCCTGTCAAAACGCCAGCCCATCCGTTACCGCGCGCTGCGCGACGATGCGGAATGGGCGGTGACGGATCCTTACAGCTTCGGCCCGGTTCTCGGTCCCATGGATGATTATCTGGTGCGCGAAGGCTCGCATCTGCGTCTGTTTGATAAGATGGGCGCGCATCCTCTCAAGCTTGAAGGCGTCGAAGGCTTTCATTTTGCCGTCTGGGCACCCAATGCCCGGCGCGTTTCAGTGGTGGGAGATTTCAACAATTGGGATGGCCGCCGCCACGTCATGCGCTTCCGCAAGGACACCGGCATCTGGGAAATCTTTGCGCCAGACGTCTATGCCGGTTGCAGCTACAAGTTTGAAATCATCGGCCCGCATGGCGATCTGCTGCCACTCAAAGCGGACCCCTATGCCCGCCGCGCCGAGCTTCGCCCAAAGAACGCATCCGTCACCACGCCGGAACTGGTTCAGGAATGGAGCGACGATGCACACCGCAAGCACTGGGCCAGCGTCGATCAGCGCCGCCAGCCCATCAGCATTTATGAGGTCCACGCCTCATCCTGGCAGCTTGGTGAAAACGGCGAGTTTCTAACCTGGGATGAGCTGGCCGCACGACTGATCCCTTACTGTGCCGACATGGGCTTTACCCATATCGAGTTCATGCCGATTTCAGAACATCCCTATGATCCGTCCTGGGGTTACCAGACCACCGGTCTCTATGCGCCCACCGCACGTTTCGGAGAGCCGGAAGGCTTTGCCCGCTTTGTCAACGGCGCGCACAAGGTCGGCATCGGCGTTCTGCTCGACTGGGTTCCTGCGCATTTCCCGGTAGATGAGCACGGCCTGAAATGGTTCGATGGCACCGCACTTTACGAACATGCCGATCCGCGTCAGGGCTTTCACCCGGACTGGAACACCGCGATCTACAATTTCGGTCGCCTCGAGGTCATGTCCTACCTCGTCAACAACGCGCTCTATTGGGCCGAGAAATTCCACATCGATGGCCTGCGCGTCGATGCAGTCGCTTCGATGCTTTATCTCGATTATTCCCGCAAGGAAGGCGAGTGGGTTCCCAACGAATATGGCGGGCGCGAAAACCTCGAATCCGTGCGTTTCCTGCAGCAGATGAACACGCTGATCTACGGACATCATCCCGGCGTCATGACCATTGCCGAGGAATCCACCTCCTGGCCGAAGGTCTCACAGCCAGTGCACGAAGGCGGGCTTGGCTTCGGCTTCAAGTGGAACATGGGCTTCATGCACGACACGCTGAGCTACTTCCAGCGCGAGCCTGTCCACCGCAAGTTCCACCATCAGGAACTCAGCTTCGGCCTGCTCTATGCGTTCAGCGAGAACTTCGTGCTGCCGATTTCGCATGACGAAGTCGTCCACGGCAAGGGCTCGATGATTGCCAAGATGCCGGGCGATGACTGGCAAAAATTCGCCAATCTTCGCGCCTATTATGCTTTCATGTGGGGGTATCCCGGCAAGAAGCTGCTGTTCATGGGCCAGGAATTTGCGCAATGGAGTGAGTGGAGCGAGAAGTCCTCGCTCGACTGGAACCTGCTGCAATATCATATGCATGAGGGCATGCGCCGCCTCGTGCGCGACCTGAACTTCATGTACCGCTCCAAGGGTGCGCTGCATGCGCGCGATTGCGAGCCGGAAGGCTTCCAGTGGCTGATTGCCGATGACCACGAAAATTCGGTTCTGGCGTGGCTGCGTCTGGGACCGGGCGAAAAGCCTGTCGCCGTAATCTCCAACCTGACGCCTGTGTACCGGGAGAATTTCTACGTGCCGTTGCCAATAGCCGGTCGCTGGCGGGAAGTGCTCAACACCGATGCTGAGATTTATGGCGGCACTGGCAAGGGCAATGGCGGACGCGTTCAGGCTGTGGATGCAGGCGGCACAATTGGCGCAACACTGACATTGCCGCCGCTGGCCGTCATCATGCTGGAGCTCGAAAACTAAAAAGGCGTCGAACACAAAATCGACGCCCTTATATCGTGGGAACATACGGAATTTTATGGGAGGATTGCTATGAGTGAGAAAAGAATTCAGCCGCTGGCGCGCGATGCGATGGCTTACGTGCTCGCCGGTGGCCGTGGCAGCCGCCTGAAAGAACTGACGGATCGCCGCGCCAAGCCTGCCGTTTATTTCGGCGGAAAGGCGCGCATTATCGATTTCGCGCTGTCCAATGCGCTCAATTCCGGCATTCGCCGCATTGGTGTAGCCACACAGTACAAGGCGCACTCGCTGATCCGCCACCTTCAGCGCGGCTGGGACTTTTTCCGCCCGGAACGCAATGAAAGCTTCGACATTCTACCCGCCTCCCAGCGCGTGTCGGAAACGCAGTGGTATGAAGGCACCGCCGACGCGGTCTTTCAGAATATTGACATCATCGAATCCCACGGCCCGGAATATATGGTCATTCTGGCGGGCGACCATATTTACAAGATGGACTATGAATACATGCTGCAGCAGCATGTGGATTCAGGCGCAGATGTTACCATCGGTTGCCTTGAAGTTCCGCGCATGGAAGCCACCGGCTTCGGCGTCATGCATGTGAATGAAAAAGACGAAATCATCGCCTTCATCGAAAAGCCTGCTGACCCACCGGGCATTCCCGGCAATGAGGACATGGCGCTCGCTTCCATGGGCATTTACGTGTTCCACACGAAGTTCCTGATGGATTGTCTGCGCCGCGATGCCGCCGATCCAAATTCCAGCCGCGATTTTGGCAAGGATATCATTCCCCATATCGTCGAGCACGGCAAAGCCGTCGCGCACCGCTTCGCGGCATCCTGCGTGCGGTCAGATTTCGAGCACGAACCCTATTGGCGCGATGTCGGCACCATCGATGCCTACTGGCAGGCCAATATCGACCTGACGGACATCGTCCCGGATCTGGATATCTACGACAAGTCCTGGCCGATCTGGACCTATGCGGAAATTCTGCCGCCCGCCAAATTCGTCCATGACGATGACAAGCGCCGCGGCTCCGCCACCTCGTCCGTTGTGGCGGGTGACTGCATCATCTCCGGCTCGTCTCTCAACCGAAGCCTGTTGTTCACAGGTGTCAGGGCCAATTCATACTCACGCCTTGAGAATGCCGTAGTACTGCCGAGTGTAAAGATCGGTCGCCACGCGCAGCTCAGCAATGTGGTGATCGACCATGGCGTGGTCATTCCGGAAGGATTGATCGTTGGCGAGGACCCGGAACTGGATGGAAAGCGCTTCCGCCGCACAGATAGCGGCATTTGCCTGATAACCCAATCGATGATCGACAAGCTGGATCTGTAGACCTCATGAAAGTTCTTTCGGTTGCATCCGAAGTTTATCCACTCATCAAGACAGGGGGGCTCGCAGATGTTGCCGGCGCGCTTCCCATCACCCTGAATAAATTCGGCGTCACCACCCGCACACTCATTCCCGGTTATCCGGCGGTGAAGGCAGCGGTGACCGATGCCGTCAAGATCGCCGAGATGGAGCTGCTCGGCGAACATGCCGATATTCTGGAAGCCCATCACGAAGGTCTTGACCTTCTCATCCTCGATGCGCCCGCCTATTATGATCGCCTCGCCGGTCCCTACCTCGATTCCACGGGCAAGGATTTTGCAGATAACTGGAAACGTTTTGCGGCACTGTCTCTAGCGGCAGCCGAGATCGCCGCTAGCAAGCTGCCGGGCTGGACACCGGACCTTCTACACGCCCATGACTGGCAGGCCGCCATGGCACCGGTCTATATGCGCTATGCCGAGACGCCGGAAATTCCGAGCATCCTCACCATCCACAACATCGCCTTTCAGGGGCAGTTCGGTGCCAATATCTTCAGCCAGCTCGGTCTTCCCGCGCATGCCTTCAGCACCGAGAGCATCGAATATTACAATGATGTCAGCTTCCTGAAGGGCGGCGTGCAGACGGCAACCGCCATCACCACCGTTAGCCCCTCCTATGCCGAAGAGATCCTCACGCCGGAATTCGGTATGGGGTTGGAGGGCGTTATCAGAAGCCGCGCCCATGTCATGCATGGCATCGTCAACGGCATCGATGCCGAGGTCTGGGACCCGGCAAGCGACCACCTGATCAACCACAATTATTCCTCGGCCAACCCCAAGCTGCGAACGCTGAACAAGGCGGCGGTGGCAAATCATTTCCGCATCGACCAGGATGGCGGGCCGCTGTTCTGTGTCATTTCGCGCCTCACATGGCAGAAGGGCATTGATCTGGTCAGCGAAGTCGTTGACGATATCGTTGCCATGGGTGGCCGTCTGGTGGTGCTGGGCGCTGGTGAAATCTCGCTGGAAGGCGCGCTTCTGGCGGCCGCCTCGCGCCATCCCGGCCGCGTCGGCGTCGCCATCGGTTACAATGAACCATTGTCGCATCTCATGCAGGCGGGCTGTGATGCCATCATCATTCCCTCGCGCTTCGAGCCCTGCGGTCTCACCCAGCTTTATGCCCTGCGTTACGGCTGCATTCCGGTCGTGGCCCGCAATGGCGGGCTGAACGATACCGTTATCGATGCCAACCACGCCGCCATTGCTGCCAAGGTCGCAACCGGCGTGCAGTTCTCCTCCATCACCGCTGACGGTTTGCGGCATGCCATTCGCCGCACCGTGCGCTTCTATCGCGAACCAAAATTGTGGACGCAGATGCAGAAGCAGGGCATGAAATCGGACGTTTCCTGGGAAAAAAGTGCAGGCCTTTATGCCGACCTTTATGCCCACCTCATTTCGAAAGGCCAATAAATGACGATCACCACTGTTCAGACAAAACCATTTCAGGATCAGAAGCCTGGCACGTCGGGCCTTCGCAAGAAAGTGCCTGTGTTTGCTCAGGAAAACTATGCGGAAAACTTCATCCAGTCGATCTTTGACAGCCTGGAAGGCTTTGCCGGACAGGCGCTGGTGATTGGTGGCGATGGTCGGTATTACAACCGCGAAGTCACGCAGAAGGTCATCAAGATGGCCGCGGCTGCCGGTTTCGGCAAAATTCTGGTCGGTCAGGGCGGTATTCTCTCCACGCCCGCCGCATCGCATATCATCCGCAAATACAAGGCCTTCGGCGGCATCGTTCTCTCAGCCAGCCACAATCCCGGCGGCCCGAACGAAGATTTCGGCATCAAGTACAATATCGGCAATGGCGGCCCGGCACCGGAAAAGATTACCGATGCCATCTTCGCCCGCACCAAGGCCATCGAAACCTACCGCATCGCCCAGGCTGCCGATGTGGATCTGGATACGATCGGCACCTATGATGTTGCCGGCATGGCGGTCGAGGTCATCGATCCCGTAGCCGATTATGCAGCCCTGATGGAAGAGCTGTTCGATTTCGCAGCCATCCGCGAACTCATCGCCGGTGGCTTCAAGGTCGTGGTTGATAGCATGAGCGCCGTCACCGGCCCTTACGCGGTTGAAATCATCGAAAAGCGCCTTGGCGCACCCGCCGGTTCCGTGCGCAACTCCATTCCACTGCCTGATTTTGGTGGCCACCACCCGGACCCGAACCTCGTTCATGCCAAGGAAATGTATGACGACGTGATGAGTGCCGATGGCCCTGATTTCGGCGCTGCCTCCGATGGTGATGGCGACCGCAACATGGTGGTCGGTAAGGGCATGTTCGTGACACCGTCCGATAGCCTCGCCATCATTGCCGCCAATGCAACGCTCGCACCCGGCTATGCCGCCGGCATTTCCGGCATTGCCCGCTCCATGCCAACAAGTGCTGCGGCTGACCGTGTCGCTGAAAAGCTCGGCATCGGCATGTATGAAACGCCAACCGGCTGGAAATTCTTCGGCAACCTGCTGGATGCTGGCAAGGTCACGGTTTGTGGCGAAGAAAGCTTCGGCACCGGCTCCAACCATGTGCGCGAAAAGGATGGCCTCTGGGCCGTACTGTTCTGGTTGAACATCGTTGCCGCCCGCAAGGAAAGCGTCAAGGATATCGTGACCCAGCATTGGGCCGAATATGGCCGGAACTATTATTCGCGCCACGACTATGAAGAGGTTGATAGCGACGCCGCCAACACGCTGGTCGCCATCCTTCGCGAAAAACTGGCCACTCTGCCCGGCACCACCTATGGCGCGTTGAAGGTCAAGGCTGCGGATGATTTTGCGTACAATGATCCGGTCGATCAGTCCGTCAGCAAGAACCAGGGCATCCGCATCCTCTTCGAAGGCGGCTCCCGCATCGTCATCCGCCTCTCCGGCACCGGCACATCCGGCGCGACTCTCCGCCTTTACGTCGAACGCTATGAGGCAGACGCATCCCGCCACAACATCGAAACCCAGGAGGCTCTGGCCGACCTGATCTCGGTGGCCGACACGATTGCTGGCATCAAGACGCATACGGGCCGCGATGCGCCGACTGTGATTACCTGACGGTTCGCTAGCGCAGCGGGTGGGGCTTCCCCCCTTCTGCCCTGCCGGGCATCTCCCCCTTGAGGGGGAGATCAACTGGGCGCACCAACATTGCCCCAATCTTGACGTTAGAGATTGTCAAGGGGAGCCTAGATTCGATCTCCCCCTTTGTGGGGGAGATGTCCGGCAGGACAGAGGGGGGTAAGCCCCACCCACAAACCTTAAAGACGAACGGACACACAATGCCCCCCACCGTTTCCCCATCAGGCGCAACCCTCACGGCAAACGGCACTGCATTCTCCGTCTATTCCCGCCACGCCTCGCAGATCGACCTCTGCCTGTTCGATGCAACCGGCAATACACAGACCGCCCGCCTGCCCATGCAGCGCGATGAAAATGACATCCACCACCTCACCACAGATGCCCCCATCGGCACCCGCTACGGCTTTCGCGCCGATGGCGTCTATGCGCCTGACCATGGCCTGTGGTTCGACCCGTCGAAACTTCTGCTCGACCCCTATGCCATTGAGATCGACCGACCCTTCGCCCATGATGCCGCGCTCTATACCTTCGGCACCGACACCGCTCACGTCATGCCCAAAGCCATCGTCTCGCAGCACAAGCCCGTGGAGCGGCAAGGGCCGCTGTTTTCGCGCGGTGGTCTGATCTATGAGGTGGCCGTCAAGCCGCTCACCATGCTGCACCCGGATGTGCCCGAGACGATCAGGGGAACAGTCGCAGCCCTCGCCCATCCCGCCATCATCGCACACCTGAAGACCATCGGTGTCGATGCCATCGAGCTGATGCCGATCACCGCCTGGATTGATGAGCGTCACCTGCCCCCGCTCGGTCTTACCAATGGCTGGGGCTATAATCCCGTCGGCTTCATGGCGCTCGATCCGCGCCTGTGCCCCGGTGGCATGGATGAATTGCAGGGTACGGTTGCCGCGCTGCATGAAGAGGGTATCGGCGTCATCCTCGATCTCGTCTTCAACCACACGGGCGAAAGCGACCGCTTCGGCTCCACCCTGTCGCTGCGCGGGCTGGATAACCTCACCTATTATCGCAATCTGCCTGATGATCCCGGCACGCTGGTCAACGATACCGGCACCGGCAACACACTTGCCTGCGATCATCCGCAAATTAGCCAGCTTATCGTCGAAACACTCAGGCACTTCGTGGCCCATGCGGGCATAGACGGTTTCCGCTTCGATCTCGCCCCCATTCTCGCCCGCACCGCAAAAGGCTTCGATGCGGATAGCGAAACCCTGAAATCCATCCACGCCGATCCGTTGCTGCATGACCGTGTGATGATTGCGGAGCCGTGGGATATCGGCCCCGGCGGCTATCAGCTCGGCAATTTCCCGGAGCAGTTTCTCGAATGGAACGACCGCGCCCGCGATGATCTGCGCCGTTACTGGCGCGGCGATGCCGCAACCACCGGCGCGCTGGCCGATGCGCTGGCGGGTTCATCCGCCATTTTCTCTCGCCACAACCGCACGCAAACCCGCAGCATCAACTTCCTCGCCGCCCATGATGGTTTCACGCTTTACGATCTTGTCTCCCACAGCCACAAGCACAACGAAGCCAATGGCGAGGACAACCGCGACGGCAACAACGAGAACTTCTCGTGGAACAATGGCGTTGAGGGCCTGAGCGACGATCCGGCGATCCAGGCCGCCCGGATTGCAGACATCAAATCCATGCTCTCCACCCTGTTCGTCACCCGTGGCACCATCATGCTCACAGCGGGAGATGAAGGCGGTCGTAGCCAGCAGGGCAACAACAATGCCTATTGTCAGGACAATGCCATCACATGGGTGGATTGGTCTTCCCTTTCGCCGGAACTGATCGAGCACACCGCCTTTCTCACCTCCCTGCGCAAACGCTTCGATGTATTCAGCGAGGCCGGCTTCTTCTCCAGCCTGAGCGACGATGTCGAGTGGCTCTCGCCATCCGGCGAGCCGATGACGGTGGCGGATTGGGAAAGATCTGATGGCACGCCGCTTGCCATGCTGCTCAAAACCCATGACACGCAGACGGATCAAGCCACACGCCTTTCCATCCTCTTCAACCGCAGCCACGATATCGTGCCCTTCACGCTGCCGGGACAATGGCAGCCCATGGGCACGGATTTCGGCAACCCGGCCTATCTCCCGGCCCGCTCGGTGGTGTTCTACCGGCAGGGCTGATTGCTGCGTTGCAAAAAGCCTGTTGTTCGTTAGAGTCATTCCTACTGAATGTGCTGACACTACCCCTGAGATAACAAACATCGAGAGCAACCATGCCCAAGGAAATCTCTCTGTCCGAGGTCAAAAACCTTGTCGATACCGAAGTCGGCGTGTCCGACTGGATCACCGTTGATCAGCCCATGATCGATGCCTTTGCCAAGGCAACGCAGGATGACCAGTTCATCCACACAGATCCTGAGCGGGCGAAAGCCGAGAGCCCCTTTGGCGGCACCATCGCCCACGGCTTTCTCACCCTGTCGCTCCTGTCTGCCATGAATTACAGCGCCCTGCCCAAGATCCGCGAACAGACCATGGGCATCAATTACGGCTTCGACAAACTCCACTTCGTCGCCCCGGTCAAAAGCGGCGCCCGCATTCGCGGCCATTTCACCCTCGCCGAAGCCCGCTTTCGCGGCGCAGCCATGCTAATGACCACCTATGACGTGACCGTGGAAATCGAAGACGAGAAAAAACCCGCCCTCACCGCCCGCTGGACCACCATCAGCCAGTTCAACCCGGAAGACAGGCCAGAAGACGATTGAGCGCGCGCCTTATGCCGCTTTGCGCACTTGGCCGTGCCGCTTATCAGCCAAAGCAAAGCGGCTGATCATCTCGCGCAGACGTTTGCTTTCCTGCGCCAGCATGTTGCTTGCGGCTGTCGCTTCCTCCACCATGGCGGCATTGCGCTGGGTGACCTGATCCATCTGGTTGACCGCAGCATTGACCTCGGCAAGGCCGGTCGATTGCTCCTTGGCTGCAATGCCGATGGAGGCCATGTGCTCGTTGATGGTCTGAATATGCACCTGAACCTCGCCAAGCGCCTGCGTCGTGTCCGTCACCAGTTCCACACCGCCGCGCACATGAGAGCCCGATTGCCCGATCAGCAGACGAATTTCCCTGGCCGCCTTGGAGGAGCGTTGTGCCAGCTCGCGCACTTCCTGCGCAACGACGGCAAAGCCACGACCAGCCTCCCCAGCACGCGCCGCCTCCACACCGGCATTCAAGGCCAGAAGATTGGTCTGGAAAGCAATCTCATCGATAACAGTGATGATGCTGGTAATCTGCTGCGATGAGCTTTCAATCAGCGACATGGCTTCGGTCATGCGGGCCAGAACCTTAGCGGAATCTGCCACGCTTTGCTGCGCCTGCCCGGCCACTTGTTGCGCATCCTGCACGCGCTCGGTGGAACCCTGAACGTTGGTCGTGATCTGATCAAGCGCCGCCGCCGTCTGCTCAAGCGAGGCAGCCTGTTGTTCCGTTCGGCTGGAAAGATCGGCAGCACTGCCGCTGATTTCGCCCGCACCTCCATCGATGGAATGGGCAGCCTCCACCACGGTGGAAAGCGTATTGGCCAGCTCTGCCACGGAGCGGTTGAAATCCTGCCGCAACCGCTCGAATTCCGGCGCCAGCGGCGTTTCGATTGAGAAAGCAAGATTGCCATTGGCCAGTTCCTGCAAACCCTGCCCCAAAAGGGCCGTTGCATGGTCCAGCTGAGAAACCCGCTGCTGCGCCTGCCATTCGTTGGCGTGGCGTTCACGCTCGGCCGCCTCGCGCTGTGCAATTGTTTCTGCCTCCAGGCTTTCTTTCAGCAAAGAGTTGGAGCGGAAAATCTCCATGGCTTCCGCCATGCTTCCCAATTCGTGACCGGTTCCCTTGCCGGGAATATCGACATCCAGTTGCCCGGCGGACAGATGGCTCATGGCCTGGGTCAGTCCGCGCAAAGGTCGAACGATGGAGCGACCGACAATAACCGCCAGAGCCAGCTGCACCGCAGCGGCAACCACAAGCGTGCCCATCAGAATCAGCATCCGGCGGGCATTATCGGCAGTGGCAGCAGCCTCCGTTGCCGCCTGCGTTGAAGCAAGAGACTGCCTCAGCGCTTCAAATTGCGGATCAAGTCGCAGCTCCATCTGCCGCAGCTCTTCCGTCATCGTGCGCTGGGAAACCGACCGCTCTGCAAAATCATGAAAAGCCTTGCGATATTTTTCCAACAGACCCGAAATATCCGCGCTCTGGCCCGCCGCATAGGTGGAAGCGGGAAGCGCCTCCATGGCATCGACACTCTTGTCGAGCTGCTCGATATATTTCTGCTCACCGCGCAGCATGAAATCCTTCTCATAGCGGCGGGCTTTCAGCAGCAGAACTTCCACAGTCGGATTGTTACTGCCGGTCAATATCTTTTCCACGGCATGGATGGCGCCGCGCAACTGGCCCTGCAAACCATCATCCGCCGTAAAGCCGAGCTCCCGCGTGGTTCCAGCCAGCCGCTTGAACGCTGCGCCATAGACATCCACCTGCTGGCGCAAAAGCACCAATTGCTTTGCCTCGGCGGTGTCAGGCGCAAGCGCGGCCAAAGGGGCATTCACCGCGGCAACAAGCTTGGCGTGGCGGGCATCCACCTGCTTTTCAAGCTCTTCCGTCGGCGATTGTAAAAACCGTCCTGCACTCAAACGAAGATTTTGAAAGAGATATCCAGCTTCCGTCACCTGATCGGATATCTTCTTTGAAAAACTGAGTTGTTCTTCTGTGTGTTCTTCAAACTCCTGAGCATCCCAGAACAGAAATCCAACACTCAACATTCCAAGCAGAGAAAAAAACGCCAGCATCCATGTGCGGGCAGCAATAGAAAACCTCGAAAGAAACATTGGCATTTCCTCGCTTACGGTCGATTGTGAAAGTTTTATGACAGTTTTATGACAGTCTACTCCGCTGGATAAATAAACTATTAAACTACAGATTGAATTTGCCGAATAACCTTGGAATTACGGGGAAACGGCAGAAAAAACCGATAAAATTATCGAATTGCCAGTCTTAGACGTCATCAAGCTTGCAGTTCGTCAATTGATTTTGAAAGTTCACCAATAAAACTTCCTCGCATTACTTTCTGAGATAGCGATCACCCCATAACGCAAACGAATCGTTTCCTCCGCATGGTTGCAATCCGTGCCCCGCGCCGAAACATCGGAATTCCGACCCCAATTTCAAACCGAAATTCCATATCGGATGTCTCCATCCTCATGCTCTTCTTGTGCACCGCTTGAGGAAACATGCATTGTGCGCAACTTTTCTCGTCCCAAGCCCGGAACCCGTCAGCGCACTCCGCGTTGAAGGAAACATGCTTTGAGGGGGAAAAATTCATGGCAACACCGGTCACGCAGGTCGACGATACGTCCGAGCCGAAAACGGAGCTCAAGCGGGTCATCGGCCCCGGCCTTCTGCTCCTGTTCATCGTCGGGGATATTCTGGGCACCGGCATCTACGCGCTAACGGGTCAGGTTGCCGCAAAAGTCGGAGGTGTTGTCTGGCTTCCCTTCCTCATCGCTTTCGGCGTGGCGCTGCTCACCGCCTGCTCCTATCTGGAACTGGTGACGAAATATCCCAAGGCTGCCGGTGCAGCGCTTTACACGCACAAGGCCTTTGGCGTGCATTTCATCACGTTTCTGGTCGCTTTTACCGTCATGTCATCGGGCGTCACGTCCGCCGCCACAGCGTCGCGCGCCTTTGCCGCCAATTTCACGACCGTCACGGGGTTTGATTTTGGTGCCTTCGGCGTCACGGGTGTCGCCATCGCCTTCATCGCCGCCATCGCGCTCATCAATTTTCGCGGCGTGGGCGAAAGCGTGAAGATGAATGTGGTGCTGACGGTCGTCGAACTGACCGGCCTTCTCATCATTATCGGCATTGGCTTCTGGGCCATCGGCAACGGTCAGGGAGACGTGTCCCGAGTCTGGACGTTTGAGCCTGCGGGCGATAGCGGCGTCATGTGGTCGGTGGTAGCAGCCACTACGCTTGCCTTCTTCGCCATGGTCGGCTTTGAGGATTCGGTCAATATGGCTGAAGAGTGCAAGCAGCCCTCGCGTATCTTCCCGAAGGTGCTTCTAGGCGGCCTTGCGATAACGGGCGTCATCTACATTCTCGTTGCCATCTCGGCCATCACGCTGGTTCCCGCAGCCGAGCTTGGTGAAGGTGAAACGCCCTTGCTGAAAGTCGTTGCAGCCGGCGCACCAAACTTCCCCATCGGCATTTTCGGTGTCATCACCATGTTTGCCGTCGCCAATTCCGCGCTCATCAACATGATGATGGCAAGCCGCCTGATCTATGGCATGAGCCGCGAGAACGTTCTGCCGCCAGCGCTCGGCAAGGTCCACAAGGCGCGCCAGACCCCCTATATCGCCATCGTCTTCACATCCATCATCGCCATCGGCCTCATCGCCTTTGCAGGCGGCGTGCCCGCACTGGGTGGCACCACGGCGCTGCTGCTGCTGGGTGTTTTCACCATCGTCAACATCGCTGTTCTGGTTCTACGCAAGGACAAGGTGGAACACAACCATTTCCGCACCCCGACCATCGTGCCGATCATCGGCGCCGCTAGTTGTTTCTTCCTCGTCGGCCCATGGACAGGCCGCGACCCGGTGCAATATTCCATCGCTGGTGTGCTGCTCTTCATTGGCGTGCTGCTATGGCTCGCGACGATCAGCTTCATGAAGATGCAGCGTAAAGCAGTTTAAAGAACGCAAATACGCCGTGGGCATGGTTGCATTCCATACCCACGGTGATAAATCGGAATTCCGGCTCCCATTTCAAAGGAAATTCCATGCCGGACTTCTCCACCCTCATGCTCTTCTCTGCCGCCGCAGTCGTGCTGACGGCAACGCCTGGTCCTGATATGCTGCTGATTGCATCACGCAGTGTCAGCCAAGGCCGTTCAGCCGGTTTTCTAACCTATGCGGGAATAGCAGCGGGCACATATTGCCACGCAATCGCTGCAGCCCTTGGTCTGTCCCAACTGTTTGTGACCGTGCCCCTTGCCTATGAGATCGTACGCTGGGCGGGATGCGCCTACCTGCTATATCTGGCATATAAGACAATTCGTTCGAAAAGCTCAGCCTTTGCCCCATCGACGGGTCTTAAAAAACTGTCGGGAAAACGCATTTTCAGCGAGGGTCTGGCGACCAACATCCTCAACCCGAAAATGGCACTGTTCGTGCTGGCTCTCTTCCCGCAATTCATCGATCCGAATGACTCCATGCTCATCCAGACCGTGGCCCTCGCCAGCATCCTGAATGGCATAGGTTTTCTGGTAAATGGCGCGGTCATCCTGCTAGGCACCAGCATCCGTAACCGGCTCTCCGCAGTCAGCCGTTTTCCGAAGCTGCCGCAATATTTGCTGGCGAGCGTATTTACCGGCTTGGCATGCCGTCTGGCATTGGGAAGCAGACCTTGAGAAAACATGTCAGGCGGAGTGTAACTTCTGCCTGACGCTTGTCGGCAACAAAACGCCTCAAGCGTCCCGTGCGCCCTCTTCCAGCAAGCCGAACACATAGTCCGCAAAGGAGCGCCAGCACTCCACCCGGAACGTGTCTTCGGTGACGCGCAAGAGCACCACTTCCGCCTTGCCGAACAGCGTGCGCGAGCATGCGCCGACGGGGAAGGCTTCCAGCGAGAGATCTTGCGGGCATCCGGCGTTCAGTGTGGCTTCCGCACCTTCGCCTGAGACTGTCATGGCCACATTGCGGTGGGAAACGTCGGTGGCGGAATGGGCTTGTGTAACGCTGGCGCAGGCTTCCATCAGGTTGCTTTCGCCCTGGTCGATCACAAGCCATTCATCCGGCCCGAGCCAGAGCGCGGCACGCAGCGCCGAGGTTGTAGACGTTTTGGGCGTCTGCGGCAGGCTGATATCCAGTGCTTGGGAAAGCTCCGTCACTGCATCCGCCTTGGCGCGCAGTGAAAGCCTGTAGGCTGGCGCTGCAACCTTGATCGAGACATTTGCAGACCCGGCGCGCGCGCCTTCGAGAACCGATGTGCGGTTTGCCACTATAAGATCAGCCATTGATGCGGCCCCCTTCCTTGTCGAAGAACACCATGTCCGTCACCTCAACGGCAATCGTCTTGTCGGCCAGCGGAATATAGAGCGTTTCGCCCATCCGCGCCCGGCCACCAGCCACCAGCCCGAAGGCGATGGAACGTCCCAGATTTTCAGACCAATAGGATGATGTCACGTGGCCCAGCATCGTCATCGGCTTTGGCTGGTTGGGATCGGCCACGATCTGCCCACCCTCTTCCGGCACGTCATGCGGATTTTTGGGCAGAAGGCCGACAAGCTGCTTGCGCCCTTCCCGCGTCAGATCAGGACGCTGCAAGCCTCGAATACCGACGAAATCCGTCTTCTTCTTGGAAACAGCCCAGCCAAGCCCCGCATCGTCAGGCGTCACGGTACCATCCGTATCCTGACCCACGATGATATAGCCCTTTTCGGCACGCAGAATATGCATGGTCTCAGTACCATAGAGACAACCGCCCACGGCTTCAGCCCGCTGCGCAATCTCTTTCCACACGGCAGGGCCGAAATCAGCAGGAACGTTGATTTCAAAACCAAGTTCGCCTGTGAAAGACACGCGGAACAGTCGTGTCGGCACGCCGCAAATCGTGCCCTCGGCAATGGCCATATGCGGGAAGGCTTCCGGCGAAAGATCGATGCCCTCGACCAGCGGCGCGATCACGTCGCGCGCCTTCGGCCCCTGCACGGCAATCACGGCCCATTGTTCGGTGGCCGATGTCAGCCACACATTCAGCTCCGGAAACTCCGTCTGGAGATAGTCTTCCATATGGTGCAGCACGCGCGGCGCACCGCCGGTTGTCGTCGTCACATGGAAACGGTCTTCGGCCAGACGCCCGACAACACCGTCATCATACACGAAGCCATCTTCGCGGGTCATGATGCCATAGCGGCAGCGGCCGGGCTTCAGCGTGTCCCAGGCATTGGTGTAGAGCAGGTTGAGGAACTTCGCCGCATCCGGCCCCACCACCTCGATCTTGCCCAGTGTTGACGCATCGAACACGCCCACCGTTTCGCGCACCGTCTTGCATTCGCGGTTCACGGCCTGGTGCATGTCCTCGCCGGCACGCGGGTAGAACCACGCACGCTTCCAGTTGCCCACGTCCTCGAAGGCGGCCCCAGCTGCCTCTTCCAGCGCATGCATCGGCGTCTTGCGGGCCGGGTCAAACAGCTTGCCACGGGAATGGCCAACCAGCGTACCAAAGGTGACGGGCGTATAGGGCGCACGGAATGTCGTCAGCCCCACCTTGGGCAGATCGCGGCCCAAGGCTTCGGATGCGATTGCCAGACCGTGCATGTTGGACATCTTGCCCTGATCGGACGCCATGCCATTGGTGGTGAAGCGCTTGATGTGCTCGATGGAATGCATGCCTTCGCGCACCGCAAGGCGAATATCCTTGGCGCAGACATCATGCTGGAAATCGATGAAGGCTTTGACATTGTCGCCTTCGCCAGCCCCTTCGGCAGCACCGATCATACCGCCGGTCCATTCATGCGCATTGCTGGCGGAAAACTCCACCGCACCGCCGCCAGCTGCTGCCGCTTCGGCAATGAGAGCGCTCAGATCATCCGTACCATTGCAGGCGCCGATGGAAACGCAGTCCTGCACATGTATATCTGGCAGAAAACGCTGGTTTTCCGCGTCATATGTCAGCTTCCCGCGTGATTGCGAGAAGAGATGCACCGATGGCGTCCAGCCAGCGGAAACCACGAGCGCATCGACCTTGATCTTGCGCTTCGATGACCCGCCATTGCGACCCACCGTCATGGAGGAAACCCGCAGACGCCCCGCCGTATCATAAACGCTGTGGCCTGCCAGCACCTCGATGCCAAGCGTGCGCGCCTCATCCAGAAGCTTCGCATCCGGCTTGGCGCGGCAATCCACAATGGCGGCAATGGCGACACCAGCCCGCTTCAGGTCGAAGGCCGTCTCATAGGCCGAGTCATGGGCGGTGTAGACACCGACATTGTGGCCAACAGTCACGCCGTAATGGTTGAGATAGGTGCGCGCGGCCGATGCCAGCATGATGCCCGGGCGGTCATTATTGGCAAACACCATATGCCGCTCGATAGCACCTGTCGCCATGACCACCTTGCCTGCCCGCACCTGCCAAAGGCGTTCGCGCGGCTGATGTCCCGGTGTTGCAAGGTGGTCGGTCACGCGCTCGGCAAGAGCGATGAAATTGTGGTTGTAATAGCCGAACACGGTCGTGCGCTGCAAAACCTGCACATTCGGCATGGCTTTCAACTCGGCCAGAACCTTCTGCGCCCAGTCGTAGCCGTTAAGGCCGTCGATGGTCGCGCCGGTATCGAAGCGAAGCGCGCCGCCAATATCAGAGTTTTCATCGACCAGCATGACCTTCGCGCCGGTCTTTGCCGCAGCCAGTGCTGCCGTCAGACCGGCAACGCCACCACCGGCCACCAGCACGTCGCAATGGGCGAAACGGCTTGCATAATGGTCGTTGTCACCTTCCTTCGGCGCACTGCCAAGGCCCGCTGCACGGCGGATGATCGGCTCATAGAGCTTGTCCCAGGCAGCCTTCGGCCACATGAAGGTCTTGTAGTAAAAGCCCGCCACGAACATGGGGGACAGGAAATCATTCACCGCACCCACGTCGAAAGACAGCGACGGAAAGCGGTTCTGCGACGAGACAATCGCGCCATCGAACACTTCCTGCACCGTGGCGCGCACATTGGGCTGCTTGCGGCTGCTGTCTCTGGAAACATCGATCAGCGCATTCGGCTCTTCCGGCCCGGCGGATAAAAACCCGCGTGGACGGTGATATTTGAACGAACGGCCAATCAGATGCACACCATCGGCCAGAAGTGCCGAGGCCACCGTGTCACCCTGATAAGCGGTGTGGATCTTGCCATCGAAGGTAAACCGCGCTGTCCGCGCAGGTGTCAGGCGGCCAGCGCCCTTGATGCGATAAGCGCCGCTCATCGTGCCGCTCCTTCACTTGCAGCCATGATCGTCGCCTCATCTGGCTTCGGCTCACCCGCCTTGTAGGTCAGGTGGATCTTGTCGGTCACGGAGTGGCGCGCCGCATTGAAGAAACGCCCGCAGCCGTGAATATGCCGCCAGCGTTCAAACACCATGCCCTTGTCATTGTCACGCATGAAGAAATATTCCGAAAATTCCTCATCGGTGACAGCGGAAATGTTTTGAGGCCGCGCAATGTGCGCCTCGCCCGCCCAGCGAAACTCCAGCTCGGAACGCTCATCTTCACAATAGGGACAACGGATCAACAGCATGTTCTTGCCTCAAAGAGAGCTTTCCGGAACGATGGTTCCGGCGGGTTGGTCACACAGGCGTTTTCCCATGGTAATATAGGGGTAGAGCCTGCTCATCAGTTCATCGACACTGCTAAAGGCGCGGAAAACCTTGGTCTTACCCAGATTGACGACAGCCATCGTCATCGGGTTAATGTTGAGAACGACAGGCGCTTCCTGCCCGCCATCCTCTTTTTCCGCCACGAAATAGACCGCCTTGTCGCCAATCACGGGCGCGCAGAGAAGCATTCCCTTGTTCGCCACAAACGGCCAGTTCTCCTCGCCCTGCGCCTTGGCTATGGCCTGAACGCGAAAATCCTGCACCTCAGGCACAAGCGTGCTGACCGGCAATGGCGCGGTCGCAACGGCTGCGGCAAGAAGCGCTTGCGGCATCATCAATGCGCCACCGCCGCCGCTGCCGCCTCATCAATCAGCCGTCCCGTGCGGAAACGGTCGAGATTAAGGCCTTCCGCCAATTTATGCGGCTCACCACGCGCAATCAGATGCGCAAACAGATGCGCCGAGCCCGGCGTCGCCTTGAAGCCGCCCGTGCCCCAACCGCAATTCAAAAACAGGTTCGGCACCGGCGTCAGGCTTTGAATGGCGGAACGGTCAGGCGTGTTGTCGGTAATGCCGCCCCATTGGCGCATCATCTTAACCCGGCGGAAAATCGGGAACAGCTCGCAGATCGCATCCAGCGTGTGGGTGATGATCTGCAAACCACCGGTCTGAGAATAGGAATTATACTGGTCCGTGCCCGCACCAATCACCAGCTCACCCTTGTCGGATTGCGAAATATAGGCATGCACCGTGTTGGACATGACCACGCAGGGGAAAATCGGCTTAAGCGGCTCAGAGACCAGCGCCTGCAACGGGTTGGAGGCAAGCGGCACCCGCACATCGGCCATTTTCATGACAACGGAAGAATGGCCCGCCGCCGAAACACCAATCTTCTTGGCACCGATAAAGCCGCGATTGGTTTCCACACCCGTCACCGCACCGTCAGGCCCGCGCCGGATTGCCGTCACTTCACAGTTCTGGATCACATGCACGCCACGGTCGGATGCTGCACGGGCATAACCCCAGTTCACGGCATCATGGCGCGCCGTGCCGCCACGGCGCTGAAGGGCCGCACCATTGATGGCGTAACGGGCATTGGCGGAAATATCGAGCGGCGGACAGTAGGCCTTGGCCTGTTCCGGCGTCAGCCACTCATTGTCGATGCCGTAGAGGCGGTTGGCATTGATATGGCGCTTGAAGCTCTGCTGGTCATGCACATTGTGCGACAGCATCATCACGCCGCGCGCCGAATACATCACATTGTAGTTGAGATCCTGGCTCAAGCCTTCCCAAAGCTTCAGGGAATGCTCGTAAATATCCATGCTCTCTTCATAGAGATAATTGGAGCGGATGATGGTGGTGTTGCGCCCGCTGTTTCCGCCACCGATCCAGCCCTTTTCCAGCACCGCAATATTGGTAATGCCGTGTTCCTTGGCCAGATAATAGGCTGCACCCAAGCCATGCCCGCCGCCGCCGATGATGATGACATCGTAGGACTGGCGCGGTTCGGGAGAGGCCCATTGCGCATCCCAACCCTTGTGTCCACGCAGGGCCTCACGAGCGACGGCGAAAACCGAATATTTGCGCATTGGGCGAACCACTCCTTGAAGCCGGGCTGGATACTCTTCCGGCAGAACACTACACATGGCAAATGAATTAGACCGGGAATGTTCATTTTGCGACGTGCCACTATAAAGTATCGACATGGGCGTCTGGAATGGCTCAGACGGTGCTTTTTAGGGCTTTAAACACAGTTAATCGCTGGACTTTCGGGAGACAATCTGGTATTGCACCCCACCACTCGCGCGGCCTCACGGCCAACCGAACGATTTTTTGTTTGCTTGCGAATGCCAATTCACACGGCAAAATAACCAACCAAAGGAACGGGATTCACGTGCAGGTACTAGTCCGCGACAACAATGTTGATCAGGCGCTTCGCGCTCTCAAGAAGAAGATGCAGCGCGAAGGCATTTTCCGCGAGATGAAACTGCGTGACCACTTTGAGAAGCCGTCTGTGAAGCGTGCACGCGAAAAGGCCGAAGGTGTTAGCCGCGTTCGTAAGCTAGCCCGCAAGCGCATGCAGCGCGAAGGTCTGATCGCAGGCCCACGTGCACCAGCGGCTCGCGCATAAGGTCGTTTTTTCGACGTTTTTGAATGTTTATGGGGCGGGGGCGATTTTTCGCCGCCGCTCTTTGAGTTTATGACCGTGGACCGGGATTGGTAGAGGGAACCCAAATCGCATGAACGCTGTTGATACAAGTGCTTCCCGAAATCCGTTTGTTGCAAGCGGCGTATCCCAGAGAAAAAACATGCGGCTTTTGCCTTCTCTCGTTATTTGCGGTGTTCTTGCAACCCTGTCGGGCTGCGCCACCTCCTCCCCGCAAACAAATGATGTATTCCAGCTTGATCGGGCACAGGGCTCGGAAGGCAACATCGCGTCGCTGACCTCGGTCATCAATGCCAATCCGCAGGATCCTGAAGGCTATAATGTTCGCGGCTCCGCCTATGGCCGTGCTGGCGATTCCAAGCGCGCCATCGCAGATTTCGAGCGCGCCTTGCAGCTCAATCCGCGTTTTTACCAGGCCTATGCCAACCGCGCCCTCGTCTATCGCAACATGAACCAGCAGCAACTGGCTTTGCAGGATTACAACAGCGCACTGCAGATCAATCCGAGCTATGATGTGGCACTGATCGGCCGTGGCAATCTCTATCGCCAGACAGGCCGCATCAACGAAGCCTTCAATGACTTCTCCTCCGCTATCAGCCTGGATACGACCGATGGTCGCGCCTGGCACAATCGTGGCCTGATCTATCAGGTCCGCAACCAGCACACACAGGCCATCGAAGACTTCTCCAAGGCCATCTCGCTGTCGCCAAATTCGCCAGAGCCTTACAACGGCCGTGGCATCTCCTATGTCGCCATGAATGACGATGAGAACGCCTTTGCAGACTTCAACCACGCTATCGCTCTCGATGGTGATCTGGCTGAGTCCTGGGCAAACCAGGCACTCGTCTATGAGCGCCGTGGCGAACGCGACAAGGCCGCAAAATCCTACGGCCACGCCGCCCGCCTGGACCCGAAATACAAGCCAGCTGTCGATGGCCTCGCCCGCACCCGGGGCGGCGTACGCGCCTCGTAGTTGAACACTCAACATTATCAAAAACAAAAAGCCGGATGCCTTGCCTCCGGCTTTTTGTTTGAGTGGTTAGAAGATGCTGGCATTGGTGCCATCGCACCACGTTCACGCCCCCTCATCCTCATCGGCGATGTAACCGCTGGTCTGCCTCTGCCAAAGCCTTGCATAAAGCCCACCTTGCTCGATCAGGCCTGCAGGCGTTCCTTCTTCCACGATCCGGCCCCGGTCCAGCACGATGATGCGGTCCATCCGAGAAATCGTGGACAGGCGATGGGCAATCGCAATCACCGTCTTGTGCGCCATCAACAGGTCGAGCTTCTCCTGGATCGCGGCCTCGGACTCGCTGTCGAGCGCCGATGTCGCCTCGTCCAGAATGAGGATAGGCGCTTCCTTCAACAGCACCCGCGCAATGGCCACCCTCTGGCGCTGCCCGCCGGAAAGCTTGACGCCCCTGTCTCCGACAAAGGCTTCATAGCCGCGACGGCCCTCGCCATCGGTCAGATCGCCGATGAAGTCATGGGCCTGCGCTGCCCGCGCCGCAGCATCGATTTCGTCAGCCGATGCATCCGGCTTGCCATATCGGATATTATCGCCGACGGACCGGTGCAGCAGCGAAACATCCTGGGAAATAACACCGATATTCTCGCGAAGGCTCGCCTGCGTCACCGCTTTGACACTCTGCGCATCAATGCTGATATCGCCCTTTTCCAGCTCGTAAAAGCGCAGCAGCAGATTGATGAGCGTGGTTTTTCCAGCACCCGATAGCCCGACAAGCCCGACCTTCTCACCCGCCCGCACATGCAGTGACAGGTCATTGATCACATCAGCACCTTCCCGATATCCGAAGTGCACGCCCTCAAACCTGATGTCGCCCCGCTTCACAGCAAGCGTTGCAGCATCAGGCGCATCGACAATGGTCGGCGGTGTCGTCATCACGGGCATCGCATCACGGATGGTGCCAATCGCCTGAAAGATCTGCTGGCCCATATCGAGAAAGGCGCGGCCATTGCCTGAAAGCCGCTGCGTGAGATAGATCGATCCCGCAAACTGGCCGGTGGTCACAAAACCATCCAGCATGCCCCAGAAGCCTATACCCAACATAGCAAGCCACAGGAGAACGCTGAGAAGGAGAATGGCGATGCTGGTCGTCAGATAGACCCGCCGCTCGCTGTGCTGCGTTGATATGACCTCTGCAAAAACTTTGCGCAGGCTTCCCGCCTCGCTGTCTTCGGCGGCAAATTGCTTGACCATCTGGATGTTGCCGTAGAGATCGGTCATCGACCCCACCAGCAGGCTGCGCTTTTTGGCCGAGTGGCGAGCGGCGTCGGCAAATTTCGGCACCGCTTTCGCGGCAATCAGAATGCTCAGAATAATCCAGATCAGCACCGGCAGGGCAAGCGGCCACGCAACCGTACTCAACAGCACGAGCGAGCCGACAAACTGGATCAGAAAATAGGGTATCGAATAAAATGCGACAATGACCTGGGTCTGCACGGCAGACGCAGCCTGCGAAAGCCGGGAGGCGACCTGCCCGGCAAACAGGTCGTGAAAGAAACGCAGGTCCTGCCGCTCAACCGCCTTGTGGCCCTGCCACTGAATGGCCGCCGGCATTCCCACCGCAACCGTTTGCGATGACAGCGTGTTGGCCAGGAATGTGAGGATGGGCTGTACGGGAAACAGCAGAAACGCCATGACAGCCAGAAGAGGCCAGTCCTCAACCAGAAAGGCCTCCGCCCCCTTGGCAGTTACCCCGTCAACAATCGATGAGAAGCTCCAGATCAGAAAGAGATTGCTGGCTTCCATCAACATCGCAGAGACAGAGATCGCGATGAGCACACCCCGAAACATCCGCACGAAATGCAAAAGCACATGAAACGGCCCCTTATCAGGGATTGGCCGGTAGGCAATATCAAGCGGCCGGATCAGCCTTTCAAACGGACGATACACAAAGTCTGAAAAAGCCATGGCGGTCCTGCGAAAGCAACTGGAATGACGCGAGCGACATTAAGAATCGCTGACATTAAACCATGGATTGCAATCTTTCAGAACCCTGTTCCTGCATTTCGCCGAACCGGACCCGCTTGACGGCGCCAATATTCTCCAGGCTGCCCGTCAGGCCTTTCCTGCCTGGTATTGCCGCACCGCCTTGCCGAAGGCTTCAAACAGCGCCCGCGAGGGTGCGTCCGTATGCGCCCAATATTCCGGGTGCCACTGCACGCCCACAGCAAAGCCTTTCGCATCGATCACGGAAACCGCCTCGATCGTTCCATCCTGCGCCGTCGCCTCCACCTGAAGGCGCGGCGCGGTTTTGGCGATGGCCTGGCGGTGCAGCGAGTTGATCTGCACCTCGCCGCTCATGCCCAGATGCGTGGCAATGCAGGAGCCCTCGCGGATGTGGACCGGCTGGCGAATGGCATAGGCCACGTCGCGGTTTGCATCATCAGGCTTGCGGTGGTCCCACACGCCCGGCTGCTCCTGAATTTCACTGGCCAGCGTACCACCCAGCGCCACATTCAACTCCTGAATGCCGCGACAGATGGCCAGCATCGGAATGCCACGATCGATCGCCCGGCGGATGAGCGCAAGGCTCGTCGCATCACGGGCGGGGTCGAAGGGTCCGTCGCTGTCTTTCGCCTCGACACCGTAAAGCGAGGGGTGAACATTGGTGGCGGAACCCGACACCAGCAGCCCATCCACACGGTCGAGAATGGCGTCGACATCATTGCCCTCTTCAAAGGCGGGCACGATGAAGGACATCACGTCGGCCACATGCAATGCGGCGGAAAGATACTGTGTCTGCGCGGCATGCCAGTCGGCACCATCAAGATGTCTGATATCGGCGGGAATGGCGATGATGGGTCTGGACATGGAGGCTCCGGCTTGGATGGTTCACCTGTTTTGAAACCGGAAACGCCGTTCGTCAAGCGCCTGCGCTGTCGGAGTGAAGCCCAGTCTTCACCTAAAGTCTGATGTCTCTTCTTCAGATTTCCGTTGACTGCTTGTATTGACGAAATTGCCGTAACAACAAAGCAGTTACAGCGTTTTATTCTTGGCGGAGATGCTTGTCAGCCGTGCGGGGGCGTGCTTTTCTCTGGCCATGCCAGATAGCGGAGGGGAATTCGCCTATCGGTCAGATCAATATCTGGGAGGATATTTATGGATCGTCGTTCATTCATCAAAAAAGGTGCTGTCTCCGGCGCAGGCGTTGCTGCCGCAACGGTTCTTGCCGCACCGGCAATTGCACAACAAAATGCCAAGATCACATGGCGCCTCACCTCTTCGTTTCCAAAATCGCTCGATACGATTTTCGGCGGCGCGCAAGATGTCGCCAACCACGTGAAGGCCGCAACAGACGGCAATTTCAACATTCAGGTTTTTGCAGGCGGCGAAATCGTGCCGGGCCTGCAAGCAGCCGATGCCGTTTCATCCGGCACGGTGGAAATGTGCCACACCTGCTCATACTATTATGTCGGCAAGGACCCAACCTTCGCCATCGGCACGGCCATTCCATTCGGTCTCAATGCGCGCCTCACGAACTCCTGGTTCTATGAGGGCAATGGCAACAAGCTGCTCAACGAGTTCTATGCCAAGCACAATCTCTACGGCATGATCTCAGGCAATACGGGCGTCCAGATGGGCGGCTGGTTCCGTAAGGAAATCAACACGGTCGAAGACTTTAAGGGCGTTAAGATGCGCATTGCCGGTCTGGCTGGCAAGGTGGTCGAAAAGCTCGGCGTCGTGCCGCAGCAGATCGCCGGTGGCGATATTTATCCGGCGCTGGAAAAAGGCACCATCGATGCCGCTGAGTGGGTCGGCCCCTATGACGACCACAAGCTCGGCTTCCAGAAAGTGGCGAAATATTATTATTACCCGGCCTTCTGGGAAGGCGGCCCGGTCATTCACTCCTTCGTTAATCTGGACAAGTGGAACGCCCTGCCCAAGAACTATCAGGCCATCCTGCAGGATGCCTGCTCCTTCGCCAACACCAACATGATGGCAAAATACGACGCCAAAAACCCCATCGCGATCAAGCAGATCGTGTCCGAAGGTGCAACGCTGCGCCCCTTCAGCCAGGATATTCTGGATGCCTGCTATAAGGCAGCACTGGAAGTCTACGCCGAAATCTCAGCCGTCAATCCGGACTTCAAGAAGATCTACGAAGATCAGGTCGCCTTCAAGCGCGAGGGCTATTTGTGGATGCAGCTTGCTGAATACACCTTCGATACATTCATGATGATCCAGCAGCGCAACGGCAAGCTCTAACCGACATCAATATCAGGTGAGACACATAGACCCGGATCGAAAGGTCCGGGTTTTATTTTGCCCGAAAGGGTTGCACCCTCTCGACAAATACACCGACAACCATATGATCGCGAAAGTTGAACGCTCAAGTAGCACACTCCGTTACCAGCCGGAGTATCGGCGATGATGGGCCTCGACGACCTTGGCAACGGCCTTGCTGTTCAACTGTGGAGGTGATGCGATGCGAAAGCCGCTGAGCATTACGCTATTGTTTAGAAAAAGCCGGACAGGCTGGTCAATAGCTGTCCGGCTAACATTTCTGAGCAAGTAGTAAAACGGAAGGTAGGGCGCCAACCCTGCCTTCCACTTCACCAATATAATCCGTTATTCCACACGTAACAAGTGTTTCCCTCACGGACCGATCTTCGGCGGCTCGTTCAGGTTCGGCATTCCGGGCAGTCCATTTCCGCCCGGCTGTGCTGGCGCGCCATCCATCGGTGGCAGGCCGAAATTCGGCCCCAAAGTTGGCATCGTATTGCCACCTGAGTTGCCGAAGGGCACATCGATCTTGATCGTATTGAGATCCACAGCAGGTGCCTTGTCCAGCCAGTAGGTCACGGATTCGGGCCAGAAGATCACGATGGCAACGAGAATGAGCTGCATTCCCAGCCACGGTATCGCGCCCATATAGATGTCGGATGTCTTCACGCTTCGGGGTGCGATGGACCGCAAATAGAACAGCGCAAATCCGAAGGGCGGATGCATGAAGCTGGTTTGCATGTTGATGCAGATGAGCACACCGAACCAGATGAGGTCGATACCGAGAGACTCGGCGATCGGCGCCAACATCGGAATGACGATGAAGGCGATTTCGAAGAAATCGAGGAAAAACGCCAGGAAGAAGATGAAGATGTTGACGAAGATCAGGAAGCCGATTGGCCCGCCCGGAATGCCCGACAGCATGTGCTCGATCCACAGCGAACCGTCCATGCCCTGAAACACGAGGCTGAAGCAGGTAGCGCCGACCAGAATGAACACCACCATGGAGGTGATGTGCATGGTGGAGTGCATGCCCTGCTTGACCAGATCCCAGGTCAGGCGACGATGCGCAGCAGCCAGCGCCATGGCACCGACAACACCCAGCGCGCCCGCTTCCGTCGGCGTTGCCAGACCCATGAAGATGGTACCCAGCACGAGGAAGATCAGCACGATGGAAGGCACCATGCCCGCCAGCACCTTGAACACCAGCGCACGGTTCAGTTCGCCACGCGCTTCCGGCGGCAAGGCTGGCAAGTCTTTCGGGCGCAGCTTCGACATGACGAAGATGAACAGCATGAAGATGACGACTTGCAGGATCGACGGGCCGATGGCACCGAGATACATGTCACCGACGGACTTGCCGAGCTGATCGGCCAGAACGATCAGAACCAGAGATGGCGGAATGACCTGTGTAATCGTGCCGGATGCCGCGATGACGCCCGTCGCAAGGCGCGGATTGTAGCCATATTTGAGCATGATCGGCAGCGAGATGACGCCCATGGTAATGACCGATGCTGCAACCGTGCCGGTAATGGCACCGAGGATCGCGCCGACCAGAATGACGGCATAGGCAAGTCCACCGGGAATGGCGCCGAACAGCTTGCCCGTGCCCTCCAGCAAATCCTCCGCCAGCCCGCATCGTTCCAGAATAGCGCCCATGAAGGTGAAGAAGGGGATGGCCAGCAACAGATCATTGGAAATGATGCCGAAAATGCGAAGCGGCAGCGCCTGCAGGAAGGCAGGAGAAAAATGCTCCGTGAAAATGCCGATGACGCCGAACAAAAGCCCGACAGAAGCCAGAGAGAACGCCACGGGAAACCCGTAAAGCATGAAAATGATCATGCCCAGGAACATCAGCGGCGGCAAAATACCGTATTCGAACATGGAAATATCCTTAGCGGTCAGCGCCTGATTTACTGGAGCGGTTTTTCGTATTTGGTGTCGAGCTGATAGAGCCCGTTCAGCGCGCCGATGCGCTTCACCAGTTCGGATATTCCCTGAAGGAAGAGCAAGGCAAAGCCCGCAAAGATAATGAACTTGACCGGCCAGCGGATCAGGCCGCCCGCATTGGAAGACACTTCGTTCTGCGCAAGTGACAGGGTAAACATCGGCCAGCTCAGCCACGCCAGATAAAAACAGGCCGGCAGCAGAAACACGACTAGGCCGATCATATCGACCCAGAGGCGGGCGCGGGCGGAAATGGCGCCGTAGATAATGTCCACGCGCACATGTTCGTTCATCCGCAATGTGTAGGACGCACCCACCAGCACGATGAAGGCGAACATGTACCACTGGATTTCCAGCCAGCCGTTCGAGCTATAATTGAAAATATAGCGAACAATGGCGTTACCCGCACTCACGAGGCAGCAGATCAGGACAAGGTATCCTGCAAACTTGCCCATCGCCTCACTGAACCCGTCAATAAGAGCGCTTGTCTTCAGAAGAGCCTTCATTCCTTCCCCTCCACCATCCCTTTGCGGGTTCTATGCGAGAGGTTCATCCGTGACCGTCACCCTCTGACGATACTTGCATCGACTATGCGGTAACTTCGGACGTCCTCCACACCATTTCGTGTAGGAGGTGGCTTGCCAAAATGCAACGGCATTGGCACCTTTGCCCTTGCAAACAGGCGGTTTACGAGGAATTGAGCAACCTGCTGTGGCATCACTGCACGCTTTTTCCACAGGCCCCGCAAAATTGCGGCATGTCCCACACAGGCCAACCACGACTGGCCTGTGTCCGTTGCGTTTTTCAACACTTCCATGTAGGTCTTGTTTCGGAGCGTTTTGCAACGGTCTGCCATGTGAGGAAAGCCGCCAGCGGGCGTGTGGAGTAACGGGCGGAAGCGTTGATCATTGAAGGGGAATTGGCATGAGTGAACACCATACGGGCTCGATCGAACTCGGCGCGAAGATGAACTATTCCGAGCACGAAAAAACCTATGACGGCTTTCTGGCAGCTGCCAAATACGGCACCATGCTCGTCACGGTATTGATGATCGCCATGGCCGTTGGATTTTTCACAACAGGCGGCTTTTTTGGTGGCCTGCTCGTGTTCGTCATTCTCTCTGTCGCAGGCTTCGTACTGCTGCGCTAAGACTTTGGCCTGATGGCATGGGGAGAGTTCAACTCCCCCCATGACCTTTTGTCTTCTCTCAGACAGGCGTTTCTGGCACAGGTGTCACCACCTTGCGCTCGCCAAGCCAACCCAGCACATTGTCTGCCACCAGATCGGCCATCGCATTGCGTGTCGGCACGGATGCAGAAGCAACATGCGGAAGCAGCGTGACGTTGGGCAGAGACAGGAAGCCTTCCGGCACTTTCGGCTCCGCGTAAAACACATCAAGACCCGCCGCTCCCAGCGTGCCGTTCTGCAGCGCCGCAAGCAGCGCATCCTCATCCACGCTGGACCCTCTGCCCACATTGATAAAAACGCCGTTGGAACCCAACGCCGCGAAAATATCGGCATTAATGGCCTTGTGGGTTGCCGCAGTGCCCGGAACGATGCAGATCAGCACGTCCACCGCCTGCGCCATTTCCTTCAGCGAGCCATAGTAGTTATAGGAAAGCTCAGCGCGTCTGGAGCGGGTGTGATAGCCGATCTCCACCTTGAATGGCTCCAGCCGCTTGGCGATTTCCTGGCCGATGCGGCCCATGCCGAACAGGCCCACCTTGCGGCCCCGCAGCGAAAATGGCGAAAGTGCAAACGGTCCTTCCGCCACCCATTTGCCCTCGCGAAGATGCTTTTCCGCATCGTAAAGGCGCCGCACAGTGCTGATCAAAAGCGCAATCGTCGTGTCAGCCACCTCGTCGTTCAAAACGTCTGGCGTATTGGTCACGATAATATTGCGCGAAGCGGCGTGCTTCACATCCACGCCATCATAGCCCACGCCGAAATTGGCGATGACTTCAAGATTGGGCAGCGCATCCATCCATTTGGCATTGAAACCACCGGAAACGGCAACGGCCTTAATGCGCTCGGCAACACCTTCTGGCAGCGACGGCTCTGGCCCCGAGGGCGCTGTGATGACCTCCACCTTGCCCTCGAAACGCTCGAGAACGCGTGGATGGATCTTTCCCGGAACGAGAACGGCGGCTTTACTCTCTGACATACTTGGACAACCCCTTGCTGCAATGCGTCGGGGGGCAAGCTAGACGATCAATACGAAAAGCGAAACCCGCAAACTACTTTCGCGGAATGCAAGGGCTAGTGGATTGGCGAATGCGCATTTCGGGTTTGATGAGGTGAATACCGTCAGGCTCGTGGCTTCCCGCCAGCCTGTCCAGCAGCGCACGCGCAGCCAGCCGGCCCACCTCTGCCTGCCCGTTGGAAACGGTGGTCAGCGCCGGCGTCGCAATCGCCGCCTCTTCCAGATCGTCATAGCCGGTGACCGAAATATCCTTGCCCGGCACGAAGCCCGCACGTGAAATGCCGTTCATCAGGCCAATGGCGACAAGATCGTTCCAGCACACGGCAGCCGTCGGCTTTTGCGGCAGCGACAGAAAGTTCACAGCCGCCTCGAACCCGCCCTGCTTGGAGCGCGCGCCGGGAATACGCAGGTTTGGATCCACCTCGATGCCCGCTTTGCGCAGCGCATTGACGTAGCCCTGATACCGGTCGCGTCCCGTCGAGGTCTGGTCCGTGCCGCCCACCATGGCAATGGTGCGGTGGCCAAGGCTGATCAGGTGGTTGGTGGCCAGCGAAATGCCATAGCTGTCATCGCCGCGAAATGTCGGCATATCGACACCATCCATGGAGCGCGCCACCAGAATGGCGGGCATGCCGTTTTCCTCAGCCAGCGTCATGTCTTCCAAAGGCGTACCGATGGCCGGAGACATGATGATGCCGTCACTACCAAGCTGCAGCAGCGTCTCGATGAAGGTGCGCTGCTTTTCAACGGAATCATAGTGGTTGGACAGAATGAAGGTCTGGCGGCTGCGGTCCAGCTCGCTCTCGATGGCTTTGAGAATTTCACCGTAAAACGGGTTCATCACATCGTGAAAGACAACGCCAATAATGCCGGAGCGCGAGGTGCGCAGGCTGGCGGCGCGGCGGTTGTAGATATAGCCCAGCGCGCGCGCCTGCAGCTTGATCTTTTCACGCGTATCGGCGGCTACCAGCGGACTATCCCGCAAAGCAAGCGAAATCGTCGCGGTTGAAAGCCCCAGACTTTCAGCAATGGTCGATAATTTGATCTTCTGCGCCACAGTTGCCTCCCACGGTCACGCATTCCGCCATCACGCGGCGTTTAAATTGTGACTAAACAATTTAAACAATCCCCGCAACCGTTTTAAGGATTTCAACACAAGGCAATATCTATAATACAAATTTTAATCGATTGATTCAAAAGCCTGCAAATTGGCATCAATCGTGCGCAGCAATTTGACCACCGTTTTCACATCCTTGGCGGACAGACCATCCACAGCACGGCTATTGCAATCGGCCAGAGAGGTGTTGATGTGCTCGACGCTCTTCAGGCCAGCCTCCGTCAGCTTCACCATGGTCAGCCGTCCGTCGCCATCGCCCGCACTGCGCTCGACAAAGCCCTGTGCCTCCATGCGGCCAATCGTGCGCGTCATGGTCGGCGCCTTCACACCCAGCTTCTGGGCAATCTGCCCCGGCGTCATGCTGCCTTCCTGGGCCAGCGCCAGAATAACGCCATCTTGCCCCGCATAGAGGCCACTGGCTGCCAGATTGTGGCTGAGCGCCGTGCGCATGGAGCGGGCCGCCTGCGTAATCGTCTGGGCAAGCTCTTCCGAATGAACCGCCAGATCCTTCTTTTTGCCGGACTTGGCCTTCTTCTCGGATTTGTTCTTTTTGGCCAGCTTATCCTTGCTCATCAGCAAATGCCTTTCCTGAAGTCCCGGACGACGATATGTTCTTGGTAACACTTAACGAATGCAGGCGCGGATCGCCAGATGCCAGACACATATACGCATATTCACGACAATAACGTAACAGCCCCAGCAGATGGGCCAAACGAGACCATTTCCGTGCTGCCGCTGGGCGCACACGAGCAGCACGGCCCCCACCTTCCCTTCGAGACGGATACGCTGATCGTGGAAGGCATTGTCGAGAGGTTGAAACAGACGCTTTTGCCCAATGCGCCCATCCACTTCCTGCCCGCAGAGCCTGTCGGCTATTCCGTCGAGCATATGGATGTGGCGGGCACGAAGACGCTGTCCTTCGATGAGGCGGTGCATCGTTGGCTTGGAATTGCCGAAAACGAGCACCGCAAGGGCATCCGCAAATTCGTGATGCTGAATGCCCATGGCGGCAATTCTCCGCTGATGACCATCGTCGCCACCGAAGCGCGTGTCCGTTTCGATATGCTGGCGGTCGCCACCAGCTGGACCCGCTTCGGCATGCCGCCCGGCATCATCACCCCGCAATGCAAGGCCATCGATATCCATGGTGGCGATATCGAAACGTCGGTCATGCTGGCCTTGCAGCCGCATCGGGTGAAGATGGACAGGGCTGAAAATTTCCCCTCCGCACAAACGGAGTTTTCCAACCGCTTCAAGCACCTGCGCGCCTATGGCCAGCACGCCTTCGGCTGGCGCATGTCGGACCTCAACAGGCAAGGCGTAGCGGGCAATGCCGCCGCCGCAACCGCTGAAAAGGGCGAGGCCATTATCGCGCATTCGGTGTCGGGTCTGGTGGAGCTGCTAGCGGACATTTCCGCCTTCGACATGAATTTGCTTGAAAGCTCGGTTCAAAAATCTTCGGCAGATTCTCTTTGAACTCACTTCCCCACACGCCTATATGAACAGCAACGCTTTCAAAGCCATCATCCGGCTCTTTTATATCAGAGGTTCATCATGACCGAAGCAGCACCGACATCAAAGCCCATTCCCGTAACCGTCTTGACGGGCTATCTGGGCGCGGGCAAGACCACGCTCCTCAACCGCATCCTGTCGGATAATCACGGCAAGAAATACGCCGTCATCGTCAATGAATTCGGCGAAATCGGCATCGATAACGACCTGATCGTGGAATCGGACGAAGAAATCTACGAAATGAACAATGGCTGCGTCTGCTGCACCGTGCGCGGAGACCTTATCCGCGTGGTGGAAGGCCTGATGCGCCGTCCCGGCCGTTTCGATGGCATCATCGTGGAAACCACAGGCCTTGCCGATCCTGTTCCCGTCGCACAGACATTCTTCATGGATGACGATGTGCGCGCCAAAACCGAACTGGATGCGGTTATTGCGCTTGTCGATGCCAAGCACCTGCCGCTGCGCCTGAAGGACAGCCGCGAAGCCGAAGACCAGATCGCTTTTGCCGATGTTGTCGTCATCAACAAGACCGATCTCGTCACGCCGCAGGAACTGGCCGTGATTGAAGATGTCGTTCGCGCCATCAACCCGTCCGCCCGAATTCACAAGACAACCCGCTCCGGCGTTGATCTCGCTCATGTTCTCAATCAGGGCGCGTTCAACCTTGAACGGGCGCTGGAAAACGACCCGGATTTCCTCGCGCAAGAGCATGACGATCATGTCTGCGGTCCAGATTGTGGACATGACCACAGCCACGACCACCATCATCACGACCATCACCATGACCACGATCATGCCCACCATGATCATGGCCACAGCCACGCCGCCTCGCCCATCCATGACGTCACGGTTCAGTCCGTTTCGCTGCGCGGCGGTGAGATGAATGCCGATCGTTTCTTCCCGTGGATCCAGAAGGTCACGCAGACAGATGGCCCGAAGATCCTGCGCCTCAAGGGCATCATTGCGTTCAAGGATGATGCGGAACGTTATGTCGTTCAGGGTGTTCACATGATCATCGAAGGTGATCACCAGCGTGCATGGAAAGAAGGCGAAAAGCGCGAAAGCCGCCTCGTCTTCATCGGCCGCGATCTTGATCGCGAGAAGCTGGAAAACAGCTTCAACGCCTGCATGGCAGCGGCCTGATATTAAAAAGTGCCATTGCGGCACGCCCTGATATGACGACCACAAGGAGTGCACCGTGATGGTGCACTTTTTCACGACTGACGACAACAACCATGGAAAGACTAGAGACCCATGCCCACCGTTGCTCCTCTTGACCTCGAAGGCCACGTCGTCGCGGCGCATTTTCTGGGCGAAGTTCCGTTGTTTGCCACCGCCGCAGGCACCATCCACCGGCTGGATGGCGGCGAGAAGGTTGTCGAGGCACATCAGGGCCTTTTGACCTGCACCCGCGATCCGCACAGCGCCACGCTTCTCACCGGCGGTGAAGATGGCAAGGTGCTGCGCATCGGCCATGATGGCTCTGTCATCGAGCTTGCCCATGTGCCGCGCAAATGGATCAGCGTTGTCGCAGGCGGCCCGCAAAACGCCATCGCATACGGCGTTGGTAAGTCCAGCTTCGTGCGTCTGGGTGATGGCACCGTCAAGGAATTCAAGGAAGACCGTACCGTTGAGGGCATCGCCTTTGCGCCCAAGGGCCTGCGCATTGCCGCTGCCCGCTACAATGGCGTCACGCTTCATTGGGTGGCCAGCGCTGGCGATCCTGTCGATCTCGATTGGAAAGGCGCCCATACCGGCGTCACCTTCTCCGCAGATGGCAAATTCCTCGTCACCACCATGCAGGAAAATGCGCTGCATGGCTGGAAGATGGAGGCCACCAAGGGCGGCATGGAAGCGCGCCACATGCGCATGACCGGCTATCCCGCCAAGGTCAAATCCATCTCGTGGTCACACAAGGGCAAGTGGCTGGCATCATCTGGCGCACCGGCGGCCATCGTCTGGCCCTTCTCCGGCAAGGATGGCCCAATGGGCAAGGCTCCGCTGGAGCTTGGCACCCGCGCAAACATCATGGTCACCAATGTCTGCTTCCACCCGGCAGATGAAGTGCTGGCCGTCGGCTTTGCGGATGGCATGATCCTGGGCGTGCGTCTCGCCGACGAGAAGGAAGCCCTGCTGCGTCGCCCTGGCAAGGGCGCGATTACGTCCATGGACTGGAGCAACAATGGCAACCTGCTGGCCTTCGCATCGGAAGCTGGCGATTGCGGCATCATCGACATCAAGACGTAACATTCAAATCCTCAACGGCAAAAAGGCACCGCCGCATATCGCGGCAGTGCCTCCCTGACCACCTCGGTGGCACCCTCCCAGAGGGTTAGAAGCGGTAGGTCACACCGGCACCGATCAACCACGGATCGAGCTTGGCCTTGCCGCTGATATCACCCAGCGCGTCATGCGTGGCGCTCCACTTCGTTTCGAGGAAGATCTTCTTCACATCGAAGTTCACGCCCCAGTTCTTCGTCAGCATGTAGTCGAAACCAACCTGCACCGCCGCGCCAAAGTCGTTCTTGACGTCGAGATTGTGGAAACCTGCCTTTTCAGACTGGTTGTAGAACAGCGAATAGTTGAGGCCAGCGCCCACATAAGGCTTGAAGGCACCGAAATTGGTGAAGTGATATTGCAAGGTCACCGTTGGTGGCAAAAGCCATGTCTTGCCGACATCAATCTCACCCAGCGCGCCTGTCGTGTTGATCTTGGAGAAGGTCGTGCCAAGAATAAGTTCGGCGGCAATATTATCGGTGAAGAAATAGGTTACGTCGAATTCCGGAATAACGGTGTCCGAATATTCAAGCCCTGCGCCGGGCACGCCGTTGATCGAGCCGCTGTCATGGGTCATCACGCCAAGGCCGCGCACACGGATCATCCATGGGCTTGCCGCAGCAATGGCCTCTTCGGCTGTGGGCACGGGCGCGGTCGGCGCCATGTCAGCGGCTTGGGAAAACGCTGGCAGCGCAACAGCGAAAGCAGATGCCAAAAAGATGGCTTTGCGGAATTTGGCGAACATTTTTCTCTCCTTGATCTATCGAAGAGGTGCTTTGCAACATCGGCTCCTTTGGCCCCTCGACCTTGGAAACCCATAGCCATTGCTGCAAGCCACACCCTGCCCGCACGTAACATGCAGATCAAAATCATCATTTGAGGGAGATCAAAACCCGGACAGGAAAATTGGGGGTTGGTCACGCACATAGAGCGTATTAGCATTTAAGATTATTCAAAGATATCAATGCGAAGAGCGATTATTGTAGTTAATCAATTATAGATATTTTTATCCAATAGTTGCAGTCATTGAACACTGCATCTGTACTTGAAATACTTACCCCCATTCAGAATTTCGAAAAGTAGCACGCCGCTTCCCTGTATTTCCTTGGATCTTTCCCCTATGAAACTTTCGATTTCAGCGATCATAACGGCCAGTGGCATCGCCTTGGCAACCGGCATTACCATCACGCTTCTCGTGGGTTCTTTCGCGCTCGATACGCTGAAGGTCAACGGCCCGATCTATCAGGAAATCATCGATAGCAAGGACCTGATTGCCGATATCCTGCCACCACCGCTCTATCTCATCGAGACCTATGCGCTGACCAATGAAGGCGCCCTCCACCCGGATAGGCTGCCGCAAAACATCGAGCGTATCAAGGTGTTGAAGGGCCAATATAAGGAGCGCCGTGAATACTGGAAAACGACGACCCTGCCGGACACGTTGAAACAGGCCTTGCAGAACGATGTTCTCATCAAGGGCGACGCCTTCTGGGCAACGCTGGATACGGACACACTGCCAGCGCTTGCCTCCGGCGAAGCGGCAAAAATTCCGGCATCGCTCGACACCTTGAGCAAGACATTCCATGCCCATGAAGCGGCGGTCAATCAGCTGGTCGAGATGGGCACCGTCTATGGCAAGCAGAAGGAAGTCGAGGCGGCGGAACAGACCTCATTCCTGAAAACGACCAACGACACGCTGGGATATATCCTCGTCCTCCTGTCCATTGCCTCGACCGTCTTCCTGCGCCGCCGCGCCATGAAGCCGATCCTGCGGATCACGCAGACCATGACGAGCATGGCCGCAGGCGACCTGAAGGAAGCGCCGCCCCACATTCACCGGCATGATGAAATTGGTGCCATGGCAAGGGCGCTTGCCGTGTTCAGAGATGCTGGCCTCGCCAAGCGTCAGCTGGAAAGTGAAGCGGAAGAAGCACGCCGCGCCGCCAGCATGGAGCGCGAGACACGGGAAAGAGAACGCATTGCCGAGGCAGATGCGCTGCGCTTCGCAATCCAGCATCTGGGACATGGCCTCAAAAATCTCGCCAATTGTGATTTAAGCTCGACACTCGACCACAGCTTCGACGCCAAGTTTGAAACCCTGCGCGCAGATTTCAACGCCTCGGTGCGCACCCTGCAAGCAACGATGGGAAAGATCCTCTCAGAAGCCCAACACCTGCGGGCCCAGGGCAGCGAGATGCACGGTTCCGCAAACGATCTGTCACGCCGCACGGAACAGCAAGCCGCAGCACTGGAACAAACCGCAGCCGCACTGGAAGAAGCCGCCTCCACCGTCAAGACATCTACGGCGCGTGTCGATGATACGCGCAATCTGGTGAAGGAAGCGCGCCGGTCCACCTCGAAGTCTGCAAGCGTCGTCACCGAAGCCATATCCGCCATGCAACGCATCGAAGGCGCGTCTGGAGAAATCGAATCCATCGTCGGCGTCATCGACGAAATCGCCTTCCAGACCAATCTTCTGGCGCTGAATGCTGGCGTAGAGGCAGCCCGTGCAGGCGAGTCTGGAAAAGGCTTTGCGGTCGTTGCGCAGGAAGTACGCGAACTCGCCCAGCGTTCGGCAAAGGCCTCGAAGGAAATCAGGGTTCTCATCGGCAAATCGGGAGATGAAGTCGCAAGCGGCGTAACCCTCGTGCAATCCACCGTCGAGGTGCTGACGCGGATCGAGGATTTCGTCTCCCGCATCGATACCAATATCGACAACATCGCCACCGCTGCCCGAGAGCAATCCGTCGGCCTTCAGGAAATCAGCGCCAGCGTCAACGCGCTGGACCAGATGACCCAGCAAAACGCCGCCATGGTGGAAGAGACAAACGCGGTCAGCCATTCCATTGCAGAGGCGACCAAGGCGCTATCGGACATGGTCAGCCGCTTCAGCATCGAGCCCGCAGCCGTGTCTTCCAGACGCGCAGCATAGATGGCTCAGTCACGGCGTTTACCGATAAAAAAAGAGGGCGCGTAGCCCTCTTTTCCATGTCTGACCGATCAAACCACCTGCGATATCAGGAAAACTTGCGCCCGCTCGCCACCAGCATGCCAGCCGCGCCATCCAGCCAGCCGCTTTTCAGCTCCAGCGCCAGAAAGCGCGAACGCTCGAATGGGCCGGGCATGACAAGATGCTGGGTTTGACCGGCAAAAAAGCCGAAGCGCTCATAATAGGGAGCATCACCCACCAGAAGAATGGCACCGTGGTCGCGCTTGGCAGCTTCACCGATGGCGGCGCGCATCAGGGCAGATCCGATGCCCTTGCCCTCATGGGCGCAGTCCACCGCAAGCGGCCCAAGCAGAAGGGCCGAAACCGGACGTCCCTCGCGCGTTACTCCAGCTTCGACATTCCACAGGCGGACGGTCCCGATCACGTGACCATCCTCATCGCGCGCAACCAGCGCCAGCCCTTCGGCAGGAACGCGCCCGGCGCGCAGCTTCTCGGATGATTTGCGGCGACGACCCGGGCCCATGACGCGGTCCAGCAGGTTCTCGCGGGCAACCACATCACCAGGATTTTCAGCTTCGATATGAAATGTCTGCGGCGTGAAAAATGCACGTACAGATTTGAGAACAGCGGCCATCCCGGCCTCCCGTCACCAAGCCGCCCACGAAAGCGGCACCCAAAAAAATGTTGAAACCGTTCCGGCCCGCTGAACCACGCCCTACCTCGGCTGGAAAGAGGTGCGGCAAGCAGGGTTTGCGCCAGGCATGGAAAACTTAAGCCGGAACGGGAGACGTCTGAAAATGCCGCCTGCCCTTAAAGACCGGCGGCATTCACTCAGATCACGTAGGACTTCAGCGGCTCGAAGCCGTTGAATGCAACCGCCGAATAGGTGGTCGTGTAGGCGCCCGTACCTTCGATCAGAACATCATCGCCAATGGTCAGAGAGACCGGCAGCGGATACATGTTCTTCTCATAGAGCACGTCGGCGCTATCGCAGGTTGGACCCGCCAGAACGCACAGCTCCATCGCATCTTCGTCCCGCTCGGTGCGGATCGGGTAGCGAATGGCCTCGTCCATGGTTTCGGCCAAGCCGCCGAACTTGCCGATGTCGAGGAAAACCCAGCGGTGGTTGTCATTGTCGGACTTGCGCGAAACCAGCACAACTTCCGCCTTGATGACACCAGCATTGCCGACCATGCCGCGACCCGGCTCGATGATGGTGCGTGGAATCTGGTTGCCGAAGTGCTTGCGCAGCGCCGTGTCGATGGCATGGCCATATTCTTCGGCAGCAGGCACATCGCGCAGATACTTCGTCGGGAAGCCACCGCCCATGTTCACCATCTGCAGGTGGATACCCTGCTTGGACAGCGAAGCGAACACGCGCTTTGCATCGCCAAGGGCAGCATCCCATGCGTCGAGGTTCATCATCTGCGAACCGACATGGAAGGAAACGCCGTAGGATTCCAGACCCATCTGATGGGCATAGACCAGAACATCGACAGCCATCTGCGGCACGCAACCGAACTTGCGCGACAGCGGCCATTCGGCGCCTTCGCCATCGGTCAGAACGCGGCAGAATACGCGAGCGCCTGGGGCTGCACGGGCAACCTTCTCGACTTCCTCATGGCTATCAACGGCGAAGAGATCGATGCCCAGCGCAAATGCGCGCGCAACATCGCGTTCCTTCTTGATGGTGTTGCCGTAGGAGATACGGTCAGAAGTCGCACCTGCATCGAGCGCCATCTGGATTTCAGCCACGGAGGCGCAATCGAAGCTGGAGCCCAGGCCGGCCAGCAGCTTGAGAATTTCAGGAGCAGGGTTTGCCTTCACGGCATAATAGATCGCACTGTTTGGCAGAGCGTGCCGGAACGCATGGAAATTATCGCGCACAACGTCAAGGTCAACCACGAGGCAAGGGCCTTCTGGGCGGCGGGTCTTGATGAAGTCAATGATGCGTGCAGTCGTCATCGTTGTATTCCCTAAAATGTTCCGGCTCTGGAAAAATTCCAGAGGACAAAGGGCGCTCAAGATATGCAGAATGTTCCAGCCGGTGGAGACGCTGAATCAATAGCATACGCTCAAGGCGCAATTGTGAACAACGCCCTGCCAGGAGCATCATTCGGCTTTGTCTGCCATGGGATTGGAGGGAATCATACCCAACCGCACTTACGGCAATGATGGTGTGCCTCTTTAGTACCCCGGCTGATGGAAAGCCGGCAGAGAACCAGAAAGGCCCGCACCGTCGTTGCTTCATATGTCCTCGCATTTTCCGGTTGGCCGGAATAGCGACTGGAGGGGTTAATTCCAGGTACCTTACCGAACTCCTCACCACATCGAGGGTCGGCGGACACACATGGGCACGTGCGACTTTGGGCAACCGGGAGATAGGAATATTCGCTGTAACAATCAAGGGAATTTTTCATCACGATGCAGATTTTTTTGGCAGAATACTTTATCGCTGAACACTGGGGCTTGACCGTTCACAATTGTGAGCGAATTGGAGACTTTAATGGACACTCTCACCCGTATCCGGGCCTTTATTGATGTTGTCGAAGCGGAGGGTTTTTCCGCCGCCGCCCGCAAGACCGGGCGCTCCAAAGCGCTGCTGTCCAAATATGTGCGCGAGCTGGAAGACGATCTCGGCGCGCTGCTTCTCAACCGCACCACGCGGCAGTTTTCGCTGACCGAAGCGGGCCACACCTATTATCGCACCGCCGCAGATATCCTGAAAGAAATCGACAATCTGGCCGATCTGGTGCGCGAGAAAAATGCCGACCTGAAGGGCAAGCTGCGCATCTCCGTGCCGCGCACCTTCATCGATGCGGATATTGGCCAGAGCCTCATCGATTTCGCCAAGGAGAACCCCGACCTCGTGCTGGAAATCGTGGCCGAAGACCGATTCGTCGATCTGATCGAGGAAAGCTTCGATCTGGCCGTGCGCATCACCAAGCTGGAAGATTCGGGCATGATCGCCAAGAAGCTGGCGGATTTTCGCGTCTATGCGGTCGCAACACCCGACTTCATGGAACGCTATGGCCCGCTCGATAGCCCGCAGGATCTGGGCCGGGTTCCCTGCATCGTGGATACGAATTCGCGCTTCCACAATCACATTCGCTATTTCGAACCCGGCGGCGGCACCAATTCGGTGGCCATCAACGGCCCAATTGAGGTCAACAGCCCGCAAGCGACCCTACGCGCGGCCCGCACCAGCCTTGGCGTCGCCATCGTTCCCGATTTCATTGCCAAACCCTATATTCTCTCAGGCGAACTCGTGACCCTGTTTGACGACTACATTTCCCGGGATCGCGGCATTTACGCTGTCTATCCGCACCGCCGTTATCTGCCCGCCAAGGTCAGAAGCTTTGTGGACTATCTGACCAACTGGTTTAAAACGCACGGCTGATTTCGGACCCAAAACAGCAAGGCCGAAATTCGGTCCCAATTTCCGCTAGAATCATAGAAACACCCCAGACAAGAGACAGACAGGCATCCATGAAAAAAGCGATCATATCACTGGCTGCATGCCTGCCCCTCTGTCTTGCGCCCTTGAGCGCCATGGCGCACCCGCATATTTTTGCCGAAGCGAGGATGGAAATCATCGAGGGTGCCGATGGCAACATCGCCGAAGTGCGCAATGTCTGGCGCTTCGATGAGATGTTTTCCGCAAGCGTCGTGATGGACTACGACAAGAACAGCGACGCGAAACTCGACAAGGAAGAGTTGGGCGAAATCGGCGCGACCGTTCACGAATCGCTTGCCGAATTTTCCTATTACACCTTCATCACGGCAAACGGAAAACCTGTCGATTTCGACAAGCCCGATACGATCCATGTGGATTACCAGAACAATCAGGTCCTGATGTTCTTTTCGGTCAAGCCGAAAGCACCCCTTCCGGTCAAGGGCGTCCTGACCTTCGGCGCATGGGACCCGACGCTCTATACGGCCATCGATTTCGCCAAGGATACCGACATCGTTGTGAAAGGCACGCATCTCGCCGCCTGCAAGCACAAGGTGGTGCGCCCGGACCCGGATGAAATCATCTCCCAGAACCAGAACAATCTGACCGACGCCTTCTTCAACGATCCCACAGGCACCGACATGACCAAGCTGTTTGCCACGCGACTGGAGCTGACATGCTGAGGAGACTGGGTGGCACCTTCGTGGCGCTGGGACTGGTGCTTGCCGCCGTCAGCGTGGCCCATGCGCAATCCCCGCTCGGCATCGGCTCGGCTGAGCCCTCCATCTCCATCGGCGGGCCGCTGGCGCCGCTTTTCCAGTGGATCAACGTTCACCAGCAGATGTTCTATCGCGCCCTGACCGGTGCGTTGCGCGCCATGCGGGAAGACCCATGGGCGCTGACATCGCTGATCGGCCTCTCCTTTGCCTATGGCGTGTTCCATGCCGCAGGCCCCGGCCACGGCAAGGCGGTCATCTCGTCCTATATGATTGCCAATGAAACCCAGCTAAAACGCGGCATCCTCATTTCCTTCGTCTCCGCTCTGCTGCAAGGCGGCGTCGCCATCGGCCTCGTCGGTGCGGCCTATCTGGTGCTGCGCGGCACCTCCATCACCATGACCAGGGCGACGCAGGCCATGGAAATCGCCAGCTTCGCCATGGTCGCGCTGTTCGGTGCATGGCTGCTGTTTCGCAAGCTCTACAGCCTGATGACAGGCCGGACAGAGGCTCCAGCCCTTGCCATGGAAAGTGCTGGCCCGGCACCGACAATTGCTCTGGAAACCAGCAGCTTTTCCGCAAGCGCTGCCACCACCAGCATCGCCCGCAAAGGCATGGGCTCTGGCCTCCGTTTTCAGGGCCAGCCGGTCTTTGCCGATCACGCCCAGAGCGGCACTGGCGAAATCTGCACCACCTGCGGCAATGCCCACGCGCCAGACCCGTCCATGCTCAGGTCCAAAGACTTCAGCCTGCAGGAAGCATGGTCAGCCATCATCGCGGTCGGCCTTCGCCCCTGCTCCGGCGCCATCATCGTCATGAGCTTTTCAATCCTGAACGGCCTGCTGCTGGGCGGCGTCCTCTCGGTCATCGCCATGTCACTCGGCACCGCCATCACCGTGTCCCTGCTGGCCTGCCTTGCCGTCAAGGCCAAGGACATCGCGGTGCGCTTTGCCGGAACCGGCAGCCGCAAAGCCGCAGGCATCACCCACGCCATCGAAATCGCAGGCGCCGTCTTCGTGCTGTTGATGGGGCTTGGCTTGCTGGGGGCAGCACTGCAGGCGTGAAGCGAAAGTGGGGGCTGTGATAAGCAGTCGATTGATGAAAGAGATCGTAGTCACATCAAGCGCAATCGCCTGCGCAGCGGTGGGCTTTGTCCTGGGATTCGCTTTAATCAATCAATACGATTTATCTCTCGCGGCATATGGCCAATTTTGGTTTCTTGTAACCGCCTGCCTCAGTGCGGCTTTCGTCATCGGATTGATCAGTGAATATTTGGTCGGCAAATTTCGCACGCCATCGACGCCGCCGCAAACTGGAACACGAATCCAGAATTTTCGTGGGTCTATAGCGAAGCGTTTCAGAGGTGACCGGACAGATGAGGAATAATCAGCGTGCCGAAACTGGTTTTGCGGTGCTTGTCGCCATCGCTTCAATTATCGGTATGCTTTTTCTGACGGGTATCTGGGTCATCGTGGCGGTGGTGATCATCTTTGGCATGATCAAAGCCGCAGAATTATATTTAGAGTTCAGGTCGATTGACGGCGGCGCAGGCGGAAAGATTAGCCGAGCGCTCTTTCATGGCATCTTCTACGGCTTGTTTTTGGGATACATGCTGTAGATATCCTAGTGATTGCGCCGCTGATACCGCGCCCGCAGCCAGAAGATCAGGAAGAATGCGAGAACCGCAACCGTATCAAACGCGGCGGCGACCCAGACGGAATAGTGTTCCGCCAGCCACAGGGTGACGGTGGGCATAATGTAGAACAGAAACCCGAAGCCAAGGACGATGGCGACGGCGGCGAGTGCTGCGGATGTGCTTTTGCCGTTCATGCGGATAGCCCTGCCCTGATATCTTCCAGCTTGCGGATTTGCAGGCCGTCTGTCCCAAAATTATCAGGCGAAAGCCATGTCTCGAAGGCCTCGCGCAGAACAGGCCATTCAGCATCGATCATCGAAAACCATGCCGTATCTCGGTTGGCCCCTTTGGAAACCATGTGCTGGCGGAAGATGCCTTCGAACTGGAAGCCGTAACGCGCAGCCGTTGCCTTCGACGCCTCGTTCTCATTGTGGCACTTCCACTCATAGCGGCGGTAGCCGAGAGTATCGAACACATGGCGTGCCAAGAGATAATGCGCTTCGGTGGCAAGCGGCGAACGCTTCATGGCAGCACCATGGGCAACGGAGCCAACTTCCACCACGCCGTATTTCGGCTCAGGCCGCATATAGCTCGCCATGCCGACAACCTTACCGGTGGCGTTTTCGATAAAGGTGAAGGTTACCCAGCCTGAACCGGCCTGTGCGGCATCCAGCCAGTCGCCAAAGGCGGCGGCGTCTGCAAAGGCATCCTGCGGAAAATATTTCAGGAGATCATTGGTGCCCGCGCCACCCAGCGCATCCCAAAGCCTGTCGAGATGCTGCGCCCGGTCATAGGGTGCGACGGTTACGAAACGGCCCTTGAGCAGCACCGGCTTTGGTGGCGGACATCCTTTGAACTGGGCTAGATCGCGCATTCTGCTCCCCCGTAACATGACGGGAGAGACTTATGGCAGGCGGCGGGCAAAGACAACAGGAATTGGCGTACTTGCCCGCAGACGGCATCACACCTTGGCGGCAGAGACCGTGGCTTCGATATGCTCCACCAGCGCATCCGGCAGACCCAGACGACCTGCCAGAAGATCGAGATAGCCGCGCTCTGCCCGGCTGTCCGGCTCGATTGTCAGGCGAGACGCCGTGTAGATCTCCACCTTCTGCTCTTCAGTCTGGGCTGCTGCCACCAGCGCATCGATATCGAGCGGATCGGCCAGTTCTTTTTCGATAAAGGCTTCCGCCTCGCGATCCAGTTCGGAAACCTGAAGCTTTTCCATGATGCGGGCGCGTTCTGCCGCATCGATATGGCCATCCGCCTTGGCCGCGGCAATCATGGCCTGCACCAGCGTCAGCGCGAAGTTGTTGGACAGCGTCGGCGATTGCGGATGAAACGGCGAATCGACCGGCGGCGGCAAAAGCTCCTGCGTCGGCTGCGGCTGCGGCACGGATTTTGGCGCCTGGCCGGATTGGTAATTCTTGTAGGCGAGATAGCCAAGCCCCGCGATGGCGGCGATGCCGCCAACGGCTGCGGCATTGCCAGCCAGCTTGCGGCCGGTCTTGGTGCCGAAGAGAGCGGCGGCAATCGCGCCTGCTTTCATCGGATTGTTCTTCGCGATTTGCGTGGCCTGTCCGGCCCGGTCCCGCACACTTCCCGACAGGCCCGGTACGTTAGAGCCCAAAAACTGGTCTAGAAGCTTCTTCGCGTCGAACATTCAAATCTCCTGCTGGGTTCAATATCAATAGGAGATAGGAAGTGCGAAGCGGAAAACAAATGGCCGCACCGTTCACGCCGTCGTGAACGAAACGCCTCAGCCGCGAAGGGCGAAAGCCTCAGCCGCCAGCTTGGTGATGCCATCCCATTCACCCGCCGCAATCATTTCCTTCGGCGCAACCCAGGAACCGCCAACGCAGATGACGTTTGGCAGCGACAGATAATCCTTCGCATTTTTCAGCGAGATGCTGCCCGTGGGGCAGAACTTGATATCGGCCAACGGAGACGAAAGCGCCTTCAGGTAAGGCGCGCCACCGGCCTGTTCGGCGGGGAAGAATTTCAGAACCTTATAGCCCTTGTCACGCAGATGCATGACTTCGCTGGCCGTGGCCGCACCCGGCAGAAGCGGAACCTTGGAGCCCTTGGCCGCTTCCAGAACGCTCTTGTTGACGCCGGGGCTGACGATGAAGGTCGAGCCAGCCTTCACGGCAGCATCGAAATCCTTGGAATTGAGAACGGTGCCCGCGCCCACATTGGCGCCTTCCACTTCATCGGCAACGGCGCGGATGGCGTCCAGTGCTGCCGGTGTGCGCATGGTGATTTCGATGGCACGCAGGCCACCTGCCACCAATGCGCGGGCCAGCGGCACGGCAGAGGCTGCGTCTTCCACAATGAGAACAGGCACGACCGGCTGAAGTTGCAGGATGGAAATTAGCTTTTCAGAATCCTGGGCCATGGCAATGTCTCCTCATTGAATCGATTGAATTGGGGTCTAATTACCGCGCCGAACCGCGAGTGTCGAGGCAAAATGAAATATTTCGATTTGATTACTGTTTCATGACGCAAGCTTGCGCTACGGTGCCGCAAAACTGGACAGGTTGTTGAATGGCCAAAGAAATCGAACGCAAGTATCTTGTAACGGATGAGAGCTGGCGAGAGGAAATCGCATCACGCACGCGCTTTCGACAAGGCTATATCGCCTCATTGGAAGACCGCTCAGTGCGCGTCCGCATCATGGGTGATGAAGCAGCAAGGCTCACCATCAAGGTCGGCAACGGCGCTCTGATCCGCGACGAATATGAATATGACATTCCCGTTGCCGATGCCGAGGAGCTGTTGAAGTCCGTACCCGGCTTCATCCTCGAAAAAATCCGCTACACAGTCGAGCATGAAGGTTTCACCTGGGAAATCGATGTGTTCGATGGCCTTTATCGCGGCCTCATCGTGGCCGAGGTCGAGCTGCGCTCCGAAGCCGACCAGCCCGCTCTGCCCGCATGGGTCGGCCCTGAGGTCACCGGCGACCGGCGCTTTTCAAACCAGCAACTGGCCACAGATGATCTCAGCACGGAATTGAGCGATGTCATCAAGGATTGATCCGGCAAAACCGCTTAACGATGAAATCCAGCGCATCGGCACCCGGCTCATCAATGAGGCCATGGAAGCGCTCTCGCAGCAGCCCGATGGGCCTCATGCGGCCGTGCATGCAGCGCGCAAGAAATTCAAACGCCTTCGTGGCCTCTACCGCTTCGTGCAAAGCGCCGAGCCAAAATTTCGCAGCGAGGAAAATCGACGCTTCGGCGATATTGCCCGCACCCTCTCAAAAGCCCGCGACGCCGCCGCATTGGTGGAAACGGTCGAATATCTGCAAGGTTTCGACCAGTCGGAGGCTCAAAGCCACGCGCTCACGTCAGCCCATGACGCCCTGACCAAGCGGCGCGATGCGATGACCAACGAGGATGGCGACCTACCCGCCCGCATCGAGGCGGCCTTGACCGAGTGCGAAAAGGGCAAGCATGCGCTCGAGCAACTCTCGCTGCCCAGCGGCGGCAAGACGACAGCGAAGCTCATCAGGAAAACATGGAGCAAGCAACGCAAGCGGGCGCTGGACGCCCTCAATCGCTGCCATGGCAGGCACGGGCACGACATCCACGACGAGGACTTCCACGATCTGCGCAAGAGCGGTCAGGTCTATTGGATGCACTTGGCCCTGTTGCGAAAGCTCTGGCCATCGGCCATGCGCGCCAAGAAAATCGAGGCCAAACATCTGGTCGATCTGCTCGGCCACGAGCATGACCTCTCCGTACTGAAAGCTTTTGCCGAGCACGAACCCGAGCAGTTCGAGAGCGAAGACACACGCGCCGCGCTGCTCGAAACCGTCACCCACCGCCAGCAGACCCTGCGGGCCGAGTGCCTCGATCTGGCCGACCGGGTGTTTGCCGAATCCGCCAAATCCGAAAGCCGCATCATCGGGCTCTTGTGGGAACAGGCGGCGCAGTAGCACTTCCAGCCATGTTTTGACAAAATTCAAAACTTCGCCGCAAGGCAGGCCATGCGCGAAATATGATTGCGCAAAGCCGCATCTGGCTGTATTTCAGCCGCCATGACCGACACTTCGACCCGACCAAGCCCGCAAGCCGCGCAGCCAGCAGCGGCTGATTTTCTCGTGGCAGCGCTTTATCATTTTGCCCGCTTTCCGCGGTTTGAAAGCGTGCGCGAGCCGCTGTTTACGCTGTGCCAGGAAAATGGCGTCAAGGGCACGCTGCTTCTGGCCGCCGAAGGCATCAATGGCACCATTGCCGGAACGGATGCGGGCATTGCCAATGTGCTGGCCTATCTGCGCGCCCAGCCGGAATTTGCGGCCCTTGAGCACAAGGAAAGCCGGGCTTCCAAAATGCCTTTCGTGCGCATGAAGGTGAAGCTGAAGCAGGAAATCGTCACGATGGGCGTGCCGGATATCGATCCGAACCAGATCGTCGGCACCTATGTGGATCCGAAGGACTGGAACGCGCTGATTTCAGACCCGGACACCATTCTCATCGATACCCGCAATGATTACGAAACCGCCATCGGCATCTTCAAGGGCGCGGTCGATCCGCAGACCAAGACGTTCCGCGAGTTTCCCGGCTGGGTGAAGGACAATCCCGGCCTGCACAACAAGCCGAAGATCGCCATGTATTGCACCGGCGGCATTCGCTGCGAAAAGGCCACTGCCTTCATGAAGGATCAGGGCTTTGACGAGGTCTATCACCTCAAGGGCGGCATCCTGAAATATCTTGAGGAAGTGCCGCAGGAAGAGAGCCTGTGGGAAGGCGCCTGCTTCGTGTTCGACGAGCGGGTCTCTGTGGTTCACGGTCTGGCCGAAGGCGACCACAAGCTGTGCCACGCCTGCCGCAACCCCATCACGCCGGAAGTTCGCCTCTCGCCGAAGTTCGAGGAAGGCGTTTCCTGCCCAAGCTGCTACGACGATCGCTCGGAAGAAGACCGCGAACGCTTCCGCAACCGCCAGCGCCAGATCGATCTGGCGAAACAGCGCGGTGAGAAGCATATCGGCCGGTAGGAATGGGCATTGGCGAATTGTGCGGAACTTATAGGCGCACCACCGTCTCGACCCTAATCCCGCTCTCCGCCGTCATGTCAGGGCTTGACCCCAAAACCTCACGAAACCTTGCGCTGCCGCACCGGCGCATCCTGCTCGGTCAGCAGGGTCAGAATCTGTTGCGGCTGTACCGGCTTTGAAAACAGATAGCCCTGCAACTCATCGCAGCCACACAATTGCAGTATCGAGGCCTGGTCTTCCGTTTCAATCCCCTCAGCGGTCACGGGAATGCCGAGGGAGCGGGCAAGGGCAACGGTGGCGGTCAGCATTTCAAGCGAGCGTCCGCCCTCATCCAGCGCATCAACCAGCGACTTGTCGATTTTCATGCGGTTGAAACCGAACTGGCGCAGATAGCCGATGCTGGCAAAGCCGGAGCCGAAATCATCAAGGGCGATGCTGACGCCGATCTGCTTCAGCTTGTCGATGGCCGTACTTGCCCGCTCGGGATGGCGGATAAAGTAGCCTTCCGTCATTTCCAGCATGACCCGCGATGGGGAAATGCCGTTCTCTACCAAAATCGACTGGACCTGGCTGGCAAACATCGGATTTCTGAACTGCACCGGCGAGACGTTAACGGCAAGCTTGACCTGCGGCCATGCGACCGCCTCCTTGGAGGCCTTGCGCAGAACGGACAGGCCGAGCTGGTCGATCATGCCGCTGCTTTCCGCCGCTGCAATGAAGATATCGGGCGATACCGGGCCGTAGCCGGCGCGGTTCCACCGGGCCAGGGCTTCGACACCGGTGATGCGGCGGGTCAACGTGTTGACAACCGGCTGGAACACAACCTTGATCTCGTCATGCTCGATGGCATATTTCAGATCGGCCTCAAGCTGGTTCTTTTCTTCCCGGCGCGTATCCATATTGGCCTCATAGGCCACATAGCGCCCGCGTCCGTTCTCCTTGGCCTCATACATGGCCATATCGGCCCGGCGCAGAAGCTCCTCCCCGTCAATATCCCCTCCCCGCGCCACGGCCATGCCGATGCTGCAACCGATGGCCGCAACCTTGTCACCAATCATGAAGGGCTCGGAAAACAGCGTCAGAAGATCATCGCAGAGGTGGCGGGCCAGCACGCGGGCATCGGAGCCTTGTAAGGCGATGGCAAATTCATCTCCGCCCAGCCGCGCCAGAAGCGCCCGCTCCGAGACCAGAACCTGCAACGCCGCCGAGACCCCCTTGATGAGAAGGTCGCCCGCGCCATGCCCGAAGGAATCGTTGATTTCCTTGAAACCATCAAGATCGAGATAGATCAGCTTGACGTAGGAATTGTCCTGAGCTGAACGCTCAAGCTGCCGCTTCAAGCCAAGAAAGAAGCCGAGGCGGTTGTTCAGCCCGGTCAGCCTGTCTCGCAGCAGCTCCTGCCGCGCAGCGGTTTCATCACTCTTCAGCTTTTTCAGGGCGGCGTAGCCGATGCCCAGCAGCGCCATGAAAAAAAGGAGGGTAATGGCAACAGCAGTCAGCACCCGGGGCCGCACCTCATAGAAGCTGAGATCTCCCGGCATCCGAGACTGCCATGTGAGAACCCCCAGTATATTGCCGAACGGATCGGGCACCGGAACCTGATAGGCCGCTTTCGCATCACCCGGTTGCAATGACAGGCCTTCAACGACATAGGTTTCGGCAAGCTTCTCCACTTTGGCAGGGGTCAGATGGCGGGCAAAAATGAGATAGCTGTGCCTGGCAACTGGCGCATCGACGACCCCGGCCTTGGTTCGCACCAGCGCAACGCCGACGGCTGCTATGCCATCTCTGGTTTGCAGAAATGCCGTGGTTTCCGGTATCTCACCTGGAGGAACGGCACGCACCATATCGATCATGCTGGACAGGCTGGAGCCGAAATAGCCCGGTATGGACCAGTAAGCGGGATCCCCGTTGTTGTAAGCCATCAGGACCCGCTGATCGTTATCGATCAGCACCGCCGTGTCGAACAAGTCGCTGTTGCGGGTCATATCGCCGTAATTGGCGATGATCCAGCTGGCGCCATCGGTGGAATAGACCGCTCGGGCGGCATCGTCCCAGGCTGCATAATCGTTGAGCGTCGCGCCCAGTTGCTGGCGGAAGGTGGTGAGCGCCCCGGTTATCGTCTCCAGAGACCGCTGTTCGTCCAGCACGTTCGTGTTGCGCGTGACATTATCAAGCGCCGAAAGAATGAGTGCCGTGACGATGATGACGACAAGCGCAAAGGCAGAAAGAACTCCAGCAACTGCCGTTCTTCGACCGACCGACAATGCTCTGGAAATCTCATGCGACATGCAGCAGTATCTTTTCCCACGGAATACTGCATCCTCCGCGTGAAATCTTCAAAACCCATTAAGATTATCGGGACGATCGCCATCTATTTTCACCCAACGGCAACGACGGTCACTTTAGGGCTAACAAGACGTAAAAAAGCCTCCCCCAGAGATATGGGAGAGGCCGTCAACATTGACGAAAATCAGTTTACCAGGCGGGGACGACCGCACCCTTGAAGGTTTCCAGAACGAAGGCCTTCACTTCCGGATTGTGGTAGGATTCCAGCAGCGTCTTCACCCATGGCGCATCCTTATCGGCTGCACGAACGGCGATGACGTTGATGTAGGGAGCCTTTTCGCCTTCTTTGGCAATCGGGTCCTTGGATGGATCGAGACCGGCTTCCAGCGCGTAATTGGTGTTGATGACGGCGGCATCGACATCATCCAGCGAGCGCGGCAGCTGGGCTGCATCCAGTTCGGCAAAGGTGAAGTTCTTCGGGTTTTCCGTCACATCGGCAGGACCGATCTTCAGGCCCTTGGCTGCATCCACCTTGATCAGGCCCTTGTCGGCGAGGATCAGAAGAGCGCGGCCGCCATTGGTCGGATCGTTCGGAATGGCAATGCTTGCGCCTTCCTTCAATTCCTCAAGAGCCTTCACCTTCTTGGAATAAATCCCCATCGGGAAGTTGACCGACTGGCCGACGCTGACCAGATCGAACTTGCGATCAGCGACCTGATTGTCAAGATAAGGCTGGTGCTGGAAGGAATTAGCCTGCAATTCCCCGTCATTCAGCGCCTGGTTGGGAACGACATAATCGGAAAATTCCAGAACCTCGATATCCAGACCCTTCTTGGCAGCGATGTCCTTCACCTTTTCGAAGATCTGCGCGTGCGGTCCGGGTGTAACGCCAACCTTGATGCTTTCGGCAAGCGCGCTGCCTGCAAAAAGTGCGGCCAGCGATGCGGCAATGATGAGTTTTTTCACGGGGGGTACTCCTTGAGTTTTAAGTCTTGTCTGTAATCAGTTTTTGCGGTTGCGCTTGTCGAAGCTGCGGGCCAGCGCATCACCGGCGCTTTGCACGATCTGGACAAGCACGATGAGGACGACGACCACCGCCAGCATCACATCCGGCATGAAGCGCTGGTAACCGTAGCGAATGCCAAGATCACCCAGCCCGCCACCGCCGACAGCACCGACCATGGCCGAGTAGCCGATGAGGCTGACCAGCGTCAGTGTGAGCGCCAGCGTGATGCCAGGCTTGGCTTCCGCCAGCAGAACCTTGGTCACGATCTGCAACGGTGTCGCGCCCATGGCACGCGCCGCTTCAATCAGCCCCTTGTCAACTTCCCGAATGGCTGCCTCCACAAGGCGAGCCACGAAAGGAATGGTTGCAACCGTGAGTGGCACAATAGCCGCGGAGGTGCCGATGGAGGTTCCGGCCACAAACCGTGTGAACGGGATGATGGCCACAACGAGAATGATGAAGGGCGTGGAGCGGGCAGCATTCACGATGAGCCCGATGACGCGGTTGATCATTGGCGCTTCAAACAGCTCGCCCTTGCCACTGGTGGCCAGGAAAATGCCGATCGGCACGCCAAACAGCGACCCGACCAGACCGGAGACAGCCACCATATGCAGGGTCTGGAGCAGACCTTTCAGCAGAACAGTAAACAGCATATCAGGCGACATAGCCGAGGACCTCCGTTGTCAGGCCGGTATCGGCATAGAAATGTTGGGCACGGGCCGTGACCTCTGGCGTTGCCGGATAGGAGACGACCAACGAGCCGAAAGGCTGGCCGGAGATTTCCTCGATGGTGCCTGCCAGAATGTTGACGTCTGGACCGATCTCGGCCACCAGACGCGCGGTGAGAGGCTTGAACGCCGTATCCCCAAAGAACACAAGACGGACCAGCACCCGATCACCGGGGGCCGCTTGCGGCTTCAATCCCGATGTGACCCAATGGGGCAGCTTGACGCCGACGGCAGATGACAGAAGGCTGCGGGTCGTTTCATGGCGTGGTGCGGTAAAGATATCGAATGTCGTGCCATGCTCGACAATCAGGCCCTTGTCGATGACGGCCACCTGTGAGGCGATGGTTTTGACCACCTCCATCTCATGGGTGATGAGAAGAACGGTGAGGCCAAGCTCGGCATTGATCTTCTTCAGAAGTTCCAGAATGGATTGCGTGGTTTCCGGGTCAAGCGCCGATGTCGCCTCATCAGAGAGGAGAAGCTTCGGCTCCGTGGCGAGCGCACGGGCAATGCCGACGCGCTGCTTCTGCCCGCCGGATAGTTCTGCCGGATAACGGTTCGACTTATCACCCAAACCAACCAGATCGAGAAGCGGCGCGACCTTTTTGCGGATATCGGCCTTGGACATGCCCGCAATTTCCAGCGGCAGGGCCACATTGTCGTAAGCGGTGCGCGAGGAAAGCAGATTGAAGTGCTGGAAGATCATGCCGACCGAGCGGCGAAGCGTGCGAAGGCCCGCCTCATCCAATCCACCGACATCGATACCATCGACCGCAACCGTGCCGGAACTTGGAAGCTCCAGCCCGTTGACCAGACGGATGAGGGTAGACTTTCCGGCACCGGAACGGCCGATGATGCCGGAGATCGAACCTCTCGGCACGACATAATCCACACCCGCAAGCGCTGTGAAAGACGTGTTGCTCTGAGGGTCGCCGAAGGTCTTGGTGACGCGCTCGAACACGACCATGGGGCGATCAGTCGCTTGATCGGCGGAAGCGGGGCTGGCCGCGGAATTGTCTCGTGTCATAAAATGCTCTTGCAATGGAAACCGTCATGTTGAACCCGGCGGCCTTGGAAAACCGCTTCTCATGCTGCTTAGCAGCACATTCGACCAGGTAAAACGTTCCTGAGCATCAATTCAGACTTTCCTTGATAAAGCCGGGATCGGCTGTGTGTATCGCAAACATGCCTGTCTGCGATACAATTTTATAGGTATGATTTTTCAATTATTGCGATGCATTGGAAAAATCAACCAATTGCCTCGACGTCGATTACTTGACCTCGGTAACGAATTCTTCGAGCGGGCGGCGAACCTTCTTGAGGTTGACCAGCCAGTCGCCCTCTTCCTTGCGATAGCCGAGAGGAAGGATCACCGCGGAGCGCAGGCCCTTTTCGCGAAGGCCGAGAATTTCATCCAGCTTGGCAGGGTCGAAACCTTCCATCGGCGTGGAGTCCACACCTTCGAAAGCAGCCTGCGCCATGGCGGTGCCAAAAGCAATATAGGCCTGACGGGCGGCGTGCTGGAAATTCACCTCAGCATCCCGCTGCGGGTAGGAGTCCAGCAGGGACTGACGGTACTTTTCCCAGCCTTCATTCTTGAAGCCACGCACGTCGTTGGTGAGATCGAACATGTGGTTGATGCGGTCTGCGGTGTAATTATCCCACGCAGCAAACACCAGCAAATGCGAACCTTCGGTGATCTGCGCCTGGTTCCAGGAAATGGCCTGGATCTTGGCGCGCGTTTCAGGATTGGTCACAACGATGATTTCAAAAGGCTGCAGGCCGCTTGATGTCGGCGCAAGGCGAGCCGCCTCAATAATACGGTCAACCTTGTCCTGCGAGACAGACTTGGAAGGATCCATTTTCTTCGTGGCATAACGCCAGTTCAATTTCTCAATCAGCACAATATTCTCCTTTGGGCGCGCCCTTGCAAAAACATCTATGAGATAGGTGATATTGCAGCGCACACAAGACGGCAGCACCAACAAAACATGCAAAATCCACTCCGGCCCTCTTCATGAAAAAAGCGAACCGGAGGGATCAGGAATGCCCGGCAAATGCTGTTGGCATTGGCAGGTATGGTTAAGGTCTTGGCATTTGCCGGACCCATTGCATCAGTATTTCGCAATATCTATCAGAACGCCCGGTCTCTTGCCCGGCCAATGGCAAAAGGTGGGTTGCAGAAACGACCCTCTTTGCAAGAGCTGCCGCTTGTCGATACCGGCATTTGAAGCGCGGGAGCGCCGCGCGTTGCGCCCCTTTGCTTTGAATGCATGGGGATTATGCGGGTGTGGAATTGGCCATTGAGAAAAAAATTAAAATATTTTTCGTCGTGTTCGCATCATCAATGGAGTGAAAACGAGCCAGGACGATGTCGATGCAATGAGCGGCGATAGGCACCCGGCCCATACATACGGTCGTCATGTCAGGGCTTGTCCCGAGGATCTAACGAACCCCAACATCAAACGTGGTTAGATCCTCGGGACAAGCCCGAGGATGACGTTGAGGGGGACGGAGACGCCTGCCACTGGGACAGGCGATGCCACTAGACGTAACGATTGACGACGTTTTCGAGGTATTCCTGACGACCAGACTTTGGCTCAGGGTTGATGTTATCGCGCTCGACCATGGCGGCGATCTCGTCCAGCTTCAACTCGCCGCGCAGCAGCTTCTGGGCGTCGGCCGAATCCCACTTGGCATAGCGATCTGTCAGCGGCTGCGACAGGGCCTTGTCCTCGATCATCTTGGCCGCAGCCTTCAGACCACGGGCGCAGCAATCCATGCCGCCGATGTGACCGATCAAGAGATCAGCTGGGTCGAGCGACTGACGGCGCAGCTTCGAATCAAAGTTGGTGCCGCCATTCTTGAAGCCGCCGCCGGCCAGTACGTGGTAATAGGCCAGCGCCATTTCCGGTACGTTATTGGGGAACTGGTCGGTATCCCAGCCGGACTGGTAATCGTTGCGGTTCATGTCGATGGAGCCGAAAATGCCGAAGGCATTGGCCATGGCCAGTTCATGCTCGAAGGAGTGACCGGCGAGAATGGCGTGGCCCTGCTCGATATTGACCTTCACTTCCTTGTCCAGACCATGCTTCTGCAGGAAGGCATAGACGGTGGCGACGTCGTAATCATACTGGTGCTTGGTGGGTTCCTGCGGCTTTGGCTCGATCAGGATCGTGCCTTCAAAACCGATCTTGTACTTGTACTCCACCACCAGATTGAGGAAGCGGCCGAGCTGGTCCAGCTCGCGCTTCACATCTGTGTTGAGCAGGGTTTCATAGCCTTCACGACCGCCCCAGAGCACGTAGTTCGCGCCGCCCAGCGTCTTGGTCGCATCCATGCAGGTTTTGACCGTTGCTGCCGAATAGGCAAAGACGTCAGGGTCTGGATTGGTGGCCGCACCCGACATGAAGCGGCGGTTGGAGAACAGGTTGGCCGTGCCCCACAGAAGCTTGACGCCGGTATCGGCCTGCTTCTGGCCGAAATAATCGACGATCTCGTTGAGGTTCTTCGTGTTTTCCGCAAAGGTCTTGCCTTCTGGGCGCACGTCGGCATCGTGGAAGCAATAGAAGGGCGAACCGAGCAGCGAGAAGAATTCGAAAGCGACATCGGCCTTCAGCTTGGCAGACTGCATCGTCTCGTCAAACCATGGACGCTCGAATGTCTGGCCACCGAAGGGGTCACCGCCCGGCCATGTGAATGTGTGCCAATAGGCAACCGCAAACCGCAGATGATCTTCCATGCGCTTGCCGCCGACCACTTCATCGGGGTTGTAATGACGGAAGGCCAGCGGATTGGTGCTGTCAGGGCCTTCATATTTGATTTTCTGGATGTCTCCGAAAAAGCCGGTGCTCATGTGAGGTTCTCTCCCTTGATATGGATGGTGGTGTTCGTTGCCGGTGTCCGGCTATTAATGTGACAAGCCCTTGATGGCTGGATAAAGCGCCCGGTAACGCCCGTAAGCGTCTTCATAGGCCTCAGCCAGCGCCGTGACCGGCTCGATGGTTTCTTCCGTCTCAGGTTGGGTGCAAACAGCAACCGGGTCCGCGCCCGTCGCTGCAATCAGCCCGAGGCGGGCGGCACCGAAGGCTGCGCCGAAATCGCCTTCTGCTGGGATATCGACGGAGACGCCGAGTGACGTGGCGATAGAGGCCAGCCAGAAGCGGGAGCGAGAGCCGCCGCCGATGGCGGTGACGCGCGAGATGGATGTGCCTGCGGATTTCAGAGCTTCGAGATTATCCCTGATAGCGAAAGTCACGCCTTCAAGAACCGCCTGCGTCAGCGCCTTACGGTCACTTTCATGGGACAGACCGATGAAGGAGCCGCGAATGGCGGCGTCATTGTGCGGGGTCCGCTCACCGGAGAGGTAGGGCGCGAAGGTGACGCCGGTTGGGGCTTTGAGCGCATCACCCAGTTCCTGCGTGAGATCGGCAGGCGACTTGCCTGCAATGCCAGAATACCAGTTCAGCGCGTCGGTGGCAGACAGAATGACGCCCATCTGGTGCCATGTATCGGGCAGCGCGTGGCAGAAGGCATGAACCGCGCTTTCCGGCTTTGGCAGATAGGAGGCATTGGCCGCAAACAACACGCCGGACGTGCCGAGCGAAACGAAAGCATGACCTTCGGACACCGTGCCCATGCCGCAGGCGGACGCCGCATTATCACCGGCACCACCGGCGATGACGACACGACCTGACATGCCCCAGGCGGAGGCAAGCGTGTCGCGCAGCGTTCCCGCCTCATCCGTGCCTTCCACCAGCGACGGCATATGGTCTTCCGTCAGGCCGGTGGCTTCGAGCAACTCAGGCGACCACTTGCGCGCGCCAGTATCCAGCCATGAGGTGCCAGCCGAGTCAGACATTTCGGAAATATATTCACCCGTCAGCCACAGCCGCAGATAATCCTTGGGCAGCAGAACCTTGGCGACCTTGGCAAAGATTTCAGGCTCGTTATTGGCGACCCAGGCGAGCTTTGGCGCGGTGAAGCCGGGGAACACGATGTTGCCGGTAATCTGGCGGAAACGGGGATCGGCATCCAGCTTTGCGGCCTCGGCATAAGAGCGGGTGTCGTTCCACAGGATGCAGGGGCGCAGCACATCGCCCGCCGAATTGACCAGCGTTGCGCCGTGCATGTGACCGGATAGGCCGATGCCTTTGACCGCCGACAATTCTTTCGGGAATTTGGCTTTCAGCCCGGAAATGGCCGTTTCCGTTGCCTTGATCCAATGGGCCGGGTCCTGCTCCGACCAGCCATGGTGCAGGCGAGACACGTCGAGCGCGCCATTGGCCGAACCGATGATGGTCTGATCGCCATCGATCAGCAGCGCCTTGACGCCTGATGTTCCCAAATCGAGACCGAGATACATGTTTCCTCCAGTGCTTAAGTCAGTGTCAGGGGAGATTATCCCGTAAGAATATGTCGATACGAATGCGTTCCTGCGCGTCGATGACCGCAAGCCCATCGGCCCGCGCCTTGAGCACCCGGATGGCGCTGCGCACCTCATGGCCCGCATCCTGGTTCAGCACCGCATCCAGCACGCCTTCTGCCAGCGCATTGGAGGTGTTTTCGGTCAGCTCATGGGCAATGACGCACGGCGACGTTTGCTGGCGCGATGATTTAAGCGCCTTGATGAGACCGCGATTGCCAGCACCCAGACTGTAAAGGCCGAGAAGATCGGGATTTTCCTCAAGGCATTGCGCGACCAGATGTTCCACCGTTTCAGGATCGTCGCGCCCTTCCAGAACCGGCAGGAGCCGCAGGTCAGGAAACTCGTCCGCCATGACGGACTGAAACCCGGCAAGGCGCTCCCGGTGGTCCTTGACCAGCATGGAGCCAGCGAGAACCGCGACATCCCCACCCTTTTCCGGCAGAAAACGACCCATGAGGCTGGCCGCTGTGCGCCCTGCGGCGACATTGTCCACACCGGCAAAATGATCGCGGCGCGAACCGGTGATATCGGAAACCAGCGTCACGGCGGCAATGCCGCTCTCGGTCAGCCTATCAACCGCTTCCACCACGTCTTCGGCATCAATCGCGACGAAGGCAACGCCGGAGGGTTTTTCCAGCCGCGCCACATCCAGTGCCTGCGCCAAAGCTGCGGCATCGAAGGGCGGCACCTCGATGATGCGGATGGAGGTGCGCTCAGTGTAGGACCGGGACGCCGCGACCCGGACTTCGGCACGCAGACCGGCCATGAAGGAATTATCGTTGTTGGGCAGGATGAAGACCAGCGCGTAGCTGCGGCCCTTGGCCAGATTTGCGGCAGCCATATCACGCACATAACCGAGTTCCAGAATAGCCGCCTCAACCTTGGCACGGGTAACGGCATGCACGCCCGGACGCAGGTTGATGACCCGGTCAACGGTGGCAAGGCTGACGCCCGCTTTCGACGCGATATCGTGAACTGTCGGCTTCATGCTTCCTCCCGCTAGCGTGCTTAATAGAGTTTTTGAGGTACGTAAATCAAAAAATGATGTACGTACCTCAGATTCAGTCAGAATAACAAAAGGGCCGTCATTTCTGACGACCCTTTTGCGCTGCGGTGGATAGGTAAAATCAGTGGGCGGCGTCTGGTGGGGGCGCGGCTTTTGGCTTCTTGATGAGAAGCGTCAGTAAAATCAGCGTGCTGAACAACACAGTGAGCGCCAGAAACACATCGGCAAAGGCCTGCAGCCATGCCTGCTGCGACACGACACCGACGAGTTTCTTGATGGCGACCGAGGAACCATCAAGGCCGAAGGAGTTGTAATTGGCGCCGACATTATCAAGCCATTCAAGCGCTGCCGGATTGCCGAAATTCACATGTTCGGCGATGCGGAAATAATGATCGTCGGTGCGCTGGCTGAGCAGCGTGTTGATGATGGCAAGGCCAACGGCGCCGCCGAGGTTGCGGGTGAGGTTGAAGAGGCCGGATGCGTTCTTCATGCGCGCAGGCGGCAGCGTGCCAAGCGCGATGTTGTTGATCGGCACCATGCACATCATCAGCCCGAAGCCGCGCAGGATCTGCGGGACGAGCAGCTCGTAGAAATCCCAGTCTGCGGTGACGGATGTCATGATCCACGTGCCGAGCGCAAAACTTGAGAAACCGACGGCCATCATGAAACGCGGATCGAGCTTGACGGACAGCTTGCCGGCAATGGGCGCGGTGATGAACATGGCAAGGCCCGAGACGAACATCGTCTCGCCGATCATCAGAGCATCATAGCCGCGGACACGCCCCAGATAGAGCGGATACATATAGGTCAGCCCGTAAAGACCGATGCCCATGACGAAGGAAAACAGCGAGCCGATAGAGAAGTTTCGGTCCCCGAAGGCTTTGAGGTCCACCACCGGAAAATCGACATTGAACGCACGCCAGAAGAACACGACGCCGCCAATGGTCATGGCGAGCGCGCCGATGACGATGTGGCTATCGTTGAACCAGTCGTTATTGTTGCCCTCTTCCAGCACATATTCCATGGAGCCAAGGAACACGCCCATGGACAGAAGACCCCACCAGTCGAACTTCTTCCACAGGGAGCGTTCAGGCTTGTCGAAATCGATGAAGTTCCAGGTGACCAGCGTGACGATGATGCCGGGAATGATGTTGACGAGGAACAGCCAGTGCCAGGAAAAGGCATTGGACAGATAGCCACCGACCGTCGGGCCGATGGTGGGCGCAAGTGTCGCCACAAGGCCGATGATGGGCGACACCACCGACCGCTTGGAGGGTGGGAAGATGGTGAAGGCGGCGGCAAAGACGGATGGGATCATGCCGCCGCCTATGAAGCCCTGTATGGCGCGATAGACGATCATCTGGTCGATGTTCGTTGCGGTCGCACACAGGGCACTGGAAATGGTGAAGCCGGCGGCGCAGGTGGCAAACAGCACCCGGGTCGACAGGATACGCGCAAGCGTTCCAGACAGCGGAATCATGATGACTTCCGCAATCAGATAGGAGGTCTGGACCCAGGCGATTTCATCCGAACCGGCACCGAGACCCGCCTGAATTTCAGCCAGCGATGCAGACACGATCTGAATATCGAGGATCGACATGAACATGCCGAAGACCATCGCGAAAAAGGCGATGAGGCGTCTGCGATCCATCGGCGGATCGATTGCAGGCGCATTTGCGCCCGCCATACCAGCTGTTGCCGCCATGATCGTGATCCTTATCGAAGATTACTTCGACTGAGCTGTTTGCGTCGCTTCCGGCGCGGTGCGGGTATCGACATCGACCACCACGCTCAAACCGGCGCGCAATTTATGCTTGGCAAGATCTTCCTTCGAAAAGACGATGCGAACCGGCACGCGCTGGATGACCTTGGTGAAATTGCCTGTCGCGTTTTCCGGCGGCAGCATGGAAAAGACCGAGCCGGATGCGGGCGAGATGGACTGCACGGTGGCTTCAATATCATGTTCGCCGAAGGCATCCACATGCACGCGGACCTTGGAGCCGGGCTCGATCTTGGCGAGCTGCGTTTCCTTGAAATTGGCATCGATATAAAGATCATCCATGGGAACCAGCGAGGCCAGGCGCTTGCCGACCGACAGAAGATCACCCGTCTGGACCGAGAGATTGCCAATCACGCCATCATAGGGCGCGCGCAGAACTGTGAAGGACAGATCGCGCTCGGCCTTGTCGCGGGCAAGTTCCAGCGTCTTGACGGAGCCTTCGGCTTCCTTGCGCTGGGCTCTCAACAGATCGATATTGGCACGGGCCGAGACAACGCTGGCTTCACCTGCCACGACATTGGCCTTGGCCTGTTCCATGGCAACCTGGGCATTATCGGTGGAGGCGACTGTGCCGACATCCTTCGACTGAAGCTCGGTGGCACGCTTCAGATTGATCTCGGCACCGCGAAGTGCGGCATCGAGAGAGCCCTTTTGCGCGACGGCCTGCTGCAAGAATGCCTCTGCACCGGCAATCTGCGCATCGATGCGGTTGAGCGAAAGCTTCTGGGTCTGCAATTGGGCCTGCGCCTGTTCCAGCGCATTGCGGTAATCACCATCATCCAGCGTCACAAGCGTATCGCCTGCCTTCACCGTCTGGTTTTCCACGACCTCAACCTTCTCGACATAACCGGAAACCTTGGGCGCGATAACGGCGATATCACCCTGCACATAGGCGTCGTCGGTGGAGATGAGGAAGCGGCCATCTGTCCAGTATTGATAACCGTACCAGCCGCCCGCTGCGAGAATGGCGATGGCGACGACCGGCAGAACGAGGGAACGCTTCTTCTTTTCCGGGGCTGCGGGGGGTGCTGGCGCAGGTGCCGCAGACTGCTGGGCATCGGCCGGATTTGCATCGCCCGCCTTGCCCTGCGCAGGATTGGCCTCAGCCTCATCCGCCGAGTTGACTACACGAACTGCACCGTTTTTTGGGCCCAACATGGTCATACCGCTCATTGTAAACATGAAAAGAGAATTCGAACTGAACCGTTCGGTTCGATTGATTTATTCTGTTTAGTGACACATATCAAGTGGCATCGAACCGATTGGTTCGATATAGTGAATTCCTCTGTAACTTTTGGCGGACTGCATAGTGACGAACGAGACACCTTCGGAGAGCACCTCCACCGCAACGCCTGCGGGCCGGTTTGCGGCGGGCGAAGACCCGGCAAAGCGCGAGCAGATTCTCGACGGTGCCTGGCGCGTGTTCAAGCAGAAGGGTTTTGACGCCGCCAGCATGAACGACATTACCCGCGAAGCCGCTGTTTCCAAAGGCACAATCTATGTTTACTTTGAAAACAAGGATGAGCTGTTTGCCGCTCTCATAGACCGCCATCGGGCGCAATTTGCCCTCTCCATGCGCGATATTCTGGCGGGAACGGAGGAGGTGCGCGACGGGCTATGGCAGTTCGGCCATACCTTCATTCACAAGGTGACATGCACTGACATGATACCTGCCATGCGCTCAGCGCTTGCCGTGATTGACCGCATGCCCAAGCTTTCCCAGCGGTTCTTCGTGGCGGCACCAAACAATGTGCGGGTTGTTCTGCGCGATTTTCTCCAGAACCATGTGGACCAGGGAACGCTGCGTACCGATGATGTGGATCTGGCTGCCCGCCAGTTCATCGAGCTTGCGACCGGCACCTTCTTCAAGATGCGGCTGTTTGGAGAATTGTCGGGAGACATTCCGCCCGAAGACGCCGATCAGGTTCTTTCCAGCGCTATTGAGGTTTTTATGGCGGCCTATGGAACCAAGAAGGACTAGGCCCATTCAGCATCCGGGTTTCTCGCATTGCGCGCAATATCGCTAAATTTTGGCGTAACACAGCTGTCACACGCTTGTTTCTCGCGCAATCGAATATAAAACTGAGCGCTTCGAATTGTCGAAGACGGATAGCTGAAAAGGAAAACAGGCCCGATGGACTCCATTGTCCCTCTATTGTCAGACCCCGCTGCATGGGTGGCGCTCGTCACTCTTATCGTCATGGAGGTCGTGCTTGGCATCGACAACCTGATTTTCATTTCCATCCTGACGAACAAGCTGCCTGAGCATCAGCGTGAAAAGGCCCGCAAGATCGGTATCGGTCTGGCGCTGATCATGCGTCTCGGCCTGCTGGGCACGGTTGCCTGGATCGTGCAGCTGACGGAGCCTGTCTTCGAACTCTTCGGTCACGGCTTCTCCTGGAAGGACATGATCCTCATCGGCGGTGGTCTGTTCCTCGTGTGGAAAGCCACCAAGGAAATCCACCACAATGTGGATCCTGACGATCACAAGGAAGACATGGTTGGCACAGCCGTTGCCAGCTTCTCCTCGGCCATTGCCCAGATCCTGCTGCTCGACCTCGTCTTTTCGCTCGACAGCATCATCACTGCCGTTGGCATGACGCCGCACGTTCCGATCATGGTCGTTGCCGTTGTCTTCGCCGTCACCGTGATGCTCTTGGCCGCCAATCCGCTGGCCAACTTCATCGAAAAGAACCCGACCATCGTCATGCTGGCGCTGGCCTTCCTGTTGATGATCGGCACGACGCTGATCGCAGAAGGCATGGGCTTCCATGTTCCAAAGGGCTACGTCTACGCAGCCATGGCCTTCTCGGCCTTGGTCGAAGTGCTGAACATGATCTCGCGAAATGCACGCAAGAAAAAGAAGGCGATGCACTAGCGTTTTCTGACGTAAATTTCTGCCAGAGGCCCGCCCCGTGCGGGCCTTTCGGTTTTTTAAAAGGGCAAGACATGTTCTTTGTTGGCACGCAGGAACTGACAGAACGGACTTGCGTTGTTGCTCACACATCATGCAAGGAAAATCAGCCGCTTTGATTTTTCCGATTCTGAAAGAAAAATAACCACATGACCATCGAGCAGATCCTTGCCTTCACTGTGATCGGCGGCATGATGGTCGCCTTCATCATCGACAAGTTCCGATATGACATCGTGGCGTGCAGCGCGCTGCTGGTTGCGGTGTTGCTTGGCGTGGTGCCGTTCGATAAGGCGTTCTCGGGCTTTTCCGACGATATCGTCATCATCGTTGCCAGTGCGCTGATCGTCAGCACCTCCGTGGCGCGGTCCGGCATCGTCGATACGATGATCAAGAAATACTTCCCGGAAATGCGCTCGAAACATTTGCAGCTGGCCTTTCTGATGATCGTTGTGGCTGTGATGTCGGCCTTCATCAAGAACATCGGCGCGCTGGCGATCATGATACCTGTTGCGTTCCAGTTTGCCCGCAAGTCTGGCAGCCCTGTGTCCTATTATCTGATGCCCATGGCCTTTGCGGCCCTTCTGGGCGGCTTGATGACGCAGATCGGCACATCGCCCAACATCGTCGTCTCGCGCCTTCGCCAGGAATTGACCGGCGAGAGCTTCTCGATGTTCGATTTTACGCCCGTTGGCGCCACGCTTGCCGTTGTCGGCATCGTGTTTCTGACCTTCGGCTACAAGCTGCTTCCGGCACGCGCCAAGGACGGCACCTCCGTTGAGGACATTCTGGAAGGCGCAAGCTACGCAGCAGAAGCAACGCTTCCCGCCGACAGTCTGATGATCGGCAAGCCGCTGGGCGACGTGTTGAAACAGGCCGATGGCGACGTGATTGCCAACACCATCATTCGCGGCCACCGGCGTGTTTCGCCATTTCCCGATGTGATCCTGAAAGCGGGTGACACGATTCTTCTGGAGGGCACATCCGAGGGGCTGGACCGCATCGTTTCCAATGCCAAGCTGACGCTTTCTGGCAAGCCAATTACCGAAAACGGCCAGAAGACGGTCGATCTGATTGCCATGGAAGCCGTCATAAGCAACGAATCCCTGCTGAGCGGTCTGTCGGCCAAAGACTTGGCGCTTTCCTACACACGCGGCGTCAACCTGATTGCGGTGAGCCGCCGTGGCCACCGGGTGAATGAGCGCCTTGCGGACCTGACGCTGAAGGCTGGCGACGTGATCGTGCTGCAGGGGTCGCGCAAGAACCTGCCCGGCGTGTTGCGGGAGTTTTCGCTGCTTCCGCTGGCGCAACGCGAAATCCTTCTCGGTACGCAGCGCCGCGCCGTCATCACCGTTCTCATTCTGGCAGCCGCCATGCTTGCCGCCGCCACTGGCGTGGCACCCGTGGCCGTTGCCTTCTTTGCCGCAGCCTTTGCGATGATCCTCGTCGGTGCGATACCGCTGACGGAAGTCTACAAGTCCATCGACGGGCCGATCCTCGTCATGCTGGCCGCTCTTATTCCCGTCAGTGATTCCCTACGCTCCACCGGTGCCAGCGACCTGATTGCCGGATGGCTGGGAACGGCGGCGCAGGGGCTGCCGCCCTTTGCGGCGCTCGGCATGATCCTGCTAACAGCGATGGCCGTGACGCCCTTCCTCAACAATGCCGCAACGGTGCTGGTGATGGGGCCGATTGCCGCCGGATTTGCGACAACGCTCGGCTTTCGCCCCGAAGCCTTCCTGATGGCGGTTGCCATCGGCGCCGGTTGCGACTTCCTCACCCCCATCGGCCACCAGTGCAACACGCTGGTCATGGGACCGGGTGGCTACAAGTTCAGCGACTATCCGCGCTTGGGGGCTCCGCTTTCCATCATGATCGTCATCGTCTCCATTCCCATGCTGCTCTATGTCTGGCCGGTCTAGCAGAGGCTGAAATAACCTAATTTTCTTGACGCATGCGGCTGAATGTGGCCTAAGCCATCCCAACAGGAAACTGTGGGATGGCAGCGCATATTGCGCTATTTCCGCTTTTTCTTCGGCATTCAACAACACATCCGTGACACGTGGCTCGCCCCGTATCACCTTGCGTCAGCACGAGTGAAATCCATGACCACTTCCGGCGTCCGCGTCCGCATTGCACCTTCCCCCACCGGCGAGCCGCATGTCGGCACAGCCTATATCGCGCTTTTCAACTACCTCTTTGCCAAAAAGCACGGCGGCGAATTCATTCTACGCATCGAAGATACCGATGCTAACCGCTCCACGCGCGAATATGAAGAAAAGGTGCTGGAGGCGCTGAAATGGACCGGCCTGACATGGTCTGAAGGTCCGGATATTGGTGGCCCATACGGCCCTTACCGCCAGTCCGACCGCAAGGACATGTACCAGCCGTTTGCCGATGAGCTGCTGGAAAAAGGCCATGCCTTCCGCTGCTTCTGCACACCGGAGCGGCTGACGGAGATGCGCGAAGGCCAGCGCGCCGCTGGCAAGCCGCCGAAATATGACGGACTCTGCCTCCATCTGAAGGCTGAGGAAGTGACTGCGAAGATGGAAGCGGGCGAAGCCTCTGTCGTGCGGATGAAAATCCCGACCGAAGGCTCGTGCGATTTCACCGACGGCGTTTACGGCGATGTATCGATCCCCTGGGACAGCGTCGACATGCAGGTTCTGATGAAGGCCGATGGCATGCCGACCTACCACATGGCCAATGTCATCGACGACCATCTGATGAAGATCACGCATGTGGCGCGTGGCGAAGAATGGCTGGCATCCGTGCCCAAGCACATTCTGCTCTACCGTTATTTCGGTTGGGAACAGCCCACCTTCATGCATCTTTCGCTGATGCGCAATGCCGACAAATCCAAGCTGTCGAAGCGCAAGAACCCGACCTCGATTTCCTATTATTCCGCGCTCGGCTATCTGCCGGAAGCGCTGATGAACTTCCTCGGCCTGTTCTTCATCCAGATTGGCGAAGGCGAAGAGCTTTTGACCATGGACGAGCTGGCAGCCAAGTTCGACCCGGAAGCGCTGTCCAAGGCCGGTGCGATCTTCGATATTCAGAAGCTGGACTGGCTGAATGGCCGTTGGCTGCGCGAAAAGCTGACCCAGGACGAGTTCATTGCCCGCACGCTGGAATGGGCAATGGAAAATGCGCGTCTGACCGAGGGCCTCAAGCTTTCGCAGAGCCGCATTTCCAAGCTGGGCGATCTGCCAAACCTTGCAGGCTTCCTGCTATCAAGCGATGTCGGCCTGACGCCCGCATCCTTCGCTGGACTGAAGAGCAAGCCGGAAGAGATCCACGAAATCCTGACCACGGTTGCTGCCGATCTGGAAAAGATGCCGGATTGGACGCTGGAATCCATCGAACAAGAACTGCGCGATGTGGCCGAACGCACCGGCAAGAAGCTGCGCGTGGTGACACCGCCGCTCTTCGTTGCCATGTCCGGCTCGTCCCGTTCGCTGCCGCTGTTCGACAGCATGGCGGTGCTGGGCCGTTCCGTGGTGCGCCAGCGTTTGAAGGTGGCGATTGCGGTTGCGGCGTCCATGGTTGGCGCTGGAAGTTAAGCAACGACGCTGTTTGGTGTTGCTCGGCAGACCCCACACTCGTCATCCTCGGGCTTGACCCGAGGATCTGCGTCGGGTGCCAAGTATAGAACGTGAACGGGCCGCACCGGGGTTAGATCCTCGGGTCAAGCCCGAGGATGACGACCGTGGGTGGGTGTGGGCGAGAAGATGGCTCACCAGCACACAGAACAACTTGCCAAAAGGCGATAAAGATGACCGAAAAGACAACCGAAACCACCGCCCTCTCCTCCGACGTGACCGAAGTGCGCCGCCAGAAGCTGGCGATGCTGCGCGAGAAGGTTGGCGATGTTTACCCTGCCCATTTTCACCGCACGCTGACCAATGCCGATCTGGCCGAGAAATATGCCGAGATTGAGCCTGACGTGGAAACCGGCGATACGGTGACGGTTGCCGGTCGCGTTTATTCCTCGCGCAACTCCGGCATGTTCATGGATATCCATGACGCTTCCGGCAAGGTGCAGATCTTCTCCCACAAGGATACGACTCCGCAAGAGGCGCGTGACCTGCTGCCGATGATCGACATTGGCGACATCATCGGCGTGACCGGCAAGGTGCGTCGCACCAAGCGCGGCGAGCTGACGATCAACGCCGAAGAAATCACCATGCTGACCAAGTCTCTGCTGCCGATGCCAGAGAAGTGGAGCGGGATTTCCGACATCGAGATCCGTTATCGCAAGCGCCATCTGGATATTCTCTCCAACGAGGAATCCAAGCTGCGCTTCCAGCAGCGTTCCAAGATCATCTCTGGCATTCGCCGCTTCATGGAAGAGGAAGCTTTCCTGGAAGTGGAAACGCCGATGCTTCAGACCGTCTATGGCGGCGCGACGGCTGACCCGTTCAAGACATTCCACAACACGCTGAAGATGGACATGTATCTGCGCATCGCGCCGGAACTGTTCCTGAAGCGCACGCTGGTATCGGGCCTTTCCGACAAGGTTTTCGAAATCAACCGCAACTTCCGCAATGAAGGTGTTTCCACCCGGCACAATCCGGAATTCACCATGCTGGAATGCTACTGGGCCTATGCCGACTACGAAGACATTATGGGTCTGGTCGAGCGCATGTTCGAGACGCTGGCCATTGCCATTCATGGCACGACGGAACTGGAATTCCAGGGCAAGACGATTTCCTTCAAGGGTCCGTTCAAGCGCGTGCCGATGCCTGATGCGGTGAAGGAAGCAACGGGCATCGACTTCCTCGCCATCAAGACCGATGAAGAAGCCCGCGCTGCCGCCAAGGCCGCCGGTTTCGAGGTCGAGAAGGACTGGACATGGGGCGAATGCCTGGCCTTCATCTTTGAAGAAAAGGTCGAGGCAACGCTGATCCAGCCAAGCCACGTCACGCATTTCCCGAAGGACATCTCGCCTTTCGCCAAGGAAGTGCCGGGCGAGCCGCGTCTGGTGGAACGCTTCGAGAGCTATTGCAACGCCTGGGAAGTGGGCAACGCGTTTTCCGAGCTCAACGACCCGGAAGAACAGCGCCGCCGCATGGTGGAGCAGCTGGAACAGGCGCACGCCCGTGGCGAAAAGGACAAGCAGTTGGACGACGAGTTCCTCGACGCCATCGATCAGGGCATGCCGCCCGCCGGTGGCCTTGGCATCGGCGTAGACCGTCTGGTGATGCTGCTCACCAACGCGCCATCCATCCGCGACGTCATCCTGTTCCCGGCCCGCCGCCAGAAGGCGGATTGATCGGCCTGTAAACAATCAAGGAGAGGGCGGAAAAGCCGCCCTCCTCCGCTTGGCCCCCGATGATACTTCGCGCAATAAGCGGGGTTAGGGCGGCACGGCTCGTTGCGCAGCCTAATTCTGGCGCATCTCATCTCAGATTGTGATCGATATCAGGCAGCGCGTCGCAGAAGGCGAGGCTTCAATGCTCTGGCTTGGCCGGTTCTTCCGGTTTGGCAGAGGCAGGCGCGTCATGCGAGGCAGGCTCATGCGCATTGGGTTCATCCGGCACCGGCTGCTCGCCATGTCCGGATTCAGCGGCAACGGCTTCAACCGGGCCTTTGCCGAAAATCAGCGATTTTACATAGGCAAGGCTGAACATGCTGACGGGTTCTGGCTCCGGCGTGGAGGTCAGCAATGCCGGATCATCAGAGCCGTGGCCATCCTTGGCGGTCGGCTCTCCCTCATGCCCCCCACCATGGGCGCCTTCCGGTTCCTTGGCGCCATGGCCGTCATCGGCAGGCGCGGCCTCTCCATGCCCACCACCTTTAGCATCGCCTGATTTTTCGTGGCCTGAGGCCGCAGCGCCATGCGCATCAGCGGGTGCGTGTTCGGCGGCGGGGTCGCTGCACGGGGTAAATTCATTGAGGCTTGCAGCCAGACGTTCGGTATCTTCCAGCGGAAGGTCGATCTTCAGGCCGTAGAAAACGCCCTCATCATTTGGTGCGCCATCATAATAAAAAGCGGAGTAGGGCTTGGCCTGCGCGTCCGATGGAAGCTTGGTGACATCGGGAATGTAGACGACCTGGGCTGCCACGGCCCTGCCCCGCATATCCGAGCGCATGGTTGGACCCTTCTGATCCAGAACGGAAACCTGGACCAGATCAGGCTTCGTCTCGTCATAGGCGGATTTGGCAACACGCAATGCCGTCTTGATCCGGTCCGTACCATCGCCACCGTCGGTTCGGATGAATTTGCGGATCCACACAGCGCCGTTTTTCTTGATGTTGACGGTCTGGACCATGCTGCATTCCAGCCCGTTGACCGAGACTTGCGCGGTTCCGAACAGAGCTTCCTTGCCAACAAAAATAGCAGCAACGCCGGATGCTCCCCCCAAAAGGAGGACACCGCCACTGATCAATACGAACTTGCGAGAAAACCGTATTCTCTTGAACACTGATTTCACGTCGAACGTTCCGACATCCATTACCCCGTTCACTACCGCCGTTTCGGTGCGTCATGGATGACGGATTGCGAAACGGACCCAGCGCAGCAACCAAGAGTGTTGCCTTGCACGGGTCAATTCTGACGCCTTCTTGTTGAAGAAGATTTAACCGACGCAACAATCCACACCTGTAAATGAACCATTTTTGGACTCCACGTGGAATTGCATCAGAGAAGCCGCAACGCGCTTTATTGCGAATGATTTGCAATATCATTGACAAACATCATGTGAGACCCCAGATTGAGATTGCGAATTATTCGCATTAGGGGTTTTATAGGTTCATGATGTCATCCGCGCTCCGTATTCTCTTCTGTGCCGCCTCGCTTCTTCTGCCTCTTTCCGCCGCAGCAAGTGAAAAACCGAAGGTCGTTACCACCTTCACCATCATTGCCGACATGGCGCGCAATGTGGCGGGTGACGCAGCGGATGTGGAAAGCATCACCAAACCGGGCGCGGAAATTCACAATTACCAGCCAACCCCGCGTGACATTCTCAAAGCCCGCAACGCCGATCTGGTTTTGTGGAATGGCCTGAACCTTGAAATGTGGTTCCAGAAGTTTCTGGCAAACCTCGCGGGTGTGCCAAATGTGACGGTCAGCGATGGCATCACGCCCATGTCGATCAATGGCGGCGCCTATCAGGGCAAGCCCAACCCGCATGCATGGATGTCGCCGGACAATGCGCTCATCTATGTCGAAAACATCCGCAAGGCGCTGGCACAGATCGATCCCGCCCATGCCGATCTCTACGCGGCCAATGCCAAGGCCTATTCCGACCGCATCCGACAGGAAATCCAGCCGATGCGCGATGCCATCGCCGGACTACCGGAGCAGAAACGCTGGCTGGTGACGAGCGAGGGCGCGTTTTCCTACCTCGCCCGCGATTTCGGGCTGAAGGAACTCTATCTGTGGCCCGTCAATGCCGACAGCCAGGGCACGCCGCAGCAGGTGCGCGGCGTGATCGACGCCATGCGCGAACACACTATCAAGGTCATTTTCAGCGAAAGCACCGTTTCTCCAGATCCTGCCAAGCAGGTGGCGAAGGAAACGGGCGCGGCCTATGGCGGGATTCTCTATGTGGACTCGTTGAGCGAGGCAGACGGCCCTGTGCCGACCTATCTGGACCTGTTGCGGGTGACCACGCAAACCATTGTGAAAGGCCTGACGCAATGATGATGGGCAAGCGAAAAGGCGCGCAGACAGGTTTGACGGTCGATGATGTGACGGTGACCTACCGCAACGGCCACACGGCGCTAAAAAGCGCGAGCTTTACCATTCCGCGCGGCACCATCACGGCCTTGGTCGGCGTCAATGGTGCTGGAAAATCCACCATATTCAAGGCCATTATGGGCTTCGTGCCGTTGGCCGCAGGCTCCGTTTCGATCTTCGACCTGCCCGCTCGCGATGCGCTGAAGCGCAACCTCGTGGCCTATGTGCCGCAGGCGGAAGAGGTGGACTGGAGCTTTCCGGTTCTGGTGGAAGATGTAGTCATGATGGGCCGCTACGGCCACATGAATTTTCTGCGCATCCCCTCCAAGCGCGACCACCAGATGGTAGACGAGGCGCTGGCCCGCGTTGGCATGGTGGACTATCGCAAGCGCCAGATCGGCGAGCTTTCCGGCGGGCAGAAAAAGCGGGTGTTTCTGGCCCGTGCGCTGGCGCAGGAAGGCCAGGTCATTCTGCTGGATGAGCCTTTCACCGGGGTTGATGTGAACACCGAAGAGCAGATCGTGACGCTATTGAAGGCGCTGCGCGACGAAGGCCGCATCATGCTGGTTTCCACCCACAATCTGGGCAGCGTGCCGGATTTTTGCGACCGCGCGGTTTTCGTCAAGGGTACCGTCATTGCATCCGGCACCACCGAAGACACGTTCAACGAAGACAACCTGCAAAAGGCATTTGGCGGCAGCCTGAGGCACTTCATTTTAGGCGGAACGGATCTGCACGACGATGCCGATCCGCGCCATCTCAAGGTCATCACCGATGATGAGCGGCCCTTCGTGATTTACGGCAAGAACGGAACGGCGACGACGACGGAAGCCAAACCCCATGATTGACACGCTTCTTGAGCCATTCACCTATTCCTACATGCTGAACGCCATCTGGGTCAGCGCGCTGGTGGGTGGCGTTTGCGGGTTTCTGTCATCCTATCTGATGCTGAAGGGCTGGTCGCTGATCGGCGATGCGCTGTCTCACGCCATCGTGCCGGGCGTGGCGGGCGCCTATATGCTGGGACTTCCGTTTTCGCTCGGCGCCTTCATCTCGGGCGGTCTTGCGGCCGGTTCGATGCTGTTTCTGAACCAGAAGACCCGCCTGAAGGAAGATGCGATCATCGGGCTGATCTTCACCTCTTTCTTCGGCCTCGGCCTGTTCATGGTGTCGCTCTCGCCCACCTCCATCAATATTCAGACCATCGTGCTTGGGAACATCCTCGCGATCACCCCTGAGGATACGATCCAGCTGGCGCTGATCGGCGGCATCAGCCTTCTGGTGCTGACCTTGAAGTGGCGCGATTTCATGGTGGTGTTCTTTGATGAAAACCATGCCCGCACAGTAGGTCTCAATCCCGAACTCTTGAAGATTATCTTCTTCACGCTTCTGGCCGCCTCGACGGTCGCCGCCTTGCAAACCGTTGGCGCGTTTCTGGTCGTCGCCATGGTGGTCACGCCAGGTGCCACGGCCTATTTGTTGACAGACAGGTTCGAACGGCTGATCGGCATGAGCTTTGGCATCGGCGCTGCAACCAGCTTTACCGGCGCGTATCTGAGCTACTTCGTAGATGGCGCAACGGGTGGCATCATCGTGGTGCTGCAAACGCTGATTTTCCTCACCGCATTCGTATTTGCCCCCAAACACGGCTACCTCGCATCCCGCGCCAAGGCGAAAGCTGCGCTGGAGACAGCGCCATGAGCGAGAACATGCAACTGGCAATTCTGCCGTTCCAGCTTCCCTTCATGCAATATGCCTTCATCATCACCCTGATGATTGCGGTGCCCATGGCGATGCTATCCTGTCTGCTGGTGTTGAAGGGCTGGTCGCTGATGGGCGATGCGGTATCACACGCCGTGCTGCCGGGTGTCGTCATCGCCTATATCATCGGCATTCCCTTCTCCATCGGGGCTTTCATCGCCGGCATGATCTGCGCGCTCGGCACCGGATTTGTGAAGGAAAACAGCCGCATCAAGGAAGATACCGTTCTTGGCATCGTCTTTTCCGGCATGTTCGGGCTGGGCCTCGTTCTCTATGTGAAGGTCCAGAGCGACGTGCATCTAGACCATATATTGTTCGGAGACATGCTGGGTGTGGCGATGGGCGATATCATCGAGACAGGCCTGATTGCCGCCGCCGCAACGCTGTTTCTGGTGCTGCTGCGCAAGGATCTGCTTGTTCATGCCTTTGACGCGCAACACGCCAAGGCCATTGGACTGCCAGTACGCCTGTTGCATTACGGCCTGCTGGCCGTTCTTTCGCTGACGGTGGTGGGCGCGTTGCAGGCCATCGGCATTATTCTGTCCGTCGCCATGCTGGTGGCCCCCGGTGCCATCGCCTTTCTGCTGGCGCGGCGGTTTTCCAGCATGATTTTGGTCGCGATCACAGTTGCGGTCACAGCCTCGATCATCGGCATCTGGTCAAGCTTCCTGATCGACAGCGCGCCTGCGCCAACCATCGTCCTCATCATGAGCGGAATGTTCATTTTGGCCTTCCTGCGAACAACAATGAAGTCCCGCACGGAACAGGTCATTTAAGCCCCGAACTTTCGCGCTGAAGAGAATATTTCAGACCGGCTGGAACTTCCCGCCATGGTTCGGCGTCATAGGTGAAGGTTGGAGCCTTTAGGCCTCGACCCCATCAATTGACGCGAAGGGAACGGCCATGTTGAAGTGGGCACTGATATTTTTTGTTATTTCGCTGATCGCCGGTGTTTTCGGCTTTACCGGAATTTCTGCAGCGACAGCGGGCATCGCGCGCATTCTGTTCTTTATCGCCATTGTCGTGTTCCTGATCTTCGTTGTTCTGGCGCTGATGGCAGGTCAGGCCATTCTCTAAGACCCGATTTTAACGAAAAACGGCGGACCGCAAGGCCCGCCGTTTTTTGTTGCGTCATACCAAGATTCGCGGTCAGCCCGTCCAGCCACCATCGATCACATGGATCTGCCCAGTGGTGAAACCAGCCTCATCCGATGCGAGATAGGTGACCAGCGCTGCGATTTCCGCAGGCGTGGCGATGCGGCCCATGGGCTGGCGAGCGATGAAATCGGCCAGTGCCTGCTCATAATTGCCCGTGGCACGCAACCGCTCATGCAGCGAGGGGCTATCCACCGTGCCGGGGCAGATGGCGTTGCAGCGAACGCCCTTGGTGACGAAATCCGAAGCGATGGATTTAGTCAGGCCGATGACGGCGGCCTTGGAGGCCGTATAGGCGAAGCGGTTGGGCACACCCTTCACGCTGGATGCGACCGACGACATGTTGACGATGGCACCCTTGCCGTTTTCCAGCATGGCAGGAAGAAACGCACGGCAGGTGCGGTACATGGCTTTCGCATTCAGATCGAACGAGAAATCCCAGTCCTTTTCATCACAATCGAGAATGGTGCCGGAATGGACGAAGCCAGCGCAATTGAACAGCACATCGGCACGGCCAATCTCGGCGGCCAGCGCCTTGACGGCCTCTGCATCCAGCACGTTCAAAACGCGCGTCTCAGCGCCCTCAAGCGTTGCCAATGCGGCCTCGTTGATATCTGTGGCGATGACACGCGCGCCGAGTTCGATGAACCGTTCCGCCGTGGCGCGGCCAATGCCCTGCCCTGCGGCGGTAATGACGACCGTCTGGCCGCTGAAATTCTGCGCCATGCGCTTTCTCCTCCCGCGCCTAAGCGCCTGATGCAATCGAATATGGATCGACAATTCATAAGTAAACAGTGTATTCATGGCACGTCAAGTGAACCGGACCAGCGATGATGCATGGTGCTGTCATCTTGTGACGCAGGGCCACGATGATTGAAGACGACAATGAGAAATATCGCGCACCGGCGCTCGACAAGGGGCTCGACATTCTCGAGCTTCTGGCCAGCACGGACGGTGGTTTGACACAGGTGGAAATTGCCAAGGCGATTGGCAAAAGTCCCAATGAATTTTACCGGATGCTCGACCGGCTGGTGCGTCGCGGCTATGTGCAGCGCCAGGATGGAGACCGGTTTTTCCTGACGCTGAAACTCTTTGGCCTCGCCCATTTCCATGCGCCGTTGAGACGACTTGTATCGTTCGCCGCCCCCGTCATGCGCGACTTTTCCAACAAGGCGGGACAGGCCTGCCATCTGGCGGTCTATGATCGCGGCTCCGTCGTGGTCATCGCCCAGCAGGAACCCTCCACCTATTGGGCGCTGTCCATTCGGGTTGGTGCGCAGATGAGCCTGTTCAACACCGGCTCTGGCCATGTGCTCCTTGCCTTCCAGAACGATGCGCAGCGGGACCGGATGATTGCCGAGCAATTGCGCGGCGGTGAGGAAAAGGCCGTGCCGGATGGCTTGCTGGAAAGGCTGGCACAGGTGAGAGAAAATGGGTTTGAAAACATGCCGAGCCTGCAAACCGCAGGCGTACGCAACATGTCCGCACCGGTTCTGACGTTGGATGGCACGGCGCTGGCGGTTGTGACCTGCCCCTTCATCGCATCGCTGAACGATGGCGCACCCGGCGCCGATGATTGCCTTGCTCTGATCGGTCAGGCAGCACGAACAATTTCCGAAGTGGCGGCCGGACAATAAAAAACGCGACCGGCAGGGGACCGATCGCGTTTTCTTTGACTGGAGGTATTATACCTTAATAACGGGAGACCTCTGCAAAGGTTCCGCAAAAAATGCGGAGACCCTTAAGCGGCCAGTTCCTTGCGGACGATTTCGCGCAGGGAAACGAGATCCTTGGCAAACTGGCGAATACCTTCCGACAGCTTTTCTGTGGCCATAGCATCTTCGTTGAGCTGCCAGCGGAATGTCTTCTCGTCCATGGACTGCAATGGGCTGGCCGTTGCATTGTCGGCAGAGAGCTTGCGCTCCAGCGTGCCGGTGTCCTTGTCCAACTCTTCCAGCAGCGCCGGGCTGATGGTCAGGCGGTCGCAACCAGCCAAGGCTTCAATCTCGCCGACATTGCGGAAGGATGCGCCCATGACGACGGTCTCGATGCCGTTGGCCTTGTAATAATTGTAGATTTCACGAACCGAGACGACGCCGGGATCGGTCTCGGATGTGTAGTTCTCACCCGTGGACTTCTTGTACCAATCCAGAATTCGGCCAACGAAAGGCGAAATCAAGAACGCCTTGGCTTCTGCGCAGGCAATGGCCTGAGCCTGCGAGAACAGCAGTGTCAGGTTGCAATCAATGCCTTCAGCCTGAAGCACTTCGGCAGCCTTGATGCCTTCCCAGGTGGAAGCCAGCTTGATGAGGATGCGGTCCCGCTCGATGCCGCGTTCCTTGTAACCGGCAATAATCTGGTGCGCCTTGGCAATGGATGCCTTGGTATCGAAGGACAGGTCGGCATCAACTTCGGTCGATACGCGGCCGGGAACCAGATCCACCAGTGCAGCGCCAACCGAAATGGCCAGACGGTCTGCAACGGCGCCAACAACAGCGTCGGAATGTCCGCCCTGCTTCTTGCCCCAGGATACGGCTTCCTTCACGGCATCGGCAAACATGGGCGTGCCGAGCGCCTTCAGCACGATGGAGGGGTTGGTGGTGCAATCCACCGGCTTCAGGCGCGCAACCGCCTCGATATCGCCGGTATCGGCCACAACCGTTGTGATTTCGCGAAGTTGGTCAAGTTTGGACTTCATGCCGTTTGATCCTCGTGATCTTAATGAAACTGCTTCAAGCCAGTTTTGCCCACGCGTCAAAATTGCGGCGCCGGAACCGGTTTTTTCAAGCTGCGAGTATCGTTGTCAAAATGGCAAAGTCAAGACATTTGCGCAATCCAATTGACATAAGTTTCATACCAGCGATACTTGCTCAACAACAAAATCACGGCGAAGACAGTGGCAAAACTGAGAAGAGAGACCCATACCGCCTATTCCGAAGCCGCTTCCCTGCGGTTGCGGGCGGCGTGGCTGTATTACAATCAGGGCATGACGCAGAAGGACGTGGCCGAAAAGCTCGGCATCAGCCGCTCCACCGTCATCCGACTTCTGGACGAGGCGATGAAACGCTCCGAAGTTCAGATCTGGATCAATGAGGGCATCGAAGATTACGTCGAACTCGCCATAAAACTGGAAGCGGCCTATGGGCTGGATGAGGCCATCATCATTCCCTCGGCCTCCGCGAAAGCAGAAGACATTGCCAAGGCCGTAGGCCTTGCGCTCGGGCAGTTTCTTTCCGAAGCTGTGCCTGACAATGCCACCATCGGCGTCGGCTGGGGCCGAACCATGACGGCATCGCTGTCCAGCTTCCGCCCGCCGCGCCGCGAAAACTGCAAGGTCGTCTCGCTGTTAGGCGGTATCGTTGCCGTCCATCAGACCAACCCGCTGGACTACACATGGCGGCTGGCGAGCGCGCTGGGAGCGGAATGCTACATGTTCCTTGCGCCGCTTCTGGTGGATTCGGAAGAAACGCGCCGCGCGCTGATCGAAAAATGCGGGCTGAACACGCTGTTCGAGCTTGCCGAAAATCTCGACCTTGCCATTGTCAGCTGCGGTGATATCGGACCGCATTCCACCTCGCTCTCGGAAGGCTTTATTTCCAGAGAAACCCATGAGGAACTGGTGGCGGCGGGATGCGTCTGTGACACCATGTTCAACTTCATTGATGCAGAGGGGCGCTCGGTCGATCACCCCATCAACCAGCGCGCCATGGCGATTGGCCTCGACACGCTGAAAAAGGCAAAGCACATCGTGCTGGCCTCCGGCGGCGCCCACCGCGCCACCGCCATCCGCGCCACTATCAAACGCATCGGCTGCAACACGCTGATTACGGATGAGGCGGCGGCACGGGCGCTGCTGGAGCTGGGGGAATGGGGCGGCGCGTAATGGCGCATGGCTTTCGCCCACAGGTGGTATTGACTGGAAATTCCCGATCTGCACACTGCGTCTTCCAGACCCCTAGAATTAAAGCGAAAATGAAGAAAGTTACAATTCCTGGAGACCTCGAACGATTGCTATCTGTCGTTGGAAGAGGTCTCGACAATGGCAAGGTGGCAGACCGAGCGCTCGCCGACCTCATGGCTGCTCTATCTGCACTGCCCGCCGACAAAGTATCTAGATACGCAGTTCATATCGCTGATAACGCGAGGCTCTTCATCCACTACAACAGACCTTCGTGGTTTCAAAAGCTGCTAAGGAGGGCTCCGGTCAACCCATGGCAGGCTGCGCGCATGCCGGGCTTGAAATACCTGTTTCTTTTTCACTTTAATGGAAGAGTGAGAGAAATTGCTCTTCAAAGCATCGATGGAGAGCTTGAAAGCCCTTTCTGGTTCGGCGCAGTCTGCCTGCGATTGAACGATTGGGCAGAGCCCGTCAGAAACGCGGCCTTTTTGTGCGCGCAACGGTGCTTCCCGGTCACCGCGGCTGACATCATTGCGAAGGGGGCGGTTAGCCTCGTCCTTACCCAAAACACATGGGAACGCTGGGGTGTCGAGCGCACCGAATTGGATGCGGCATTAAGCAGGCCCGACGTCGTTGAACACATTGCCAAAATCATTCGTGAAAGGCAGACGGGGCCAGTTTCCAAGATTCTTCGTCTCATGATGAAAAGCAGCGCCATAGACATACACCTTCCACAGCTGGCTGCCGAAGCTCGCCAGCCTGCTGTTCGCGCGATGGCTGTGCAGACGATCGCTGATATGACTGCAGCATGGCCCAGCCATTGGGAATGGAAATGGATTGACAAGTTTATGGGACGGAGGAAGAAAGTTCACACGTTTGAAAGGCGTACAGTGAATGTCGAGGTGGACCGGATGGATATTATCCATGCTGCCGCCTTGGATAACGCTGCCATTGTAAGACTAGCCGCTCTGGACGCTTTGATTAAGTACGACCCTTTTTCCGCGCGCGCCGCGCAGCTAGCTCATCAGCTTAAGAATGATAAAAACCATTCCGTTCGCATGCGTGCCGACTTTTTGATATCCAAAATAAGCAAATGATTGGAGTCTCTTTCGAGCTTCAATCAAACCTTGCCCGTCTCCCACCCCAGCATGGCGCGTTTGCGGGTGAGGCCCCAGTGGTAGCCGGTGAGAGCGCCGCTTTTGCCGACGGCACGGTGACAGGGGACGACGAAGGAGATGGGGTTGGCGCCGATGGCGGCGCCGACGGCGCGGGATGCTTTGGGCTGGCCGATATCATGGGCGACGTGGGAATAGGTGACGGCCTTGCCGAGCGGGATCTTGAGGAGGCTTTTCCAGACCCGCACCTGAAAATCCGTTCCCAGCAGAACGACGCGCAGGGGCTGCTCGCTGCTCCAGCGTTGCGGATCGAAAATGCGGGCGGCGTAAGGTGCGGTGGCGGCGATATCTTCTAAGTAATCCGCGTTGGGCCAGCGGCGGGACATGTCTTCGAAACAAGCCTGCTCCTCGCCCGCATCGGCAAAGGCGCAGCCCGCCAGACCGCGATCGGTGATCATAACAAGTGCAAGACCGAAGGGCGACGGGTGGAAGCCGTAACGGATTTGCAGACCGGCACCTTTGGCCTTCCATTCCCCAGGAGACATGGCCTCATGGGTGACGAAGAGATCATGCAGGCGACCGGGTCCCGACATGCCGACTTCCAGTGCCGTTTCCAGAAGCGGCAGGCTTTTTTCGCGCAGCAGCCGCTTGGCGTGATCGATGGTCACGGCCTGAAGGAATGCCTTGGGCGAGAGGCCAGCCCAGCGCGTAAACGTCTTCTGCAACTGTGTAGGGGATTGTTCGAGCTTTGCGGCAATGGTTTCGAGAGAGGGTTGATCGCGATAATCCAGCGTCAGGATCTCAATCACGCGCCGCACGGTCTCGTAGTCTGATCCGACTGGCGTGATATCCTCGCTGAGGGTGATGCTGGCATTCATGGCGTCTCTCCTTGAACACCAACCAACCACGCAACGTCGCTTTTCTCCACCCGTTTCTTGCGCCGTGCGCTATATTCGAAGCCGCACCGTTGCCAGCGCGCCGCGAAAGGCCTTCGCAAAGGTTTCCCGGTCATCGGGATTGAGGAACGAGCCGATATCGGTCACCCGCCCCTCGCCTGAGACATGCATGGACAGGATGCCGATTTCATCATGCCGCTGCACCCGAAAGCGCGCCCAGAACGGATTGAAATGATGCTCCACCACGCGGCCCGCCGGAGAGACCTTGCGGATGGAGAGGCTGGTGCGCGACACCGTGACTTCCTCACGCGCTTTGGCCGCCCGATAATTGGCGCGAAAAGCGATGTAGAGAAGAAGAAAATCAACGCCTAGAAACAGGCCGATGGGCCATGCCCCGGTGACCATGAAGAACGTGCCATAGAGAAGACACACGGTTCCCGTGAGACCCAAAAGCACGTAAAATCCCTTGCGCCCAAGGGAGCGATAGGGAACAAGTTCCGCTGCAAAAACCGGCTTTTCGTTCACGCTGTCCACGTTGCGGTCCTCGTCCAATGCTTCGCAGGAAGCTGACATCAGATAAAAGTTAAACATGACAATTGCCAAGAAGAGATCCAGCGCCCAAACGGTGAAAAAGTCAAACGTGACAACACGTCGCAAGCCGGTCCGCGTCAAGACGCTCTACTCGACCGAAGACGTGTCCGAGATTTTCCGCCGCCTCTCCATCCAGCGGCCGGAGCCGAAGGGAGAGCTGGAACATTCCAATCCCTTTACGCTGGTGGTGGCTGTCGCACTTTCCGCACAGGCGACCGATGCGGGCGTCAACAAGGCGACACGCGGGCTGTTTGCCGTGGCAGACACGCCAGAAAAGATGCTGGCGCTGGGTGAGGAACGCCTGATCGGCTATATCAAGACCATCGGCCTTTTCCGCAACAAGGCGAAGAACGTCATAGCGCTCAGCCAGATGCTGTTCGACAGGTTTGGCGGTGAGGTTCCGCGCACGCTGGAAGAGCTGATCCTGCTTCCCGGCGTGGGTCGCAAGACAGCCAATGTGGTGATGTCCATGGCCTTCGGCGTTCCGACGCTGGCTGTCGATACCCATGTGTTCCGCATTGCCAACCGGCTCTGTCTGGCACCGGGCAAGACCCCGGATGAGGTGGAAGAGCGGCTGGTGAAGATCATTCCCGACACCTATCTGTTCCACGCCCACCACTGGCTGATCCTGCACGGACGCTATTGCTGCAAGGCGCGCAAGCCGGAATGCGAGCGATGCGTGATTGCCGATATCTGCAAATCGCCGGAAAAGACCTGCGATATTCCAGCGCCGCTGGTGGAGCTACCGGCTCAACTGATTGGAGAATGACGGGTCGCGCTTGCTGATCGACTTGTGCAGATGCACCATCATCGATGCGGCAAACAGCGGCGTCAACAGGTTGAGGAACGGGATGGCGAGGAAGGCCGCAATAACAAGACCGGCCATGAACACCTTGGTCTGATGCTTGGACCGGAACGCCCGCGCATCGGCCGGGCTACGGAAGCGCATGGCGGCAAATTCGAAAAATTCGCGGCCCAGCAGATAGCCGTTGACCAGAAAAAACGCGATGAGATTGACGCCGGGGACAAGCAGCAGCAACAGCGCAATGATGTTGCCGAGAATGACCACGCCGAAGAATTTCAGCGATGAGGGAATGGCCTCGCTCAATGGCATGGCGGTGCCCGGCGGATCGGCAGGGTAATCCTTCTTCTCGATGACCTCGGCGACATCATCCAGAAACAGGCTGGCGATGATGGCAGTGACCGGCGAAATCAGCAGTGCCAGAGCCAGTGCAAGGCCGATGCCCGCAAGAATGGCCAGAATGAAGCTCATCCACCCCGCCCATTCGGGAATGCCCGGCACCAGCTGATCAAGCCACGGCAGGGCCAGCCAGATGAAAATGCCGCGAATGGCAAACCACAGGCCCACAAGCACAAGAATCGTCAACCCTAGGGATTTCCAGAAGGCAGATCGGGTCTCGGCGGCAAAAAGGTTGCCAAAAGCAAGCCGCGCTGCGTCGAAAATCATTCAATTGCCTCCATTTAGGCGGATGATTCGGGAGTGAAATCCACGCGCCGATATGTGCCAGATAGGGCGCTCAGCCACCCTTCGCAAGAAATGCGCCGCGCTTCCTCCAAGAAAAAACACAACTCGACATTTTGCACTTGAAGAAAAGGAGGCGCTAAACTATAAAAACAAACAGGCAAAAAATCGTATATTCTTGCGACCGGGGGCGGGCAGGATGACGATGGGCCATTTTTGTACAACCTAGTCGACGCAATGAACAGCAAGATTTGCTTGTGAGATCATCATTGCGCACTAAAGACAAGACAAACGAGGCCTCGTTGGAAAAGTTGCTGATTGATCTGACCCGGACCCTGAAAACGGGAACGCCCTCTGAACGGCGGATTGCAAAATACATCATCGAGCACCTGGCGGAGTTGCCATTCGAGACGGCTGCGACGCTTGCTGAAAAACTCAACCTCAGCCCGATGACGGTCGGTCGATTCCTACGCTCGCTGGGCTATCGCCAGCTGAGCGACATTCGTGAACATCTGCGTGAAGAGCCCCGCGTGGTGGAAACCGCGCCTGTATCCAAACAGGAAACGCCACAGACACCATTGTCGTCTCTCATGCTGCAACAGATCCAGGCCGTTCAGGCCGTGTATGATCTGGCGGGACAGCCCGTTTGGAAGACGGCGCTTGCCAATATTGCCGAGAGCAAACAGGTCTTCGTCGCCTCCTCTGCCGAAAGCTTCGGCATCTGCCGTTACTTCTACACCAAGCTGCTGGAATGTCGTGAGCGGGTTCACTACCTGCCTCGCGACAGCGCATCCTACATCTCGCTGATGGACGAGCCTGCCGATGGCACCCTGCTGATCCTGATGGACTGCGGTGGCGAGCTGACCGAATTGCAACGGCTTGCGAAAATGGCCATGAAGGCTGGCTACGCGACAGTGCTGATCACCACCCGCTTTTATGAGTGGGGCCCTGACAGCGCCGACATCTGCCTGACCATTCCGCTCAGCCAGAACGGCGGCCACAGCATGTTGCAACTGGTGGCCATTACCGAGTTCGTGCTGCATTCACTGCCGCAGAAAACCGATACGGGCCGCAAGGACCGCTACCGCCGCATCGGCGATATGCAGAAGGTCATGAAAGGCTAATCTGCTGCTTTGCTAGATGGCGTGCACGTCCGAATGAGTTGCGGGCTGCACGCCTTACATTCGCTCCAGTTCCTCGCGGTGGCGGTACATGGCCAGAAAACGCCGATAGTCGCGCTCATATCGGTCATGAAACTGCACGCTCGCCCGACGTTCCTCGCCGCCGGGATACATGGCCGCACCCGCAGCAACCAATCCCTTGTGAACACCACCCGCTGAGGCAGCCGTCATGGCCGTGCCCAGCAGCACCGCATCTGCTGTAGCGGGAACAACGATGCGTTTTCCAGTTACATCGGCATAAAGCTCCATCAGAAGTGGATTGTGCACATGGCCGCCGGTCACGTGAAGCGTTTCCACGGCGTAGCCAAAACCCTCCATCGCATCCAGCACATGCCGTGCGCCCAAGGCGATAGCCACGGACGTGCGCCAGTAAAGGCGGCAAAGACTGTCAAAGGACGTGTCCAGCGTCAGCCCGCTGACAACGCCGCGCGCATGCGGATCAGCCAGAGGCGAGCGATTGCCGTGAAAATCTGGCAGGACATGCAGGTGTTCGGCAAAGCTTTTGCCTTCCGTGCCGCGCAGCTCCAAGACCCGACGAACGATGCGAGCATGAAGTTCGGGCGTCGGCTCGCCACCGGCGGCGTGCATGCGCACCACATGATCCAGCAACGCACCAGTGGCCGATTGACCGCCCTCGACCAGCCAGTGGCCGGGAAGAACCGCCTGCCAGTATGGACCCCAAAGACTGTGGCCGGGCATACGCTTTGGCGTAAGGGTCACTAGGCAGCTGGAGGTGCCGGCAATCAGTGCGACATTGCTGCCCACATCGGATTGCAGGCTGCCGCCGAGCGCACCCAGCGCACCGGCATAGGCATCGATCATGCCAGCGGCGACCTCGCATGCGGTATCAAGGCCCAGCTCATCGGCTGCCTGCTGGCAAAGCTTGCCGACGCTCTGGCCGGGTGCAACCGTCTCGTCCGGGAGATTGCCGCGCTGAAGAAGGTCACTGACACCGGCAAGTTCAAGATAATCCCGGCTCCAGCCTTTGCCCTCATGGGCCAGAAAATTCCATTTGGCGGTCAGGGTGCAATTGGAGCGCCGGGAATTGCCGCTTGCCTTCCATGTCAGGAAATCGGCCAGATCGAAGAAATAGCCTGCTTTTGACCAGCTTTCCGGCAGGTGCTTTTTCAGCCACATCAGCTTGGGCATCTGCATCTCGGGCGAAATAGAGCCGCCTGCGAAATCCAGCACCGGATGGGCAGACGCCGTCAGGAGATCGGCTTCAGCAATGGCGCGGTGGTCGAGCCAGACGACCGTGTCGAAACGCGCCTCGCCTGTCGTGGAAACCGTAACCGGCTCTCCCTCGCGCCCGCGCACGACCAGCGAGCAGGTTGCATCGAAACCGATTGCCGCAACTCCGGACGCCGGGATATCGGCATCTGCCATGGCCTTTCGCACGGCTACGCAGACAGCGTTCCAGATATCGGTCGAATCATGCTCGGCGTGGTTTTCCTTTGGCCGCTGCATGAGAATGGGATGGGTGGAGCGCGCCATCAACCTGCCGCCTGCATCGAACACACCAGCGCGGGCGCTGCCCGTGCCGACATCGACAGCAACAAGATATTGACGCATCACGCTAAATTCCCATCCCTCGGTCGCAGCCAATCAGCAAAGGTGCAGGCAGCACCGGCAGCCGCTAATGTCGCGCAGCTTGATCGGCCACAAGTTGGACCAAATCCGGCATGGCGTCAAACACCAGATCGGGCTTGAGGCTGGCAATTTGCTCCCGGAAGGCAGGAAAACGGGCATGGGTGCCACCAGTGAAGGCAAAGACGCGCATGCCTGCCGCCTTGGCGGCGATAATTCCAGCGGGGCTGTCCTCAATGACGATGCAATTGCCGGGCGCAACCCCCATCTCATAGGCCGCATGGAGGAAGAGATCGGGCGCGGGCTTGCCATTCTTGACCATGGTGGCGCTGAAAATATTCGGCTCGAACCTTTCCAAAAGACCGGTCAGGCCAAGCGAATAGCGGATGCGCTCGGGCTGGCTCGACGATGCAACACAACGGGCAACCGACAGGCGATCCAGTGTCTCGGCAATGCCATTGATGGCCTTGAGTTCCGCTCGAAACCGCTCGAACAGAATACGACGCATATGCTCAAGAAAATCGATATCGGTCTCGATACCGTATTCTTCCCAGAGCGTTTTCGTCATACTGGCAACGCTGCGACCCAGAAACCTTTCGTAGGCTTCCTTTTCACTGATCTGGACACCCTGATGGGCGACCATTTCGATCAGCACCGCAATCGAAACCGGCTCGCTATCGACGAGAACGCCATCGCAATCAAAGATCAGCAGTGGCGCGTTTCCGGTTTGCATGGCCCATCTCTTTGTCGTCAGCTGACGAGTTTGTTTTGCAGGTAAAGTTCAAGCGTCTCAGCCGTACCCTTCTCCCACAATGTCTTCAAGGCATGGGCGAAGCGTTTCTGGAACAGGTCCGATTTGGCGACATCTCCGAAGATATCATCCAGAGCCAGAAACGCCATCGGATCATCCTTGGCCTTGATGGCAGCGGCCTGCAGGCGGTCAGTGCTGGCGTCGTTGAAGACGATCTGCGCGCCGCTGTCTGATGTGCCGTGGAAGTAACGGCACCAGAGCGCGGAGACCAGCGAGAGACCGACGATATCATCGCCCTTCTCCAGACGATCTGCCGTGGACGGCAAGATGAATTTCGGCTGGCGGTTGGAGCCATCCTGCGCCAGACGCGGAATGGTATCGCCGATCTTGGGGTTGAGAAAACGCCGCTCGATCAGGTCGAAATACTCGTTGAGGTCGGTATTGGGTACCGGCGGGATGATCGGGATGATCTCTTCCTTTTCCAGCTTGGCGAGGAAGGCGCGGATGAGCGGATGCTCCATCGCCTCATGCACGAAGTGGATATCAAGAAGAGCTGCGGGATAGGCAATCGCCGCATGGCCGCCATTCAAGATGCGGATCTTCATATGCTCATAGGGGGCGACTTCGGCTACGAACTGAACGCCGACCTTTTCCAGTGCCGGACGGCCCGCCGGGAAATTGTCTTCCATGACCCATTGCTTGAACTCTTCGCAGAACACAGGCCAGTTATCATCAATGCCGAAATCATCACGAGCGATATCGCGTTCGCGCTGACCGGTGGCAGGCGTGATGCGGTCCACCATGGAATTGGGGAAGGCAACCGTTTCACTGATCCATGTGGCAAAGGCCGGATCAGACAGCGCTGCCACGCCGACAACGGCGTTCTTGGTGACCTTTCCGTTATGCGGAATATTATCGCAGGACATGACAGTGAAGGGCTGGATGCCCTGGTCTTTGCGGGCTTTGAGGCCAGCAACGATGAGGCCGAACACGGTCTTCGGCGCGGTCGGGTTGCGGCCATCCTCGGCAATGGCCGGATGCTGCGGATTGAACGAACCTGACGCATCGATGAAATAGCCACCTTCGGTGATCGTCATCGAGACGATGCGGATGTTCGGGTCGGCAAGGGTCTCAACGATGGCGTTGGTATCGCCAATCGGCAGGATATCGACCATCGGGCCGGTCACGCGGGCGCCGGTGCGGTTGTTATCCTGCTCCACCACGGTGGTCAGGAAATCCTGGGCCGCAAGCTTTTCGCGCATCACAGCGTCGGACGGCAGAACGCCCGCGCCGATGATGGCCCACTCATGGTCAGCGCCTGTGTTGAACAGGTCATCCAGATAGATGGCCTGATGGGCGCGGTGGAAATTGCCGACGCCGAAATGCACGATGCCAGCGGACAGATCGCTGCGGGAATAGGCCGGGACGGCAGCCGTCGCCTTTGCCTGTTCAAGCGTTGCGAGCGAGAGTTTGCATGTCATATGGCCAGGCCCTTGCTATCGAATTTGTGGATCTTGGTCTCGTCAGGCGTGAGGAAAACCGTGTCGCCATGCTGGCAGGCAAACTCACCGCCTGCGCGCGCGGTGATCATGCCGATCTCATCGACCTTGATGTGGATGAAGGTGTCGGAGCCCAGATGTTCGGCAACCGTGACGGTACCCTTCCACAGGCCGCTTTCCTTTGATAGCAGCAGGTGTTCAGGGCGAACGCCGACCGTATCGGCACCCTTGGCTTGGGCATAAGAGCCCGTAACGAAGTTCATGCGCGGCGAGCCGATGAAGCCTGCGACGAAGAGGTTGCGCGGTGTCTTGTAAAGCTCCATGGGAGAGCCGACCTGTTCGATATTACCGCGATTGAGCACGACGATCTTGTCAGCCATGGTCATGGCTTCCACCTGATCGTGGGTGACATAGATCATCGTTGTCTTCAGCGTATTGTGCAGCTCAGAGATTTCCAGCCGCATCGTGCCGCGAAGCGAGGCATCGAGGTTGGACAGCGGCTCATCGAACAAAAACGCCGATGGCTCGCGCACAATGGCACGACCAATGGCAACGCGCTGGCGCTGGCCACCGGAGAGTTGCGAAGGGCGACGGTCCAGATAATCGGTGAGGTTGAGGACGGCGGCGGCATCATTGACCTTCTTGTCGATGACCGCCTTGTCGAGCTTGGCCATTTTGAGCGGAAAGCCGATATTGTTGCGCACGCTCATATGCGGATAAAGCGCATAGGACTGGAACACCATGGCAAGGCCACGTTCTGCGGGTGCCTTCTCGCTCACATCCTTGCCATCGATGATGATCTGGCCGCCGGTCACATCTTCAAGGCCTGCAATGAGGCGCAGCAGCGTGGACTTGCCGCAGCCGGATGGGCCGACGAAGACCACGAACTCGCCATCCTTGATATCGAGATCGATGGAGGGAATGACCTTGGCTTCACCAAAGACCTTGGAGACGTTCTTAAGGGAAATGCTGCCCATTTTCTTATTCCTTATTTCACCGCGCCAAAGGTGAGGCCGCGAACGAGTTGTTTCTGGGAGAACCAGCCAAGCACGAGGATCGGCGCAATCGCCATCATCGAGGCCGCAGACAGCTTAGCCCAGAACAGGCCCTGCGGGCTGGAGAAGGAGGCGATGAAGGCTGTAAGCGGTGCGGCATTGGTGGTGGTGAGGCGAATGGTCCAGAAGGACTCGTTCCACGCCAGAATGATGTTGAGAAGAAGTGTCGAGGCAATGCCGGGAATGGCCATCGGCGTCAGCACATAGACGATCTCGTTCCACAAGGATGCACCATCCATGCGGGATGCTTCGAGGATCTCACCCGGAATTTCCCGAAAATATGTGTAGAGCATCCACACCACAATCGGCAGATTGATGAAGGTGAGCATGATGGTGAGACCAATGCGCGTATCCAGGAGACCGGCATTGCGGAACAGAAGATAGATCGGCACCAGCACGGCAACGGCCGGCATCATCTTGGTGGAGAGCATCCACATCAAGATATCCTTGGTGCGCTTTGTCGGAGAAAACGCCATGGCCCAGGCAGCCGGTATCGCGATGATGAGGGCAAAGATGGTGGAGCCGACCGACAGGATGACCGAATTCATGAAGGGCTTGAAGTAATCACGCTGCGTGTTGACCGTGATGTAGTTTTCAAACGTGCCCGATGGCCAGAGGCTGAAGCCCGCAATGGCTTCCGGCTCCGTCTTCAAGGACGTGATGAAGGCATAAAGGATCGGAAAGAACAACAGAAGCGCGATAGCCCAGGCAACAATGGTGAAGCCGATTTTGGAGCGCGTCGAGACATTACGAGCCATGATCCGTACTCCTATCGATCGAGGTTTTTGCCGACGGCGCGCATCAGGAAGATGGCGACGATATTGGCAAGGATAACGGCGATGATACCGCCTGCGGACGCACCACCCACATCATAGCCAAGCAGCGCCGTGCGGTAGATGAGGAAGGCGAGATTGGTCGAGGCATAGCCCGGTCCACCATTGGTGGTGACGAGGATTTCTGCGTAAACGCCGAGCAGGAAGATTGTCTGGATGAGAATGACGACGGTGATGGCGCGGGCCAGATGCGGCAGCGTGAGGTAAATGAACCGGCTGAAGAAGCTCGCACCATCCATTTCGGCGGCTTCCTTCTGCTCTCCGTCAAGCGACTGGAGCGCGGTGAGCAAAATGAGCGTTGCAAAAGGCAGCCACTGCCAGGCCACGATGATGACGATGGACAGCAGCGGAAACTGCGAGAACCAGTCGATCGGCTGCGCCCCGAAGAAGCGGCTGAGGTCAGCCAGCACGCCGTAACCGGGATGCATGATCATGTTCTTCCACACGAGAGCGGCAACCGGTGGCATGACGAAGAAGGGCGAGATGACCAGAATGCGAACGATGCCCTGCCCGAAAATGGGCTGGTCCAGCAACAGCGCAAGGCCAATGCCGCCGATAATCGTGATCAGCAGCACGCCGCCAACGATGACGAGCGTGTTCCAGATGGACTGGAAGAAGGCCGGGTCGGTGTAGAAATACTGGTAATTGAACAGGCCAGCAAAGCTGACATTGGCCGGGTTCAGAAGATTGTAGTTCTGGAAAGAGAACCACAGCGTCATGGACAGTGGCACGATCATCCACACCAGAAGCATGACAACCGATGGCGCCATCATCAACCGCGCCAGATTTTTAGTGTTTTGCGTCGCCATGCGGCTCCCTCCCAATTTCGAACCGCGCGGTCAAACGCGCGGAAACGCTTGGCATTTTCTTGTTATGAACGGGTAGCAAGACTCGAACGTGAAAAGATTGTCCAGCAACAGAGCCGCCCGGCCATCACGACCGGGCGGCTGTTTTCGGGAGGATTACTTGATGTATCCCGAGCGCGTCATTTCGCGCGTGGCTGTGGACTGAGCACTGGCAAGCGCATCATCAACGCTGGACTGACCGGCAACAACCGCCGAGAACAGCTGACCAACCGTGGTGCCGAGCGACTGGAACTCAGGGATCGCTACGAACTGACCACCTGTGTAAGGCACAGGCTTGACCGTCGGCTTGGTGATATCGGCAGCATTCATGGCAGCCAGTGTCGGTGCTGCAAAGCCTGCGGCCTTCTGGTAATCCGCGTTCTTGTAGAGCGAGGTGCGTGTGCCCGGAGGCACGTTGGCCCAGCCATCCTTGGAAGCGACGAGCTGCGTGTATTCCTTGCTGGTGGCCCAGGCAATGAACTTCTCGGCGGCTTCAGCCTTCTGCGAGCTCTTAGGAATGGCAAGGTTCCAGGACCAGAGCCAGTTGCCATGGTTCTTCATTTCGCCCTGCGTCGGGAAGAGTGCATAGCCAACCTTGTCGGCGACCTTGCTATCCTTCGGGTTCGATACGAAGGAGGCTGCAACCGTGGCATCGATCCACATGCCGCATTTGCCCTGCTGGAACAGCGTCAGGTTTTCGTTGAAGCCGTTGGAGGAGGCACCGGACGGACCGGCATCCTTCATCAGGTCAACGTAGAACTGAAGAGCGTTCTTCCATTCAGGCTGATCGAACTGTGGCTTCCAGTTCTCATCGAACCAGCGGCCGCCAAAGGAGTTGCTGAGCGCGGTAATGAAGGCCATGTTCTCGCCCCAACCGGCCTTGCCACGAAGGCACATGCCATTCACATCGGCCTTGCGGTCGGTGATCTTGCGGGCTGCATCGCCAATGAATTCCCAGGTCGGGTTTTCCGGCATCTTCAGGCCCGCTTTTTCAAACAGATCCTTGCGATACATGATCATGGCGGATTCACCGTAGAACGGTGCAGCATATAGCTTGCTGTCGACAGTCAGGCCACCCTTGATGGATGGCAGCATGTCTGCGACATCATAGCCTTCGCCCAGCTTTTCGAGTGGCAAAAGCCAGCCCTGCTTGGCCCAGATCGGAACTTCGTAGTTGCCGATGGTCATGATGTCGTACTGGCCGCCACTGGTGGCGATGTCAGTGGTGACGCGTTCGCGCAGGACGTTTTCTTCCAGCGTAACCCATTCAACCTTGATATCGGGGTTTTTGGCGGTGAATTCGGATGTCAGTCCCTGCATGCGGATCATGTCACCGTTGTTGACGGTGGCGATGGTCAGCGTTTCTGCGGAAGCGAGGCCCGAAAAGGCGAGAGCCGAGCACGCGCCCAGCAGAAGTGTCTTCAATGTCATGATCTTCCTCCCAGAAGAAAGTTGTGAGCATTCGCTTTGCTCTAGGGCAAATACTCACTTTTGAGAGAAGAAAGTCAAGCGGCTACCTGCGCTGCATTGCACAAGGATTAACTAACATACTGGTTTTGCAGTAATATTTCTGCTCAGTTCCTGAGCAAATATTCAGCGGATGCCTCGTCGGTGATGACACCGTTCAGAAGGCCACCGCGCAGAGCCGCGAGAATGGCAGGGGATTTTTGCTTGCCCTGCGCAATTCCGATGACCGTGCTGGTTTCGCGTGGCGGTAGGGGAACGGAGGCCACGCGATCATTGATGGGGGTATCGAGAATCTGCCCATCCCGATCGAATGACCAGCCGCAAATCTCGCCCGCACCACCCTCGGCGATGAGGTCGCGCATTTCCTGAACCTCAAGGAAGCCATCGACGCAAAGCGGTGCATCCTCTGCCAGCTGACCGACGCCGACAAAGGTGACATCGGCAGCAGCGCCCAGCGCCAGCGTGGAGCGCACCATGGATTGATCGTGCAGCAACTCCCGCTCCTCCGAAGACGAACAGAGAACCGGCAAAGGCATGGGAAAATGCCGCGCCTTGATGGCATCCGCCATGCTGAAAATGACGTTGTAATAGGCCGCAGAACCATCCGGCCCGATATTGCCGGTGAGCGAGACGATGCGGTGCTGCGGACATTCCATCGGCGGCAACTGATCGACGGCCGCTTTCAGCGTTCGGCCCGTGCCGATGGCCAGAACAATGGGGTCCGTCTTGCGAAGCCAGCGTTCGATTTCCGCCGCACCTGCCTCTGCAATGCCAACCGTGGAGGACACGCCGGCTGGGTCGCTCGGCACCACTTCTACATACTTCAACGAAAACCGCTCGCGCAGTGCCTCGCTTTTTTCAAGGCAAGCGGCAATGGGGTGGTCGAGACGCACCTTGATCAGCCGTTCAGCCACAGCAAGGGAAACAAGCCGCTGCGCCGACTGGCGGGAAATGCCCATGGCGCTCGCAATCTCGTCCTGCGTGCGGCCTGCAACGTAATAGAGCCAGCCGGCTCGCGCCGCATCGTCTAGCCGTCCACCAGTTTCGGATCGTTTGGCCATTTGCCCGCCTTTAACGCCTCATGTCCCTGTGCTGACATTTTTTTAAGGCTCGTGTCAAACCATGCCAAGGGTGGCTAAGCCAAACATCGGTCCGATAACGAAATAAAGCGCTGCTTTGGCAATTCCGTAAATCACACCGCTGACAACGGCCACCGAGATGACCGAGAGAACGCCGCCGATGAGGGCAAAGAGGCCATCCCGTTCCAGAAGAGCGAAGGAAAAACAACCGATTGCGATGGCGGGCAGAATGTTGCCCAGCGGAATGGGCAAGGCGAGGATAATGGCCAGCAGCAGACAGACAAGGCCGATCACTCGTTCCGCCAAGGGCGACAGGAGGCCTTGCATGCGAGGCCGCAGCAGTTTTTGCACCCGCAGCAGGACAGGCACGATTTTTTGTACGACCCGGGCAAAATCCTCTCGCGCCAGAGACCGCTCCGCGATAACACGCGGAAGCCACGGGCGTTTACCGGCACAAAGCTGGGCGGCCAAAAAGACGAGCGGCGTGCCTGTGATGGCCGATGTGCCGGGTGGCGTGGGCACGATATTGGGCAGCGCAAACACCAGCATCAACGCGCCAAACGCGCGGTCTCCCATGGCGGACAGGAGATCGCCGACGGCAATGCGCGCACGGCTTTCATCGCTGGCCAAAGCCTGCAATATTTCGACAAGGCCGATTTCAGGCGCATCGGGCTCCGTCATCACGGGCTCGGCATCGTCTTGCGGACCGGAGATTTCAGGATTGTCCGACAGGCGCAGCATAGGGTTCAACTCCAGAATGGCAGTCCGCTGTAACAGACGAATGGCGGCAGCAATACGACGGTCCGCTCACTTTATGGTTGTTAGTACTAGCGGCGTAGTTTCGGATCGAAACGATCCCGCAAACCATCACCCAATAGGTTGAACCCAAGCACGGCAAGCGCGATGGCAAGCCCGGGCAGGATGGCAAGCCAGGGCGCCGCAGACAGATAGGTCTGCGATTCCCAAAGCATACGCCCCCAGGTGGGTGCTGGCGGGGCCATGCCGAGACCTAAGAAACTCAAGCCTGCCTCGGTCAGAATGGCAAGCCCCAGCTGGATGCTGACCTGCACGATGATGAGATTGGCAAGGTTCGGCAGGATGTGGGTGATGGTGATGCCCCAGCGGCTGCGGCCAAGGCTTTCCGCCGCCACGACGAAATCCCGCACCCACAATTGCAAGGCCGCAGCGCAGGTCAGCCGCGCAAAGACCGGCACCATGAAGGTAGCAATGGCGATAATGGCGGTGAAGCGGCCGGAGCCGATGAAAGCGCCCAGCATCATGGCCGAAAGAATGGGCGGCAGCGCAAAGACGATATCGCAGATGCGCATCAGCAAAGCCTCGACCACGCCGCGCTGCGCCGCTGCTATGATGCCCACCAGCGTGCCGATGGCGGCACCAATGGCGACGGCGACGACGGCAGTGGAGAGTGAATTCCACGCGCCGACCATCAGCATGGAGGCAAGATCACGACCGAAATGATCCGTGCCGAGCAGCCCATGCGCAAGCGGTGGTTTAAGCTTGGCGACGATCTGCATTTTTGTCGGCACCTGCGGTGTCCAGACCAGCGACAGAAGAGCCACAGCAATCAACGCGCCTGAAATGATGGCGCCAGGCAAAAGCGTGGTTGGGCGGCGACGGGAGGGTCTCATGCGGCGCGCGCGCGCAAGCGTGGATCGATCAGCAGATAGGCCATATCGACCACGAAGTTCATTGTAATGACCAGTGCGCAAAAGAACAGCACGACCGATTGCATGACGACGATATCGCGCTGCGTCAGTGCCTGATAAGCGAGCCGCCCCAGCCCCGGCAGATTGAAGACGTTCTCCACCAGCACTGTGCCCGCAATCAGAAAGGTGAATTGCAGGCCAACCATGGTGACGACGGGAATGAGCGCGTTTGGCAGGACATGTTTCCACAAGGTCGCCGCCTCGCCAATGCCCTTGGCCCTGACGGTACGCACGAAATCCTCATTCATAACCTCCAGCATGGTGGAGCGGCAGACACGCGCGAGCACGCCCGCTTGCGAAGCGGCAAGCGCAACAGCGGGAAGCACCAGCGCGTTAAGCCCCGCTCCAACACCTGCCTGCCAGCCCGGAAACCCGCCCGCCGGCATCCAGCCCAGCGTGGTGGAAAACAACAGGATCAAGAGAAGGCCGACCCAGAAGCCCGGAACGGAAATTCCAAGATGGGAAAACAGCCCGCAGACAACATCAATGACACCGCCGCGATATCGTGCTGCCAGCATTCCCAACGGCAAGGCGATAGCAATGGAAAGACCTATCGCCATGAAAGCCAGCGGCAGCGTGACCGCCAGCCGCTCGAAGATGAGCCCCGCCACCGGCACGCCATAGGTATAGGATTGCCCCAGATCTCCCCCAAGCATGGCCGCCAGCCAATAGAAATATCTGAGCGCCAGAGGCTGATCGAGGCCCATCTGCTTTTGCAACGCTGCCAGCGTATCGGGGCTGGCGGATGTGCCCAGCATGATGGCGGCTGGGTCCCCCGGCAACAGGCCCATGACCATGTAGATCAGGAACGAGACGGCAAGGAGCGTCACGAAAAGGCCGAGGATGCGCCTGAGGATAAGGGCGATCATGCTGCTACACCGCCCATGGAGACGCGCATTGGTTTAAACCTCACTCTTCCCAATGCACATCCGTCAGCACGTTAGAGGGGATGGGTTCGTTTTCCCACAGGCCCTGCAGCTTCTTGTCCCAGACGCCAAGCTTGGGCATGACGAAGAGGAACAGCGCAGGCACATCATGCGCCAGAATTTTCTGGGCGTCCTGATAAAGCTCTTCCTGCTGGGTGGGGTCGGTGGTCAGTTCCACATTTCTGATGATCTCGTTGAACGTGGGGTTCTTGTAGTTGAAGTAATAGGGATCGCGCGAAAAGATATCGATATCCATGGGCTCGGCATGGGCAACGATGGTCATCTCGTAATTGGCGCCTTTCAGCACATCCGATACCCATTTGGCCGGAAATTCCGTGGTTTCGATGGTCATCGTCACGCCGATTTCGGCAAACATGGCCTGAAGCACTTGCGAGGTGCGCTGGGCGTAAGGCATTTGCGGTGCCTTGATGGTGAAGGAAAGCCCGTTCGGATAACCCGCTTCCGCAAGCAAAGCCTTTGCCTTTTCAGCATCATAGGGCAGGACGCCTGATGTATCCACATAGCCGCGATCATTGGGCGTATAGTGGCTGCCGATAGCGGTGCCGAAGCCAGACCATGCGCCCTCTATGACGGTTGCGCGGTCCACCGCCATCATCAAGGCCTGACGCACGCGCTTGTCGTTGAAGGGCTTGACGGCATTGTTCATGCCAGCGACCACCTTCAATTCGGTATTGCCGATGAAGGTGCCGAGCCGCACATGACCTTCGAATGAACTCATCAGCTCAGGCGCACCAAACTCGGGAAAGGCATCGACATCGCCAGATTGAAGGGCTGCGGTCTGCGCCTGCGGATCGGGGATGAAACGGAAGGTCGCCTTTTCGAGCGCCACAGCCACGTCGCTGTTCCAGTAACCGGCGTTGCGGGCGAGTTCCACCCTGTCGCCCTTGGCCCAGCTGACGAATTTGAACGGGCCGGTGCCGACAGGCGTGGTCTTGTTATTGTCAGCAGAGCGGGTGCCGACGATGGAGGACGCGGGCCAGCCAAGCCAATAGAGCAGGCTACCGGAGGGCTGCTTTAGCTTGAGGACCAGCGTCTTCGCATCTGGCGTTTCAATGGTCTGGATGGCTGCAAAGAACCGCTTCTGTGGATTGACGGACCCCTCGCCCCGCGCGCGCTCCAGCGATGCCTTGGCGACAGAGGAATCGAAAACTTCGCCATCGTGAAACGTCACGCCCTCATGCAAGGTGAACGTATAGGTCTTGCCGTCTTCCGAAATGTCCCAGCTTTTCGCCAGTTGCGGCTGGATCTTGCCGTCCTTATCGATGGTGACGAGACCTTCGAAAATGTTCTGCCATGTGACCTGCCCGATGAACACAGGAGCGGCAACGGTCGGGTCAAGCCCCGAAGGCTCACCGCCCATGCCGATGGTGACGGAGTTTTTCGGAGCGGCCCACACCGGCAATGCCGGCAGGGAGGCCGCCAGAACAAGCCCGACTGCGAAAAGCCGCGTCAGCGCTAGTGGCCGCGAGAAATTGATGCGCATCATGATCTCCTGTCGAGAGGCGCAAACATTTTGTGTTCAGCGCGTTGCGAAAATCGCTACACGAAGTCGGAGCTAAAAATCAACTGCCTATTTTGGCAAATTGCCCATGAAGTCCACGATGAAGCGGGAAAGTGTTGCAGCCGCGAAGGAAAGCTCGCGATCTGGCGCAACGCAAAGCTCGATGGTGGTGTGGACGCCCGGCGTACCAACAAGAGGAACCGCCACCATCTTGCCCGCCTTGATGTCGCGGGCGACGGCCAGCTCCGGCAGCAGGGTGACGGCGGCGCGGTCCAGCACCAGTTCCTTTAGAAGATCCAGCGAACTGGCGGTGAAAACGGGGTCGAGTTCGATGCCCGCCTTTTCAAACAGCGCATCAAAGGCCTGCCTTGCCGCAAAGGTCTTTTCCGGCATGGCCAGCGGCATCTGCGAAAGTTGCGCAAGCGTGATGCCGCTTTTGCCCGCAAGCGCGTGGTCGGCGGGCAGGATGACATCATAGCCGATATCCCGCACTGCCAGGATTTTCACCTCAGACGTCTCAGGCGCAAATAGGGTGATGGCAATATCGGCCTGCGCCGTGACCAGCGCGTCGATGGCCTGACGGGCGCTGGTGATGTGCACATCGAACCGCAGCTTTGGATAGGTCGCGCTGAATTGAGCAAGCACCGGTGCCAGAAGGCTGGCGACGATGGCACCATTTGCAAAGATGGTCGCCCGCCCCCGCTCCAGCCCCTTGAGATCATCGATCAGTTGCTGAACATTGCCGAGTTCGCGCAGGGTCTTACCCGCCCGCTCGGCCAGAAGCTCACCCGCCGCCGTCAGCGTGACCCCACGGCTTGAACGCTCTACCAATGGCGCGCCGAAAAACTCCTCCAGATTGTCGATCTGGCGGCTGACGGCGGTGGGCGCGACATTGAGATTGTCAGCCGCAGCGCGCATGGAGCGCGTGCGCACAAGCTCATCGAAATACATCAATGCGCGTAGGTTCATGGTGATGTTCCGTCCCTGCCTATTTGCGCCATGCCTAATCCAGCATCAGCCTTTGACCGCATGAGTAACTTCCGCGCTGATCTGCAACAGCTCTTTGAATGACATGCCACGACTACTCACCGTCGTCATCCTCGGGCTTGACCCGAGGATCTAATCACGTTGCCTAACCTCAGAGGTGGATAGATCCTCGGGTCAAGCCCGAGGATGACGACGGTATGCTTGGCGAAAATAGCGGCAAAAGGCAGAACCTTCAATCGCGCCGGAAACCCTCGCTCGCCACCAGCAATTGCCGTGTGTAATCGGCCTGAAAATCCCGGCTTTCCAGCGCCGGAACATCCATCATTTCCACCACTTTGCCGCTCTTCATCACAGCGAGACGATCGCACATATGGCTGATAACGCCGAGATCGTGGCTGACCATGAGGAAGGTGAGGTTGCGGGCTTTGCGGACATCTTCGAGCAGGTTGAGGATTTCAGCCTGAATGGAGGCATCCAGCGCCGAAGTCGGCTCATCCAGCAGCAGGATTTTCGGCTCCAGAATGAGTGCGCGGGCAATGGCGATGCGCTGGCGCTGGCCACCGGACAACTGGTGCGAATAGCGAAAGCGGAAGCCGGTTCCCAGGCCCACCTCATCCAGCGCGCGGGTAATGCGGCCTTCCTTGTCATCCAGCCCATGGATGACAAGCGGCTCCAGAAGCAGGGCATCCACCGTCTGGCGCGGGTGCAGCGAGCCATAAGGGTCCTGAAACACCATCTGCACATCACGGTAAAAGCTCTTTTCGCGGAACTTGCTTTTATAGGTCCGCCCCTCAACCATGAGGCTGCCCTCATCGAAGTGGTGGAGACCGGCAATGGCACGCAAAAGCGTGGATTTGCCCGAACCGGATTCACCCACGAGGCCAAAGGACTGACCACGCGGCACATCGATGCTGACACCATCCAGCGCGACGTGCCCATCAAAATCGACCAGCATATTGGTGACGGAAAGAACAGATGTCATAGGCGCCACTCCGCTTTGCGGTCCAGAACCGGCAGTGGGTGCCGGTTTTCGCCAATCTTCGGCAGGCAGTTCAACAGGCCGCGGGTATAAGGATGCTGGGCATTATCGAGATTAGCCGCCTGAAGCTCCTCCACCACACGCCCCGCATACATGACGATGACGCGGTCGCAGAAGGATGAGACAAGCCGCAGATCATGCGAGATGAAGATAAGCCCCATGCCACGATCGCGCACCAGCTTGTCGAGAATGCCGAGCACTTCGAGCTGCACCGTCACGTCAAGCGCCGATGTCGGCTCGTCGGCAATCAAGAGTTCCGGGCCGCAGACCAGCATCATGGCAATCATGACGCGCTGGCCCATGCCGCCGGAAACCTCGTGCGGATAAAGACCGAAGACGCGCTCCGGCTCGCGGATTTGCACCGCCTCCAGCATGTCGAGCGCCCGCTTCTTTGCCTCAGAGGAGCCGATGCGCTCATGCGTCTTCAGGGTTTCCACGATCTGCCGACCAATGGTCATGACCGGGTTGAGGGAATATTTCGGGTCCTGGAGGATCATGGCCATGCGCTTGCCGAGAATGCTGCGGCGCTGCTTGGCCGAAGCCTCCAGCAGGTTGATATCGCCAAAGCGCAATGTGTCCGCCTCGATTCTAGCAGCAGATGGCGTCAGCCCCATGATGGCGCGTCCCGTCTGCGATTTGCCGGAACCGGACTCGCCAACGACACCAAGGCGCTCCCGCCCCAGCGTAAAGGAAACGCCGCGCACCGCTTCCACCAGCCCGGTGCGGGTGGGAAAGCTGACGCGCAGATTTTCGACGGTGAGAAGCGGCGCACTCATTGGCCAGCCTCCTTCGGGTCAAGCGCATCGCGAAGGCCGTCTCCAAGTAAGTTGAAGCCGAGGCTGACGATGAGGATGGCGATGCCAGGCATGGCCGCAACCCACCATTGATCCAGAATGAAGCGGCGACCGGATGCGATCATCGCGCCCCATTCCGGCAGCGGCGGCTGGGCGCCGAGGCCGAGAAAGCCGAGACCGGCGGCAGTGAGAATGATACCCGCCATATCCAGCGTAACACGCACGATGAGCGAAGACATGCAGAGCGGCATGACGTGTTTGAGCACGATACGCCACGGTGAAGCACCCATGAGCTGCACCGCCGCAATGAAATCCGAATGGCGAAACGTCATGGTTTCGGCGCGGGCAATGCGCGCATAGGGCGGCCATGAGGTGATGGCGATGGCCAGCACCGCATTCTCGATGCCCGGTCCCAGAGCCGCAACCAGCGCCAGCGCCAGAACGAGTTTCGGGAAGGCCAGAAAGATATCCGTGATGCGCATCAAAACCGCATCCACCCAGCCACCGGCATAACCGGCAACAGTGCCGACGATGAGGCCGACGGGCGCGGCGATGATGGCAACGAGCAGCACGACAAACAGGGTCAGGCGAGAACCATGAATGAGGCGCGAGAGAATATCGCGCCCCTGATCATCCGTGCCGAGCAGATAGCCCTCGCTGCCGGGGGCTAACAGCCGGGCATTGCGCAGATCCCCCTGCACGGCGGAATGCGGGGCCAGCACATCGGCAAAAATGGCGACTAGAACCAGCGCCATGATGATGGCGAGACCGGCGAGCGCCAGCCGGTTTTCTGAAAAACGCCGCCAGATGACATAGGCGCGGCCAAGGCGAGCCTGCTTGCGTGATGTCGGACGCTCCGACAGCAGCCATTCGCGGCTATAGGGTTTCAATGGAGTCAAAGCTGTCGTCATCGGCTGCGCGTCCTTGGATCGAGCGTCCGGTAGAGCAGATCGGACAGGAGATTGATGCTGATGAACACAGCGCCAATCACGATGGTGCCGCCGAGAACGGCGTTCATATCCGCATTCTGGAGGGAATTGGTGATGTAGAGCCCAAGCCCCGGCCAGGAGAAGATGGTTTCCGTGAGAACTGAGCCTTCTAGCAGACCAGCATAGGAAAGCACGATGACGGTGAGCAGCGGCACGGCGGCGTTGCGAAGGGCATGGAACCAGATGATGCGGGTTTCCGAGAGACCCTTGGCGCGGGCCGCGACGATGTATTCCTGCGCGAGTTCGTTGAGCATGAAGGAGCGCGTCATGCGGCTGATATAGGCGAGCGAAAAATAGCCGAGCAGACCGGCAGGCAGAATGATGTGACGGAAAAGATCCCACAACACATCCCATTGCCCCTGCATGAAGGCATCCAGCAGATAAAAGCCTGTCACGGGCGTGAAGGTGAACTCGTAGACGATATCCATGCGGCCGGGATAAGCGACCCAGTTCAGCTTGGCGTAAAACACCAGAAGCGCCAGAAGGCCGAGCCAGAAGATCGGCACGGAGTAACCCACAAGCCCGATGATGCGCACGATCTGGTCGATAATGCTGCCGCGCTTGACGGCGGCCAGAACGCCCAGCGGAATGCCGAAGACAGCGCCAATCAGGGTGCCGATGGTGGCAAGCTCGATGGTAGCCGGAAAGACCCTGATGATATCGGTCATCACGGGATTGGTCGTCAGCACAGACGTGCCGAAATCACCCGACAGCGCCTGCTTGATATAGAGGAAAAACTGCTGCCAGAGCGGCAGGTTGAGGCCGAGCTCCTCGCGCACCCGCTCCACGACATGGGCAGGCGCACGGTCCCCCACGATGGCCAGAGCCGGATCGATGGGAATGACGCGACCAATGAAGAATGTGACCGCCAAAAGCCCTAAAAAGGTGGTGATGACGGTAACAAGGAAGCCGAGGACGGCTGTCAGGCGCTTGTTGGCGCGGCTTTTGCCGCGCCTTGGCCTTGGTACTGTTTCAATGATGCTCACTGGATCAATCCCGCCGGATCATTCCTTGGAGATCGGATAGACATAGTTGGTGTCGAAGCTCGGTCCAAGCTTCAGGCCCTTGAGCTTGTTGGAATATCCGGCCACTTCGGTCTTCTGGTGGAGTACGACGAAGGGACCGCTGTCCAGCACTTTCTTCTGCAAATCCTGATACATGGCGGCACGCTTGGCGTTGTCCTTTTCCAGAAGCGCTGCCTGCGTTTCCTTGGTCAGTTCAGGAACGTCCCAGGCATTGCGCCATGCCAGTGTCTTGTTCTTGCCCGCATCGGAATTGTCATAGTTGATGGTGAAGGTTTCAGCGTTGGAATTCGGGTCGAAATAGTCGGAACCCCAGTCACCGATATAGATATCATGCTGGCGCGCACGATATTTCGTCAGCGTCTGTTTGCCATCGCCGGGGATGATTTCCAGTTTGATACCGGCCTGCGCCAGCGTCTGCTGCATGTTTTCGGCAATGCCGGTGACCGGCTGCGTGTTGCGCGCATCGATGGTGACGGTAAAGCCGTCCTTCAGTCCTGCCTTGGCAAGCAATTCCTTGGCCTTTGCAACATCAAGCTTGAATGGATTTTCATCCAGCGCGCCCAGCTGCCCCTTCGGCAGGAAGGTCTGGTGGACCTCGCCAATGCCCTTGATGAGGGTTGCACCGATGCCTTCGTAATCGATGAGATATTTGAAGGCTTGGACGACTTCAGGCTTCTTCAGATTTTCGTTCTTCTGGTTGAGGCCCAGATAATAGACTGTGCCCTTTGGCGCAGAGATGACCGTGAAGCCTTCCTTCTTGGAAACGGCGTCCATATCACCGGGCTCAAGGTTGCGGGCCACGTCGATATCGCCATTTTCGAGCGCCAGACGCTGGCCGGAGCTTTCCTTCATGTGGCGATAGATGACGCGCTTCAACTTTGGCGCTTCGCCATAATAATTGGGGTTGGCTTCCAGAATAACGGCCTCATTGGCCTTCCAGCCAAGGATCTTGTAGGGGCCGGAACCGGCATAACCGGTTTTCAGGAAGGCATTTCCGAAATCGCTCTCGTATTTATAGTCGGCGCTTGGCGTGACGGCTTTCGCCTTTTCCATCACAAGCTTCTTGTCCACAACGGAAGCAACCGTTGCCGTCAGAACGTTGAGAACGAAGCTTGGCGCATAGGGCTTGTCGATCGTCAGCACAAATGTGTTTGCGTCAGTAGCCTTGGCCTTTTCGACCACATTATCGCCGGTCAGGCCGAATTGCGTCAGAAGAAATGCTGGTGACTTGTCCAGCTTGACCGCACGCTCCATGGAGAAGGCCACGTCTTCTGCCGTTACCGGGTTGCCGGATGCGAATTTCAGGCCCTGCTTCAGCTTAAATGTGTAGGTCAGGCCATCATCCGATGTCGCCCAGCTTTCGGCCAGATCACCCTTAACCTTGGATGTATCGTTGATATCGATGGAGACAAGCTTGCTGTAGGTGTTGCCGGTGACCTCAGCCGTGGTGATCTCAAACGCTTCGCCCGGATCAAGAGAGATGATGTCATCGATGGCGAAGCCTTCCACCAGCGTATCGGCAGGGGTTGCGGCAAAGGCCTGTGGCACGGCAAGAGAAAGCATCGATAGCGCCACACTGGTGGCGAGGATGCGGGCGGCTTTGTTGAGCGATTTGTTCATCGTCTTCCCCTGTTTTTAGTTTGGTATACTCGGTCTCAGGCGGGCTCGTGCCACGCCTGAGCCAAAACACGCAGCCAGTTTTCCCGGCAAATCTTAGCAAGATCTTCATTAGCGTAGCCCGCAGATTTGAGTGCGGCAACAAGATTATTGTTGCCGCTCGCATCGCGAATTTCTGCGGGGATCGTCGCGCCATCGAAGTCGGAACCGAGCGCTACGCAATCAATGCCCATGCGCTCGACCATGTAATCGATATGCTGGACCATCAGAGACAGCGGCGTTTCGGCGTTATCGCGCGCATCCGGCCGCAGCATCGTCACGGCATAGTTGAGGCCCACCAACCCTTTGCTTTCCTTGATCGCATCCATCTGCCTGTCGGTCAGATTGCGCGCCACAGGCGTCAGCGCATGAACGTTGGAGTGGCTGGCGACCAGTGGTTGATCCGTGGTTTTGGCCACGTCCCAGAAGCCTTTTTCGGTGATATGGGCGAGATCGATGAGGATGCCGAGCTGGTTGCAGCGTTTGACCAGCTCAAAACCCGCATCCGTCAGGCCCGGCGCAGTATCCGGCGACATGGGGTAGGCAAAGGGAACGCCGTGGCCGAAGATATTGTGGCGGCTCCAAACGGGACCAAGCGAGCGCAGGCCCGCCGCATAAAACACATCCAGCGCATCCAGATCAGCGGCGATCGGTTCACATCCTTCCATGTGAAGCACGGCGGCGAAGATACCATCTGCCATCGCCTTGCGAATATCTGCCGTCGAGCGGCAGAGTTTCCAGCCGCCAGCCTGCTCCAGTCGCAGCGCGATGGCGGCCTTTTCCATCGCGATATCAAGCGACAGCTCTCGCTTCAGCGGGGCCGCAAGCGGCGTCACATAATGACCGTTGGCATCCGGTTCCTTGAGGATTAGATCCCCCGATGGAATGTAGATGGCGCAGATGCCACCTGCTAGACCGCCAGCCTTGGCGCGCGGTGCATCGATGTGGCCTTCATGCGTGCCTTCCATGAACTCTTTGACCGGATCACCCCCGGATTTGGCAGTGCGCCAGAGCCGCAGGAGCACATCATTATGACCGTCAAAAACTGGTTGCATTCAAGAATTCCCGAGCGGAAAAGTAGCGTTTTTTCTGTTTAAATCCATGGGCTTGGCAAAAGCACAATCCGCAGCCCATTGCGGCGGTATTGATCCTAGGCCTATCGATCACAGCTCCGCAAGTCAGAAATTGTGCAGGATGAAAAATTAATCAGGCCAGCCCTTCCCTTTGTCAGGAGAGCCAACTATCGCCTGTCTTCTTCAGGAGCGGCGTTTTGAAAACACCCTGCACTTTATCAGGCCATTCAGCCCCAAAACCACCAAGTGTTTCGCGCCAGCGCTCCGATTGCAGCATGGCGGCACCGACGACGACAGGTTCTATGTTCGAGGCTGAGAGAAGCGACAGGCCCGCGACAATAGAGGTGCCGCTGGAAATGACATCATCCACCAGCGCAACGCGTTTGCCTTGGAGAAGGGGCAGCATGCGCGGGTCGATATAGAGGCGTTTCTGCTGCTGCGTGGTTATAGAGGACATCGGCACGGAGAGTTCTTCGAGATACCAGAATTTTCGCGAGGTGCCGAGGGGCACATAGCGGCTGTGACCGAGATGGCGCGCCACGGCTGCGGCCAGAGTGAGACCCAGCGTCGGCAGGCCGACGACAATGTCGATATCGAAGGCCTTGAGCTTGTGTGCCAGATCCTGCGCCAAGGCTTCCAGCACCGGGAAGGACGCCTGATTGATGATCAGCGATGCAAGCGCATGCTCCCCGTCAGACAATTGGCGGATCGGCAGCTGCAATTGCCTGCCATCATCGAGCGTCGCGGGAAAGAAAAGGGAATGCGGACCATCCGTCTTGAAACTGCCGGGCGCGTGGAGGTCCTGCCAGAATTCGTGCGGTTTCATGACAATGTCCTTCAGTATTTTGGGTTGATGCAAAAGTTTCTATTAATTTTCAGGGGCTTCTGCACTAGAAAAGATCTCTGTTTCGACATCTCAAGGATAGACCTCCCATGAAACCGCATGACCGGATTGCGAAAGACCTGCCGTTTCTGACCGCGTTCCGGCAGGACCTGCACGCCCACCCGGAACTGGGCTTCGAAGAGGTGCGCACCAGCGCGCTGGTGGCCGCGCAGCTGGAAGAGGCAGGCATTGCGGTGCATCGCGGTCTGGGCGTGACCGGTGTCGTCGGCACGCTTCAGCTTGGCAATGGCACCCGCACCATCGGCCTTCGTGCCGATATGGATGCGCTCGCCATGCCTGAAATCGCGGAGCGGCCCTATCAATCGACCATAGCAGGCAAAATGCACGCCTGCGGCCATGATGGCCACACCACCATGCTGCTGGGGGCGGCGCGCCATCTGGCGGCAACGCGCAATTTTTCCGGCACCGTGCATTTCATCTTCCAGCCTGCCGAAGAAGGGCGCGGCGGCGCACGGAAGATGGTGGAAGACGGGTTGTTTGACCTTTTCCCCTGCGATGCCGTCTATGGGCTGCACAATATGCCGGGGCTTGACGTGGACGAGATGGCCGTAGTCGAGGGACCGCAACTGGCGTCTTCCGATAGCTGGCGGGTGACCTTAAAGGGTGTGGGGACGCACGGCGCCAAGCCGCATCTGGGCCGCGACCCGATCACGGCGGCGGGCAGTTTTCTGGCAGCGCTGCAAAGCATCGTCGGGCGCGTGGTCGATCCGCTGCAACCGGCTGTCGTCAGCGCCTGTTCGGTGCAGGCGGGTGACCCGAAAGCGCTCAATGTCATTCCTGATATCGTGGAAATCGGCGGCACGGCGCGGGCCTATTCGGCGCATGTTCGGGACCAGTTGGAAGAGGAAATCGGGCGGCTGGCCAAGGGAACGGCTGCGATGTTCGGCATCGAGGCCGCCTACGATTTCATCCGCCGCATACCGCCTGTTATCAATGATGCGGATGCCACGCAGCGTGCCTTGAAGGCTGCACGGCATGTGTTTGGCGAAAAGGCACGAACCGCCTTTCCACCCTCGACTGCCGGTGATGATTTCTCGTTCTTCGCAGGCCAGGCACCCGGCTGCTATGTGTGGCTCGGCAACGGCCCCGCCGTGGATGGCGCGCTGCACCACAACACGTCCTATGATTTCAACGATGATGCGATTGCCTCTGGCGTGGCCTTCTGGACGACGCTGGTGGAGCAGGAACTGGCTGGGGCGTGAGCGCACCCTACACTCTCAGCCGATAATCTCCAGCACCGGCGTCTCCATAACACTGCCCGCGACCACATCGGCAATGCCCATATCAGTCTGGTGCGGGCCGATGTTGCAGGCAAGCGTGGCGCCGAAACAGGCTTTGAACACCAGATAGGGTGGCTGCCACTCCACGATATCGCCCACCGCATCCCGCACGGCCTCGAAACCGGCGGCGACATCGGCCAGCGGCGCATCCGAGACGAGGCCTGAGAGCGGCAGCGGCAGCAAGGCCGTGACCTTGCCGCCAGATGCGACCGCCATGCCGCCCCCCGCCTTGATGACGGCATTGGCGGCAACAGTCATATCCTCTGCATTGCCGCCGAAGACAGTGAGATTGTGGCTGTCATGGGCGACGGTGGTGGCGAAGGCACCCTGCCATTGGCCCCAGCCGGTCAGGAAACCGGTTTTTGTGATGGGTTCCGCCTTGCCGTGGCGGTGGGTAACGGCGATCATCGTCGTACCTTCAGGTGGCACCACGAAACCGTTCTCCACATCGGCATCCACAGTGCCCCATTGCGTGAAGCGTGGCTTGTCGATGGCCGCAAGCCGAACTCTCCGGCCCTGTGACGGGACCTTGAAATCACTAACCGAGCGGCGGGGCAGCTTCATCGAGTCTATTAATGGAGCAGCGTCCATCTGGGGCATTTCAACCAGCATCCTGCCAGTTTCGGCAACAGGCGTTCCACTGGCCAGCACATGACGGGCTTTGAACTCCGTGAGATCGTCAAACACCACGATATCGGCACGGCGACCGGCAGCGATGAGGCCGAGGTCAATGCGATGCAGGCGCATGGCCGCATTCAGCGTGGCAGCACGCAGCGCCCATTCCGGCTTCAGTCCGTATCTGACCAGACGACGCACGACATCGTCCAGACCGCCATGCCGTGCGAGATCATCCGGGAAAACATCATCCGTGCAGAGCGTGAGGGTTTGCGGCAGGTGGCCGAGCGTGTTCAGTGCTTCCACAAATTCCGGCAGAAGATGATCATGGGAACCGCGTAGCTCGATGGTCAGACCGGCGCGCAGCTTGGCAATGAGATCGGCAGCCGAGGTCAGCTCATGATCGGATGTAATGCCTGCCGCCATGAAGGCGTTGAGATCAGCCCCCTCAAGACCACGCGCATGGCCGCAGATCATCTTGTCGGAAAACAGGCCTTCCTGAAGAATGGCGCTCATGCGCGGGTCACGCTCGATAACGCCGCGCATATTCATGACTTCGGCAACGCCGCCCACCTCCGGCCAGAACAGCATTTCCGCCATGGCAGAGGCGTCGAAATCCCCATTCGCACGTTCCAGCCCCGGCGCAGAAGGCACGCAGGATGGGGCAAGGATGATGGCGCGAAGGGGCAGGCCCTTCATGGCGCGGCTTGCCCAGAAAACACCATCGATGCCGTGGACATTGCCGAATTCGTGCGGGTCCCAGACGATGGTCGTCACACCACGCGCAACAACAGCCTGCGCATAGGCCGCAGGGGTCACCATCGAGCTTTCGACATGCATATGCGTATCGATCAAACCCGGCGAGACGAAACCACCTGTAGCATCGAGAACATGTCCCGCATCTGTCCGTGTTCCGGTCTCATGAACACTTGATATCAGCGGGCCCACAAGGCCGATATCGGCCCGGCGCAATTCGCCCGTTACCATATCCACCAGAGTGCCGCCGCTGATCAGGATATCGAATGGCTGATCGCCCCTGGCTGCGGCAACGGCGCGGCTGCGCAGGGCATCATCAATCATGCCATCGCGATCGACAATGATGGTCTTGTCTCTCATCGGCTGGCCTCCAGATGCAGGGCATCGAGAATGATGGTTTTGGCACGGAAAGCATCGACCGTTGCGGCAAAATGCGCGTTGAAGCTCTTTGAATGAGCGGCGCGAATTTCCACCACAGTCCGCCCCCGGGTCAACCCGCCATTCAGCTCGACGTCGATGCGGGCCGGTTTCCAGCCGATGCTGTCTTCAGCAACCATGGCAACAGCCGCACAAGGGTCGTAAAGCGCCATTTCTGTCCGTCCACGATCAATGGCAATGGCGATGAAGCCTGCCAGCATATCGGCAATCAGCCCGGCATTCTTACCGCCGGCGGCGCGAAGCGGCGCGACATCGGAGATGCGGGCGGTGACCTTGCGGCACAAATCCAGATCCACCATGCGCAATGGCAGACCGTGAGCAAGGACAATGGCAAGCGCTTCGGGATCCGCAAAGGCGTTGAACTCGGCAGAGGCGGTGTGGTTTCCCGATGTGACACCGCCACCCATCCAGGTCAGCTCGGTGATGCGGGCGGCAAGATCAGGTCTTGCAACGCAGAGGGCGGCAAGATTGGTGAGAGGCCCCAGAGCAAGAATGCGCTTGGCGCCTTCGCCATCCGACAACCAGTTGCAGAGCGCCGCAAAGGCATCGCTGTGTGGCAGAGCTTCTGCCTTGGGCAAGCTTGCGCCGACTGTGGGGATGCCGGTATCGCCAAGAACGGATTGGGCCGTTTCCAGCTTTCCAAGCACCGGCTTTTCGCGGCCTGTATGAATGGGAAAATCCCAGCCGAAGGCGCGGGCAGCACCGGCTGCATTGCGACGAACCTGCGCAAGCGGCGCATTGCCGAACACCAGCGAGAGGCCATCAATCTCAAGGCCGTTTGATGTCGCTACGAGGATGGCGGCGATATCATCAAACCCCAGATCGCTATCAATCCAGATACCCATGATCAGCTAACCACCTTGAGGCTTGCCGCCTTTTCGACCGGCAGATCGAAGGCAAGTGGCGAGCCGATATCACGCATTGCCAAGGCGGCGTCGACTTCGGCCTTGATGGGGCCAAGCGGCGTATCCAGCAGATATTCGCGGCTGTTGCCCGCAAAGGACGTGCCGCGCACGGTTGCCTCGAAAGGTCCTGAACCAAGGGTCACCATGCGCGGCCTCCAGGCAAGTCCCGCCGTACTCGGGACCTGACCGGAAAGGGTGATGCTTCCGTTATCAGTCTTGAGCAAACCACCCTCTAGACGAAAGATGTTTTCGAAGCCGACGAAGTCAGCCACGAAGGATGAGACCGGTGCGTTGTAAATCTCTTCCGGCGTGCCGATCTGCTCAATGGCACCGCTCTTCATCACCACGATGCGGTCTGCCAGCGCCAGCGCCTCGACCTGATCATGGGTGACGAAAATCATGGTGACACCGGTGGCCTTCTGCACCCGCTGAAGCTCGGTGCGCATTTCCAGCCGCAGCCGTGCATCGAGGTTCGACAGTGGCTCATCCAGCAACAGCACTTTCGGGTCCATGACCATGGAGCGGGCCAGCGCCACGCGCTGCTGCTGACCGCCGGACAGTTCCGCTGGTTTGCGGGAGGCGAAACTGGAAAGGCCAACCGACTTGAGGCCAGACGCGACTTTATCATCCAGCGCAGAGCCCTTCATGCCCTTCAGTTTCAGGCCGAAGGCGACATTCTCATAGACAGTGAGATGCGGAAACAGTGCGTAGGACTGGAACACCAGACCCACCGCCCGCTTGTTGGCAGATACGCGGGTGATATCGGCACCATCAAGATCAATGCGACCATCCGCCACCGGCATCAGCCCGGCAATGGCGCGCATGGTCGTTGTCTTGCCGCAGCCGGAGGGGCCGAGCAGCGCCAGAAGTTCACCCTTGCGGATATCGAGGTTGAGATCCTTGACGGCAACGGAATTGCCATAGGCGAGCGACAGGTTCTGCAGCGAGAGGTATTTTGCATCAGACATAACGGGAGAACCCCAGAAAACGTTCGGCCATGAAAACAATGCCGATGGACAGGAAGGCGAGCAGCGAAGAGAGCGCCGCAACGGATGGGTCGAACACGATTTCCATGTAGCCCAGCATATCGATGGGCAGCGTGCGCACGCCGGGACCGGAGAGGAACAGCGAGACCGGCACCTGATTGAAGCTGGTGACGAAACCCAGAATGAAGGCCGAGAGAATGCCGCCTCTGATATTGGGCAGCACCACCCGGAAAAACGCCCCTATGCGCGACGAGCCGAGCAGCACGGCGGCTTCCTCGATATCAGAGCGCAGATTGGTAAGGCTGGCCGACACCACACGCACCGCATAGGGCAGGATCAGCGCCGTGTGGGCCAGAAACAGCGCAAGCGTTATGCCGATGCCAAAGGGAACGACGAAGTAGCGCAGCAGCGCTAGGCCCACGATGATGCCGGGAACGATGATGGGAGCGGAAACGATGGTGCGAATGGTTTCCGAAAACGGCAGCTTGTAGCGCGACATGGCGTAGGCAGCGGGAATGCCGAGGATCAGCGCTGCAAATGTGCCGCCGAGCGCCAGAAACATTGACATGGCAAAGCTGTCGCGAAAGCTCTCGACCGTGAAGACCTTGGCGATCCATTTCAGCGAAAAGCCCTGCGGCGGGAAGGCCAGCGTATCGCCAGCCGAAAACGAGGCGGCGACGATGATGAGAAACGGGCCAATCAGAAAGCCGATGACCAGCGCCAGCGTCAGCGGAATGAAGAGGTTCCGGGTCATGTCTTGTTCCTTGCCGTTGCGATGCGCTTGAGCAGGATGTTGGCGGCAAAGCTCATGACGATCAGGATGAAGGCGATGACGCTGGCCGCAACGAAATTGTTGGAGACCGTGACCTGCTGATAAAGCAGGGTTTCCAGCATCAGCACCTTGGAGCCGCCCAGAATGGCGGGGGTGATATAGGCCGTCAGCGAACCGGTGAAGACCAGCGTTCCACCCACGACAAGACCTTCCTTGGTCAGGGGCAGAATGACCTTCCAGAACACCTGCAACCAGTTGGCACCCAGCACGCGGGATGCTGCGATGACGTCTTTCGGCATATTTTCCAGCGCGCTGATCAGCGAGATAATCATGAGCGGCAGAAAGAGTTGCAGAAGGCCGATGAAGACGGCCGTTTCCGAAAACAGGATGCGGATGGGCGCGTCGGTCAGCCCCACCAGCTTCAAAAGCTCATTGACCATGCCGGTGCGACCGAGGATCACGATCCACGCATAGGTGCGGGCGACGGGCGAGATCATCAACGGCAGAATGACCAGATTGATCATGTGGCCTTTGGAACTGGCCGGCAGGTTGACGATGGCAAAGGCCGCCGCATAACCGATGATGGCCGAGACAACGGTGACGATGGCACCGAGCTTCAGCGTGCGCAGGAACACGGCGCGGTTCAGCGGATCGGCAAAGAAATCCGCGTAAGCCTGAAAGGTCCAGCCATCCGAGGTGCGAAACCCTTCCGACAGAAGAATGAACACAGGCACAAGAAACACCGCCGCCGCAAAGATCGCGGCGGGCAAGGCAAGCGCCAAGGCCTCAGCCCGGTTTTGAAACATCCACTTTATCCTTTGACCGGCATATCAGCCGTTCCAAACCATCAACTTCGTCATGCTCGGGGCCCGGATTAAATCCGGGGATGTCCCGGGCATCTACCCACGTCGCAACGGCCTCGACGTGGTTAGATCCTCGGGACAAGCCCGAGGATGACGTTGGAGCAAGAAAGCGACGTCGCGGCTCAGAGCCATCAGCGTAACTTTTTACTGACCCACCTTCGCGTTCCACTCCGACAACCACTTGTCGCGGTTATCAAGCGTCACCGCAGATGGCATAAGCTGGAGGCTCTTGGCGGTTTCTTCGCCATAGGTGATGTTGTTGGCGATCTCGTCGGAGACCTTCACTTCCTTGTTGGTCGGGCTATCGACCAGCTTTTCTGCCAGCGCCTTCTGCACATCCGTGGACAGCCAGAAATCCATGAATTGCAGCGCCAGATCTTCGTTTTTGCCGTTCTTCGGCACAACTAGAACGTTCATGCCGCCCGTCTGGCCTTCTTTGGGCGTGGCCCATGCCAGGGGCAGGTCAAGCTTGGTGAAAGGCGCCCAGGAGAAACGACCGATGGGTGCCGCCCAGATTTCTTCCTGCTGCATGAGCTGCACCAGCTGCGAAGACTTGACGTAGAAGGTGACGATCTCGTCCTTCTTTTCACCCAGCGCTTCGATGGCGCCGGAGAGGTCAGGCGTGTCCTTGCCGATGGCCTTGCCCAGCATGTAAAGCGCGGGCGGGCCCTGGTTGGTGGTGACATTCGGGAAGGCTACGTGATCGACCACGCCGTCCTTCAACAGATCGGCCCAGCTTTCCACCTTCATCTTGTCGGTGCGGTAAACGATGGATGTGGCGTAGAAGTTGACGCCGACGCTCATGCCATCGCCATTCGGGTCCTTGGCAATGTCGTAGAGCTTTTCGACATTCGGCACTTTTGACGTATCGATCTTCTGGATCAGCTCCTTGCGGGTGGCGGACAGTGCATCGGCCATGGAAACGATGGCGAGATCGATAACCGGGCTTGCCTTGTTGGCTTCCATCTTGGCCAGACGCTCGACGCTGTTGCCGGTTTCCACCACCAGCTTGCAGCCGCATTTGGCTTCGAACGGCGCGTAGACCAGTTCCTTGAATTCGTCCTGCGCAAAGGCATAGACGGAAATGGTCAGCGTTTTGTCCTGCGCGTGTGCCGCGCCCATGGACAGCATCAGGGCTGTGCCGGATGCCAGAATGATCTTCTTCATGATGTGAGTTCTCCTGCTGTCGAGGTTCTGTTTTCTGCCTGCTTCTTATGATTGGGTCCGCTGGAGCCGCGTATGATGAGCTCCATGGCCACTTTCGATGTGTCGGCGACGACGCCTCCCGAAACCGGGCGGTCTTCGGTCTCGATGCTGCGCACCAGCGCCGTAATGGCAATATCCGCCACCCGCGCCATATCCATGCGAACCGTGGTGAGGGCGGGCGTCACAACCGGTGCCCAGATGAGATCATCAAAGCCGGTGACGCTGGCCTGTTCCGGCACAGTCACACCATTGCGCTGCAATTCGGTGAGGACACGCAGGGCATGAAGATCGGAAACGGCGGCAAAGGCGGTGAAGCCCTGCGCCACCTTTTCAGCAACACCCAAAGGGCACCCTGCCCCATCATGTTTTTCCAGAGATGCAATCCATATTGTTTCCGTGACCGCAGCGCTGCCAAGGCCGGATCGGATGCCGCCAATGCGGTCATTCTGAACGTTGGAGTCAGGACTATTGCCGATGAGGACCACACGGTCATGGCCGAGAGCGGCAAGGTGACGACCGACCTGAAAGCCGCCATCCCAATGGTCAGCCGACACCGTGTTGCCGGGGGTGGAGGGTGAATCGATAACCGCCACCGGGCAATCAACATTGCCGATGCGCGTTCCGCGACGCGGCACGACGACCATGCCTTCCACGCCGCGCTCGATCAGGCGATTGATTGCTTCTGTCTGCTTGGCCACGTCGCCATGGGAATCTGCGATCAGCACGCCATAACCGGCATCATCAGCGGCTTTTTCGATGGCCTGGGCAATCTGCGGGAAAAGCGGATTGGCAATGTCAGGCAACACCAGACCCAGCACGCCGCTTCTGCCCGTGCGAAGCGCCCGTCCGGCAATGCCCGGCACATAACCCAGCTCATGGGCCTTGGCCCGGATTTTGTCAGAAAGCTCTGCGGACACGCGCCCCTTGCCGGAGAGCGCATTGGACACGGTCGCTGACGACACGCCCAGTGCCGAAGCGATTGCCGCCAGATTTGCGCCTGCACGACCAGAGGTCATGGCGTGTCCATTCGAGTGATTAAACGTTTAATCAGGGTAAGGCGGATGACCGGTTTTGTCGAGTCATCGTCAGGTGCTTTTTTGTGCGAAAGCTCTAAGTGCCGAAAACAAGGGCGAAATTATCGCTTGGCCTCATCGCGGAAGGCCTCGACCTGCGCAAGCAGCCACTGCCTGAACAGCACGACAGGCACATTGTTGATGCGCGACAGCGGCGCGACCGCGTAATAGGAGCTGGGGCTTTTGACCTGATGATCGAAAGCCGGAACGAGCTGTCCTGCCTTCAGTTCGAGATCGATGAGAAACAGCGGCATGAGGGCTACGCCCAGCCCGGCAATGCAGGCCTGCGCCACGCTGGAAAATTGCTCAAACCGCATGGCCGGGGCATTTTGCGCGCCAAGCCCCAGACTTTGAAACCAGTGGTCCCACGCGCCGGGCCGGGATGCCATATGCAGCAATGGCAGGGTGGAGATATCCTGCGCACTCGCAATGGGGTGCTGCGCCAGAAAGGCCGGGCTGCACACCGGCGCCACCATCTCATCCATCAGAAACGTGCTTTCAGCCGCGGGCCAATCCGGCTGGCCGATATGGATGGCCATATCGAGGCTTTCCTTTTCGAAATCGAACTGGCCGATGCGGGTGGCAAAATTCAGTGTGATTTCCGGGTGCGCCGCCACGAAATCTGGAATGCGCGGCAAAAGCCAGCGCGTGCCAAATGTCGGCAGCATGGCAAGGTTGAGCGTGTTGCCATGCGTTTTCGTCATAATCTGCAGGGATGCGGAGCGAATATCGCTGAGCGCCATGCCAATGACCTTGGCATAGGTCTGACCTTCCACAGTCAGGGAAACGCCACGCGCGCCACGCTCGAAAAGCCGAACACCAAGCTGCTCCTCCAGTGACATAACCTGTCTGCTGATGGCCCCTTGCGTCAGCGAAAGCTCGTCTGCGGCCAGCGAAAAACTGCCGAGCCTTGCGACGGAATCAAAGGCGGCAAGCGCACTGGTGGACGGCAGAAGTTTGCGGCTGAGCGAGGTCATGGCGCATTCCTAACTGTAATAGCAAAATGAGTAAACATGGCTTGCCGCAATGGCCGCAAATGCCAATAATTACCCCAGCAATTGTGGAGATTTATCGTGAGCGAACGCGCATCATTCAATTGGCAGGACCCATTTCTGCTGGAAGACCAACTCACCGACGACGAGCGGATGATCCGCGATACGGCAGCCGCCTTTGCAAAGTCGGAGCTTTTGCCGCGCATCAACGAGGCCTATCTTTCCGAAACCTCCGAACCCGAGCTTTTCCGCCTGATGGGACAGACCGGCCTTCTGGGCGTCACGCTTCCTGAAAAATACGGCGCTGCCGAAGCCAGCTACGTGGCCTATGGGCTTGTGGCGCGCGAAGTCGAGCGCATCGACAGCGGCTACCGCTCGATGATGAGCGTGCAGTCCTCGCTCGTCATCTACCCGATCTTTGCCTATGGCTCGGAAGAGCAGAAGGACAAGTATCTGCCGGGTCTCGTATCTGGCGAGCTGATCGGCTGCTTCGGCCTGACGGAGCCGGATGCCGGTTCTGACCCGAACGGTATGAAGACCCGCGCCGAAAAGATTGCCGGTGGATACCGCCTGCGTGGCTCGAAGATGTGGATTTCCAACTCGCCCATTGCCGATGTTTTCGTCGTCTGGGCGAAGTCCGAAGCGCATGACAACGAGATCCGTGGCTTCGTGCTTGAAAAGGGCATGAAGGGCCTGTCTGCCCCCAAGATCGGCGGCAAGCTGTCGCTGCGCGCATCCATAACAGGCGAAATCGTTATGGACGGCGTGGAAGTGGGCGAAGACGCGCTGCTGCCTGGCGTTTCCGGCCTCAAGGGTCCGTTTGGTTGCCTCAACCGTGCGCGCTACGGCATTTCCTGGGGTGTGCTGGGTGCGGCCGAAGACTGCTGGTTCCGCGCCCACCAATATGGCATGGACCGCAAGCAGTTCGGCAAGCCGCTGGCCGGTATGCAGCTTTACCAGAAGAAGCTGGCCGACATGCAGACGGAAATCACCCTCGGCCTTCAGGCCTCCCTGCGCGTCGGCCGTCTGTTCGATGACCACAAGATGGCACCGGAGATGATTTCCATCGTCAAGCGCAACAATTGCGGAAAGGCGCTGGATATCGCCCGGCAGGCCCGCGACATGCACGGCGGCAACGGTATCCAGATCGAATACCACGTCATGCGCCACGCGCAGAACCTGGAGACGGTGAACACCTATGAAGGCACCCATGACGTGCACGCGCTGATCCTGGGTCGCGCACAGACCGGCATTCAGGCGTTCTTCTAAGATCACACGCTCAAGCAACCGGCGGCACTCTGCCGCCGGTTTTTGCTGCAATGCGAAATAAATAATACTTTTTAATCCGGCTGACGGTTGAAACCGCCGCTATACGAATTATTATAGAGATGTCATCATCGTCTCTGGCAATCCATTTGCCATATCCGGTTTCGCTGCCTTCGATTGTTCCACCATGGAAAACATGTCATGCAGCACCGGTAAATTCCGAGACCGCATATTAAACGAAGGCACCGGCACACCTGCCGGTCGGTCAAGTTACGAAGGTATTTCGAATGCACAGCTATCCCGATATCAAGCTTCTCATCAACGGCGAATGGCGCGATGCGCTCTCGGGCAAGACCATTGCCGTTTCCGATCCTGCAACAGACGAAATCATCGGCGCTATCGCCCATGCTGAAAAGGCCGATCTGGATCTGGCGCTCGACGCTGCCGAAAAGGGTTTCAAGGTCTGGCGCGAAACATCTGCCTATGACCGTTCCAAGATCATGCGCAAGGCAGCTGACCTTCTGCGTGAGCGCAAGGACACGATTGCCTGGCTGATGACCCGCGAACAGGGCAAGCCTATTGCGCAATCCGGCATGGAAGTCATGGGCGCTGCCGACACGATCGACTGGTTTGCCGAAGAAGCCCGCCGCACCTACGGTCAGGTCATCCCTGCCCGCGCAACCGGCGTTTCGCAGCTTGCCATCAAGGTGCCTGTCGGCCCAGTGGCCGCCTTCACGCCTTGGAACTTCCCGATCAACCAGATCGTGCGCAAGCTTTCCGCGGCACTCGCCGCTGGCTGCTCCATCATCGTCAAGGCACCGGAAGAAACACCTGCCTCACCGGCAGAACTCATCCGCGCCTTTGTGGATGCAGGCGTTCCAGCAGGCGTCATCAACCTGGTTTACGGCGTACCAGCTGAAATTTCCGAATACCTGATCCCGCATCCGGTCATCCGCAAGATTTCCTTCACTGGCTCCACACCCATCGGCAAGCACCTTGCAGCACTCGCTGGCAAGCACATGAAGCGCGCCACGATGGAACTGGGCGGCCACGCGCCTGTCATGATTTTCGATGATGCAAACATCGAAAAGGCCGTCGAAATCATGGCCATGTCGAAGTTCCGCAATGCCGGTCAGGTCTGCGTTGCGCCGACACGCTTCCTCGTACAGGAAGGCGTTGCCAGCCAGTTCATGGATGGCTTCGTGAAAGCTGCTGAAGCCATCAAGGTCGGCAACGGTCTGGAAGACGGCGTCACCATGGGCCCTCTCGCCAATGAGCGCCGCATTCCAGCGATGGAAGCCCTCATTCAGGATGCCATCACCCATGGCGCAGAACTGAAGACCGGCGGCAAGCGCATTGGTAACAAGGGTAACTTCTTCGAGCCAACCGTGCTGGCCAACGTGCCGACATCTGCCAAGATCATGAATGACGAGCCTTTTGGCCCCGTTGCCATCGTCAACACTTTCAAGTCCTTCGATGACGCGATCTCGGAAGCGAACCGCCTGCCATTCGGCCTAGCCTCCTTCGCCTTCACCGGCTCGGTCAAGACAGCACACGAACTTGGCCGTCAGGTCGAAGCTGGCATGCTGACCATCAACCACAACGGCCTTGCCCTGCCAGAAGTGCCCTTCGGCGGCATCAAGGATTCGGGCTACGGCACGGAAGGCGGCTCGGAAGCCGTCGGTGCGTATCTCGAAACGCGCTTCGTCAGCCAGATGAACTAATCATCAAAAGAAAAGCCCGGTGGAAACGCCGGGCTTTTTGCTTATAAAACCGTCATGCTCGGGCTTGTCCCGAGCATCTAACGAATCCCAACATCAAACGTGGTTAGATCCTCGGGACAAGCCCTGACATGACGTCAGTATGGGGGTTGGTTCGTGTATCTCGGCGGCACTCAAGCCTTTTCAGACGGGAAAATCTTGGCGCGGCGGATAACGATGTGGCCGTGGTCGCCCGCTTCGACATTCGTCTCGGGCGGAACATCGAATTCCAAGAGATCGCCTTCCATGGTGGACGCGATCACGCGGCGGTCGCCTGCGCGGTCCAGTACGCGGGTGACTTGCGCTGGAATGCCACCATGCAGATCTTCCCATTCCAGATCATTCGGCCGGGCAAAAATCTCCACCGGGCCATCGGCCTGTCCATAGGCGAAGGGTACCTCGGCTGAACCGACGAAAACCTTGCCCGAACGCGCGGTGCCCTGAATGCGGTTCGCATCTCCCAGAAACCGCATGACGAAGGACGAGTTCGGCTGTCGGCAGACATCCTTCGGTGTGCCTTGCTGGACGATTTGACCCTGATTGAGAATGACGACACGGTCTGCGAGATCGAGCGCTTCTTCCTGATCATGGGTGACGAAAATGGTGGTGATGCCGAGTTCGGTGTGAATTTCACGAAGCCAGCGGCGCAGATCGCGGCGCACATTCGCGTCCAGCGCGCCGAAGGGTTCGTCCAAAAGCAGCACCTTGGGGTCAACGGACAAGGCGCGGGCAAGCGCCACGCGCTGTCGCTGGCCACCGGAAATCTGGGCCGGGAACCGTTCACCCAAACCATCGAGCTTCACCAGCGCAAGCAATTCATCGACCCTGATGTCTATAGCCGCCTTGTCGCGCTTCACCTTCGACACTTTCATGCCGAAGGCGATATTCTCATGCAGCGTCATATGCGGGAAAAGCGCGTAATGCTGGAACACGAAGCCGACGCCACGGTCCCGCACCGGGATGTTGGTGGCATCCTCGTCACCGAAATAGATCTGGCCACCATCGGTATATTCCAGCCCGGCCACCATGCGCAGGATCGTGGTCTTGCCGGAGCCGGATGGCCCCAAAAGCGCCAGAAGCTCGCCGCTTTCAATATCCAGCGACACGTCCCGCACGGCCTTAAATGTATCGAAGGTCTTCACTACATTTTCGAGGCGGATTTTCATGACAGTGTCTCCGTAACGGCAGCGGATTTCTTGGCGCCACGCCCTGCCCCGCGCTTTTCCAGCGCGACCTTGGCGATGATGGTGACGACAGCCAAGGCTGCGAGAATGGATGCCGAGGCGAAAGCACCTGCGGCCTGATAATCGTGGTAGAGCAATTCGATATGCAGCGGCAGCGTGTTGGTCTGGCCGCGAATATTGCCCGAGACGACGGATACGGCACCGAATTCACCCATGACACGGGCGTTGCAAAGCACGACGCCATAAAGCAGCGCCCATTTGATATTCGGCAAGGTTACCGACCAGAAGGTGCGCCAGCCGGAAGCGCCAAGCGAGGTAGCTGCCTCCTCTAGATCACGCCCCTGCGCCTGCATCAGCGGGATCAACTCGCGCGCCACGAAGGGCGCGGTGACGAACATCGAGGCGATGACGATGCCCGGCAGGGCAAACAGGATCTTCATGTCATAGGCGGCAAGCAGCGGTCCAAGCAGACCCTGCAGGCCATAGACAAAGAGATAGGCCACGCCCGCCACAATGGGCGAGACCGAAAAGGGGATTTCGATGAGAACCAGCAGCAGACGCCGCCCCCTGAAATCGAATTTGGTGATGGACCACGCGGCGGCAACGCCAAAGGCAGTGTTGATCGGCACCGCAATCAGCGCGGTGATGACCGTCAGCATGATGGCGTGGCGCGTATCGGGATGGCTGATGGTCGCCGAATAGGTTTTCCAGCCTTGGGAAAAGGCCTCGACGCCGATGATGATCAACGGCGCGACGAAGAGGAAGGCTCCGGTGATGAGCACAAAGGCGATCAGCCCACGGCGTACCCAGGGGGCATCACCCACACGCGGCGGCTTGCGATGGTTGGAATGGGCGCTCATCTCCTCAACTCCTCACCGTGTAACGCAAGGCGCGCGTCTGAAGATAATTGGTGACGGCAAGCATGACGAAGGCGGTGATCAGCAGCACGGAAGCAATGGCGGCAGCGGCCTGATAGTCATATTCCTCCAACCGGATGAAGACGAGAAGGGCTGTAATTTCCGTCGAGAATGGCTGGTTTCCGGCAATGAAGATGATGGCCCCGAACTCCCCTAAGCTACGGGCAAAGGAGAGCGACAGGCCCGCCAGAATGGCAGGCGTCAGCAAGGGCAGAATGACCTTTCGGAAAATCGTGAAATCCGATCCGCCGAGCGATTGCGCCGCTTCTTCCAGCGCCGGATCCAGATCTTCCAGCACCGGCTGCACGGTGCGCACGATGAAGGGCAGGCTGGTAAAAGCCATGGCGATGATGATGCCAAGCGGCGTATAGGCAACCTTGATGCCCAGATGGGCAAGGGCAGCGCCGAACCAGCCATTACCAGCAAACAGCGCCGTCAGCGCAATGCCCGCCACCGCCGTTGGAAGGGCAAAGGGAAGATCGACGATCGCATCAACCAGACGCCAGCCGGGAAAACGATAGCGCGTCAAAACCCAGGCCAGCGCGAGGCCGAACACCGTGGTGAAGAGCGTGGCGGCAAGTGCGCAGAGAACCGTGACGCGGTAGCTGGCAACGGCGCGGGGAGACGAGATGATGGCCCAATATTCAGCGGGGCCGAGGCTTGCAGCCTTGAACACAAGGGCGGCCAGCGGCAGCACGACGATGATGCCGACGTAAAGCAGGGTGACGCCAAGGGATAATCGAAGCCCCGGCAATACATTGCGTCTCAAACCCATCCCCTATCATGGAAAATCGACCCGGGCGGAGGTCCGCCGGGTCGATGCTATCTCAATCCGAAACTGCTTAGCGGTTGCCGAAAAGTCCATCAAGCTCGCCGCCGGATGCGAAGTGCTCTTTCTGAATCTTGTCCCAGCCACCGAACACATCATTGACGTTGACGAGGCGAATTTCGGGGAACTCGGCTTTGAATTCACCAGCGACTTTTTCATTGTGGACACGGTGGCCAAACTGGGCCGCAACGCGCTGACCTTCCTCGGTATAGAGGAAATCCAGATAGGTCTTAGCCAGTTCACGCGAACCGCGCTTGTCGACAACCTTGTCTACCACTGCGACAGGGAATTCAGAGAGAAGGCTGACGGACGGAACCACGCTTTCAACCTTGTCCTTGCCGTATTGCTTGGCAATACCACGGGTCTCGGCCTCAAACGTGATCAACACATCGCCCACTTCGCGCTCAACAAATGTGGTGGTCGCTGCGCGGCCGCCAGTATCGAAGACGGGCGTATTGGCAAAGATCTTCTTCATGAAGTCCTGCACTTGGGCATTATCACCCTTGAACTTCTCCTTGGCGTAAGCTGTCGCTGCCAGATAGGTGTAGCGGGCATTGCCTGATGTTTTCGGGTTCGGGAAAACCAGCTTCACATCGTCCCGGACCAGATCATCCCAATCCTTGATGTTTTTGGGGTTTCCGGCGCGAACGAGGAAGGACGGGAAGGAATAGAATGGGGACGCATCATTGGGGAAGCTCTTGGCCCAATCGGCAGAGACGAAGCCCTGCTTGACCAGAAAATCAATGTCAGTGACCTGATTGAAGGTCACGACATCGGCCTCAAGGCCTTCAACGATGGCGCGGGCCTGTTTGGACGTGCCCGCATGGGACTGGTCGATGGTAACGCCCGGATGCGCCTTCACGAAGGCTTCATTTTCCGCTGCAAAAACCTCGCGGGCAACATCATAGGACGCATTGAGAAGCGTCTTCGGCTCTTGCGCTGTCGCAGATGTCGATAGAAGCGCTGTAACAGCAGCACCGATAAGCATGATCCGTTTCATGAAATTCCCCAGAGCACCAATTTGGAGAACAGGATACGGACGCAGCCTGGATGGCGCGAGGAACCAGCCACCCGATCGTCAGGTCATCCTAGAAAGTTTTACTTTCTGCACATGAATATCCGAACGGATATTGCGCTGTTATGTCAGAGACGGTGGTCGGTGAAGAGCGGTGGCTGGCTTGCGACGAAATATCGATCCAACTCGTCCTCGCGGATCTCGCCTAACGCGGCAGGACGCCACAGCGGTTTGCGGTCCTTGTCGATGAGGGCGGCGCGCACGCCCTCATCGAAATCATGGTTGCGCAAGACTTCGCAGCCCGCCACGAATTCGCGCTCAAGACATTCGACAAGACCAGAGCTTTCCCGCCCCTGCCGCAACAGGCGCAAGGTGAGCTTGAGACTGGTTGGCGACCGTGACTTGAGGGTGGTGAGCGTCTCGCGCGCGAAATCATCATCGACAGATGCCAGAGCTGCAAATATCTCCTCGACCGTGTCAAAGCCGAAGGCGGCATCGATATCCCTCTGGTGGCGGGCAACGATCCCATCGACCTTGGGCGCACTGGCGAAACGCTCGATTACAGCACCGACATCTGCCGCAGCAACGACATCGCCCAGTGCCTGCACGAGGTCGTCAAGGTGTTCGGCTGCAACATGATAGTCCGCAAGTCCCATATGGATGGCATCCGCCGCGCCGATCTCCCGGCCTGTCAGGCCAAGCCAAGTTCCCGCCTCACCCGGCGCTTGGGGAAGCAGCCATGTCGCCCCCACATCGGGGAAATAGCCAATGGCCGTTTCCGGCATGGCAAGGCGCGTACGCTCTGTGACGATGCGATATTGTCCATGGGCCGCAATACCCACGCCACCGCCCATGACGATACCATCCATCAGCGCCACATAAGGCTTGGGATATCCGGAAATCGTGTGGTTCAGCGGAAACTCTTCACGCCAGAACCGTGAGCGATCTGCCTCGCTCTCGGTTCTCGTCGCATGGATCTGGCGCACATCGCCGCCAGCGCACAGGCCACGCTCTCCCTCGCCGGACAGGATCACGCAGATAACCTCGGGATTGCGCAGGAAAGCGTCCAGCCCTGCCTTCATGCCAGAGACCATCGCTTGATTGAGGCTGTTGATCGCAGCGGGCCTGTCGAGGCGGATGAGACCCGCCGAGCCCTGCGTTGCGATAATGATGTCATCCGCCAATGGTGCTGGATGCGGCATGTCGCCTCCTCAAAACAAAGTGATGGGCGGCAGTTTGGATGCCGTGGGAACCTTACGCAAGAATATTTGTTCCGTACTCGAGGATAGGGCTCGATGCGATCAATGAAAATGCTCGTAAAACGGGAATTACAGCTTTTTGCAGTGCACCAAATTCACTTGACGCATCTGCGAATCATGGCATGTAATGGTCACGTAAAATACCGGCGCGCTTTCCCTGTCCAGCGTTGCGGCCGGCGCATGCAGGCAGCCACATACTGGCTGCTGACAGGACATTCTAACGGGAGATATAGATGCCAGTTTCAGAAATTGATTGGATCAGCAAGCGCGCCTATACGTTGTGGGAGCAAGAGGGGCGGCCGCATGGCCGGGATTCCGACCACTGGCAGCAGGCCAAAGGGGAATATGCGCTTCTTCAGAAATCGAAGGCGACAAAGCCAACGCACCGCAAGAAAGCAGACGTGAAACTTGCGCTTGCCGCCGAGGCAGCCGCAGAAGCTATTGCCGAGAAACCCAAAGCCAAAGCCCGCAAATCCGCAGCCAAGTAGCGCCCTCCCAAGCCATTCACAATCAATCTCAAGACAAAAAAAAGCCCCGCTGTGAATGATCCCGGCCATTTGAAAGGTCCGGGATCAGTTCGCAAAGCGGGGCTTTTTGTATTCTCGAAGGATCAGAATGTCAGGGCGCGGTCGCCATTTTCATCCTTGATGCGGCTTGGAAGACCGATCCTGTTCAGAATGTTGAGGAATGGCTGCGGTGGCAGCTCTTCCACATTGGCCATCTGCTTCACATCCCATTCGCCCGATGCAATCAACATCGCGGCAGCGACGGGCGGAACGCCAGCCGTGTAGGAAATGCCCTGGCTACCGACTTCATTATAGGCATCCTTGTGGTCTGCCACATTGTAGATGAAGACTTCGGTTTCCTTGCCGTCCTTGATACCCTTCACGATATCGCCAATGCAGGTCTTGCCCACATAATCAGGCGCCAGCGACGATGGATCCGGCAGCACGGCCTTCACCACCTTGAGGGGAACGACTTCCAGACCTTCGGCTGTCTTGACCGGCTTTTCAGACAGAAGGCCGAGGTTCTTCAGAACGTTGAAGACGTTGATATAGTGATCGCCAAAGCCCATCCAGAAGCGCACATCGGCACCATCCATGTTCTTGGACAGCGAATGCACTTCGTCATGGCCAGTCATATAGGCCTTCTGCTTGCCAACAACCGGCAGGTCGAATTCCTGGCCGACCTCGAACATCTGGTTGGTCTGCCACTGCTGGTTCTGCCAGGAGTAGACTACGCCCGTGAATTCGCGGAAATTGATTTCAGGATCGAAGTTGGTCGAGAACCAGCGACCATGGCTACCGGCATTGATATCGACGATATCGACGGAGGTGACCTTGTCGAAATACTCATCCTTGGCCAGACGCGCATAGGCGTTGACCACGCCCGGATCAAAGCCAACGCCCAGAATGGCGGTGATGCCCTTTTCCTTGCATTCGGCAGCGCGCTGCCATTCGTAATTTCCGTACCATGGCGGATTTTCGCAAATCTTGGTCGGATCCTCATGGATGGCCGTATCCATATAGGCAACACCTGTGTCCATGCAGGCACGAAGAACGGACATGTTGACGAAAGCCGAACCGACATTGATGACGATCTGAACACCAGTCTTCACAATCAAGGCTTTCGTGGCCTCGATATCCATAGCGTCAAGCGCATGGGCCTCAATCTTTACATCGGTTTTGAGGCTCTTCTTTTCGCGTACGGACTCGACAATCTTGCGGCACTTTTCCTGTGTGCGTGACGCAATATGAATGTCTCCCAATACATCGCTGTTCTGGGCGCACTTATGCGCCACGACCTGTGCTACGCCACCGGCGCCGATGATGAGAACGTTCTTCTTCATTTCAGGTGATGCCCCCTTTTCCCCGCAGGGATTGTGTTGGAGTGATTAAGACAGGCTTTGCTCGAAATCGGCAAAGTCGAATTCACGGACGGTCGTGATGGTGCCGTCCAGTTCCTTGATGGCAATCGTCGGCATTTTCACGCCGTTGAACCAGTTTTTCTTGACCATGGTGTAACCGGCCGTGTCCTGGAATGAGACGCGGTCGCCAACCTTCAGCTCATGTTCGAAGCGAAACTCGCCGAATACATCACCCGCAAGGCAGGACTTGCCGCACACCATGACAGAGTGATCGCCTTCATTGGGCAAAACCTTGGCGTTTTCGCGGTAGATCAGCAAATCCAGCAAATGGGCTTCAATCGAACTATCGACGATGGCGAGGTTCTTGCCGTTGTACAACGTATCGAGAACCGTGACTTCCAGCGTCGTGCTCTTGGTGATTGAAGCCTCGCCGGGCTCCAGAAACACCTGGACGCCGAACTTTTCCGAGAATTCCTTCAAACGATCGCAGAAGCGGTCGATGGGGTAGTTTTCGCCCGTGAAGTGAATGCCGCCGCCAAGACTGACCCATTCAACACGTGCCAGCAGCGAGCCGAATTTTTCCTCGATCTGCCCCAGCATCTGGTCAAACAGGTCGAAGTCACCGTTTTCGCAATTGTTGTGGATCATGAAGCCGGAAATGCGGTCCATAACCTTTTCGACCTTCGACACATCCCACTCGCCCAGACGGCTGAACGGACGAGCCGGATCGGCGATATCGAAGGTGGACGAGGATACCTGTGGGTTCAGGCGCAGGCCGCGTGTGATGCCGGATGCTTTGTCGGCAAAACGCTCCAGCTGGCTGATGGAGTTGAAGATGATCTTGTCGGCATTGGCAACGACGTCATCGATCTCGTAATCGGCATAGGCCACGCTATAGGCATGGGTTTCGCCACCAAATTTCTCACGGCCCAGACGCACCTCATAAAGAGACGACGACGTGGTGCCATCCATATATTGCGACATGAAATCGAACACCGACCACGTTGCGAAGCACTTCAGCGCCAACAAAGCCTTCGCGCCGGATTTTTCGCGCACATAAGCAATCTTCTCCATGTTCTTGAGGAGCTTTGCCTTGTCGATCAGGTAATAGGGTGTTTGCAGCATTTCTCGGTCACATCATTGTCGTGGATAGGAAATCATGTCGTCTTGTGTGGGGCCTTATATGATGCTTGTGACAGGAAAACAAACCCGCGCAAAAGATTCTGCAATCGCTGCGTTTTTTAAACGCACATGCCCGCTGGCGGAACAAAAACCGCTCCGCTACGTTTGAGGACCAAGTGTGAGCCGTAAGCACGGCGTTTTGACTTAATTTCAGCAAAGGAAACATCATGGCGACGGTTCGCGACGTAGAAGACAACATCAACGAAGCCCGCGTAGATGCGGATGCAGCAGAAGTTTCTGCGCAGCTTGCTCAGCTTCGCGAAGATCTGGCCAACCTGGCTGGCAGCGTTAAGGCACTGGGCGCTGGCGTATCGCATGAAGTCAAGGCTCGCGCCTCGCGTGCTGCAGATGACGCAATGGCTGCTGGCGAAGAAACTGTCGCGACTGTTCGCAACGAAATTCAGTCCATCAATGACAACCTGACCTATCAGGTTCAGAAGAACCCGCTTCAGTCGCTCGGCATTGCGGTTGCAGCGGGCTTCCTGATCGCCCTCGTTACCCGTCGTTAAGGCGAGCAGATGCTTCAATCGCTTCTGCTTTATCTTGGCGACACGCAGCGGGAAGGCCAGATGGTAACACGCCGCATCAAGTCCACAATCCTGTTGTGGACATTGGCGAGCGTTTTCTTCCTGATTGCCTTCGTCGCGGCCTTTGTGGGCGGTGCGATCTACCTTGCAGATGAAATCGGTGCTGGCCCTGCCGCACTCGTCATTGCAGGTGGCGCATTCCTTCTTGGCGTCTTTATGCTGGTTGCTCTTGCCATTAAGCGCAGACCACGCGTCTACGCTGCAGCACCTGTGATGCCACTTGCCGCTGCGCCGCTTGCGGCGCAATCACTGGCAGGCAGTGCGCTCGCCGCAAGACCGTTCGTAACGCTGCTGACGGCAATTGCGGTCGGTTACGTGGCGACACGAACGACGATCCTGAAGAAGAAATAAGACCATTCAATCGCAAAGCCGCCTTCCACACCGGAAGGCGGCTTTATTTTTGCACCTGCGAAAAATTCCGCTGCCCTTCTGACGACAAAATGTTAGGCAGTTTGCCAACGGTTCGTAATGGAGAAAACGCTGGATGCGGAAAAAAGTCCTTGTTGTTGGCGGTGCCGGATATATCGGTTCCCACACGTGCATGCTGCTCGCCGAACGCGGCTATGAGCCTGTCGTTTTCGACAATCTTTCCAACGGCCACGAAGAATTTGTGCGCTGGGGACCTTTCGAGCAGGGTGACATCAGGGACAAGGCGCGCCTCGACGAGGTTTTCGCCAAATACAAGCCCGATGCCGTCCTGCATTTCGCAGCCCTGATCGAAGTGGGCGAATCCGTTAAAAGCCCGGTGTCCTTTTACGACAACAACGTCATCGGCGCGCTGACGCTTCTGTCTGCGACCATGGATGCGGGCGTAAAAGCCTTCGTGTTCTCCTCCACCTGCGCCACCTATGGTCTGCCTGAGCGCGTGCCATTGGATGAGACGCATCCGCAGGCGCCGATCAACCCCTATGGCCGCACGAAATGGGTGGTTGAGCAGGCGTTGAAGGATTACAGCACCTATAAGGACCTGAAATCCGTCATGCTGCGCTATTTCAACGCGGCAGGCGCGGATTTTGAAGGACGCATCGGCGAATGGCACAAGCCTGAAACCCATGCCATTCCGCTTGCCATCGAGGCAGCGCTCGGACGCCGTGAAGGCTTCAAGGTGTTCGGCACGGATTATGAAACCCGCGACGGCACCTGTGTGCGTGACTACATCCACATTCTGGATCTGGCCGACGCCCATATTCGCGCTGTCGAATATCTTTGGAATGGTGGCGAAACGGTTGAGCTCAATCTCGGAACCGGAACGGGAACGACCGTCAAGGAATTGCTCGATACGATCTCGAAAGTCTCAGGCCGCCCCTTCCCGGTGGAATATGCCGAGCGCCGCGCAGGTGATTCCACGACACTCGTTGCCAACAATGACAAGGCACGCGAAGTGCTTGGCTGGGAACCGCAATACACGCTGGAAGACATTATCAGCTCCGCATGGCGCTGGCACTCTTCCCGCAACGAAAGCCTTTAGGCTCAGCGCCCGAGAAACCTATCCTGCCTCGACAACGCGGGCAGGATAGCCGGCTCTAAGAGTTTCAGCATGAGCCATCATCAAGGGGGCGACCCCCTTGATGTCATCGGCACGAATGACCTCAGACAGGTAATATTCGACCGTACCATCGCGGTAGACCCCTTCAAACCCACCAAGCCCCGCCACACAGCAGATCTGGCCAAGCCGCAGACGCTGGTCGGCATCCGGCTTTATGGCATGGGTCTTGAGAGCGTTGAGCGCCCTGTGTCCGATATCGGCGTCGAAACCAGCGACCTTCAGGCGAGCGCCTTTCAGATAGAAAGTGGCGAACATGGCTGTTGCAGAGCTTTCCGCATAGTTGCCATCAATCTCTGGCGCATCCACCACCTGCAGCCAGCGCCCGTCTTCCAGCTGCAAGGGCTGGACACGCTGCGCCAAAAGGCTTGCGCGTCGTTCGATTTCATCACGCGCGCTGCCTGCGGGCAGGTTCTCGATCATATCGACGAATGCCATGGCAAGCCAGCCGATGGCGCGGCCCCAATGGGTGGGCGACAGGCCCGTGGTCTTGTCGGCCCAGCCTTGCAGGCGCGACTCGTCAAAGCCGTGACGATAAAGGCCTGACGTTTCATGATAGGTCAGATCAAGGGCTGTGAGAAACTGGCTGACGGCATCATCACGCATATGCGGCAGCTTGGCCGCCCTTGCATATTCCAGCTTGAAGGGCAGCGCCATATAGAGACCGTCGAGCCAGACCTGATGCGGGTATCGCAGCTTGTGCCAGTAAGGCCCCGCCTGGGTGCGCGGATGAAATTGCAGTTGCTCTGATAGCGGCTTAGCGGCCTCGAGCCATTTGCTCTCGCCGGTCAGGCCATAAAGATAAGTCAACGCCCGCCCCGCCAGCACATTATCGATATTGAACTCATCGATGCGATATCCGGCCAGCCGGTTTGCCGCATCCAGCTGGCCGTTGACCAGCCGCAGAAGATGGTCGAGCCAGCGCTGCTCGCCGGTTGCCTCATGAAGCGCAATCAGGCTGCGGTAGAGACACCCGTCCTCGTAACACCACGAACCGCCCTTATAATAAGCATAGTCGCGGGCGTATTCATCAAAGTAGCTGTTCAGCATGAGCTCTGTCATTCTCGGTTGGATAGATGGAGGCGGGAAAAAGTCCCGACAGTGTTTTGAAGAGAGTGTTTTCGGCAATGATGCCCGCATGTCTGAGCGCCGGAAGTTCGCTCGCCATTTCAGCAATCTGCGGCTCGGCATGCGGATCGAACGTGACCCGATAATTCTCGATCACCACATCGCGGATCGGCGCTTCCGGCAGGCCGTAAAAGACGGCGGCGGCGGTATGGGCGGCCGTGACCTCGATATTGCGGAGCGTCAGACCTGACAGGCCTGGTGTCTCAGGCGTAACGGGCAGAGGCAGACGCGATTGAACATAATCCGATAGGCCATCGGCATCGCAGAAATAGAAGGCGTTGACCGCGACCGGCATCGCGACCTGATCCATGCAGCAATCCACCATGCTGATATTGGCAACCGAGCCACCACGCCCGCGGCGTGTCTTGATGCGCAACCCGCGATCCGTGCCGATGAAATGACAGCGGCTGATCGAGACATCGCTGACGCCAGCGCTCATTTCGCTGCCCATGACGACGGCGCCATGGCCGCGCTGCATGAGGCAATTTCGGATATCAATCCGCTCTGTCGGCCTGTCAGGCCCGCCGAGCGGATGCCGCTTTCCGGCCTTGATGGCAATGCAGTCATCACCCACGGAAATGAACAGGCCGACAAGCCGGACATCCTGACAGCATTCGGGGTTGAAACCATCCGTATTGGGCGAGCCCGGATCGTTCTCGATGCGAAGATCCGCAGCCAGAAGCCGGTCACACAAGACAGGGTGGACGGTCCATGAGGGCGAGTTGCGCACCGTGAAGCCCGATAACACAAGGTCACGGCAACCGGAGAGGAAGAGCGTGCGCGGACGGCGCGCGCCTCGTCTCGTCTCCTTCGGCCATGTCCACCAATCCCCACAATCGCCGCCACCATCGACGACGCCGGGGCCTGTGATGGTCAGATCTTCACAGTCTATGGCATTGATGACGCTTTCGAAACTGGGTTCGGCAACACCCTCCCACGTGCCGAGTACGCGTCCATCGGCATGGCGGGCCGGAAAAATATGTAGATCGCTCCAGTCGGACAGTGCGGATAATTCGGCCCCTTCTTCCAGAAGCAAGGTCATCCGGCTCTTGAGGTAGATCGGTCCAGTTTTCCAAAGGCCGCTCGAAATTTTGAGCGTCCCGCCTTCGGGAACCGCTGATATGGCGCGTGCGATAGAACCGGCATTATCGTTGTTGCCGGGTGACGCACCATAATCCCTGATATCGATGATGCCAGTTTCGGCCTTCGTGGAGAAGGGCAGCACGGCATCACCGATATTGAGATCGTAGGAACGACCGGGCTCAAGCCCCGCCACGGTGAAGACGACTGTCGATGTCTGACCCTCCACACCCACACCGCCGTCCTTATGCGTCACGCGCCAGCCAAGCCGCGCATCCAGTGCATGCAGATGCGTTTCGGCATCCACACTGAATGTTGCGGTTCGCGACGACGCGGTAAGAAGCAGGACAGCGGTGTTGGTCATAAGCGGGCGTCCTCAGAGACCGGAAAGCGCTTCATCAACACCCGCGATGATTTCGGCGGCTGTGTCTTCGGCGGATTGCTGGCCATAGGCGAAGGCTTCAAGATTGGTGTCGAAAGCCTCGGTGATACGTGGATGCTCGATCAGCGGCGAGACCTTCGGACCTTCGGACTCGACCACAACCTTGTAGGATTGCGCCTGCACCGGCTTGATCTTGCCCGCATCCGTCAGTGTCTTAATGGCGATCTTGCTGGAGGGAATACCGCGTGTGGCACCTAGAATGGCTACGGCTTCAGGGTCGTTCAGCAGGCAGTTGATGATCTGCGCTGCCGCCTTCGGCTCCTTGCTGTTCTTGGAGATGGAAAACAGCATGGATGGCTTGCGATAAATGCCCTCGGACTTGCCACCCTCGGATTTCGGCGAATGGGCGGGCACGAGTCCCAGACCCTTTTCGAGCGGTGCCGCGATTTTGCCGTAGGTGCTGTCCCACTGATAGGTGCCTGCGTAACGGCCATTAGCCCATTTCGGATTTTCAAACAAAGGACGATTGCCGCCGCCAGACGAGCTCTTCCAGGATTCGATGACGTGCTTGTCCACCATCGACTGGTAGAAGTTCAAGGCCTCGGCAAACTCTGCTTCACTCCATGCAATCTTGTTGGTTTCGGGATCGATGAAGGTCTTGCCGGTCATCTGCGTGGCACGCAGGATAACGACGATACGGGCATTGAGGCCATTGCCCTCGGAAGGTGCCGCTTCAAATGGGTAGTAACCTTCGCCGAGCTTTTCCTTGAGAACCGGCGCAGCGGCAAAGACCTCATCCCAGGTCGTGGGGATGGCGATGCCTGCCTTTTCGTAGATCGTCTTGTTGAACATGAAAATGCGGCCAGTGGTGGAAACCGCAACGCCGTTCAGCTTGCCCTTGACGGTCGTGCTGTCGAGATCGGCCTGCGTCCATTGGCTGAGATCAATCACGTCCTTGAACTGGTTGAGATCGGCAAAGCCATCACCATTCTTCGAAAACAGCGGCAGCCATGGCCAGTTGACCTGCATGATATCAGGCTCGGTGCGGCCAGCCAGCTGCGTGGCGATCTTTTCCTGATGGCCCTGCCAGCCGGTAAACTCAGGCGCAATCGTGTGGCCGAATTTTGCGCCACACACTTTCAAGGCTTCCTGCGTGGCCAGGTGCCGGTCATCGCTTCCCCACCACGACATGCGCAGGTTTGCAGCAGATGCCGTATTGGCAAAGCTTGTGGCGGCAAAAAGCACAGCCAGTATCAATGCACGTTTCATTAAAGATCCTCCCGATCATTCAACGTTGAAATCCGATGCCTCTAGGCAAGGCTGATATTCTCGCCCGATTGACGGGAGAACACATGGGCCGAGCGCGCATCCGCCGTCAGCCAAACCTGCTCGTCCCGGGCGGTCCTGCGGTCATAGGCCTGCGCCTGAACCACGGCGATGACACGGTTCTCTCCCGCCTGAATGTGCAGATAGACCTCGTGCCCCATGAATTCGACATGGCTGATACGGCCCGAAAGGGCATTGGGCGTGTCTGGCGTCGCAAGGCTGAAATGCTGCGGGCGAACCCCTAAAATGACCTCCTTCGGCGCATCTGCGCGCAGGCGGTTCGTCAGCTCGGGCCCGAGCTGCACACTCTGGCCTGCAATATTAATCGCGCCATCGCCTTCCAGCGTTCCATTGATGAGGTTCATTTCCGGGCTGCCGATGAAGCCGGCGACAAAGGCGTTGGCGGGCCTGTTATAGAGCGTCACCGGATCAGCCACCTGCATGATGTGGCCCTCCTTCATCACGCAGATGCGGTCGCCCATGGTCATGGCTTCTGTCTGGTCGTGCGTGACATAGACCACGGTTGCCTGCTGCCCATCAGCCTTGAGACGCTTGTGAAGATCGGTGATGCGCACCCGCATCGAGGCACGCAGTTTCGCATCGAGATTGGACAGGGGCTCATCGAACAGAAAGACCTGCGGCTTCTTGATGAGCGCACGGCCCACTGCCACGCGCTGCGCCTGCCCGCCGGAAAGCTGCTTGGGCAAACGGTCGAGAAGCGCCTGGATTTCCAGTGTCTCTGACACATTCTGCGTTGCCTCTTCAATATCGGCCTTGGAGCGGCGCTTCAGCCGCATGCTGAAGGACAGGTTCTTGTGCACCTTCATATGCGGGTAGAGCGCGTAATTCTGGAACACCATGGAAATGCCGCGTTCGCCCGGCGGCTTGTCGTTGACGAGTTCGCCACCAATGCGGATTTCTCCGCCGGTGATGCGCTCCAGACCCGCGATCATGCGAAGCGTCGTGGACTTGGCGCAGCCTGACGGACCGACCAGCACCATGAACTCGCCATCCTCGATATCGAGATTGATGCCATGCACGGCACGGAAGGACGCATAGTCTTTTTCGAGGTTCCTGAGTTGAAGGCTTGCCATTTCGATTATCCTTTGATGCCGCCAGCGGAGATGCCGTCGATGAAGTATTTCTGCGCCACGAAGAACACGACGAGTGCGGGCGTGATGGCGAGGACCGACATGGCGAGAATGCGGTTCCAGTCGAAGGCTTCGGTGGTGTCGATCGACAGTTTCAAAGCCAGCGACACGGGGTATTTTTCGATGGATGAGAGGTAGATCAACGGCCCGAGGAAGTCGTTCATGGTCCACATGAACTGAAACAGGCAGACAGAGATCAATGCGGGTGTGAGCAAGGGAACGACGATGAACAGCAATGTCTGCATGGTGGATGCGCCATCCACCCGCGCCGCCTCTTCCATGTCGCGCGGGATGGCGCGCAGGAACTGGACCAGCATGAAGACGAAGAAGGCATCGCCCGCAAAGGCCGAGGGAACCCAGAGTGGCAGATAGGTATCCAGCCAGCCGAGATCGCGAAACAGCAGATATTGCGGAATGCGGGTGACGACATTCGGTAGAAGAAGCGTCGCAATCAGCGATGCAAACAGGATTTTCTTGCCCGGAAACTCAAATCTTGCAAAGCCATAGGCCACGGCCGTGCAGGATATGGCCGTGCCGATCATCTTCGGAAGCACGATCCAGAGCGTGTTGAGGAAGAATGTTGCGAATGTATAGGGCGTCGACGTCTTCCAGCCCTGGATATAACCGTCCAGCGTCGGATTTTCAGGCCAGAAACCGGGATTGTTGAAGATTTCGGCATTGGTCTTGAAGGATGCGCCGATCAGCCAGATCAGCGGATAGAGCATCAACAGACCGACCGCCGTCAGCATGAAATAGCGGATGGTGGTGCTGATACGGGTGCGGATGCGCTCCCGGCTGCGGGCGCGTTCGGCATCCATGGCAGCAGCGTCGAAAGTGGAAACAGCGTGATCGACCATGGTCAGCTCCTTTTATCGCCAGCGTAGTAGACCCAATGGCGAGACGACCAGAAGGCAATGACGGTCAGCACCATGATGATGACGAACAGGACCCATGCGATGGCCGAGGCGTATCCCATGTCGAACCGCTTGAACGCTTCGTCATAAATATAGAGTGGCAGCAGATAGGTGGACTTCAGCGGCCCGCCCTGCGTGATGATGTAGGGGCCGTTAAACTCCTGAAACGCCTGCACCATCTGCATGATCAGATTGAAGAAGATGACCGGCGTGATCAGCGGCAGCGTGATGTGGACAAACGTCTTCCATTTGCCGGCGCCATCGATGGAGGCGGCCTCGTAGAGCGAATTATCGACGCTCTGCAATGCTGCCAGGAAGATGACCATGGCGGACCCGAACTGCCAGATGCGCAGGAGGGTGATGGTGAAAAGGGCGTTGGTCGGATCTCCGAACCAGTTGACGCCTTCAAAGCCGAGCAAATTGAGGCCCATATTGACGAGGCCCGTATCGGCAAAGATGTAGCGCCACAAAACCGCGATCGCGATCGAGCCACCCAGAATGGATGGCACATAATAGGCCGTGCGGAAGAAATTGATGGCCTTGAGCTTATAGTTCAGGATGACGGCAATGAAGAGCGCGAAGACAAGCTTCAGCGGCACCGTGGTGAACACATAGATCAGCGTCACCCACAGCGATTTGCGGAATGTGCGATCATTGGTGAACAGCTTGATGTAATTGGCAAGGCCGGTGAATGTGGGCTGATCCAGCAGATTGTAATTGGTGAAGCTGAGATAGAGCGACGCCATGAATGGCAGCGTCGTGAAGATCAGCAGGCCGATGATATAGGGCGACAGATAAAACAGCCCGAGGAAGCGATTGTCTCCACTCATGCGCGTGATCTTCCATGCCATGGCGTGCTGGTCAGCGAATGATTGCGCCTCCAAAGCGCGAGCGAAACCGCCGTGACAGGAGACCTGCCACGCTGATAGTGATGTTCTTTATTCTGCATCTTCGCTAAAATTGAGATTCTCTGCCAATTCATCCCTTTTTCAGGGTTGAACCTCGAAAACCTCAAATCCTCCCATTTCCTCACCAGCCTGTTTCTTTTTCAGGCTCAAGAGATAATATGACTTCCAAAGTGGCATGATGCAAATCGACATTTTTGGGAAAAGAGATGGACAAAATCGAAGGTAATGTTTTCGCTGAAATACCGCCGAATGCTCTGGCTCTGACGCTAACGCGCTCCACCATCAAGATGCTGCACTCCCCCACATGGAGCATCGACAAGACCAACAGCGTGCATGATTTTCTGGTTTGCCTGACGGGCAAGGCGACCTATGAGATCGAGGGTCAGACGATCACGATGGAGCCGGGAACGGCGATGCTGATACCGGCAAACACGCGCTTTGTCGGTCGCTCCGGCTCCAGAGACCTTTACACCGGCATCGCTCAGCATTTCACTCTCGACCTTTTCGGAAGGCTCGATTTTGTCTCGCAGATCAGGCTGAAGACATGCCTTACTCTGTCGCACTGGAGCATTCTGGAGCCGATTGTCAGGCGTTTCCACGACATCGCACCTCCATCATCCACCACGCTTATGCAGCATCATCTGTTCATGGTGTTGCTGATGGAGTTTATCAACGAAGCTTTTGTGGAATGGCGCGAACAGGCCGTGGGCAATGTCGGCAATCCTGATGCGCTATCGCTGGCCATCATGGTTGCAGCAAACCAGATTGCCATGGACCCTGTGAAAGAAACGCTGGCCGAGAGCGTCGTTGAATCAGCACCCTATAATCCCGACTATTTCAAGCGTGAGTTCAAACGACAGATCGGCTGGACGCCCGTCAAATTTCAGGAATTCAAACGAATGGAGCGCGCCATGGGGCTTTTGGCGAGCGGTTGTCACGTCAAGCAGGCGGCGGAGCAGTCTGGCTATACGGACGCCTATTACTTTTCACGCATGTTCAAGCGCTACATTGGCATAAGCCCGGCAGGCTACAAGGAAGCCGAGCGACGGCACAGGGAAGGCGCGTTTCCCCGTGGGGAAGAGGATGGCAAAGTGGTCTACCCACTATCACGCCCGGTGCCCCTGAGCGCAAATGTGTAAAACGGATGTGAAAAGCACAAAAAAACACCGGCCCAGAGGACCGGTGTTTCCGCTACGTCATCATGTCGTAGCGCCTCTCTCCCAGGAAGAGATTATGGCTTTGGTGCCGTGGTCGTGGTTCCGTCAGCGGCTGGCGCTGGCGTCGTGCCATCGGCCTTTTCCTTCATCGTGACGAATTCAGGTGCGGCCTTCAACGTTTCAGCAGTCTCGGTGGTGGTGAGACGGATTGTGCCGTTGGCCGTATCGCGTGTCACTGTCAGCTTGCTCATAGGAACGGCTACATCCTTGGCACCCAGGCCGAGGAAGCCACCCACGCCGACAACGGCTGCGACGATGCCGCCATTTTCTTCGAGAATGAGGTTGGTCACGCTACCGATGCTTTCGTCAGCAGCCGTGTAAACGGCGCTACCGATATAGTCATTGGCGCTGATCTGCGTTGCGCCCTGCTCTGTCAGATAAGAGCCAGAAGCAGCGGTAGTGGACGGCATCGCCGCATCAGGTGCTGCAGTCGTCGCAGGCGCGGTTGCGCTTGGTGCTGCAGGTGCAGTTGTGCCCTGTGCCATGGCAAGAGGTGCGAACGTTGTGGAACCCAAGAGAGCGGCTGTGACGATCGTGGTGAGTGTCTTTTTCATTTCGTACCTTCCTTATCGTTTCAACTAACCTGTTCGCTCCGGTCGAGCCGTTTGCGAACCTGTTGAATTGCAAACGGCGTCGGGTCAAAATTGGTTCCGCCATTTTTTTAAGCAGTCAGCACCAGTTTGTGAGGACGCCGTGATCGAAAATGCAGCAGCGCCTCTCCATAGTAGGCGTGCCAGCACCCATTCATAGCCCGCTCAACACCGGCGAAATCGCCTGCGCAAAAAAGTTTTAAGCTCTCGAAAAAAAATTTGAAAATCGTGGGAACCAAAGAATAAGGTCCGCGTTTTTATGGCAAGCCAAGCCACTCCCCGTCCCCGCCTGAGGCTTGGCGCAGCAGGTTTTGCCCCTGAAAACCTGCACTGAATAGCACGGCTCTACGGAGCCGTGCTTTTTTTCGTTTTGGCCACTTCTATCAGAAATCAAAATTGCGAGCTCGCCAGAACCCTCAAAGGTTCAGGCGATATGAGCAGGCAAAACTCCAACACTCAGGTTGGAATAGGTGCGGGAAATCTCAGGAAATAGTCAATATTGTCGGCATGCACCTGATAGCGCGCTTCGCCACCCAGGGCTGCGGGAACAACCTTTTCCAGCACAACGCTGCCGAAATTGCTTCTCTTGTCCCCATCACCAGAGGACATGACGGCACCGCTGCCACCGAGAGGCTCTGTCCAGCGCACCTCGAAGAACTCTCCGTCCTTACGGCAATCCAGCGTCAGGGGAAGGTGGCGGGACAGGTTTCCGCCATGGCTGACGGTGTTGACGACCAGTTCGTGGAAAGCCAGTCCCACATAAAGCGCACCATTGGGATTAAGAAGAAGGTTTTCGCCCCTCATCTGAATCAGGTGCGGATATTCCGGCAGATAGAGATCGGCCTGCTGCTTGAGCAGGTCGAAAATTTCCGCGCCACGCCAGTCGGAATCCGTGATCAGATCCTGCGACTGAGCAAGCGCATGCAACCTGCCCCGGAACTTCCGCAGAAAATCTTCTTTGGTGAAGCTGAACCGCGCCGTCTGTGCAGCAAGGCTCTGGATGATGGCGAGGAGATTTTTGGACCTGTGGCTGACTTCGCGCAGAAGCGAGCGGAGCAATTGCTCGCGTCTTCTCTCGGCGGTGATCTCTCGGATCGTCGTTTTGAGAACTCGCTGCCCGGACATGTTGACGGTGGAATAGACGTGAAACTGGAAGACGCGGTCCTTGCCGGCATTCACTTCCAGCATGCCCCTGCTACCGGCAGAGGTCAGGTCTTTCTTGAGATCGGCCAACCGGGCGGCCAAATCTTCGCCGAACATGCTGGTGTCAGTTGGCTCCTGAGCCGTTTCCTGTGGGAGGTTCCACACATCGGGCAAGTTCGCGATGAAGATATACTCTTTGTCACGGTCCTGCAGCATGACCGTTTCGTCGGAATCGAGAAGAGCCAACACGAGTGAATCGTGAAGGTCGCCCTCATCCCGCCCCGCATTATGCCACGCCAGCCGATGCAATATGGTCTCCTAACGGGGAACGGCGATCAAGGTCGCTTTGTTTTCAACAAACACGCAGACCTCAACGCCGAGTAACAACCCGAGTTCCAAAATCTTCTAAGTAGAGGGCTATTTAAGCAGCGACACGTGAACTTTCATTGAAGAACAACGCCTGGCTGATCAGCGCCTTCACCATATCAGGATTGAACGGCTTGGTCACAAGGAATGTCGGCTCAGGACGCTCGCCTGTGAGAAGACGCTCAGGGAAGGCAGTGATGAAGATCACGGGAAGCGTTGTCATCTGAAGGATTTCCTTCATGGCTTCCAGACCGGAGCTTCCGTCTGCCAGCTGAATATCCGCGAGGATCATCTTCGGCTGGGTGCGGTGGAACAGCTCAAGCGCTTCCTTGTGGGTGCGCGCAATGCCGGTCACGTTATGGCCCAGATCCGTCACCATCTGCTCGATGTCCATCGCAATCAATGGCTCGTCTTCGATGATCATGATGTCAGTGGCGACCTGACGGGCAATTTCGGATGCCGCTTCATCGATCAGCTTGCCAACATGTGCTTCAGGCACGCGAAGGATTTCTGCGACTTCGGCCATGGAGAATTCCTCGACTGTGGTCAGGAGGAACGCCTGGCGTGGAACCGCTGGCACGGCAGAGAGGTTCGCGGAGGCGCGCTTTTCCCAGCCTGTGAGATTTTCATCGGTCTTGATGTTGATCGTGACGGAACTAAAAATCGATACGAACAATTGATAGAGCGAGACCCGGTCACTGCTGGTCTGCGGAAAAATGCTGACATCGGCAATCAATGCTTCCAGGCTGGCGGCAACGTAAGCGTCACCAGTGGATTGTGAACCGCAAACAGCACGCGCGAACCTGCGCAAATAAGGCAGGTGTGGTGCAATGCGTGTAGAAACTGACATAAAATTCTCCCCTGGAATCGTGCGGCTTGCATCGCAAACCTAAACGAAAAAACGTGGCATTTAAAAAAAAGTTCCGGTCGGCTGGAACATTTTTTTTAGATAGGCATTATGAGTCATGACACATTAGGAATACCGGAAATCATGAGCATGTTTCAATCAGATCAGGAACCGTCTGATAAGGGGAAGTCGCCGACAGTCCCGGATTCGGGGCGAACGGTGATATCCCGCAAATTACGCGAACTTTACGACACAGTTCAAGACGAGGGCATTCCAGACAAGTTCCTCGATTTGCTTGAAAAACTCGACGAAGCTGAAAACAAAGCGAAAGCGTCGGGTCTGTGATGGTAGAAGAGCCAAACAAGAACGAATACAATTTCAAGCGTGAGATGCTGGCGGCCTTGCCAAATCTGCGCGCCTTTGCCATTTCCCTCATCCGATCCCGTGACCGCGCCGATGATTTGGTGCAGGACACGATCATGAAGGCGTGGGCAAAGCAGGAAAGCTATCAGCCCGGCACCAATATGCGTGCATGGCTGGTCACGATCCTTCGCAACGAATTCTACAGCCAGATCAGAAAATCCGGCCGTGAAGTCCAAGATACGGATGGTGCTTACACATCGCGTCTGTCGGTTCCACCGGAACAGCATGGTTCTGTCGATCTGGCGGATTTCAAGACGGCGCTTGCCAAATTGCCTGAAGACCAGCGTGAAGCCATTCTGCTGATCGGTGCATCCGGTTTCGCCTATGAGGAAGCTGCGGAAATCTGCGGCTGCCCTGTCGGCACCATTAAGAGCCGCGTCAGCCGCGCCCGTCTGCGCCTTCAGGAACTGCTCGGCATTCAGGATGAAAACGAGTTTGGTCCCGATGCCCAGATGACAGCTGTCACGGCAGCATCAGCAGTCCGCTAAGTCAAACTTCAAAACACTTCAAAACGGCGCGGCCTCATGGCTGCGCCCTTTTTATATTCCGCCTTCCTTCACAGACTGCATCACCACAAAGGTCGATGTGTTGGCGACAAAGGGCAGGCTCGAGATTTTTTCGCCCAGTACGCGCCTGTATTTGCGGATATCGGTGGTGCGGACCTTTAAGAGATAGTCGAAGGCACCCGCGATCATGTGGCACTCTTCCACTTCCTTGATTTTGCGCACGGCAGTGTTGAAATCCTCCAGCGCCTTTTCGCGCGTATCCGACAATTTGACCTCCGTGAACGCAATATGCTCCAGCCCCAGCTTGGCCGGGTTGAGCATGGCGCGGAAGCCCAGAATATAGCCTTGATCGACCAGACGCTTCAGCCGTGTCTGGCATGGTGTTTTCGACAGTCCAACCTGCCGCGACAACTCCAGAATGGACATGCGCCCATCCTCGCTCAAAGCGCCCAGTATCTTCAGATCGAAGTGATCAAGATCGCCTGTTTCAGATGGTTTTGGCATCCATTTTGCCTTCAAAAGCCGATATTATAAGTTATTTTGTCCCAATATATCGCTGAAATAGGACCATAGCAACTTCACCGGCAATGGTAAGATCATATCAGAACAACAGCGTCGAGATCGAGGCGCTCATCACCGATATCAGGGACCGGACCCATGGCCGAATATGTAGCCGCGCTTGCCACACCACAGACCGATGCAGCAGACGGTGTATTTGCCCGTTTTGCACCGCAGACACAGCCGCAGACGCCGCTTCGCCGGGCTATTACCGAGGCGACGCGCCGGTCTGAACCGGAATGCGTGGCACCACTGCTTGAGGCCGCCACCGTGTCGCCGGAACAGGCGGCGACGATCCGCACTATCGGGCGCAAACTGGTCACCGCCCTTCGCGCTAAGGCGAAAGGCACCGGTGTCGAGGGACTGGTGCAGGAATATTCGCTTTCCAGCCAGGAAGGCGTGGCGCTGATGTGCCTTGCCGAAGCGCTGTTGCGCATTCCCGATGCTGCCACCCGTGACGCGCTGATCCGTGACAAGATCGCCACCGGCGACTGGCGCTCGCATCTGGGCGGCGGTCGTTCGCTCTTCGTCAACGCCGCCACCTGGGGTCTCGTCATCACCGGCAAGCTGACCTCCACCGTCAACGACAAGGGGCTATCCGCAGCGCTGACAAAACTGATCTCCCGTGCGGGCGAGCCTGTCATTCGCCGGGGCGTGGATATGGCCATGCGGATGATGGGCGAACAGTTCGTGACAGGCCAGACGATCGCTGAAGCCATCAACCGCTCCAAACCGCTTGAAGCGCAGGGCTTTCAATATTCCTACGACATGCTGGGTGAAGCAGCGACCACGGCCAAGGACGCCGAGCGCTACTACCGCGATTACGAGCAGGCCATTCATGCCATCGGCAAGGCGTCCGCCGGTCGCGGCGTCTATAACGGCCCCGGCATTTCCATCAAGCTCTCCGCCCTCCACCCGCGCTATGTGAGAGCGCAGGCGCAGCGTGTGATGGATGAGCTTCTGCCGCGCGTCAAATCCCTGATGCTGCTGGCCAAGGGTTATGACATCGGCCTGAACATTGACGCCGAGGAAGCTGACCGGCTGGAGCTTTCGCTCGACCTTCTCGAAACGCTTGCGCTGGATACAGAGCTTGGCAACTGGCACGGTCTTGGCTTCGTCGTGCAGGCCTATAGCCGCCGCTGCCCCTTCGTGCTGGATTATATTATCGATCTGGCCCGCCGGTCCAGCCGCCGCATCATGGTGCGCCTCGTTAAGGGTGCCTATTGGGATGCCGAAATCAAGCGGGCACAGCTGGATGGCCTGACAGACTTCCCCGTCTTTACCCGCAAGGTTCACACGGATGTGTCCTACATTGCCTGCGCCACCAAGCTTCTGGCCGCCCGCGATGTTGTGTTCCCGCAATTTGCCACCCACAATGCCCAATCCCTGGCGACGATCTACCATCTGGCCGGTCCCGATTTTAAAATCGGGGATTATGAGTTCCAATGCCTGCACGGCATGGGAGAGCCGCTCTACAGTGAGGTCGTCGGCAAGAACAATCTCGACCGCCCTTGCCGCTTCTATGCGCCGGTCGGAACCCATGAAACGCTTCTGGCCTACCTTGTGCGCCGGTTGCTGGAAAACGGCGCGAACTCCTCCTTCGTCAACCGTATCGCCGATCCGAATGTCGCCATCGACCAGCTTCTGGATGACCCGGTCACCGTGGTGAAAGCCATGCCCGCTCCCGGCGCGCAGCACGAAAAAATCGCAAAGCCCGCCAATCTCTTCGGCACCCGCACCAACTCGGCAGGGCTGGATCTTGCCAATGACATGGTTCTGGCAACGCTCAGCGAAGCCTTGTCCGCAAGCGTCGCCATGGAATGGAAAGCAGCCTCGCCTCTGTCCTCAGATACAACGCGTTCTGTTCTCAACCCCGGCGACCACACGGATGTGGTCGGCACCGTGACCGAGCCGAGCGAAGAAGACGTTGCCAAGGCGCTGGAAGCCGCAGCCACGTCCAACTGGTCGCAAACATCAGTTGAAGAGCGCGCAGCCTGCCTCGAAAAAGCAGCTGACGTCATGCAGGAGCGATTGCCGACCCTGCTTGGCCTTATCATGCGCGAGGCTGGTAAATCGGCACCCAACGCCATTGCCGAAGTGCGCGAAGCGATCGATTTCCTGCGCTACTATGCCCATGAAGCCCGCGCTACATTCGGGCCGCAGCAGCAGGCCCTTGGCCCCATCGTCTGCATCAGCCCGTGGAATTTCCCGCTGGCGATCTTTATCGGGCAGGTTGCGGCAGCTCTTGTGGCTGGCAACCCCGTGCTGGCAAAACCTGCGGAAGAAACGCCGCTGATTGCTGCTGAGGCCATCCGCATGCTGCATGAGGTGGGCGTTCCCACTGACGCTGTCCAGCTTCTTCCCGGCGAAGGCAAAACCGGAGCCCAGCTGGTGGGTGCGGCACAGACGGCAGGCGTGATGTTTACCGGCTCCACGGAAGTTGCTCGTCTGATCCAGAAGCAACTGGCCGAGCGTGTATCGAGCGATGGCCGCCCCATTCCGCTCATCGCCGAAACCGGTGGCCAGAACGCCATGATCGTCGATTCTTCGGCACTTGCCGAGCAGGTCGTGGCCGATGTCATAGCATCCGCCTTCGACAGTGCCGGTCAACGTTGCTCGGCGCTGCGCGTGCTCTGCCTTCAAAACGACGTTGCTGACCGAACGCTGACCATGCTGAAGGGCGCTCTACACGAATTGCGCATCGGCAGAACCGACCAGCTATCGGTGGATGTCGGCCCGGTGATTACACTGGAAGCCAAGGACAATATCGAAAAACACATCGAAGCCATGCGTGCGATGGGCAACACGATCGAGCAGATCACACCCACCGGTGAAACGGACAAGGGCACCTTCGTGCCGCCGACCATCATCGAGCTGAAATCCCTGTCCGATCTCAAGCGCGAAGTCTTCGGCCCGGTTCTGCACGTCATCCGCTTCAAGCGCGAAAAGCTCGACCGGTTGATCGACGACATCAACGCTACCGGCTACGGCCTGACCTTTGGCCTGCATACGCGCCTCGATACGACCATCGCGCATGTGCTTTCGCGGGTGAAGGCTGGCAATCTCTATGTCAATCGCAACATCATCGGTGCGGTCGTGGGAGTGCAGCCCTTCGGTGGCCGTGGTCTGTCCGGCACCGGCCCGAAAGCTGGCGGCCCGCTCTATCTGGGACGGCTGACCAAAAACCCGCCTCTGGTTGAGCGCAAGGGCCAGCAGCCCGACACGGCAATTGCCGATCTCGCCAACTGGCTGGACACGAAAGGCGACAAGGCCGCCGCGCAAGTGGTGCGGGCTTCTGGCGATCTTTCGGGCCTGGGCTTTGAGACCGAACTTGCAGGCCCCGTTGGTGAGCGCAATCTTTATGCGCTGCATCCGCGTGGTCAGGTGCTGCTTGCGCCGGAGACTAAGGACGGGCTTTTCCGCCAACTGGCAGCCGCCCTTGCAGCCGGAAATACTGTCGTGATCGACCGCGACACGAAGCTGGACGCGGAGCTTGATGGTCTGCCATCCAATGTGGCTGCCCGCATCACATGGTCCAGCGATTGGGAAACAGCGGGACCGTTTGCCGGTGCATTGATCGAGGGGGACGCAGAGCGGGTGCAGCAGCTCAACACCCGCATCGCTGGCCTTCCCGGCCCGCTGGTTCTGGTTCAATGCGCCACGACAGAGCAATTGCAAGGCGCTGAGCAGCCCTACAATCTGAACTGGTTGCTGGAAGAAGTGTCCGTCAGCGTCAACACCACGGCAGCAGGCGGAAATGCAAGCCTGATGTCGATAGGCTAACAAAAAGCCGCTGGCGAGAACGCAATCTCGCCAGCGGCCATTTTTAAAGCTAGTTCGATGTCGCCAGATTATTCGATATCGCCAAACTACTCGATATCGAATGTCACGCCCTGCGCCAGTGGCAGCGCCTTGGAATAGTTCACGGTGTTGGTCGCACGGCGCATATAGGCCTTCCATGCGTCGGAGCCGGATTCGCGACCGCCGCCTGTTTCCTTCTCACCACCGAAGGCACCGCCAATTTCCGCACCTGACGTGCCGATATTGACATTGGCGATGCCGCAATCGGAACCATCCGCCGCCATGAAGCGCTCTGCTTCCTGAAGGTCGCGGGTGAAGATGGACGACGACAGACCGGCGGCAACAGCGTTGTGATCTGCAACCGCCTGATCGAAATCGCTGTATTTCATCACATAAAGAATCGGCGCGAAGGTTTCTTCCAGAACAGGTCCAACCTGCTTCGGCATTTCGACCAGCGCGGGTTTGACGTAAAAAGCGGTGTCCTTTCCAGCGTCCGCAACACGCTCACCACCGGTGATGATGCCGCCATGCTTGCCAGCCTCTTCCAATGCCTTCTGCATGCCATCAAACGCTGCCTTGTCGATGAGCGGGCCGACAAGTGCGGCGGTTTCCAGCGGGTTGCCGATGGAAACGGACGCATAGGCCTTTTTCAGACGCGGAACGAGCTGGTCATAGACGCTGTCATGCACGAAGAGACGGCGAAGCGTTGTGCAACGCTGACCGGCCGTGCCCATGGCACCGAAGGCGATGGCGCGCAGCGCCATGTCGAGATCGGCAGAAGGGCAGACGATACCGGCATTGTTGCCGCCAAGCTCCAGAATGGCGCGGGCAAAACGCTTGGCCAGACGTGGGGCCACATCGCGGCCCATGCGGGTGGAACCGGTGGCAGAGACCAGCGGCACTTTCGGATGATCGACCAGCGCCTCACCAACGGTGCGATCACCGATGATAACCTGGCTCAAGCCAGCAGGCGCGTCGCCAAAGCGGGCAATGGCGCGCTCGAAAATGCCCTGAACGGCAAGGGCCGTCAGCGGTGTCTTTTCCGATGGCTTCCAGACGACGGCATTGCCGCAGACGATGGCCAGCGCCGCATTCCACGCCCAGACGGCAACGGGAAAATTGAAGGCAGAGATGACACCAACGACACCAAGGGGATGCCATGTTTCCATCATGCGGTGGCCACGGCGCTCGGTTGCAATCGTCAGGCCGTAGAGCTGACGCGAAAGACCGACTGCGAAATCGCAGATATCGATCATTTCCTGCACTTCGCCGAGACCTTCAGAGGTGATCTTGCCAGCTTCCAGCGAAACGAGCCGGCCAAGATCATCCTTCGCTGCACGCAATTCTTCACCCAGCAGGCGAACCAGCTCGCCGCGCTTGGGCGCTGGCACCAGACGCCATGTGCGGAAGGCCGCATCCGCTTTTTCGACCATGGCTGAGACGTCGCTTGGCGAAACCGTTTTCAGCCGGGCGATTTCCTCGCCGCTGACAGGGCTGAAAGACGCCATATCGCCACCCTGATAAAGTGCCGGCGAAACGCCCATCTTTTCGAGAAGTGCTCGGGCTTCCTTGACGACATCGACCTTGCTTGCGGATTGGCTCATGACAAAAGCTCCTTGGTTCCAGATAACGGGACATTGACGCGAGGCCATACCCGTTTCATTCTCTTTCCAGATCATATACGGGTTCAAGTGCCGTTTTCAAATGAGGAAACCGGTTCTGTTGATGCGAGACTGGAATGGACACACGCAGACGGCTGGTTCCTGATATCGTCACTTTGCAGGCGTTCGAATGCGCGGCAAGGCACGGAAATTTCACGCGCGCGGCAGAAGAGCTGAACCTGACACAAAGCGCAGTCAGCCGCCAGATCAGCGATCTGGAGGCCCAGACCGGCATGCTGCTGTTCGAGCGTATTCGAAGACGGGTGGTGCTATCAGATGCGGGGCGCAAATTCCTGCCAGACGTGCAAAGATTGCTGCATCAATCCGAGCAGCTGATGGTGCGCGCTGTCACATCAGGTGCATCCAATGCGTCGCTGTCCATAGCCACGCTTCCGACATTCGGCAGCCGCTGGCTCACTCCCCGCCTCCACAAATTCCTGAGCACCCGGCCAGATACGGTGCTGACGGTGGCATCACGTTCCCAACCCTTCGATTTCGATGAGGAAGGTTTCGATATTGCCATACATTACGGCCAGCCGGTCTGGGCGCATGGCACCTGCACCTTTCTGTGCAACGAAGTCATCGTTCCCGTCGCAAGCCCTGCCCTGCTCGCCTCCCGCCCGGTGGAGACTCGGGCTGACATGCTGGACGGCCCGCTTCTGCACGTTTCCACGCGCCCGAAATTATGGACCGAATGGTTCGAGATGGATGGATTGGCCACCGACAGCGCCTATCGCGGCAGCCGCTTCGATCAGTTTTCGATGCTCATCGAGGCCGCCATCAGCGGGTTGGGTTTTGCACTTCTGCCCCGATATCTGATCGAGGCAGAACTGAATTCCGGCCTTCTGCAGGTGGTGTTTGATGTGCCGCTGCAAACGGAAAACAGTTACTACATTGCCCTGCCCGAAGGACGGCAGGACAATGTGCTGGCGCGGGCATTTCAGAACTGGTTGCTGGAGCAGGTGGGGCAACCGCTGTAAACGGTTCAGAGCCGGTTTCGGAAAAACGGGTTCCAGCGCACCACACCAAGGCGGATTTTCTCGCGCATCATCGTCAGCAATCCGGCAGCGGCGATCACGACCAGACCTGAAATGGCAAGCGTGTCCGGATATTCGGCAAAGAAGAACGCGCCAATGGCAACCGCCCATAAGATCTGCGAGTAATGCGACGGCGCGATCTGGCTGGCGGGCGCAATCTTAGTTGCGTTGAGCAGCGTCAGTTGCCCGACGGCGGTGCAGACGCCAATGATGATGAAGGCACCGATCTGATGCCATGTCGGCACCTGAAAATCCTGATACATCAAGACGCCGTTGAAGGTCAGGCCATAGAGAACAAGCACGCCCATGATGGAAGTCCGCTTTTCCCGCCCTGCCAGTGAGCGCAGCAGAACAATGGTGAGGCCCGCCAGAAAGGCAACACAAATTGCAGCGAAGTGCCCTAGTTCCAGCGTCTTGAAGCCGGGACGAACAACGAGAATGACGCCGACGATGCCAGCCATGACCGCCGACCAGCGCCACAGTCCGATATCCTCTTTCAGCACCAGCGCCGACAGGATGGTGACGAAAAGAGGGGACAGAAAGATCAGCGCATAGGCTTCCGCCAGCGGCACGCTGGTAAAGGCATAGATACCGAGAATGCCGGCAAACAACCCGGATATGGCGCGCGCATGGACAGCCCACGGTCTGCTCATGCGCCAGAAATGGCGCCAATGCTCGTCTTTGGGCTTGAAAAAGAAGATCATGGATGCGGATGAGAGGATGCTGAAAAAGCCGATCTCGAAGACACTGACCTCTGAGCCGAGCGACTTGATGGTGGCGTCTCCCCAGGAAAAGCTGGCGTAAGCGAGCAACCCCAGTAGAAAACCTTTTTGCATGGCAACCCATCCCGGACGCAGATCAGGGCGACAGGCCGTTCGACATTGTACGAATCACAATGCACGGCAAATGCCGATCTCCGCAATTTTGCTACGCCTGCCCTCACCACAGCACAAGGCGCAAAACAGGCGAAACCGTCCTGTTGCTAATATAAGGCGCGCGCGTTCTCAGCTCATTTCCGGGTCGATGGTGAAGAGCTCGTGCGCCCGGGCAAAGCCCCGCAGGGCATAGCGCCCGATGGAGACCATAAGGTCGCGCATATCATCCGGGCACATCAACATGAACTCGCGGGACATGACCGTGTCGCGCCCCACCGAGCTGCACAACCCGCTGATACGGCTGACGACATTGACGGCGGGGCCGACGACGGTAAAATCCAGCCGGTTGCGGCTGCCGATATTGCCGTAAAAGACTTCCCCCACATGCAGGCCCAGATAGACATCCGTTATGGGCAGTCCTTCCTGTTTGCGGCGGTGGTTCAGCACGGTCAGGTTGGTTCGAAGGGTGATCTCGGCAGCCAGCGCGGCAGCACAGCCTGAGCGTTGATCTGCATCGCGGAAAATGGCCAGAATGCCGTCCCCGATCAATTTCAGAACGCTGCCGCCATGGGCGTGGATGGCTTCGATGACCACACCAGCATAGTCATTGAGAAACGGAATGATCTGGTCGGGCTCGGCGCGCTCGGAAATGCCGGTGAAATCCCGCAAATCGGAAAACCATAAGACAGCATCGATCTTTTCCACTTCGCCGCGCGTAATGGTTCCGCTGATGACCTTGCGGCCCGCATCCCGTCCCAGATAGACATCGCTGATGGTGCTGATGATACGCATGCAGCATGCGGTCTTGAAGGCAAGGGCAAGCGTGGGCAACAGCATGCGCAACGCGGCCAGCTCATCATCGTGAAAGCCTTCCGCATGGCGTGTCAGCCAGTGGGAGTAAAAGGCATTCATCTCACCCACACTGCCACGGTCGGTAAAGCGGTGAATGGTCGCCAGATAATCGGTGTGTCCGGCCTCCATCATGTCGTTCAGCTTGCGAAAGGTCGAGCGCCCGCCTTCGAAGAAGCGATGCCGGGCTTCACTCGTGTTTTCCTTGATGAGATGGAAAAAGACGGAGCTTTCCCAATCCTCGCGGGCTTTGCCATCATCGGTAAAATCATAGACGCTGGATGACGCTGCCGCATCGCCACTATCCCAGCGAAAGGCATGCCCCTCGAAATCCGGGTGAAGCGTATCCATCAGCACCAGGGCGGACGAAATCGAAATGCCAACCTCATTGCAGCGCGTGCAAAAGCCCGACAGCAACTTTTCCTCTTCAATGCCCTCGTAGCCTTGCTGCGATAGCCACAATAAAATCTCTGAAAGACTGGACTGCTGGATCATGGAGGGCGATGGTCCCGGTTGAGCACGCGTGAAAACATTTGCCATGCGTTGAACCAGCAGCGTGGCCTGCTTTGGTCCTGTTTACAACATTTTCACGAAATCATCTGACGAAAAGCGGCTGCACGCTTGGCCAGAAGGCCATCTGTAACATGCTGCCCATGCAGCAGGGTGATGTGCCGCGCACCTTTGTCTCACCCGATCAAGCATTGAAAACTTGCAGTTCAGCTATTGGCCTCTTCACTCTCGCTGGACTGGAGCAGCCGCGTCAACTCGGCGCAGTTCGGATCATCAGCATCCAGCAACTGCACGGGTGACGTCCAGCCGAAGCTGTAGCCCGCAATTGTTGCAATGGCCCATGATGGATCTTCGCCTGCGCGCTGAAGAAGCTTCGGCCCCTGCGCGGCCACGCATTGCTGCGACTGCTGAAGGGATTGGGCTGAGGCGTTTGCGCCCTGAAGGCGGTCCTGCACCTCTGCCTGAATGGGGTTCAGGACAAAAAGCGTGATGAGCCATGCGGCAATATCGGAAATCATGCGTAACCTCTGCACACTCGGCGATGATGTCGGAAAAGGTCCGACATCGTGAAAGCGCCGAGACTTTCACCAGAGGGGCCCGGACCAGCGGGTTGGTTGAGATGTGGGAGGCCGTCGCTGCAATTCAAGAGGCGCGGCAGCGGGAATTGGACGAGAAAGGCAACAGGCCTTTTCGAAGATGCCGCGCCAACCCTTATCTCGGAGACCGATAGCGAATATGGCACATGTCGCCATCACTCGCTTCAACATCGACTTCGACACCAAACACATCCGCGATCAGGCTAGCCGTGAAGACCGTCGATGGTTTGCCAAGCGCCACAAGCGTTCCCGCCTTCATCACCGCCACCCGGTCACAAAACATGGCCGCATGGTTGAGATCATGCAGCGCTGCGGCGACCGTCAGCCGCTGCTGGCGCACGAGATGCAACAGCGCGATCTGATGGCCGATATCGAGGTGATTGGTCGGCTCATCCAGAAGCAGAATATCCGGCTTTTGCGCCAAGGCGCGGGCGATGTGCAGCCGCTGCCGCTCGCCCCCCGATAGCGTGTGCCACATGCGCTTTGAAAGATGCTTTGCATCGACATCCTGCAATGCCTGATCCACAATGGCATCATCCTGCGCCGACCATGGCGACAGGGCACCCTTATGCGGTGTGCGGCCAAGCTCCACGGCCTGACGGGCGTTGATCCGCTCCTGCGTTTCGGCTTGCTGTTCGACGAGCGCAATAGAGCGTGCGATCGTTTGACGGTTCAAGCTCTCCATGGGCTTGCCGTCCAGCGTGACATCGCCGTATCTAGCCTTTCGAAGGCCGCAGAGAAGCGACATGAGGCTCGTCTTGCCGGAACCATTGGGTCCGACAATGCCCAGAAACTCGCCCGGCCGGATTTCCAGACTGACATTCCTGACAATATCGACGCCACCGGCAGACCAGCATAGATCGTTCGCGCAAAGGGTCATACCGATCTCCGTCGCTGGCTGAGAATGAGCGCGAAGGCAGGGGCACCGAACAGCGCCGTGATGACACCAATCGGCAGGACCTGCCCGGTGATGATGGTGCGCGAGACAATGTCTGCCGCAATCATGAACACGGCACCGGTCAGGGCCGCAGCGGGCAACAGGCGCCCATGGCGGACGCCGACGATCATGCGTGCGGCATGGGGAATGACGAGACCGATAAAGCCGATGGAGCCGACGATGCTGACCATGATGGCCGTCATCAGCGCGCAGATGCCGGTGAGAACAATGTAGACACGCCGAACCGGTATGCCGAGCGAGGCAGCGGAACCGGAGCCGAAGGTAAAGGCATCCAGCGCACGCGCATGCCACAGGCAGACCAAAAGACCGATAAGTGTGACTGGCAAGGCCAGCCACACATCTGGCCAGCGCACACCGGAGAGATTGCCGAGCAGCCAGAACATGATGCCCCGCGCCTGCTCGGCATTGGCAGCCTTCGTCACGATAAAGGAGGTGATGGCATTGAAAAGCTGCGAACCCGCCACACCCGCCAGAATGATGGCGCTGTTTCCGCTGCCAGCCCTCAAGGCCAGCAGGCTGACGAGGGCAAAGGCTGTGAGCGCACCAAGGAATGCGCCGAGCGGCATGGTGAGCATGCCAGCGCCAAAGCCTAGAATGGCAACGCCAACAGCGCCCGTCGATGCACCGGCTGAAATGCCCAGAATATAGGGATCAGCCAACGGATTGCGCAACAGCGCCTGAAGCACGACACCCGACAACGCAAGGGCTGCACCGCAGCAGGCCGCAACCACCGCCCGACTGAGGCGGTAGTTCCAGATGATGCCTTCATCGATCGCATCCAGCGGATAACCGGCATCTAACACGCGGTTCGCCACCGCCTTGGCAACGACATCCATCGAAATGGATGTCTCGCCGATGGCGGCTCCGAGCCAGAGCGCCAGGCCCAGGAGCCCGACCGCCAGCAAGACGGCACGGGTTATTGTGAAGCAGGCACCCATGGCCTAGTTGGAAAGTCCAAGCTGGACGATAGCGTCGGCCAGAACTTCGATACCATCGATGGTGCGGATCGTCGGGTTCATGGCCTGTGCATCCATGGTGACGATATGGCCCTCTTTGACTGATGGCATCAAGCTTGTGACCGGATCTTCCTTCAGGAATTTCTGCTTGAGCGCGACATCATCTGCCGGAAAGCGCCTGCGATCCATCTTGCCCGCGACGACGATCGTGGGGTTGGCCTTGGCGATGGTTTCCCAACCGACTGTCGGCCACTCTTCATCGCTGTCTATGACGTTTTTGATGCCCAGTGCGGACATGATATAGCCAGGCGCACCGTTCTTGCCCGCAACGTAAGGGTCGATTGCAAGCTCTGCGCTGGAAAACCAGAAGACTGCGGAAAGCTGGCCCTTGGCGGAAACGATCTTCTTGCGAGCGGCATCTTCGCGTGCCTTCAGTTCGGCCACCAGCTTTTCGCCCTTGTCCTGAACATTGAAGATTTGCGCAAGGTCGGTCACTTCCTGATAGATCAGGTCCATGGTGAACACGGAATGGCGCACGCCATCCCCACCACCGGAATTGTCCTTGCCGGTGCAATCGGCGGGCGATGTGTAGACTGGAATTTTCAGCTCTTCGAATTGTTCAGGCTTGGCAACCACACCTTCCGGGCCGACATGCCATTGATATTGCACCGTGACCAGATCCGGCTTCTTGGCCAGAACGCTCTCGAAACTCGGGTCATTATCCGCAAGCCGGTCGATCTTGGCATTGGCTTCTTCATAGCCCTTGATCACAGGGCCGACCCAAACCGCCGTGCCGACGACCTTATCTGAGAGGCCCAGCAGATAGAGAATTTCCGTGGTGCTCTGTCCAACGGCGACAGTACGCTCAGGCGCATGCGTGAAGGTGACATCCCGACCGCAATTCTTGAGTGTCAAAGGATAGGACGTCTGCGCCGCATGGGCAGAAGGCAGCGCCGCAAACGAGCTTGCAACCGCGAAGATGGCAGCGCCCATGGCGTGCCTGAAGTGTAATGTCATTTCGATAGTCCCCGATCGTCATAAGTTGCGCAAGGCGCAACTGGGTATGAACATGTTTAGACAGTCAGCCCGCAAAGACGGGACGTTGGGACGATCTGAAACCGGGACATGGCAGATGAATAAGGCGCAGGCTAGCGCTCGATGCAATCACGACGTCTCCTGTTCCGGGCATCCCCGCCCGCGAATTGGATTGAACATATGACGGCAGGTCTCCTGGCTTACGGATTTGCGCCTTCGCCCAACCTTCCCGCAAATCGCTTTGCAGTGGCATGACACTTTTAAAAAAAGCGTCATAGGGCTCGACAATCCGCTCACAGTTGCGGGGGCAGCCACGGCATCGGATATAAGTCCTCACCGTATTCCCTATTATTCCTTACGATTGCTCGCTTGGAACCGTCGCAACCAGTTAGACGCAATCGCGACATACCGTCAAGTCGAATAATTGTTATGTTATTACATATTCGCTTGCAAGCGTTGATTTTCGATGTTTTACGGCTCATCCTATCGCACGAAAAAACCGGGAATCTCTTCCCGGCTTCAATCTTGAATTATCGATAATATGGCTGTTTATGGCAGCGTATAGGCGATCACATAGTCACCGGGCTTTGTGCCGACAGAGCCATGGCCGCCTGCCACCATCACCACATACTGCTTTCCATCATCCATGGCATAGGTCATCGGCGTAGCCTGTCCACCGGCTGGAAGACGGCCTTCCCAAAGCTGCTTGCCCGTGGTCAGATCATAGGCGCGGAGATAATTGTCCACCGCCGCACCGAGGAAGGCAACGCCACCCTTGGTAATCATGGGTCCACCAATGCCGGGAACGCCAACCTTGAAAGGCAGGGGAAGCGGCGTCATGTCATAGACGGTGCCGTTCTTGTGCTTGTAGGCAACGTCACCCGTGCGCAGATCAGCACCCGCAACATAACCCCATGGTGGAGCCTGGCATGGAATGCCGAGCGGTCCGAGGAAGGGTCCCATCAACACGCCATAGGGCGCGCCATCATTTCTGTTCAGACCCTGCTCACTGCCTTTTTCGTCCTGACCCTTCGGCGGAATCTGGTCGCGTGGCACGAGCTGAGATGTAAAGGCAAGGTATGTCGGCATGCCGAACATCACCTGCCGCTCCGGATCGACTGCAACAGAACCCCAGTTAAAGGTACCGAAATTGCCGGGATAAATCAGTGAGCCATTAAGGGACGGCGGCGTATAACGGCCCTCATAGTTCAACTGATGGAATTTGATCCGGCAGGCCAGCTGGTCGAACATGGAGACACCCCACATGTTCGATTCAACCAGCGGCTCTGGCTTGAACGAGAGAGCGGATGTGGGCTGCGTCGGAGACGTGAAATCTTCAGGGATTGCACCACCTGGTGCTTTCTCTTCCGTTATGCCCAGCAGTGGCTCGCCATTGCGTCGATCCAGCACATAGATATCGCCCTGCTTCGTTGGCCCGACCAGAGCCGGAACGGACTGGCCATCCGGCTTGGTAATATCGAGCAACACGGGCTGCGCGGGAACATCCATATCCCAGAGGTCATGGTGCACGGTCTGGCGTACCCAGCGATCCTGTCCGGTGTTAATATCGAGCGCGACGATGGAGGACGAGTATTTCTCGACGCTTTCGCTGCGGCCCATGCCGAGCTGGTCCGGAACCTGATTGCCCAGCGGAATGTAAACGAGACCCAGCGCTTCATCGACGCTAAAGATGGACCAGCTGTTGGGCGAGTTGGTCGTATAGGTTTGACCAGCCTGAAGCGGTTGCGTCTGGGTCGGGTTGCCCGAATCCCAGTTCCAGATCAGCGCACCGGTGTTGACATCGAATGCCCTGATGACGCCGGACTGCGACTGCGTTGAATAATTGTCGTTGACCGCGCCACCGATGATGATCTTGTTGCCGACGACGACAGGCGGGGATGTAGAGTAATAGTAACCCGCCGGATTGTACTTCATACCGTTGGCGAGCTGCAACGTGCCCTTATCCGCAAAGCCTTCGCAGACGAGCCCGGTCAAAGCATCAAGCGCAATCAGACGCGCATCCGACGTTGGCAGATAGACACGCTGTGCGCAGGCGGCACCTGCCTGTGCAGCCGGATCCGCGTAATAGGTTACGCCACGGCATGTCTGGTGTTGACGATCCGGGTTTAGACCTGCATTCGGATCATATTTCCACTTTTCCTTGCCGGTGGCCGCATCGATGGCGATGGCCCAGTTATGCGGTGTGCAAAGGTAAAGCGAATTGCCGACTTTTAAGGGAGTCACCTGATAGGTTGTCTCACCGACATCGTCAGGCAATTTGACGTCGCCCGTCTGGTAGCGCCAGGCTTCTTTGAGGTCGCCGACATTCTGCGTGTTGATCTGCGCCAGCGGCGAGTAGCGTTGGCCATAGGAGGTGCGGCCGTATTGATGCCATTCATTATCGGGAACCGGATTTCCAAAAGAAGGCGATGCGGTCACCACGTCGGTGGGCAGCGCGCCTTCGATGTCATTCGGGTCCTGCGTCATCGCAAATGCTGCTGCACCCACGGAAACCAGAACGGCAGTTAAAAGTGGAACCGCATTTGCGCCGTAGGAGATACCTGTGGGGCTAGTAAAGCCCAGAGGCTTTCTGATCCATGGCATCAGAAGCCACATGCCGACCACGATGATGAAGCCTCCGCGTGGACCCAGTTGCCACCAGTCGAAGCCGACTTCCCACAACGCCCATAAGAGCGTGGCGATGACGAAAACCGCGTAGAAGTGAAGCGCAAACTTGTTTCTTTTGAACAGCAGAGCGCCGGTCACAATGAATGCGATGCCAGCCAATGCGTAATAGAGGCTGCCGCCCAGCATTGCGAGCTGTGAGCCAAAGCCAAAAATTGCTAAACCAATCAGAGTCAGGACGACTGCAGTGGATGTAATTGCCATAAAATGCCCCCGGCGTGGTCTCCCGCGCCGAAAACACAATCCACTACTAAAAGGTTCCCAAAAAAATCACGATTTGGCCACTTTTCCGAAATCGCTGAATGCAACGCGGATTTCATCAGTCGTTTTTTCCGAGGCAATCATCGCCGCCAGCAAGATCCGAGACTGACCGGCTCTCAATGTCTGCGAATGGATGGCGCCTGCCGCCCCCAGATCGTGACCGCCGCCGCCGCCGCCATAACCGGCAACGAGAATGCCCGTCGGCACGCGGCTGGAAACGACGACGGGAACCTTCGCCTCCCGGCACCGGCCAACGGCTTCGACAATGCGCACATTGGCATTGCCGGAGCCCAGCGCAGCCAGAACGATACCGTCAGCGCCTGAATTCAGGCTGGCATCGATATGGGTTGCATCACAGCCCGGATAGATGGCGACGATATCCACTCTGACATCTTTGACGCTTGCGGACAGGCCGGGGCTTTGCGGACAGAGAACATGGCCCGCCAGATCAAAGGCATTGCTCTCATCCGATGAGCACTTGTAGAGGCCCCATGCCGGAAACAGCGTTCCGCCGAAGCAGACAAGGACGCCCCTTTCAATATTGGATGGATCGACACTCGCTTCGATGGCTGCCGAAAGATTGCCCGGACCATCCGAGCACGGGTGATCTGCGGTGAACTGGGCACCGGTAAATATGACGGGTTTGGTCAGATGGTGCTGGAGATGAACCAGAAGGGCGCTTTCCTCCATGGAATCGGTTCCATGCAGAATGACGATCCCATCCACGGCGGGATCGGCAAGCTCCTTGCCGACCGCGTCGCTGATATCCTGCATATCGGACAGCGTCAGGCTGGAGGAATCCTTAGCCATCAACTCCACGGGCTTGACCAGCACATCGGCAGAAGACAGGCCGGACACCAGCGCCTCACCCGACAGCGCGGGCCTTGCCGCGCCATCATCACCGCGTTTGCTCGCAATGGTGCCGCCGGTGGCGATGACGGCCACCCGCATTTTCGAAAGATCAGTGTCCACGATCTGCCCCGGAGCCAGAGCGTCTGTCTGCATCGGCTTTCGCCAGTTCATGGATGCGATTTCGCAACATATACCAACCCGCAACAAGAGCTGGCGCAATAATGACGAGCGAACCGACCGTCAATGTGCCAGCAGGATAATCCAGCGCCATCAGCACCAGCACGCTGAAAAGGAAGACAAGCGTCATTATGCCAGTGTAGGGCGCGCCAAACATTCTGAAATCAGGACGATTCATTTTCCCCCGCCGCGACAGATGCCACAGCTTGAGTTGGCATAACACGATGACTCCCCACGCGCAAATAATGCCCAGCGCAGAAAGATTGAGGGCAATTTCAAAGGCTTCAGCGGGCACGAAGGCATTCATGATAACGCCAATAACTGTGACGACTGCCGTGACTGCAATGCCGCCATAGGGTACGCCAGCCTTGTTCATTTTCGCCAGTGCCGCCGGCGCTGAACCGGAGATTGCCATGGAATGAAGGATGCGGCCTGTGGAATAAAGCCCGGCATTGAGCGACGAAAGAACCGCCGTGAGCACCACAAGGTTCATAATGATATCTGCACCCTCGATGCCGATGGAGCCGAAGAAGGTCACGAACGGGCTCTCACCTGCCTTGTAGGCGGTGTAGGGCAAAAGAAGCGACAAAAGCAGAACCGAGCCGACATAAAACACCAGCAACCGGAACACCACCGTGCGGATTGCGCCGGGAATAACCTTGCGCGGGTCTTCGGTTTCACCCGCCGTAGTGCCGATCAGCTCAATGGACGCATAGGCAAACAGCACCCCCTGGATAATGATGAAGGCTGGCAAAATGCCATTGGGGAAGAAACCGCCATTATCACTGATGAGGCTGAACCCGGTCACATGGCCTTCAATGGGCGTGCCAAAAATGACGAAATACACACCAACAACCAGAAAGGTAGCAAGAGCGACGACCTTGATCAGGCTGAACCAGAACTCAAGCTCACCGAAAACCTTCACCGACAGCATGTTCATGCCCAGCACGATAACCAGCGCGCCAAGCGCAAAGACCCATTGGTCGATACCCTGCATCCAAGGCACATATTGCTTGAAGAAATTCATGTAGATCGCCACCGCCGTCACATCGGCAACTGACGTCATGGCCCAGTTCATCCAGTACATCCAGCCAACGGCAAAGGCCATTTTCTCGCCGTAGAACTCACGGGCATAGGACACGAAGGAGCCGGATGAGGGGCGGTGCATGATCAGCTCTCCCAGTGCGCGCAGCACCAGAAAAGCGAAGAAGCCGCAGATGGCATAGACAAAAACCAATGCGGGACCCGCTGCGGCAAGACGGCCGCCTGCCCCAAGAAAAAGCCCCGTTCCGATGGCGCCGCCAATGGCAATCATCTGGATCTGGCGCGGCTTGAGAGCCTTGTGAAATCCAAGGTCCTCTTTGGACTGAAGGTCCCGTTCGTGATTTTGCTGATTTGACTTTACTGACAATCGCCCCTCCCTCAGAGCTTAAGTCATCCGCAAATCCGTCTCATGACGGTCTGGCATCTTGGGCCAGACGCAACGGCTTTGGCGGCTTGGCGTTAAAAATTTCAAAGCGAAATATAAGTCTGTTATGCTGTAAGACAGATTTTGTAATCTCAAATACGTGCCAAATTTTCTGACGTCAAGCGTCATCCAGACGGTCTGACACGCGTGAATGACCAGAAAGCCCCGGAGTGAGGCCGCAAACTGGATGAAAACAACTGAAGATATGATGCTGGCGCAAAAGCGCTCCGGCAGGAGTGATACCCACGCGAAATGCCCTATGGCGGGCTGTTGATCGTCTGGAACCATCGCGTCGCTAAAGGTTGCGACGCAGACAAGGCCACCTTATCCGAGTGGCCTGCGATCGGTCATGATGGACGTAATGATCTGCTTGACACGACCGAGATGGGCTTCCATGGCGCTTCTGGCCGCTTCATCCGATCCCGCCGCGATGGCTTCCGCAATCAGACGATGCTCGATATTCGAGGCAGCGCGCCGGTCAGCCATGACGTTCAGCAGTCCCGATTGCTGGCTGAGCGAATCGCGCGCATCAGAAAGAACCTTGGCGAAAACCGAATTGCCGGACGCTTCGGCAATGGCGCCGTGAAATTCGGAGTCCAGCTTGACCCATTTCTGCGCATCTTCCTGCGCATCCATCGCATCGCAAAGCTTCAGGATTCCAGCGAGTTGCTCACCCGTGCGCCGAACGGCGGCCCATCCGGCAGCAGGAACTTCGATATAGGGCCGGGCCTCGATGAGGTCGCGAGCGGAGTAACCGCCATAGCTCAGCTCCGGGCTTGGCCTGTCGGTCAGAACAAATGTGCCGCTGCCCGTCCGCGTCTGCGTCATTCCTAGCGTCTGCAAGGAGCGTAGCGCCTCACGCACAATGGGTCGACTAACGCCATATTTGCCAGCCAGATGCGTTTCGGCAGGCAAGCGCGTGCCAATGCTCAACCGCCCTGAGACGATTGCCAGACGCAAATCCTCAAAGACCGATTCCGCCGCGCTTTTACGGCTGATCGGACTTGTTTCTGATAAAAATTCCACCCCTGCACTCATGTCGCTAACCTTTTATAAACAGAAGATCATTGTCAAGGCATCCCAAGTGAACCTCAGCCGGTTTGACGAAACAATAAAAGCGAATACGCCTATTTTTTAAGCGCGCCGAAAAAGATTGCAAATCAATAGGCGCTGCGTCATCTATGCCCCATGACGCTGCGCGACCTGACCATATTGGTGATCGACGAAAACGCCATCCGCGCCTCCATTATCGAGGAGGGATTGCGCGAAGCGGGGCATGACCGTGTGACGGTCATTCACGAAGTGCACGGCGTGGCGCGCATCATAGAAACGCTGTGTCCGGATGTGATCGTCATCGATATCGAAAATCCCAATCGCGACATGATGGAGCATCTGTTCCAGCTCACCCGCACTGTCGGGCGACCCATCGCCATGTTTGTGGACCGATCCGACACAGCATCCATCGAGGCAGCCGTGGAGGCAGGCGTTTCGGCCTATATTGTGGATGGGCTGAAGAAAGAGCGCGTCAAACCCATTCTCGATATGGCCGTCAGCCGCTTCAATGCCTTCAGCCGCCTGAAGCAGGAACTGGCTGAGGCAAAATCGGCACTTGAGGATCGCAAGATCGTTGAGCGCGCAAAGGGCATCCTCATGAAGATGCGCGGTCTTTCCGAGGAAGAAGCCTTCGCGCTTTTGCGCCAGACGGCCATGAACGAAAAGAAAAAACTCTCCGATATCGCGCAAAGCGTGGTGACGGCGGCCGGTCTGTTGATGTGAACGGCTGACGGAGCGAAAGGAAGCAGACCATGACCAGCAACGGTCGCGTAGACAAAGCCCCGGCACTGATCGGCAATGATAGCCAGCGCACCTTGCGCGCCGGCTTCATTCCGCTTGTCGATGCCTCGGTGCTGATCGCGGCTGCAGAATTCGGCTTTGCGGAGCGTGAAGGCCTGACGCTGGATCTGGTGAAGGACGTTTCCTGGGCCAATGTGCGTGACCGGCTGGCGTTCCGGCAGTTCGATATTGCCCATATGCTGTCACCCATGCCCGTCGCATCCATGTTGGATCTCGGCTCCAACCCCTCCCCCACCATCACGCCCTTTTCTCTCGGACGTGGCGGTAACGCGATCACCCTGTCGACACGGCTGTTTTCACGCATGCGCGAGCTGACCGGGCTGTCCGAGACAGCAAGCGCACTGGAAAACGCAAATGCGCTGAGAACCCTTCTGCAAAACATGCGCCTGCGCGGCGAAGCCGTGCCGACCTTTGGCGTGACCTACCCCTTCTCATCCCACAATTACGAATTCCGCTATTGGCTGGCCGCTGGCGGCATTGACCCGGATCGCGACGTCAAACTTGTGGTCGTCCCGCCACCGCTCACATCGGATGCGCTGGCCGCCGGTGCCATCGAAGGCTTCTGCGTCGGCGCACCCTGGAACATGATTGCCAGCGCACGCGGCATTGGCCGCATCGTCGCCGCCAAGCAGGATATCTGGCCATCCGCACCGGAAAAGGTGGTGGGCATGCGACCCGATTGGGCGGAAACACAGCCGGAGGCGGTTTCACGCCTGCTGGTGGCGCTAGATGCGGCGGCACACTGGTGTGACGACATCGACAATCACGCCACCCTTTCAGAAACGCTTAGCTCTGCGAAATATATTGGCGCACCCGTGGAGATCCTGCGCCAGGTGCTGGCCGGTCGCTTCAGCGTGGATGCGCAAGGCAATCAGCGGGTGATTGAACGCTACTTCACCTTCCACGACACATTCGCCAACTACCCGCGCAAAAGTCAGGCGCTGTGGATCTACAGCCAGATGATCCGCTGGGGGCAGACGCGCTTCTCAAGGCAAGCAGCCGAGGCAGCCGCATCGGCCTACCGGACCGATCTTTATCGGCACGCGCTGGGATCGAGCAACGTCCCCGTCGAGCCGGATATCCGCGTGGAAGGCGATAGGGATGGCGACCGCTTCATGGATGGCCATGTGTTCGATCCCTCGGACATAGAGGCCTATGTCCGCGCCTTTCCAGTGCGCGCAGGAGACGGCAATATTTCTGGAAACGACGAGGCCTGAATTCGGCTTCCTGCACAAATGCTGCGCAAAAATGGATCACGCGCACTCAGCTGCGCAATTTCTAGGCCGTCGCTTTTCCTCGTAAAACACCCATCAACGCCTCTTCCTTTCCAGATTTAGCCTTTTCTAACAATCGCATAGTCTGACGCCACCAAAACTGGCACGGCGTTTGCTTTGTTTAAAATATCCGGTCAACGGCGATCGGAGATAAAAGCGCGTAACCGCTGCTTACCAACGACACAGACGTCGCAAGGTTTTTGCTGCCAGGGGTATCCCCCGGCAAATGCAATCTCCGAGCGGCGTTTTTTTGTTTTTGCACTTTCGCTTTTGCACTTGGGAAACAGGCGCCCTGACGGCGGCTTAAAAATGGGGAACATGAATGAAACCGACATTCACAAGCACTATAAGCCGCCGTGGCATGCTCAAGACAACGGCAACCGCCGCCCTGATCACCGCCATCCGCTCAGCCTTCCCATCCGGCGCATTCGCCGCAGCCGCAACGCCTGAAGTGACCGGCGCGAAGCTCGGCTATATTGCGCTGACGGATGCAGCGCCTCTCGTCGTTGCCGCCGAAAAAGGCCTCTTCGCCAAATATGGCATGCCCGATGTCGAGGTGGCCAAGCAGGCGTCGTGGGGTGCCACGCGTGATAACTTGGTGCTGGGCGGCGCGTCGAACGGCATTGATGGCGCGCATATTCTGACCCCCATGCCCTACCTCATGCACACCGGCAAGGTCACGCAGAACAATGTGCCCGTGCCGATGGCCATTCTCGCCCGCCTCAACCTCGACAGCCAGGGCATCTCGGTTGCCAAGGAATATGCCGAGACGGGGGTGCAACTGGATGCGTCCAAACTGAAGGCCGCTTTCGAGAAGAAAAAGGCCGAGGGCAACGAAATCAAGGCCGCCATGACCTTCCCCGGCGGCACGCATGATCTGTGGATCCGCTATTGGCTAGCCGCTGGCGGCATCAATCCTGACAAGGATGTCTCCACCATCGTCGTTCCGCCGCCGCAGATGGTTGCCAATATGAAGGTCGGCAACATGGATGTGTTCTGTGTGGGCGAACCCTGGAACGAGCAACTCGTCAATCAGAGCATCGGCTTTACGGCCTGCACCACGGGCGAACTGTGGAAAGGCCACCCGGAAAAGGCTCTCGGCATGCGCGCCGACTGGGTGGAGAAGAACCCGAATGCCGCAAAGGCCATCCTGATGGCCGTGATGGAAGCCCAGCAATGGTGCGACAGCATGGACAACAAGGGAGAGATGTCGGCCATTCTGGGCAAGCGCCAATGGTTCAACGTGCCGCCAAAAGACGTTCTGGGCCGCCTGAAGGGTGACATCAACTATGGCAACGGCCGCGTGGCGCAGGGCACCGATCTACAGATGAAGTTCTGGAAAGACGGCGCGTCCTACCCGTTCCAAAGCCATGACAGCTGGTTCCTGGCTGAAAACATTCGCTGGGGCAAGTTCGCACCCGATACCGACATCAAGGCGCTGGTCTCGCAGGTTAACCGCGAAGATCTGTGGCGCGAGGCCGCCAAGGGTCTGGGCGTGGCTGCTAGCGATATCCCGGCATCCAAGTCTCGCGGCAAGGAAACCTTCTTCGACGGCAAGGTCTTCGACCCGGAAAACCCATCTGCCTATCTCGACAGCCTTTCGATCAAGGCCGCCTCGTAATCACGACAGGATAAAACCATGACCGCAACTGCCCGCAAGACAGACAGCATGGCAACGGCCACCCCAATTCCGAAGAGCGGCACCGTGATTGCGATTGCCCGCCGCCCCGCGAGGGGTTTCAACCCGCGAAAGATTGCCGGGGCCATTGCCCGCAATGTTCTTCCTCCGCTCGTCGTGCTGGTGCTGCTGCTTGGCCTCTGGCAGGCGCTCTGTTCCGCCCCCGGCGCAACCTTGCCCCCGCCAAGCCAGGTGTTTCAGGAAAGCTATGACCTGATAGCCTATCCCTTCTTCGTCTATGGCTCGCAGGATATCGGCCTTGGCTGGCGGGTGCTGATTTCGCTGGAACGCGTCGCCTATGGCTTCGGTCTTGCCGCCATTGCCGGCGTCGTCCTCGGTGCCGTCGTCGGGCAATCCATCTGGGCCATGCGTGGCCTCGATCCCATCTTTCAGGTGCTGCGCACCGTGCCGCCGCTGGCTTGGCTGCCACTGTCGCTAGCTGCCTTTCAGGACAGCAATCCATCCGCGATTTTCGTGATCTTCATCACCTCCATCTGGCCCGTCATCATCAACACCGCCGTTGGCGTGCGCAACATTCCGCAGGATTATCGCAACGTGGCGCAGGTGCTGCGGCTGAACCAGCTGGAATTCTTCTACAAGATCATGCTGCCATCCGCCGCCCCTTACATCTTCACGGGCCTGCGCATCGGCGTCGGCCTCTCGTGGCTCGCCATCGTTGCAGCGGAAATGCTGACCGGCGGCGTCGGCATCGGCTTCTTCATCTGGGACGCGTGGAATTCCTCCCGCCTGCCCGACATCATCGTTGCACTCGCCTATATCGGCGTCGTCGGTTTTGTCCTCGACAAGCTGGTGGCAGCACTCGGCAATGTCGTCACCCGCGGCGCGGCAAACTGAGAAGGAGAACAGCATGAACGCCTATCTCAAGCTTGATCACATCGACAAATATTTCGACAAGGGCGGTGTCCGCGCCGAGGTGCTGAAGGGCATCAACCTCACCATCGACAAGGGAGAATTCGTCTCCGTCATCGGCCATTCCGGCTGTGGCAAGTCCACCATGCTCAACCTCATTGCGGGCCTGACCGAGGTCTCCTCCGGCGTCGTGCTTCTGGAAAATCGAGAGGTGAACGAACCCGGCCCGGAACGCGCCGTGGTGTTTCAAAACCACAGCCTGCTGCCATGGCTGACGGTCTATGAAAACGTCAATCTCGGTGTCGAAAAGGTCTTCCGCTATTCCAAGTCCAAAGCGGAGCGGCACGACTGGGTGATGCGCAATCTCGATCTCGTGCAGATGGCGCATGCGAAAGACAAGAAACCATCGGAAATTTCCGGCGGCATGAAACAGCGCGTCGGCATTGCTCGGGCGCTGGCCATGGAGCCGAAAATCCTGCTGCTGGATGAGCCATTCGGCGCGCTCGATGCCCTGACCCGCGCCCATTTGCAGGATGCGGTGATGGAAATCCATTCCCGTCTTGGCAACACCATGGTCATGATTACCCACGATGTCGACGAGGCCGTTCTGCTGTCGGATCGCATCGTGATGATGACCAACGGACCTGCCGCCCATATCGGTGAAATTCTCGACGTGCCGCTGCCAAGGCCGCGCCATCGCATCGAGCTTGCCTCCGACCGAACCTACCTCAAATGCCGCGAAGCCGTGCTGAAGTTCCTCTACGAACGTCACCGCTTCGTCGAAGCTGCGGAGTAAACACCCATGACAGAAAGACTTGTCATCATCGGAAACGGCATGGCCCCAGGGCGGATGCTGGAAGAACTTTTCGAGAAAGCCCCAGATCATTATCAGGTCACGATTTTCAACGCGGAACCCCGCGTCAATTACGACCGCATCATGCTCTCGCCGGTGCTTTCGGGCGAGAAGACCTATGAGGACATCATCATCCATGGCGATGGATGGTACATCCAGCACGGCATAACGCTCTATAAGGGCCACCGCATCGTCAACATCGACCGCGTGGCCAAGACAGTGACGTCAGACCATGGCGTAACCGAACCCTACGAAAAGCTTGTCATCGCCACCGGCTCCGTGCCCTTCATCATTCCGGTTCCAGGCAAGGACCTGCCCGGCGTCATCACCTATCGCGATCTCGATGATGTGGATGCCATGCTGTTGGCGGCCCAATCCCGCGCAAAGGCTGTCGTCATCGGCGGCGGATTGTTGGGGCTCGAAGCGGCAGCCGGACTTTCCATGCGCGGCATGGACGTGACGGTGCTGCATGTGATGCCGACGCTGATGGAGCGCCAGCTCGACCCGGCGGCGGGTTACCTTCTTCAGAAGGCCATGGAAGACCGTGGCATCAAGGTCATCACCAAGGCCAACACGAAGCAGATCATCGGCAATGATAGGGTGGAAGGCATCGAACTCGACAATGGCACCATCATTCCAGCCACGCTGGTGGTGATGGCGGTCGGCATACGCCCCAATATTGGCCTTGCGAAGGATGCGGGCCTTGCCGTCAATCGCGGTATTGTCGTGGATGCGGGCATGCGCACATCGGATGGAGATATTCTGTCCGTTGGTGAATGCGCTGAAGTGGACGGCATGGTCTATGGCCTCGTCGCACCGCTTTACGAAATGGCGCGGGTGGCGGCGGCACATCTGGCTGGCGATACAACGCCTGCCTTCGTCCATGCGGACACTCCGACCAAGCTGAAGATCACCGGCATCAACCTCTTTTCCATCGGTGACTTTGCCGATGGTGATGACCGCGAGGAAATCGTGCTGCGCGATGCCACCGCCGGCGTCTACAAACGCGTCATTTTGAAAGACAACCGTATCATTGGCACGGTTCTCTACGGTGAAACCTCCGATGGCGCCTGGTTCAACGACCTGAAGAAAAAGGGCGTCGATATCTCCGCCATGCGCGACACTCTCATTTTCGGCCAGTCCTATCAGGGAGGGTCCCCACTGGACCCTATGGCGGCCGTTGCAGCCTTGCCGGATGATGCGGAAATCTGTGGCTGTAACGGCGTTTGCAAGAGCAAGATCACCTCAACCATTACATCGAAGGGGCTGACATCTCTCGATGATGTGCGCGCTCACACCAAGGCATCGGCCTCCTGCGGTTCCTGCACGGGCCTTGTCGAGCAATTGATGACGCTGACTCTGGGCGACAGCTACAATCCCGCTGCTGTTCAGCCGATGTGCAATTGCACGGACCTTGGCCATGACGATGTACGCCGTCTGATCAAGGCCAAGGGGCTTAAAACCATTCCTGCCGTGATGCAGGAACTGGAATGGAAGACCTCCTGCGGCTGCGCCAAATGTCGCCCCGCGCTCAATTATTATCTCGTATCCGACTGGCCGGATGAATATGCCGACGACTACCAGTCGCGCTACATCAACGAGCGTGTTCACGCCAATATCCAGAAGGACGGCACCTATTCCGTCGTGCCGCGCATGTGGGGCGGCGTGACCAATGCCAATGAGCTGCGCGCCATTGCCGATGTGGTCGACAAGTTCGAGATACCGATGGTGAAGGTGACCGGTGGCCAGCGTATCGATCTCTTGGGCATCGAAAAAGAAGACCTGCCCGCCGTCTGGGCCGACCTCGGCAAGGCCGGTTTCATTTCCGGTCAGGCCTATGCCAAGGGCCTGCGCACCGTCAAAACCTGCGTCGGCTCAGACTGGTGCCGCTTCGGCACGCAGGATTCGACCGGCTTTGGCATTCGCGTGGAAAAATTCATGTGGGGCTCATGGACGCCTGCCAAGCTGAAGCTGGCCGTTTCCGGCTGCCCGCGCAACTGCGCCGAAGCCACCTGCAAGGACATCGGCGTCATCTGCGTCGATAGCGGTTATGAAATCCACTTCGCCGGTGCAGCAGGCCTCGACATCAAGGGCACGGAAATTCTCGGCCTCGTCAAAACCGAGGATGAGGCGCTGGAGCACATTGTAGCACTGACGCAGATGTACCGCGAACAGGGCCGCTACCTCGAGCGCATCTACAAATGGGCCAAGCGCATCGGCTACGACGAAGTTCGACGCCAGATCATTGATGATGCGGACAAGCGCAAGGCCTATTTCGAGCGCTTCGTCTTCAGCCAGAAATTCGCGCAGGTCGATCCATGGTCTGAGCGTGTGTCGGGCGAACACAAGCACGAGTTCAAACCCATGGCGACCATTGGCTTCAATCAAGCCGCGGAGTGACCGCCGGCCAATGAGGCAGACCGGACACATGGGCAATCGGGTGGGGCGAAAAGAGGAGTTTCGCCCCACCTGAAATTCTCACGGCAAACACGGGACGAAAATGATGAACTGGGTCGATATTGGCGATATCTCAGACATTCCCTTGCGCGGCGCGCGCTGCGTCAAAACACCCTCCGGCAAGATCGCCGTCTTCCGCACGGCGGAAAACGATGTCTATGCCATCGAAGACCATTGCCCCCACAAGGGTGGGCCTCTCTCACAAGGCATCGTGCATGGCGCATCGGTCACCTGCCCGCTGCACAACTGGGTGATTTCGCTGGAAACCGGCAAGGCGCTGGGCGCGGATGAGGGTGCGGTGCGCACCATCCCAGTTCGCAATGTGGACGGCAAGCTTTCGATTGCGTTTGAAAGCCTCATGATTGCAGCGGAGTGACCATGGCAAACGAGGTCAAGACCACCTGTCCCTATTGCGGCGTTGGCTGCGGCGTCATCGCGAAGATGGAAGACGATGGCGCTGTTACCGTCAAAGGCGATCCTGATCATCCCGCCAATCTGGGACGGCTCTGTTCCAAGGGTTCGGCGCTCGCCGAAACCATCGATCTGGACGGACGTCTTCTGCATCCGCAGGTCAATGGTGAGCAGGTGACATGGAACAGTGCGCTTGATCTCGTGGCCTCGAAATTTTCCGAGGCCATTGCCGAACACGGGCCTGATGCGGTTGCCTTCTACGTCTCGGGCCAATTGCTGACGGAAGATTATTACGTCGCCAACAAGCTAATGAAAGGCTTCATCGGATCAGCCAATATCGATACCAATTCGCGGCTTTGCATGTCGTCATCCGTCGCAGGCCACCGCCGCGCCTTCGGCTCGGATACGGTACCGGGTCTCTACGAAGATATATTCGAAGCCGATCTGGTCATCCTCACCGGCTCCAATCTGGCCTGGTGTCACCCTGTCATCTACCAGCGTCTGGCCGCGGCCAAAGTTGAGCGACCGCAGATGCGGATTGTCGTGATCGACCCACGCCGAACCATGACCTGCGATATAGCCGACATGCATCTGGCCGTCCGACCGGATGGCGATGTGGCGCTGTTTACCGGACTTCTGGCCCATCTGGCCAAGTGCCGCGCCATCCATCAGACCTATGTGGAAAACTTCACCAGCGGTTTCGACGCCGCAGTCCAGTCCGCCGGAGACTACAGCCTCACCGATATCGCAGAAGCAACCGGGCTGACCATTGCCGAACTCACCGAGTTCTATGATCTGTTCGAGCGCACGCAAAAGACCGTCACATGCTACAGCCAGGGCGTCAATCAATCAGCCAGCGGCACGGACAAGGTCAACGCCATCATCAATTGCCATCTGGCAACCGGCCGCATTGGCAGGCCGGGAATGGGGCCGTTCTCTCTGACAGGCCAGCCAAACGCCATGGGCGGCCGCGAAGTCGGCGGCCTTGCCAATATGCTGGCAGCCCATATGCATATCGAAAGTGCTGAGGATCGCAGCCGCGTCCAGCGCTTCTGGAATTCACCCGTCATTGCCGACAAGCCGGGCTTGAAAGCCGTGGACATGTTCAAAGCCGTGGCCGATGGCCGCATCAAGGCAATCTGGATCATGGCCACCAACCCCGTTGTTTCCATGCCGGATGCAAGTGCGGTTGAAGCGGCGCTCAAGGCCTGCCCATTCGTCGTCGTGTCAGACATGTTTGCAACCACAGACACTGCAAAATACGCCCATGTCCTCTTGCCCTCGCTTGGCTGGGGGGAAAAGGACGGCACGGTCACCAATTCTGAACGGCGGATTTCCCGCCAGCGCGGTTACCTTCCCGCACCGGGAAAGGCTGCGGCAGACTGGTGGCAATTGTCGCAGGTTGGCCAGCGCATGGGGTTCACAGACGCATTCGCCTACACAAATCCCGCAGATATTTTTGCAGAACATGCGGCATTGTCGGCATTCGAAAACGACGGCACGCGCGATTTCGATATCGGGGCCTTTGCGGCGCTGACGCCCGCGACCTACGAGGACCTGCTACCTTTCAATTGGCCGCAGCCTGTGTCTGGAGCCACGCAAACCACACGGTTCTTCGCAGACGGAAAATTCTTCCATTCCGATGGCAAGGCCCGCTTCATAACCACCGCCCTGCCCCGGACATCGCGCATCAGCGCCGCCTTTCCGCTCACTCTCAATACAGGCCGCATTCGTGACCAGTGGCACACCATGACGCGGACCGGAAAAAGCGCCCGCCTTTCCGCACATATGGCCGAGCCCTTTGCGGAAATTCACCCTCGTGACGCCATGGAGGCGGGCATAGAGACAGCTGATCTTGTGAAAGTCGAAAGCCCGCTTGGCGACATCATCGTGCGCGCCCTCGTCACAGAACGGCAAAGAGCGGGCAACGTCTTCGTGCCCATGCACTGGAACGATCAGTTCGCGGCCAATGCGCGCGTGGACAAACTAGTTCCGCCGCTGACCGACGCTTTCTCCGGGCAGCCAGCATCGAAAAACATTGCCGTAAAAATGCGGCGCTTTGACGTGAAATCCTATGGCTTTGCTGTATCAAGCCAAATGCCGGACACGCCCGATTGCGCCTATTGGGCGGTGGCCAGGGCGCAAGACGGCTACCGCCTCGAACTGGGCTTTGATGAAACGCCGGATGACTGGACCCAATGGGCGCGCAAGGTATTAGGTATTGCTCCCCATATCGAACCAGTGGGATATGCCGACAGAAAGGGAGCGCAGGTCCGCCTTGCCTTCTTTGACGGAAACAAGCTGCTGGCCGCAATTTTCATCGCAGACACGCCCGTTTCCGTTGCGCGAAGCTGGGCCGTCTCGCAACTTTCAGCCAGCCATGATGATATCCGCGCCCGCTTTGGCCTTGTTGCTGGCAGGCCGGGCGCACATGGTGCAGATCCGGGTGCCACCGTCTGCTCCTGCTTCGGTGTCGGTATCAACCAGATCACGGCTGCCATCCGTGAAGGCTGCCGATCCGTTGAGAGTGTGGGCGCAGCTACGTGTGCTGGAACAAATTGCGGCTCGTGTCGCGCTGAAATCCGTGGATTGATCGATGTTTGTCTGAAAACCGCCGCGCAGTGACTGCAAAGGGTTGCGATTGGCGGCGATATGGACTGTGGTGCCGCAGAACCGAATCTCAAAGAAGACATGCGTGCACACTGATCCCTTCCATATTCTGAAAACCGTCTATGGTTACGATACGTTCCGTGGCCAGCAGGCAGACATCGTCCAACACGTGATTGCCGGTAACAACGCCTTCGTGCTGATGCCAACAGGCGGCGGCAAATCCCTGTGTTACCAGATCCCGGCCCTGTGCCGCCCCGGAATGGGGCTTGTCGTTTCTCCGCTGATCGCGCTGATGGTGGATCAGGTTGCCGCTCTGCGCCAGGCAGGTGTCAGAGCCGAAGCGCTCAACTCCAATCTCTTGCCGGATGAGCGCCGCGCATTATGGGCCGATATCCGCGCCGGTAAGGTGAGCATTCTCTACGCCGCGCCCGAAACATTGCTGAAAGCGGACGTGCTCGATGCACTGGAAAGCGTATCCCTGTCGCTCATCGCCATCGACGAAGCACATTGCCTGTCTCAATGGGGTCATGATTTTCGCCCGCCATACCGGCAACTGGATTTGCTGACAGAGCGGTTTCCGAACACGCCACGTATGGCGCTGACAGCCACGGCAGACGAGCCGACCCGCGCCGAAATTCTCGAACATATGCGGATCGACGCCAAGGATGCGTTTATTGCCGGGTTTGACCGGCCGAATATCCGCTATGCGATTATGGAAAAGGACAATCCAAGGGCGCAGGTCAAACGCTTCCTGAGAGATCATCAGGATCAAAGCGGCATCATCTACTGCCTGTCGAAACGCAAGACGGAAGAGACAGCCGAGTGGTTGCGCAGCGAAGGCTACGATGCCCTCTCCTATCATGCGGGCATGTCCCGTGAAGATCGGGAAGCAAACCAGACCCGCTTTCAGCACGGCGAGGCCATCATCATGGTGGCAACAATCGCTTTCGGAATGGGCATCGATAAGCCCGATGTCCGCTTTGTGGTGCACATCGATTTGCCAAGCAGCATCGAGGCCTATTATCAGGAAACGGGCCGCGCCGGTCGCGACGGCTTGGCGTCAGATGTTCTGATGATGTATGGCTCAGACGATATTGCCCTGCGCAATCGCTTTATCGAAGAGTCCGATGCGCCCGACCAGCGCAAACATATGGAACGGCAAAAGCTGGACGCCCTGCTCGGCCTTGCCGAAACGGCGGGATGCCGAAGACAGGCACTGCTTTCCTATTTCGGTGATAGCTGCGAACCCTGCGGCAATTGCGATACCTGCGCCGAACCACCAGAACTGTTCGATGGGGCCATCGCGGCCCAGAAAATCCTGTCCTGCGTCTACCGAACGGGAGAACGCTTTGGACAGGCCTACATCATCAGCGTTCTGCTCGGTGCTGAAGATGAGCGCATAACACGCTTCGGCCACGACAAGATTTCTACCTATGGCATCGGCAAGGAGCACGATAACCGCACATGGCGCGCAATCCTGCGCCAACTCATTGCTGCGCGCCTGATCGAAGTCGATCTTGCAGGCCATGGCGGGCTATCGATATCCGACACGGGACGGGATTTTCTGCGCGAAAAACCAACTCTGATGCTGCGAAAACCACAGGCCCCTCGCAAAACCAGCCGTGACCGGCAATCAAGCGGTGCCAAAACGGTCGATCTGCCAGTCGAAGATGCGGCCCTGTTTCAGGCGCTGCGGGAGCGGCGCATGGAAATCGCACGCACGCAGAACCTCCCGCCCTATGTCATCTTTCACGATAAGACGCTTATCGAACTCGCGGGCGCCAGACCCACCTCCCGCAGTGAAATGGCAGAAGTGCCTGGCGTTGGTGAGGCAAAACTGGTCCGATACGGCCCCGCTTTTCTGGAAGTCATCGCAGAGTTTCAGTCCCGATGATCAATCATGAGACGGTGGAAGCCACCGCCTCACGAGACAGGATCTAAATGGGCAAGACTATGCGGATCAGAACGCGTGTCTTAGGCAGCAACAGGCTCGCTGACATCATCGAGCAAGAAGTGCACGATTACATAAGGTATCTGGAACGGCTTGCCGCTATCTGACATTTCTTCCTCAGAACCGCCATCGACGGGATGCCATTTCTGATAGTGAGGATTGTTGGCTATCAGCGTGATAGCCTTACCAGACATTTGTCCCTCGAGACGGTAACGCGCCTCCGCAAGCGGCCAGATACGTTCATAATCGCTCTGCGTCATCCGCACTTTCAATGCCTGCCGCCGGGTCGCTTGCCCATTGGGTTGCCCAGCGGGTGCTGACGCAGGCACATCCAGCGTCACCTCCTGCGCATCTTTCAAAATAGAATTAAATTCATCAGGCCAAGTCCGTCTCATGAAATGCTCCTCCCAGGCTTTTCTTTGTCAGCCTAGGAAATATAGCGCGTCTATGACAGCAAGCAATCCCGTTTGTGTTGGAGGAGAAACGGTGCGTCGACCCTTAGATAGGGAATTGGGCTTTGCGACCGAGAAGTCGGGGCAAAGTTCCGAGCCGAGTTCGCTTCACTCCCTAGTCCACTCGATGGGCCCAAGTTGACGTCAAGTGCAATATTTCAACGGAGCAAGGCCAAAACAAAATACGAAGCTATCCGCAAAAGTTGCATGATTTACTTCGGATTTCATTATTTCCGATGTGGAAAGGTGAGACGCTACGCCTAACGAAGTATTTGCCGATACGAGAACTTTCTCAGTGCTTGCTGCCACAACAACTGAATCCAAGGAACATACATGAAGCTAATCCTCACTGTGCCCCTGTCACTGGTGCTCATGTCCCTAAACAGCTGCACAACGTCGCCGATCAGTCCACTGGGCTCTAATCAAAATTCTGATGCCTGCGGCGCGTCTCAATATCAAAAATATGTCGGCGGTCCATCCTCCGCTACATCCGCCTTGAAGATTCCCGACAACTCACGCCATTAGGGACGGCATGAACGCACCGCGGCTGATACACCGTCACGGCTGAACTTTGTGCATAGTGGTACAGCCGTCGAAAGCGTTACAAATCCCAAGTCGACCGTTGTGAGGGTTTTCTGCGGTTGAAGACCGCAAACCCTCAATGCGATTTTGCGTTAAACAGTCAGGATGGCATATCGCGAAGACGGAACTGCGCTTTATTCATAGATAAAAAAAGCCCGTCAGCGATTGCTCACAGGCTTAACAATTTAGGGTGTTAACCAATATTTTTGGTTGCGGGGGCAGGATTTGAACCTGCGGCCTTCAGGTTATGA
>NZ_JAVTIX010000008.1:0-253312 GCF_031843705.1 Rhizobium sp. WCS2018Hpa-16
CATCAGCGTCGGCGTCTGCATCTGCATCGGCGTCAGCATCCGCGTCAGCGTCGGCGTCGGCGTCAGCATCCGCATCGGCGTCTGCGTCAGCATCCGCATCCGCATCGGCGTCTGCGTCCGCATCCGCATCCGCATCGGCGTCGGCATCGGCATCAGCGTCAGCGTCCGCATCAGCATCGGCATCGGCGTCTGCATCCGCGTCAGCGTCAGCGTCAGCGTCGGCATCTGCATCCGCATCGGCATCTGCATCCGCATCAGCGTCTGCGTCAGCATCGGCGTCTGCGTCAGCATCCGCATCGGCGTCAGCATCCGCATCGGCATCAGCGTCGGCATCAGCGTCGGCGTCTGCATCTGCATCGGCGTCAGCATCCGCGTCAGCGTCGGCATCTGCATCCGCATCAGCGTCTGCGTCAGCATCAGCATCTGCGTCAGCATCGGCGTCTGCGTCAGCATCCGCATCCGCATCCGCATCAGCATCCGCATCGGCATCAGCGTCGGCGTCTGCATCTGCATCGGCGTCAGCATCCGCATCGGCGTCAGCATCTGCATCAGCGTCTGCATCCGCATCGGCATCGGCATCGGCGTCTGCGTCTGCATCCGCATCGGCATCGGCATCGGCGTCTGCGTCAGCATCGGCATCCGCATCAGCATCAGCATCGGCATCGGCGTCTGCATCCGCGTCAGCGTCGGCATCGGCATCTGCATCCGCATCAGCGTCTGCGTCAGCATCAGCATCAGCATCCGCATCGGCATCGGCATCGGCGTCTGCATCCGCATCGGCATCAGCATCCGCATCGGCATCAGCGTCAGCGTCTGCATCGGCGTCAGCATCCGCATCCGCGTCAGCATCTGCATCCGCATCCGCATCGGCGTCAGCGTCAGCATCCGCGTCGCTGTCGTCGCCGGAAGATCCACCGAGAGCAAGCGCTCCACCTCCAGCCAACAGGCCGAGGGCTGCAAGGCCGAGAATAGAGCCATCACTTGTGGACGCACCGACGAGCTGGTCGACGCCTTCAATTTCTGAAAAACGGAAGTCAACCAAGCCGTCGCTATGCTCGCCTAACCACAGATTGCCATCTTCGTCCTCAAGCACCAGCTCGCTATGTTCGCCATCGACCTCGCGGTAAAAATGCCCGATGCGAATGGTCTCGCCGGAGCGCATTCGAAGGAGGAGATCATCACCGTCACGCACGAAGTCTGAGACATCATTTCGATCGGCCCGGATCTGCACGATACTGGGCTTGCCCGCCTCCACGTTATCGAGTGACACGGTCCGAGAACTACCAGCGACCTTGTCGGTTATAACAGCAACCATGCAACCGTCCTCCTGCAACGCGGTACAATTGGCGACAGGAAATCACTGCCGCCTGAGACATCAGGCACATCGACGAAACTGGATTTATGCGAACAACGACCGCCGAGAAGCGCGATGCTCCCACATCAACGATCCTGTCTATTAGCCTCGGAATGTTCTCCGGTGCCCTCTCCTACTCTCATATTTGCACAAAAAATGAACTCTGCAAGAAAAAAACAACCGAGGGGAGCATTAGCAATCACTTTTGTAATGACGCGTGGGACGTGGAGGCGACCCAATATTCGAAACTATTGTGCGCGCCGGCTCTGTTTCGCCACGCCATTTCCGCCAAACAGATCACAGCGAACGGGTTCCGAAATTTTGATGTGAACAAATATTTTTTCTCGAATCACAATTGTGCGCTTCCGAATTTTGCTGCGTTTGAGACCTGCCCCCAGATCATTCGTTTATCGGGAGATGCTGCGCAGGAAGAAAGCAGAAGAGAAAACGGCTCATTCTAAAAGTTGATAAAAATCAAATATATGCGGGCTTGACGAATTTGTGACGTTGCTGGCTCTACAGGGAGATACCCTGTACGGTTTGACCTTCCAGCGAGAAAGCTTCTCGCATCCGTCCTCCGTTGAAAGCGCAGTCGATATTCAGCCTGTGGAGGTCGTACTGGATATTGCTGATATCGAACCTCGCGGCATGAAGCTCCTGATCGGCGTTGAGGAGGTCGAGCAGGGTTCGTGTGCCCAGTTCAACATATTGTGTTCGATAGAGATCACGCGTTTGCCGCATCGTCGATTGCCGGGTCGAGAGCGAGCGGCGAAGATTTTCCTTGCTTGCAAGTTGACTGCCTGCCTCGGTGAGGTCGCGCAAAATGTCGACCCGCGCCCGCGCCTCGGCAGCCTGGGATGCCCCAAGCGCCTGCATGGCCATATTTCGCCGGGCGCTCGTGGCGCCACCATTGTAGAGGCTTCCTGTAACCTTCAATCCGACAGTGTAGTCTGGGTCGAGCGAGCTGAGCTCGGTAACATCGACGCCAATGCCTGCGTCGAGAGACAGCGTCGGCAGCCCTTCAGCCTTGGCCAGGCCAATCTGCGCGGCCGCAGCTTCGCGATCTGCCGCCGCCTGCATGACTGCCGGCACACGTGACCAGTCCAGATTTGTCGTTGAATTGCAGGCCTTCGACAGCCATGATGGTACAGTGTCCGATACCTCGACCCCTCCGGCGATACCGCTTAGGTTTGCAAGAACTGCTTCCCAGCGCGATAGTTGTCCTTCGATTTCAAACAGCGTGGCCTCCGCGGCCTGAACACGCGCCTCGGCCTGCAGCAGATCGGAACGTGTGCTCGCGCCCTTGTCCGTACGCGACTTCACTAGTTCGAGAATAGATTTCACATCCTTGATCTGGTCACGGGCGACGCCCCGCAGGGAGCGGTTGCGCTGAATTTCAATCACCGAATTTGCCGCTTCGCGCGCAAGGTTGTCCACCGCCATCAAAACCTGCGATTTCCGACCAGCGATCCCTGCTGTGGCAATCTTAACGCGGTTGTCGACTTTACCAAAATCGTAAAGCATCTGCGAGACGCTGAAGTTCAAATCCGGGCTATAACGATTGGAGCTGTTGGTGTTGTAGGATGAATCCAGTCCCCAGCTGAAATTCGGAAGATAGCCGGCACGAGCCTCGTTAACGGACTCGGTCTGCTGACGAAGCCGCCCAACACTCTCTGTGACGGCGGGATGCCAATCAACGGCCTTCCTGACCGCAGTTTCGAGTGACAGAGGCCCCTTATGGTATGTGCTCATGGACTTCGCCGGCCGGACAACGCCAAGTGGTGCGCGTGTCACCCCAGGGAGATCGCTACCACCCGTCCGCGCGCCGTTGTCTGATACATTGGCACCCGTCTGTCGGTTGCTGTCGCTGGGCCGGCTCGCGCAACTGGTTGTCACAAAGCCCGCAGCAATGATGCATACAAACGCTCGAAGCCGACGAACTCGCATTGAACATTCCACCTTCTGACTAGAAGAATAACTAATCTGCCAGTACGAGGAACGAAACCGTGGCCGTTGGTTTACCGATATGAAACCGGTCAAACGCTAGGACTAGAGGCACATGGTTAACGATGAGTTAACCATGTGGGGGTGACTGTTAACCATGTATATCCCCGCGCCTTGGCCGCAGAGTGGGTGATGCGAGGAACGGTTAGACTTCGAAGCGCGGAGAAGATTGGGATTAAGCGCTGCAGACTTCCCGGTGATTGGAAGCCCTGCATCGTACTTCTCCGTTTAAGTTTACGCAGTGGCAGATGGGAAATTTTCCGCTCGATTGTTAAGCCCATTATGGGATTGGTGCTCGACAGCCCGCATCACCTAACGCTTAGCTGCGCCTTAAGAGCGGAGATTGCGACGATGATCAGCTCGGGCGGCATGAATCGAAACTGATGCGGCGAGTGTCCGCGTCTGTTTGGACAATGCCTGTCGTCTCCGCCTTGAGTGGAATCGAACCCTCGCCACCCTAGTCTCAGTGGCCATATTTACCCATAATTTTATAGTCCGATCAGATACTTGATCTTCGATTGGCCGTAAGGGAACGCCTCATGGCTTTTTGACGCAATACAATACCGCGAGAAAAGCTGACATTTGCAGAAATTCATCACCGTCGAACCGCGATCGAAAGCCGTATCTGTTCCTTTTCGAAACTGACCAGCGGCTGGCTGTGCAGATAACGTAGCACTGACCTCAACAATCATCAGATGATGTCGACTGAGTTTTGCAAGACTGATCGAGCACCGAAATATTTTATCTAAGGCATCCTGATACTTCAGATCCTTCTCCGGTCGCGGGAGCGTTTGTTCAGAAATTGAGAAGTAAGGTCAGCTGTCAGCCTAGTAGCTTGATCAAAAGCGTCAATGATATCGGCAAACCATTCATCAGGCCGCGTATCATCCGTGCCGTGAAGGTTGAAGAATAAGGTTTTGGTTCCTTCTCGAGACCAAAGTCCAGTTTTTATGTGCCGCCCCGACAAATGTACGTAAGCAGAAGCTGCCTCATATGCTTCTGACAGGCCGGGGTACTTTTCATTCAATTTTCGATGGAGAAATGCATCGCTCAAAGGTTCCCCCGTGCGCGCCTTGAGCTTTCGATAAATATTGTCATCCATCAACCAAATGCCGGCAGCTTCTACATCTTCGACCAGAGTAAGGCCGAACATGCGCATGGCCGTATCAAGTTGCAACCTGACGAGGGCGGCAGCTGATAATGTGTTTTTCGCTCTCACGAGAGTACAAAACGCATGGCTGAGCGAAGCTGTCTTCTTGATTGCGCCAAGCGCATACCATTCGATATCTGGAATTGTTGTACCCTGTGGTCCGAGATGGTCACTGGGCATTCGTGACAGCACAGCAGTTATTTTCTCGATTTCTTGAAGATGGTACTCAATGTCGAATGTCGACGGTGGCGACTGATCCAAAAAACGTTGGCTCCGATTATGCTTGACAAAACATGACTTTTCACTTCGTCAACGTGGAAGGCGAGCCGTGCACTACCATACAGTAGAGCAGTTGTGCTTCAGCGTTCGTTGTCCTTGCACAACTTAGGGAAATCGGAGCGCTGTGTTCACGCTCCGACCATTTCAATGATCGAAACTAGGCAATCGCTTCTTTCATCGTTGAGAATTCAAAAACGCAAATTATTTCGATTACTGCGCAGCGATACCCGGCGATTTCGCCCTTATGGAACTATGAATGTCCGCAGGATTGACCCCTTTTCGCTTTCCCCAATCTGCGAGATTTGGTGGGCGGTATTTGCTATCGTCTCGCCATCTTGCAAAAACGGAACCATCGATTGTCTCGTTAACCCTCGTGTGAGTTCCAGTCGAATCACCGAACGGTTCTGGTGCGATAGGTCGGTAGTCTCGCTTTTTCACCCAAGAATATGTCCCCCTGAGGAACTCTTTGTAAGAGTCTGAGATCGCGCCGAGATGTTCATCGCCATCCATTTCAAGCTCATTGCGAAAAGCTAGACCGAGATTTGCCGCTTTTTCCATCATCCACCGGAGCGGTATCTGCGCCAGCGTGTCATTAAAGCAACCCCCACCCACGTTCGCATGAGCGCCTACGAACCAGCGTTGTTCGACGCTCTCTACAGCCCTCATTGGAGATGCTTCTGGAGCGCCCGTCTTTGTTCTGATTGTCCAGGGTGTTGGCGCAAATTTAGCTCGGTGCTCATCAATTGCGAGTGCATGAAACCCGTGCCTGACTGGTTTCCGAAGACCGGTATGATGAAACTTGAGCGTTGAAGAGCTGATGCCGGCGAGACTGAAAGCTGGGACGCCGAGCGCACCAACCGTATCCCAGACTCCGACCATTTCAATCGCTACCGGTCGCGAATACTTCAGCATCCAGCGCTCTTCGAGCGTCATGGTCTGGGCGTCAAAGGTAGGAAGTTTGTAGATAGTGCGGTCATCGTCGTTACGGTACCGATCATACAGCTGATTTACCCCCAGCGCTCCGCCTGGTTTTAAAAGCCCGCAGATAGAAATAAATCCGGCAAGGCTCCGTGCCGTGTGGGCGCCGCGACTGAACCCGAAGATAAAGATTTGGTCGCCGTCCTCGTAATTATCGACAAGCCAATTGTAGGCCTCCTGCACTTTCTCGGTTAGGCCTTTACCCCAGCCGCCGCCAATGACGCCGTTAACTCCCGTGTCATAATATCGAAGCTGCTGACGGCCTTCGGTGTCCTTGTCTGCGCAAAGGGAGCGGAGACGCCACACATTTGTGTTCGTGCCAACTGCATTCCACGTTCCGTCGAGGAATAAGGCAAGCTTCTTACTCGATGCTAAGGGCAGACCCGATATTTCCACTACCTCCACCTTTCCAAAAATACGCACGTCAAATTCGGGGGTCGCTTGCTTCACTACTGGTCAAACGCGGACCCGTCTCTTGTTGGTGTACGCCCAGTTATTTATTACAAAAGCTGTGCGGCCAGAGCACCTTCGAACACTTTTTTGTAAGCAGTTTGAGTGCGTTTCCACACTTTCGACTAACCTTTTATTTGCCGTTGCGAACGCGATCTGAATTGGTCAGTGCCTCGCCCAAGCGGCCTAACGTTTCCTTCATCGCTTGCTCAGCAGATTGAGTGAGCGATTTTGCACCACCTTCACAAGCAAAGCCGGCATCGCCTTGCGCGTTGCCGTCACCGGAGACTGTAGTGCCGAGCAGGCGCCCCGATTGCCCGTCAACAGTAATGGATGCCGCGACCTCAACTTCCGTTTCCATGCCGGCAACCCAGAAGCCTGGCACAACGCGCAGTCGAGCGTTCACGTCTTCGCCCTTAACGATAATCATGCCACGGGCACCACGCGCCTTGAGCTCATCGCGGCCGACAGGCGCTTGAACAGGCTCCAACTCGGTCACCAGGTTTGCAAAGGTCTGCCTTACCGAGCCAGAAAAGCTGGATGAGAGATTGAGCGGGAATGTGTGCGCTGCGCAGTTCATGTCCGATGGCTTGATTGGCTTATCCAGCTTCGACCCATCAACGAAGAGCAAGTACTTGCCGGGAAGCTTGCCTTCATAAGACGAATAGACATTGTAGGTTGCGACTGTGAGCGGCTCCGCCTTGTATTGGCAAGCCGTCAGCATAGCGCAAGACAATAGCGCTGCAGAGAATTTGGTGTTCATGATGCCCCCGAAAAGATCCCCGAAACGAAATAAGCACGGCGACAATCTAGAGTCGAGTGAGAATAGATTAGAATAGACTTTTATGACCCTGCACCAAGTAGGTGGGGTATCGTTCAGCCAGACACGGCGGCCGTTTCGGATTGCGCACTAAAAATCGCGCTTGTCGCGAAAACCCATCAACTGTGTTCAATTAGTGATTTCGAACTTCGGCAAACCTGATAATGTAAGATCGTACTAATGGAATACGGGCGGGGGCCGGTACGAATGTTTTCACCAACGCTGCGATCTTATCTCCGATGGGCTGGCTTATCCGTTGCCCTCGGCGTGGTCGTCTTGCATCCTCCTTCTGAGGCGGCAGCTCAAGTCGTCGCTGGGCACTCGATCGGAGAGGACCGTGGCAAGCTGGATGGCGTTGCCTGGCAGAACAGTTTTGGCGATTTTGTCGACGGGAAATTCAAGGTTGCAAATGGGGTCGAAGTCTCAGCGACCTCCGAGCAGTCGACCGGGAAATTGGTTCGCTTGGAGGCCAAATGGGATGGAAAAGGCTTGCGCCAGCTTGCCTACTTTTCCGACTTCAGGTTCGGCCAAACAACTCTCGCAGATATCAAGAAGCGCTTCGGCAATCTTGGTCTGTTGCCTGCAGGCGGCTCATCTGTCCTGAGCACTCCGGATGGTGGCGTCACAATCTCGAACTTTTATGAGATTTCAGGTTCGAATACGATAGCGACTTTCGTGACAAAGATCGGGCGAGCGGAGCTTCTTGACCTGAAACGCCGACATGGCGCGGATGCATATGCTCATATGGCGACGGCCGCCACGCTTCATTCGATGGCGATATCCGACACGATTTATTTCAAGAGCCTTCGCGGGACGGCACCGATTGCGGATGTTGGATATAGCCCTATCGCATGGACACCGATGAGCAGCTCCACCGACAAACCCAAAAAACAAATGGTGCTGTCGAGGATAAAATCCACGCAATTGCCTGTGGCCCGTGTCTATTCCGGACCGAGAAATCTCCCCGATTTGACCGGTCAGAATTCGACAGTGCGCGCTTACCAAGACCGGATTGCAATGCGGATGGCGGAAGGCCCTGCTTTCGCCGGTGAATATGCCGTCGTCCAAATTGATTGCGGCACTCGCTGTTCAAACGCCTATGTCGGAAATGTCCGCACCGGTGAGGTTTTCAAGTTGCCTGTAGGCGGACGAAACAACCTCGATCTCGCCCTCAAATACGAACTTTCCAGCCGCCTTATGACAGCGCAATGGTCAGATGCTGCCTCGGGAAAGTGCGCAATCCAGTTTTTCAGCTTCAACGACGGAGAGTGGATCGAGCTTCTCAAACACGAAATTGACGACAGTCAGGGATGCTCGACGTCCCTCTCATATAACCTGCGGTAGTCTTTTCTCTATTGCAACTCACAACGTTTGATAGCCTACTTTAACCTGTCTGATTGGCGTCTAGTAAATGGTTTTGAAATGGAAAATCTACCCAGCAGTTCGCAATTGATCATCGACCAGTTGCTCATGGAATGGCTCCCGGACGCATCGGTGCGGTTTCAGTATCTGTATCCGGAGCTCGAGCTTAACGTCGATGGAAACATCGTTCGCTTCACTGGGACGAATGCTGGTGATCCACGCGTGAAGCAGGAGTTTCAGTTCTGTCTCTATCGTCAGAAGATTTTCGAACAGACGTTGCCAATGCGCAAGATGCTAATTGAGGGAGTGACAGGCGTTGCTGGTCGCACCTCTTAAGTTCCGCGTAGCCAGCGACGGGGATGTCCTTTTCGCAGATGACGCCGGTGGCTATTTCAAAGCAGGTGAAGCATTTCTGCACCGCTATGCCCGCGACGAGCTGCTGGCGTCAGATCTCGACTTCTTGCATACGAACGGTAGTGCGTTCAGCGGGGTGGGCGACCTCACCTATCTTGGCTTTGAGCAGCGTTTCGCCAGCCGTCTCTACCTTCCGGCTGAGATCGACTACGTCATTCTGGTGCCGACGCTGAGATGCAACCTGGCCTGTGGTTATTGTCAGGTCTCCCGCGTCAACGAGGGTACACGAGGTTTCGACTGGAATGCTGAAACGTTGGCTGGTGTCGTCAGCTTCCTTGACGGCCTGTCGACCACCACCATCAAGATCGAGTTTCAGGGAGGCGAGCCGCTCCTGCGCCTCGACGTCATCAAGGATGTGATGGAATTCTGCCGAGGCAGATTCAATCGCTGTGAGTTTGTCATCTGTACAAACCTTCAAGAGGTTTCAGATGAAGCTTGGGCAGTCTTGAAAGAGCCGGACGTGTTCACCAGCACGTCACTCGATGCGACGAGAGCAATCCATCAAGCACAGAGAACTGTGAGTGACGAGAAAACGACAGCGTTTTTCAATAATCTCGACATCGCAATCGAAAGGCTGGGCGCCGACAAAGTTTCAGCTCTCCCCACCATTGACCCACGCAACGCGCCGCCACCGAGCGCATTAATCGCGTCTTTCGTTCACTACGGGTTCTACTCAATTTATCTGCGCCCTGTGAACTACCAGGGCTTTGCCCGCAAAAAGTTCGACGCTCGCAGCAACGCAGCGGTGTGGAATCAATACCACTCGGAGTTCATCGACGAGTTGATTGCATTCAACTGGGATACTGACCAACCCGTTGAAGAGTATTATTTCACGCACTGTCTCAGACGGGTTCTGCGATCAGGCCATAACCATCACGCAGATCTTCGCAACCCGAACATCATCGGTCAAAGCTACGTCGTCATAGATTATGACGGGAAATTTTATCCCACTGATGAAGCACGCATGGTGACACGCGTGGGACAGTTGGACCTGTCAATGGGCGACGTCTTCAACGGCATGAACCGGGATAAGATTGAGATTCTAAATGGCGAGGCGATCAACAACTTCCACCCGGATTGCGTCCATTGTCCCTATCAGGCCTTCTGTGGTGTTGACCTGGTGGACGACCTGTCACGATACGGACGGATCGATCTCCCGAAACATCTCACGGATTTTTGCCAACGCCATACCTACCTGTTCGATAAGATTTTTTCCCTGATCTATTCAGACGATCCGATGGTTCAAAAGTCCCTTGCCATATGGTCGGGATCTGCTCGCTTCGATCGCTCGCTTGCGAAGTCTCACCGATGATTGAGTTGCGCCTCAAAGTCGATCCCTTACCAATCGACGTTCCCCTGGTCGTCAGGCTCAACGATGGTCCATCCAACGCGGACGGTCAGCACGATGCTTTTTTAGTTGAGTTCACTGGCGAGCGACGGGAGTACGATTTCAATGGGTTCTCTTTGGGTGTTTACGCAGGCGTCGATGAATGCATGGATGGAGACGTGCTTCTCCTCCTGCCAGGACAAGCCAGCGCTCATCGTCTGATACGAGCTCAGTCGGAACACAACACGTTTCTCGTCACTGAGCAATGTGACCAGCTGTGCGTCATGTGTTCGCAGCCGCCCAAGAAGCATCACCATGACATGTTTGAACATTTTGCGCTCGCGGCTCTGCTGGCCCCGATAGGCGCTACGATCGGCATTTCCGGTGGCGAGCCTCTTTTACATAAGCATCGACTGTTTGAAATGCTTTCGCACGTCACGAAGGCCCGGCCGGATATTCGCTTCCACGTTCTGACCAACGCTCAGCATCTCGATGGCGGAGATATCGAAACGCTTTCCGACCTCGGATGGGATCGTGTTCTATGGGGTGTCCCGATCTATTCAGCCACAGCCGACGTCCATGATCGAATAGTTGGGAAAGAGGGAGCGTTCAGATCTCTTGAACGTGGGCTCGCTACTCTGCTTCGCGCAGGTGTTTCAGTAGAACTTCGCACAGTTGTTCTGCAGCAGAATTGGGACGACCTTCCAGCTCTTGCCGATTTCGTTTCGACGAGATTGAGTGCCGTATCCTTCTGGGCCGTGATGCAGCTTGAACGGATCGGATACGGTAGGATGAACTGGACGACGTCATTCAAAGACACTTCGACTGATTTCGATCCCCTTGCCAGAGCGATCGATATTGCTGCGGCAAGAGGGATACAGGCTTGGCTCTATAACTTCCCAGCCTGCTCGGTTCCTCATGGTTACCGTGGGCATGCACCTTCAACTATTTCCGACTGGAAACGGAAGTATCTTGATTTTTGCGATGGTTGTAGTGCTCGCGGAACTTGTGGTGGGTTCTTTCAGTGGTATGATCATCGGCAGGGGTTTGCTGCATTGGGGCCGTTATGAAATCGCGGATATTCTTGATCCCGTCGCTTTTAGCGGCCGGTTTTTTGCCGTCCAAAACGACAGCGATGCCAATTGGTGAATTTGTCGAGAAGAAGAACTCTGTTCCAACAGTTCTCGAACGGCTGAAACTGAAGCATGTCTTCACGCTTGCGGGGCACAGGTCACATCGATCTCATTCCAGTCACCGCTCGCACTCCAGTCACAGATCAAGTAGCGGCGGTGGATACAGCTATGGTGGATCATCGACATACTCGTCGCCGTCCCCTTCTTACAACCCACCCGCCCGCTCGATCTATCCGTCTGCGCCCAGCGCGCCTGTAGCACCCCCGGTACCAGCAACGCCTGCACCGCTTTATAGTGCGCCAGTCACGCCAATCCCTGCGCCGCTGAAGCCTCTTGCCGGCAACACAGACAAGTTCAAAATGATTGTCATGCGGGTTCAGACAGCACTGACCGCGTACGGCTACTATTCGGGTCTGATCGACGGTCAGGTCGGCCCAGGATGTAAAACAGCGCTGATCGCGATGCAGACTGATTACAATCTTAAAGTGACTGGAACCATTACGCCCGATGTGCTCGACGCCTTCGGGATCGCTGCGAACTGACCGTCATGGATATCAGCCACATAGTTGAAACGATAAAAGCGATCCCTGCACCGCCCTCACCTCCAGAACTGGAAACCGCGTTACCGCCGCTTCCAACCCTCCAGTTATCCGAGGTGGGGCGTGCTGCCAGATCTGAGAGAAAGTTAACGGTTTTTGCAGGAGCCGCCGCAATGACGGTCGGGGTCTACCTCGCACTGGTCGTCCACGGCTTCTGGGGGACAGCGCTTTGCGTCGGGGCACTCGTAATGACCGCCCTCTCGCTAAGCCTGAAGGCAAAATTCGCGGTCGCATACCGGGATGCCAAGGCCAAATGGGACGAGCAACGACAGACTTGGCTTGCCCAAGCGGGCCCGACGACATTTGAAGAGAAGCGAAAACTCTTTTTGTCGCTTGCCGAAACATGTTCAGGCCTGCCAGCGAAAGAGCGTGAGTTGCTTGGCGAGCTCGAAAAGACCAAGCGCGAGCGACAGTTCGCAAGCTACATGAAATCGCAATTGATCGAGCGTGCTAAGATACCAGGGGTCGGTCAAAGTCGCAAAGCAACTCTCGCATCTTATGGTTTTGCCAATGCCCTTGATGTGAAAAATCGGCGTGTCCCGAAGCTTCCAGGATTTGGACCTTCTCTCGTTGGGGAAGTGGAAGCGTGGGCGAGCTCCGTGGGCCAAAAATTTGCTTTCAACCCGACAGCTCCAACCGAGCCTCATCTGGTTCAACAGGTCAAGAGCGCGATCACCATGGAACGCGTGGGGCTTGAACAAAAACTCGCAAATGCTCCTGATCAGTTGAAAAGCGTTTGTGAATCTGCAGAACGCCTTCGAAACGAACCTCCCCAGACCCTGTACGATGCACTGGTCCAGATGAAGCAAATCGAAGTAGACAGGGGATAATCGCCAATGTCTGCACCTTATCGAAATTTCTGGATCATCGTCGCTATGACGGTTGGCGCGACGGTCTTAGCGAACATATCCTCCAGGCCAGAGGTTGCTTCTGGTAAAATCTCACCAGGCTCATCTCATACAGGTGGTAATGCTTCATCGGGTCAAAACCAGACCCCAGGCCCGCAGACGTCTGCACGCGTTGAAACGCCATCTACGACGACCGATCAGCCCCGATCGCTTCCAACAGGGATGAAGGCGGCAGAAGAAGACCCGTCTGCCAGGCAATTTCGAAGCATTGATAAGGATATCAAACAGGCATTTGATATTGCAGTCGAGGCTGCGTTGGCGCAGAAAATGGGTGGCTCTGCCGCTTCCGCCGTTGAAACTGGCAATGCAGCTTCGCCTCTCCCATCCTTGACCACGAAAGAAGTGAAAGCGACCCCTGGGATAGCGGACGCTCCGTCAGATGCGCAAACGAGCACAAAGGTATCGCGAACCACGACCAACTTGAATATGCGGAAACGGCCTGATCCAAACTCACCGTTGATCGGGGTGCTGCCCACAGGAATGGTGGTTACAATGGTCGATGAACAAGACGGTTGGGTCCAGGTTCTAGTCAAAGAGACAGGTCAAGATGGATGGGTGAATGCAAAATTCTTAAGGAGCGAGTAGCGCGAACAACATCTAGTTGCGCTAACATAATCTTCGACTAATGTGAGCTCCAGTAGGGGATTGGGGATGTTTTCGTGCGTAGAGTCAAATTAATAAGTTGCTGCGTTTCTATTCTGCATGGTTTGATCGGGGGCGCCGCAAGTGCTGCACCAGACGCCAGAGCCATCGCCAAGGCGACAGTCGGCATAACGATGGTGCAGCAGGCAGCCTTGTCCACGCCCAACCCAAACATGATCTGGCTGGTCGTATCCAGCCGGCCGACATTAGACCAAGCCAGTGCGATCGCGCAATCCTTTGCGGCAACGCTGGGGCCAGCCTTGATAACCCAGTCTCGAAACGGGTCATTTGCTATCGTGACTGGGACTTTGTTCAAGGACAAAGCCAAGCCCAATCTGCAGACCCTGAAAGACCTTAGACTTGTTCCGCAGGACGCATTTTTAAGCACTGGTGAAGGTTTTGGATCGATCGTAACGCACACTTATAGAGCGGGCACATCTACCGACTTGATGACGCAAACCACATTGATTTCATCCGTGAGGCGTCTTCAAATCGCCCTGACGCGATTGAAGCTCTATTCCGGTTCGACCGATGGCCTCATCGGACCTGGGACGGTCAAGGCGTTTGCTGCTTACACTGCAACATTCGGAGAACCTCACGGAGAATTCCTGGATGATTACGCGCTCAATATGATTGAGCAAAATGCGCAGGATGGATTTCGTTCGCCCACAGAACGTCAGGTGGCCCAAAGCATGGGTTTCGAAGACGGCGAGACATATGCACAGGCGGTAAAGGGAGGATTCACTTCTCCACAGGTTATGCTTGTTGCCAAGCAGCGCGGATTCCAGACGAACCTTGATTTCGAGGCGGCTTCACAATCTGGATTTGAAACGGCTGAGGAGTATGCGAGGGCGAGAGCCCGTGGGTTCCAGACCGCAGACGAGTATCGAGCAGCTTCGCGATTTAAGTTTGACACACGCACCGAATACGTGGCCTTCCAATCATCAGGATTTACCGACAAAGACAGTTTCCGTACTGCACAGGAACGGGGCTTCGCCGATAAGACATCCTACGAGAAAGCGGTCGCAGCAGACTTGAAGGCTGCGCGCTTGAAGGCTGGTATCCTGCTTGATGATGCCCAAGTTTTCATCCGGCTTAATCCACAAATATCAAACCTCATTCAAGTTGCCGACAAAGCCTCGATCCTAGGCGTGACATTGCCAACGGGTACCGCGGTCAACCTCGAACAGGCATCGTCTGAGCTCGAAGCCCTTCTGGTGCCTTTGTTGGGCTATCGTGATTTCGTCGTTGCTAGAGACAAGGAGCGCGCCGATGAACGCCAGAAGCAGATTCTGGCTCATCAGAAGGAGCTAGAGGCCACCCGTGCATCGCTGACGAAATGGGTAGCAGGAAATATTTCCTCCCCGAAACTCCCGCAAGTCGTTCAGGAATTAAAAACTTCTGCGGATGCTGTCATCTCGGATGATCTTGATGTCCTCGAAAACGCAAGACAGTCCCTTGGGATACTGATTTCTAACAACGGTCTAGCGACCGAACTTGGTGGATACCAGGCCGCTGGTGCGGGAGGTGTCGAAGTCAGTCAGAAGAACTCGGACGCGCCTTTTGCAGTCACGCCGGCGAACGCGGTTCTCTTGAGTGGCGCAGGCGGTGACGTAGTTTCGTTTTTCAACGCGTCTGCTGATGCACCATCACTCGTTAGGACGTTGAACGGTGGTCTTTCATTCTCGAAGGACATTGCAACGGTATGCCTGATCGGCATTGACGAAACACCCTCGCTCAGAAGGGGACTGCGAGACATTTTAGCGCCAATGGGTGCGACAGTTGTCAAGACAACCATGTGCAATAGCAGGAGCCCAAAACGGGTGGACGTAATTATTGCGAAACGAAAGGCGTTTCTTGAGGCGCAACCAAGTTTCGCCGTCGCATTTCTGGATGCACTTGAGGCCAAGAAACTTCGCGTGTTCGATGCGATTGATTATAAAAAGCTAGCCGAGAGAGAAGAGAAGGAAATTTCTCTTGTTGCCGCAGTGACGTCTGGCGTCGAGGCCGGATCTCGAAGTGGATTTGGTGCTTTTGAAATTGCTTCTGAGAAAGGCGACCTATGTGTCGTAGTCGCCGAACCAGTTGATGTTCATGAAGACATGCTGAAAGAGGTAACTGCGCTCGTCGAGATTACGAAGCCTCTGAGGGTGATAAGTGACAAAACTTTGGAACAACTTTACCCTATGATATTGCGCGACGAATGCCGTGCGGTATATGGAGCCTCCAGCGCCCTACAACAGCTGACGCAGGCAATGAAGCGTGATGAAAAGGCTGGTAATTTCCTGCCAATTTGGATTGAGAACGATAAGGTCGCACAATCTGCCGCCAGACTAGCAGCCAGCAAACTCGAGACAGTAAAGCAACAGGAAGCTGAAAGACTTGCGGCTCAAGAAGCGGAACGATTGTCTGATATTCGTAAAAAAGAGGAGCAATCACGCCAAGGCGTCGTGGAAGCTGAGCTCCAAAAAGTCAACGGCCCAGCGGCAAATGCGCGACTGACGAAGTTTACAAGTTTCCTCAAGGCGTCGCTTACACCAGATGGCGGGTTAGCTGCAACACAGACGAATTCGCCGGCCTACCGGGAATTTACTGACTGGCTCAATGCGCAAAAGAGAGATGGCTGGGAACTCGGGGACGTCGACACGTCCATTGACGATTTTGGAAGCGTGAACTGGAAAGATCGAAAACTGGATGCATTAGTGACCCGAGTTGCATTGAAATTTAAGAGCCGGGAACGTGGAGAATATCGAACGGAGTGCGTCTTGTTCGGTGTCGTACTAGATGATGAGTTCGAAATGGAGCGGGATCCATTGCACGCGCTTTGTGCGGACGAGGTCGCCAAAATCAATACATGGAAGTCTGGGCACAGTTTTGAAAGTCGCTGGAGAGCAGCAAATCGTGATTTCGCGACGCCCTAGGGTGCTCGTGGAAACCATGCCCACCTGCGAAACTAAACGAAAATATCAAGTCAGACCCTTTTACGCTCTTGAACCAATTCGAACCGGCGACACGTTCGCCGCTCAAGGCGTCTCCTTTTTTCTTCAAATCTTTAACCTCTTCCGGACTAGAATATGCCCTCCTGAATTTTTCAGTGAGCTTATGGCCGAGAGCAAGACCAGCACTTGAAGATTGACCAACCCTTAGCTGCCTTGTAGACCGCTGGTCACAGACCTGCCAGCTTGAGATCAACGATGATGGAGGACATATGGTAATCGATCTAAGCCGTCCCCCCCGTCGGCAGAGAAACGCCGCTCTGTATATCGATAGGTTCGACATCGGTTCGTTTAGAGGGTTAACCGATATTCGCCTCGAAAATCTGAGCCGCATTAACCTGTTGGTCGGAAGCAATAACGCAGGAAAAACTTCTATACTTGAAGCGATCGCTGTACACTTTAACGCTTTTGATATCGTGGAATGGTACAATATCGCAAGGACTCGCGAAGGACGATCAATAACTCCGTTCGCCGACGCTCTTTCAACCCTTGATTCTTTACGATGGATGTTCCCCTCGGACAACGCTCTGATGTGGGATGACAGCAATACGTTGCCTATTCATCTTGAAAGCAGCCGCGGCGATGCGACTGACGTAGTTACAGCCACGTGCAAGCAAACACGCGGCATATTACCTTACGAGATGATCCGCCGCGACGTAGGCAACAATCGCGTAGGTCTTGATGGAGAGCCTGTTGAGGATGTCGGACTACTAATTGGAGTTAATGCCACTCTGACCCAGGATATGTTATTGCCAGTTGAGCATTCGATGGATTTTCAGCTTTGGTCTCAGCTTGGTCTCAGGTCGGAAATGACCCGGGCACGACGTAAAGTAAACCTTCAATTTCTAGCCCCTTACGGGCATAGGAGCACTCCACAAAATCTTCGCAGACTTACAGAAGCCACCCATTTAGGTACACGAAATGATATCGATGACCTCCTGCGCGATTTGGATGAGCGGCTGCAGGGGGTTGAGATAATTACGAGTGAGGATGGCCGAACACCCAAGATTGCCGTTCGGACAAAAAAGGGCGGTCTCTTCCCTCTCGCAGTTCTGGGTGATGGAGTCAGACGAGCGCTATCCATAGCTCTTGCTCTCCAGTCTGCAAAAAACGGTATTCTACTTATTGATGAAATAGAAGCAGCCCTACACGTCAGTGCGCTTGATCGTGTTTACTGTTGGTTGAGCAATGCAGTTGAATCCTACAATGTGCAGGTTTTCGCAACCACCCACAGCCTAGAAGCTATCGATGCAATTATAAAAGCTAAGTCACCGGCGGAATATTCGGATCTGAGTGGGTATAATATCGCCCCGTCAGAAAAGGAAAACGTCAAACGATATACGGGTGGAATGCTACATCGGCTAGTACGCCAACGTGGATTAGATATCAGGTCCTGAGATGTCGAACGCAGCTATAATTGTTGAAGGCGGCCATGACGCTAGCTTCTTGGGGCAAATTTTAAAAACTCGTGGCTTCAAGGCTGTGAACAGCTTGGACGCCGTTCCCGAAGCATGGACCATCATGTTTCCACGGCGTTATCCAGTCGATGGAAACTCATTAGATCGTGTGATCAGGTTCCCCGAAGTATATATTAGGGATGAAGTGGTTGTCGGAATTGTAACTGCAGGAAGTGACAGTCGTTTAGTTTCTACGCTTAGAAATACAATTGACGCCATTGGCATCAGTAATTTGAACTTGGTCGCATTGTTCGTAGATATCGATAGCAACACCCCTGACAATCGCTTCTCAGAACTGAAAAATGCTCTATCAGCAATGAATACAGCCGCTATTGAGGAGAAGGCGCCTGGATACCCGATCACACTTCCTCAATCTCCCGGTACCATAGAGGAGGGCGCGCCCAAGTCAGGGATATACATGTTCCCTGACAATCTGAGAAACGGCTCATTGGAAACCGTTTTGCTAGAGTGTGCGAAAGTACATCACGCAGATATTGCCCAGGCATCAATAGAGTTTATTGACAACATTAACGCCTCTGCCGAGCGAGGTCGTAAAGACCTCAAATTGCTCCGTTCGGGGATGGGGATGCTCAAAGCGAAGACTAGCATCGTTGCAAATATATTGAAGCCAGCGACTAGTTTAGCCGCTTCACTCGCTCAATCGACTTGGTTGCATGGTGAGGCTCTCAATCAGCCTTTTGCAGCTCGAACAATTGAGTTTGTTGACGTGATCTTGGAAAATCTCTCACCCCTAGCAACCAAAAACTGATGCGCAAGCCTGTCTTTTCCAGTTAGCGATCGCTCGGACTGCCTTAATGTAGCTGAAGTCCACCTCACCGTGATTGTAACGTACGAAGAAACTTTTTGTAGTCCGCTCATACGCGCGATTTAGGTCTCGATAAAACTCGACCGGCTCCCCAGGCATGGTCCATTCTTCGGCTGCGCAGTAATCACGAAAAAGCGCGTCGACAGCCTCCTGCTCGCCTCCAATTAGAGCAACACGTAAATCCCCAGTGTTGAGTATCGCCTGGTAGAAGTTTTCAGCATCACCTGCCTTATCGAAAATCAAACCGTTCCGCAATGTTACCGGGTTCGCTACACCCATATTTGAGACTCCCGATCTTAAATCAAACTATAGTTAGTGTTTTATTTTGCCGAGTATATTTCGGCCCGACTGTAAGCCCACCGTCTTCGAGCTCAGGAGAAATCATTGAAGTCGTGAAAATGATCTGATGGGGAAATTTTGCCTTGTTGGACTCGGTCACGATTAGCTTTTGATAGTTGTGGCTGCGTTCCTGCTCCATTCCCTTATCTTCGATGTTATCCATCAGCAGAAATTTGGGGTGCCAGAAAGCTGCGTCATAGGTAGCGGCCTGAAGCAACGAAAGTATCGCCGTATTTTTCAGAACGACATTGCTGCTCTCCGCGAAATTCATTTTCCCGTCAACGAGCATAGCATCGTCGCCGAAGTTGACCGAAAATGTGGATGGATTTTCGAACGTATCCTCCCGTTGAAGGTCGCTCGTCAGTAAACGCCGCCCAATCGAACTTACCGACTCCATCGCCTTAACTGTGCGAGCATTTGATGCAGCCTCCAGGCGTCTCAAGCGAGCTTGAAGAATTTCGATGTCATCATTCAGTTTCGCTCTTGCTTTCGACAACTCATCAAGCTTCTCGATTGAAGATCGCAGTTCTTCCAGATACGCCGCTTCCGACTCGAGACGACCAAGCTGCTTATTCCTTTCCGCCAAAAAGCTTTCGCGTGGGGAGTTACTGACGTCGTACCGGCTAGAAAACTCAGAGATCGCCGCGGCATAGGATCTCCTTAATCCTCGACCATCGCTCTGCAGCGCTTCGAGGTCAGCGGCTTTTGTTTTCAGAAGTTGCCGCGACTCTCTAATTTGCAGTTCGTTGTCTATTTTGATTTCAAAATACTTCGACCTGGCTTTGTCATCGTCAACGACTTCGTGGCAAACAACACAATGCTGACCATCGACGTCAGAAAGAGGCTTCAAACAAGCTGGGCAGAACTGAAACTCGATGCTCCCCAATTTGTCGGCCAGTGTGCTCGCCGCATTCAACGCGGCCAACTGGGTCTCTAAATGGTCAATGAACTGCTGTATCTCGCCCTGTTCATCGGTAAGATCGCTAATCCGTTGCTCGTTTTCTTTTACGTCAAGCGCTAGCTTTCTCACGCGAGTGAGCATGGCTCGGCGCTCTGACACAAACTGTTGCGACTGCTCTTCTGCGACAAGCGAATCTACGTTTCTGACCTCAGTAAGTATTTTATCTCGACTGGTCGCAAGGTATCGCAACCTAATGTCCAAAGCGGAAATCGACGCCAGTCCCTCTGCGGATGGAAGGGCGAGAAGTGCTGCGCTATAGAGCTTATCCTTTTCAGCGTACTCCGCCTTCAGTTCGCGGAGCGCAATCTGTCCCTCATAAAGATCATAACCATTCACTCCAATTATTAGCTGGCCAACCGCTTCGCGAATATCACGAGTGTCGAAGCTCTCAAATCTGAAGAGCTTTCCAGGCGGAGTTTGCTGGTCCGCATAGAGCAACCGCAAAATCTGATGCATGGTAATGTTTGAATTGGCTGCATTGGGTGCCTCCGGAATACCAGACGCACGAAACAAAACCTGGGTGAAGGACAGGTCTTTGCCACCAGCGGGCCTCCGAATTGGAACCTTCTGCCAATGATCTACCCCTTTACCCAGGGACTCTTCGAGCCCGCCATAGAAGATAAAGGTTGGTTCGAGCTTTGTACCAACGGAGCGATGAACTGTTAAAATCGCCTGTTCACACTCGACCTCAATTCGGACTGCTGTGCAGTAGCGAGCGGCGTCTTTCCAACGATCAAACTCCCCGCCCAATCCGTAAAAAATGAAGTCGGAAACTGTCGACTTTCCAGAACTATTCTCGCCCCGAATGATGTTCACACCGCGGTGGAATGTCTGATCGTAAGCGACATGAGCACCTTGTGTGATCTGCAAGCGCTTCAAGGCGAAAAAGGCCACCACGATTTACGTTCCTGTCCTTCTGAGGCCTGTTACTGAGCGAAGTCCGCCTTTGCCATGGCCAATTGATGCAAAATCTTTGGTTAGAAAATTCAGCACAGCCTCTTCGCCTGCCAAAACAAGTTGATCCCCGATTTCATCTGCAAACGTTACGCCGGCGGAGCTCAAAATACATTGGCCGCTGTCGATGGCAGCGATATCCAAAAGACCTTTTCCAATAAGATTGTGCAGTGCTTGGACTTGGATCCCAGCCATCTTATTGTAGAGAAGCGCAGGTGACGGATAATCTAAAAAGCAGTCTTCTGGCTTCGAAACATGCAAACTGTTGAATGCACGGCGAACGTCAGCAGACATCTGCGTCTTATGTAAAAGACTTGGATTGACGAGGTAGAAGTCAGAAACGAACAGCCGGTCGCGCGTCATCGAGTCAGCCTTCCACCTGCTCAAAATAGCGACGTACCGTCTTATGGTATCGTACATATCGAGCTGCGCATACCAGAGGCGGTACTTCATGGCTTGTCCCATCGAACATGACACCGCTCTGTCAGGAAATAAAGGGCATTCATCACCGTTTTCGCGGTAGCCTTTTGCTCAGAATACTTTTCTGCGAGAGGGTCAATCACGTGCGTTTGCACTGCTACCGAAATCGTCGCAAGATCAGCGTCGGTACAAATCAGTGGATGATAGATAAGAGCATTGAACCGTTGCTCAATGTCAGACAGGAGGCTTAGATGGTGCTGGTTTGTCGCTGTCTTGAGGCCAGACTGCACAAAATTCCGCGCGAACCGATTTTGCGAGTCATTTGCGAAAGGATATTCACCTTCCCGACCTGCTGTGATCATCTTCGTCAGCAGGTCTCTGCGGTCATAATCGCTGACTTCATCCAAGCCATCATCAGCAAACAACGCCGCCGTTTCTGAGGTGCTGACAGGCAATGGAGCTATTTTCTGCAAACGGTGCCTGATACTCGCGTAAACAATGTCGAACCTGTCGACGGGCTTACAAATGCTCAGATGGTCTGCGTCGATAGCGACTGGCATTACAGCATTTACACCCGGATCCGCACTCTTCGGGTCGACCACGAGTGCAATCTTCGCCGTCTTATGCATCTCATGGTAGACCGTGATCTGGATTGCCTGGCTCGTGCACAAGGACCGAAAGCTGGCATTGAGTTCATCGAGGTCGGAAGAGTCTTTCTGCAGTTTGTTGACGTGCGGTGACGCGAAGCATCCCGAAAACATTTTCAGCAAGTCAGCAAGCGACGAGCCGCTATGTGGCGTAGCAAGGAAGAAAATTCCCGCACAATTCTTCGCAACTTTCTTCCAATCATCATCCGAAGAGTCATTTGCCGTACGCAAAATTTGTTTGACCAGGAGACCACCTAGGCTGTGGCAAATGAATACGATCGGCCTGCTTCCAAACCCGTATACAGTCAGAGTCTCGAGCGCGTTCTTTGCTCGGTCAAAAAGGTTCATTTCCTTCTTCGCCCACTGCGCAAATATGCTGGCTGGGTACCCGAGCGTGTAATAGTTCAGGTGTGGGAGATCTGCCGAGAGCCAGTGTGGCCAATACTCACCCTCGGGTTCGCTAGCGCCTTTGGACGACCAAGTCTCCTTGGGATCTCCGGTGAGACCGTGAACAAACACCACATCGGCGCAACCGCCGTTGGCAGCAATTTTAGCGAATACTGGCACAGCTGACAAATTTTTGCCCTGGAAGTCGAATGCAAATCATCTCGTACAACCGTAAATGTTCTGCCTCCGAATGCAAGTACACTAGAAGAGGTGTGTAACTTCTTAACAAGTTTGACTATTGCTACAGTAATCCCGTTCTGTAGCTACGCGAACTCGGCAGCTAAATCACTCCCCACGCCCGAAACCTCCCTCTGCCCGTCATCTCGCGCAAGCCCAATTCCTCGACGATCCTGAGCGCCGCCCGCGGCGTGACACTCAGTTCCTTGGCGATCATCCCGGCCGACACCAATGGCTTCGCCATCACCATCTCAATCAGCTCCGGCAGTTTTGATGACGTGCGCCGTCCGACCAGCTTGCGTTCCATCATTGTTTTCGAGAGCGCCAGCCGGTCGTGCTCCTTCAGGCCGAGTTCTGCTACCGCTAACAAACCGTGGGCGATCGCCAGCAGCCGCGTTTCCCGGTCGCGATGGCGACGGCGATCGACGGGGATGGTTTTCAGGCCGAGATTGATGGCGGCCAGATGCGCACCTGTGGTAATACCGGCCTGGCGCAGGATCGAGGCGGCCAGCAACCGGCCAAGCCAGGGGGCGTGCTGCAGCACCTCCAATTCATTCCAGGCATCGAGAGCGATGATCGCCTGCACCACCGTCGGCAAATTTTCGGCCTGCCGCAGCACGCCGTGCCATTCGTCAAGCCGCGCATCCTCGTCCCAGTCGAAATCATAGATCATCGGATTTCTTTCACCGACGCGGCCGGCCCCTGACTGGCCGGGACGCTTTGCCTGCTCGATGGCGGCGTCCGAGCGGGCGAGCAACGCGTCGATGGCGGCGAACTCTCCCCCAAGCACGCTGGCATCACCTTCACTGCCCCCCTCCGCTGCTCCGTTCGCAATGTCGGGCAGCGCGTCGTCGTCAGCCGCGGCGGAGGCCTCATCATCCAAAGATGCCGCAGACGCGCCGGCGACAAGGTCGTGCCCCCGCAGGCTACGGAGGCCGTTGGATGACAGTGCCCATTCTGGCGGCTGCGCAACGATGCGACGGCGAGTGCGCAACACGTCGCGGGCGATGGTGAGTTCGTGGGTCGGGGTGCGGATATCTTTGGTAGCGTCGTGCAGCACGAGGTCTTCGAGATGCACCAATTCGCCGTCGATCCACAGCGAGGCGCAAGCGTCGGTGAAGTGGGCGCGTTCCACAAAGCCCTCACCGACCGCTGAGCGGGCAATGCGCTCGTCAAGGCGGGTCAGTGCGGAGGCCGCGTCCGATATCGGTCGCAGTAACGTTGAGATGGGCAATTTGGCGAGATCGTAAACCATTGAAATTATGGTAAATGATTTGTTAAACGGACGCCAGTTGATAATTGAGGTCCGTCACATGGTATGCTTTTGGGCCGGGTCTATAACCATCGATAAGTACCCCTTATCGATTCTTATGCGTACGTTCTGATTGTACGCTTTGATATCCCATGATATAGTCGCTCCCATCATGAACTCGGAGGTCGCCATGCCCCAGACCAGCTACAAAATCAGTGAGGCTCGCAAGAATTTTGCGGAAGTCCTCGATCGTGCCAATCAGGGCGAGGAAATTGTCATTATGCGCGGCAACGAGGTCTATGCCCGCATTGGACCCGCCATTGATGGCAACAAGCGTCCTTTTGGGCTTTTGCGTCGTCGTGGTCTTCCCGACGACCTGTTCGATACTGTTGACGCCGAGCAGGCCGCGATCGACGCGGGCGAGTGGAGCGACGAGACCGGTGTCTGGCAGAACAAGTCTGGCGAAACCGGGCAATGAAGGTTCTGCTCGATAGTCATGCGATCTACTGGTGGGCAATAGGTAGCGAAAGGCTTTCTGTGCGGGCACGCGCACTGATCGAGGACAAGACGAATGTCGTTCTGGTCAGTGCCGTTTCGTTCTATGAGCTGGATAACAAGATGCGGCTGAACAAGCTTGACCTGAAGCCACAGGAGTTGCGGGCAGCCGTGACAGCCAGTGGCCTGCAAACCCTTGCCATAACCGATTTGCACGCCGAGCTGGCAGCAAGCTTTGACTGGGACCATCGTGATCCTTGGGATCGCATTCTTGCAGCACAGACGAGACTGGAACATTGCGTCCTGATCTCAACCGATGTCGTGTTCGACACAGTGCTGCACGAACGGATCTGGTGAGGCACGGATGGAAGTGTTTGTCGAGATTGCAGAGGCGGCTGAACGGCTTGAGGATCTGATTGAGCTAGCGCTTCTTGGTGATGAGATCGTGATCTGTAGAGACGGGACGCCGACTGCCTCCTTGGCTCCGATCGATGAAAAAGAAAAGGCGATGGACAGGTTCCTGGCACTTGCCGCTGAAGGTCGCAAGAACGTTCCAGTCGGGGCCACATCCAACCACGACGACTTTTATGATGAGCATGGATTGCCGATATGAGTGGTCTTGATCGCCGCTTGCATGAGCTCGACACGATTGCAGCGGTCTTGCCGCTCGAGCGTCGGGATGAACTTGCGGAGCTTTTGACCGATCAGGATATCGAAACGCTTCGACATCTGGTCAACGAGGGGATGGGTGCCAACACGCTGCGGGCACTGACATCAGACCTTGCCTATCTGCAGGCCTGGTCCATTGCAGCAACCGGAGCCTCCCTCCCCTGGCCGGCACCTGAAGCTCTCCTGCTCAAATTCGTTGCCCATCATCTGTGGGATCCCGAAAAGCGTATCAGTGATCTGGGTCACGGAATGCCGCAGAACGTTGACCGGCTCTTGCGGGACCAGGGGTTTCTCAAATCCATCGGTCCCCACGCGCCCGACACGGTAAGGCGCAGGCTTGCTTCGTGGTCGACGCTGACGAAATGGCGCGGCCAGCAGGGAGCGTTTACCTCACCTGCCCTCAAGCAGGCGATCCGGCTGGCGGTCCGCGCCACGCCGCGTCCACGAAAACGCAAAAGCGCCAAGGCCGTGACCGGTGACGTCCTCGCAAAGCTCCTTGCGACATGTAGCACAGATAGCCTGCGTGACGTCCGTGACCGGGCAATTTTGATGGTGGCGTTTGCCTCCGGTGGTCGTCGGCGCAGCGAAATCGCTGGACTGCGCAAAGACCAATTGACCGTCGAGGCCCCGATTGCGGTCGACACCGCCCCTCCCCTCCCCTCGCTTTCGATTCATCTCGGCCGGACAAAAACGTCTGGAAGTGAAAACGACGACGTTGTTTATCTAACGGGTCGGCCGGTTGATGCATTGAATGCATGGATGACGGCCGCGCGCATCGATAGCGGAAGCATTTTCCGCAAGATCGATCGCTGGGGAAATCTGTCGAAACATGCGCTGGAACCGGGCGCCATCAACGCGATCCTGAAACAGCGTGTGGTTATGGCCGGGCTGGAGCCGGGGGAGTTTTCTGCCCACGGGTTGCGATCCGGATATCTGACGGAGGCCGCGAACCGGGGCATTCCGCTGCCCGAAGCTATGGAGCAATCACGCCATCGCTCCGTTCAGCAAGCATCCAGCTACTACAACAATGCCACACGGCGCAGCGGTCGAGCGGCAAGAATGCTGTGACGGAAAGGCTCGGAACTTAGTCCATGACAATCTTGTTCAAAACGACGATTACTGAAGACAAGGCATTTGCAAAGATCGAGGCAGCGCTGGATACCGGCCGCGAATACGACGGCTATTTCAGTGTCGCGGACGATGATGGCGAGACGCCTCTGTCGTGGGGGCCCTCCATGAGCGGTGAGGAATTCCTCGCAAACGTCCGAGAAATGCTGGAAGTGACGTGGAAAGCAGCCCGGTTTTGGGTTGTCTATGACCGGCGAGAGGATCGTGGCGATCCTGATGCCATCGCGATGCGCAATGCAGCATTTCGTATCACCCGCGGATATAACGGTGTCATCGTAGCTTCGTTAAGCCTCCTGGGACGGAAAGACGCTCTCCAAGATCTCGAACTGATTTTCGTCTGTTTCAGAGAAGATTTCCAACGTCGCAACTTTAGAATTCGCTTCGAGAACAAACCCATTACACCCCAGTGATGGCCAATCAATTTTGCGCCAATACCGGACATCGCGGCTGGCGCAAAAGTTCTCTATCCTGCGACGTTGCAAAAGTCAGGAAGACAAGTGTCGCTTTAATTGGGCAGAGCGTCCAGCTTTCCCATCTTTCGTGTGTTGATCTGCAGTAACTTGCGTTGACTGGCTTGCCTGCATCCGACTCGAACACCGAAAGACTGCCACATCATTCCGTGAATGCATGGGAAGAAGACTAGGCAGGCTGAGATTGCAATCACCCTTCGTCGCTACCGCTCGACTATCTGCCGGACCTGCGAATGAACTTCTGGCAAGATTTCGACGATGTGATCGCCGAAGCCCAATGACTTCATAGTTACCTGACCTGCCGATATCGGACCAATTGCGCCGCCGATGGCTTCAACGTCATGCCTCCCTTCTTCCCGAAAGGCCTTGAGGATTTCACGCAGTTGGTTGTAACGATCCTTCAGGAAAGGGGCCTGTTCCGCACGGAATATGAGGGCTCAACGCTGCGCGATCATCTCGGTCTGGCGCGCCCGCCGCTATAACCACGGCTGGCGCCGCCAATTCAGTCGATACGGTCGCCCTTCACGTCGAAGACATGCAGTTTCTCCGGCGGCAGGCCGACCGTGATGGACTTGCCCGGCTGCAAAAGGGCGCGGTCTGACGAAAACAACTTGAAGGGCATTCCGTGGACTGCCAGATGCAGGATGATGCCAAGGCCCGTTGGCTCGACAAGGTCAACCTTGGCCTCAATGCCTTCCGCATCAGGAGCGACGATCACGTGTTCGGGTCGAACTCCGAGCGTTATCGCCTCGCCGTCCTGGACGGCAACTTGCCGCCCCAGTGGCAACACACTGCCATCCGGCAGTGCCATGGCGCTTCCATCAGGCTTTTGCACGCACCGGCCTTCTAGGAAGTTCATTCCGGGTGAACCGATAAAGCCTGCGACGAACAGATTGGCCGGACGATCATAAAGATCGAGCGGCGCGCCGATCTGCTGAACGTAGCCGTCATTCATGGCCACGATGCGGGATGCGAGTGTCATGGCTTCGATCTGATCGTGGGTCACGTAAACGGAGGTGGCGCGCAGATCTGCCTGCATGCGCTTGATTTCTGCCCGCATCTGCTCGCGCAGGCGCGCATCCAGGTTCGAGAGCGGCTCGTCGAAGAGGAACGCTTTTGGCTGACGCACGATCGCGCGACCCATGGCGACGCGCTGGCGCTGTCCCCCGGAAAGCGCCTTTGGACGCCGTGCCAGATAAGGGTCCAGCCCAAGCTTGCCGGATGCCGCGGCGACGGCTGACGCGATCACCTCCTTGGGGCTTTTGCGCAGACGCAGACTGTAGCTCATATTGTCTGCCACAGTCATGTGCGGGTAAAGCGCGTAGGACTGAAAGACCATGGCGATATCCCGGTCCTTCGGCTTGAGATCATTGACCAGTTGCCCGTCGATGGTGAGCGTACCTGAAGTGATCTCTTCAAGACCCGCGATCATGCGCAGAAGCGTAGACTTTCCGCAGCCGGATGGGCCGACGAGGACGACGAATTCACCATCGGCAATGGTAAGATCGACACCGTGCAGCACGGGATGGTCACCATAGGATTTGGCGACGCGATTAAGCTCGATGGAAGCCATGGATTATCCTTTCACCGCACCGGCCGTCAGGCCCTGCACGAGGTATCGTTGAATGAGCAGGAAGAAGAGGCATGCGGGGATCAACGCCAGCACGCCTGCGGCCATCATCTGTCCAAAATCGACCGAGAATTTCGAGACGAAGGTCAGCAAACCAACCGGGAATGTGGCGCTTTCGTTTCCGGAAATCAGCATCAGGGCAAAGAGCAGCTCGCTCCACGCCGCCGTGAAGACAAAGCCGAGGGTTGCGGCGATACCCGGCAGGGTCAGCGGTAGGATGATCTGCCGGAACGCCGTGAAGCGACTGGCACCGTCAATCATCGCTGCTTCCTCCAGGTCTTTTGGAATACCATCGAAAAATGACTGCATGAGAAACGTCGCAAAGGGCACGTTGAACGCCGTGTAAACGATGACGAGGCCCGTCAGACTGTTCGTCAGGCCCAAGGGCGAAAGCATCTTGAAGATGGGCGCGACCAGCATGACGAGCGGAAACATCTGCGTGACCAGCATCAGCCCGATGATCCAGTATTTGCCACGAAAGCGGAAACGCGACAGTGCATAGCCGGCAAGCGAAGACAGGATGGTCACCGCAAACGCTGTCGAGCCGGCGACGATGACGCTGTTTTTAAAGAACGTGGGAAACGCGCTGTTTTCGATGACATAACGATAGTGATCGAGCGTCGCATGTGACGGCCACATCCGCACGCCTTCACTGTAAAGAAGATCGTTCGGCGTGACCGACACCTTTAGGAGCCAGAAAAGTGGGAAGAGCGCAAAGAGGATGTAGATAAGAAGCGCGAAGCGATGCGCGATGGTGAGAAAAATCCTGCCGGTCATAGGTCAATCCTTCTCGATGAGGCGCTGGCGCATGATGACGATGACCATGGAATAGGCGAGCAGAAGCACCAGCAGAGCCAGCGCGATGGCGGACGCGTAACCGAAATCCAGCCTCTTGAACGCCTGCGTGAAGATGTAGCTTGCAACGATCTGCGTTCGGTCAGCCGGTCCGCCATTGGTCATGACGATGATTAGGTCGGCGAAATTAGCAATCCAGACCGTGCGCAGCAAAACTGTGATCGCGATGGTGGGTGCAAGAAACGGCAGCGTAATGGATGTGAAGCGCTGGAGCGGCGTTGCGCCATCAATCGATGCGGCCTCGTAAAGATCACGTGGAATGGCCTGAAGGGCGGCCAGCAGTGTGATGGCAAAAAACGGAATGCCCCACCAGACATTGGCGATGATCGGACCCCACATGGCCAGATGCGGATCCGCGAGAATGTTGTTGGGCGCAGAGAGCAGCCCGAGCGACGTCATCCAATGCGGCAGCGGACCGATGACCGGATTGAACAGCCATGCCCAGTTGAGCCCGGCCAGAAACGTCGGCACGGCCCATGGCAGGAAGACGAGCGCCTGCACCACGCCACGGCCCGCAAAAGGCTTGTCCAGAAGCAGGGCCAGAATAAGCCCGAAAGTGAATTGCAGAAAGACAGAAGCCCCGGTCCACCAAAGCGTGTTCTTCAGCGCGCGGTAAAAAGCGACGTCCTGCGACAGCTCTCTGAAATGGTCGAGCCCGATGAACCCGCCAGAAAACGGATTGAGCAGTTGAACGTCACGAAAGGCGTAAGACAAGCCCAAAACAAGCGGCACCATCATGACCGTGATGATAAGGACCAAGACTGGTGCACTGTAGAGCCACGGCTCGGCGGCTCTTGCCAGACGCTGCAATGCGGGTTTACGCGGAGCCGCTGGCCCGGCGCTTTGGGTATAGGACATCAGGTGCTCCCCAGCGAAACACGGCGAACGGGTGCGCCACGCGCTGATCTCGTTTGTTTCTGAACCGAAGCGGTGATCAGGCAGCGCGCGGATCTTCACGCGCTGCCTGTCTTGTTTATTTCGATTTCAGGAACTTCTGTTGAGCCTTGGTCATGTAGTCAGCCCACTGCTTGGCAAGTTCTTCCGGCGTGATGTCACCCAGAAGAGCCTCCTGCGATGACTTGATGACGAGCGAGTCCTTGAAGAACGCAAATTCTTCGAGATAGGTCGGCATGGTCGTTGGTACGGCATTCTTGTCTGCCAGTTCCTCGAACCAACCCTTGAACTGCTCGCTGGCATAGAACGGATCTTTTTCGGCCGAGGTGTGGACGGGTAGCGCACCGGTTTTCTTGTTCCACTCGATGTTGCCTTCCGGCCCTTCCAGCGTTTCGATCAACTTCCAGGACAAGTCCTTACTCTTGGACGACGCCATCATGGACCAACCTGCAAAACCGATTGTCGGGAAGGTCTTGCCATCAGGGCCCTTCGGCATCGTCATCACGCCGAAATCTTCGGCCTTCATGCGCTGGGCAATGGCAATCAGAGCATCCGGGTCCTGATCGAGGAACGCGCATGTACCGGAATAGAAACCAGCCACGATCTCATTGAAGCCCCAGTTGACGCTGTCCTTCGGCGCATAGCCGTTCTTGTAGAGATCGACCACATAGGTCAGACCCTTTACCCAGCCGGGGCTGTCAAAGGTGGACTGTCCGTCCTTGGTGAAAAATTCGTTGGAGCCGGCCATCGACGCGCCGAACATAACCCAGCCATTCAAGCCGCCCGGACCGCCGCGCAAGCAATATCCGTATTTTCCGGTGATGGCAGCAACCTTCTTGGAAGCATCGGCAAATTCTTCCAGCGTTTTGGGCAGTTCCTTCACGCCTGCCTGCTCAAGCAGCTTCTTGTTGTAGAACATGGCACGCAGATAAAAACCGTAGGGCAGCATATAGGCTGTGTTCTTGACGTCGCGACCAAGCTCCAGCGTGCGTGCGCTCAAACCGGCGGTATGCTCCCACTTTGCCAGATAGGGCTCAAGGCTTTCGAGCATACCGTTATTGGCATAGAGCGACAGCCATGTATCGGGCATTTCAATCACATCGGGAACGTCGCCAGCCGAAACCATGGTGGCGAACTTCTGGAATGCTTCGCTCCATGGAAGGGAGACGATCTCGACCTTTGCGCCGGGATTGGCCGCTTCGAATTTGGAGACGAGGCCCTTGAGGGTCTCGGTGCGCTCAGGGCTCGTGATGACTTCCACGATCTTCAAGGTCGTGTCCGCCAGTGCCGTTCCGGCCATCACGACGGTAAAGAGTGTTGCTGCTACCAGTTTTTTCATTGCGTTCTCCCGTTTTTTTGTCGTCGTTCGTCAATGCGTCAGGCGGCGGCAGATGCCTCCTTGATCGCAGGTTCAAGATCGTTCCAGAGCGCTTCTGTACCCTCAAGACCGACATGCAGGCGCACGGAGCGCGGGCTGATACCGAACGTATGCGCTGAATTGGGCTGCGCCTTCTGTTCGAGCACCACTTCGCCAGGGACGATCAGGCTTTCATGTCCTCCCCAGGAAACACCAAGTTTGAAAAGTTCAAGACGGTCGGCAAAGGCCCTGACATCCACGCCTTCGCGGAAGATGAAGGAAAACAGGCCGGATGTGCCGTTAAGACCGGGCGGCAGGCGGTTGACCAGACCGGGATGGCAAACGGTTTCGACGACATCGAGCGCCTGCAAACGCGAGGCGATTTCGAGCGCCGATTCCTGATGCGCTTTCATGCGAATGGGCAGGGTGCGCAATCCGCGGATCAAAAGCCAAGCATCGAAAGGAGACATCTTGCCGCCCAGATAAGGATAGGCCTCTGCCCGGATGGTGTCGATCATGGCTTTTGAGCCCGCAACGATGCCCGCTACCACATCGCTATGGCCGCCGAGATATTTCGAGGCGGAATGCACGACCAGATCAACGCCTAGCGACAAGGGCTTTTGAAAGATTGGGCTCGCCCACGAGTTGTCAATCACCGAAACAGCGCCGTGACGGCGCGCAATTGCGGCCAGTGCCCCGACATCATGCGCTTCCATGACCCAGCTCGTCGGGCTTTCCATATAGAAGAGCTTTGCGCCCGGCATTGCCTTTTCGACGGCAGCCTCATCCCGCCCGTCGACATAGGTGACGCCGATGTTCATACGCTTCATCAAGGTGCCGAAAAGACGGAAGGCATCCGGATAGACATGGCGCACGGCGACGATACGGTCTCCCGGCGAAACGAAAGACAGAACCGTCGATGAAATCGCCGCCATACCACTGGCAAAGCCAAGCGCATCCTCCGCACCCTCGAGCTTCGCTAGCATTTCCTCAAACATCCGAACCGTAGGGTTCAATCCGCGCGTATAGACGGGGCGATTTCTCTCGCCACGATAAGTGGCGACCATTTCGTCATAGCTTGAGAAGGTGAAAAGCGAGGTCTGGACGATGGGCGGCACCACAGCCTCGAAGGCATGCGTTGCATCATGGGCAACGATGAGAGATGCGGGATCATAGAGATCATTGCCTTGGCTCATTTGGACATGTCCTTGATATCTTCCTCGACAATGGCGAGGATTTTCAGCGTTTCTTCACGCGCAGAGACGGCATCTGCTGCGACTATCGCGTTAAAAAGCGTGCGGTGGAACGGAAAGGAGCGCGCTGCGAAATCCGGTCTGTCGAAGGGTTTCAACCAGAAGCGCTCGAAGCCTTCACGCATCTGCTCCAGAAGCTGCTTGAACAGCGAATTGTGGGTGGCTTCATAAATGGAGAGGTGAAAGGCGAGATCTGCCTTGCCTGACGTGCCCTCGGCAAGATGGACGCGCTCCATCTCCTCCAGCCGCAGGCGCATGGTTTCGATATCCTCTTCCGTTCTGCGACGGGCTGCAGCCATGGAGGCCTCGACCTCTATTCCGCGGCGCACCTCCAGCGTCATCAGCAAGGCATCGCGCAGGCTTTCCGCTTCAATGGAAATGGGCATGTGCACGGTTGCGCTGGAAATCGGCTTAAGCAGGTAGTTGCCGCTACCCTTGCGGCTATCGATAACGCCAAGCGCCTGAAACTTGCGGATGACCTCACGGATGGTGGAACGGCCGACGCCCAGAGCAGCCATGAGTTCGCGCTCGGCAGGCAGGCGACTACCAGCTTTCAGCCCTGCCCTGTCCACGAACTCGGCAAGTGCCGCCTCGACCTGGCGCACCCTGTCCACCGCTGGCAAAGGCGTCATCAGATGATTGTCTGCCGATTTGTTCATTCCGAAATCCCGACCGCCCAGTCAATAATTGGTCTGACATCTTACCGATTATCAGATGGTGAAAAATATTCAAGATGGATTTCAATTTTGCAAAGCGATCAGTCACGACCCGTGTGCACCTCGAATTCCAGGATCGAAGACATACAAAGTTGCGAATATCCTGATTGAAAGCCAGACGATTTGCCTATAGATTGGCGGAATGCTTGATCATTCGTCCCAAAAAACTCCTTCGACAGATTTGCCCATGGATGCTCTCAGCGAAGTCTTGCGAGACTTTCGGCTGAGCGGGGTGAATTATGGGCGCTGCGAACTGCGGCATCCGTGGAACATCGCGTTTCCTGAGCAGCCGCTTTTGCGCTTTCACTTTGTGAGCCAGGGGCCTTGCTGGATTTACACCGACGCAAAGGGTTGGGAAGCGTTGAACGAGGGCGATCTGGTGCTGTTGCCACAGGGCATTGCGCATCGCCTGGCGAGTGCGCCGGATGTTAAGGGCGATTGTCGCGAATCTTGCCAGATTACGAAATTGGAAAGCAGCGTTTGTGAAGTTGTGCGGGAGGGAACGGGGGCCACCGCCACCCTGTTCTGCGGTTCCATGGCTTTGGGCGAGCACGCGCTTCATCCTTTGATTTCCTTGATGCCGCCCATCATCCGGGGCTGTGATGTGGCGGGGAATGACCCACTCATCGGGCCTTTGCTGGCCGCCATGTCAGTGGAGGCATCTCAGCCGCAAATGGGCAGCGCGACGGTTCTTTCGCGGATGGCGGATTTGTTGACGGCCCGGCTTATTCGCTGCTGGGTCAATTGCAGTGGCGCTTCGACCACCGGCTGGCTTGCCGCCATTCGTGACCCGCATATTGGGCGCGTGCTATCAGCCATTCACCGGGAGCCCGGCCAGCACTGGACACTGGAGAGCCTCGCTGTCGTAGCGGGTCAGTCACGGTCGATCTTTGCCGAGCGGTTCAGCGCAGTTCTCGGCGAAGGCCCGGCGCGTTATCTCGCGCGCCTGCGCATGGAGCTTGCTCGGGAGATGCTGTCTCGAAACGGCATGTCTGTGGCGGAAGTGGCAACCCGGTTGGGATATGAGTCTGAAGCCTCATTCGCGCGGGCGTTCAAGCGCGTGACCCACTCATCACCTGGCATTGTGCGGCGCAGCAATTCCGGACGAATGGACATGAATTTAGGATTTTGAGTTACATATCATCCTGGCTGGTCCGGCTATAGATGTCTGCGATGTAGGAGACACACAGAGATGACGGACACAACTTTACAGCTCGATGAGCCCATCAGCGATATTGAAGCGGCGGAAGACACCGCGTGGACAGCGGCGACCTGGCTTGCCGTGCTTTCCATGGCCGCGACCAGCTTTGCTCTGGTGTCTGCCGAGTTTTTGCCAGCTGGACTTTTGACGCCCATGGCGCGCGATCTGGGAATCAGTGAGGGCACTGCGGGACAGGTCGTGACGGCCACAGCTTCCGTTGGTGCCATTACGGCTTTGTTCAGTAACGTGCTGATCGGCAAACTGAACCGCAAGACGGTGCTGGTTGCTCTGACTGCGCTTGCCGTCGGCTCCAACGTTCTCGCCGCCACGGCCAGCGAATTCTGGCTGCTGCTGGTTGGCCGCGCCGGATTGGGCATTGCGCTGAGCGGTTTCTGGGCACTTTCCGTTGCCGTCGTCGCAAGGCTGGTGGGCACCAATGCGACCGGGCGCGGCATGGCCATCGTGACCCTTGGCGTCTCGCTGGCCACAATCGCGGCACCATCCATGGGCGCGTTGATCAGCGATTGGTTGGGTTGGCGAACGGCCATGGCGATGACAGCAGGGCTTGCGCTGATCGCCATGCTGATGCAGGCCATCAGCCTGCCCACTCTGCCGGCAAGCACAAGCAACAGCCTGACCGACGTGTTCAAGCTGACACGGCGACGCGGCATTCAGCTGGGCATGCTGGCCATTCTCTTGCTGATGACCGGACATTTCGCGGGTTCGATTTACGTACGGCCCTTTCTGGAGCAGGTGACGTTGCTTGATACGCAGTCGATCGCTCTTGCCCTGCTTGGTTTCGGCATTGCCTCCGTCATCGGCAATGTCGCTGGCGGACGGATGGCCGACGCGAGTGTTACGATGGCTCTTGCCGTGACCGCTGGCCTGATGGCATCTGCGGCGCTTATTCTGGTTCTCGGCGGAGCTTATGCGGCCATTGCATTCACGCTGGTCGCGCTCTGGGGCTTCGCCTTTGGCATGGCACCGGTCGTGCTTCCAACCAATCTTTCCCGCAGCGCGCCGGACGCCCTCGAAGCTACCGGCAGCCTGATGGTGGTCTCATTCCAGGTCGCCATCAGCATCGGCGCCGTTGTCGGCGGCTACGTGGTTGACAATTATGGCGCAGCCGGGCCGCTGACCCTGACCGCTATACTCGCCGCCACGACCCTCGCCCTAGCGCTCATCCAGCCTCGCAATTGAAGGCATTGTCTGAAGTCATCAATCCCCATCAGCACGCGTGTGCTGGTGGGGATCATGCATGAGCGACCCACCCTCGGAAGCTGAAGGCCTGGTAGAATTGCGCAATTGCGGTGAACCCCGCTTGTCGCAGATGGGCCTCATCTTGGTCTGGGGAGTATATGGAAAGACGCTCTTTCATGGCAATTCTTGCCTCCCCCCGCCTTTCACTATCGAATTGCGCCATCGCGCCAAAGTCGATGTGTCGGTCAATCCAGAGCGAGCGGTCCGGTTCGTGCTCGGGGATGCTGATATGGGAAAGCACGAAGGGTGATCCCTGAAGCAGACGTTGGCGGATACCACGGAGCGTTGCTGCGCGCTCCTCAAATGAGATGTGATGGAAGACCAGAAGGCAGACAGCACCGTCGAAGGGACCATCGGGAGCGGCTGAAATATCGCCAAGGTGGAAACTTATACGATCTGCCGCACCGGCTGTCGTTTCCCTTGCCACGATCAGCATATCGGCCGAGGGATCGACCCCATCAAACGACCATCCCGGATGGTGCTCAGCCAGCGCATTCAGTTCAAGGCCACCACCTGCTCCAACAACAAGCACCCGCCCATCCGCCGGAACACGCTCTGCCAGAAGCTGCCCCGTCATGCGGTGGAGGTCGTCAAGACCCGGAACGTTACGCCGTGCAGACTTTGCATACCCCGCCTGATCTCCATCGAATTTACCCATGAGAGAGCGCACCTGACATCAACGCCCTGTGTGCATTGACGCCTGCCAGGCTGCCATCACCGACAGCCAGTGCAACGGAGGCCATAGCACGCGCCGCGTCTCCACAGGCAAAGACACCCGGGATGGAGGTTGCCTTCATGGCATCGGTCTTGATCGTTGCGCCAAGTGGTCCCTGCTCCATTTCAAGGCCGAGCTGCTGCGGGATCGGCGTTGCAATCTCAATGGGAGCCAGTGCAAACAAGCCTGAGAAGGATAACGCCCGGCCGCCAGCAAGCTGGACATCAGCGTGCCCGGTGATCGCCTCGACAAGGCCTTTCTCGACGATGACGCCACGAGCTACCAGAGCTCCAAGCTGGTCCGGGCTTGGCTCGAATGCATCATTGAGGAGTAGGGTTGTTGGCCCCCAATCAGGCAGCATCAGCGCATGGTGCATGGAAAGCTCAGAGCCCGCGATAACCCCAATCTTACCTTGGTTCAACTCATAGCCATGGCAATATGGGCAGTGAAACACAGACTTGCCCCAGCGCTCCGGCAGGCCATCGATGTCAGGAAGCTTGTCTTTCACACCCAGAGCCAGGATTAAAAGCCGCGATAAGTGACGGGTTTCTCCAACCGTGACAGCAAAGGAGAACGCGTGCGAACCCGCCTCCCCTTTTCGTTCGACAGAATCGGCACGCCCAGCCAGCCATTCGACCGTACTGTATTTCATGAGTTGCGCGCGCGCGTCTGCGGCAATTGCGGCGGGATCGGCACCATCTTGCGTGATGAAGCCGTGCGAGTGCGACGCGAAGCGGTTGCGTCTCAAGCCTTCATCGATGATCAGAACCTTGCGCCTGGCACGACCAAGCTGCATCGCAGCCGACAGTCCGGCATAGCTTCCGCCGATGATGATCACGTCGTGAATGATGTTGCTCATAAATTATCTCCCAATTCATGTAACAACATAAGTGCCATGATGGAAGCATGTCAACGCTCATGACACTCCGATTGTATCGTGAGACTGCTTCGTGCTAATACTGGCACGGCCATTGAGTGGGGACAGGACATGAGGCAAGACAGTCGACTTTCGCGGATGCTCCACGTCTTGATCCATATGGGACGCCATGATGGAGCCATGACGTCCGAGATGATTGCGCAAATGCTGGACGCCAATCCTGTTGTCATCCGTCGCACCATGGCGGGGCTGCGCGACGAGGGATATGTCAGCTCAGTCAAGGGTCATGGTGGTGGCTGGACGCTGGCACGACCGCTTGAGGAACTGACACTTCTCGACATCTACCGCGCAGTTGGAGAACCATCCCTCTTTGCGATTGGCCCCGCCTACGACATGCCAGGTTGCCTTATTGAGCAAGCCGTCAATGGGGTATTGAAAGACGTCTTCAGCGAAGCCGAGGAGCTTCTGCGCAAGAGGCTCGGCGGCGTGACACTGGCTGACGTGGCCAACGGTTTTCCCATCGCTGCCGACCATGGTGAAGGCAAGGGTTGCGCGTCTCAGTAGCGGTGATTTTCATGTCGAACTGGGGCGGGTTTGCGCGAGGATCTGCTACCGGTTTTCTGTCAGGTGAGAAACATCCGCGAGACTGTTCATCGCGCTATTGCGAAAGAAACCGTCCTGACGAAGGTGCGTGATGCTGCCACTGGTTGCGGCGAAATACATAAAGCCACACGATCACGCCATCGCTCTGTTCAGCAAGCTTCCAGCTATTATAACAATGCCACACGTCGAAGCGATCGAGCGGCCAGAATGTTGTGATGGAGTAAAGTGGAAGGAGCCGAGGACAGGAATTGAGCAATGTATCAGTCGGGAGACGGTGGTTTGGCCATGTCGGCCATGACGAGGATGTTGAAGCCCTCCCGGACATCAAACCTGTCTTCAGCGAGCAGTGCATCACCATGCGCCTCCATAAACCATCTGGCAGTGGCAGCGTCGTAGAACTCGATGATCGAAGCCCAGACCTTTGATTTCGCCTCTCTCGAAACCTCCGGCTTTCCCAGCTTTCGTGTGTTGATCTGCACAAGCCTGCGTTTTGCAGGCTTGCCAGCATCAGAGACGAACACTGAGAGCTTGTCGGTGTGATAGCTTTTGACGCGGACCCGCAGTCGCTTGGGACGCGTTCCGTCGAAATCATCATTGATCGACTGGATGCGGGCTTCGATCTCGTCATCCTTGAGATGGGTTTCGGGCATCACGTCGCTGACGGGGATGAGATCATCGGCAAAATGCTCCTGCGCCACTTCGGCGGCGTGATGGGCATAGGCAAGATGCGTCACGGGTAGATCGGCAAGCCACTTGCGCCGCTGGGCGATGGCCATGGATTTGGCTGCCAGCTCTCCGAACTTCGACACGGTAAAGTTCTCCCGCTTCTGGCCGTCATTGGTCATCAGTGTGGCCTGCCACGCGTCGCCCTCGCGGGTCTCGATCCGGCGTACCCCGGAAATGCCGCTCTGGTTGTTCTTGCGCAGAAGAACGGCCTGCTCGTGATTGGTCGCGGGTGGAATGGCTTCGATGATCGCATCGCGATAGGCACGGGCCGCCTTGTACCCCGCTTCATCGCTGCCATAGACGCTGTCCTTGAACAGGCGCACGATCCTGTGGCCGCGGCGTCTCAGGCTCACCCACCAGCCAGCACCGCGACGCTCCTTGGCGTCCTCGCGTTTCAGTCCATAGTTATCTGCGTCGTGCTTTGTCTGCGGGCTGTGTGCCTTCCTCCGGCTCTTCCCTATCCCACTGTCGTTATCCAGCGCCATGTGTCCTTGGTCTCGCCCACCTCTCGGTCAGTTTGGTCTGCAGATTACGGCGGGTTTGGGACTGCGGAACCAATTTATACCGAGATGGTTGTACAAATGGTGTCGGCTCCATCCTTTCGCCACAATGATTGATTGCATTCCGTTCAGATTTTGACAGCTGATTGATATTTTATTCAATCCGATCACCGGGGTTCCCCATGACCGACCAGCCATCGTCGTCCGAGTTCATCCAGGCCAGCCGTGTTTTGAAGGTCAAGTCGCCGCTTGGCGAAGACCAGTTGCTGCCAGAGCGGATGGTGATCACCGAGGGCGTCTCACAACTCTTCGAGATACAGTTGAATGTCCGGGCCAAGAAGGAAGCAGTCAAGCCGGAAGAGCTGATCGGTCGATTGGTGGATGTGTCAATCGAGGTGCAACAGGGTGATGGCGAAGAGGGAAGCGGCATTCGCCGCCCCTTCAATGGGCTTGTCACGGACCTGCATGAAGGACCGCCGATCACCCGTGGCCTGCGCTCCTACGCCATGACCATCCGCCCACAGATGTGGTTGCTATCCCGCCGCTCCGATTGCCGTATCTGGATGGACAAGACCTCAGTGGATGTTGTCGAAACGCTGTTTTCCGAGCACGGAATCCCAGCGCCGGATACTTCGGGCATCATATCTCCGCCGCCGGTGCAGCACTACAGCACCCAGTTCAACGAAACGGACTTTGACTATCTCTTGCGTCGCTTAGAGGAAGACGGGCTGTTCTACTGGTTCAGCCACGAAGACGGCTCTCACAAGCTGCATGTGGCTGATACCGCCAATGGATGGCTTGGACCATCGCCTTCCGCTCAGGGTGAAGGCAGAGTGAGATTGGCACAGGGCTCCTCAGATCGCAACCACATCAACGACTGGGCTCGCCGCTTTTCTTACGTGTCCGGCCAGCGCGCAGGCGCTGACTGGAATTTTGAGACACCCGGTATGGTGCCAGGCAATATGACACCATCACTGGTACAGATGCCGGATGCGACCAAGCGCGAGCTCTACGAATACCCCGCCCGCATCAAGACCGTGGAAGAGGCAGAACGGGCCCAAAAGCTGCGGGCACAATCCATCGAGGCCGACCATGACCGCGTCTTCGGCGGATCGACGTCTCGCATTCTAGAAGCCGGCCGTCGCTTCACACCATACGAAGTTGCCCATCCCGAGCATGAATATGAAGAGCATGTGATCATCAGAGCGAGCCACACCATCGTGGACCGCTCCTATGAGACCAACAGCAACGAACCGGAATACCGCAACACCTTCGAAGCCATCCCCGCCCGTGTTCCGTTGACTCCACACCGCACGACCAAGTGCCCGAAGATCGAGGGCACGCAGGTCGCCATCGTCGCTGGTCCCGAGGGTGAAGAAATCCACCCCGATCAATATGGCCGTATCAAGTTGTGGTTCCCATGGGACCGCAAGGCGAAGAAAGACGGGACAGATACGTGCTGGGTGCGGGTCAGTCAGGCATGGGGCGGCGGAACATGGGGTGCGCAGGTCATTCCGCGTATCGGCATGGAGGTGATGGTCGCCTTTGTGGACGGTGATCCAGATCGTCCGCTGGTGACAGGTGTCGTCAACAACCCGAAAAATTCGGTGCCCTACGATCTCCCCGCCAACAAGACCCGCATGGTCCTGCGCTCCAATACCCACAAAGGCGATGGCTTCAACGAAATCACCTTCGAGGATGAAGCAGGCAAGGAAAACCAGTTCTTCCATGCCCAGAAGGACCAAACGACACGCGTTCTTAACGACCGCACAAAGCGCATCGACCGCCATGAAGTCGCGTCAGTCGGTGGCAACCGCGCTGTTGAGGTCTCGGGCAATCAGAAGCATGAGATCGGTGGATCGGTAAACACCGTGGTCGGCGGCACTGGACCGATGGCGATGATGGCAATGGCGGGGGTTCAGGCACTCTCCGGCCAGACGGCTGGGCTCCTCAGTCAAGCTGCCCAGATTGCCGGTGGAGGAGGTCCAGTCGTGGCAGCCTTTGCCACGTCACTTGCGTCATCAGCACTTGGGTTCCTCGGCGCTGGTGGCATGTCCTCACGCGAGGGTGTTGTATCAGGCCCCAGTCCGCGGTCCGATGCAGGCACGGCACTTGCTGGATCTGGAACCGGTGTTGGATCGGATGCATCGAGCCTGTTCCCCCTTCCCGGTATCATGAACACCATTATTGGTGCGTTTCAATCTACGTCGGTTGGAGTGGCCAAGGCCGAGCAGATCGGCGTCAGCAAGGTCACCAATGTTGGACGGACCTCTCTCGAAAGGGTGGGGAAGACAAAAAAGCTATCTGTCGGCGAGCGGTATGAGGTCACAGTTGGTAAAGCTATACTCAGCCAAACAGCAAACCACACAATGATTGCAAGCGATAAGATAGTACTCGCAGCGCCAGGTGGAGTTATTGAAATCAATAAACAAGGCGTTTTTATCAAAGCCAATAAGTTCGAAGTGAAGTCGGATTCGATAAATTTCAAGCGCGGTAGTGGGGGTAAAAATACCAACAAGCCCTTTGCGGAAGATTGCTCAAAGAAATAGGAGTTCCCTTTGGGTCTGAGCAGAGACAAGCGTAGAGTGATCATTGAAGCACTGCAGGAGGCGCAACAGGCAAAGGATTTTGCCCGCCTTTACGCGGTCGTCGATGCAGCACGCGGACCAATGACGATCCCACCGACCCTCCAGGCGATGACGGATCAAGTCGCTTGTCTCTACCGCGGCCAGGCACTGGAGGAATTTGGCGACGACACCGCTTGGGTCGTTGGCATAGCGTCAGATGAAAGCGCTCTTGACTGGCTACTGGACAATGGTTTCGGAAAGCGATGGTCAATTTTCTTGCATTCGCCGCTTCAACTGGCCGATGTCATTCGCCACTTGCGCAAGTTCACCGTTATTGAGGATGAGGAAGGTACCGCGCACTTCTTCCGCTTCTACGATCCCCGTACGTTGCGGCAATATCTTCCCATCTTTACGCCTGAACAGAACACAGCCTTCTTCACAGGTGTTAACGCTTGGTTTTGCGAGAACGATCTCAGGCCTGACGAGCTTCTGAAATTTACGGCGAATGCGGGTACGCTTCATCGTGAGGTAATTTCGCTCGCATCTACGCAAGATGCGAAGGGCACAGACGACGAGTTCCAAAGGATAGCATGATGATCATCAAGTTTGACCCCAACCAGATGAATGCGATGCTCCACGATGACGACGATTTTGTCGATTATTTCACTAAGGAGATAATTCCCAAACATTTGCCTAGCTTCGCCGGCATGGCGCCATCACCACAGGCCGCCGAAATGACACGCTGGGGTCGGCGCTACGCCGAGCATTTTGGTTTTTCGGATCCGATTTATCAAATCCAATTCGTCGCGCTGATGTGGAGGATCGGCCCGGATTTCTTTTTGTTCGAACCGTACCGTAGCATTTTGCAAGACCGTGACCAGTCCGAGGAGCAACGCATGGAGCGCTGCAATCTCGAACCGACGATGAAACAAGAAGGCGACGCGATTGCGCGCAGCAAAAATGACTACTGGTTTCCGCAGTATATGAAAAATAATATGCTCGGCGTCCCGTATGATGATGTCGAAGAGCAGTACCTCAAAGAGCTGGGGACCAATAAGGGCGGGCCTCTATGACTCAGCACCTTGATGATCTTGTCAATGTTCCCAACTCGCGCGAGCTGGAACTTGCCCGCGCTGATGTGGATATGCTCAATCAGCGCTACACGGCCATTGCAAAGGAAGCCGGTTGGTTGGCGGCTTCGTCGGTGCCAGTCGTAGGCGGCGTGGTAGATGTGGCCAGCGCGATCGGCAACGCTTGGTCTGGCAATTGGGGTGATGCAGGCCTTGATCTTGTTGGCCTCGTGCCAGGATGGGGTGATGCTGCGAAAGCCGGTGTAAAAGGCACCAAAATTGCTCGTTACGCTGAGAAGTTGGTCAGTCAGGTGGCGGCCGCGCAACGCAAGGTCAAGGCTCTGGAGGAGCATGTAAGGAAGAGCGCAGCGGCTTCAAAATACTGGGCGTCTAAGCGTGGTCAGGCTTATAAAAAGCTCCAGGAAGACCTTAAAAAATGCAAGACGAAAGAATGCCGTCGTAAAAAAGTCGACGAGTACAAGGATGGTGGCAAATACAAGAATATTCCCCGCGGAGGAACATGGTCAGGTGAACCGGGCAACAGCAAGTGGACGCCCGAGCCGGGAACGAAAGCGGAAAAGTCGTTAAAAGACTATGGTCAGGACGGCATAAGTTACAAGAACGGAAAGCCGGATTTCTCACCTTTCATGAAGCATGGTCCTGATGGTCAGCCGATTCAGACCCGCATATCCAACATGAAGGGAGATCTTGCGCGAGGACCAGACGGCGACGTGGGGCAAGCCGTTGCCCCACTGAAGGAAAAGTACGGCAACTGGAGCAAGACTACGGACGAAAAAGGGTTTACGTGGCACCATAACGAAGACACATCAACGATGCAGTTGGTCGATTCAAGAATCCATAATACCGCTCAAGGAGGAGGTGCCCATAGTGGTGGTGCCTCTGCAGTAAACGACCCCGCATACTAGGATTGGACTCCATGATGCCTAACCTAAACGAAGCGATTAAGTTTTTACAGGACAACTGTGACTTCCAGGTTGTGCCGAATACCACCTGGAACGAGCAGGACTTCGAACACTTTACCGAGCGTACTGGACTCACCATACCGAGCGACTTGGCTGATGTGTTGAGGCAGTATGGTCACTGCGGAACCGAATATAATGATTCATTCCTGGTGCAGTCTGAGGACGGCAGCCGCTCAGTTCATGATGTGCAGGTATTGGTTTCAGACTTCGACAATATTGTTTCGCTCCATGAAACCTTTATCTCTGGATCGGTATGGCCTGACCAATTTACACTGCCCATGGTGTTTTTCGGTTCTGCGGATGCCGGCCATTCATACCTCCTGATGGACGGGAAGAATCCGGATAACGGTGCTGTATATTTCTGGGAAAGGGGCACAGATCCCTTCGGCACAGGCAACAACGCCAAGGGCGCTGTCAAAGTCGCTGACAGCCTCCCCGAATTCTTCAACAATCTTACTTCTGCAGAAAATCTCTGAAGGTGCGCAGGATTTGACATGCTAGGTCTACACGAGAAGTGGCGATCAACGTTCATGGAACACTGGCCGGACGAGGTAATTGCGCTCGGCCTTCCGATGGAGCAGATCATGTTGTCCGAGCAGGATCGACTAGCAATCGGTGCACGTACCGCGGCCTTCCGAGAAATCTTCGAGATTGACGAAATTCCACCGTTCACAGACGGTTTGTACGCCGCCATTGATGAGAAGATCGGGATCTTTTCCTCAGGTGGACACGCCCGTCTCGGTGGCTGCAGCTTTAAGAAGCCAGGACAGTTTCAGAAGTCGCCAGTGTTCAACAGTCGAGAGCTTGCGCCGCATATACTGCAAGAGAACCAGCGGGTAGCTGGCCTTCTTGCAAGTTCGCTGCAGCACAAGTTCGATGTAGGTCTGTTCATACGGCCATGGCGAGAGATCCCGCATTGGGCAGAGTTCAGGTTATTTATGAGCGACCGTGCATTTATCGGCGCATCGCAGTATTTTCACACGATGGTTTTTCCCGAGATCGAGTTGAGTGCGAAGCCTATTGCCGCTGCCCTGATCGACTTCTCCGATAAGTTCCTATCCGTTTCTCATCTCGACAATGCGATTGTTGACGTCTTCGTTCAACACGATACCGAAACTGTGTGGCGTGCAGTACTTATCGATATCAACCCCCTGATCCGGCGGGCGGATGCCTGCCTGTTTCGCTGGCAAAATGATGGAGATTTTGATCACGGCTTACGTTTTCGCGGGCGCGACGGACGTGTGCTTTCCATGGCGCCTTTGCCTTTTGCCAAAGCGTCTCGATAACAAGCGAGGTGAATCGGATGACTGGACGACCTGTTACTCTTAAAGGCCATATGCATATCTGCCCCATGGTCGATCCAGGACCAAAACCGCATATCGGTGGCCCCGTAGTGTCAACACAGCAGGCTTTCGTGACTGTGGAAGGCGTGCCCGTCGCTACCGTTGGGGATAGCCTGCTTTGCACAGGCGTTCCAACAACGTCGGATAGAATCACGAGCGGTTCATCAGTCGCGAGCATTCAGGGCAAGAAGATTGCCCGGTTGGGTGATGCCTGTGCACATGGCGGAAAATTGGTCGACGGCGTTTCTTGGATTACCTTTGAATAAGTGAATCCATAGCCGACTTAAAGCAACCTCTGTTTTTCTGCGTGCACGGGCGGCTGTAAGGTCTCTGCACACGTGGCAGCAGAAAACCGCATTTCTCTGAGTGATCTCGGGTCGTTGCTCTTCCATCGTCATGCTCGCTTTAGGCCTGCCGAGTATTTTTAACATATTGACCGCCCCTTCCCCTTGGAAGGAACACCCAGAGATCTGACTCTATCGTGCCATCTCTAGCAGATATTTGCGATCGCTGTTGGTAACGATGGACGACATATTGATTATGACGGAACCCAAACCCAGAGGCGCAAATGTTTAGGCCCAGCCTACTTCCTCTAATTGCAGCCATCAGCTTTCTCGTCGCACCCCCGGCAAGCGCCACCGACCAAGTGATCACTGAGGCGTTCGGCCGGGCTGTGCAGCCTTGCTGGCGGCCGCCGCTTGATCCTGAAAGCACGGCGGTTGTGCGGCTTAGGATTGCCCCGGATGGCGCGCTCTCGGGCGAGGCGATGCTGGACAAGGGCGGCCAGGACGCGGGCATCTTTGCAGAGAGCACGATGCGCGCCGTGCGGGATTGCGCGCCTTATCCAACTATTGGTAAACTGATCGACGATGACACCGTCGAGATCCGCGCGACCTTCTCCCTCGGCGGCTTTTCTGCGGTCACGGAAGAGGGAGGTGCACCAAAAACTGTCGAGGGTGTCACGATCCGCGCAAGCGAGGATATCCTGCTTCGGGTCCCAGAGCCGAAGGGGTTATGTTATGTCGACCCGGCGGGCGGTGGGCTGCAATTGCAATATTTTAAGCGGATGAGTTCTTTGTTAGACGGCAACCATGTCCACGGTTTCTTTCTTGACTGTGGGACGGTGCGCCAGCTGGAGGCGGGTCAGGCCGACTTCACATTGCCCAAGCACACCATGACGCTGTTCTCTCCGCTGGAACGGAGTGGCAAATTGCAGCGCCTGCCCCAACGCTCGCAGGCGCAAGCTGTCGCCTACTACGAGGCTCTGTTCGAGCGAGAGGGCGCGCTGGAAAGCCATTCGAGGGCGATGGAGAAACGCCTACACGAGGCGTGGGACGTCGCGGTAAAGAGCGGACACCAAGTCGTCGCAGCAGTTGACGAACGGGCGGTCTATACTGCCATGGTTTCAACCGCCGAGACTGAGACTGAAACGCTTCGGAAGATGTCGATTGGTTCCTATGGACAAGTGTTCGACTTGCCCATCACACTCAGCCTCTATGCTCCCTACGAGGAAGGCGGCACAGACGAGCTACTTGCCAAAGCGCAAAAGGTGATGGCAGCAATGTACTCAAACTCTGTGCGAGTGGATTGAAGCATGGAGCTTCTTTAGGCCCCTCACCTGGTCAATGTCGGCATGGGCGCCAACATGCCCATGCTTAAGTTCGTCGCGCATCATCTCTGGGACCCTGAAAAAACAGGCTGCCGATCCTGCTCATGCGATGCCAGTCGAGGTGGATGGCAAACTCTGAAAGCAGTGTTTCTCAAAGCCATCGGCCCGCACGCGCCAGCCACCGTAAGTCGCCTTCTGACCGACTGGTCGACATTAACGAAATGGCGCAGCCTCGATGGTGCATTCAGCTCCCCTGCCCTCAAATCGATCATTCGCCACTCCGTCCAGGCAGTCCCGCGTACGCTGCGCCGCAAGAGCGCCAAGGCGATTACCGGAACTTGACGTCTCATGCTCAGCAAAGACCGAGGCAGTCACTTCCCTCAGTGGGTGGAACGTATCGCTTTCCGATCTCTTGGCACGTCGCGACTGAGAATAAGGAGATCCTAGCAAACCAATCTCACCTCGATCTCATCGAGACGCTCGATTATTGCAACGCATCACATGGCGTCGAACCAATGGTTCGGGCTTTAGTTTGGCCGCAACTGTTACGCTGGCCGGTCCCGACCTGCGTAAGTTTGATGGGGTTCTTCACGCCCGATGGTTTGGAATATGCCGCAAGAAGCTCTGCCGCATGCTCCTTCTTCAAAGATTGCCAACGTTCCGCTTCTTTCCCTTCTAGTTCCTCGACTAAGGCAGAAGTTCCATCGTCACAGCGGCGCTAAAGAACCAAAACAACGAAACACGATCTATCGACAAGAAACCGTTCAAGGAGTGTGTTGCGCGCGACCTTGCTGCCCGGGTGGCCGAGATACTCAGCGAGCTCCTTGATGCAAAATTTCCCGCTGGCGTCCTTCACTTGGATTTCAGCAAACTTCCAATCTGGAGAATTTCGCAGTCTTCGCGACCCTCTTGGCTCGATCAACAATTCGGTTCCCGGCTGAGCAAGTGCCTGCAAGTCGCTTGGCGCGCGAGCGATGTCTTGGAGGTCTCACTTCTTAGGGGCAGGGATATTGATCGTCATTTTGCGCCCAGTCTCCCTGATGCATTTCGTACATCTCAACTCAGATAACTTGCTGTAATGATTATGATAATCCCGAAAAAAGACGGCTGACAACTTAAGGCTATGCTGCCCACCATCTACCTACGAACCTGCTTCTCATGAGGGCGCTTGCGGCCACATCTCCCGGTACAGGTGCCACAAGCCGACAACCGCTCTCTGGGCGGAGCGTTCAGTCTTATGATTATTCTCCAACGAACAAAGCGGTCGCGGAATTTGCTCTGTTACTAATTTTATGAACCCATCGAAGGCCCTATAACGAAGACCTCTTTCTATTTTGAGCAATCCAGTGACATTCGGCTAATTGCCACCAACTCATACCTAAGCCTTTCTATCCTTGACAGTGCGTAGAACAATGCTGGTGATGCCCAGAAGAAATCGAGAAAAGTAAGGATGATTATGGGCGTTCTAAGAGTCATCAGGCTCAGCTTTGAAGACCGAGCCTCCGATCCGTCGCCACTCGAATCTTCAAAGTACTGAACTTCCACAAACCAGCGCCACTAGGTTGATATTGTTGAGGTAGAGGTTCTTTTCGGGAAAGTCGTCCAACTTCGATTGCCGAGCCTGTTTGCCTGATGACACAGATGACCGGACGCGAAATCAAAGCGTGACTTAACTGCGGAGGGCTGAACAAGCGCGAGCGTGCTCAATGTGTCCAGGAAATCGTGACTGACCGCAAGCCTGTCGTCGCTGACGAGCTCTGAAATGATTTCATACCAAGCACGCAAGCGGTGCATGTGGTTAGTCAAGCCGTTTACGATGCTTGCCAGCTCAGTCGCGTATTCGCCGAGCATGGAACTGTGGGGCCTCCAACTGGCCCCGAGTGGTTCAGACAGCCTCCACCAGTGGTATAGCATCCATTTGCCTCTATGCGGCATCGAGCCAATTGCGTCCCAAAAGCGTCGATATAACGAAACAATTCTATCATATCGGTTCTGCGTAAATCGTTGGTCACGCCACAGCACTATTTTCGCCGCTGGACCTCAAGAGCGACATCAACATTGGCCCAAGCGAAAACTCCCCCTGCTCCGATCGCTTCGTCAAGCCTCTGAGATAACCACCGGCGGAATTGATGAAGTTCGATCGTTCCAAAATGCACGCCATCGCCACCGCCGCGTTTTCGGGCCCCATCGCATTGCAGGCCTCTTCATAGGCTGACGGGCTGACGCCCAACATCGAGCGAACCACGACAGCTGCGGTCATGAGCTCACGCCAGTGTGAAATGCCGCCGCCCGGCCCGTAGTCAGCAATCTGGGGGCAAGCACGAAGAACCATTCCCAGCGGGAACGCCTTGATCCGTTCGAGCTTTGCTTTTGTGGCTGCTGGCTTCACATTCCTCGCGTGCGGCTCTTCCGGCAGGCTTTCGCCCAGCTCCTTTCTAGAGCTAGGTTCAAGTTCATTTATAGATTCAGTATTTGAATTCTGTATGTGGCGGTCATTTTGGTTGGCATTGCCATTCATATTTTTGGTTTCTGTCTGCATTCCCAGAAGGTTGAGTACCTCTGTACGTAAGAGTTCCAACTCATCAAGTGTCGCTTCGACTTGGGCTCTGTCTGGATAGCGGGGATGTCGTTCAAGAATGCCAATATATATCGTTTCAGTATGCGCCCAATCTCCCGGAGCGCCTTCCTCGACCGCGGCTGTAATCAGCTTACGGATATCTCGTCGGCAGATCGTAAGTGCTTCTTTCGCTCGGCGAAAGCGCATACGGTCCGCCGCTACGTCCTGAGCCAGCAAGGCAAGCTCGGCGGCACGCGCAAGCAACGGACTCAGATCGAAGCCGTAAGCCTGCTCGATTTCCCCGTCTCGATTGCGATATACGTATCGCTTCCCGTTCGGGCTATCACGACGCTGGATAAGTCCTGCATCCACTAGTGCGCTGAGCTGGCGGCGCAGTGTACTTTCAGTGATCCCGTGAGCGCGAACGGATAGCTGCGCATTAGATGGAAATACAACAAGCCCGCTATCAGCGTCGAGCTGTGTATCGGGGTAGAATGTCAAAAGGGCATCGAGAACGGCAAGCGCTCTATCTTGCAAACCGAGTCGTTCCCTCGTTTCGCATACATCGCGAAATACTTTCCACTTTTCGACACGCGTGCCTGGTGCTGGTGCTGTGATCGCCAATTGCCCTTTCACCAAGGCAAGCGTCGCCGGCCGCCGCCCAAAGGGCGTCGTCACCTGTCCCGTCTGCATTTTTCTCTCACCTTTCTTCAGGCAAAGGAAATACGCTCACCAAATCGGTGCCAAGACTCTTGACTGTGATTCCGGGAAATGCGATTCTCAATCCTGCGAGAGATACGAGAGAGGCTTCCACGGTTTACCGTTTGGGGGCCTTTTTCTTTTGCGGTTTAGTCTCCGTTGTTTTCCTGCTTCGACCCTCTGTACTCGACGTACAAACGATCCATGTGGGCTGAAAGCCACTCACTGAAAGGCTTCGCTTCGACATTCGAGAGTTCGATCGCAACTTTCTTCGACTTGGCGTTCATCACGAATTTCAGCGAAGAGTCAGTTGACGTCCAATCCTTCACGGACGAACTGGTCTTTGGCTTCTTGGCAGCTGATTTGACTTTGTATCGCTTTAAAAAATCATGTAGTTCATCGAACCGCTCATCCTCGGTCAACTCCATGAAGTCGGCGGTTTCCGTATGCTCTGTGGCTACCTTCGAGAGGGCAGGGGAGAGGAGCAATTGACGGAGACTCAGCCACCTATCGCGTCCGATCTTTTTGGACGCTCCTAGCACCCTGAGGATCGAAGCCGGGACAGTTTCCACGACCCCCAGCATTTTCGAAAGCATCGCCTCATCAATCGCGAGCGACGACCGAACCACCTCCTTCGTCATTCCCGACTCAAGCAGGTTCTGTGCGAAATATGCACGCTCTATGAACGACAGGTTGGAGCGAGCGGAATTCTCCTGTCCCTGTGCAATAGCGGAAGTAACATCGTCCAGTTTCTTGACGACTGCCTTGACCGAAATTCCAAGCTCTCTGGCGACTTTGAGACGGCGATGACCGAAGACAACCATGAAGCGTTGGCCGTCTGATGAGCTGGGGCGAACCAGAATCGGCGTTATCTGGCCGGATTCCTTTATCGCCTGCTTAAGCTCCTGATATTCGTCGCCATCGTCGGAAAGGCGATCGGCGACAAAGGAACTGTCAATTAACTGCGGGTCCAGATCGATGATCACCTCGCCCTGCATCAATTTCTTGCTGTTCTCCGCCATATCCTCGATCGACCGAACGACGGTCTTAGCGGCCCCTGTCATGCCGTATCCAGGTTTTGTCGGCGTCTGGTGTGACGCGATTGACGCCATGTCCAGTTTTGCAAAAGGATTTTCACGCGCCATAGCCAGCCTCCGAACTCGCTTTCATCTTCGACAGGGAATTGATATCGTTCACAAATACCGCTGAAAAAACGGCTGACAAGTACGTCATTTGCGCCCCCATGCGCCGTGGATCAAGTCCTGGATTTCACCATTGGCCGCGTTCAGGCTCTCCATTGCCCGATCATAGGTAGACCGGACGAAATCGCCTCGCTCCACCTCGTACAGTGTTTGCTTTTTTATCGAAGCGTCAGAAATGGCCGTTGATTTGAGCACATGATTTCGCAACATCTGTTGGGCGAACATCGATTGCATGAACCCGACCATCTGTGCCTGGGGGATGTCGGTCGGTTCGAAGCGCGTCACGAGATAGCGGAACCACTCGACACGCATCTCGGCGCCCGCCTCTGCGACCGGACCCATGATGCCGCCCAGCATCATCAGGAATTGGCTCATCGACATGATGTCCAGCATCTGAGGGTGGATCGTGATCAGAATGCCTGTCGAGGCCATGAGCGCCGTGATAGTCAGGTATCCAAGTTGTGGCGGGCAATCAATGACCACCACATCATACCTGTCGTCCACCTGCTTCAGCGCATTGAAAATGCGCATATAAAAAAGCCGGCCGTCCTCACCTTTCTTGGAGGATATTGCCAGGGGGACATCATACTCGTACTCCTGCAGGACCAGATTTGCAGGCACCACGTCAAGACCAGGGATATTGGTTGGCTGTATAACGTCTGCAATAGATTTCCGCTCCTCATCGAAACGAAGAGCCTCATAGAGGGACGCCGTATCATCGAGTTCGGGCTGGATCCCGAAAAGGGAGGTGAGGGACGCCTGAGGATCAAGGTCGACCGCCAACACGCGATGGCCAGTAAGAGCAAGGTATTGCGCGAGGTGTGCGGCAGTAGTTGTCTTGCCGCTCCCGCCTTTGAAATTTACGACCGAGACGACCTGCATCGGTTCGCCTTCGCGTCGCCGAGGAACGTAATACCTTTTGTCAGATTTCTTATTGGCCTCAAGATAGTCCCGGAGTTCCAACATTTGATCAGCCGTATAGTAGCGGCGTCCGCTGACCGACTCTATCTCCGGGCCCTTTCCGTCAGAATGAAGTTGTCGGAGGTGGGTCTGGGTAACCCCCATAAAATCCGCGACTTCCCCAAGTTGGAATTTACGAAGCCCTTTGCGAGCATCAGGAGGATACTGCTGGCTGCGTAACATATGCAACGCGTTGGAGATCTTGGCACCCTGCTGGGCAATCTCAATATCAAATCGGTTGGGCAGCGAATTGCTCATTTTGCGAACTATTTCCAGTAGGGCATCACTTTCGAAAAAGTGGCCGCGAAGCCGTCATTTGAGAAACTATCTCGCGATTCCCATAATGCCGCAAGGGATTTAAAGTTAACGAAGAATTAAGACGCGGAAATCATTTTCTCTCTGTATTTACAAAATAGCTTGCAGAATCAGCTTTTTAACCCAATTTCGGATGAGTTCGTTCACTCTCCGTTTTACTGTGAATCCTACAAAGTCTCCTGTGCAAAGCGACCTCAAAATAAAGACACGGCGCGACAACGTCTGTGAGAGGCGTCCGACTCACGCTTCGACTTGTAGGATTATACAACTGCCGAGCCCTTCGAATCTGTGCTGATTTCCAAACCGTCCAACAATGACGGAGGAAATTTATGCAGGTAGTCGCGTTCTCAACACCCCGAACGATTCACGAAGCTAGCCTCCTTCACCTCCAATACCAGCTTCGCGCGCGGGTGTTTTCCGATCGCCTTGGTTGGGAGGTCGATGTAACGGCAGGTTGCGAGTCGGACGGATTCGATGCCCTTCGACCGACCTACGTTCTCGCGATTACCGAGACCGACCAACTGGCGGGATGCGCGAGACTTCTCCCGGCGCTTGGTCCGACGATGGTGTCCGACGTTTTCCCCTCGCTTCTCCCAGACGGTCAACTCATCGGTCATGCAGCGATGATCGAGAGTTCTCGGTTTTGCGTCGATACCACCCTCGCGGAGGGGAGGGGAAAAGGCTCGGTCCACCAGGCGACGCTGACCATGTTCGCGGGCATCGTCGAATGGTGCATGACCAATGGGTACACCGAGATCGTCACGGTAACCGATCTTCGGTTTGAGAGAATCCTCGCTCGCGTCGGATGGCCTTTGCGGCGTTTGGGCGAGCCGAAGAAAATCGGCGTGACAATCGCGGTCGCTGGCACACTTCCCGCCGACGCGGACACATTCGCGAGGCTTCGACCCTCCGACTACTGTTCTGAACTCGACCCTTCTCGGTCAGGTAGCCTAAGGAGACATTCGTGAACCAGCTTCGCTCTCATCCCAGACTTGTCCGCAAACTTCAGGAAGCGCTGGGCGATCAGCTTTGTGTTGCCCTGGATGACGCGACTGTCGTCGAGATCATGCTCAATCCGGACGGAAGACTGTTCATCGAAAGAATTGGCCATGGCGTTGCGCTGGCTGGCGAGATGTCATCTGCAGCAGCGGAAATGGTGATCGGGACTGTGGCGCATGCACTTCAGTCCGAAGTGGGCACCGAGCAGCCGATCATCTCAGGCGAACTGCCAATCGGCGGCCACCGGTTCGAGGGGTTGTTGCCTCCAGTTGTCGCAAGTCCCGCATTCACCATCCGGCGTCGCGCATCACGCCTCATTCCACTCGAAGACTACGTTCGCACAGGTGTGATGACCGAATATCAGGCCGCCACGATCCGTAGCGCGATTTCAGCGAGGCTGAACATCATCATTTCCGGTGGGACGGGCTCTGGTAAGACGACGCTTGCGAACGCGGTGATCGACGGAATCGTCAAATCGGCCCCCGAGGATCGTCTGGTTATTCTCGAGGACACTGCGGAAATACAATGCGCCGCCGATAACGCCGTCCTCCTGCATACCAGTGATACGATCGACATGGGGCGATTGCTCAAGAGCACCATGCGGCTGCGTCCCGACAGGATTGTCGTCGGCGAGGTCCGCGACGGCGCAGCTCTTACACTGCTTAAAGCCTGGAACACTGGTCATCCGGGGGGCGTAGCGACCATTCATTCGAACACCGCCATGTCAGCGCTGCGGCGTCTCGAGCAGCTGACCGCTGAGGCGAGCCAGCAGCCGATGTACGAGATTATCGGAGAAGCGGTAGACCTGGTCATCTCCATCGAGCGAACACCGCGCGGGCGGATCGTACGCGACATCATCCAGGTCGAGCGTTTCATCAACGGACAGTACGAAATCGAATCCGATCAGCTTACGGAAGAACAGGAGGCGCGCGATGTCGCGTAACCATACCCTCATCGCGGCCGCGCTGGTGGCGGCACCCATCGTTTTTGCCTCGGTTGCGCCAGCGCTGGCCAGTTCCGGAGGCGGGCTTCCCTGGGAAGGTCCTTTGCAGCAGATTCAGGAGTCGATCACCGGGCCTGTCGCGGGTGCGATCGCGCTTGCAGCCGTGGCGATCGCCGGGGGGATGCTCATCTTTGGTGGTGAGCTAAACGATTTCGCGCGGCGACTTGTCTACGTCGTCCTCGTTGCCGGCATTCTTCTCGGCGCTACCAACATCGTCGGCTTGTTCGGCGCGACCGGTGCGTCGATCGGGCTGACCGGCGTGGAGATGATGCCGATTGTTCCGGACGTAGGAGGGGAGGGGGATCATGGCTGAGTCCCTGTCCGGCCTGCGGCGTAACCGCATCCATCGGGCGCTGTCTCGCCCAAATCTGCTGATGGGTGCCGACAGGGAGCTGGTGCTGATCACCGGCCTTGCGGCCGTGATCCTGATCTTTGTCGTAATGACAGTTTACTCGGCACTTTTCGGTGTTGCTGTCTGGGTCGTGATCGTTGGCGCGCTGAGGATAATGGCCAAATCCGACCCGCTCATGCGCCAGGTCTATATCAGACACGTTTCTTACAAACCCACCTACAAGGCGACCACTTCGCCCTGGCGACGGTATTGAGGTGGCGGCCATGGTAGCTCTCAAGCGCTTCCGGGTAACCGGGCCCTCCTTTGCCGATCTCGTTCCTTATGCTGGTCTCGTCGACAATGGTGTCCTGCTCCTGAAGGATGGGAGCCTGATGGCCGGATGGTACTTCGCCGGGCCAGATTCCGAAAGCGCTACCGATCTGGAGCGCAACGAACTTTCGCGGCAGATAAATGCGGTCCTGTCGCGACTTGGAAGCGGGTGGATGATCCAGGTAGAGGCTATCCGTATTCCAACAGTCGACTATCCGTCAGAAGACCGCTGCCATTTTCCCGACCCGGTGACCCGCGCGATCGACGCCGAGCGACGGGCACATTTCGAGCGTGAGCAGGGACACTTTGAGAGCAAGCACGCAATCGTCCTGACCTACCGACCACTTGCGTCCAAGAGAACCTCTCTGAGCAAATATATCTATTCAGACGAAGAGAGCCGGAAGAAATCTTACGCGGACACGGTGCTCTTTGTCTTCAAGAGCGCGATACGAGAGGTTGAGCAGTATTTCGCCAACACCCTTTCAATCCGGCGAATGGAAACCCGTGAAACCATCGAGAGGGGAGGGGAGAGGATTGCTCGCTATGACGAACTCCTTCAGTTCGCAAAGTTCTGCATCACTGGCGAAAGCCACCCGGTCCGGCTTCCCGATGTCCCCATGTACCTCGACTGGATCGCAACCGCCGAGCTTGAGCACGGGCTGACGCCAAAAGTTGAGAACCGTTTCCTCGGCATCGTTGCGATCGACGGTTTGCCGGCCGAAAGCTGGCCGGGTATCCTGAACAGCCTTGATCTTATGCCGCTGACCTATCGGTGGTCGTCACGATTCATATTTCTCGACGCAGAGGAAGCTCGGCAAAAGCTCGAACGCACCCGCAAGAAATGGCAACAGAAGGTCCGGCCGTTCTTCGACCAGATCTTCCAGACACAAAGCCGCTCGGTCGATCAGGACGCGATGACAATGGTCGCTGAAACAGAGGACGCGATCGCGCAGGCTTCATCGAAGCTTGTTGCATACGGCTACTATACGCCCGTCGTCGTGTTGTTCGACAGCGATCGCGAAGCACTGCAGGAGAAGGCCGAAGCGATCCGACGACTGATCCAGGCAGAAGGTTTCGGGGCAAGGATTGAAACGCTCAACGCTACCGACGCCTATCTCGGCAGTCTGCCTGGTAACTGGTACTGCAACATCCGTGAGCCGCTGATTAACACCAACAATCTCGCCGACTTGATCCCGCTTAACTCGGTGTGGTCCGGAAGCCCGATCTCCCCAAGCCCGTTTTACCCGCCGAATTCCCCGCCCTTGATGCAAGTTGCGAGCGGTTCGACTGCGTTCCGCCTGAACCTGCATGTCGATGATGTCGGCCACACGCTGATCTTCGGTCCGACAGGGTCAGGCAAGTCGACACTTCTTGCTTTGATCGCCGCGCAGTTTCGTCGCTACGAAAATGCGCAGATTTTCGCATTTGATAAAGGTAGCTCGCTGCTTCCGCTGACACTCGCTGCTGGCGGCCATCATTACGAGATCGGTGGTGACATTGCGGAAGAGGGGAGGGGCCTGGCTTTCTGCCCATTGTCCGAACTCCAGACTGATGCCGACCGCGCCTGGGCGACGGAGTGGATCGAAATGTTGGTCGGTCTGCAGGGCATTACGATTACCCCGGATCATCGCAACGCCATCTCTCGGCAGGTCGGCCTCATGGCGAAAGCATCTGGCCGCTCACTCTCGGATTTTGTCAGCGGCGTTCAGTTGCGCGAAATCAAGGACGCGTTGCACCACTACACCGTCGATGGCCCCATGGGTCAGCTTCTCGATGCGGAGGAGGACGGTCTCACACTCGGAACCTTCCAAACCTTCGAGATAGAGCAGTTGATGAATATGGGAGAGCGTAATCTCGTGCCGGTGCTGTCCTACCTGTTCCGGCGGATCGAGAAGCGTCTGGATGGTTCGCCGAGCCTGATCGTACTCGACGAAGCCTGGCTCATGCTCGGTCACCCGGTCTTCCGCGACAAAATCCGGGAATGGCTCAAGGTGTTGCGCAAGGCGAATTGCGCTGTCGTCCTTGCGACCCAGTCGATCTCGGACGCCGAACGGTCCGGTATCATCGACGTCTTGAAAGAATCCTGCCTGACCAAGATTTGTCTTCCAAACGGCGCCGCCCGCGACCCCGGGACGCGCGAATTCTACGAGCGTATCGGTTTTAATGAGCGGCAGATCGAGATCGTCGCAACGGCGATACCAAAGCGCGAGTACTACGTCGCCACGCCGGAAGGCCGGCGGCTCTTCAACATGTCGCTTGGGCCGGTCGCCCTTAGCTTTGTCGGCGCGACGGGCAAAGAGGATCTCAAACGGGTCCGCATCCTTAAATCCGAGCACGGCCGTGAATGGCCGATCCGCTGGCTTGAAACGAGAGGAGTTCACGATGCCGCATCGCTACTCAAGTACGAATAGAAGGATTGCCTGCCTGGCGGCGGCGCTCGCCATCACGGTTGTCAATCAAGGTTCGGTGCAAGCCGGTTCAGCCGCCGGCGCCGCAACAGAATGGACGCAGCTGGCCAACAACGCGCAACTCGTAGACCTTATGAAAAGCTCCGGCATCCAGGTCGACAATCAGTTGACCCAGATCAGCCAGCTTGCGGAGCAGATCCAGAACCAGCTGAAAATCTACGAGAACATGCTGCAAAACACTGCGCAGCTTCCCAGTTATGTCTGGGGAAAGGTCGAAAGCGATCTCAACCAGCTACGCAGCATTGTCGAACAGGGTCAGAGCATCTCATTTTCTCTGGGCAATGCCGATGATGTTCTTCATCAGCGCTTTGACAGTTACGCTGATCTCAGGACGAGTTTACCCGACAACGCAACGTTCTCCTCGACCTACCAGTCCTGGTCGGACACCAACCGCGACACGATCGCCAGCTCGCTGAGGGCGGCTAGTCTTACGGCCGACCAATTCGATAGCGAAGAAGATACGATGTCGTCACTACGGTCGATGTCCGAGACGGCAGATGGGCAGGTGAAAGCTCTGCAGGTCGGACATGAGATCGCGGCTCAGCAAGTCGCACAAATGCAGAAGCTTCGCGGTCTCGTCTCCCAACAGATGACGATGATGGGGACGTGGCTGCAGACAGAACAAACCGACAAGGACCTTGCACAGGCACGGCGTGAAAAGTTCTTTAACGCTGAGGTCAAGAACGTGCCGCAGGGCCAGAAGATGGAGCCTCGCTGGTGAGCCGTGCCTTCCCCGTTGCCTTGCTGCTCGCCGTTGCCGCTTCGGTTGCAACGGTGCTGATCGTCAGTTCCCGAAACACAGGAACACCCCCACCGACGCAAGCGCAGCGCGCCGCCTGGGAAGGTTTTTTTGGCTCTGACAGGGAACTGCCGCCAATCAAGGAAGGTCAGGAGATGCGCCCGAGATGGTGAAAATAGCCGCCGCACGCTCGTTCCTGATTATAGGTCTCTATGTCCTAGCCTTTGCTGTTCCCGTGTTCGCGCAGGAAGGACAGGTTCTCACGGAACTCGAAAACCAAGTCTCGACCGCTGCGAAGGGGTGGGAGACTACCGTAATGGACGCTGCGAGATCGCTGTTCTGGATTCTCGCAACGATCGAGATCGGCATTGCGGCGGTTTGGCTGGCGATTCAATCCGCCACGCTAGACAGCTGGTTCGCCGAACTGGTCCGGCGGATCATGTTTATCGGGTTCTTTGCCTTTGTCTTGGCGCAGGGTCCAACCTTTGCGCGAGCTGTAGTCGACAGCCTTTTCCAGATTGGTGCCGGCGGCGGTTCAGCGTCGCCCGCTGAGGTCTTCGATGCCGGCATACGCGTCGCGTCTCAAATGTCAGGGCAGGCACAATTCGGGGTGTTCGAAGACAATGCCCTTGCGATCGCGGCCGTTCTCGCCATGGGCATCGTTGTCATCTCGTTCTCACTTGTTGCAGCGATCTTCGTATCGGTAATGGTTGAGATGTATGTCGGACTGCTCGCCGGCATGATCATGCTCGGACTGGGCGGTTCGTCCTTCACCAAAGACTTCGCCGTCCGCTACCTCGTCTATGCATTTGGTGTCGGAATGAAACTGATGGCCCTGGTGATGATTGCCAAGATCGGATCGAGCGTTCTGCTTGGTCTCGCCCAAGCGCCCACGGCATCGTCGGACCAGTTTGTCTCGACGTTGGCTATTTCCGGTATCTCGGTAGTGGTCTTTATCATCGCCATGTATGTCCCGAACATCATCCAAGGCGTTGTCCAAGGCGCATCAGTGTCTGGAGGAATGGAAGCAATCCGTCACGGAGGCCAAGCGGCGTCTTTCGCCGCTGGCGCTGGTTTTCTCGCCGCTGGCGCGGCCGGCGCGGGATTTGCGGCGGCACAAGCCGCACGCGCTGGCGGCTCATCGGTCGCTGGAGCTGTCATGCGCGGCATGGGCGCAAGCTTCGGCTCCGGCGCGCAGGCTGCGGGTTCAGCCGCGAAGGAAAAAGCGATCGGTTCGCCCGGTGCCTATGCGGGGTCCATTCTCGGCTTGGCCAACGCCAAGCTCGATGAACAGCGTGGAGCTCACAGCGGGCCGAAACCTCTTCCCGAACGCAACGCCAAACAATAATCGGAACAATGGAAGAACAAATGGCCGCAAACCGCGCACCGGAAAACCCGTATCTTGCCGCTCGCCAGGAATGGAGTGAACGCTATGGCTCGTATGTCAGAGCGGCAGCCGCATGGCGTGTCGTCGGTGTCCTTGGGCTGGCCATGGCTGTGATCGGCTTTGGATATGCGATGTATCTGAGCACGCAGGTGCGACTGGTGCCGTACATCGTCGAGGTCGACAAGCTTGGGACTGCCGTCACGGCAGGCTTTCCAAAGCAGATCGAGTATGCCGACGTGCGCGTGGTGCGCGCCACGCTCGGAACCTTCGTCACAAGTTTTCGCTCGATCACCCCGGACGCAGTGGTGCAGAAACAATATATCGACCGCACCTACGCGCTTCTTCGCACCTCCGACCCGTCGACCGAGAAGGTCAACGCCTGGTTCCGAGGCAATTCTCCATTTGAGAAGGCAAAAGCTTCGACGGTTGCGATCGAGGTCAACAACATCGTTGCTCTCTCCAACCAGACCTATCAGATCGACTGGACCGAATATGAGCGTGACCGCAAGGGCAAGGAAACCGGCACGCGGCGGTTTCGCGGGATCGCGACTGTAACGATCACCACGCCTCAGGATGAGGCGACGATCCGCCTCAATCCAATCGGCCTTTACGTCCGGGATTTCGATTGGACAGCACAGCTTTAAGGGCAGGGGATTTTCAATGCACAGAACACGACTACGATTGGCAGCCGCCGTCTGCATGGCCACCCTTGCAGGGGGCGCATATGCTCAGAGCATGACGAGTAACGAACTGAAAGGTACAAATCTTTCACGGAAATGGCGCGGCACACCGGGGCTTGTCACGACAGGTCCGGACGGCAAGGTCATCTTTCTGTTCGGCGAGACCCAACCGTCCGTTATCTGCTCTCCACTGCAGGTCTGCGACATCGAACTTCAGGGTGGGGAGATCGTTCGCGACGTACTTGTCGGCGACACGGTGCGGTGGAAGGTGGAACCTGCCACTTCAGGGGCGACAAGCGGACAGGCGATCCATCTCATCGTCAAACCGTCGGAACCAGGCCTTCTGACCTCGATGGTCGTCACGACCTCCCGTCGCACCTATCATATTCAGCTCAAATCCCATCAAAGCCAGTACATGGCGCGGGTCGGGTTCGAGTATCCGGAAGATGTTTCCACCAAACTCGCCGACATCAATTCCCGTCTCGAAACGGCCGGTATTCCGGGCACTGCGCCGGAGAAACTGAACTTCTCCTATTCGGTGAGCGGCGGCGCATCGTGGAAACCGAAGCGGGTATATTCCGACGGGATGAAGACCTATATCCAGTTCCCGAAGTCTATTTCGGGACAGGACGCACCTGTGCTCTTCGTCGTTTCAGCCGGTCAAAACCGTATCGTCAACTACCGGATGAAGAACGACATGATGACGGTCGACTATGCGATCGACAAGGCGATCCTCGTATCAGGCGTTGGTTGGCGGCAACAGAAGATTACCATCCGGCGGGGAGGCTGACCATGCGCAAGCTCTTCGCATATTGTGTTGCGAGTGCGTTTCTCTCTGGTTGCCAGACGGCAGACGACACCTTGATAACCAGCTCTGCCCCCGTTTCCATAAGCGGACCAGCCGCGAGCGCGGTCGCAGGCGACATGGCAAGCCGCTTGGCTGAGCAGATCGGCTCGGCTGGCGGAACCACGACGATTGTTATGCACAACGATAAGTCGGAATTCGGGACTGCCCTCGAAGCAGCCCTGAAGGGCTGGGGTTACAGGGTCGTCCCGGACGGCAAGGTATCTAAGACCGCCACGCTCATCGAGCTTGCTTATGCAATCGAGGGCTTCGACGGACAAATTCTGGCCCGCGTATCAACTCCATCGATCGCACTGAGCCGTGCATATGCGCCGAGTGCGGCCGGCGCGGCGCCTACCAGTCCGCTTTCGATCATGCAGCGCAACTGACGGAGATTTACAATGGTTCAGTCGCTCCAGCTCGGCACGTCCAGCCAAGCAGACGAACAGAATGGCATGCGCCGACTCAACCGCTTGCCGATCATCATAGCAATCATTGTCGTCGTGATTTTTATCGGCGTTGTTGTCATTGGCCTGTCACTGCGCGGACTTTCTTTCAATCGTGGGAACTTCGATGACGTTTCGAACAGCCCCGCGACTAGTTTCGGGGATCAACTCAAGCGCGGTATATCCGATGGAATTATTGGTGAGCCGGACAAACAGGAGGTTTTCCAACCGGCACCTGTCAAAATTGAAAAATCGGAGAAGCAGCAACCGATCGTCGAGCGCCAGTCAGTTGAGCGAGAAGAAAGTGGGCAAAGTCTCGAACCGGAAGAGGTCTGGAAGGCTCGCCTGAAGCGAGAGCAGGATGAACAGTACATGCGAGAGGCGCAGCGCCAACGTATGGCCCGCATTCAGGCTGGTGCCACAGCGCTCGATTCGCCGCTTAAGGTCGACGTTTCGGATATCGATAGTACCGGGAATACCAAAAGTGACATTGGCCGACAGCCAGCCACCAGCGCTGCGAACAGGACATCCGATCTATATGCTGCGGCACTACAATCTGGCTTGATGGGACAGAACGCAGATCAGAACGGGCAAGCATCGAAGGAGGATTTTTTCAACCAGGACATCAAGGATCTCGGCTATCTGCCAAACCAGGTCGTGCCGCAGATGTCGCCCAATGAATTGAAGCGCGGATCGGTCGTTCCCGCCACATTGATCACTGGGCTCAATTCTGACCTACCCGGCCGCATAACTGCCCAGGTCAGCCAGAATGTCTACGATAGCGCCACCGGACGCCGGCTTCTCATCCCCCAGGGTGCAAAACTGTTCGGTCGCTACGATTCCGAGGTATCGTTTGGCCAGGAGCGCGTTCTCGTGGTCTGGACCGACCTTATATTCCCAAACGGATCTACTCTGCAAATTGGCGGCATGGCCGGCACGGACGCCGAAGGATATGGCGGCTTCCGGGATAAGGTAGATCGCCATCTGTGGAGGACCTTCGGTTCGGCAGCGCTGGTGGCAATAATTGGAAGCGGGATCGATATGTCTATGCCTCAAAGTTCGACGCTGGCAACGCAGAATACAGCTTCAGATGCCGCACGACGAAATTTTGCAGAGAGCTTCGGCCGGGTCGCGGAACAGACGATCTCGAAAAACCTGAACGTCCAGCCGACGATCCACATCCGTCCAGGGTACAAGTTTAATGTCCTCGTCGATCAGGACATTATTTTCCCGTCAAACTATCGCGGCTAAATCTCGCGATCAGCGGCTCCCCAGCGTCGAGCAGAGCAGAAACCATTCCGTGAGAAAACGGCATATTTCACACGTTTAGGACTTGGAATACCCGCAAAAGCTGAGTAAATTCAACAAACGCATCGATCCTGATCATGCTTTGCAATCAAGGCGCGCGGGGCTGCCATGGGGCAGACCAGTCGCCTGACCGCCCATGGCACCTCGATCTTTGCAACGCGAGCAGGGCCATCGGGGCTCGCAGCTGCTCAGGAGGAGACAAGCCATTGGACGGTGACCTTCGCTCACTCATCGATATGACAGAAGCCGCGCATGACGAGCGGATGATCAAAAGTGCTTTGAAGACATTCACGCACGCTTGTGGCTTCGAACGGTTTGCATATTTGCAAACCGAGGGGTCGGAAATCCACACATTCAACTCTTATCCGGAGGAGTGGCAAGGCGTTTATATTGAAAGCCACTATTCCCGCATCGACCCGGTGGTCTGGAAAGCGAAGACCCGCATGGAGATCTTTCCTTGGACAGCAGACGAGTGGCCTGCTCGTGGAACGTCCGAACTCAGACGGTTTCGCGACCGGGCTATCAATCATGGTATTCGCAGCGGGGTGACGATACCGGTCGAAGGCAGTTTCGGCTCGACGATGATGTTGACTTTTGCATCTTCAGCGCAGGCGGCTGATATCTCGAAACTTCAAGATTGGCAGAAAGCGATCCGTGCCGTTCTGGCAATCCATTATCGCCTGAAAATGATTGCTGCGACCACGATCGTGCCACCGAAGCGCATGCTTTCACCAAGAGAAGCAATGTGCCTGAAATGGGCGGCGAAAGGAAAAACCGCGCCGGAAACCGCGATCCTGACGGGGATCAATCCAAGAACAGTGCAGCATTATCTGGATAAGGCGCGAGAGAAGCTCGAAGCGGCGACCGTTCCCCACCTCGTCGCGATCGCCAAGGATCACGGCCTGCTCTAGCGTCAACCAGCGACATCAGGGGCTACGTCCGGTACGTAGCCGAGTGCATCGATGATCTCCGAAAGTTCTTCCTGCTGGGCTGCGGACTTCTCTTGGCGCGCGGTATATTCTCGCTGCAGGCTCTCGACGACCGTTCTCGACAGCGTAGGATCAGATGAAGCGCGGGTCCACTCGTCATAAACAGCTTCGTCGGCAACGATAAGCCGGCGGTGCTCTTTGATCGCAGCAATCGCCAAAGCCTCCAGTTCTGATTTCTTCATAGAACCATAGCAGGATCGGCGTTTTTTTGTTTCGTCGTTGGTCTCAGACGAGTTCACGTCGTTCACCGATTCCCTCCCTCTTCAACACCTGACGCTTAAAACGAAATCCCTGTGAGCAACAGTCGTCTAGGCGATATTGCTTGATCTGTCTCTCATAAGTTTCTTTGTCAGTGCCGTTGTGTTGGCAAAATGCCGGACGAGTAATATCACGTGCAAAGTCGAATCGGAACTATAGTTCCTAGAATAATAGTTCCGTTTCAGGCTCCGCTCTCGTCATGGATCTCAATGAGGTCATGGCGATGAATTTGCGTCGAATACGTCATGGCAAACAACTGACGCAGGAGGAATTGGCGCACCGTACGGGCCTTAGTACGCGCCATATCGGTGCGATCGAGCGAGCCGAAATGTCTGCGACCCTCACCGTCGTTGGTCAGATCGCGGAGGTACTGGGTGTCGACCCTGCCGAGCTTGTGACGAAATGAAAGCCGTGCGCGTCGGATCTTAGTGCGTGTCATGGCCGGCCATGAGACCAATGGCAAAACGCAGCCGGGTTTGCCTGCTCTAGTTTTCTGTGCGGCCAGCAGTGGCTTGCGTGGCTGGTGCTGGCGCTTTAACCAGCTCGGAGACAAACTTCGTGAGGGGCACGATGTTTTCGTGCCCGCTCGCCTCTTCCAGGGCGTTCATATACTCGTCACGGCGCGCGACAGGAATAACTGTCCACGGCGCTCCGCACTCGGCAAGAAGTGCGTTCATGATAAACCGCGCCGTTCGCCCGTTTCCATCTGGAAAAGGATGGATGTAGGTGAAGAGAAACGGAGCGACGATTGCCTTCACGCGCGCGTCGGGTTCCTCCGAAATGCTTTCAAACAGTGCATCCATGGCGTCCGCGATTGCGTGCGGCGGCAGGGGAACGTGAGAAGAACCTCTCAAATAGACGTTGTGCGACCGGTAGCCCGCAAGCTGGTGTGCCTTGACGATGCCGGCGGTGACGGAAGGGCTAAACATGGCTCGGAACCAGTCTTGATGCCTGGCCTCCAGCAATTCGCCGGACGGCGTCCCATCAAGTATGTTTTTGATGTCGTCGCGAACCTCCTCGAAGGCCAACCTGTATCCTTTGGCGGCAAGTGCGTTCTTTGTTTCGTAATCACGCGCATCCGCATCCGGCTCCCACTGACCGTCTTGCACCCTCCGTATCAGCTCTTCAGAAACCTCGTAGCCCTCGATTGAAAGGGAATTGAGGGCGTCTGCCACATAGCGCTCATCGATGGTGGCGATATAATCGTCCCGGTCGTTGATACGGACTTGCTCGAATCCGATGTAATTGAGGGCGTCTTTCCGCATTCTCGCCCAGAGGTTCTTGATCCGGGTAGCCGACGGTGCCTGAGTTCGTCGTGCATCCAGCGTGATCAGATCCACTGCCGGGTCGAAAGGGTCATCCTCGTGCGGATTGTAGCCCGCCGCTTCCAGCGTCTTGATGATGGTGTCCGCGTCCCTTGTTCGGCCAAGATGGCGCAGTGCTCCCGCAACGCGTCCGCCGACGTGACTCCTGCCGCCGTCCAGGAGGTATTGAAGCAACGTGCTTGTTCCGCGGATTGAGCCAATGACCGCGATGACATCGGTCGCCGAGTTTTTCCATGACTCGGGAGACAAGTTGCAGATCGCCTCTTCCATAGGCATCAATCTCAATCGTTCTCTCGTCTCGGCGGGTTCGTTTCCCTTTGAGCGCAGCAGGTAGAGCGACGTGTTGCTCGGTAGTATCACAAGCTGATTGTTGGCTTTCGGGCTTCTGACAATGACCTGCGCCGGAATGGAATGGTTTTCGGACCATACAGCCACGGATGCCTCCGCAGAGAGCCGCCATTCATCTGCGAAGCGGTCGTCGAGATACTTTGCAACAAACTCCCAATAGACGGTGCTCCAGGCAGCATCTATCCTGTTGTTAGCGGACGGCCGCGAGTTCACGGCGAGCCAGCCCTTCATGATTTCCTCAAGGAACCCGTTGTCTTGCAGTCGTTCCCGGTGGACACGGCTGAGCTCTTCGGATTTCACCACCGATCGGGTGCCGTTCTGCGTCACCCCCTTCAGTTCAGCCAGGGATGCCGCGAGCAGTTCGTTGGGTTTCGCCATGTGGGCCTCCGGCGACGCCGTGTGAGGAGTGGACCATGTCTTGTAGTTGCACTAATTTGACGCTTTTTACAAACACTAATAACATGCTTTGGAATTTCACTACTTTCATGTTCTTGAATTGCACTATTTTGATGCTTTTGATTCGCACTAATTTTGCGCCTTGGACTCAAACTAACATTTCATCTCGGCGCGAACCGTCTCGAAAGGCGCGACGAACTCGATGCTATTGCTGACCACCAATGCGCGACAGATCGATGCGTATCCCTGCCCGCCCAGCATCCTGCTCCGCCTCTGGCTTTTCCTCTCTTGATTCCGCGTCAGCGTCCTCCTCCTCGGCGGGGATCTTCTCTCTACTTTGCTGCGAAACACCAACCGGCGTTCCCGGATCCTCCGCCTGGAACACCCTCACGCCCTCGAACTCACCAGTCTTCCATGCGTAAATCGCATCCTCGAAAATCTGCGAGAAGACGTCTTTGCTCGTGGGGTTGCCATACCATTTCGCAACGATCCTGAGGACCTTGGCGAACATCGCCGTGCCTTTGCGAAGGTTCTGGCAGGGGTCGACTAGATCGGGCTTCAAATCGGTAGCTTCCTTGACCCCAACGCCTGCGGGAAACTGCGTCAGGCCAACGCGGACGACAGCTTGGCCAGCATACCGCCGCACGATCGCAATCGCCTCCTCGGCCGATGCGGCTTTAGGAACGAGGATCAACCGGCCGCCAGTTTTCACGGTGACGGCGAGGGGATCGCTGGAGCCGGCGTCGGCTACGAACTGCTCCACGATCGCGAGATCGAGGGAAGGGTCTGCGCATTCTTTTATCAGGTCGGCGTCGAGCATGGGGCCTCCTTGGCGCTCAGGTGTTGAAGGCAATAACAAGCGGCTTTGCGAAGAGCTTTGCCCAGGCTGTGGCAGCTGCGCGCTGGATCGCGACGATTGATGTCCCTCGAGTCCACCAGCCGTTTCCCACGGCAACGACAAAATCAGGGTCGTGCAGCATGGAATGGAGGATCGGCCAAACGATCAGTTGCTCGTAGCAGATCAGCGGCGCTGCCCGATTGGCACCGATCAGGATTACGGGGTTCGCAAAGAAATCCGCCCGTGCTCCACCGCTCTGCCCGAACAAGGATCGCCATGGTTGCCACATCGCGCCAGGAACCGGCATGCGTTCCCGATAAACGATCCGGCCACCGCGGCTGTCGATCGCGACCAGGACATTGTCATACCCGGTAGCGTCAAGCAGCGCGGCACCAGCAATGGCCGTCGCCCCGCTTGCACGGAATGCGCCTGCCCAAAGCCGCTTGACTTTCGGTGTCCAGAAGCCAAGCGTACTTTCGGGAAGCACCACGTAGCTTGCTCCATCGCTGGCCGCATCCTGAAACGTTGCTCTCAAGTCACGTTGGCGTTGAAGACCGGCGTCCCGACCAAGTGAAGCGCCCATTTGCAGATCGACGCCGCGCCAACCCTCAGGTAGGGTCGGATCGGTCCAGATCGCGGCGGACCAAAGCCACAAGCCTGTCAAGGCAGTGGCAACAGCTGGCCAAGTGCGGGTTACGAGGCCCGCAAGGCCAGCTGTCATGAACGCAAGTCCCCACCATCCCCATCCCGGAAACACAACACCTGCGGCTGTGACGGGATGCGCCCAGCCCGTGATGCCGAATGGTGGGATGGCCATGACGCCTGCTGCCACAAGATAGCGAAACGGACGGACTCCGCTTTTCCTTGTCCAAAGCACAGTATGCACGGCAACGAAGCCCAACGACGCGCACAGCCAGAGCAACAAGCCCGGCCAGATATCAGACGAATAGAAAGCGGCGACGCCCTGTGGCAAACCTCGCGAGGCGGCCAGAAAATATCCGGCGGAGACAAATGCCGACACCAATCTCGTTCGCGCGATTGACCAAAGAACGGGAAATCCCAGCGCGACCGGCAAAAGCAACGCGTGACCGCTCCAGCCAACCACGCCGATCGCGACGGAAGCGAAAACGAGTGTCATCGCCCGAAGGTACTCACGGCGCATAGGTGAGAACCTCCTGCGCTAGACCGAGAACGCCGGAGGCGGGCACCGGACCGAAGTAGCGTGCGTCGTAAGAACCTGGAAACGAGGAGTAAAGGAAGACATGTCCTGGCGGAATGGTGCCACTCGGAAAGGGCGTCAACGACCGACCTTTTCCATCGCGCAGTGCGATATCTGAGGAGGGGGCCCTCCTTCCATCCACGCTCACGCTGTCGCCGATTTCAACATGTTGTCCTGCAACGGCGATCACTGTCTTAATCAACGGTGCGAAACCGCCTGGGCAGGAACCTGAGTGGAAATAACCTCGTGCCCTCGCTGCCCGCATCGCCACTGTTTCCGGTGGGCAGATGAACAAGAGGTCGTCGACTGCTGCCGGTCGATGAAGCGGGATGATACGCCACAGGCCGAGTGGCGCGCTCGGGGTCAGATTGATACGATAGCCGCCGGAGACGGCGGTCACCACCAGCAGGATGGCAGCTACGGCCATTATCGCCAGACCGACTATGGCTCGTCGCTGCTGAGCGGTCATGGCCCGGCGCGTTCCAGTTCCCGCCGTCATTTGAGCGAGAGCCCCTGGCTTTTCGTCTGTCGCAGGGTTTCTGCCTGTTTGAGCGCTTCGGTCGTTCGTTCATGCGCGCCAAGCTGCTGCACTGTCCGCATGGAATTCCAGGCGGACTGGACCTCCGCCTTCTGGCCGGTCGTCATGCCTGCTGTGACGGTCTCGAACGTCTTGCCGCCAGTGTCTTTCGCGGCCAAAGGCAGGAAGGTCCGCTCCCCGAAACGTTCAGACACGGCCTTGGCGAACCCTTCGAGTTCGGCCTTCACCATTTTGTCGGCAAGCGCGTATTCGAGGCCTGCGGGCAAATCATTCCGGTCGATCGCGTCACGGACCCGCTCAAGCGTTTGCCTGGCAGATGGGGAGAGCGCCGGGATGTCGACAGAAACTTTCAGCCGGACCGCGCGCTCTTCCTTGTCATGTTTGACTTCGGCCTCGGCCCGCTCACGAAGGTAACGTTGAAGATTTCGGGCGAGCGCCGGCACATTGGCGATGGCTTTTTCCCGGTCCTGCCTGTCGCGGCGGCCCGCGAATAGACCGGTCTTTCCCTTGAGGGCGCCGAAGCTTTCTGGCTCGTGCGCGATTTTTGCCAGCGTGGACTGCGCGATCGACGGGTCCTTCAACATGGTGTCGACATCGATGGCCTTGAAGGCTGCTTGCGGGTTCGCATAGACGAAATGGAAGCGGGTCGAGACGTCGTCCCATTGCATCTTGAGACCGGGGTCAGTGGCGAGCTTGTCCTCGACAGCCTGGTCGAGCGATGTCGGGAAGATGGTGATGCCTGATACCATGGGCCTGGCCTCCTTGATTGTATCAGTCATGGCGTGTTTGTTGCTGCCGCGGGCAAGCCCAAGCGCTGTGCCGATGGCGGCAAGACGGGCACCGAGGTCGGCGAGTTTGTGTTTCTGCCGGACGGCCCATTGAAGACGATCATGAGCGATCGTGCGGGCGACGGTCATGAGGTGCAGGCCGCGGGCCTCGGCAAATCGCAAGGCGTGGCCGTAGAGAGTGCTCTGCTCGTAGTCGAGGCTCGTCTCCTTGGCGTTTTGGCGCGACAGGATCGGAATGAGGCCGCCCGCCTTGGCAAAGGAGCGGCTGCCGTAGAAGACGGCGAGATCCTCACGATGGCGGGTCATGGCCACATAGGTGAGATGCCGGTCCAACGAGAGGGATGCCAGGACCTTCACCCGGTCGACGGTGGCACCTTGGGCTTTGTGGATCGTCGTCGCATAGCCATGATCGAGAGTGTTGTAGAAGCGCTGCTCGATCGTGACCAGGCGACGGTGCTCGCCGTCTCCAATCTCGGCAACGATCCGGCCGGGTGCAGCCTCACGCACCTTTGCGAGCATGCCGTTCTTGACGCCAAGGCTGCCCTCGTTCTTGAGGAACACGATCTGGTCGCCGGTGGCGAACATGCGAGATCCGTCCTCTGTCCTGAACACAAAGCCGTCTTCGAGAATACCGCGCTCGACAAGTCTGGCGCGGGCCATGTCGTTGAGCTTTCGCACATCACGACGAAGGTGTGCGAGGATCAGGCTGGTCCTGGAAGAATCGTAATCGCGATCCCAATCGGCGATCAGGCTTTCGACGGCCTCGTCCTTCAGCCTCAAACCAATCATTCGACCTTGGGCGGTGTAGGCATCGACCGCCTGGCCGACGTTACCGCGCGCCAGGTCGAGCGAAGCGTCGCGCATCCATTGCTGGCGCTGACGATAGATCGTATCGAGTTCGGCATAGCCGATGCGATCGGCGATCGCACGGAAGGCAGCACCGGCTTCGATCGGTTGAAGCTGTTGCGGATCGCCGACAAGGACGAGCTTGGCGCCGGCCTTGGTGACGGTTTCGACCAACAGCGCCATTTGCCGTGACGACACCATACCGGCCTCGTCCAGCACGAAGACGCATCTGTCGTCGAGCTGGTTGCGGCCCTGGTTCCAGCGCAGCTCCCACGACGACAGCGTGCGGGAAACGATGCCCGCTTCCTTTTCCAAACCTTCGGCGGCTTTGCCAGCCAGGGCACCGCCGACCACACGATAGCCGGCCGTTTCCCAGGCTTCACGCGCCGCCTTCATCATCGTCGTCTTGCCAGCGCCAGCGCGGCCGATGACAGCTGCAATCCGCGTGGGCGCAGCGACATGGCTGATCGCCGTTCGCTGCTCCTCCGACAGACGGCAATGGCGCGCAAAGGTCGCCGCCAGCACAGCCTTTCGGACGCCATGAGAGGTGCTGCCGGAAAGCCAGATCGCGCGATGGGCCATCTCGGCTTCAAGCCGGATCATCTCGCGCGTGGTGTACTTTGCTGGACAACGAATGCCTGTCGTAAAGTTGATCCGCTCGCGTTCCAGCCGGAGGGCTTCAGGGCTTTGGAGAATGCGGACCATCAGACTTTGGAACAGCGCGACATCGTCGATATAGCGATACAGGACCTTCGCAACATCGCGTTCGTCGAAGACGCTTTTTTCCCGCGTGATCAGGTCGAGCACGATCTCCGGACGGCGCTGGATGCGACGGGCGTTTTCGCTGCGACGCTGCTCCTGGATCTCGATGCGCTCGAGGTTGGGAGTTGAGGTCTGCGACGTGTGGTCGGACCGCTCGGCCTTGCGCACGATGGCTTTGGTGCCGACGCCGAGGTGGATGGTTGGCTCGAGCTCGATCCCCTGCTTTTCGAAGGAACGGCCATCAATGCGGATATCGAGACCGGCGAGCGCCAGATGTATGTTCTGGCAGGCAAACCAGCCGTCGCGAAACGCGTTGAAGTCCTCCGTGTTACCGGCCCATAGCTGATAGACGATCTTGCCGGCATCATTGCGGATTGGCTTGCCATCCGGGCCTGTTACCGCAACTTTCTTCGAACCGAAACCGTCTTCGGTGAGCGGGCGTAATGTGGTCATGAGATGGACGTGGGGATTGCCGGGAGCGTCGTGGTAGACCCAGTCGGCGACCATGCCCTGCGCGGTGATGTGGCCCGCCACAAATGCCCGCATGAGCGCGATGTTCTGCTCGGCCGTCAGCTCGAGCGGCAAGGCTATGGTGACGTCCTTGGCGAGTTGTGCGTCGGATCGCTTCTCGAAGTCCTCCACCTTGTTCCAGAAAGCCTCGGATGCGCCAGCGACCGAGCGATCGGCAATCATGCGGCGCACCCATTCTGGGGCGTCATCAGGGATCACGAACGCCTCATGCAGGAGCCCCTCCTTGCGGGTGTAGTCGATCGTCCGGGCTTCCCGATCAAACTCCATCCTGGCGCAATGCCGGTAGGCCGCCGACAGCACGGCGCTGCGGCCGGAGCCACGAGCGACGACGCTGACGGAGAAGTGAGGGATGGCCACGGCGGAGTTCTCTCCCGGTTGCGAACGAAATCAAAGAGTTCGTCGGGAGCGGCGGGCCACCAGGGTCTGTCAGCAACACGTCGCGTCAGCGACGTATAATTGCGCCCTTGGAAGCCGTCCTTGCGAACGGCCGGGATCATTCACGAAAGCATCGCCGTTGGCGATTGTAGGATTCACAGTAGTGCGTTCCGCACTCCATTCCGAAAAACTGGGTTCGAAAGACAAGCTTTCTCACCCAGGAGACGATCGGACATGAAGAAGCCATCTTCGAAAATCCGCGATGAAATCGCAAAGCTGCAGGAACAGCTCAAACTTGCCGAGACGAGAGAAGCCGAGCGGATCGGAAGGGTCGCGCTCAAGGCGGGTCTTGGCGAGATCGAAATCGACGAGGGAGAACTTCAGGCCGCGCTTGAGCAACTGGCGAAACGATTTCGCGCAGGCCATAGGGCAGACAAGGGCGGCACGAGCGGAGGGAAGAAGAGCACCGGCGACGACAGCGGAGAAGCGGCGGACGCATCTGGCGCGGGCCCGGGCAGCGGTGGTGAGGCTTGAGCGTATGGCGAGAACGATGACATCCAACGCCCGCAAGAAGGACACCCGTGAAAAGATCGAGCTCGGCGGACTGATCGTCAAAGCCGGGCTGCGTTATGAGAAGCGCGCGCTGTTGCTGGGCGCGCTTCTCGATGCTGCCCGCAGGATGAAAGGCGACGAGGAGGAGCGCTCCAGGCTCACGGCAATTGGCGTAGAGGCCTTCGGCGATGACCGTCAGTAGGGTTGCGCTCGTGGTCGTACCAGGGACCTTGATGATCCTGACTGTCATCGGAATGACAGGGATCGAGCAATGGCTTTCCGGGCTCGGTAAGAGCGAGGCCGTGCGACAGGCTTGGGGGCGGGCGGGGATCGCATTGCCCTATGTGGCGAGTGCGGTGACCGGAGTTCTGTTCCTGTTCGCGAGCGTCGGCTCGATCAATATAAAGCAGGCAGGTTGGGGGGTCCTTACCGGATGCGGTGGGACGATTCTGATTGCGGCCACGCGCGAGACGGTGCGCCTTGCTGCCTTTACGAAAACGCTTGACGCCGACAAGTCTGTCTTTGCCTATCTTGATCCGGCAACAGCGATCGGAGCGGGCCTAGCACTGATGTGCGCCTGCTTGGCAATCCGCGTTATACTGATGGGCAACGCCGCTTTCGCACGGCCCGAGCCGAAACGCATTCATGGCAAGCGCGCGCTCCATGGGGAAGCTGATTGGATGAAACTGACGGAAGCCGCCAAATTGTTTGCGCAAAATGGTGGTATCGTCATCGGCGAGCACTATCGGGTAGACAAGGACAGTGTCGGAGCCCAAGCGTTTCGAGCCGACAGCGTTGAGACCTGGGGCACCGGTGGCAAGTCGCCATTGCTGTGCTTCGACGGCTCGTTCGGCTCGTCGCACGGGATCGTTTTTGCCGGGTCCGGCGGCTTCAAAACGACGTCCGTAACAATTCCGACGGCACTGAAATGGGGTGGCACGCTGATCGTGCTCGACCCCTCCAACGAGGTCGCACCGATGGTCTTTGCGCATCGCGGCAGAGCGGGGAGGGACGTGTTTGTCCTAGATCCAAAGACGCCCGACGTCGGTTTCAACGCCCTCGACTGGGTTGGACGTTTCGGCGGAACCAAGGAAGAGGACATTGCCTCCGTTGCCTCATGGATCATGAGTGATAGCAGCGGCGCGCGCGGGGTGCGTGACGACTTTTTCCGCGCATCGGCACTGCAACTGCTGACAGCGCTGATTGCCGATGTTTGCCTGTCCGGTCATACGGACGAAAAGAACCAGACGCTTCGACAGGTGCGCATGAACCTCTCTGAGCCGGAGCCGACGTTGCGCAAGCGGCTTCAGGATGTCTACGACAATTCGGGCTCCGATTTTGTGAAGGAAAATGTCGCAGCCTTTGTCAACATGACGCCGGAAACCTTCTCCGGTGTCTATGCCAATGCGGTCAAGGAAACACACTGGCTTTCCTATTTGAACTATGCCGCCCTCGTGTCGGGAAAGAAGTTCTCGACAAGCGACATCGCGGCAGGAAACACCGACGTCTTCATCAATATTGACCTCAAGACCTTGGAGACCCATTCCGGTCTCGCCCGGGTCATTATCGGCTCGTTTCTCAATGCCATCTACAATCGTGACGGTCAGATGAAGGGGCGTGCGCTGTTTCTTCTCGACGAGGTGGCCCGCCTCGGTTACATGCGGATCATCGAAACCGCGCGCGACGCCGGACGCAAATACGGCATCACTCTGACGATGATCTACCAATCCATTGGCCAGATGCGCGAAACCTATGGCGGTCGCGACGCGGCGAGCAAGTGGTTCGAGAGTGCCAGCTGGATTTCGTTTGCCGGTATCAACGATCCCGAGACAGCCGACTACATCTCAAGACGCTGCGGTATGACCACGGTGGAAATAGACCAGATTAGCCTCAGTTCGCAGGCAAAGGGATCATCGCGAACGCGCTCGAAGCAACTCGCTGCCAGGCCACTGATCCAGCCCCATGAAGTGCTACGCATGCGTGCGGACGAACAGATCGTCTTCACCGCAGGAAATGCACCGCTCCGATGCGGACGAGCTATCTGGTTCCGGCGAGATGACATGAGGGCTTGCGTCGACGGGAACCGTTTCCATTCCAACGCATCTGTGACACCAACGAAAACAAAATGAAGTGGAGAGTGACGTGACACACAGGATGGGGTCGCGGGCAGGCGCGAAAGATGCCGGTGTGGCGCTGCTGGTCGCAATTGTAGCCGGAGCTGCATACGCAGCGTTGCGCGTCGATCTTGGGATTTCTGCTTCGACTGCGATGGCCTCTCCGCTGTCGCTTGACACACAGTCGGCCGATTTTTCTATCTGCGGGAACAGTCGCCGCGTAAACTGCGTCGTTGACGGCGATACATTTTGGTTTCACGCCAAGAAAATCCGGATCGCCGATATCGACGCGCCTGAACTCAGCCCGCCCCGATGCGAGGTCGAGCGTGCGAAAGGGGAAGCGGCAAAGCAGCGGCTGCTTGCGCTTCTCAACGGCGGAAAGTTCTCAATTACCGCCACTGGCAGGGACCAGGACCGCTTCGGTCGCGATCTGAGGATTATCACTAGGAATGGCCGCTCAATTGGTACCGTGCTCGTGGAGGAAAACCTCGCACGCCGGTGGGACGGTCGTAGACGACCTTGGTGCAATTGATTTGATTAGTTCTAACGTACCCACTCGCGGCATGGTCTTTCTGCAGCCCGGTCCGCTCTAGCAAGTCGTGCCTTATGCGACGTGTGACGGCGAGAGGATCGTTACAGAATGGCCGAAACCGAGTAGCCGGGTTCGGGGAGCAAAGCGAGTAGAGCCGTAGGGCGAAGCCGTCTCGCCCGATCATTCGGCGGGCTGTTTCATCACAATAATGAATCGAATGGTGTCGACCGATTCATAACTCTCGTTGGACGAGAAAGGCAGGATCGGCGAATCTGTCCGTATGATCTACCAGCCGTATCATATCTATACAGAACGAACGGACCCGACGAAGAACATGGCCCGGTTCTATGCCATGGAAATCTCCCGAAGCTTGTTCGGAGAGCCCTGCCTCATCCGGCGCTGGGGCCGCATTGGAGCATCCGGGCAGAGCATTGTGCATCATTTCGAAAACGAGCACGATGCTGTGGTGCTCTTTCTCGACCTTGCCCGCCACAAAAAATCGCGCGGCTATGTGCCGAGATCGGCGTAAAGACGCCAGAGACGATAGAGACGCGACATCGCGGGTATCCTCAGCAATGACTGCCAGTCCGTTCACGGACCCATCACAGCCGTCAACTTCGACGCGGCTCATGTCTCCTTTTGGCGCAAAACAGACTCAACAGGTTTCGGCACAACATGGTCCTCGGTCAGTCACGACACGGGATTTCGCCATTCGAATAACGCATCTGGAATTCGCTCTTCGTTCTCAGAGCCATCCGTTTCTCTGAGTTTGACAAAGCCCTCGCGTTTATAAAAGCTGATGGCACGAGCATTTTTTTGAAACGTCCATAATTGCAAGTGCGGATAGGTCTCTTGCGCTATGTTCAATAGCCTTGCACCAAGCCTTTTCCCTACATGCGACGGCAAAACGTAAAGATGATCCAGCCATCCGTTCCTGAAGGCGCAAAATCCAACGACTTCATCCTCATCCTCGGCAAGCCAAACATCATTTTCCTGGAAAACAACGGTTCGAAAGAACACCTTGTCCTCGTCCAAAGTATGAAGTTCAGGCAGATAAGGCAGAAAGTGCTTTCGTGAATACCGCGCAACTTCTGCGACGGCGTCAGCGTCGGCCAGGTTTGCCCTCCGCAACACGAAATTGTCACTCTCCATATTCGGCGTTCCTTTATTTGTTGCGGTCTCGCGTTGATTTGGCTCTCGAACTGATATCCAAGATTGCTATGTTTGGAATTGGCGCACACGGCCTTAAGTTTGCTACCCGCCTATGACTCTCACCAACTGAGCCGGATACGGATCATAATCCATCAACTGCATCTCTTGACGCTATTTGCCCATTGCAGAATTCCGATGTCTGATTATCGTCGTATCGTTAGCATTTCTAGCACTCGTTGGCGCTAGGTCCATTTCGGAGTTTCTTTTCCGAATATGCCTTTGAATTCTTTGGTTGGACAAGGATAAGCAAATGACCGAGGAATATTCAGTTTTCTACAATATAGGCAGCGAACTAAAGCTTCAAACGAAGGCGACAAAAGCTCGCCTACTGCTGAATGGTCCCTCGGTACGACTTGTGGGATCAGCTACCGAAGTCGGATTCACTGGAGACCAATTCCGCAGTATTGCCGTTGTTCGTCCTCACAAGGTGGGCACAGTTATCAAAATAGATATTGGCACTGACTTTCTTTTCCTTGCGGTTACGCGGCTGTCAATTGGGCAGTTTGCGCTATTGAATTATATCGGCACCATGCGACTGTTCCAGCGGCTGTCAGCAATATCTGCAGGGCCATCCAGTGAGTACCCAATAGAACGTCGTCGTCCTCGTATAAAGCAAAGGATTGTCTTTTGGACGGTCGCTTCAGTGCTTTGTTGGGTTTTGTTTATTATGTAGTCGCAGTTACTTGAGGACTACTTTTCTGCGTCCCTCAAAAGGGGTTCTATGCTAACTTCGTGAAGCCTTTGACGTGCTGCCACAGAAGCCAGCCTAACGTCACGATTTTCCTCCACAGCTCTTCCATACCAATATTTTGCGGCATGCAGATCACCGATGCTCTCATAACACTCTCCCAAACGTTCCCCTAGATATCCGGCATCCAACGACTGGTCGCCATCTGCCATGAAAAGATAAATTTTGATTGCGTCGGCTGACTTACCTGTTGCCATCAGGTCTTTTGCGCGGCGCTCTAAATGATTGAAGTCATGCAAGATTTTTCTCCTGTTTCGCAGCGTGTCGGCGTTTCAACTTGAGTGCAACTCATGAACCGGAGCAGGTGTAGCACCCATATTTCTGTCGATCATCTACTGCCGGTTATCGGTCACCCCCAAGCCCAGTTCGCCGGTCACTGAAGGCGCTGTTGAACCAGCTCTTCTTGTCTCGCTATCGCTTTTTCAAGAAGCCAACCATCCTTCGAGCGTGTCCGAAAGCTCACGCATAAGAGCAACGACCGTGTTTCCTCACTGAGCAGCCAGGAGCGCGTTTCGTTCACAGTCGTTTCGGACACATCCTCCCAATATGCTCGCTCGGAAGGATCGCTCGCAAAAAGATTGTCTGACAGCAGTAGGTCGGCGATTTGGAGGGCGCAGCACTCATCATTTGTTGCGAGGACGTCGGTCCACAAGCCACCAATGTCGATGTTCAGTATCGCGAGGCTGACGAGCCACTTACCCGCAAGGTAATCATCCGTATGCTGCTTGAAAGCATCCACGCAGGCATGCACAAAAACTTCTTCGAGGGATTGCTGCTCGTTTTTCGGCCACGCCCGCCATTCTGCCTTCTTCAGCTTCAGAGCAATCATCTCAGGCTCAACGGCACCAGACTCCGTTGCAAGGTCAAGGAGCCGTGGCAGGAAGTGCTTGTAATCCTCGCCAGTACCGACGGTGGTTAATGCTGCAGATGCATATTCTTGAACATCCTCAACGTCCAAAAGCCTTATCGGCTTGGCGGTCAGTTGCTTCAGTAGCATTTCTGGATCGCGTAGCGGCGAAGCGTGAAGAACCAGTGGACGGCGGTATCGAGCAAACACGTCATAGGCACCGTCAAGCCTTTGGCGTAGATTGGGGGCATCAGGCACAGGCAATCCTATTTATCAGTTTCGCTTTGACCAGCTTTGATATTCACCACCCGATAGCGAGAATAAATGCTAACTTCAAATTGATCCGTAGATCACTTCGGTTTGTTGTATTCCTCGGAAGACGACAATTACCAGACATCTGAAAGTCCGTAACTTGTGCTATACGGGAGAGTGTGGTGCCCAAATCGGACAAGGCTTTGACGCACCCTGGTTTCCGCGTTATCGCGGTGTGATGAAGAAGCTGCTCTACACCGACGCTCCGCAGATCGAAACTCTGGCGGAATTTTTTAGGCAGGGCTGGACGCTGTTCGATTGTGCCGTCGACGGATCGACAAGCCACCAAACTGATCATCGAACTATCCAACTACATTTCGAAAATGCTGAGCGGCTGAGGGGTTCGTACCCGAGCCGCTATATTTTAGCCAAGCGAAATGCCGCTCTTCCTGACACTAGATTATCGACGGTGATCGCCGCGCTGAAACTAGAAGAGACAACTGATGCCGTAGCACTCGTCGGCTACAACGACGGGGGGCTGATAGCATTGTTTTCCGACGGCCTTCCTTTGCCCGGCATGGCTCAAGACGCCATCTGGTGGACTGGAAAAGGCATAAGCTCAGGCCAGTGAATGACCGCAATTTTGGCATAAAGAGGAGGACGCCTCTTGGCCCATTGCAATCATATGTCCTTGCCATATTTTTCTCCCAAATATAACAATCAGCTTACCTTATTGGCCTCGGGAGCTGCGCATGAATCTCCTCATGGCGTTTTTTGCCGCGATCACGGCATTGGTTGCCTATGAATTCAAACGCGGAAGACATCTACTTCACGGCTACCGGCCAGGAAGATGGGAACGCGCTCATTTTTCGGAGCCTAAAAGATGTGCCCGCCGGGGTGCATGAGCCCGATTTACCGCACCGGGTAATTATTCTCTGGCGCTGTGAAACTGACTTGAACGGGATGCCAGATGCGGATGCTAACAGTGCGCAAATCGCATTGGAAGACGCTCTTCTGCCTTTGGATATAAACGAGATCGGCCGCCAAATGCTTGTGGTTACCGGAAACAACCGCAAGGAGTGGCTCTGGTACGAATAGGATTTCGATAGCTGGATAGCTCTGCCTAATCAAAGGCTGAAAACTAGCCCTGCCTACCCCATCGATATTTCGCACTCCTACGAGCCACAATGGTCTTCATACAAAGATTTCATAGCAGGGGTGAGCGGCTTATAACCTGAAGTGAGTAAATGGTTCACCAGGCCTGATGTCAGCAATTGCCCGATTTCGTTGAAAAACTCAATGCAACGGGCGCGTCCGCTGTTTTCGGACTTCCGGGCAGAGTATCGATGCGTTTGCGTCCCGCGCCTGAGCTCAGGCAATCAGCGTCCGCATCATCAGTTCGGGATCGACCGAGGGACGGCCAGTGCTGCTATAGAAAGGCTTCAAATGCTCTCGAACGCTATCGAGTGCGAGATGACGGTCTATTCCGCGCAACAGGTGCTCGGCGGGAACGTGAACATCAATGCAGAAGTCATAAAAGAGCTGCGTCGGATCTGCCTGACATCCCATCATCGCTCAGTCCTCCGCAAATCAATGAGAGCATTGAATCACGCGCGCTCCCCGCAAGCAATGGGCGGCGGTCTCTTTACCTCACGTGCCCGACGATCCGAATTGCGTCCTCGGAAGCCTCAAGAGGAAAGCGTTTTCCGGTGTTCTGAATAACAGCCCGGATCGCATCTATGTCTTGTGGCACAAGCTTAGCCGGAAGATTGTTATCCCTCCGGTATCTTACAATACGCCTAAACTCGATCCATTCAATTTCGACGAGCGGATAGACGTTAAGCGGCCACAGATTGACATAGGCGTGAGGCGGATACAGCCCCGGATGAACCGCTATCTCGAATTCCTTGTCGTCGCCAATAAACTTTACCGAACATGCGGCATCGATACCCGCTTCTTCGAGCGCGTTGAAAAGCGCGCGCCACTTGGTGTTAGACATCAAGGACGCTGCGTAGTTCTCCGCCGCAAACTTCTGCGCCTTCAACCGAAGCGCCATCATATCGACAGGTTGGCTCTTCCGCATGCTGCATCTCCAAGCGTGTCCGAACAAGGTTTCAGTCTTCATCTATAGCACAGTGGACGAATGGCAGGAAAACGATGAAGGTGCGTCCCAAGGGATCGCAACCGAGTTTTTCCACAGTATCGGCGCGAAGCGGAAGACGCATTCTGGCCCATTGCGGCCTTCGCCCAAGCAGTCACTCCTAGTCTGAGGTAAACTGTCTACGGCACCCAGCCGTAGACAGTGAAAGCCAATTGATCGGAAATTCTACCAAGGTGTCTTTGCGCCGGGCTCCACGAAGCTACCGGACTCTTCCCCTGCAAGAGCAAATTGTACAGGGAGCTTTGCGCCTTCTTCCGGCGTCATGTTGCCATACCCAGTCAGGTCAGTCTTGACAAAACCGGGGCTGACAGAGTTGACGATGATGCCTGTCCCCCGCAGTTCTTCGCTCAGTTGGATGGTCAACATATTCAAAGCGGCTTTGGATGCGTTGTACCCGATAAAGCGCTGCGAGTAGTAGGTCGAGGTCGGATCGCAATTCAAGGTCAGCGAACCGAGCGAGCTGGACAGATTTACGATACGACCTGCGGGAGCTACCCGCAGGAGCGGCAACATCGCCTGGGTCACTGCAAGCGCCCCAATGAAATTCACTTCCATCACGCGACGAACGGCATCGATCGACGCAGTGCTGGGCGGAGCGTCGGAAAAATCGAATATTCCGGCGTTGTTGACGAGAATGTCAAGTTTTCCGCATTTTGCTTTGATCTTAATCGCCGCCGTCTCAGCGCTTGCCAAATCGTTGAGGTCGAGCAGGATGAACTGCGCCACCAAATTCTGCGAAGCTAGATCATCGACCGCGGCACGCCCCCGTTCTTCATCCCGCACTCCGATGATGACTTGGACACCGGCCTGTGCGAGCTGGCGAGCTATCTCCAAACCAATTCCCTTATTCGCTCCGGTGACTAGAGCAACGCGTTCATTTGACATAATTATTTCCTTCGACTGAAACTCCATCCATTATATGAAGCATTGTTCAGTTTGAGGATTCGCTTTTGGCTTCATCGACACCCCTGTCCCTGAACGCCCGCAAACGGCCCGTTCAGGCCCGCGCGGCAGTAACCTTGGATGCGATTTTCGAGGCGACCATTCAGCTTTTGCTGATTGACGGGCCACAGCGGCTGACCACTACCCGAGTGGCCAAGCGCGCTGGCGTCTCGGTCGGTACGATGTAACAATATTTTCCGCATAAGCAGGCCCTGATTTACGCTCTCAACGAACGCTACCTGGACGCATTGACGGAAAAGATCGAGACAGTCTGCCATCGACATCGTGATACACCTGCAGGTCAAATGGTCGAGGCGCTGATAGATGTCTACTGGAAAGCCAAAACGGAACGGCCGGACGTAACTCGCGCACTTTACCGTTCCGTTGCAGACATGGACAACGGGGCCCTTATCGACGCCTTCGCAGTTCGCACCGATGCTGCCACGACGGCTATGCTCAAAACTGCTTCGGATACGACTTTCGCCAACCTCGAGTCCGTCAATCGCACGCTCGTCACCGTCATATTTGGGACCGTTCGCAATGCTTTCGAACGAGACCTTGTTGGAGCCGACGCAGGCGATCTGCGTCGGCAGTTGCTTCTAATGTGCCGCGCGTATCTCCTACACCATCATCAGGCCTCTTAGAGAGCCATTGGCGTCATCGCAGAGCTGATGACCGCTTGCGGCGCAACGCTGCCAGGCAGCAGTTGGCCCGGAGCGGTCATTAGAAAACTGGTCAAATGTGGAAAAAGAAACGCAGCTGAAGCCTCCCGCTAGACGGTCCATGCCTTCTCGTGCGAGACCTGTGGTGCTGGCAACTTACGGAATCTATGGATGACCTGCGCCGCCTATATGGAGTGAATATGGCGATTGAGTCCCTGTATTGGAAAGAAGAGCTTGCCCGGATCGCGAAGAGCATTCGCCCGGTTTCCAAGCCGAAGCGTTGGTCGGAGCGTGCCGTTTGCGTAGTTGAGCGCGATGTAATGATTGGCTTTTTTATCCTCCGCAGGATGGTCGAATTGCATAAGGTGTCTTCAAAGATATCGAAAACGCAATTGGATGTGTTTAGCGCCCCCGTCGCAAAGAATGTGACGAAGATGAACCGATTTGCGCTTGACGAAAATTACAGCTGGCATGCGGAAAAGGCCGAGCAAAAGTCGGTTGCCTACATCTGCAACCAGTGCATCCATGCCTATATTAGCTTTGTGGATCGCGGTCCCGATAGAAATTGGTCTAATTTGCTCGTGGTGTCGGACTACGACCGCAACAACGTCATTTGGCGGATCCCATTCAAAACGATCAGCACCTTGTTCGAAGCGACGTCGAACGACTGGCCCATGTCTATGGAGATGATCCACGACGCAAAACTAGCCGACTACAAGGTGACCACGAACTGAACGAGAAGGCATTCTATCAGTAGGAAATCGACCTGACCGACAGAGTTATCCAGCCTACGGAGAATTATAGTCGATGACCGTCCGATGGCCGCATTTGGCGCAATGCGGCCGAGCCGTCGCCGTCCCAACTGAACTTTAGTCTGGCGATTAGACCATAGGAATAACAAGTTCCCGCGCCTAAAATCACGAGGGTTTAATCGTGACAGCAGCCGCTTGCGCTTGAAGTTTCATTTCGCCCTCAGCCTGAACCGACCCCAGGCTGGCTCATACTCTGGCTTAGTCCGCTAACGTTCTCTTGCAATTCTGTATCCATTTGGATACAAATAACTTATGAACACCTTCGAGAAATCACGTCAGTTCGATAGCTGGTTGAAGGCCCTGAGAGATACCAAGGGCAAGGTTCGCATTCTCCATCGCATTGTTGCAGCAGAGAATGGCAACTTCGGTCCCGGCTATCGCATCTACTACACGCGGAAAGGCGACAAAGTTTATCTGCTGTTGGCTGGCGGCGACAAGTCCAGCCAAAAGCGTGACATTCAAAAGGCCATAGAAATGGCCCGCACCATCGGAAAGGAATGACCATGACGGAATTCAGCAAATTCGATGCTTCAGAATATCTGGATAATGAAGAGACCATGATGGAATATTTGACCGTCGCCATGGAAGATGAAAACCCTGACGTCTTCATTACGGCGCTGGGCCATGTTGCCAAGGCACGCGGAATTGCGCAGATCGCAGAGGTTTCCGGCCTCGGTCGCGAAAGCCTATACAAGGCCCTGAAACCCGGTTCGAAGCTTCGCTATGAAACGATGCACAAAATCATTCATGCGCTTGGCTTCCGGCTGGCCTTAAGCGCGGCGTAAGAACCATGCGTGCCAGTCAATCACCACGCGAACGCGCCGCCCGCGCCCTGTGCCGTCTTAATAATGTGCCGCAGAATACGGCATTCGAGACAAAGCCAATGTGGCACAGCTTCTTAGACGAGGTTGACACTGTACTTGAGGCGGCATTGTCGTCTGAAGAATGGGAGAGCGTGAAAGCGCAGGGGCCAGAGATCAAGGTGTAGGAAATCATTCCAGCGGGAAATTGGGAGAACCGCTCGTCCTTGACGCCGTCGCCTCGGCCGGCAACCTCGTTCGATCTGAGCAGCTTTCTCCCGATTCCGTGTGGCACCAAGAAAGCCGGGGCCGGACGACGCCCGTTCCCGGCTCCATAGTCCGAGGGAAGAGGCCCGCCCGATGGGCGGAGCCTCAATGCCTCAATCGCGGTTCTGTCGGGACCAGATCAGCTGGTAACCATCTTCGCCTTCGACTTCGGTCAGGGTTGCGTAGATCGGAGCCGGGAAACTCGGGTCGTCCAGCTTGACCGAGAGGTAGTCGCGATCACTCTCAGTGGATCGCTTCTGCCAGGCCGCACCCAGCTCGACAGCGCCTGCGTAGATGCGGAACTGCGGGCCCTTGTCTGAGGGGTTTTCGACGCGAGAGATACGGGCCTTGACGTTGAGGGCGAGGGTGCGGATGGAGCCTGTGAAGCCCGTTTCTGTGGAGTTGAAAGTGCCGATGGTTGCCATGGTGGTGTTCCTTTGCTTGTTCGGGCCGCACCATTGCGGCCTCGATGGCAGTCGCAAAGACCGGGGACGATCGGACCGCACCCGCCGGGGTCCCTTCGCGCCTTACGCGATGGGGTGGCACAGGGCCGCAATGCAATGAAGGGCGGCCGGAGGAAACTTTGTTGTGCGCGAGGAATGCGAACGCAGTTCGCTGGGGAAGAAAGTTACAGACGGTCGTTGCGGGAAAACGATCGAGGCGCAGCCGGTCTCCGGTCAGACATGCCCCATCGAGCCCGCAGATGGAGCCCCGGAAACAGGTGGAGGGATATCGCTATGGCGATCTCGGGACTCGGACCCTTCGAGAGGGGCAATATTGGAATAATCACCTCGGACAATCCGTCGATCATCACCCATCCCCAGCGAAAACCCATTTCATGAAAGGAGCCGGTTACATGGAAGTATTCGCGCGCGCTCGTTCGTCGGTGACGTCGCCATGAGGATCCATTCGTCAGGACACAAAGCCAATAACTGTTGAACGAGAGCCATCCCGTGGACTCACGTCCGATACTGGCCAGCCCTCGGTCTGTGGGAAGCTGGATCTTCGCCGCAACAGGTCCCGCACTTGAACGGTGTCGGGTCGTGGCAAAGACGGCCGGCGATGATTACCTTCGTTGCTGACAGAATGGTTGGCTTCAAGCCGCCTTGGTTCCCGCCTCGGCTACCCGCTGCAGATCATGAAGATAACTCATAGCGCGCTGCGCATGTGCCGCTGCCTGAAAGATGGCGCGCTTGTCGCCTGACAGCACGCGCAGCCAGGACTGCAGGTAGGAGGCGTGATCGGGTCGCGGCTCCAGTTCCGGAACAATGCCAAGATCAGCACACAGGAAGCAACTCCCGAGTTCTGCAATCAACTCTTCGCGGGCGCGCTCGCTTTTGTCCTTCGCGTAGCGGCTGAGATCGCGGCCGACACGGGAAGGATGCGCCGTCCAGTGCGTGGCTTCATGGCTGAGCGTCGCCACATAGGCCGCAGCATCGCGAAACGTCTCGAACGGCGGCATCTGAATATGATCCGTCACCGGCGAATAATAGGCCTGACCGCCGCCATGTCGGATCAGGGCACCTGTATTGAGGAAGAAGCGATCGGCCTGCTCGATCCGCTCTAGGGGATCAAGGTTCTCAGCAGGCTGCCCGTAGTAGTGATCGGGAAGTCCATCGATCTGTTCGATGTTGAAGACCGAGTATGTTTTGAGAAAAGGAATCTCACGGTCGATCTCATTGCCTAAACCGTCGCTTTCGGATTTTGTGAAGCGGCTGGCGAAGACGACAGTCGAGCCCGTTTCGCCCTTGCGCACACAAGCCCCGACTTCGAGCGCCTGCTTGAATGTCATCCACATCGGTGAGGAGAAACCCCGCGCTACCCCCTCCGACCAGAGAAGCAGCACGTTCATTCCTGAATAGGGCAGGCCATTATGCCTCAACGGTCGGGTGATGCGCCCCTGTGTGTGGGCAACACTCCACGGCATCATCCATGGTCGAACGCCTTGTTCGAGATCGGTCACGATTCGATCGGTAATGCGGGAATAGATGTCGCTGCGGTCGCCTGCCGATTTCCTGGTCATCTTCATTTCTCCTTCTTGTCCGACCGCGCCGATCGCGGTTCGTCACGGAGGTCCTGAAGCAGGAGGCAAAGGATCTCGTGCGCACCCAAGGGGCAGGAACGAAGAGGAGGACGGCAAAGCCGTTGCGCGCGAAAACCGTCTCCTGCAGGACCACCGGCCGGAACGGACCGCGATCAATCGGGCGCTCTCCGGGTTCAAATCTCAACATGGAAAGGGCCGACCCCGACAAGGCCCGCCCGATTTGAAAGAAAGGAAATGAGCGGGGCCGGAGCCCCGCCGGTTGGGATCAGCCGAGAGCATCCATCTGAGCTTCCGCCGCCTTGCGGTCGAGACTGGCACCCGGATTTTCGACCGGGCGTTCGAAGGGCTTCCAAGTCTCACCGATGACCTGTTCGTAGGCGGCAACTGTCCCCTCTGCCGCCATCCTGAGGGAATGGGCCTGGATGCCCATGTCGGCCGCGAATTCCCGCTTGCGCTGGGCGGCGCTGTCGTAGCCGACTGGACCATCGAGGTCCTCGTCACGGGCGTCGTTCGACGCCTTGGCGGTTGCGTCGCGCGCTTCCGTGACGGCGCGGGAGTAGAACTGCCCGGCGCCATGCGCCGATCCGACGAAGGCTCCGACGATGCGCTGCAGGTGTATCTGCATGGCCTTCTCGCCCAAACCTTCGGAGAGGCTGTCGGCGGTCTCAACGATCAGCCGCTCGTGGAGGCTGCGGATGCAATCGCTGTCGACGAACGTAGTGCCGAAGCTTTCGACGATCTTGAGTGCCTGGGTGGCGTCGGGGCAGGAGAGGCGGACCATTTCGAGGGTGGTGCCGCGGCGAGGTTGCGAAAACCTGGCGTTTGAGCGGTTGGGAGTGGCGGACTTGGCCATGTCTATTCCTTCCTTGACTGCTGAAGCGGTTCCGGCCCGTGCCGGTCTGCCCTTCGATGCGGACGACCAAGAACCGGCAAGGGACGGGCGGTTTCACAGGTCCGATCCGACTGAGCCAGCAGGGCAGGGTTGCGGGCCAGCAGGTCTTGACCTGAGCAGACCGCGAGCCTGACTTCGCGCGGTGAGGTTGGATCGGCTGCCATGCGGCGCGACAGCGGCCTTGAAACGACCGAACGCCGGTTCAGACCGCAGCACAAGAAGGGCAGTCCGGCACGGGCCCGATGCCAATCCCCAGCAACGAGAAGGTACCATGGCCGAGACCGCCGTGCCGATGACATCGCAGCCAGGCAAGGCAAGCCCAGAACCAGCGCCTTCTTTTTGGGTCCGCCTGTATTGCCGGATGATGCACAAGCTCGTGATCACGACGTTGGCAATCACCGATGACCTGCTCATCCATCTCGATTCTGCGAGCGATTATGTCGAGTTCGGCCCAATGCTCGACGGTTAGGCAGTCGACGAGCTCCTGATTATAAATACGAGGATACGATCGGTGCCGCGCCCGGCGCCGCACCATCCCCGTCGTCGCCTGTCTTCCGGCGCGCGCCGCAATCTGCCGCGTCAGACAATCGAGATGCCGCTGGGTCTCGCGCCGAGCGCCGAGTGCTTTCGCCACTTTCAAAGTGCGGAGGTCGATCATGGCCCATCCCCCCGGCTTTCCCAGCCAACGAAGGAGGATGGCCCGTCGTATTCGACCTGACGCGCGTGATCGATGACAAAGCCGAACCGGCCGCGACCAGCATACTCCTCACTGGGGACAAGGAAGCGACGCCCATGGTTGTCTGGCTTTTGATCACCATTAATGACCGCCACGACCTCGGTCATGCCAAGGTGTTGGCCAGACAGGATCGCAGAGGTGACAACGAAGTCGTACCTGTGGCGTTGATCTAACGCCCGACGGTCCTTGGACCAGCTCTCGCCCTAGGCCAGCACGCAGCCGTAGATCATCTCCCAGGCATCGGGCCAGCTGTTGCGAACGGACATCTCGGCCATGGACCGCTCGTAGGTGGTGAACAGGTCCGGGAAGGTAACCGCCACGATCGCCCACTCACAGTCCTCGTCGTACCACGGCGTGTCCTTGCGTAACAAAGGATGGACCTTGGCGTTACGATCAGTTGAGAGACGGAAACCACCGTGGCCGGAGGTCATATGGGAGACGACGCCATCGGCATAAATGACCGCCATATGCGATACACCCCATGGGGTACCCGCTGACATGCGGGTCCCCACACGGTTGAGGCTAGCGAGATCGCGTTTATGCCCGGCAGTCTCAGCGACGCGCGACCGGAATTCGGCCTCGTCAGCGATCCTACCGTCATGCCCGATGAAGTCGGCCCGCGTTAGTTCTGCAAGCGGCCGACGGACGGCGCCGGCACGGCCAAGATAAGAAAATTCACTGGGTGAAAAGACCATAGCAAGGACCAGATCACCAATGCGGGCGACGGGCAGGCCGTCCGCGCTGGTAGCAAACTCCACCCCCGAAAGATCGGGGGTGGATGCAGCCATGTTCGACTGGACAGCGGCGATCATGCTGCTGCCCTCTGTTTGCGGTCGTCGTGGTCCGGCAGATCCGCATCCTGCGGCACCCTGTCGACCACATCGTCGGCTTCTTGCTCGGTCTGATCGTCCGATGGGTCATCGATATCGTTATCCCTAGCATTCTGGGACCCAGCGCCGACCAAATCCGTGGCAGCGCCTGCACGGATCCATTCGAGCAGTTGGTCTGCCGTTGGCGCGAAGCGGCCGGACGGATGGACAAAACGGTCATTTGCGAAATGCTCCACGAGCGCTTCGCGGGTTTCGCGGACCTTCTGCCGCAGTTGAACGGCCGCTTCGGCGCAAGACGCTTCCAGTGCCTGGCGAGACAGGCACGAGAGGAACTCCTCCGAACCCATGTTCGGCATGAATTCGTCCGCGCCGATCAAAACGCCGGCGATGCGCGAGACCATGCCGCTGTTCGACATGCCGCGGCGGCAAGAGAGAACATCGATCAGCACGGAGCGGACCGCGACCCGGAGCTGTTCCTGATCGAAGGCGAGCTTGCCATGCTCGTCAAACAGTCCGACCGCATGGCGTGAGAAGCGCTCGCCCCCGTAGATGGTGCCATCAGCGCCGGAGTCGACGCGAACATTCTGCCCGGCGAAGGCGAGCACCGTCAGCGCCATGAGCATGTCATCCTCGATCGGCGCGCGACCGAGTGCGTCATGTAGGGCGTCGGTGCGGAAATCACCGATCATGTCATGACCCTTCTGCGTGACGTCGGGCCGGGCCTTCGACATGGTGATTGCATCGGCATCATCGCCACTAGCAACCGATGCGTCACCAGCAACCCCCTTCGGCTTCGCCTCCTCCGGCATGCGGTAATGCACGGACTGCACCTTGCCGTCACGATCCAGATAGAGCGCCGTGTGATCGGACTTGGAGAGCTTGCCATACACCTGGGAGGCCTTCTTCGGCAGCTCTGGCTGGCCCCAGCTGTTGACCTCGACAATTCCGCCGTGCTTCGGAAGGTTGCTCGTCATCCATTCGTGCTGCGCGCCAAGGAACCCTTCGACATTGGTGGTGTAGCGCCCGTCCTGGTCGGCCGGCGCGAAAAGGTCCTCCACCCACTCAATGCCGTAGGCCTGGGCCAGATCGTCACCAAAGCTCGCATCGCGGGCGTACATGCGCTTCTTAGTGAGCGCATTGGCGATCTGCCACCACGGAGCGGTGTCTCCCTTCTTCGGCTTGTGCGCTTTCCAGACTTCCTTCTGGTCCACCTGGCCTGCTGCCGCGATAATCCGCAGCTGCGGCTCGGACGGCATGTCGCCCAGCGCCATCTGCTCGAGCATTGCCGGCAGGACATTGGCAAGCAGACGCAGCTTGCGGATCTGGCGAACGGGGAGGGCGAGAGCGACGGCGATCGCTTCCTCGGTCCAGCCGAGAGCAACGAGACGTTCGATGCCGCGCCACTGATCCACGGGGTTGAGCGCCTCGCGAACCGAGTTTTCGACCATCGAGCGCATGGCGCCGTTATCGTTAGCGGCATCCACAACAAGGATTTCGATTTCTTCCAGGCCGGCGGCGATGGCAAGGCGCACGCGGCGGTGGCCGGCATCGATGATATAGCCATTTCCGCCATCGGGTTCTGGTGCGACGACGGGAGGCTGGACGATGCCGACGGCCTTGATCGTGGCCAGCATCAGCGCGTCGGCCTGCGGCGACGACTTCGACTGGCGCATACGGTCGGGATTTTCTTTCAGCGCGCGCGGGTCAACCTTCATGATTTGCATGGGAGCAGTCCTTTCGAGAGGTTACGGACCGGCACCTTGCCGGCCCTTCCTGTCTTCTTTTTTTCGAAGACACCTCCCGGACCGCCGAGCGGCCGGACTGCCGCAACTGCGGCCGAGCATCCCTGCTGTGCGGGACGAGCGGGGCTAGAAGCCCTGCGCAGGACAAGCGGCCGGGATCGCGCAGGCAGCGGTTGAGCGACAGCGTCGGTGGGAGGACCGGTCGGCGATCGGTTCATCCTCCCTGCTTTTCTTTTTTCAATGTTCACGTCTCAATTCGAGCCGACGCTTGAAGATGATAGATGCTGGCGGCAGCGATGCCTGGAGGACGGGACTAGGTTCGGCGCCCTAGAAGGGCCAGCGCGTCAGCCATCATACGCTTCAAGATGAGTTTCCGGTTTTCCGGTGTGACAATGGCAGCTTCCGGGATAGCAACAGCAGCAGGCGACGGAATGGCGCTTTCGGAGGGCGGGACCGGAAGGGGCTCTCCGACCATTGCGGGGACAACGATGTGCGTGATCGTTGTTTCATCGGATTTTACCGAAACGGAGACCTGTGCTCCGGAGCGGAGGCGGTCGACCCCCGTTTGAGCGGCCTCTCGCTCATCTTGAGCTTCTACCAGCGACGACTGCGTTACAAGAAAAAAAGGCATGTATTTCCACGGAGTGTTTTGATTGAGGTCTCGTCTGCAAATCGGTTTCGGTCAAGGTGCAGGACCACGTTTGCGGTCGCCTCCGACGCAAAAAAGGCGCTCGACCCGTGAGGGGAGCGCCTTGATCCCAGGGCAACATCAAACGCCGCTGCGATTGCAGTGAGCAGGACATCGTCTCATCGGGAGGTGATGCTCAGATATTGTTGACGGAGGATAAATTCAAGTCGCGATCTGGACTACCCCCTGATAGATCTTCGCGTCCATCCGAACGTCAGGCGAGGCAGCATGAGCACAGATCCCGAAACCCGCAGAGCCATCGCGCAGCGTGTGATTAATCGCGCGGCAGCGCGTGGTATGCCGATCGACAAGGATCCCGCCTTTTCTGCTTTGCTGGAGGAATGGACCCGCGGAGATATCGACATGAAGGCCATGCGCAAACGGTACCTTGATATAATCGCAGTTCAAGCCGCCGAGTGGAGGGGTCTGCGCAAAAGTCCCCTAGGTATAAACCTCTCGAAATGGTCGGACGAGGCGAACGAAGAATAAAAAAATGGGCCGACGGAAAACCGTGGCCCATGAAGTGTGGAGGTAATACCTCCAGAGGGGAACAGCTGATACGACAGGAACTGGGAGGAAACCTGCCAAATGCATCAACACAAGGCAGTATGGCGACATTCTGAGCATATTGAAAGTCATTTATTGTGCAGTGCAGCTATGCGTTTGCCGCCGCATCAGGCTTCCCGTCATCATTGATGCGCTCCTTGATCTCCTTGCCAGCGCGAAAGAACGGCACCCATTTCTCCTCGACGAAGACCGCTGTGCCGTTCTTAGGGTTTCGTCCAGACCATGACGGCCGGTGTCGCACGACAAAAGTCCCGAAACCTCTGAGTTCAACCCGTTCTCCGCGTTCCATGGCACTTGCTATGTCGTCAAGGATAGTATCGACGATCCGCCCCGCGTCCTGACGATAGAGGTGCGGATTGCGTGCGGCGATAATATCGATGAGTTCGGATCTGATCATGGAGCTTTTGTAAAGCATCTGTCGGGTTTTGGAAGATCGGCCCTGACCTTGATCGAACCGATCATGAACGAAGCGAGCGCAAGCCGGGGTTCAAGCGGCGATATCTTCCGTGTCGGAGCTGTCGCGAGCGGAACCGGCGAGCGCTTCTTCAACCTGGCGCACCTCGCGACGTTTGTCCGCCAGTTCCTCAGCGAACGCGAACGTGCCGCCCTCGCGAGAGCGATAGGATGCAAGCCGCCGGTGGGCGTTGCCAAGACGATGGCGATAACGCTGCTGCTCGCCCTCGAAATCACCCAGTGCATGTTCGAGACGCGAGATGGTGCCAAGCGGCGTGACCGTGACATCAAGATCAATGTCGTAGTCGGCGCCGGTGCGCTGGAGCACGGTCTGGAAACGATAGCCATCGCTTTTGCCAAACCTCTCACCATCATAAATGAGATCGAATCCGCCGATGTTGCCAAGGACGGTCTCTCCCTCGGTCCGGAGCTGCAACAGCGTGAGGATTTCCTTCATCACTGCTCGGCCGGCCGACTTGCGATCATTGTAGGCCTTATCTGTCACGGTCATTGCGAAGGCATCACCTGATGTCGGAACCAGTCGCTCAATGTCCTGACCAATCTCGGTGATGCGCCGGGCCGCGACCTCGATGTCGCGTTCGGCATCCCTGATCTGGCGACGAACGGCGTACTGGTCGTCCTCGTGGGCAGCACGCAGCCGCTCAAGCCGGGCGATATCGGCTTCAAGTCCAGCCTTCTGCATCAGGCGCTCATCGCCACTGGCAATCGCCTTTGCCATGGCGAACTGATTGGCCTGGCCTTCGTCCATGTCTTCCAGCCGACGGATGGAGGTGTCGCCCGACAATGCCGCGGCGATAAACCGGGCCTTTCGCTCATTGTTCTGCCACATGCTAGCGTCGAGCGAGCCTTGGGTGGCATAGGCGAAGATATCCACTTCGTCATGCTGATTGCCCTGACGAACAATCCGACCCTCACGCTGTTCAATCTGGGAGGGAAGCCACGGCACGTCGAGATGGTGGAGCGCCTTCAAGCGAAGCTGGGCGTTGACGCCAGTGCCCATCGTTTCCGATGAACCGATAAGGAAGCGGACTTTTCCGGCCCGCACATCGCCAAACAGCCGCTGCTTGGCCTCGGTCTTCTTGTAATCCTGCATAAAGGCGATCTCGGAAGGTGGTACGCCCATGCGGATCAGCTTATCGCGGATCCAGCGATAGGCTGAAAACCCCCGGCTCCTCTCGCCATTGATGGTGCCGAGATCGGAAAAGATCATCTGTGCAGCGCCGCGCAACTCGAAAGGCTTGCCGTCGGGCCGGACATACTCTCGCCCTGCGGTCTCCGCCCAGATACGGTGAGCGTTCTCAACGAGCAGATTGAGCTTGTTGTCAGGCTCGTTGTCATTGTCGGGGTCGACCAGGCGCAGGTCGATTGCCGCATGACGGCCATCGGTGATGACCGAGAGCAGGATATCGTCGCCGGGCTTGGCCGATCCTTCGCGCTGTTCGATCGCCTTGATGCGGGCATCCAGAATGGCCTGATAGTTCTTAAACGCCCGGGTCGGCGCGGCCGTCAAGATTTGTCGCCGACCCGTCGAGATCGCTGGCACCTTCACATATTGGCGCAGATCCTCTGGCAACACGACATCCGCAAAGCTGCGGAACATCGCGATCAGCTCGGGGACGTTGACGAAGCTGGCAAAACGGCTGACAGGCTTGTATTTGCCGGACGGCTGGATTTCGAGCGCGGTCGTGGTGTCGCCGAAGGTGCTCGCCCACGCGTCGAACTCGTGCAGGCCTCGCTCGGCAAGAGCGGCATGCCCGAGCAGGCGTTGGATCGAGAACATCTCGCCCAGCGTATTGGTGATCGGCGTTCCCGAGGCGAGCACCAGCGCACGGCCCGGGTTCTTGGTCTCGATGTAGCGAGATTTCACATAGAGATCCCATGCACGTTGCGACCCGTTCGGATCTATGCCTTTGAGCGTCGACATGTTGGTGGCGAACGACAACTTGCGGAATTCCTGCGCCTCGTCGACGACGATCTGGTCGACTCCGATTTCGGAGATCGTCAATAGGTCATCCTTGCGGGTGGCGAGGCCTTCAAGCCGTTCCTGCAACCCTTCCTTCAGCCGCTCAAGGCGCTTTCGCGAAACGCGGTCCTCGCCATCGACCTTGGTCAACAGATCCTCGTAAAGCTGCAGTCCGTCCTGGATCATTTGGCTCTCGAAGGCCGAGGGAACAGCGATGAAGCGGAATGCCGAATGCGTAATGATGATCGCATCCCAGTTGGCGGTTGCCGCTCGCGACAGGAAGCGAGCGCGCTTGTCCTTGGTGAAATTAGTCTCGTCGGCCACGAGAATGCGGGCATTCGGATAAAGCGCCAGGAATTCGCGCGCGGCCTGCGCCAGGCAATGGCCGGGCACCACGAGCATCGCCTTGGCGATCAGGCCGAGACGGCGCTGCGCCATGATGGCAGCGGCCATCGTTATCGTCTTGCCGGCGCCGACGGCATGGGCGAGATAGGTCGAGCCATCCGCAATGATCCGCCAGATCCCGCGCTTCTGATGACCGTACAAAATAAAGGCTGCAGAGGCCCCGGGAAGTTTCAGATGGGAGCCGTCGAATTTGCGCGGGGCGATATTGTTGAAATGATCGTTATAATCGCGCGCGAGCCGGTCGGTGCGATCCGTATCGGTCCAGACCCAGTCCTGAAACGCTTGCTTGATCCTCTGTAGCTTGTCGCGAGCGGCTTCGGTGTCGACGACATTGAGCACCCGGCGCTCGCCGTCGGCATCTTTGAACGTATCAAAGATTTGTGGGACGCGGCTGTTCAAAGCATCCGTGAGCAGATCCCCGGCATGCCGACGGCTGGTTCCCCATTCCGATGTGCCAGCGGCACTATAGCCGAGCTGTCGAGCGTCGACCGTCCATGAACCGAGTTCCGGCATATGGTGAATGCGGATATCGGCTTCCATCTTCTCTTTTACGAAAGCGGCGACATCAGCGGCCGGGATCCATGGTGCGCCAAGACGAGCGGTGATGTCGGAGGGCCGGAGGTCGGTCGGCTGAACCTCCAGGAGGGCGCGTACATTCCGCTGGTAAGCCGGATCGAGTTCGGCTGCGGCCTGCGCGGTTGAGAGTTTGGTCCGGACAGCCCCGGAAAGATAGCCGTCGGCAGTTTGCCACGATCCGTTGACAGGATCCTTGAAAATGGCCTCGGCGAGTCCATCCACCACGGTCGCAATATCGCTATGGAGCAGTTCGGCGATATGGTCGAGATCGACGTATCCACGTTCATTCAACACTACAGCGAGCGCATCCGCAGGTGAGGTGATGGTTGGTACAGACGGCGGCGCGATCACCCGTTCCGAAAAAATCGGCCCCGGTCTGGCTGTATCGGTTTCCAGATCGTAATCCTCGATCGAGGCGACTAGCCAGCAATCGGGATCATCACGGAAGGGCGCAAGGTTCGGTTGGCGATGGGTTTCTTTGACGTCACCGGTCTCCACATCTTCCTGGATCGAGATAGTCGTGTGATTGATTGGTCCGAAATCTCGCACGAAGCTCGACCAGGCAATACGCAGCCGGACCTGGAGATCGTGCCAGGGCCGGTCCTCCTCCTGCGCCTTCAGCACGTCGCGCACAGCATCACGGATGGGGACCAGCTTGCTGATGATCCTGATGTGCTTTTCCGGGATGCCATCGCCAAAGCGACCCTTTCGAACGGTGACCTGCATGGCAGCTCCATCGAGCATCTGCATCAGACCTTTCGACCGATCAAGGAAGAAGCTTCCCTCGCGAACACGACCATCCTTCGGCTGCACATCGACGATATCGCCAAGTTCTGTCTCAAACTCGACGTCGATCGGTGTCGGTTCACCGTCGTAACGCCCTGTGGGCAGCCGGGCGATGGCAGCGCCGAGCACGGCCTCGAGATCCTGATCGGCGGGCGCTATGCAGGTGTAGGTTTCGCCGAACGGACCGGAGACTGTTGAGTTGCTGCCCAGAACAAACTCCGGATTGCGCGCAAGCCAGCGATTGATCCGGATCGGCTCCGCGTCGGAGCTGGCAGGTCGAACCTCTTCCAGTTCCAACCACGAGAGATCGCCTGCCTCTTCGCCACCCATGCGTTTACGAAAAAAGACAACGTCCACGACGACATTTGTGCCGGCGTCGCGACGGAAACTGCCTTCGGGCAAACGGATGGCTGCGATCAAGTCGGCCGACGTGGCGATGTACTCGCGCGCGGTGCCGTCCAGCTTGTCGAGTGTGCCGTGCGTTGTGACGAAGACAGCGAGGCCGCCGGGCTTTAGGAGATCGACCGACCGGGCGATGAAATAGTCATGCAGGCGCAGTCCAAGCTTCCGATAGGCGCGGTCTGACCGAACAATTCGATCGGAGAAAGGTGGATTGCCGATCGCGAGATCGAAGATCGGTGAGAACTCGGTCCGCGCGAAGTCGGCATTGATGATTCTGGCCTTCGGCTGCAGCAAGCGTACGATTCGTGCTGTGACCGGATCGAGTTCGATGCCGGTGAAGTAGCTATCCCGCCGCAATTGCTGTGGAGTCAGCGCCGGGAACAGGCCGGTCCCAATCCCTGGCTCGAGCACGCGCCCTCCGCGCCAGCCAAGACGCAGTAATCCGGCCCAGATCGCGCGGATGATCGATTCCGGCGTAAAGTGGGCATATTGAGTGCAGCGCGCAAGTGATGCGTAGTCGGCCTGCGAGACGGCACTTTCCAGCGAAACCGCAACCTCGTCCCAACCCTTCCGGAATTCGACCGCACCTGGACGGCGGAACATCCCGTTGGCCAGTTCACCGGCACCAAAGCCGGTGAAGCGGATCAATTGCGCCTGTTCATTTGGCGTAGCCGGCCGGTCGTGTTTTTCGATCGTATCCGCGATCAGGATGGCCGCGACATTGGCGCGGGCACGATCCCGCCAGGATGCGGCAAGGCCTCGGTCGCTATCGAGGTAGAAGTTGGAACGCTCGCCACACGGGCGGGGGTGTAAATTTGTCGGGGCTACCAAGGCAGGGGTGGGCGCAGGTGGCGTCGGATCCGGCTCGTCATCGTTTGCCGCATCAGGTGCGGTGCCCGCGAAACCTGTGATGCCAAGATCGAGAGTGGTGGACAGTTCGGTGTTACCGAACATGTCGAGTGAAAAGGAATTGCTGCTCATGCGATGATACTCCTGCTGAAGGCGCAATTTTGCGATCTGCCGGCGCGGGCAGCTCGAAGTGCGCAGAGGATGGGAATCCGGTCGGGCCGATTGTTCGAGAGGTCGGCCGCTCGTCGCGACCGGTTGTAACGACTGTTGTGCCGCTCAGGCAGCAACGGAGAGGGGGAGGTGCCTTAATTGCACCGGAAGCTTGGCGGAGATTTCGTCGTCCGTCAGATCATCAAGCAGTTTCAGGAACGTGCCCTCCTTGCCACTGTAGAGGAGAAGCGTGCGATGCCCCCGGTTGCTTTGCGGCCATCGATCGCCCGCATAGCCGCGATAGTCGTCAGCCGTGCTGCTCCAGATGTGCTCGAGCCGCTCTTGCCGAGACATCGACCGGACCGGACGACTTTCCCGCTCGACGATGGCCAGGCGCATATGCTCGGCCATGGAACGTTCGGACAGGTCGCAATATCCATGGAAGTGACGGATGACCCCATCGATGCGCAGGCTGAAGAACACTGACGTCACGGAGTCGGTCAGGAACTCACGCATGGCAACCATCGATCCGCGGATCCAAAGCGGCGGGAGGATCTCGAACATATAATCGTGCTCCGCTTCGGCGATCTCAAACCATTCGCCGGCGTAAAGGGATGAAGCATCGCCATCCCATCGGCCCGGTCGCTGGGCATGACGGTCGAACATGCGGTACATTTGCTGGCGTGTTGCCACGCCCTGGAAAACCTTGCGGATTGCGGCAGAGGGGTTCATTTGCGCCTCCTTGGGATATGTCCGGACCGAAGAGAACACCGTCGTCACGACCATGCTTATCTCTTCAATCCTCCATGACCTCTTCCGGGCCGCCGGCATCGTGTCCGCCCGGGTCAGGGGCCGGCGCAGCCGGGCGAAGCCTCCCTTGACGCGGGAGGCGCGAATGCGGCACGCCGTTCATTTCTCCTTCCTTTTCCTGCTTCTCCCTTACCTGACATTTCAGGACCTCGTTCCAGTCGTCCGCCGGCGGTCGCAGACGCAACCAGTCGCATCCAGCCTGGTCGGCCAACTCACGAAGGCGATATGCAAAGGCCTCGCCCTGGCGATTCGCGTCGGTCGCCGCGACAAGTTGCACATCCGGGTACCGAGCCAGTTGTCGTAACGCTGCGCCAGTGTTCGGCGACCACCCGCCGCCGGTGCTGAGATAGAGGGTGTCTTCTCGCATCCCCTCAATTGCCGCGAGGCTCATTGCATCGATCGCAGCTTCCGTCACACAAAGCCGATGGGCTCCGGATGGGCCGAGCCGGAACAGCACCTTCGCGCCGCCCGTCGCAAAGCCCCGCCAGTCCGGGCCGCGTTCTTCCCAGCCACAGATGTTACCGTCCTCGTCAACATGGCCAGCCCACATGCTTCCGTAAGGGCCTTCACGAAGTACACCCTGTTTGATGGCACCCTTCAGAATCCGTCCCGGTACGAAGCGCGTAAACCGCAGGTAGCGCCAGGTTTCAGATGACGGTCGAGGATTCCGACGCGATATCCATCGATCATGGATCGTCGCAATCGCTGTTTTTGTTGGCGCTGCCGCCATCCACTCCGGTTCTATTGACTGGAAGCCGATGAGACCGGCGACACGGTCCAACGCGTCCAGGAAGCCGCCTCCGTCGAGGCGTGCAACAAGTGAGAACACGTCGCCCTTGTCATCGCCTAGCGGATCGAACCAACCCTGGCCACCATGGGTGACGATAACGATCTCACCGCCGCGGCGGTATTTCACAGCCCGGCGGGTGCTTTCCTTCGCATCCATCGCGAAGCCCGATGTCTCCAAAACTGCTCTGCACCCGACCCGTTCGCGAATTTCCTCAATATCTCTTCGCTTCATCATCTTTCCGATCGCATGGCGATCGTCCCTTGTTAATTTCCTTTCCGCGTTCTTCGCGGACCCCTTCACGTCCGGCGCGAAGAGCAAAGGCGGCAAGGGCGGGGTTGGCAATTGGTGAATCCTGCAAGGGATTCGCCAGCCCCGGCGTCGCTTCCCTTGCCACCACTCGCTCGCAAGCGGCAGCCGGAACGGCAAAAGGCGGCTCAATGAGCCGCCCAGGGAAAAAACTCGTGCACGATTTCGAGGTCGTCGCCGTCGTCGATCTCGTCGGAGGGTAGGACGCCGTATTCGCCGTCGACTGCAAAGACGGTGACCGGGACCATCAGGTCACGGGAGAGTTGGAAGGCGTGGGACTGTGCGAGAGAAAGATCGTGCGACATCGTGATCGGCTCCAGTGGGGAGCGGGCCAATTCCCGCTCGATGGCTCCGAAAAGGCCCTGAGACGGGCGCGATCACCTCGCAGGCGAAGCCAAGAGGCCGCAGCGTGGCTGCGGACCCTTCACGGGTTGATCGTGGAAGATCCGGATCTGGGCCAGGAAGCCATCGACAGAGAGCGGGATTGGCCGTGGTTCATGCTGGCGATCACGAGGTGATGCGGCGTGTTGTCCCGAACCTATGCGGGCCAAACTTAAGACAGTTCTGATGGGGCTCATTCAAAAAGGGACGAGACCTATGTGAGCGGAGATGACGCGATCGTTCGTATTCCGGCCTGACCTCCCGACCTGTTGTCATCCTGTCAATTTCGCCAGGTATCGGCGGTGCGAAAAAAGGCCATTTTACTGATGACCGAGGGTTCTGATGAGCGAAATGGTTCTGAACCTGACAGCATTGCCTGAAGAAACGCGGGAGTTGATAGGACATGCTTGGCCGTGACGAATTTTCCGTGTTGATCGAACGGGCAGGGCTGAAACTTGACGACGACCAATTTGAAGCTGCCTGCGCATCATACGCAAATCTCCGGGTCTTAACGGATTTGGTGCGAATACCGCGTGATCGCCGGGTGGAGTCTCCCCACGTGTTCCGTGTCGATGGACCAGCAATTCCAAGGCCCTGCATCACGGACGATCGACCTTCGACGGACGAGGTGTGACAGATGTCGGAGCTCTGGGAACTTGGGATAGCTGAAACCGCACGAATGATTGCTCGAAAGCAAGTCTCACCTGTCGATGTCGTCGATCATTTTCTCGCCCGTGCTACGGCGCTCAATTCCACACTCCATTGTTTCACGACGATAGAGGACGATCTCGCACGTGTTGACGCCCGCAAGGCTGAGGCTGAAATCATGGAAGGCCAGTACAAAGGACCTCTGCATGGCATTCCGTACTCGGTGAAAGACATCATTGATGTCTCGGGCCTTCCGACCACCAACAATTCTCGCCTTACACTGGGTGACGTCGCAACCTCAGACGCCTCAGTCGTAGCTAGGCTTCGCGCGGCTGGCGCTATCTTGCTGGGTAAGACCGAAACACAGGAGTTCGCCATGGGTGGGCCGGATTTCAGCCTGCCCTTTGGGCCAGCACGCAATCCGTGGGATCTCGATCGCTTCACCGGGGGCTCGTCAAGTGGGTCGGCAGCAGCCGTCGCTGCGGGAACAGTGCCGCTTGCGATCGGAACGGACACGGGCGGATCGATAAGGACGCCGTCAGCCTATTGCGGGATTGCGGGCATGAAACCGACATATGGTCGGGTGAGCCGCCGGGGGATGACGCCGCAAGCCTATTCCATGGAGACCGCCGGCCCAATGACATGGTGCGTCGACGACAACGCAATAGCACTCCAGGCTCTTTCAGGTCATGACCCACGCGACTCGTCTTCAGTCGACATTCCGTCTCAACCTTGGACGGAGGCTACGTCTTTAGGCGTGTGTGGCATGAGGATAGGTCTCCTGCGCAGTTTCCATGAAGAGGAGCCCAGTTCCTTTTCAGACGAATGTGTCGCCGTTTTCGAAGAGGCTGCCAGACTTTTTGAAGACGCTGGTGCCACCACCACGGATGTATCATTATCACCTCTGCGTTACTATTTTGCCGCCCAGCGCGTCATCATGTATAGCGAGGCGGCAGCCGTCCACGAAGACGATTTCAGGCGCAATCTTCATCTCTATGGTGCGTATTCGGTCGAGCGCTTTTTACCAGGCTTCTTGCTGACCGCGACCGATTACCTCCAGGCATGCCGCCGGCGTGGGGAACTGACCACAGAGCTCGCCGAGGCCTTTTCATCTGTCGATCTGCTTTTGGTGATCGGTGCGCTTGGCGTCGCACCTCTCATCCGTGACGTGGCAAAAAACTCCCTTGTGAATGGGACCCCGTCCGTCAATGCCGCTTTTAACCTGACGGGCTCGCCAGCCATGAGTGTACCTGCGGGTTTCGGTGCTGACGGCCTGCCGCTTTCGGTCCAGATCGTCGGGCGCAATTTCGACGAGTTCAGTATCTATCGCGCGGCTCAAGTCATCGAAGACGGAATGGGCTGTAGAGCAATCCGCTCACAAGCCAGTCGTCAAGGGCTAGGAAGACCTGACGGGGATGAGATCGGCCCATGGCTCCGTGATATCCGTCAACCCAACAAGAGCTCGGAAGCCGCCGGCTCATTGAGCGATGGGGCGAGATCGTTCTGATCGTCGTCGGTGTATCCCTGGTGGGTGCCTTCTCAGCAATCGCGGCACCTGGCTTGTTTTGATCGCCGTCGCCACCGCAACAGGGAAGCGCGACTGATGGCCATCGCCCATGTTTTTTTGGCCGCTGCAGAGTTTGGCTGAACATCAACGACTGGCACTGGCGCGAACCATGACGGTGCGCAAACCGGTCGGGGGGCGGACGTCGTCAAAACTGCCGGGGCTGATAGAGCTGGTGATGGCGAGGCCATTGGTGTCGGCCGCGATAATCGCCACGGAACCTGGTGTCACGCCGCGTGCGGCGCTGCGGATCGTCGACGCAAGTTTGGTGACCGCTTCGTTGATTGTCTCGTCCTTCTTGTTGCGCTCCGCCGCTGACGAACGATCGGTCGATTTGAGGGGGTGACAGGATGTTCTTTCAAAAGTCTCAGAGACGCGGGCTCTGTCCCGAAGCCTCGGCGCAGTCGCAAATGCCAAGGGAGTGACTGCTCACGACTCACGAGGCCCCTTGGGCCACCGGATATTTCCCGCTCAACCCATTGACGGATTCATCAAAGAGCATCTGGGAATAGGGATGATGCGTCACACCGCGTTGCAGGTCTTCCTTCGTCAGTTCATCGACAAAACTGCCGTCCTTCATAACCAGCACGCGGTCGCACATGTGGGCGATCACGGAAAGATCGTGGCTGACGAGCACATAGGTCAATGTTCGCTCATCTCTCAAATCGCACAATAAGTTGAGAACTTCAGCCTGTACCGAAACGTCCAGTGCTGACGTCGGCTCATCCAGAAGCAAAATGTCCGGCTCCAACATCAGTGCCCGGGCGATTGCAACGCGCTGGCGCTGCCCTCCAGAAAGCTGATGCGGGAAGCGATCAGCAAAGCTGGTTGGCAAGCCAACCTGCTCCAACGCACCGGCAACTCTGTCCCAGCCAGCGCCCTTTTTCATGGCGCGAATGGGTTCTGCCAACACTCTTTCTATGCGGTGGCGAGGATGGATGGAGCCGTAGGGGTCCTGAAACACCATTTGCGCCAGCAGCAATTGTTCCTTGCTACGTTCCCGATCGACTGGCGTCCCCGCAAGGGAGATCGTTCCCTGCCAGTGCCTGTCCAGCCCCGCTAGAGAGCGAAGTACTGTGGATTTTCCGCAGCCCGATTCACCAACGATGCCCAGTGTCTCGCCCTTTTTCACGGAGAAGGACACCGATTTAACAACTTGCTTGCGAGCTTCGCCCTGAGCGAAAGACACCGACAGGTCCTTGACCTCAATCATGATAGGCTCCCTGCTGCATTGATGGCTTGGCGATCCAGAACCTGCAAGCGGGAAACAGGATGTTTGGGATCTGGCATGGCGGCAATCAGCCCACGCGTGTAGGGATGTTTCGCTTCCTCAATTCTGCTCAGCGTTTCGATAACCTGTCCCTGATACATGACGAGAATTCTTTCGCAAAAGGATGCGACCATGCGAATGTCGTGGCTGATGAGCAGAAGTGCCGAATTGTTTTCCCGCACCAGTTCGTCAAGAAGCCTCAGGACATCGCCTCTGACGCTGACATCCAACGCCGATGTTGGCTCATCGGCGATGACAAGACGCGGCTTGGCCAGCAGCATCATTGCAATCATGACCCGCTGACCCATACCACCGGAAATCTGGTGCGGGTAGAGTTCCATCGTACGTTCAACATCTGCGATACGGACTTTTCCAAGCATTTCAGCAGCAAGTTCAAAAGCGCGTTTCTTGCCAATTTTCTGGTGTAAAAGAGCCGCCTCAGCTACCTGTTTGCCAACTTTGAGCACGGGGTTGAGGGAGTAACGCGGGTCCTGCATAATCAGTGCTATGCGGTTGCCACGAAGGCCGCGCATTGCTTTTTCACTGCGGCTGAGAAGTGGCGCAGCTTCGAAATCGAGCGTTGTGGCCTCTACGCGGGCAGAAGGCGGCAAAAGCCGCATGATTGCGCGCCCAAGCGTAGATTTGCCGGAGCCAGATTCGCCAACAATGCCGACCCGCTCTGCGCCGAGATCAAAGCTCACATTTCGGACGGCCGGAATTTCCGCCCGCCCGAAACGGACCGACAAATCCCTGATTTTGAGAATGGTTTCATTATCGGGCATGGCGAGGATCCAGAATATCGCGAAGCGTATCTCCAACAAGGTTGAACGCAAGGCTGGTGACGAGAATGGCGATGCCCGGCATGACGGCAACCCACCAGTTATCGAGCATAAATTTGCGTCCGTTGGAGATCATCGCGCCCCATTCCGGTTCCGGGGGTTGTGCTCCCAAACCGAGAAAACCAAGCGCTGCGGCCGTAAGAATGACGCCCGCCATGCTGAGAGTTAGCCGTACGACAACAGAGGGAATGCACATCGGTGCGATGTAGAGCAGCAGTAATCTGGTCCCTGAGGCCCCGTAAAGCCTGGCAGCAGCCACGTAGTCTGTGTTGCGTACAATCAGGGTTTCGGCGCGAGCCAATCGCGCGATCGGCGGCCATCCCGTCAAAGAAATAGCGATAATGGCGGTGTTGAGTCCAGCGCCAAGGGCTGCGGCGAAGGCTAGTGCGAGGATCAATGAGGGAAAGCTAAGGACAATGTCTGTCGCCCTCATCAAGAATGCATCGGTTCGTCCACCCACGAAGCCAGCCACAATGCCAATCAAAAGGCCAATGGGGCCGACGATCAGCGAGACGGCGAGGACCGTTTGGATGGTGATGCGCGTACCATATATCAGGCGAGAAAGAATATCGCGTCCGAACTCATCCGTTCCAGCCCAATGGGCAAAACTCGGCGGTTGCAGCGCTTGCGAAAGATTTTGCGAGGTCGCACTGTAAGGCGCAATCCACGGGGCAAGAATGGCAACGATGACCAGCAAGAGCAGGACGGCAAAACCGAACATTCCCAGAGGTTCGTCTGCCAGCTTTTTGAAAAAGCTCTTGAAGCTGCCAGTGGCCCGGCCAAGAGCACCCGATGCTTGGGGACGGGCGACCAGTGTTTGACTCGTGTTCATGTCGTGGCCTCTCTCGTGCGGGGATCGAAAACCAGATAGGCCAGATCGGAAAGGAAATTCAACATCATGAAGATCAATCCAATGATAAGTGTGCCTGCCAAAACGGCGTTCATGTCGCCGTTCATCAAGGCGTTGGTCATGTATTGACCGATGCCGGGCCATGAAAACACAATCTCGGTCACAACCGCGCCTTCAAGCAATCCACCATAGGAAATCGCCAACACGGTTATCAGCTGCACGGCGATGTTTGGCAGAAGATGGCGCGTCACGATGCGCATACTCGATGCGCCTTTGGCGCGTGCGGCCACGACATAGTCCTGGTTTAACTGCTCCAGAGTGAAGCTGCGCGTCATGCGAGTGATGTACGCCATCGCCGAATAAGCAAGAATACAGGCGGGGAGAATGATATGGTGAACTGCATTCCAGAACACCTCCGTGTCGCCAGCCATGAGGCTGTCGATCAAAAGTAGACCGGTTTTGGGCTCGACAAGGCCTTCCAGATAGACATCCACGCGTCCCGGACTGCCAGCCCATTGAAGACCTGCATAAAAAATCACCAAACCCACGATGCCGAACCAGAAAACTGGAATGGAATGGCCAACGAGCGAGATGACCCGCGTAAATTTGTCGAACCAGCTATCGCGAAAGAAAGCTGCTGTCATACCTAGCGGGACGCCCAACAGCGTCGATATGACAACCGCCAAAGTTGCGAGTTCCAAGGTTGCTGGAAACGCATTCTTGAGATCTTCAGTGACAGGGTTGCCCGTGAGGATCGCTGTACCGAGATCTCCTTGAAACAGGGAGGTCATGTACAACCAGAACTGATGATAAAGCGGTAGATCCAGGCCCAGCCGCTCCCGCATCGCCTGATAGGCCGTGGGATCGGCCAGTTCGCCAACGATTGCACCGACTGGATCGGTCGGCAAGATGCGACCGATCACGAAGGTGACGACAAGCAGGACGAACAGGCTCAAAAGCAGATGCCCGATCCGTCTAGCAAGCTCTAGGAGTGTAAACTCTTTCATGTGCGCAATGGCCTGATTATGGAGCGTCGGATTTCGTAACGCCTTCAATGCGGGTCAAAGACCATGGATGGCCGCTGTAACCCTTCAATCGGTTGCTCAAGACTATAGGCTCGAACCGTTCAAACATCGGCAAGACGGCAGGCTTGAGTTCAAGGAACTTTTCTTGAATCTGTTTGACGAGCTCCATGCGCTTGGCGTCATCCCGTTCGCTGTTTGCCTGCTCGCGTAGCGCATTCAGCTCAGGAATGTCCCAGGCAGAGCGCCAGACAAAGTTGCCAGCGTTGTTTGCTTCTTTGGAGTTGTTGGGATTAGACGCAAAGTTATCCAGGGAACCCAGTGCAGTCGGCATGAACGAACCGGTTTGAGGAATAAGCAGATCGAAATTGCGCGCGCGGTGTGCGGCAACGATGTCTGCGCCATTGCCCTGTTGGATATTTACCTTGATGCCGATGTCGGCAAGGTTGGCCTGAATAGCCGTTGCCATATCCACCCGAGGCGTTTGCGAAATGGTTTTGAGCGTTACCGTGAAGCCATCCGGGTATCCGGCATCTGCCAGAAGCTTCTTGGCCTTCTCGGGCTGGAACGACCAGTCGGGGTTTGCAATGGCACCTGCCCAGTCCTCTGGCACTGGAACGTTGCGGACGCGGCCGTATGAGCCCAGGATCGTATCCGCTATGCCTTTGTAATCGATGCCGTAGGCAAGCGCTTCACGCACTTCTGGCTTGGAAAAAGGCTCTGTGCCTGCATTCATAGCAAGGACGTAATAGCCACCCGTCTTGACCTTATCGATGACAAAGCTTGCGTTGGTTTCGAAGGTTTTGACATCTGCTGCGGTCAAGGCGCTTGCGATATCGATATCGCCGCGCTCAAGCATCAAACGAGCTGCCTGACTTTCGGGAACGTGGCGCATGATGATACGACGCATGGTCGGTTTTCCGTCGCGATAATCGTCATTTGCTTCCAGAAGAACAATATCATTAGGTGTCCAGCGACGCAGGACGTATGGACCTGAACCCGCGGTCTTGGTGCGTAGCCACTCATTGCCATAATCGTTGTTGGTGATGTGCTTTTGGACTTCCACGCTGTCAACGACGGATGATACACCCATCGCGAGACGGTACAGGAGCGCTTCAGGAATAACTTTGTCGGTCAGCTCGATCCGAAACGTCTTTTCGTCGGGAGCGGAGACAAGGCTTTCAATGTTGGCGGCGGTATAACCAGCCGTCTTGTAGTTGGTTGCTGCAGATTGATCGAGCTTCAAAAGCCGGACGATGGAAAACAGGACGTCCTTGGATGTTACCGGATTGCCCGACGAGAATTTTGCGTCCTTCAGCTTGAAGGTGATACCCTTGTCGTCAACCTGCCAGCTTTCCGCAAGTTGCGGTTTGATTTTGTTGCCGTCCGTTTGATCGGCGAAGACAAGCCGGTCGTAGGTATTCGCCAATATTTCCTGGGTCTTCACTTCGGTGCCTTGCTGGGGGTCAAGTGAAAGCACTTGCGCCAGTGAGGTGCCGATAACCAACTGATCGTTTGGTGTTGCTGCAACGGCCGCAGTGGAACTGGCAAGCGCGGCCAATAACGTTGCTGCAAAAACACGATTTGAACAAACTACATTCATGGGGCTTCTCCTCCAAGATAAACCATTTCGGTACGGGACAAGTCATACGATGATTGCGTTGTTTTTGTGAGCTTTGCCGTACATCTGGTATGATGTCTTAGATTATTCGCCCCGTCTTTAAACCGAAGTGAACCTCAATATTGCTCGGCGCGCAAGTCGCGTTTGCATGTATTCGGCATCCTCTTTGCGCTTTGCGAGCCGTCAAACGTCGGCTCTCTGAAGAGATGATGCAATCAAAGAGAAAATTCAGTATCTCTTCATAAACCCAAGGTAACATTCGTCAATTACCGAATAATGAGCGTTTTCAATGAGAAGACGACATGTCTTGAATGATCATCAACACCGTGCATAAACTAGTGTTTGATTGCAGCAATAAGGCGGTACCTACCTATGGGAGAAGTTCCCATACTCAAATTTTTTGAACCTCGACAAGGGACAGAAGAGGTATTATCTCTTTAAGCCAATCAGGAGGAATGACATGTATGTTGGAACGCAGCTAGCTGCCCGCGATGATGATGATTATCGGATTTGGTCGCAGCTTGGAGTTAATAACATCTGCGCGGACCCAGACGGCCCATTGGACAGTTGGGGTCTCGACGATCTTAGACGTTTACGCGAAAAAGTAGAAAGCTTTGGTCTTACGCTGGATATGATCCAGCTTCCTTTGCCTTCAAGTCCGATCGAAACGGCCACATATCCAGATATTTTGCTGGCCGGTCCAGACCGTGATCGCCAGATCGATGCGATCTGCAAACTTATTGAAAACCTTTCCGAAGCGGGTATTCCTGCAGCCAAATACAATCTCAACCTTATCGGTATCCCCCGAACCCCCGATGAGTTGGGAAGAGGGGGCTCAAAAAACGCCTCCTTCCGATGGGACAAGACCGACCAGAACGCGGCGCCCGGCCAAGCTGGCATTCTTTCGGAAGATGAAAACTGGGAACGGATCGACTATTTCCTTGAGCGGGTCGTGCCTGTCGCGGAAGCGAACCGCATTCGCCTAGCCTGCCATCCGCACGATCCCTACACGCCACCGGGTTATAAGGGCGTAACCCGAGTCCTGGGAACCGTGGATGGGCTGAAGAAATTCGTCACGATGCGAGAAAGCGCCTATCACGGACTGAATTTCTGCCAGGGAACGGTCGGTGAAATGCTCGATAATCCCCGTGAAGAGATCGATGACGTCATTCGCTGGTTCGGCAACCGGAACAAAATTTTTAATCTTCATTTCCGCAACATTCGCGGCAAGAAGCTGTCGTTCATGGAAACCTTTCCCGATGAAGGCGACATGGATATGGCCCGGTCGCTGAAGGTTTATCGTGAGGTGGGTTACAAATACATGATAATGCCGGACCACGTACCCACCATCTCCGGTCGTGATCCACAAGGTGTCGCATTTGCTTATTGCTATGGTTACACAGCGGCCCTGCTTCAAGCGCTCGATGCCTACGGGGCTTAAATTGTGCTGAATCCCGCACATATTCCTGTGCGGGAAGAGACCCCCGGAGCATTTAGTAAGGCGTGACCCGGGCGTGACGATCAACATATAACGGGCCGCACCTGGCCTTCAGGAATGACGCAATGTTCTCACACAAACGTGCCGATTTAGGACCAGACTTTGTTTTTGGCGTTGCGATGGCTGCCCATCAGATTGAGGGCGGGCAGACAGACGGACGCGGCTCGTCGATCTGGGATACATTTTCTGCAACACCCGGAAATATCAAAAATACGGATAACGGAACAATCGCCTGTAACCACTATAGTCGCTGGGCCGAAGATCTCGATCTAATCCGGGATGGCGGATTTGATGCCTATCGCTTCTCCTTTGCTTGGTCTCGTCTCATTCCCGAAGGAGCGGGTGCGCTCAACCACGCCGGGTTCGATTTTTATGATCGTCTGATCGATGGCATGCTGGAACGTGGCATCAAGCCCTTCGCCACGCTGTACCACTGGGATTTACCCAGCGCATTGCAGGATCGTGGTGGATGGATGAACCGCGATACCACCAAGGCTTTTGCCGACTATGCCGCGCAGGTCAGCCGCCATTTCGGCGACAGGCTGGAGAGTATCGCGACGTTCAATGAGCCGTGGTGCATCACTGTTTTAAGCCATTTTCTTGGCATTCATGCGCCAGGCTATCGCGACGTGCGGGCGACCGCCAGAGCGATGCACCATGTTTTGCTCGCTCACGGCCTTGGCATCACCGCAATGCGTGAAGAGAGCATCAAGGACAAGCTAGGAATCGTCGTCAATATGGAGAAGGCCGAGCCCTTCAGCCAAAGCCCTCAAGACATCGAAGCAGCTGCTTTGGGAGACGACATTTTCAATCGCTTCTTCCTTGATGGTGCTGTGAAGGGGACCTACCCCGAACGTGTTACGAATATTCTTGAGCCCTATCTTCCTGCCAAGTGGCAAGACGACATGAGAGCAATGTGCCCGACAATCGATTGGATCGGCATAAATTATTACACGCGCTCGCTCTACAAGCATGATGATAGCGTGCCGGTGTTCCCATTCACGCAGTCGCGTGGCGACCTCGAAAAGAGCAATGTGGGTTGGGAAGTTTACCCGCAGGCGCTCACCGAGTTTCTTGTGCGCGCCTCCAAGGATTATCCGGGTCTGCCGATCTATGTGACCGAAAACGGCATGTCGGAAACAAACGAGAGCAAACGTATTGCCTTCTTCGACAAGCATTTTGGCGCCATCCGCGATGCGCAGGCTCAAGGTGCAGACGTACGTGGCCATATCGCATGGACCCTGATCGACAATTTTGAATGGGCTGAAGGCTATGAGCCCAAATTCGGTATTGTAGGCATGGACCCCGCGACCTTGGATCGGTTGCCCAAGGAGAGTTACCACGCATTCCAGAACATGCTGAAGGACGGGCCCCAATAGAGACGAGACACTCCAGCTTCGTCACAGCCCATCCGAAGTACGGAGCAAAGCATGCGCGCGACAGGAACAGTGCATAACGCCTATGCGATTGGCACCGTCCATGGCCGCATTTATGGGTCGTTCATTGAACATCTGGGTCGCGCCGTCTACACGGGCATCTATGAGCCCGTGCATCCGACCGCAAAGGGTAACGGCATGCGGCAGGACGTTATCGATCTGGTGCGCGAACTGGATGCACCAGTCGTCTGTTATCCCGGCGGTAATTTCGTCGTCGGTGGAGCATTCGAAAAGTGGAGGATGATGCAAATGCAAAAAGTTATGCTGATAGCTGCAGCCTACCTGACTTTCGCAGGTGCTATGTTTACGACGACGTCGACATCGTTGGCGAAAACAATGGTTTACGTGTCTGCCGCAACCGATGGTCAGATCAATACCTACAGCATGAACGAGGAAACAGGTGCCTTGACGCCAGAGGGGAATGTCGAAGCCGGTGCCTCTGTTATGCCAATGACCGTAAGTCCCGACGGCAAGCATCTTTACGCGGTTGTTCGTTCGCAGCCTTACCGTGTGCTTTCGTACGAAATCGACCCCAAAACGGGTGGCTTGACAGAAAAAGCTACGGCCGCGCTTCCCGATAGTATGCCCTATGTGTCGGTTGAAAAATTAGGTCGTCTTTTGTTCTTCACGTCCTATGGCGGCAACAAGATAGCATCCTTGCCGGTGGACGCTGATGGCCTCGTTAAGGACGGTGCCACGCAAGTCATTCTGACAGGCCGAAATGCCCACTCGATCGTCAGTGACAAAACCGGAAAGTACGTGTTCGTTTCCAACCTCGGTTCCGATGTGGTCCTACAATATATTTTTAATGCCAAAACTGGTTTGTTAGAGCCCAATTCTCCCGCGAGTGTCGCAACAGGGGCTGGGCAGGGTCCACGTCACATCATCGTTTCACCCGACAACAAGTCGGTCTATGTCATCACCGAACTCAGCGGTGAAGTCATCCACTACGCACTCGAAGCAAACGGGACACTCACAGAAAAAGACGTCGTGGCAATTCTCCCGCCGGATGCCGGTCTCGAAAAGGGCGTCGCACCTCCGGTGCCGCCTGCATTCAATGCGCCGTCAAAACCAGTAGCGGCGCCCGCCGCTGCCGCTGTCGCGCCGCCAGCAAAGATCTGGGCTGCTGATATCGGTATCACGCCGGATGGACGGTTTCTCTATGCGTCGGAGCGCTCCACAAGCACGATTGCGATCTTCACCGTGTCTCTGAAGACCGGCACACTGACGCGTGTGGGCTCCATCGAAACCGAAAAGCAGCCGCGCGGCTTTCGCATTGATCCGACAGGTCGGTTCCTGATTGCATCCGGTGAGAAGTCGGAACAGCTTTCCGTTTATGGCATTGACCAGAAAGACGGATCTCTGAAAAACGTTGGGCGATACCGGGTTGGCAAGGGCGCAAATTGGGTCGAGATTGTTCGTTCCCCATAAAAACCGCGACGGCGCGCAAACTCTCAAACCACCCTGTGCCGATTGAGCTAGTTTGTCCAATCCTCAAAGATGCGTTCATTCCATGTCCGGCTGAGGTGACGAGCGATATGCCGAGACCGCATCGCGAGGCAAGTCCGCCTCGGATAAAAAAGAGAATTGAAGGTTTTCGCACGGTTTCTGAGGTGAAAGCGTGTTCCGAAACGATTACCTACATGCTCAACACAGTTTCGGCGCGAGGTGATTTGTCAATAGACGCGCACGACATCGCAGCGTCCGTCGGCCTAGTCTCATCAAGGCGTGTAACAGCCAGAAGCATATGTAAAATATGAAAAATCTGAGCACATAGCTTGTCCACTGGTGTCATTGGCCGCCATTCCTACGAATGCACCGGTGAAATTGGCATGTTCACCTTCTCCTCCTTCATCAGAAAGAGCGGAATGGTCCAGCAGCGGTCCGATCCGTATCCAGGCATCGTTTTTCCAATAAAAGAAGCGCGCCAGGGCTCCCCGGACTTCGATCCTCATTTTGACGGCCCCGGGCGGTACAGCAACAGCATCATCTAGAGCGAGTGTCGTTTTGCCTACAGGCCAAGCACCATTGCAATATAGGATCTGAAGTGAACGTCCGACGTTTTCGTCATGAGTTAGGCACAGATAATGGTAGGCAAAGCTGTTGTAGTAGGCAATCAGTCCTGCCATCTGATGATAGCTCTGTGGATCAGCGTAAACTTCGGTTTCGGCATCGAAGTCAAAATGCGTCTGGCGCCGTGCGACAAGTGACTGCTCGTACCAAGAGCCGACAGATTCACGCCCGAACAGGCGCAAATAGCCTGGTCGCGCCGTGAGCGAAAACAGTCGGTTCGGATTGGGTGTCCGCAGCCATTGGAATGCGTCCGGAAGGCCGGTGTGCACATCAAACGTATAACGTTCACTCTCGGACAAAGACTTCTGCTGCGGGTTGCTGGACATCAAAACCGTATCCTGCGGAGCGAAGGGTTCGCCTTGCAGCCGTAACCAGCCATCGTCGCCCCATATGCATTTCTGTATCGCGGTCTCGCGCCCCAACACCGAACGGCCTATACCTGGAAGCGGTCGACTGCAAAGATGAACGAGATAGGTGGCGCCATCCGGCGTTTCCACCAGATCGCCATGACCGGCCCGCTGGAGGTTGGCATCGGGGTGGAACCGGCTGGTGACGACATGGGTGTCCGGGTGAAGCTCGTATGGACCCGCAATCTCACCTGAGCGCGCCATTGTCACGGCATGTCGCATACCGGTGCCGCCTTCGGCGACCAGAAGATGATACCGCCCATCACGCCTGTAAAGGTGAGGGCCTTCTGCGAGACCATGTGGCGAGCCGGCGAAAATATTGCTGATCGGACCGATCAGTCGACCCTGCTCATGGTCGTACTCCTGCAGTAATATGCCGCCGAACTTCGAGGGCCGGGCCCGGTAGTCCCAGGTGAGGTTCAACAGCCATTTGCGGCCATCTTCGTCATGGAACAGCGAGGGGTCGAAGCCGGAGGAATTCAGATAGGTAGGCGACGACCATGGACCGTCGATGGTTTCCGACGTTACCAGGTAATTATGGCAGTCCTTGAATGAACCACTCTTGCGCTTGACGTCTGTGTAGATCAACCAGAAGCGACCATCTGCGTGGGTGAGGCACGGCGCCCAGACGCCACAAGAATCCGGCGCCCCGCGGAGATCCAGTTGCTCGGCTCGGTCGAGCGGCCTCTTCACCAGTCGCCAGTCGCGAAGATCGGTTGAATGATAGATTTGGACGCCTGGATACCATTCGAATGTCGAGACGGCTATGTAGTAGTCGTTCCCAACCCGGCAAATCGAGGGATCCGGGTGGAAACCGGGCAAGATAGGGTTCTGGATCATAGTCTCACTCTAATCGCCATTGACGCATGTAGCGCCTGTTTAAAACCAGCTGACCTCTTTTCAGATCAGCCTTTCCATGTCTGCACAGATTGAGCCCGGCGCCATTTTGTATTCTGGGCGACGATCAGACGGTAGCGTCATTCATGTCCGCGGAGCCTGCGGTCAAACCGGCAGTCGCCTCTCGCTGTCTGGATCGAGCTACATAGCCGCGACTGCCATCCATCAGCGTGCGGGTGTAAGGATGCTGCACCGTATTTTCGAGCAACTGCTGCCTTGTGGCAATCTCGACGAAGCCGCCGCTTTGCATCACTGCAACCCGGTCGCACAGATGGGCAACGACCGCGAGGTCGTGGCTGACGAGGATATAGGTGAGGTTTTCACGCTCCCTCAGATCCTTGAGCAAGTTGAGGATTTCCGCCTGTATCGAGACGTCGAGCGCGGAAGTCGGCTCGTCGAGAAGCAGGATACTCGGTTCGAGGATCAATGCGCGGGCAATCGCGACGCGTTGACGTTGTCCTCCCGACAACTGGTGCGGATATCGGTAGCGGAAACTGAGCGGCAGGCCGACATCTGTCAGGACCTTTTCGATGCGGTCTTGACGTCGGTCCTTGCCGTGGATTTCCAGTGGCTCGAGCAAGGTGCGACCAATCGTGTGCCGCGGGTGGATCGAACCAAACGGATCCTGGAAAACAAGTTGCTGCTTGGCAAGCTGTCCGTGGGTTCGCTTTTGGGTAATCGTCTCTCCATCGATCTCTATGATACCCGTCCACTGTTTGTTGCGACCCGCGATCGCACCGAGCACGGTGGATTTTCCGCAGCCGCTCTCGCCAACAAGTCCGAAAGTCTCACCTTTTGCGACCTCGAACGAAACGTCCTTCACCACTTTGATGAGGGTGTCGCCGCTGCCATATGATACGGCGAGTTGGTCAATTTTGATCATGGGCATATCAGTTCTCCAGCCAGGCGGGATCGCGACGCAGCACTTCCAGCCTGTCACGTGGATGATCGAGGCTCGGCAATGCGTTGAGAAGGCCACGGGTGTAAGGGTGCTTGGCCTGATCCAAATCGGCGGCGGCGATCGTTTCCACGATACGGCCCGCATACATGATGATCACCCTATCGCAGAAACTTCGGACAAGATTGAGGTCATGCGAGATGAAAATCAGACCTATGTTTCTTTCCGTTACGAGATCATCGAGGATCGATAGCACCTGCTGGCGAACCGTGACGTCCAACGCCGAGGTCGGTTCGTCGGCGATGATCAGGGAAGGGGAGGCGATCAGCATCATGGAGATCATGATGCGCTGTCCCATGCCGCCAGAGACTTCATGCGGAAAGAGATCAAAGACACGCTGCGGATCACGGATCTGAACACGTTCCAGCATGGAAAGTGTACGCTCGCGGGCTTCCTTTTTCGAGGCTCCCTCGTGCAGGATGACCGTTTCGGATATCTGCTCGCCGATGCTCATGACCGGATTGAGCGAATATTTCGGATCCTGAAGGATCATCGCGATGCGGCGACCGCGGATCGACAGCATCTCGTCTTCGGTGGCGCGAAGTAAGTCGATGTCCTCAAACTGGAGGCGATCCGCCTTGACCGAGGCATTCGGTGGTTGCAGTCGCATTATGGCGCGGCCTGTCGTGCTCTTGCCAGATCCGGATTCGCCAATAATGCCGATTTTCTCGCGACCGACCGTGAAGGAGACGTCCTGGACAGCTCTGACTGAACCTGAAAGCGATGGAAATTCGACCGACATCTTCTCGACAGTCAGGATAGTTTCTGTGAGTTTATGCATTGCGGGGATCCATGATGTCACGCAGCCCGTCGCCGAGCAGATTGAAGGCGAGGCTAACAACGAGGATGGCAATCCCCGGAACAGTCGTCAGCCACCAGGCATCCAGCAGATACTGGCGACCGGAAGCGGCCATCGAGCCCCATTCCGGTAGCGGCGGCTGCGCGCCGAGCCCCAGGAAGCCGAGGCCGGCGGCGGTGAGGATGATGCTCGACATGTTGAGGGTCAGGCGCACAATAACTGACGGTGCACAGAGTGGCACGATGTGACGCAGCAGGATGCGGGCCATGCTGGCGCCCTGCAATTCTGCCGCAACAACGAAGTCCGCATGGCGAAACGTCAGGGTCTCTGCGCGGGCAAGGCGGGCAATTGGCGGCCAGACCGTCAGAGCGATGGCGATCACCGCATTCTCAATGCCAGGACCAAGCGCTGCAGAGAATGCAAGTGCAAGAACGAGACTTGGGAAAGAGAGGAAGATGTCGGTAATGCGCATCAGCACGACATCCACCCAGCCACCGAGATAGCCAGCGGTCGCACCGATCGCGAAACCGATTGGCCCGACGATCACGGTCACGAGAATGGCGATGTAAAGCGTGGTACGACCGCCATAGACGAGCCGTGCGAAAACGTCGCGCCCAAATTCGTCGGTGCCGAACCAGTGCGCCGCAGACGGAGCCTGCAGTGCCTTCATGAAGTCCTGAGCGATTGGATCCTGAAGCGGCATGAAAGGTGCCAGCGATGCCATGATGATTAGGAAGATGATAACGACGAACCCTGCCAGAGCAAGCGGATTGGCAACCAAGCTAAGCCAGGCGATATAGATGTTGTGTAGGCGGGCCTGGCGCGAGGAGCTGAATTCCTCATTGATCAGCCAGGTGTGGAGATTTGAGAACGTTCCTGATTTTGTCATGGTCTCACCGGGTCCTTGGATCAATAAAGCGATAGGCGATGTCTGACAGGAAGTTGATGGCGATCGAAATCAGCCCGATCAAAAACACGCTTCCGAGGACAGCATTCATGTCAGCAAAAAACAGGGCGGAGGTCAGGTATTGTCCGAGCCCCGGCCATGCGAACACAGTCTCGATCAGCACGGTTCCGTCGAGCAAGCCGCAATAGGCGAGTGCGACGACGGTCAGAAGCTGCACACGGATGTTGCGGAAGGCGTGGCGCCAGATAATCGGTCGTTTGCCAAGACCCTTGGCGCGGGCCGTGAGGATATATTCCTGGTGAAGCTGTTCCAGCATGAAGCTGCGTGTCATGCGGCTGAGATAGGCCATCGCCGCGTAACCAAGGATCAGGGCCGGTGCGATGAGGTGGTGCAGCGCGCTCCAGAACACATCCCAATGCCCCCCCAACAGGCTGTCGATCAGTACGGAATTCGTCCGCGCCTCGACAATACCCTCGTTATAAACATAGATCCGGCCACCGGGCGGGATAACGCCAAGTTGCGCATAAAACAGCAGGATGACAATCGTGCCGAGCCAGAAGATGGGCGTCGAATATCCGAGCAGTCCCACGACGCGGGCAACATGGTCGACCCATGTTCCCTTGCGGACCGCAGCGATCACGCCGAGCGGAACACCAAGACCCGCGCCGATCAATGTCGCAAGTGTCGCCAGTTCTAGCGTGGCGGGAAACACTCGGGCAAGATCGTTAACCACGGGCTGTTTGGTGATATTCGACTGACCAAAATCGAGCTGTACGGCATTGCCGAGATAGTTCGCGAACTGCACGTATATCGGTCGGTCAAGGCCCATTTCCTTGTAGACGCGGTCATATGTCGCCTGGTCCGCTTGATCGCCAATGGCAGCGATCACGGGATCGGCAGGCACCATGCGTCCGACGACGAAGGTAATGACGAGCAGGCCGAGCAATGTCGTCAAGATCACGATCGCCGAAGTGGCGACTTTGCGTGCTGCCTTGAAAAGCGAATGGCTCGGAACTGGAGTAGATGTGGTCTGTGAAATACTCATTGCACTGTCCTTGGTTCGCAGATCATTCGCTCTTGGAAACGGTGTCCCAGCGTGTCAGCCATGTCGGATGTCCGACGTAACCTTTCACTTCCATGCGGACGGCTTTGGGATCGGTACGTTGGAATGACGTGACAAGAGCTGGTGAGGCGCGCAGATAGGCGTCGTTAATCCGTACATACAATTCTTTGCGCTTTTCCGGATCGATCTCGTGGGCAGCCGCAATTACCATGTCCTGTATGTCTTTTGGGACGTCCCAGGCGGTGCGCCACGCGACGAGCCCGGCGAGTTTCGCCGCATCTGAATTGTCGGCATTCGTGGCATAAGATTGAAGAACCGCATGCGGGTCGGGAAGACGATCGCCAGTGCGTGATGAAAACAACTCGAATTGGCGTGACCTGAATTTTCCGATCTGGTCACCGATCTGCAGATCGAGTTTGATCCCAGCCTTGGCGGCATTGTTCTGAAGCGATATTCCGACTTCGGATTCCGGCGTTCCGGGTTGGGCGAAATAGACTTTTGAAAAGCCGTTGGGATAGCCCGCTTCGGTGAGTAGTTGTTTTGCCTTGTCGATGTCCAGTTTGTAAGGATTGTCACTCCTTGCGCCCGGCAGGCCGGCCGGGATGATCGATTGCTGCTTGGTACCGTAGTATTTCATGACGGTGCTGCTGAGGCCGTCATAATCGATGAGATAGCGAAAAGCCTCGCGGACCTTCGGGTTGGAAAGGATCTCGTCCTTCTGGTTCAAAGCCAGATAGTAAAAGCCAAATCCTGGTACCTTCTGGACCGACACTTTGCCATCGGCCTCAAGCCCTGAAAGGTCTGTCGAGGACAATCTTGTCGCGACGTCGACGTCACCCGCATCGATCTGAAGCCGCTGGGCTGAGGATTCAGGGATATGGCTCATGAACACCCGCCGCATGGCAGGCATGCCTTTCCAGTAGTCCTTAAATGCATCGGCGATCAGAAGCTGATTGGAGCGCCAAGTGGTCAGGGAATACGGGCCTGAGCCCGCGTCCTGGGTCTGGAGGTAGTTGCGCGCCCAGTCACCGTTTTTTTCCCTGCTTGCCAGAAAGGCACTATCGACGATCGAGGTTGAGAAACTGGCCAGAGAATAGAGAATGAGGTTGGGGTTCCAGACCTCCGGTGTCTGCAGCACGAGCGTTTGGCCATCCGTCGCACGGATCAGAGCGTCGACGTTTTTTGCCGAAAACCCCCATTGGCGAAGGTCGGTCGACGGTGCGAGCCCCAGTTTCACTAGCCGGTGCAGAGACCACTCAACATCTTTCGCGGTCAGCGGATTGCCGGAGTGGAACCGCACTCCCTGCCGGATCTTGAAGGTGAATGTCTTCCCATCTTCAGACACCGTCCAGCTCTCGGCGAGCGACGGCTTTGGTACTGTAATGTTATCGACCGGCAGCTCGATAAGCCGATCGTAGAGATTGGCGACGACCTCGGCAGCCTCGAGCTGGTTGATTTCATGCGGATCAAGACCGCGCATCGTCGTCATCATGATAGCGATGACAAGTTGATCCGGTGGGGTTTTGGCAAATGCGGGCATACCGCTGGATGCGATCATCGCAGAGCTTACGATCGCAACAAAATTACGTTTCAACATGGTTTTCTCCCAAGGCTCCTCAACCCCGTTTTTCGAAATTTGTTATCGACAAGGCCGTCAAATCTGATATACCAGATCTCATATTAACTTCGGCACGTCAACGGATTTTGGAAAATGATTAATCGCTCGGACACACCCGCCGGTGGCGCGGGATTTGAAAAGATCGACGCCAGCTTCAATGTGACCGTGCGGGATCACGTCCATCGGATGATGCGTGCAGCCATAATTTCCGGTCGTTTTGCAACTGGTGAAAAAGTCAACGAGCGAAGCCTTGCTGAACAGTTCGGAGTCAGTACGACGCCCATCAAGGAAGCCCTTCGGCAGTTGGAGACCGAAGGGTTGGTTGAAGCCCTGCCGCGGCGCGGCGTGATTATTCGGTTTGCAAGCAGTTGGGCAGAGGAAATGATCCTAGCGCGCGCTGCGCTGGAATCGATGATTGCCCATCTGGCTGCAAAGCGGATCGACAAGAAGGGGGGGATCGAACTCGTGGCGACCGCCAATCTGATGCGAGAGGCAACGACATCGGGCGACGCCGACGGTCTGATCGCGCTCAACGAGACCTTCCACGATCTTATCCATAGGAGTTCGCGGTGCAGCTATCTATCAAAGCTGATCGAACGCCAGCAATTTTATGATGCGAGCATCCGTCGCGTCATTCACCTCGATCCGTCGGAGCGCCAGAAGGCACTCGAGGAGCATGTCGCCATCACCGACGCAATCGTCGCCGGGGATGCGGACAGGGCGGAGCGCTTAATGCGCGACCATGTCGTACGTTCGGGCGAAACCTACCAGTCCATCGTATTTGGAAAGCAGAAGGAGAGTGAGCGTGACTGACAAACTACAGGCCGTAAGAATGGCTCTTTCCGGGATCTCAGGCGTTCCCGTGACACCATACGCGAGCGACGGCTCGGTTGATGTGCAGAAGCTTGAGAAGCTTATCAAGGGGCTTGCCGCGGCCAAGGTCCACAACCTTATGGCGGCCGGCAATACCGGTGAGTTTTTTACGCTTACGATGGACGAGATCCGCCTCGTGCACCAGACGACGATCAGGGCTGCTGACGGCAAGGCTCTTGTCAGTGCGGCCGTCGGTCGTTCGCTGACCGATGCAAAGGCGCTGGCACGCGACGCCATTGCCGCAGGTGCCGATGCGATCATGGGGCATCATCCCATGGATCCCTTCGCCGGACCAGCTTATCAGGCTGCCTATTTCCTCGAGCTGGCGGAAACTTGCACGGTTCCAGTCATCGCCTATGTGCGCAGCGACGGCTTCTCCGTAGACGATTTCCGCAAACTGGCGCTACACCCCAATATTGCCGGTATCAAATTCGCCTCGCCCAATCTCATGCTACTGGCCGAAGTCATCCGCGCGACCCATGACGCACCGGCGATCTGGGTTTGCGGACTTGCGGAAGGTTGGGCACCGGCATTTTACGCGATGGGCGCACGCGGGTTCACCTCGGGTCTCGTCAACGTTTTTCCCGGGCGCTCGCACGCTATCCATACGGCGCTCGAGTCAGGAGATTATGCGGCGGCGCGCGGCCTGATCGATGGAATTGCTCAGTTCGAGGCGTTGCGCACGAAATACAATAATGGTGCCAACGTCACCGTCGTCAAGGAGGCGCTCGGCATGCTCGGGACAGACGTCGGCCCTGTGCGCGTACCAGGCGTGGTCGAACTGAACGCCGCTGAGCGTGAAATCCTGCGCGAAGTCGTGGACCGCGTTCGCTCCGACGCAAACGGTGCTTGAGGGAGAATTATTAGTGCATATCACTGGCATCAAGACTTACATGCAGCGCGTAGACGAGCGTCCGCGACTGCTTCTCAAGATCGAGACGAGCGAGGGCATCAGTGGCTGGGGCGAATGTTACAATCACGGCCCTGACTGGTCGCTGCCGCCGCTTCTCGACTACCTGTTTCACCAGATCGAAGGCGAAGATCCGCGCCGGGTCGAATATCTCGTCCTCAAGCTCAATCAACAATGCCGGTTTCCTCCCGGAGCTCTGGGCCTTGCCGCGATTTCCGCGATCGACCATGCGTTGTGGGACATCGCTGGCAAGGCTGCGGGTCTGCCGGTATACATGTTGTTGGGTGGCAGCGTCCGTGACCGCGTACGCGTCTACTGTGGCGTCTATACTGCGCCGGATGCAGAACACGCGCTCGATCAGACGCTGAAGCTCAATGAAGATTACGGTTACACGGCGTTCAAACTCAGCCCGTATCGCCGTGATCTGCATACGGGCAGGTGGGGTGAATTGGTCAAGGAGACCGGCGACTGGTTTGGCAGGATCCGCGAGATCACCCCCTCGCATTTCGAATTTGCCTTCGACGCGCATGCCAAGATCTTTGAACCTTACAAAGCCGTTCAGCTTGCCGCGGCGATCGCCCCGAACGACCCACTTTTCTACGAGGAGCCTATTCGCCCGGAGCACATTCCGGCATGGCGAGAATTGAAGTCGAAGGTCAACGTGCCGCTGGCCACAGGTGAGTCTCTCTACAACCGCTTCGAATTCCTGTCGCTGCTGTCGGCACAGGGTGCCGATATCATCCAACCAGACATCTGCGTCGTGGGAGGCGTCTGCGAAATGCGACGAATCGCAACACTTGCTGAAGCGCATTATGTCACCGTCGCACCGCACAATCCGATGGGTCCGCTGGCAACCGCAGTCAATATTCATTTCTGTGCCGCACAGCCGAATTTCCAGATCCTTGAGTTCAAGCCGCATGTCCACGCGCCGTGGGCGCTTGATCCATATATGCCGGTCGATGGACACATGGAGTTGCGGCCCGACCGTCCAGGCTGGGGGATCGAGATCGACGAAAAAGCTTTGCTGACGGACGACTACATTCATTGGCAACGCAAAATCACCAACAAACCGGATGGGTCTACAGCCTATCCTTGAATGTGACTTGTGCGATATGCCATCGCTGGTACTAATCAAACAATCATGAGGTGCGAGCCGCATGATTGTTAGAAACCTCGCAACTTGCATGAGGAAGGGCGCGTCACCCATTTTGGGATGTTCCGAACGTACGGGCCTGGACACCACAAATCCCGCAGGAATTCTCCAGTTTAAGGTTGGGTCCGTCTGGAGGTTCTCGCTCGATTTCGTTCAAGGCGACTGACGTTCAGGTAAATGACTCCATGTACCGTCATATATCGTGTTGAGGTTGTCTATGAGCGTCTATTAATTCAATCTTTGTCTCTTGCAGCTAGTGTGGGGGAAATCTCACCCCGCGTGACTACGGCAGGAACGCCTTGGTCAGGTTGCAAAGTCTTGAGGACCGTCGAATGAGAATCTCCATCAAACAGATCTTGATTCTCGCCTTCGCAGGTTTGAGCTTGTCTGTTATCGGCCTTGTTGGCAAATTGTTGCAGCAAGAAGTGGCCATCTACCGCAGTTCCACCGAGCTCTCGAAGCTTTCGCAACTAGATGCGCGGCTGTTCGACGTGCTTCTAGGTCTTCGCGGCGAGCGCGGTGCTATTTCCTCGGCGGCTAAGCTGGAACCCGCTGATGTCCAGTCGAGTCTTGCAAACCTGGAGGAGGGCCGTAGGGCGGTCGATCCCGCCGTCGCCTCTGCGAATACCCTGGCGGATGAAATCGGTTTGGCTACGCTCGACCAATCCATGGCGCCGCTCATGAACGGCTATACGCAGTGGCTTTCCACTCGCCCGCAAATCGACGCCGCTTTGAAACTGGCCGTCGCACAACGGGATCCGGCGCTTGCCAAGAACGCTCAGACACAAGCCGATCAGATGTTGGCGGATCTCGAAAAGGCTGCCAGCGCGGTCGAACTTGTCATCAATGATCGCAATCCGCAACTGACGATGTTCACACAGCTCAGGTCTCTGGGATGGTCGATGCGCACCTACGGCGGCTCGGCAAATTCGACCCTGGTCGGCGCGATTATCGCCAAGGAAGCCCTGAGCCCCGCCAAGATGACCGAGATCGCCGTGCAGGACGGTAAAACGTTGTTTGCCTGGAGCCTGGTCAAGCAGATCGTCGCCAGCCCTGCAATTCCTGCGGATATCACCACGCAGTACAAGGTTGCCGAAGCCACTTATTTTGGCGGAGCTTATGCGGAGCGAAAGGCCGCGGCGCTGAAAGCGTTTGCAGCCGGCCTGCCTATGGAAATGGCCGTCGACGAATGGCGCAAACTTGCGGCTCCGGCGCAGGCGTCACTCGCCGATATCGCGGTTGCTTCGCTGAAGCAGATGACCGCGGTGACCGCAGAAAACGTTTCCACCGCGTCACTCTCCATCGTCATCTACGGCTTCGCTATGGCTCTGACCTTGGCCCTGTCGATCGCCGGCGTTCTGATGGTGATCTTCCGCATCGCAAATCCAATCGGCCAGCTGACCTCCGTCATGCGCAAGCTGGCGGGCGGCGACCTGTCGGTGGTGATTGCCGGCTCCGGCCGCAGCGACGAAATCGGCGAGATGGCCAAGGCCGTCGAGATCTTCAAGGATGCCGCCTTGCACAATAAGGCGATGGAAGCCGAAACCGAAGCGTCGCGCAAGACGGCCGAAATCGAGCGCATCGCCTTCCAGGAACGCGCCGAGCGGGAAGCAGAAGAGCGCCTGACGCAGGCAACCTCGGGTCTCGCCCGTGGTCTCCAGGCGTTGGCATCCGGTAACCTTGCCTGCGAGATCGACGAAGTCTTCACCGCACAGTTCGAAAGCCTGCGTCACGACTTCAACAGCTCCGTCCAGCAGCTTCGCTCCACGCTGGAAAGCGTTAGTCATAGCGCGCTGAGAGTGCGCGGCGGCAGCGGTGAGATATCCTCCGCATCCGACCAGCTTGCCAAGCGCACCGAACAGCAGGCCGCCTCGCTGGAAGAGACGGCCGCTGCCCTGGAAGAAGTCACCACCAATGTCCGCCAGACTGCGGACCGCGCCAGCGAAGCGCGCGAAATGGTCCATCATGCCAGCACCCGCGCCGGATCGTCCGGCACGGTGGTGTCCAATGCCATTGATGCGATGAAAAAGATTGAGGCGGCGTCCAACCAGATAACCAGCATCATCAGCGTGATCGACGAAATTGCCTTCCAGACCAACCTTCTGGCGCTGAATGCCGGCGTCGAGGCCGCCCGGGCCGGGGATGCCGGCAGAGGCTTTGCAGTGGTCGCCCAAGAAGTTCGCGAGCTTGCCGAGCGCTCTGCCAAGGCCGCCAAGGAGATCAAGGGCCTGATCAGCAACTCCGAGACCGCTGTCACCCAGGGCGTCACCTTGGTCAGCGACACCGGCGCTGGCCTGAAGGAGATCGCAGATTTGGTCAACGCCATCCATCAGCACATGGAGGCGATTGCTACCGCCGCCAAGGAACAGGCTCTGGGCCTGTCGGAGATCAACACCTCCGTCAACCACATGGACCAGGTCACGCAGCAGAACGCGGCGATGGTCGAGGAAATGAACGCCGCTGGTGCCGGCCTGGCCGAGGAGAGCGTCCAGCTTTTGGAGCTTCTCAATAGGTTCGAAATGGGAACCGCCAAGTCTGCAGACCGCCAACCACCCCAGGCAATAAAACGGAACGCCGCTTGATACCCGCTCAGAGGCCCGCAATCGCGGGCCCGTCGCGTGCTGGAAATGGCACCATTCGCGTCACCGTTGACAACGCCTTTCTGATAACCGCCCGGCTTTCCGGCAGCAGACATCGGCGGCGCCTCCCGCACGCCGGTCCGCGCCGACCTGAACAGAACGACGTCCCTTTTCAGGTAGTTTTGTTTTCACGTTCCCCGCAGAAGGAGAGACGGCACGTCCAGCCCGCCGGGAGAACTCCCCAAAGCTGGAGAACGAATGCCGTCTCACACTTGAGGAAGCCTCGACTTCTGCGTTGTAACGCACCGGTTGTGCGCTGCTGTGGGCCAGGGCCGGTCTTTAAGCACTGCTCTCATAGGTCTCCGTCGGCTCACGATGTAATCGCCATTATACGCGTTGGGCGTTCGTGATGCGAGCTGACCTGTCCAAAGCCTCCAGTCTTTTTGACAAAGCGCAACGTCGCCACAGACTGCGTTCGCATTCGTGCTCAGTTCCAACCACCCCGCCAGAAGTCCCGGTTTGGCCGGACCAACCCAATTCATCTCTCGGCGCCAGCATAGATGCTTCTTAATTGACCCTCATATCATCGTGACGTGGTTGCTGGCAGTCCAGTGAGATCAATTACGGGCTGACAAGGGCGTTGGTTCAGGCGGAGAGGTCGCTGACTGCAGAGCCTGCGATAACGTCGCGGATCTCGGGTAAGGCCGGATTGGTATTCTCAGGGCTCCAGATGGCATGCAGCTCTGCAACGCATTGCTGCCTGAGGTCGAGCGGCCGGAATACGACATTGTCAAAACAGGCGTTGCGGGTTGCCGCAGGCACGATCGCGAGGCCTATACCGGCGCTGACCAGAGACAGGATGGCCTGAGAATGGGTGATGCTCTGGACGATGCGAGGCATGATGCCATGTTCTGCCATCAATGCGGTGACCTTATCGTGCAAATAGCGCGCTTGAGGTGAGAACATAATTATCGGCATGTTGTTCAAGGCGTCCAGTCCAGGCCTGCGCCTCGCCGCAAGCGGGTGCGCTCTTGGTATGGCTAACATCATGAGTTCACGCACAACGCTGAGACTTTCCAGATGATGTGCGCCGGAAAGCGGGCGCGATAGGCCCATGTCGATATCCCCCTGATTGATCGCCTGCAGCTGTTCCGCAGTTTCCATCTGCACCAGTTCGAGCTCGATGCGGGGCGCAAGTGCTTGCGCTGCGCTGATGAAGTTTGGCAGGAAGCCGTAGGTCGCTGCTCCGACGAAGGCGATACGGATCGAGCCTGCGCTGCCGCGGGAGGCACGGCGAGCAGCTGTCTTCGCTGCATCACCCTGAGCCAGAAGTTTTTGAGCTTCAACGAGAAAGGCATGCCCCGCGGCCGTGAGCGTGACACGTCGACTGGTCCGCTCAAAAAGTGCAACATCCAGCTCTTGTTCGAGCAGTCTGATCTGACGGCTAAGGGGCGGCTGGGTCATGTTCAGACGCCGTGCCGCTTGGCTGAAATTCAGTTCGGATGCCACCATAACGAAGGATCTGACCTGTCCCATATCAAGCATCAATTCAATTCCTGTATCGATATCCGTCAATATTCGATTTGGACTTAAATCGATCGGGCGGATATTGGTCAAGAGAAACGCACTCTGTGGAGGGTGAAGGCTAAAATAGGGTGGAGACATGAACGCGCAAAAGGCACCAACGAACCTATCCCCAAATGTGATGAATGCCGACAGCATTGCCTGGATCAGGCTTTCGTCGATCTTCTTGCCGCTGAAGACGCCGATCAGCGACGCCAAGGTTTTGACCGGGCGACAGAAACCGCTCACCGAGGTGGCGTTCCTGTTTGCCGAGATCGAGACCAAAGATGGCCACAGCGGCATTGGCTTTAGCTATTCCAAGCGCGCGGGCGGGCCAGGTCAATACGAACACGCCAAGGAAATAGCCCATGTTCTCATCGGCGAAGATCCGAACGATATTGGGAAGCTTTGGAACAAGTTGTGCTGGGCTGGTGCGTCCGTTGGGCGTAGCGGACTTGCAGTGCAGGCGATCGCAGCCGTCGACGTCGCGCTTTGGGACCTCAAAGCCAAACGCGCCGGTCTGCCGCTTGCAAAGCTGCTTGGAGCCCATCGTGACAGCGTCCGGTGCTACAACACATCAGGCGGGTTTCTTTCCTCGCCAATCGAAGAAGTTCTCGACAATGTCGAGCAGTCAATTGCGGCAGGCATTGGCGGCATCAAGATCAAGGTCGGGCAGCCAGACATGAATATTGACCTCAAGCGTGTTGCGGCGGTTCACGAGCAAATTGGCGACCGCTCGGCGATGATGGTCGATGCAAACCAGCAATGGGATCGTCCAACTGCAATGCGCTTTGGGCGGCTGATGGAGCCTTATCATCTGACGTGGATCGAAGAGCCGCTGGATGCCTACGATATCGAGGGACATGCCGCGCTCGCAGCCCAGCTTGATACACCGATTGCAACCGGCGAAATGCTGGCGAGCGTGCTGGAGCATGTGGCCCTCATTCAAAACAATTCCGTTGACTTCATTCAGCCAGACGCGCCGCGCGTCGGCGGCATCACGCAGTTTCTGAAAATCTGTGCGCTTGCAGAAGCGAAAAAGCTGCAGCTAGCTCCGCATTTTGCAATGGAAATCCACCTGCATCTTGCCGCCGCTTATGAGCTTGAGCCCTGGGTAGAGCATTTCGATTGGCTTGATCCTTTGTTCAACGAGCGTTTGGAAATCAAAGACGGCAGGATGCTGGTGCCGAACCGGCCGGGTCTGGGTATCACGCTGTCGCAACAGGCCGGACAGTGGACGCGTGGAGTGGCAGAGTTCGGCAAGCGACCATAAGCTAACCATACTTCAGGCTGTCCCTCGGGCGACGATGTGGAAGTCGATGGTAATCATCGTTTCGACATTTGGGTCACCTTCGATTTTCCTGAGGATAGACCGTGCCGCCTGGGTGCCGATATCGCGGCGGTCGATCCGTATTGTGGTGAGCGGCGGATGGGTATGGGGTGCAAAGTCGAAGTCACCGAAGCCGATAATGGCGAGCTTATCGGGCATGCGGCATCCTCGTGCGTGCGCTTCTGCAAGGGCACCCTGGGCAACCACATCCGACGAGCAAAAGACGCCCAGCGTATCTTCGCCGCGAGTGAGGAGTTGCGCCATCGCAAGGCGTCCATCACGGAAGGTCGACGGGGAGCTCATGTCCAGCTCCGGAAGCTCGACATTTGCAATGCCCTTGAGGCGATTGACGAAGCCATCGCGACGTTGGACTGCGCGTGGGTCGTTGGCGCCGATCTGTGCATAGCGATCATAGCCACGGATGAGCAGATGCTCGGCGGCCATTGTGCCGACGCCATCGTGTGAAAAGCCGACCGCAGTATCGAGTGGCGAGGGTGTTGAATCCCAAATTTCGACGATCGGGAGGCCAGCACCTGTGAGCATGGCTCGGGTTTCCTTGAGATGGGTGATGCCGGTCAGGATAATGCCGTCGGGACGCCGGGCAAGGATGGCGCGGGTGAGCTCCAGCTCACGCTTGGCATCGTACCCGGATAAACCGAGTAGAAGCTGGTAACCAGCAGAGACCAGTTCGGCATTAAGGCCTTCAATGGTTTCGGCAAAGATAGTGCTGGCGACGGACGGAACAATTGCTGCGATCAGTCGGGTCTTTCTGGAGGCAAGGCCGCCAGCCAGAAGGTTCGGCACATACCCTGTTCGAGCGATGACCTTCTCGATCGCTTCCAAGGTTCGCGGTTTGACCAGTGCCGGGGTATTAATGGCGCGCGATACGGTAACGGGCGAGACGCCGGCTAGTTTGGCGATATCAGCGAGCGTTACCGGGCCACTGGTCGTGATGTGCCTTCGCTTGTCATAGTCAGCCATGATCATCGCTCCTGTTAAAAATGAGTTACGCTTTCATTTATAGCGTATTCAAGGGCTTCGATTATCAGAATGCCGCCAAACAGAATAACATATTGAATTTTAATTATAATAATTTTTCGCATCAAGGTTGCAGGCGAGGATTTTCACAGTAGAATGAAAGCGCTTCCATTTTACCGGTAGGAGGATACCGGGAGTGGACTAGCGGGGCCGGCCAGACGCCGGACAAGTGGAGGAATTGCTATGAACCTCAAACGTTTAACGACGTTTGCGGCCGCTATGGCCGTAATATGTGCATCCGGCCTCCAGCCGAGCCATGCGCAGGACTATCCAACCAAGACCGTAACCGTGGTCGTTCCATTCGCGGCGGGCGGCAATACGGACACTTTCGGCCGCCTCGTCGCGGAAGAACTCGACAAGCGGCTGGGACAGCGTTTCATCGTTGAAAACAAGCCGGGCGCTGGTGGGAACATCGGTCTTGGCGATCTCGCCCGTTCCAAGCCCGATGGCTATACCATCGGCATGGGCACGGTGAGCTCGAATGCCATCAACCAGACTCTTTACAAAAAACTGCCTTATGACAAGGAAAAGGGCTTCGCGCCAATTTCTCTGATCGCCAGCCTGCCGAACGTTCTGGTCGTCAACCCCGACAAGATCAAGGCCAACAATGTCGAGGAACTGATAGCGTTCCTGAAGACGGAGCCCGGTAAGCACACATACGCATCTTCGGGCGTGGGCACGTCGATCCACCTGGCGGGCGAGTTGCTAGCGACGAAGGCCGACATCAAGATCACTCATGTACCCTACAAGGGCAGCAGCCAGGCCATCCTCGATGTCGTCGCGGGACACGTTGATATGATGTTCGACAACATTCCCACGGCCGCCCAGCAGGTGAAAGCCGGCAAGGTCAAGGCGTTGGCCGTCACCAGCCTGGAAAAGGCCGCTCTCTTGCCCGACGTACCAACCATGGCGAGCGTCATTCCCGGCTTCGACGCGACCTCCTGGCACGGCCTCTTCGCGCCTCCCGGCACGCCACCGGAAATCGTCGAAAAGCTCAGCAAGGAAGTGCAGGCGATCATCGCCGAGCCGGCAATGCAGGAAAAGCTCAAGGCGATGGGCGTGACGCCGGTCGGTAATACGTCTGCCGAATTCCAGGTCTTCATTGACAAGGAAACAGCAAAGTGGGCCGACGTCATCAAGGCGGCCAACGTGCCGCTGCAGTGAGGTAATCTGTCGGCCGGGGACTAGTCGTCGGCCGGCACGTCTTTCACACGCGAGTATCATGCATGCTGAAAATTAGAAATGGCCGCGACTTCGTTGGCGGTGTGACAATGATCTGCGTCGGACTGCTTTTTTTATGGTTCGGTCGGGAACTGGAAGTCGGAGACTCTTTTCGGATGGGTCCGGGCTATTTCCCGACGATGCTGAGCCTCATTCTGTTGATGATCGGCGCTATGATCATCGTTCAGTCGCTTATGGTTGATGCTGAAGACAGCGAGCCGGAGGTGTGGAACTGGAAGGCGTACAGCCTGGTAATCGCAGCGCCGATAGGCTTCGGGCTGCTATTGTCCGGTCTCGGTCTCGCTCCTACCATCGTGCTGCTGATAGCCGGGGTGGGGGCGGCGAGCCGTTATGCCAACTGGCGTCATTCGATCCTGCTCGGCCTCTTTCTGGCCGTCTGTTCTGTGCTGGTGTTCACGAAACTTCTGTCGCTTCCTGTTAGCGCCTTCGGCCCTTGGGTGCCCTTCATCGGCGACCTCACTTAACGCTCGCCAGCCAGCCGACGAAACCGGATTGGATTACTTATGGATATCTTCTCTAACCTCTGGCTGGGTGCCTCGACAGCATTCATGCCGATGAACCTGTTCTACGGCTTTGTCGGCTGTCTTTTGGGCACCGCGATCGGCGTTCTGCCGGGGCTCGGACCGACCGCGACCATCGCCATGCTTTTACCGATCACCTTCGGTCTGCCGCCGGAATCCGCACTCATCATGCTGGCCGGCATCTTCTATGGGGCCCAGTATGGAGGCTCGACCACAGCCATTCTCATCAACCTGCCGGGTGAGAGCTCATCCGTCGTCACTGCGATCGACGGTTACCAGATGGCGCGCAATGGCCGAGCGGGCGCGGCGCTTGCGACAGCGGCTCTCGGCTCCTTCTTCGCCGGAACGGTGGCGACCATCCTGCTCGCCGTCGCAGCCCCGCCACTTGCCGCGGTGGCACTTAATTTTGGGCCGGCGGAATATTTCTCGCTGATGGTCCTCGGCCTTGTGGCGTCGGTGGCGCTTGCCAGCGGATCGTTGCTGAAAGCGTTTGCGATGATTGTTTTCGGACTTGTGCTGGGGACGATTGGGACGGATGTCGAAAGCGGTACGCCCCGTTATGTGTTCGACATCCCGGAACTCTACGATGGTTTAAACTTCGTCGCAGTCAGCATGGGCATATTCGGGATATGCGAGATCCTGCGCAATTTGGAGAACGAGCAGGAGCGTTCGGTCGGGGTCAAGAAGGTAACCGGCTTGATGCTGACGAAAGAGGATTTGAAGCGGATCATCGCGCCCGTCCTGCGCGGCACTGCGCTTGGCTCGTTCCTCGGCGTATTGCCGGGGGGCGGGGCGATGCTTGCCTCGTTCGCCTCCTATGCGATGGAAAAGCGGATATCCCCGAACCGGGCCGAATTCGGCAAGGGCGCTATAGAGGGCGTTGCCGCACCGGAATCAGCGAACAATGCTGGAGCGCAGACGTCGTTCATTCCGATGCTGACACTTGGTATTCCTGGCAATCCTGTCATGGCACTGATGGTGGGGGCGATGATCATCCAGGGTATCACACCCGGACCAAACGTTATTTCCGACGAGCCTGAACTGTTCTGGGGCATGATCGTCTCGATGTGGTCGGGCAATCTGATGCTCGTGATCCTCAACCTCCCGCTTATCGGACTTTGGGTGCGCATGCTGACCGTACCCTATCATTTGCTGTTTCCGGCGATCATCACCTTCTGCTGCATCGGTGCCTACAGCATCAACAACAGCGTCTTTGACGTCTTTGTCATGGCAGGCTTCAGCATCGTTGGTTTCGCGCTCACCAAGATGCGCTTCGAGCCCGCGCCGCTTTTGCTTGGGTTTATTCTCGGGCCGATGCTGGAAGAGAACCTGCGCCGCGCGATGCTCATTAGCCAGGGCGATCCGTCAATCTTTCTGCGTAGCCCCCTCAGTCTGTCATTGCTGGTGTTCGCCGTCGTGGTGCTAGCACTCGTGCTGGCGCCGAGTATCCGCCGGAAACGTGAGGAGGCTTTCACAGAATAACCGATTTTGGCACTGTAAACTTAAATCAGTGACGCCATTCTAAGCGCGTGAGGTTCTGGCTTATGCGGCTTCAAGACGTGCGGTTTGGCGCAATGCTAGCATAGCTGCTGATCAAAGTTCGCGGTGGTGCGCAGATTGAATATCATGGCGGGGAAAGTTAAAGCCTCAAAATCGACACATCTCACAGCTCTGCCCAACTGGGCCATCATGGGAAGTGGGCGCGCTCAGATCTCTGGGTACAAGGCAGATGCATGCGAAAATGAAGGGTATACTCTGTAGATGAATGCGCTGCAAAACGCATGAATCATTTGATGGGTATCAGAGAAACTTTCGCTTCCAATCTGCGGGAAATTCGCTTGAAACGAGGTCTTTCGCAGGAAGAGCTCGCGCACCGCGCGGACATTCACCGCACCTATGTCAGTTCACTGGAAAGATGCCAGTATTCTGCGACAATCGATATGGTCGAGACACTCGCGCGGATCCTCGAGGTCGAGCCCGCCGATTTGCTGAAAGCGAGATCGGCCATCTAGCGATGAAAGCCGATCTTACGTCCGCTGTGAAACGAGGGAGCTCGATAAACCCTTCACCATCAGTTGGTGTCGTAATAGCCGACATCTTCCGAAATCCTGATGGCCGTGCCGAATTGCGCGCACTGTTGCTGAAACCTCTGCAGGATCCGCTGCCCGTCCTCGCCAGTGGCAATCTCTGGCGCGAGGCGCTGGTCGAGCGCTTCGTTCTTCAACCCTTCGGGACCGCCTATGATAACCGGATGAAAGGCAATTCCAGTCAATGAGCCAATCTCGTTGAATGTGCATAAGCCAATCACGCTTTCCCAAACCTCACGGGCGGTCCATTTGGATTTGCCCGGACGAATGTGAAAGACGAAATTTCCAAGACTGTAGAAGATCGGTTTCCCCTGATAAATCTCCAACGGCTGCAGAACGGGAGCGCCGTGGCTGACGAACATGTCGGCACCCGCATCTATGCACTGTCTGGCTACAGAACCGACCCATCCGGGGACCTGATACCAGTCGGACGCCCAATGATGATGGTGGAGATAGGCCACCACAAGGCAATCGCTGGTGGCAGCAGCTGTGATCGCGGCAAGATTTCTGGCCAGGTCGTCCGGATCGATTTTCACATTCCGGCCGAACGTCTCCGAGCGTCTGAAGAGCCCACGAGCAAGTGCGATCTCCGAGAGGTCGTCGACCATTGGCTTGTCGTCTGGCTGACTGTCATTGCCGAGATCCATGCTGGTGTAGCCGACTTTGTCCCGGATCGCCGCGAGTTGTTCGAAAGCATGCGTATCCACGTCGATGATCTGGGTCAGTTTCAGTCGGTTGATGCCGGGTCGCTCGGGTCGGCCCGGAGCTGCATCCGCTGCGTACATAAAATCAGGCCCCGGCCCACCATCCATGGCCACCAAGGCGATCTTTCGACCAGCGACGGACCCAAGCCCGGACCGTGCCGCAGCCGTCCGGTTGCGACCAATACCGGCATGGAGAAAGCCGCGCCTCTCGACCTCCTCGAGCGTCGAAAGGATGCCGGGCGAGCCGAGATCGTACGCATGGTTGTTCGACAGGGATAGTCCATGGAACCCGAGCGACTGGAGAGTATCGAGGACGACGGGTTGGCTGCTGCCAAAAAATGAGCCCTTCATCGGCCATCCGCCATGGCTACCGAAGATCGTGCTCTCGAAATTGGTGAATGCAAAGTCCGATTTGCTAAGTGTCTTGCGCACTGCCTCGAAGCCAGGGGTTTCGAGAGTGCGAATGTCGTGTTTGATCAGCGACTGGCCGGTTACTGCGACCGTGAAGGGATTCGTCATGTCATGTGTTCCTGCATGATGGAAAGGAGCGAAGTTTTGGTTGGCACAGAACTCGAATTGGAGGTCCGGCCGGTCTGAGGTCAGTGCGTGAACCGCAAGGGGCGGGCGTCAATAAGCCGCCGCGTGTAGGGATTGTCCGACTGGGAGAATATGAAATCCGTGGGGCCGGAATCTTCCACGATGCCATCCTTGAAAATATAGATCGCATGGCAGAGGTCCTGAACGAGGGCCAGGTCGTGAGAGATGAACAGCATCGACAACCCGCGCTCGCGAACGGTTTCCTTGAGAAGGGTGACGATCTCGGCTTGAACCGAGACGTCTAGCGCCGAGGTTGGCTCGTCGGCGACGATAATGCTGGGTCTTGCGAGAAGGGCGCGTGCGATGCAGACCCTCTGCTTCTGGCCACCCGATAGTTGATGCGGAAAACTCTTCAATAGGATTTTCGGCAGGCCCAGCCGGTCCATGAGATCGCCGACCTCGTGAGCATATGACTTCGATCCCCGGTTGCCGGATCGAACGCTTTCTTCAAGCGCGGAGCCGACCGACATGCGAGGATTGAGTGACATTGCGGGGTCCTGGAATATCATCTGAACCTGTCCCAACAGACCGCTTTTGCGACCTGATCGGGAAATATCGAAACCTGCACCATCGATTTCGAGTGTTCCCTGATTGGCTGTCTCAAGACCCGCGACAATGCGTCCGATCGTGCTCTTGCCACTGCCGCTTTCTCCGACGATCCCGGTAATGGCACCGCGCTTGATCTCGATGGTAACGTCCCGGAGCGCAAATGACTGCCGACCGCTTCGGGGCCATGGCAGGCTGCGGCGAGCGAATGTCTTGGTCACGCCTTTGACTGACAGGACGGAGCGAGGACCAACCGGTCCGGCTGGATCAATGCCGTCTCCAGCCGGTTCCGCACCATGAAAAAGCACAGGCGGCTGGTGGACGCCCGAAAGGCGCAAGCGCGGAACGGCGGCGAGGAGATCGCGGGTGTAAGGTTCGGCTGGCGCGTCGAGGATCGAGGATGTCGCGCCCTGTTCGACAACCTTGCCGTGGCGCATGACGACGACCCTGTCTGCGATCTCCGAGATCACGCCCATGTCATGCGTGACAAGAATGATAGAGACCGTTGTCTCATCCGTCAGTTTTCGCAACAGGGCGAGGATCTGTTTTTGGACGGTCGCATCGAGAGCAGAGGTTGGTTCGTCCGCAACGATAATGTCCGGCTTGCCAGCCAATGCGATCGCGATCACGATTCTTTGGCGCTGTCCGCCGGAGAACTGGTGTGGATACTGACTGTATCGGGCCGCCGGATCCTGGATACCCACACGCTCCATGAGGTCAAGCGCGTGGGCTCTGGCCTGTCGAGCGGTGAGACTACGATCCAGCGCCTGGATCGTTTCGACGATCTGCGAACCGACGCACATCAAAGGGTCGAGTGAGGCCGTGTGATCCTGAAATATCGCCGAAATCCGGCGTCCTCTGAACATCATTCGGTCTTTGTCGCTCATTTCATCGAAGGCCTGTCCCCGAAAAAGAATTCGACCACCAGTCTGCTTAAACCCTGGAGCGAGCAAACCAAGCACGGCATTGCCGAGCGTCGATTTGCCTGCGCCGGATTCGCCGATCAGGCCGAGGATTTCACCTGCACGAAGCTCGAAAGAGACGTCCCGCAGGATTGTCGTCGAGGTGTCGGCCAGTTGATGCTTCAAGGTAAGATTGCTGACCACGAGCAGGGGAGATTGATTCTGGTCCTGTTCCATTCATCGGCTCCTTGGATCGAGCCGCCGGCGCATGTCTTCGCCGACGAAATTGATGCTTGCGATAAGACCGAACAGCGCCAGCCCCGGGAAAAGGCTGATCCAGTATTGGCCGGTGAGGAGATACTGAAATCCATTCGCAACGGCCGAGCCCAGGGACGGTTTGTCGATGGGAACACCAAGGCCCAGGAATGACAGCGTGGCTTCAAGGGCGACCGCATGGCCGAGCTCGATCGGGATCAGTGTGATTGCCGGCGCAATGCTGTTCGGCAAAAGATGACGCAGCCCGATCCGGAGCGGAGACAGTCGCAGAAGGCGCGCAGCATCCAGATATGATTTGCTCGCTTCGGTCATCGCCACAGCGCGTGTGACGCGTGCATAGGTCGCCCATTGAACGATGACCAGTGCAAGAATGATGCGATCGATGCCGGGCCCGAGGGTCACGATGGCGATCAGCGCGACAAGGATTGTTGGAAGACTGAGTTGCAGATCGACAACCCGCATGATGAGCGCATCGATCCACCGGTTGGAATATGCCGCGGTGACGCCCGCGGTTACTCCAATTAAGGCCGCAAGAGCCGTGCTGGTAACGGCGACGAACAGGCTGATCTGCAGTCCGTAGAGAACGGTGCTGAAAATGTCGCGTCCGAGCCCGTCTGTCCCCAGAAGATAGGTGTAGCCAACGCTGCTGGCGGCTCCTGGAGGTGAAGACGACTCCCATGCGAAAATCTGCAAAGGGTCATAGGGGTTTTGAGGTGCGATGAGCGATGCCGCAAGCGCCAGTAGAATATAAGCGGCGAGGAGCGCCATCGGGAAGCTGATACGGGATAGAACGGGACGCTTCCACAAAGCGCGCAGCGTGTCGGTTTTCATGGGGTTCCCTTTCATGCGCTGCGGCGTGTGCGCGGATCGAGCACGACGTAGAAGAGGTCGACGAGTGCGTTGAGCCCGACGAAAGCAATCGAGATGAAGGTGAGGGTGGCCATGACGACTGGCCGGTCGAGAAGCTGGATTGAGTCAATCAATAGTTTTCCGACACCCGGCCAGTTGAATATGGACTCGACCACGACGGCAAAGGCCAGCATCCCACCAAACTGCATGCCAATGATCGTCACGATCGGAACGCTGATATTCGGTAGCGTGTGTCGGAACAGGATCCGTCGGGACGACAGGCCCTTCGCTTGGCAAAACCGCGTGAAATCCTGTGTCTCGACTTCGATCGTTCCGGACCGCGTTAGCCTTGCAATCAAAGCAATGTTGGGGAGCGCGAGCGCAAGTGCTGGTAATGTCAGATTCCAAAGACCATCGAGCGTCAAGAAACTCCACTGCGCGCCGAACAAGGCGGCTGTGGAGCCTCGGCCACCGGACGGGAACCAGCCCGTCAGAATGGCACCCACCAGAATGAGCATCATGCTCAGCCAGAAGGATGGAACGCTCAGCGCAATAACGCTTCCGTGGAGGATCGCACGGTCGATTGGCTTTCCTTTCCGGCGGCCTGCAAGCAATCCCAGAAGCACTCCGCCGGGCGCTGCAATCGACATCGCGACGATTGCCAGCTCAAGGGTTGCGGGCAACTTGCTCATCACCAGTTCGAACGCCGGGAGGTGATAGATATACGATGTCCCGAAATTGCCGCTCAGAACGTTTCCGATGAAGAGGAAATATTGATGCCAAAGGGGCTGATCCAGTCCCAGCGCGATCGTCGCCATTTCGATGTCCTTGGCTGTCGCGGTCTCGATGTTGACGAGATTGAAGACAGGATTGCCGACACTGTGAATGCCGATGAAGCCAATGAGCGACATGACGAGGAGGAGAAGAAAGGCTTGTGACAGCCTTCCAATAATTGTCGATACCATCTGCGCTGCCCTCACTCGGTTCGTGAGGCGGCCTGCATGGCCATTGTCCAGCCACGCGGATGCACAGTGTAGGACCCGACTTTCGGCCCGTGTCCGACGATCAGATGGTAGTGGTAAAGCGGAATGGTTGGATAGTCGGTCATGACGAATTCCGTCGCGCGTGCCAGAGCCTCGTGACGACCCGGCCCTTCTTCCATCGTCTTCGCTTTGACCAGCATTTCGTCGAAGGCGTTGTTCTCATAGTGACCGTAATTGAGCGAGCCGGTGCCCCGTGCCGCAGGACGCCATCCAGGCAAAGTGTGACCGCTTCTCCAGAGCAGCCGCCGTACCAGACAGGGTACTCGCCGTTAGACCGCTTCGTCATGAAAACGGAGAAGGGTGAGACGACAGGCTGGACCGTGACACCGACACGAGCCCAGTTCTGGGCAATCGACTGCAGCGACTCCGCATCGCCGGGATAACGCCCACCGGGACCTGCCAGCACGACATTGAAGCCGTCGGGATATCCGGCCTCTGTCAAGAGAGCCTTGGCCCCGGTATAGTCGGGCGGGGTGACTTTCAGTCTATCCGACGTTCCCGCCAGGCCCGGTGGAAAAAGCTGTGCAGCGGCGGTGCCATAACCGGACAGGATCCGATCGGTGATGAATGACCGATCCGTCGCCATTGTCAGCGCCTGACGAACGCGCTTGTCGCGGAAGGGATTACCGATAGGCTTTCCGTCCTTGCTTGTTACACCTGGAGGCTGATCGCTCGCGATATCGAACTGGACGAAATTCGACCGGGACGCCGCTGTGCTGTCAATTTCGATCTTGCGTGCCTTGAGACCCTCGACATCTCGTGCCGGAATGAAGTCTGCGAGATCAACATCACCGGTCGTGAGTGCAGCCACGCGCGCAGCCGGGCTTTCGATGATGCGGAAGGTGACATCAGACCACGCCGGAGCACCACCCCAGTAACCTGGATTGTTCGATAGCGTCAGACGTTCACCGGACTGCCACGCCTTGAATTTGTAAGGGCCGGTTCCATTGGGCTGCACACCTGCATTCATTTCCTCGGTGGTGGCAAAACCGTTCGCCTTATGCGGGAGGATGAACAACGTGGTCATCTGCAAGGGAAGGGTGGGTGCCTCTCCATTTGTTTCGATGACGACGGTCATCGGTTCCGGTGCTGTTACGGACTTGATCGGCTTGGTGTAGCCCTGGAACCCACCACTTGGAGGCTTCAGGAAATCACGAACGCGCTCGATCGAATAAATGACGTCCTGAGCGGAAAAGGCGGAGCCATCGTGAAACCGAACACCGTTGCGGAGTTTGAACTCCCACTGGGTCGGGGACAGGCGCTTCCATGATACAGCAAGGGCCGGCTGGGGATTGAGATGCTCATCCTGTCGAACGAGGCGCTCATAAATATGAGCCAGCAACGCGTTGTTTTCATTGAGATCCGCATAGTGGGGATCGAGAGTCATCAGTTTAAGCTGCGTGCCGACCCGCAATTCCTCCGCAAAGGCGGCGGTGATCCCGACAAATCCAGCGGAGGTAGCGGTGGCGATTGCCAAAGCCAGGAGAGGTGGGCGGAATCCTTCTAGAAATTGCATTAGGTCGTTCCCTTCTTTTGATTTCTTCGACTTCGTTGCTGGCAGTAAGTTTTCACGGCGCAGGTCGTCCTTCCCATGGTGCGCCTTGCACATCGCGGGTCAGAAACTTCATGAATTGCATTGTATGCTCTGTCGTTGTATACTCTACATTACACAACGTATTGCTCATGAAAAGTGCAAATTCCGAAAAAATTGCACGAACGTTTTAAAATCGGCAGTTGATCGGGTGTAGGGAACTGCCCTGTCTCGTTAGACTCGTAACCAGACAGAGATTATCGAGCGTTGAGACTTACCGGGCACAGGTCTCCTTTGAGAAAACACCATGCATTGCGAGAATATCGATCAGGACTGACCTGATCTGAGGCCAAGGAAACTCGTTACTGTCTGGTCGGGGGGAGCCGCGTTCCAAAATACAGTGGAGCTTTGCGGCGACGGCGACGGTTGTCATCCCTGGTGCTTGCGAGAGATTGAGGGCCAAACGCTCCTCTACGAGAGATGCCTCGTCCTCCGCGCGCTTTGCGCGGCTGTAGCCGAGAGACTCGTCCACAGCCTCCCACTGCTTGTGCTTGGCAAGCAAATCTGCCTCTGCTTTTGCTCGGGCGACTGTAAAGTCATTTCCTTTCAATCGGTCCTGAATCTCGGAGATCGAGGAGGTGATGAAAGGCGTGGCGCTATTCGGCAAGATAACTTCCACCTGAAGCGCTGGTGCCGTGCACATCAATTGGCTTTCGAGCTTCTGCTGAGCTCGTCCAAAAGCAGCAAGTTCGTGAAAAGCACGGTTCCATGCATGCCATTTCGTCAGGACGCCATCGCGTAAGCTCGGCGACCAGAGCTCCTGGTCAGAAAAATTGTTGAACAGGAACCATTCCGCGGTCTGCAGAGAGTTTCTGCACGTGATTGCCGGCAAAGTTCTGCTATTCTCAGAATCAGCCATGATCCGAGCTCCATACAGCTAGGTGTGGTTAGGTCACATCCGGTGGCTCAAACACTGGGTGTGACCGAGTGAACGAAAATATTGCATATGAACGAAAATGTTTCAATGAGAAAACATAGAAAATGAGCGAAATAACTGGAGCTCAAATTCGAGCAGCGAGAGCGCTGCTCCGATGGACGGCTGAATATCTTGCCGAGTCGGCCAGCGTGGGAGTCTCTACAATTCGGCGCGCCGAAATGGATAACGGAATCCCGGCGATCACACCGGCAAATTTGAAGCTCATAAAGATGACGCTCGAAGCGGATGGAATTGAGTTCATCCCAACCAATGGCGGTGGTGTAGGCGTGAGGTTCAAGAACCCGTAACACCAGAATCGAGACGAGTTTGTTTGCGAACCCTTGGCTTAGACCTCCCAGAGGATCGAACTCTCGATCGTGCGCGTTTGCGATGGTTATCAGACAAAAAGCTTTCGCTGCCATATAGCCCGCACGGACTAGCCACTGTCAGCCAGCAATGACCTGCTGCAAGGCGACGGCCAGCGCCTTCATAGCAACAGGCTTTCGCACGACCGGGACCCCGGCGAAGCGATCAGGAATACTCACGCTGTCGCGGTAGCCCGTTGCAAACACATACGGCACTTTTCGGCGCTCCAGTTCGACAGCGACATCCTCCGATGAAGTAGAGCCTAGATTGAGGTCGAGCACGGCGCAGGCCGGAACTGTCTCTGCAATCTTGTCGAGAGCAGCGTCCACGTCGGCAGCCACAACGACCTCCGAAGCGCCCATGGTCCGTAGCAGTTCCTCCGTATCCATCGCGATCAGCGCCTGGTCCTCCACCAGCAAAACCCTGAGGCCAGCCAAGATTTCTTCATTCATGATCTGATCAGGATTTTGGCTAACAATACGCTCCGTGACGGCATGAAGATGTTTTCCGGGAACGATGAACCGGGCACGAAGACCTTCCCGCGCAAAGTCGATGTCGACCGATCCGCCGAGATCGTGAGAGATCGTCTTCTCAATCAGGCTCGTTCCAAAGCCCTGTCGGGTGGGTGGCTCGACCTCCGGGCCCCCGCTTTCGATCCAGGTAAGTTCGCAATCGCCACAAACGCCGATCTGCCATGCGATTTCGAGCTTACCAGAAGGCACTGACAAACTGCCGTATTTGGCTGAGTTCGTCATCATTTCGTGAAGCAGAAGCGCGAAGACCCCGAAAGCCCGCTCGGTGAGCCCGACCGGATCACCACCGATTGTGATCCTGTCCGGCATCTGCGCGAAACGATGCATGCCCGCTTCGGCTTCGATGAGACCGCGCAGTTCGCCACCATCCGCGCCAGCGAATGACTGGTCGTGGGCAAAAGACAGTGCCCGGAGCCTTCCTTCAAATGATGTCGCGTAGTCATCGACAGACAGGGCGTTGGCTCCGGTCTGCGTCGCTATGGACTTCACCAAGGCGAGAATGTTCTTGACGCGATGATTGAGCTCCGAATTAAGCAGCTTTCTCTGCTCCTCAGTCTTTCCGCGCTGCTCCTCGGTAGCGTCATTGTGGGAGAGCATTACATCCCGGACATATCCACGAATAGCATCCGCGACGACGAGGTCAGCATCTGTCCAAGGTATGGATTTGTACCGAACATCCTCACGCCAGGTCTCGAAGCTTCCACGCGGTGTCAAACGCTCACCCGACCCGGTAATTTCGACATTCTTGCGAGGCTCGCCAGCCCATTCGATCTGATGTGCCTCCTCGCTGCGGAAGAAGACAAGGAAGTCCCGAGCGGATACGGAAATCGGGATGGCGAGCACGCCGGCGACGCGGGAGCCGTACGCACTTTCGTTTCCGGTCTCTGTCCGGAGATCCTGCGTCTCCCATATGTTTCGGCCTGCCTTGCGCGCGACAAGTTCCATGAGGGAAGGAACCTCTAACTCCGGGGGAGCGACACCGAATGACGACCATTCCCCGTGCGTCCACAAGCCAGCACCGTCGCTTGCGATCAGCGAGGCGAATTCGCGCAGTCGGGTTCGCAGGGTGAGTTCGACCGGGCTTGCCGGATCCACACCAGAAATGATGGCATCGAGACGAGCCCGTATGCCTATGGCCGCGGCTTTCTGGGTCCGGTGCTCGATTGTTGCCACGTGGAGAGAGAAATATTGAGCAAATAGTTCCGTCGCGACCCGAAGCGGGATCGAGAGGTGTTTCGGCGTATTGTGATGACAGGCAATCAGCCCCCACAGTTCGCCATCAACCACCACCGATATCGACATCGACGCCGCTACGCCCATGTTCTTCAGGTATTCACAATGGATCGGCGACACGCTTCTCAGATGGGCGAACGAGAGGTCAACCGGAGCATCACCGTCAGCGATCTTGGGCTGCAATGGCACCGGAACAAATGAAACATCACCGATAACCCGAACCCAGTTTCGCACGTAGAGTTCTCGTGCCTGCACCGGAATATCGGACACCGGAAAATGCTGTCCCATGAAGGTCTCGAGAGAAGGGGCTTTCGCTTCCGCAACGACGCGACCGGCACCGTTGTGGAGGAAGCGATAGACCATGACGCGATCGTAACCGAGCGTGGCCCTGATGAGGCGCGCGGTGGCTGAAAAAAGGCCTTCGAAATTTTTCTGTGCGTCGACCCGCCTCATCAGTGTTTGAGTGAGGTGAAGTGCGACTTCCGTGTCTTCCGCAGAAGCAGGCGGCTCGAATTCAAGAAAGGTGCGCCTTGCGTATCGGTGGACTGTGATATCGGCTTTAACGCCGCTCTCACCCAGGTCGGCTTTAAGAACCACGCCTGCGATCTGGCCAACTCCGGACTTCGCCACCGCGTTCGCGATATCGTGCGCCACGCGCCAGCCGACGACGTCGGCAAGCTCAGCTCCTTTGTAGTCACGGTTGGTGTCGCCGAGGAATTCATTGATGTTGCCGGAGACAAAGGACACGCGATTTGTCTCGTCGTCCACGACGACCATGGCACCATGAGGCTGGATGCTGCCGGGAATGTGAATGGGTTCCCGATCGCAGTTCGTCAGGTCTACCTTGGTTCTGTCATAACTCAACGTCAGATGCTCGCTTTCAGGGAGAATGCGTGGAACGCTTACCTTCTGCCACACAATCCAAGCCGCATCGACTACGAACCCTTGGGAAATTCAGATCAGCCAAGAAGTGATTTTCGTAATGTCTTCGAGATGGATTTTGTAGAAAATCGCATGGAAACGATGACCCGTGGGATTTTGTTCCGTTCGTGGAAGCATGAAACGCTTTTTTTGCTGTCGGAGTTGAAACCTTTTGAGAGATTTCGAGTTACAAACGCGAAGAAGCTGCGGTGTTAAACGGAACTCGGTTAATCTCGGCGGATATTGGTTGGATTGGTGTCTGCAAGCGCCGACACATTGCGCTGCCTCCCCAGAGGCAGACGGGGTAAATGAGCACTTGAAAACACCAGACAGTCCTACCGATTTTGCTGCAATCCTCATGGGGATGCCACAGCCCTACTTAGTTCTCGACGTTGATCTCGTGATCGTCGGAGCTTCTGATGCCTATCTGAGCCTAACCCAGCGTACCAGAGAGGACATCGTCGGCCGCAACATTCTCGAGGCATTCCCGGAAAATCCGGATGCAGTCGGCACTGTCGAGCAAGGCCCACTAGAGGTCTCGCTACGACACGCTTTCTCCCAGGTAGACCACACGAGATGGCTGTCATCCAATACGACATCCCACTGCCTGGCGGTGGCTTCGTTCAGAAGTTCTGGACACCGATCCACACTCCTGTTGTCGGAGAGGATGGCGCTATCCGGTACATCATTCAGAATCCCATGGATGTCACTGACAGCGTCGTTCGGCAGCGAGAGGCGGATGCGCGATTGCGCGTTGCTCTTCACGCCGCAGACCTCGCGTCGTGGGAGTATGAGCCCGAGACCGACATGTGGCGCAGAAGCCACGCGGTCGACGTGATGTTTGGCTTTTCCCCCGGAGGTGGCGGGCCAGTCGCCGAGCCCTTCTTCGCGAGAATGGATACCGACGATCTCGAGCGTGTTAGCGAGGTGATCAGCAGTGTCATTGGTTGTCCGGATCAGACCGCGATGAACTTCGACTACAGGATCAATCTTCCCGACGGCGACATCAGATACATTGCCTCACGCGGCGAAGTTCTGAGGACATCGACGGGAAAGGTCAGGATGATTGGTGTTCTGATGGACGTGACTGCCGACCGGAAACGAGAGGCGGAGCTATCCAGTGCTCTCAACGCTCTTGAGCGTTTGCTTTCCGAAGTGAACCACCGTGTAAAGAACAGTCTCCAGCTCGTAGTGAGCACGCTCCGCTTGCAAGCCCGCAGACTTGAAGAACCCGCGGCGCTAGAGGCGTTCAACCAGGCCATTTCCCGGGTTCGAGCGATCATCTCAGTGCATGAACGGCTGTACAGAACGGAAAATTCTCTGAGTGTCGACATGGTCGATCACATCAGTAGGCTTTGCCTGGATCTCGCTAGCTCACCCAGGACACGACAGATAATTGTCGAAGCAGAAGATCTTTCGCTCCCGACCGAGCGCGCGATCCCGCTTTCTGTCATCCTCAACGAATTGCTGAGTTCGCCGATCAAAACCACATCGAAGTCCGATGGCCCTGTCATCGTATCGCTCCGTGAGGTTTCCGACGGGCTGATGGAGCTTGAAATCCGTGATCCTGACGCGGCAAGCCGAGGTCCTTCAGTGCTGTCGGATCTGTCGTTCAAGCTTGTAACGAGCATGGCTACGCAGATCGACGGGCAGCTTCATTACCATCCGGACGCAACGGCACATAAGCTAGCCGTGACTTTTCCACGGGAGCGCGCCTGATGCCTCTCCGTATCATGATCGTCGAAGACGAAATGCTTCTTGCGCTCGATCTCGAGGACATGCTTCTCGACGCGGGCTACGACGTTGTCGGTCAAGCATCGCACATGCAACAGGCTATCGCGCTTGCAGATCAACATGGCGGCAATGTGGATGTTGCTATCATGGATGTAAATCTTGCTCGCGGTACCAACGGGGTCGAGACAGCGGCGGCTTTGCGGGAGCGCTGGAACATCCCGTCGCTGTTCGTCAGCGGAAACCTTGATGAGCGCACCCGGGAAGCCGCACTTCCTCTCCAGCCTCTCGGTTTCGTGGGTAAACCCTATTCCGAGAGGGAAGTGCTGAGCTCGCTCGGGCAACTCGTTGTCATCCGCTGACATTTGCTTCCACGTCGCGTGTCGACAAACTGGTCACAGAACTTTTGCTTTTAAAGAAACGCATTTTCTTGCATAATTGCGCGCTAAAATACGGCTCGTATCGGAAGGCATTGGTCGATGGATCAACGGACCAGACCCTCAACGCCCCTCGCGTCGCTGTCCAAAGTTTGGGCGAAGATCGCGCGTGCTCGTACCACCGAGGCTGCGATCAAAACGCTCCGCGATACCGCCCGGTCGGTGATAGGGTGTGACGGCATTGCGATCATCCTCAAAGATGGCGACCTCTGTCATTATGTAGAAGAGGATGCCATCGGCTCGTTGTGGAAAGGTCAGAAGTTTCCATCAGTTGCCTGTGTCAGCGGTTGGTCGATGATGAACAGGGCGACGGCCGTCATTCCTGACATTGGACAGGACGACCGTATTCCTTACGAACTCTATGCGGGCACCTTCGTAAGGGCGATGGCGATGGCACCCATCCGGATGGAAAATCCAGTCGGCGCGATCGGTGCATACTGGTCACAGCCTTATACTCCAGCGGATTGGGAAGTGGAGGTGCTCGAGGCCCTCGGGGAAGCCACCGCTACCGCATTTGAGAACGCAGCTTTCGTAGAGTCCGTGAACTCGTCGCGGATGCCCGCAAAGAATGAAGTAGAGACGTTGGCTGGCGAGTTCGCACACGACATTGAGCGCATATCTGGGATCGCCGCCGTGCCGACCATGCTTGACGTCGTGTTGCGGATGACGGGTATGGGTTTCGCCGCCGTCGCGCGCGTCACCGAGAACCGCTGGGTTGCCTGCCAGGTTCTCGATCCGGTCGGCTTCGGACTAAAGCCTGGTGATGAGCTGCCGCTGGAAAGCACTCTCTGCAACGAGATCCGCGGTCATCGGCAGACCATCGTCTTCGATGACGCGGTCGAAGATTCTCAGTACCGCGATCATCACACGCCACGCATCTACGGGCTGCGGAGCTACATCTCCGAACCGATCATCCTGGAAAACGGCGCGTTCTGGGGAACCCTGTGCGCTATCGATCCAAACCCGGCCAAGGTCAAAAACCCGGAAGTGATGGGCGCATTCAAACTGTTTGCCGAACTGATAGCCCACCATCTTGATGCTGGGACACGTCTTGAAATTACCAGAGCCGCCCTGGAACAGGAAAGGGAACTATCCGAACTGCGAGAGCAGTTCATTGCTGTTCTCGGACACGATCTTCGCAACCCGATAGCTGCGGTAGATGCTGGCACGTCCCGTCTTCTGAAAGAGGGGTGGACTGAACGAAGCCCGGTGATCCTCAAGCTCATGAAGGCTAGTCTTTCCAGGATGTCGGGTCTTGTGGAAAACGTGATGGACCTCGCGCGGGCTCGCATGGGCAGCGGACTTGTTCTTTCTACGTCTCTGAACGATCTTGCTGAAACCATCCGACACGTCGTTGATGAGGTGGTCCTGGCCAATCCGGCGAGACAGATCAATGTGTCGATCGAGATAGAGAAGGCCGTCGCAGTCGACCACGATCGGATAGCGCAGATGGTGTCAAATCTCGTCGCCAACGCTGTCACGCACGGCGCAGAGGACAAAGCTGTCGAAATCAGAGCGCAGTTGGAAAATGATGAGCTCGAAATTTCCGTCACCAATGGTGGGGAGCCCATCGAGGTATCTCAGATCGACAAGCTCTTCCTGCCGTTCAGACGAGGTGAGGGGAAGTCAGGGACGCAGGGCCTCGGCCTCGGCCTGTATATCGCTTCTCAGATCGCCCGGGCTCACGGGGGTCGGATCGATGTTCGCTCCGATCCAGCCGAAACTTGCTTTACTTTCAGAATGCCAATTTCAACGGCCCCGTGAGCTGTCTGAGACAATCGCTTTGACGACACCAGCCGCTCCAGATGATTGACGACGCGCGTGTGTCTATGCATGCAGAGCAAAATGGAAACATGTCGTCGGTCAACCCCTAGCGGGAGGAACTCAAAATGGGGGGGCGTGCCGAGGTGTCGGACCCAAACGGTGCGGTCGACGTGCTTCTCACTGCGGTCCACGGCAAGCGGTTGTTATGGCCTTGCCTTCGCGTGAAAATCATAAGCGATATCCAGACCATCTGATGTGTTGGGAACTTCCGCGATGGTTTTTGGTTAGATTTGCGAGATTGCGGTGTGTCAATCGGACACGACAGAGATGGTGAATGTAGCGGTTTTTCCGATTTCTCGCTGCAGGCAACGAAACGCCAGACGAGCGCCCAACCTGTCCACCGCTTTCTCGCTTTGGCCTTCAATTCGCGTCATCTCAGCCGCTATTGCGATCACCGACATCTTCCAGGCAGGGGAACCGCGTTCCGCAGTGATCGCCATTTGGGTGGCAAAGGCGCTCGCACCCCATCGCCAGCCGTCGTCTCAATCGTGAGAAGCTGACCCCGGAACCGAACTGTTCGACCAGTCCTTTCGCTCTAGTAGGTCCCGACGACCACACGGTGCACATGCGATCTCGATCACTGGTAGACGGCAATCCTTCAGCATCGGTCCTCCTTCGTTATCGGGCTTTGGTCGTCTTCTCGGCATCCCGTTTCCATTTGCCCTGCGTCACCCGGTCTGGCAGACCGGCATCACATCGATGTCCGCGCTGGCGTACCAAAAATATTTACGCCAGAAGGCCTGCGCCGGAATCTCCGCTACCATCATGATTCAACTCTATGAATCTTCGGCTTTGCTAATCCTAGGAGTAGATTCCTGATTTTCAGGTGTCTTGACGCCGCCGACGATAAAGAACAGAAGATGAACAATCAAGTTCTGGCGACATGATGTTGCACCTTTTCACTGCGATTTCGAAAGGATTCGTGACCGATGTCGGCTCTTCGCGAACAAGTGCTCGCTGATCTGCGCGAACGCATCTCGTCTATTCAGGGGGAGGGCGCAAAGAAGACGGGCTGTCTTGCATTCGGTGTCGAGGAGATCGACGCGATCCTTCCGGGCGGGGGCTTGGCTCATGGAGCACTCCATGAATTCGCGGGTGGCGGCTCTGGAACCGTCGATGGCGCAGCGGCTGCATTATTCGCAGCCGGGATCGCCGCTCGTACGAAGGGGCCGATAGTCTGGTGCCTGACGCGGCCCGATCTGTTCTTCCCGGCGCTCGCTCAAGCTGGGCTGCATCCGGATAGGGTCATCTTCGTGGAGAGCGACAAGGAAGAAGATGTCGCTGCCAACATGGAAGAGGCGCTTTCCTACGGCGGCTGTGGCGCGGTCGTCGGCGAGATGGTGCGGTTGCCAATGGTCGTGAGCCGTCGGCTCCAGCTCGTCGCGGAGCGAACGGGGACAATTGCCTTGGCGGTGCGCCGCTGGCGAAGGCAGACCGAGGCCAACGACTTCGGGCAGCCGACAGCATCAACGACGAGGTGGCGGGTGAGCGTGCTGCCGTCCGAAGAACTTCCGGTACCGGGAGTAGGGCGACCTAGATGGTTTCTTGAGTTGATGAGGTCCCGAGCGGGCGAGTGCAAAGAGTTCTGCGTGGGAGCATGTGATGGCAAGGGTCGTATCCATATTTCTGCCGGATCTGGCTACGGACAGGATCAGACGAAACGATCCCACCATACCGGATGATCAGCCGATCGCGGTCATCGCGCACAGTGGATCGAAGCGTTGGGTGTCGTCGGCAGATGTCGCGGCGCAAAAGATCGGTGTTCGCGTCGGGATGGCCGCGGCGAAGGCTCAGGCGATCTTCCGAGGGCTGATGCTAATAGATGCAGATCCCGCCGCCGATGCCGCCGCGCTGGAACGCATCGCGCTATGGGCGCTTGGGCACTATTCCCCAATAGTCGCCGTCGACGGTAAGGACGGTCTTGTGCTGGACACCGAGGGTGCCGATCACCTGCAGGGCGGAGAAGCAAAGATGATCAGCGGTATCGTGAATACCTTTTATTCGAGGAAGCTGACTGCGAAGGTAGCGATCGCGGATACATGGGGCGCGGCGCATGCATGCGTCCGTGCCATCAACCGGGATACCGTGATCGTTCCCCGCGGCGAGATCGTGCGCGCCGTCGAAAAGCTACCGATCTCATTGCTGCGGCTGCCGGAGAAAGTGGTCCAAGACCTCCGTATCCTTGGCTTTCATTCCATAGCCGAACTTTCCAATACCCCAAGAGCACCGCTGACCCTTCGTTTCGGACCAGAGGTCGGCCGCCGTCTCGACCAGATGTTCGGTCGCGCGGGAGAACCGATCGATCCGATCCGAACCGCCGATCTGGTTGAGGTCTCCAGATCGTTTCAGGAACCGATAGGTGCGGCCGATACGATCAATAAATACGTCGGTCGGCTCGTCGTCCAGCTCGTCGTCGAACTCGAGAAACGCGGGCTTGGCGCGCGCCGGACGGACCTCATCGTGCATCGGGTCGACAACACCCTTCAAGCGATTCGGGCAGGAACTGCAAAGCCAGCGAGGGATGTCGCGTGGCTCACCAAGCTGTTCAAGGATCGCACAGAGCAGATCGATCCTGGTTTTGGAATCGAGAAACTCGTCCTTGTTGCCGTGTCGGCGGAACCGCTGCTCGAGGAGCAGAAGGCTTCGTCTCTCGTTGAAGAAGAAATAACCGACCTCACGCCGTTGATCGATATCTTCATCAACCGCGGCGGCCAGCGCGTCTACCGCGTCGCACCCGTTGCATCGGATGTGCCCGAGCGGAGCGTGCAGCAGATCTCCGCCGTCGCCGATCAGATAGCTGAAAGCTGGGTCGGACATTGGCGCAGACCGACCAGATTGTTCGCACGACCAGAACAGATTCAGGCGATCGCGCTCATGCCCGACTATCCACCCGCCAGCATAACCTGGCGCGGCAAACGCCACCGTGTGAAGCGTGCCGATGGCCCCGAGCGCATATTCGGGGAATGGTGGAAGCGCCCAACAGAGCTGGAAGCGGTCAGAGATTACTTTGTTGTCGAAAACGACGACGGCGAGCGGTTCTGGATTTTTCGCTCCGGGGACGGGATCGATCCGGAAACGGGTTCCCATCGCTGGTTCATGCACGGAATCTTTGCCTGATGAAATATGCGGAGCTGCAGGTCACCACTCACTTCAGCTTTCTGCGGGGCGCATCGTCGGCGCAGGAGCTGTTTGCGACCGCCAAAGAACTAGGGATCGAAGCCGTGGGCGTCGTCGACCGCAACAGTCTGGCGGGGATCGTGCGCGCGTTGGAAGCTTCCCGCGAAACCGGGCTTCGTCTGGTCGTCGGCTGTCGCCTCGATCTGCAGGACGGCATGTCGGTGCTCGTCTACCCAACTGACAAGGCGGCGTATTCCCGGCTGACCCGCCTGATTACCGTCGGCAAGGGCAGGGGCGGCAAGAACAACTGTATCCTTCATATCGATGATCTCGCCCTCTATGCCGAGGGCCTTATTGGGATTCTCGTGCCTGATCTCGCAGACGATGTCTGTGCTGTGCAGCTCCGCAAGATGACGGAGATATTCGGCAGGCGCGCCTATCTTTCGCTCAGCCTCAGACGGCGACCCAACGACCAGATGCGGCTGCATGAGCTTTCGAACCTCGCGGCGAAGTTCAAGGTGAAGACTGTCGTCACAAACGATGTTCTCTTCCATGAGCCGTCCAGAAGACAGCTTCAGGACATCGTTACCTGCATTCGCACGAATACGACCATCAACGACGTGGGCTTCGACAGGGAACGGCATGCCGACCGCTATCTCAAGCCCCCGGAAGAGTTGGAGCGCTTGTTCCCACGATACACGCAGGCTCTCGAACGCACGATGGAGATCGTCGAGCAATGCAGGTTCTCGCTCGAGGAGCTGACCTACGAGTATCCCGAGGAAGCGCTGATCGACGGAATGGATGCGCAGCAATCGCTGGAGCACTGTGTCCGCGAGTGCATTCCCGACCGATATCCGGAGGGTCTGCCACAAAGCGTGCTGCGGACGGTCAAGCACGAACTCGATCTGATCAAGGAGATGGATTACGCGCCGTACTTCCTGACCGTCTACAGCATCGTTCGTTTCGCGCGCGAGCAGGGCATACTCTGCCAGGGCCGAGGTTCTGCCGCAAATTCGGCGATCTGCTACATCCTCGGCATCACCTCTATCGACCCGGAAACCAACGATCTGCTGTTCGAACGCTTCGTCAGCAAGGAGCGTAACGAGCCGCCGGACATCGATGTCGACTTCGAACACCAACGCCGTGAAGAAGTCATCCAGTGGATCTACAAGACTTATGGCCGCGACCGAGCTGCTCTCGTCTGCACCGTCACACGTTATCGAGCCAAGGGCGCAATCAAAGATGTCGGCAAGGCGATGGGGCTACCGGAGGACGTGACCAAAGCTCTGTCGTCCGGCCTGTGGTCGTGGTCGGAAGAGGTGACGGAGCGCAACGTTCGCGAGCTGAACCTCAATCCCGACGACTACCGTCTCGTGATGACGCTGCGGCTCGCGCGGGAGCTGATGGGTGCGCCGAGACATTTGGGCCAGCATGTTGGCGGTTTCGTCCTGACGCGTTCACGCCTGGACGATCTCGTACCCATAGAGCCGGCGGCAATGGAAGATCGGCAGGTGATCGAATGGGACAAGGACGATGTCGAAGCGCTCAAGATGATGAAGGTTGACGTTCTGGCCCTCGGCATGCTGACCTGCATGCAGAAGGCCTTCAATCTTATCCGTGAGCACAAGCACGAGGACCTCGATCTCGCCAAGGTTCGGCAGGAAGATGGCCCGACATACGCGATGATCCGCAAAGCCGATACTCTCGGCACCTTTCAGGTCGAAAGCCGGGCGCAGATGGCGATGCTGCCGAGGCTCAAGCCCAGAACGTTTTACGATCTCGTCGTTCAGGTTGCCATCGTTCGACCAGGCCCCATACAGGGCGATATGGTTCACCCCTACCTGCGTCGCCGGGAGGGCAAGGAACCCGTCGAATATCCGACACCCGAGCTGGAGGCGGTGCTTGGCAAGACGCTGGGCGTGCCGCTGTTTCAGGAATCTGCCATGCGGGTTGCGATGGTCTGCGCCGGGTTCACGGGCGGGGAGGCGGACCAGCTTCGCAAGAGCATGGCGACGTTCAAGTTCACAGGAGGGGTAAGTCGGTTCAAGGACAAGCTGGTCAGCGGAATGGTGCGGAACGGGTACACCCCGGAATTTGCCGAGAAGACCTTCTCCCAGCTCGAGGGCTTCGGGTCGTATGGCTTTCCGGAAAGCCACGCTGCGTCGTTCGCGCTCATCGCTTACGCCTCCTGCTTCATCAAATGCCATTATCCGGACGCCTTCGCCGCGGCACTGATGAATTCCCTGCCCATGGGCTTCTATGCGCCCGCGCAGATCATCGGCGATGCGCAGAAGCACGGCGTCGAAGTCCGGCCGATCTCAGTTCAACATTCACGCTGGGACTGCACGCTGGAAGACATCCCCGGCACGGACCGTCATGCCGTTCGGCTTGGCATGCGACAGGTCGCTGGGCTGGCCGTGCGAGATGCCGCGAGAATTGTCGCCGCAAGGATCGAGCGGCCGTTCGAAAGCGTCGATGATGTCTGGCGACGATCGGAAGTCCCGTCTGAAGCGCTCGTCCAGCTCGCCGAGGCAGATGCTTTTCGACCTGCGTTCAATATCGAGCGTCGTGATGCATTGTGGGCCATCAAAGCACTGCGAGATGAACCGCTGCCGCTGTTCGTAGCGGCCGCCGAGCGCGAGATGAAGACGGTCGCCGAGCAGCAGGAGCCGGAGGTCGAACTCAGGCAGATGACCGAGGGCCACAACGTCGTGGAGGACTACCAGCACGTTGGCCTGACGCTTCGAGCGCACCCGTTGTCATTCCTGCGCCGAGATCTGGCCGCACGCCGCATCGTCACTTGCGCGGATGCGATGAATGCCCGCGACAAGAGCTGGCTGTGCGTTGCCGGGTTGGTGCTGGTTCGGCAGAAACCGGGGTCGGCAAAAGGGGTCATGTTCATCACGATCGAGGACGAGACCGGGCCTGCGAACATCGTGGTCTGGCCGTCGCTGTTCGAAAAACGTCGTCGGGTCGTGCTGGGAGCATCCATGATGGCGATCCAGGGCAAGATTCAGAGGGAAGGCGATGTCGTTCACCTGATCGCACGGCAGCTCTATGACCTATCTAGCGATCTCTCATCTTTGTCGGACCGCGACGCCGAATTCCGGAACCCCAGCGGCAGAGGAGACGAGTTCGCACATGGGTCTCCCGGAGGAGGAGATGCGAGGGATCGTCCGAAGCCCAACAAGGTGCGCGACATCTTCATTCCTGATCTTCACATCGACAGTCTCAAGATCAAAAGCAGGAATTTCCAGTAGATTGCTGGGTTACGTTATCAGGGTGAGTTTCGTGCTGCTTCAAGGGCTCGGGCTTCTTCCCGTCTCCGAGGAGGCGCGCTGCTGGTTTGCTGTTAAATCGGGCTTCGCATATCCCAAACAGCATAGGATTCGTACGATGTTTACGCACGTGATGATCGGCAGCAATGATCTGGAGAGATCGAAAGCTTTCTACGACGCTACTTTCCATGCCCTTGGCGGCGGACCCGGTGAAATCGACGCCAGAGGGAGGATTGTCTACGTACATGGCGGAAGCAGACTAATGGTGACCACGCCGATTGATGGAAAACCCGCGATGGTCGCCAACGGTGGAACGATCGGTCTTGTCGCTCCGAGCCCTGCCCATGTGAAAGCATGGCACGACGCGGGGACAAGCCACGGAGGGAAGTCGATCGAGACCCCGCCGTCAGAACGCGCGAATGGGTCATTTGTAGCTTATCTCCGCGATCCGGACGGAAACAAGCTGACCGCAGGTGTGGCACGTTCCATTTCGATCATTTCAAGAACTCAAGGATCGATGGCCTGAGATCGAGGAACTCAGACCGGCGCGGCGGGCGGCGAGCCGAAAGAGGGCGCTAGAGCAGCCGCAGACAACGTCACCGTAATGTTGGCTGAGACTGCGGAACATCGGCATAGCCGCTGAGTTTCTGAGTTGCAACTCGCCGACCAAGGCTAGGCAAACCAGGAGAGCAACGGATGAGAAATAAGGAAATGGCACTTTCCAATCATGAAGATTACAACAGTGCGAGCCCACCCTTTCTCAGTGACCGCCAGCGGGCAGAGGTATCGCTGTCGCTCCCTAAGGATTCAGGCCTCACTGCAAAGGCTGAGATATCAAACGGGGGATTGCTGTCGATTGCGGTGTTGGTATCCAGCATCCTCCTATCAACCGCAGTACTCGTCCATGTCGCCACACGCGATGCAACGCGCCGCATGCTTTGGTGATTTGGGGATTCGTCGCGATGCGGGCGTGTTCGCTCCGATGCGTCCGCGTCACGGGCCACTCCGCCAACAGAGCGGCTCCGAATGGGGAACATTAGCGGAAGCGGTTGGTTACTAAGCTTCCACATCAACGAGGAGAAGAATTTATGGTCACCATGGTTGGGAACGAAGGAAGCATCGAAAAGCTGGTCAAGGATCTGCTTTATCTCGAACATGACGCTATCGCAGCATATGACTCCTGCATCGAACGCCTTGACGACAAGGCGCTGGCTGCGAAGATCGATGAATTCAAGCAGGACCATCTCCAGCACGTGGCTGTTCTCAACGAGATCGCTTTGGAGCTTGGTGTCGAGCCTCCTGCGGAAGGCGACATGAAGCAGATGCTGACGACGGGCAAGATCGCGCTTGCCGATCTATTCGGCGATTCCGCTATTCTCAAAGCCATGAAGACGAACGAGGATGACACGGTATCCGCTTACGAGCGCGCGGCAAAACACGAGGATGCCATTCCGAGCACGAAGGCATTCTTCCTCACCGCTCATCAGGATGAGCTGAAACATCGCGCGTGGATGGAAACAACCGCAGAGTCGATGTGACCTTGAAAAGCGCGGGGGCGGTGCTCATCTAAGGATCACCACCCACACATCGGCGGCCTGCAGCAACCATGACGGTTGTGCGTTTGCTGTCGCGGGTGACGAGGGCGCTCCCCATGATGGGTTGAGCGCCCTCCGTTTGTTTCCCAACACCGAGATCAAATGTCAGCATCGCACCTCATCATCTTCCTCCACGGCATCGGCGCGGCCGGCCAGCAGCTCGCGCCTCTGGCATCGTCGTGGAACGGTCGGCTGCCCACAGCGGTATTCGCGACTCCAGATGCGCCATATCGTAATGGGTACGGCGGCCATCAGTGGTTCAAAGTTGATGGCATGCAGCTAGATCCTGGTCGAATACGCGATGCGCGAGAGGGCTTCGACCGCAAGATCCGCGACGTGATCACACAGAAGGGCTTCGAAGACCGACTTCGTGACGTTGCATTCGTGGGCGTGTCACAAGGCGCAATCATGGCTCTGGATGGCATCGCGTCTGGCCGTTGGAGCTTAGGCGCTGTGGTCGCTTTCTCGGGCCTTCTGCCTCCCACATCCATCTTGCCAGAAAGCAACCGGACCCCTGTGCTCCTCATACACGGAGCTAATGACCGCACTATACCGTCTGTCGCTTCCACGATGGCGGCCGGACAATTGCGAGCCGCTGGGTTCTCGGTCGAGTTGGAAATCGAGCCTGGAGTGGGTCACACGATCTCAATGAGCGGTGCGGACACTGCGGCACGGTTTCTTCAGAATGCCTTGTCTTGATAACGCCAGTCGCTGGCACCTCTAGTGTCGGATGAACGCGAACACGGCGGTCACGTCAGCCTGATTTCCGGCTCTTGAGCTCGTCTGCAACCGATTTGCGCAATGCGTCCATGATATTGATCACGTTGGACTTTGGCTCGGCGGCTTCCGATTTCTTGCCCTTCGCCGCTTTCTTGGGCTTGAGTGCCTTCTTCTTTTCGGCGATCAGTTTGAGCAAGCTTTCTTGGATGGGGTCGCTTACCATGTCCGGCGACCACCTTGCCGTCTTCTGCTTGATCAGCTTCTGGACCAGCGGGATCAGATCAGGGTCTGCGTCGTCTTTGATATCTTCAAAATATGCCTCTTCTGGCCGAACCTCGTCGCCGAAGCGAAGCGACCACAGGACGATGCCATTGTCTCGCGGCTCAAGGACAACCGCTTTCTCACGACGCCCGATAACGAGCTTTGAGATGCCTACGACCTTGTCGGCTTTCATCGCGTCCCGGATGACGGCGAAGGCCTCGTGACCGACCGCGTCGTCCGGCATAAGATAATGGGGCTTCTCCAGGTACACCCATTCTATGGATTCAGCCGGAGCGAATGTTTGGATGTCGATTGTCTTGACCGTGTCGAGCGCAACGTTGTCGAGGTCATCGTCCGTGAGTATGACGTAGTCGTTCTCACCACGCGCATACCCCTTCGCCTCGTTCTCGTCCTTGACAGCTTTTCCCGTCACGGAGTCGATGTACTGCGACACGACGCGATTGCCCGTCTCCTTATTGAGCGTGTGGAAACGGACCTTTTCCGATTCTGACGTTGCGGGCATCATGTGCACCGGACAGGTGACCAGCGATAGTTTCAGATAACCTTTCCAGTATGGTCGAAGTGCCATGATCGGTTTCCTTACCCGGCCTTGCGCTGTTGCGCGGTCTTGGAAGAGGTGGACTTCGCCGCACCACGCGTTGCGCGCTGCCTGCTTGCTCCGGCATTCGCGTTGGCCGCCGTGCGTTTCGGCTTGTCAGTGGCTTTCATCATGCCAGCGCTCTCGCGAAGCGCGGCGAGAAGATCGTTCGGCTTGGAAGCCTCGACCTTCTTGCGCTTCGGCATCGCCTTACCTTCGATCTTGGCCTTCACCATCTCCTCGAGCGCGGCCTCGTATCGATCATCGAAAGTGGCGGGATCGAAGTCGCCCTTCTTGGTGCTGATGATATGCTTCGCCAATTCCAGCATCTCGGCGTCGACCTTGATCTTGGGCATTTCCTCGAAGGCCTTCTTCGAGGAGCGGACCTCATAATCGTAGTTCAGGGTGGTCGCGATTAGGCCGTTGCCGTGAGGGCGGATCAGCACAGTTCGCATCCGACGGAACAGAACGGTTCTGGCAATGGCCGCGACCTTCGATTTACGCATGCCGTCCCGCAAAGCGACGAACGCGTCAGCACCCATCTTGTCCGGGGTTAGGTAGTAAGGCTTGTCGAAGTAAACGTCGTCCACTTCCGAGCATGGGATGAACGCTTCAATCTCAAGAGTCTTGTTGCTTTCAGGGATTGCCGCTGCCACCTCGTCCGGGTCAATGATGATGTAATGGCCGTTGTCGATCTCGAAGCCTTTGGTCTGGTGTTCCTTCTCGACAAGCTCTTCAGTCTCGCTGTCGATGAAGACGCGATTCACCCGGTTTCCCGTCGCCTTGTTGATCGTGTTGAAGGTAATGCGATCGGATGTCGATGCGGCTGTATAGAGTGCCACTCCTGCCGCCACTTCCCCGAATTTGATAAAGCCCTTCCACTGTGCATGCTGGCCTGCCATCGAACTCTCCCACGCAACTGACGCAACTTTGGCGATTCAACCGAATCACCTGTGATTCGTTCCGGGGCAAAAAGCGACTCTTTTTCAATGACTTGATTCAGGTTCCCCCACAACCTGAAGAGTCGAACCAAGCTGCTGGAATCGATGCATCTTTTTGTCAGATTGCGAGTTATCGTCGTATCGCAACCGCAGGAGAGTCCCATGAGCAAGCGAGAGCTGATCGATACCGGAACCGACAAGCGATACGTCCGCCGTGACGAGAAAGGCCAGTTCAAGGAATCTGTCGATGTCGGTAGATCCCTGTCCGCCGACAAGCGTCACGAGGCGAAGCACGATGCGAAGCCGGGCGAGGGTGACAAAGGCGACCACAAACACAAGTGAAGGTCGCCACATACAACGTCAACGGCGTGAACGGTGGGTTGGAGAGTTGCTCGCTGGCTGAGCGAGGCATGACCGGACATTGTCGTGATTCAGGAACTTAAAGCGCCTGATTCCAGATTTCCGGTGAAGGAGATCGAGATCGCCGAATACGGCGCTGTGTGGCACGGCCAGAAGTCTTGGAATGATGTCGATCGAAGTAAGCCGACACACATGTCGCTCGGTTACCGAATCATGGTTTGCCGACGGGCAGGGTTTGGCATTTTCATTGCCGATCGGGAAGACCGGAGCCGATCCACTCCCTTCATCCGAATTCACGAGCGACCACCCTACGATGGATACCAGAAAGACGCCGAGCGCCAAGATCGCCAACTTCGAGCGTCCGCGACCGCTCCGTGGAGAGTTGTTGTGCGTTGTCTCGTATTCAGTTGAAGTGTCGTCCCGCTCGTCTGCCATGTCTATCGTCCCTTCAAAGCACCGAACAGGCAAACGATTAATAGTTCTAATGAGTAACCTGGCACTTCGACAGGTATTCGTAGTGGTCTTCAGAATGATTCTGTCACCTTTGCCGTATCCGTACCTGCGGCTTGAAAGATGAGTTCCACAGACCGTGTTCTGGCTAAAATGGGCGAGCAAGTCGCACACGATCATCAGGTCGTCAGCCCCGGTCTCAGCTATATGGAAGACCTCGTCGATGAGCCTAGGCGGCGGGTTGGGTTAGGACTATTCTGGCAAACTTCTTCGAGTCGGCTAGATTTTGACACAGATACTTTTGGAGAAGACCTCATGCATAGCTTTCGACGAAGTCTGATGTTTCCGATCGTCCTCTTGGCCGCGGGCATAGCATCGTTCTTTCTCTTCCTCTTCTTGACTGGGCATGATCCTGATGAGAAGCCACTAACCCTGATCCACTGGGTGATCGGTGGAATGCTGATCGGACCTGGTTTCGGATATCTGGTGAAGTGGAAACAGAACAAGGATCGCTAGGAGGTGTCCGCCGCGCGCCGCTCAACCCAAACTGCGAAATCTGGGCCGACGATACAGAGATTGCGGCTCATCGCCGCGAGGAAGCGCCCGCCCTTCTGCAGACCCTAGATGGCAAAACAAGACAAACTTTCTAGTTTGAGGTCGACTTGACGATCTTGATAGGGCGCGATCCAATGGGTGCACCCGTCCTTTGGTCTATGGTCACTGGGTCGATCTCCTCCCCCGTTTCTTCATCGTAGAATCTCGTATACTCGCCCCCTCCACGATGTTTTTCAGCCCATGTTCCAAGAGCAAAGAGGACTGGCAAAAAGTCACGGCCCGAAGCCGTGAGCTGATATTCGTCCCTTGGCGGACGTTCCGAGTATCGGCGCTTCTCAAGAATTCCTTCTTCGGCCAGGGCGGTCAGCCTTGTCGTCAGCATCGTTGGCGCGATGCCCAGATTTTTGCGAAATTCCTCAAAGCGTGTCGATCCTGCATGGGCATCGCGGAGGATCAACATGCTCCACGCGTCGCCGACCAAGGCGAGGCTTCGAGCGATAAGGCAGGGTTGGTCTGCAAGATTTTTCACGTCAGTCCCATTTTAATAGTGACATAATATCAAATTAATAGTAACTCATCGGTCATAGACATTCCAGCGCAAATTTCAGGGAATTTGGAAGCAACCGATTTCCATTCAATCAGGACCCGATCATGAAACACTACCTCTGCAAATACACACCCCCGCGCGCCGATTTCCTGGCCACAATGAGTGCAGACGAGAAAAACTGGATGGGCCAACACGGCGCATATCTCGACAAGCTTCTCGGCGAGGGAAAGATCGTGGCCCATGGACCTGTAATGGATCCTGCGGGTGGCTACGGTGTTTCGCTTTATGAGATCGCCGATGACGAAGAGAGCGAAGCGCTGACCTCTAAAGACCCGATCGTGCAGAACGGTGCTGGCCACTATGAGCACCATCCAATGCTTCATCTGAAATTCCGCGGCTGATGCTGTAAATCTCGCCACTTCATCTTGCATCTATCAACAACTGGCGGTCCAGGGACCGCCTGAAGGAACCCTCATGGCCATCGCACTCATCACTGGCGCTTCTAGCGGCATCGGCACGGTCTATGCACGTCGCCTTGCTGCGCGTGGCCACGATCTCATTCTGGTTGCCCGCGCCACCGATCGACTGGAGGCGCTCGCCGCTGAGCTTCACCAAGCTCATGGTGTCGCTGTCGAAACCATCACCGCGGACCTGACAGACGAAAACCAACTCGATAATGTCGTAACGCGCCTCAGGGCTGCTCCGCATATCGACATCCTTGTCAACAATGCCGGGGCAGGGATGCTCGGTGGCTTTACGTCAGCCGATCCCGCCGCGATGGACAAGCTGCTACGGCTGAATGTTTTGGCTCCGACCTTGCTCACATCCGCCGCTGTCGCAGGAATGGTGGAGCGTGGCAGTGGATCGATCGTGAACATTGCATCTGTACTGGCACTTCTACCGGAGCACTCCCATGGAATCTACGCGGCGACGAAGTCTTATGTTTTGACCATGTCGCAGAGCCTTGCCGCCGAGGTATCTTCCAAGGGAATCTACGTGCAAGCAGTCCTGCCCGCCGCAACCCGCACGGAAATCTTCGCGCGGGCCGGGGGCGACATCAGCCGCGTTCCAAATGTCATGGAAGTTGAAGACCTCGTCGATGCCGCGCTGATCGGTTTCGACCGCAAGGAACTCGTAACGATCCCGCCACTGCCGGACGTCGCTGTCTGGGAAGCTTTCGAGCAGGCACGAGGTGTTCTGGCCGCAGGCTTCAGCAATTCCGAGCCAGCCGCTCGATACCGCAAATAAGTTTGTCATCACGTGTGCCCGGTCCAGCGGCACTTACCCACTCAACTGCCTCATCAGCAAAATGGAAGTTATCGAAATGAATACAAATAATCGCAGCGTAGCAGTCGTTACTGGTGCGGCATCAGGCATCGGCCTTGCTACGGCCAAAGCGCTCCAGTCGGCGGGGTATCGGGTCTTTGGCACCAGCCGGAAAGCAAGGGCGGGGTCACCAGCGGGCATCACCATGCTCGAATGTGACGTGACCGACAGCGCGGCGGTTGCCAGCATGGTCGCGGAAGTCGTCAATCAGGCGGGTCGCATCGATGTTTTTGTGAACAACGCAGGTGGTGCCTTGATCGGCGGAGCCGAGGAGTCGTCGGTTGAGCAGGCGCAGGCGCTTTTCGACCTCAACGTTTTTGGTATCATCCGGGTCACTAACGAGGTGCTGCCCATCATGCGCCAGCAGCGCAGCGGGCGCATCATCAATATCAGCTCGGTTGTTGGCTTTATCCCAAGTCCGTTCAGCGCGCTTTACGCAGCCACCAAACACGCCGTCGAAGGTTATTCTGAATCTCTCGACCATGAAGTCAGATCACTTGGTATCCGGGTGCTTCTGGTGGAGCCTGCGTTTACAAACACAGCCCTGGACCATAACGCGACACGGCCCGACCGCATGACAAGTGTTTACGATCAGGGTCGCAAAACGATTGAAGCCTTATGGAACAGCGCCATCAAGGCAGGCGATGCGCCGGAGCTTGTTGCGGAAGCTGTCGTGAGAGCGGCGACAGCCAAGTCGCCGAAGCTGCGGTACCCCGCCACGAAAGCCGCTCGCCAACTGCATTTTCTGCGCCGTTTCGTGCCAGCAAGTGCGTTTGACAAAAGTCTGCGCAAGCAGATAAAACTGCCTGCCTGACAGCGTTGTTTTGAGAAGCGTCTCTGGGAAACGGGGACGCTTTCGTTACGCAATAATCACAGATATAAATTACGCGTTTGCTCTTTGTCGTACGGGATGGCGAGGGCGCTCCCTGGCGACGGGTTGAGCGCCTCCGCTTTGACTGCCACAAGCTTATCTTCAATGGTCGAGTGTCGAATTAGATTCGCTGCGCGGAAGATGGTACCCTGAAACGTCTAGGAGGCTGCGATGAGCCGGTTCAATGACACCGAAGCAGCCGTGCTGAGCAGACTGCGTGCGTTAAAAGCGAAGCCAGAAATGACGTTCAACTTGTTGGATATTGGCTCACCAATGGGCGATGCAGGCTTCGCGCAAGGCGAGATTATGGAGGTGTTGATTGCCTCGGAACATGAAAAGATGATCGCGATCAACGGGAAACAGGCTGCTGATCCTCAAAAAATTGCCTCAATGACGGACACCGGTTAAACTTGAACGACCGCTGCGTCTTCCGCAACTGGGAAAGCGTCTCGCCTGAACGGGGGCCGTAAACCTTGCTGACAAAATCAGTAGTCACCACGAGCTCGATTGGAGCCACGCGCACAATGGTGAAAAAGCAAAGGGCAGTTCTTGGCCTTGATGCGGCGTGGACCCTGACGCATCCTACCGGAGTTGCACTGGTAGTAAACGGGGGTGAGGGATGGGAGCTTGCCGATGTCGCCGGGTCCTATAGCGAATTTCTGGCGGCCGCTGGTGATCCGCCCATCCTTCGACATCAAGGATCCGTTCCAGACCCCGCGGCGCTCATTTCCGCGGCTTCATCGAAATCCGGATGCACAGTCGACCTCGTCGCAGTCGACATGCCTCTGTCCATGACGCCGATCATTGGCCGCAGAGTTTCCGACAACATCATTTCATCTATTTATGGGGCGAGGGGTGCTGGAACACATACGCCGAGCGTGTTGCGTCCGGGCAAGGTCAGCGATGAGCTCCTCACAGGTTTTGATAAGATCGGATACCCGCTAGCGGTATCAGAAATCAGCGGGCCGTCGATTGTTGAGGTGTATCCGCATCCGGCTTTAATCGAACTGGCGAATGCCGCTCGGCGATTACCATACAAGCATTCGAAGATCGGTAAGTATTGGCCCAACGAGATTCCCGATGATCGTCGACAGCTATTGTTCGATGTCTGGCAGCAGATCATTGAACTGCTGGATGCCCGGATAAGGGGAGTGAAAGCAGCGCTGGTGTCACCATCTTCAGAAGCACGTGGTTATGAGATGAAAGCGTTTGAGGACAAGTTGGATGCCGTCGTGTGCGCTTGGGTAGGCGCGTGTGTGCTTGATGGGACGGCGGTTGCGCATGGAGACGCGGAATCGGCCATCTGGGTGCCTAAGCCGCTATAATCTTTGGACGCTTACGGCCATTACTACGAAGGCGAGCCCGCTCAGTGTTCGAGGTGAGACAGATCGAGTTTCGCCGCCGACTGTCCAATTTGTCGGACGCGCGTTGTCAAGCTAGACGGTGTCGATTGCCTCAAGCGTCAGTTCCATCAGCCTTTGTCGCTGAGGCGGCAGCCATCTCCCAAACCCATCGTGCATTTTCATAATCCTCATCGTGCCAGCGTTGCTCGGACATGGAAGGCCGAGGAGGCCGCCGCGACGGAACCCGCGGCGACGTGGGGCGGATGGATCCGCGGTACGGGTTGCCGCGAATGCCCAGAACGAATTCTCCTCCGCTACGGCTACGCTCCCTCCACCAATACGTGGATCGAAGCAGTCGTCGGCGCGACGCGACATATAGCAAGCAGCGCCCCGCCTTACGGCAACCTTAATTTCAGCACGGCGTTTAATGGGGATACCGACGCCTGGCCTTTGTCTGCGCTTAATTGGTAGGGTCCTTCATAGGAGGCAGGTTAGCTACGGGAGGTGAGATGAAGCCCGAGAAAAATCTGGACGAGGAAAGTGCAGAAGTCCGCCTTGCTCTTTTCGACTTCGCGTTTACCCACGCACCGATCGGCGTAGCGATTGTCGACGTGGAAGGGCGCATTCTTCGTGCCAACGACGCCTTCTCCAAGCTTGTCGGAATTTCTCACGCGGCTCTGCACCAAACCCCATTCGCAGAGTTCACGCACCCGGACGATCTGGAAGCGGACTTGATCCTGTTTAGGGAGGTCCTCGCTGGAATGAGGGACGGCTACAAGATTGAGAAGCGCTACGTGCGTCCAGATGGACGGATCGTAGAGGTCATCATCCATATAGCGGCAATGCGCGACTCTTCCGGCAAGGTCATCCGGTTCCTGTCGCAGATAGAGGATATAACCGTTCACAAGGAGCATGAACGGCAGCTCGCGGAGAAGGCGGCCCAACTCCAGCTTGCAATGGAGGCTGTAAGGGGAGGCTTCTGGCATATGGACGTAGCCACTGAAACGTTCGAGACATCCGACCGCCTGGCGGCATTCATTGGCGGCCCCGAGGCTGCCAGGCTCGATCTGCAGCGATACCTCGAAAAAGTAAACCCGGAGGATTCCTTGGCCGCTGATCTGACGCCCCTTCTGTCCGGCGCGGTCGAGCAGTCGGTCGCGGAGTATCGCCTCGACACGGTCTTCGGCGAAAAATGGATGCGCTGCGATCGGCGTCTGGTCAGGGATCCGAATGGGAAACCCCGAAGGATCGTCGGTGTCGCCATCGACTTCACGGACGAGCATCGTCGGCTCGAGGCTTCGGAACGAAATGCTGAGAGCGACGCCCTTACCGGGTTCCTGAACAGGAGAGGGTTGGCGAACCGATACGGGCGGATGACCACCTCTTCCGGTATCGGCGTTCTGGCAATCGACCTTGATGGTTTCAAGCAGGTCAACGACACCCTCGGTCATCCTGCGGGCGACGCAGTGCTTGAGGAAACAGCTCGGAGGCTCCGCCTCTGCATTCGCCAGACAGATCTGGCAGCTCGCTTTGGCGGAGACGAATTCGTTCTGGTTATCGCGGGGGACCGACAGGCGGTTGAAGACGTAGCCGAACGGGCCGTGCTCGCGATGCGGCAAACGATCAATCTAGGAGAGGCTCGGGCAGATGTGCGGGTTACCGTCGGCGGCATTTGGTCGGATGCCAAAGTCGATCTAGCCCGACTTGTGTCTCAGGCGGACGCGATTCTCTATTCGGCCAAGGCCAGAGGCAAGGACAGATGGGCGGTTGAGATCCCACAGTAATTTAAAGGCTAATGCGACAAAGTTCTCTTCAAGCTGCCGTCAGTTCGAAAACGTTTTGTAAGTGGGAATTCCTCGGTTCCCCTCTACGTCGATGGCTGCAGAAATCCATAGGCGTTTGCGAGCCTAGCCACCGCCCGCGTTTTCAGTGCAACCGCGAGGGCATAGCCTGTGCAGCAGGTTCAGCCGACGAATGAAGGAGAACAGCTCCGTGCACCCACACTTGCTCGCATAAAAGGTGCTTTTGAAAACGCGGGCGTGGAGTTTATTCCGGCAACCGGGGTAGGTGTGGGAACACGCCGCTAAAAATGCATGATTGTTCGCGAGTCTGGTCAATCCCTGGGTGCGAGGCTCCGAAGAGTTGGTCTTGAAATCTCAAAGCAAAAGCCCGAGCTTGCAGGAGCTCGGGCTTCCATAGCGAAGAGCGGTTGCCCAACCTTATTTGTTCATGGCATCCTTAAGCGCCTTAGCAGGGGTGAAAGCGAGCTTTCTAGCGGCGGCGACCTTGATCGTCGCGCCAGTCGCAGGATTTCGAGCCTCGCGCTCTGGCGTTGCTTTAACTTTAAACTTGCCGAAGCCGGGCAGGCTTGTTTCGTTTCCGGCAACGGCTGCTTCGCTAATCGAGGATATCACGGCCTCAACAATCGTTTTGGCCTGCGCTTTGGTGAGATTGTGATCGGCGGCGATCTTGTCTGCAATTTCGTTCGTTGTGGTCACTGTTCAATTCCCTCGTTAAACTCGAAAATCCCTCTCATAGTTTTGCGCGGTTGTCATCCTTGAGCTGGCTTGCAATGGCCTTAGGACCTGCGTTTTCATCAGATGGCCTCATCAGCACGAAGCTGCGAAACAGGCCAACGCGAAAAAAGATCGAATTCGCCGATGAAAATCAGGAGAGAAGTTGTGCGACCTGCCCTTGCTGCATCACCAATTCAACCGCCTGTTTATCGAACGAAACGAAGGTTTCGCCGCCGAGCCAAATGCCCTCGTACGCCATGATGCCGTCCGCAAAATCTCCGCCCGCTTCGAGGATCGCAAGCCCCGATTCAACAGCGGGTCTGTTCATCACGACATTTCCTGCACCCAGCAAATCGCGGATGGTCACCGCTACGTCTTCCTTCGATAGTTTCGCCCCCCTACGCAATATCCAAACCAACTCGCACAGACAGGGCAAAGAAACTGCGATCAGCGAAGCATCTTTCAAGAGTTTGCTTGCGGCGCGTCCTTGTTTTGCGTCGTCCTGTAAGACAGCGCGAGCCAGCACGTTCGTATCGACTGAAATTTTCATTCTTCGCCCGCCCACCCAGAGGCGGCAATCTCGTTCATTTCCTCAATCGTCATCGGCTTCTTGACTTTGGATGCGTGCCTGCCAATGAAGCTATCAATCGTGCCGAAAGGTTTTGCGGCCTTCACCCGAAGCTCGCCCCCCGGAAGCTTGTCGAAGTCGATCCGTTCACCCGGCTTGATACCGAGATGTTGTAGGAGATCTCGCTTAAGCGTGACCTGCCCTTTCATTGTTACCGCCAATGACGTCATAGGAGTTTCCTTCCACTAACTAGACTAATATAGTAATTGAATTTTTCATTACAAACAAGTTTCATGATCTGTTGCGCTTTGCTTGTTTCTCAGTTTTGCTCCTTAACGTCAGAGATGCGGTAGCGCATCCGAGCCGGACTGGGGCGAAGAGGCGTCAAGTAGCGCCGTCTTGGGATGTGCGACTTGACGCAGAGACCTAGAACTGGACCATGCACGAAATCATTCGTCAAAAGTGTTTTGGCACGATCCGCCGGATTGGTGCGGCGAGTTTAGTGGCGCTCTAAAGCCTCCTGTGCGCCCGGAGCCGAGCGAATGCATCGCCACCTTCGACTACACTCCGGACCATTTCCACTCAGCCGCCGAGACTTTGATCTCCCCAGAAGCAAGATGCTTGCTCATCTCTGCCCAAAGATTATCTCCAGTAAAACTCGTCAGATCACCGGTTGCTTTGAATAGTGGCACCGCACCATAGGTTTCGAGGAGGGTTGAAATACCTCCAGAGCCAATGATGTCACTGAATGGATCACCGTCGCCAAGCCGCAACACCCGATGTCCCCACATCCCTGGGTGATCATCCTGCCGTAGATCGTTGAGTAGATCACCATCACCAGATCGTTCGACACATAACGCGGCAAGGTATCTCAGAACTGGCAGGTAAACTGGCTGCCTGCACCCACCAAGCGCTCTAATGCCAGGTAAAATCGATATCACAAGGAACGCAAGGAAGAGGGTAGGGAGGAGCTTACGATCGCGGATTGCGCTCGCAAGGTCGCGCGGCAAAAACTTCACCTTGATGTGTGGCGATGCCACGCCCCTGAGATATCCGCCATCGAGCACCAACGGCAACACCCTCTCGGGTCCGACGTACCAAAAGTAGTCAGTTGTCCTTCGCACCCACCCACGCCAAGGTCCAGTGTTGAGCAAATCCATCGCGTTCGGCAAAAGTGAAGTGATTGCTTCCGCATTAAAAAACTCAGACAGCCACGAGGTCGGATTGTCGAGATGATCGGCGATCAGGCCCGCAACATCGAAATCATCGATTTGAAGCAGGTTCGCGGAATTGCCGAAATGTGACCTCCAAAGCTTGTAATTGGCAGCCTTAATCGCTTCGGCTGCAGAGGGAAACAGGACAGGGGGCAATTCAGCCAGTAAGCGCTTGGCCGCACTATTCGCACCCGAGGAATTCGAAAGAGCAAACTGGTATGGGCCATCGAAACAACAGATGCTGCGCCCATCCATTCTGCTTCTAGGCAATCCGAACAAGTTCAGTGCTTCACCCTCCAGCCGGAGCCATCCTGGCCCTTTTTTGGCGGACTCTTTGAAAGACATTGTCGACCCGGCATAGGTGACGTGCCACCGTCGTCCACTCGACTCCAATCCCATCCGGCTGAAAAGATGGGTGTAAAAGGCGTCTGGCTCAAACAGTAATAGGGTGTGTGGGCCTGTCTGCAGGACAGGGGAGGAGGTTAACTCAAGGCTTGCACTTCTGGCATCATCAAGACCAAAACCCGCGTTTTGCGCAACCCTATCCACCATGGATCGAAACAAAAGCATCGCTTGGTCGCGTGAAACACTCGAAGTCGTTTGCCGCCGAAGATCATAAGCCGCAGCGGCGTAGTTCTTCAACGGCTTTTCCCAATATGGCTCGATCGATGGCATCAGTATCGTCAACGCCCGTCGAATGTCGTCAGGACTGCAATAATGAAGAGGTGTCGGAGACATAATACTCCCGATTCATGAAGCCAGAAGTCGGGGCGGCGCCTCAGTCATCGAATGGGAGGATCGCCATTTCAATGCCGTTCCGAGTGGTTGCGCCTCAGTCTCGTTCAGCACAAGAGGCAAAACATGATTACAATAGGCCGGGGGAATAGCAGGCTGGATTATAAGAGAAGTAAAATCAAGGATCGCCTGGCGCGCATTGGACGAAACGATTGTATAGAAATTTCCGCTGTTCCAGATCGCAACCGAGTAGCGAAAGAAGGCACCGAGCGCCGCAGTTGTCGTTTCCAGATCGACCTGCAGATCGTCCATCGTATTCAAAACTTCATCTCTTTTGTCTGAGATTCTCGCCGACGAGAAATACCTGGATTTGAATAGGTCGTCCTTCTGCCTTTCGCGTTCTTGATAGAGTTCGACATCGCGATTAGCGAGCTTCTGTACCTGGACGAGAAGACCACCGGGCCGCAGGCGCGGCGCTATAAAATCGAGTTGGCTCAGACGGTCACGATCGTACATCTGAAAGGTCGTATCCTCCATAAGGATGTCGAACCCGTCGCGGAACTGCTGCAGTTGCGGATCGGTAGCGTATCGTTCATCATCAAGATCGAAGAACGGTCCATGAAAAAAATGCGCATGCGGGCTGCTGCGTTTTGCGTAGAATGCTGTTCGGTTGGCTTCGGTCGGGCTACAGCACAACGTTTCGATGCGACCACCGCCCAGCGTCGCGAGCGTGCGGGCAAGGCAGCCCGTCCCGGTTCCAAGAGTATAGATGTTAGTCGGCGCTCGTGTCCTAGCCCAGTTTCGCAGGCCGAACGCTAGAAGTGACGCTCCGATCCGACATTCCTCCTCCAAACGGTAGGGGATGCTTGCGAAATAGTGTTTGTCAAACGGGCCCCACAAGCTCAGATGCGTGTCGGAAAATACGGAACATTCGAAATCGAAATCCAGGAGACCCAAGTCGACGGTTGGCACAGCGCGATCAGGAGCACCTCCCAATCCGCTTGCAGTCCGCTCGAAAAATGCAGCGAGTAAAGTCAGCCGCGGTGCATTTTTCCACTGCTCAATAACATGCATGGCAACCATGGAGATGTTCCTTCTCGTCTGCGTGGCACGAAACCCTTCTGGATTGCTGAACATGTGGCACCGCACCGCGACGTCCCACTTGCCCACACACTATGATCGGATCCAGCTGAGTAGGTAACAATCTATCGATTTCGCCAGGTTGACGGGAACGCTTGAGGAATTTACGCCATGGCTGCCCTCGCTAAATATGGATCATCTCGCAGAAGCTCGCCCTCGCCACAGCCTGATGACTTGTCTTTGCATCAAGCTTTCGTCGCGCAGAGCGCAGATAGAGGCGCACCGAACTTTCCGAAATGGAGAGTTTTGCAGCGATCTGTTTTGGAATGAGGCCGGCGGCAATATTTTCGAGACATTGTCTTTCTCGCGGCGAGAGCGCCCGCCAGGGGCGACGAATTGCGAGATCGAGTGCCGCAAGAATTTTTTCATGGAGCAAATGAGAAATGACGGAGAGCTCATGCGCGCTAGTGGTTTTTAGTAGCGACCAGTCGGCAAGAGAATGATCAGATGACACTGAGAACAGACAGCGTTCTCCGTGAGGCCCGCGTAGAGGAATAGTCATACCATGAGAGCCGACATCACCTAGACGAGCATCATCAAAAAACTGGCGGTTCCGCCCGGAGTCTAGGGCTGACCAATCAACGGGCATTCTGCTCCATCTCAAAATATCGATGACCGGGTCAACGTCAAAGAAGTTTTCTGCAACGTAGGTTGCTTTCCAGCGTGTAGGATAGGTGGTGCAAAAGTAGGGATACTTGGTCGCTGCGGTTTCAGCGCGAACGACTAAGAATGTCATGTGCTTGAGACTGAAAATCCCGCAGATCTGCCGCAATACTGTTTCTACCTGATCCGAACGGTCGATCGAGTGCAGCAGGGTCAGCGAGGATGAAAGTCGTCCAGTATCATTCATGGCCAAGTCCTCAAAGTTATTCCGCCGCGGGCTGCCTCATCACTTCAGCTGGGGTTTTCGGCGGAAATGACGATGCGATTGCTTTGACCAAACTAACAACACGCATACGGACGGTCGGTGATTTCACCTTAGAAAACGCGGCATTCAATTCCTTGGCTTCCGCCGTTTGGAGAAATGCTGTGAGCTCGTGGACCGCGAGCAGGTCAGTGTGCGTTGAAGACCCAGTCCCTTGTACTGCGTTGCCACCAAAAAAATATTCAATCGGAACCCCAAGCACGCTTGCGATAGCTTGAAGACGGCTCGCCCCAACACGGTTTGTACCCTTTTCATATTTTTGGATTTGCTGGAATGTTATGCCAAGCGCTTCACCGAGTTTTCCTTGACTGAACCCGAGTGTCCGGCGTCGTGAGCGGATTCGGGAACCGACCTCGGCGTCGATCGGCTTGGGCGTCTTTGTCCTGAGCTTTTCCCTGCCTTTTTGTGCTGTGTCCGGCGACTTGGCCTTCTTGACAGCATCAGTTAACGACACGAGTCCGAGTGAAATACGGGCGTTGGAAAGATGTAATTCAACTTCTGCCACCGATCGACCGGCAAGCATCGCGATATCTCTTATATTTTTGCCTTGTGAACTCCAGCGCAGGCACGCTTTCTCAATAGGTGATAGCATCGCTCCGTTCCGTTATGTTCTAACATATGGAATAATATAGGCCGGGACTTTCGATGTGGAATGCTCTCATTTTATGCGTTCACAAGAACCTGAAAAACCGTGAATAGGGGCATCTTCGAAACCTTGGGCTTTTCAGGCCCCGCGGCTCCCACGCTTTCATATCTGCTTTAGGTTCATGCGTCTTGTGCGAGGCCCTGATAAGATGGCGAGTGGCAGACCTAAAGTTCATTATGAGTGATTAGACATGCTGCAATGCTTTGCGCCGCGATATCTGCTGGAGTTTCTCAACATATTCTCCACAACCGCCATTTGCGGCTTGCGACTGCTCGGCTGCCCATTCAAGGCCAGCTATATATCCAATTTTTTTCGGCCGAGCCAACAATGCTGGCCTCGGCCGGGATAGCGAAACTGTGAACACAGCATGAGCGTCGACGTAAGAACTCCTTTTTTGAGAAATCTAGACACTGGGTAAAAATTGATTTGATCAGCGAACACATGACTTTGTCCAACCTTCTTGAAAGAGAATTCTTGTAAAAAAATAAATAAACCCTTTACTCCTCAAAGCAACGTGCGTCGATCCGCAAAAATCCAAAGAAATTGTTACGTAAAATGTATATTTTTACGCAAATCTAACAGGACAGTGTCTTTCAAACCCTTGAATGCGCAACGATCTCACAGATAAACTGAAAGCGTGTGAGGGAGTTCAATCCAATGCAATCCCGGTACGCCGCAAGGGCCGAACACATGGACAAATTCGATAGTGCAGAGAAAAAATGGATACCGCTATTTGATTTTGAGAAAGCGGCAAACCTGCTGCTGATGCTTTCCAACGAGATGAGGATAGAAATTTTGAGACGACTGATCGACCGGGAGTGGAACGTCAACGCACTTTCCGATGCAATCGGTTTAACCCAATCGGCGACATCCCAGCATCTGGCAAAAATGAGGAACATGAATTTGGTTTCGACGCGGAAGGCAGCTCAACAAATTTTCTACTCTTGCAATTCCGACGACGTCAGGCAAATTTTGACGGTAATCGCAGATCTGGACTTGAGGAAAAATATGATTGAAGCGTCAGAGGTGGGACGTAGACGATCGAGCCACTGACGACAGTTGAATATTTAGTAGCGATCGGTGCAGATGCGATCTGTTCAGAAACCCGAATGTCTGCGGTAAATAACTTACCTGAACTCAGGGCTGTCCGCGCTAAAAACCGTGCGTTGGTTACTAGGCCAAGCCAGTACGAAGCGGAATTCCCATGCCTTTTGACCTCCGCTTTTTGGATCGGACTCAACGAGTTAACAATAATTAGTGTTTTCGAACTAGATCCGGACCATCAAAATGGATCAAAAAATGCAATCCACCGACCAGCGTGAGAAACTAAAAATTCGATATAAGCAATTGCTCAAGCTGTACGTGATTATCTGTATAGCAGCACTCCCGATTGTCTCATTTCATGGGCTCTGCAATACATACCTTTGATCGGGATCACAGGCGACCACTTTATGATGAACGCCCGCGCGCTCGCTGATCTGTCAGTAGCACGGGTCTTATTCGCAACATGGTGTCTCGTCGCAACTGCCGCGTTGTGGATTGAGCGGATGACGCGCTTGTTCGCTGAGATGAGCAACGTTTTCGAGGATGCCGCGATTGCGGTTGTGGGCGGCATGTCCGGTTTGGCGTTAGCCGGATTGTACTGGCTCCTGTTTTTCAAGTGCCTGGTCATCGCCGTCATGTTCATTTTCCTCAGCTTCGTGATCCGGGTATGGATCGCAAAAGACACTCGAGAATTTGCCTGGCTACGCTGGCTTGCTACTGCGTTGGCAATAGGGGGCCTTTTTGCAAGCCTCATTTGGCCTGGACCGCCGACGGTGACTGGCTAGACTGCAGTTGCGTTCAAGAGGGCGCGGCTTTGGTTTCAGTCCTAAGCTATCTAGCAGACATCGCTCGCTCAAATCAGCATCGACAGCCAAACTTGCACGTATTAGACAACGCTGATGCAGTGAGAGCCGCAAAGACCAGCGTCACACAATCGTCCTGCTCAGTTTCGGACGACCAAGTTTTCTTGGTCGCGACAGATCAATCCGTGAACGTAAAGAACCAGCGACGGCACCGAGAAGACATTATCGTGGCGACCGGCCATGACTTTTACCTTCATCGAGATCAATAAGGGGCAGCCGGGTCCGATCCATCTTCCCTGTGACTATTAAACCACTGATATTATTAACAAGTCGCACTTGACGTTTGAATCCACCCGGCTACAAATTTTGTCAAAGCTGATTAGAGATGCAACGCCGCTGGCCCGTTAGAAATGCGACACTGGCACCACCGATCAGCCCCCGACCGGACCGGCTGGGCCGGGTTGCAAGGGTAGGGAGGGGGCGGGTGATGGAACACCTCTTCGGCTTTAGCTTCCTCAGTAGCAATTATCTCATCGCCAGTTGATAATCGTTTAGCACCTGCATCGGGCGGGTAGGGATCAAAGCGGCATGATGCTTCCGGAAATCAAGTTGCACGGCAACGTCGACGTGGCCGCGCTTTCACCACTTCTTCGCGGCATTCTTTTGTCCGTCGCCTATGCTGACGGCGAAGGTGGCATAGGATTGACAGCGACCGGCGCCATGAACCGCAAGTTCGTGCATTGGGCCGCCGTGCACTTCCTCTGGCCAGCGTTTACGGCCGAAGACCTATACAGCATGAACAAAGTGCTGAACGAAAGCGACATGCCGCCGCTCTGGGTCGTGCGCGACATGACCCGTCATCTAAAATTCCTTCGCCGGAAAAAGAATGTGCTGCTGCCAACCAAACGCGGCCGGGAGTTTCTGCTGGACCCGAACGCCTTCTTTGATCTGATTGCCACGGATTATCTCTATTCCTATGTCCACGACACCGAACGGGATGAGGAGGTCCGAGCACGGTTACGCTGGTGGCGCATGTTCCTCAATCTTCTCAATATCAAGGCCAGAGAAGGGTGCACGCCATTGCAGGTTGTGAAGATCCTCAAGCCAGACTTCGCGCCCCTGTCTGAGACCGAAATGACCCTGGAAGCTTGGGAACTGAAATCCGATCTTCAGTATGGTGTCTTTCGACGCTTGTGCTGGCTGGGCCTGCTCTACGAGGCACGAGAGGGGCTCACGTTCCTCCAGGACGGATCCTTCCACAAGACGCCACTTTGGCCAGCGTGCCTGCAACTGGAGTCGGATACGCAGAGCGACATCGGCGTCGATTGAGATCGTTATTTTGCCGCTGGCTGCCTCATCAACGCCTTCTCTCGCTTCGCAATCACCTTCGGATCATTCATGAAATCCGCCCGGGGGCCCGGTTTGCGGCCACGCTTCTGGTAGCCGTTGCCGATGCTGCCGTCGCGAATGCCGAACATATGATCCTTCTGTCCAGTGCGTCGGGGGCCACTCTTGCTGCGTTGCTGTTCTCTGCCTGCCTGCAACTCGGCGACGATCGACAGCATATCGTCCAGCCGCTTGTTGTCGACGACCTCCGAACGATGCACCGAGCGTAACGTATCGAAGGTCCTGTAGGGTAGGGCAAAGCTCTCGTGCATGATCTCAAGCCGGCCGTCCGGATAATCGCAGACAATCACCTTCTGCCCTGCCAATGGCTTGGAAATCTCGGTCGGATCGAGAATGAACAGCACCTTGTCGTAACGCAGCGTAAGGGATTGCGACAGGGTGCGGACTTCCTTGCGGCACATGGCGCCATCGAGGTTCTCATGCGTGGCCAAAGGTCGGTGCATGTCCTTGGGATTGCGTGGTTGCTTGCCGAAACGCGTGTTGAAATCCTCCATGAACTCAGGCGCATAGGCATTGGCAGCTTCAATTGTATCGATGCCGCGAAGCCGCATTTCTTTCACCAACCGATCCTGCAGCGTCTGATTGGCACGCTCCACCCGGCCTTTGGCCTGCGGGGTGTTGGCACAAATGATGTCGATGTTTAGCTCATAAAGCGCCCGGCCGAATTGTGTCAGGCCGCTCGTCCGGTCCTTCTCCGACGCATGGGTCGAACGAAAAACGCCGTGCTTGTCGCTGTAGAAGGCCAGCGGTTTGCCCCATTCCTGCAGATAGGCCTTCGTTGCATGTAGATAGTCGAACGTATTCTCCGATCCTGCAAACCGTAGATGCAGCAGCTTGCCGGTCGCGTCATCTATATAGACGAGCAGGGCGCATTTGGGCCCACGGTTCTCAAACCACCAGTGATGCGAGCCATCGATCTGCACCAGTTCGCCAAAGCAATCACGTCGGCCGCGTGGCTGGAAAACCCGTTTCTTGCGTTCTTTGCGTGAGACCCAGATACCAGCCTCGGTCATCCATTGTCGCAGCGTCTCCTTGGCGACCGAGATCCGGTGCAGCTCGATCAGCTTCTCACGTGCCAGCGTTGGACCGAAATCCAAATAGCGCTCACGAACCAAATCCAGCGCCGCATTACGAAACTCCTCGCTGTGGCGCCGGTTGCTAGGACGCGATCGCTTCTTCGAAACGAGCCCGGCTGGGCCATCCCGGTCATAGGCCTGCAGCAGCCGATGCACCTGGCTTCGACTGAGGTCGAGCCGTTCGGCCGCCTGCACAACGCTCAGGCGTTCGTCACGGATCTTCTGGATAAGTTCAAGGCGATGCAACTCTTTCTGCGACATGGTGATCAAACAGGACATGACGACTCCGACCGCTCATGGTCTCGACCAGGTTGAATGTCGTCATCCTTGCTCCCAACGTTGGATTTGACCAGTGCGTCGAGAGGCGAGACTGTCGCATCTCTAACTGGCCCAACTGTCGCATTACTATATAGCCCTTACAAATTTCGATCGCATAACATAGTTTATGGAACTTCTAAATTTCCTGCAGACTCGTGACAAGCCGTCATACAAAATGACAATCCGTCGCATTGCAAGATCCGACTTTGATAGAGCACGCTTCACCAAGTAAACGTCTGGACAAATTGAAGTTTAAGCCTATCAGCTTCAGCCAGGCAAGATGAGCCCCCATGCATTGCACTAAATAAGCAATAACTGTGGTCTCAGGAGTTTTTGATACTTCGTAATTCTGAAGCTATCAAATTCTAAAGTTTACTGCTGTCATACCGAAGTTTCACTCCCGGTGATTGATTATAGAGATGCTCAGCGCCTCAATATGTAGTCGAAGTTTCTCAAGATATGTCGTGACAGTTGCCAAATGGTCTCGTAATTGCTCGGCTGACAGGTCATGCCCCACTATTTTATCTCCATTTCCCGCGAGAGCCAGCGCGTCTTTCTCCGCCCGGAGTAGACTAAATTGTGAAAGCAGAATGACGTTCGACATAATCACTCCTTTGTTGAGGGATTTATTTAGTGGCGAAAGCGATGGATTTGATAGGCGAACATATTACTCGACTTACCGTTCCGGAGGAGGATGATTCTGAATCGTAAACAAATCCTTTCACTTGCTTGATTGGTTCCCATTCTCTCGACTTGCGAATATGTTGTTGCGTGGGAGGTATGTTTTTTCGCAATGTTGACAGAAAACATGCTCCAATTCCATGAGTGAATGTCCGTGTCATCGACATCGTTCTGTGAGGTGGCGCAATCCAATACGGCCTCAGTGCTTCACAAAGCTACAGACGCGATCCGGGTCCAGGTAAAGGTTGTCGCGGATGTATCTCGGTCGAACGGCGGTCACGTGAGTTCTGGCGCAACAGTCGCACGCTCTAGCGGCGCCCAAAATGCTGTCGGTGTTGTCCAGGACTGGTGCAGAACGTGTTCGAAAACCGGCGACTGAATGTTTCCTCGTTAGAGAATCCACACTTCACTGCGATGTCCTTGACCGACAACGAGGTGTTAAGCAGAAGATCGCGTGAGGCTTCAAGTCGCAGCGACTCGACCACCTTACTGGGCGTGTTGCCAAGTTGGGTCCGGTAGTGTCGCATGAATGTCCTTTCAGTCATGTTCATGCGCTTGGCCAGGGCAGGTACGGACAAATCGTTAGCCAAGTTTTCAGCCATCCAAGCATGTAACTCTGAAAAGCGATGGCTCTTGGACTGCAGGTTCAAAGGAGCGCTGAATTGTGCTTGATCCCCGGGGCGTGTCAGGAACGTGACGAGGTGCCGTGCAACTGCGAGTGAGACCGACCTCCCCATGTCTTCTTCTACCAGCGCGAGAGCCAAGTCTATGCCCGCGGTCACGCCCGCGGACGTCCAAACGTCACCATCGCTGATGAAGATGGGTCCACGCTCCACAATGATGTCGGGAAAACACCGCTCCAGTTCATCATAGTGTTCCCAATGGGTCGTTGCCCGGCGTCCACGAAGGTGGCCAGTCACTGCGAGTGCGAACGTGCCGCTGCACACTGCGGCAAGCCTTACCGCTTTCTCGCACTGACGGGAAAGGCAGGATCCGAGATCTTTGTCGTCTAGAAACACTCTGGGGTTCGGTCCTCCGGGTACTATCAAAGTGTGGAGTGATGGCGCGTCAACGCCTATCGCCAGAGTTTGCAACTTTAGGCCAGATGGAAGCCCAATCTTTCCGTCACGCGAGACGACAGTTACGTCATAGAAACGCGTTCCGCCTTTATTCAGATAGTTCGCCATCTGAAAAACCTCGAATGGCCCCGAGAAATCGATAAGATTCATTCCGGTGTAGGCGAATATTTGAACTGCGATGGCCTCAGCCATGAAGGCCTCCAATACACGTCAACATTCACTTGGCAGAAATCGTCAACCATCTGACCTTTTCGCCGTTCAGTAACTGCATAAAACAATTGTTTCTCAAGTTGAGCAATCCGCAGTCTGACAAAAGTGCATATTATGCAAGATTCAAAGTGCCAAATTCAATTTGTTGAATGTGCTAGCGATAACCCTGAGATAGTGAACAGCACTGTTCCGAAGATTTCGACGGCTGCTATTTACTCTGCGCTCGAGCCCGATGCGCCCTTCCAGATGGCGATCCGGCATGCGTTCGTGGGCGAGATCGGTGTGTCGGAATCGTCCTCATCAACAGGGTACTTAATGGCTTCCGAGGTAACACAGCACCCCAGGATTGAGCTGCATTTTGTAGAACAGGGACGCTGTTTCTCGAGGACGAACAACTCGGTCATTGATGCCAGTGCTGGGACCGCGTATCTGCTGCGTGAGACGATTAAGCACGACATGATGAGCGAACCAGAGACATCCCAAATCTGCGTCACTATGCCGTCTGCGCGCTATATGCGTCTGTATGCAAGTAGGTCTGGTGATCCGCTGCAAGACATCCCCAGCATGCATTGCATGGCGAGTAGCAGCGAACCAAAGTTACAGTGTTTGAAGGAGGTGGCCAAACTCCTGATTTCCGTCAGCAGCAACGAGCGCGCATCGGGGGGCAAATCGCTTGGAGCGTGTGTGTTGAGCGAAGCAATTTACGCGATGTTCATTGAAAGTTGGCCTCGGCGAGACGGTCACAGAAACAATCAAGTTGCCCGGCCGTTTTACGTAAAGCGCGCCATCGAATATATGCACTCCAATGCTACGCAAAAAGTCAACCTAGAGAATCTTGCCGCCGCCTCTGGAGTTAGCGTTCGAACGCTACAACTTGGATTCCGAAATTTTGTCGGGCTGAGCCCTATGGGATATTTACTTAAGTTCCGGCTGGAGTGCGCATACAATGATCTACTGGCCGGCGCTGATACTTTGACAATCGATGATATTGCCAGGCGCTGGGGGTTCACCAATCCAGGCAAATTCTCAGCCCAAATTCGACAGAAGTACGGACGAAATCCACTGGCGATTCGCAAGACGCAGCGATGGGAAGCCTCTGAACAGAATATCGATAGAGTGACACTTCTTAAGTGATACTAAGGAGCCATTTCGAGGCACCCGCACAACCCGATCGCTGATTGCCTGAAGCAGACGGGTTCATCAACCGGAGCAATCGGCGGACGATATGGCAGCGAAGAGTTGCTGTGGTGCTATCCAACTGCCAGCCAACGTTGGCCGCATTGATTGCTCAAAAGCTGAAGGTCAACGTCCAAATGAGAGATCTGTCTCATCTTGCACGTTCATTAAAAATCGAATCGTTCGCATCGGGGTCGCAATTTTAACACACCCTGGCGTTTTCACAGGTGAAGATCTCCAGACTGGCCGATCCCTCGCTATACAAACCAAAACGTGCAGGGCGGGAATGTGGTTGTCGAGGCCGGATACGAACAAAAAGCAAATATTTCTGCCTGTCCCTCAACGTAGATCATAAACCGCTTAGCATATCCCCCGTCGTTCCATAGCCTGAGACTCGAACTCTCGCTTCAGAACGATGGATGCGCGTCCTTTCTGTACGAAGCCCGAAGGTATGATGCTTTTCCCAACGCCGCCAAATTTTGCCAAGGCGGCGGCTAGTGCAAACCAATCGCTCTCAAGCTATGAAAGAAACGCCGAAGCAGTGTTTGATCGAATTGATCTTTCTGCTCGAACATGAATTCGGCGGCATCACGCGGCGCCCAGGCTTGCTTGTAGGGTCGGGTTGATGTGAGAGCATCATAGACATCACAAATGGATGCGATACGAACTGGCAGAGTGATCTCTCCTCCCGACAAGCCTTTGGGGTACCCCTTTCCGTCCAGTCTCTCGTGATGATGCATACATATATCCAGAACAACCTGAGGGATATCTCCCTGACGTGACAACAGCTCATAGCCCTGAACCGGATGTTGACGAACAAGTGCCATCTCCGGGTCGGTGAGCCGACTGGCCTTGTTCAGGATACTGAGTGGCGTTTTTACTTTTCCGACGTCGTGCAGGAGACCACCCATTCCTAAGACCTTAATAGTATTTTCGTCGGCCTTGATCGAACGGCCCAGATGGACCATCAGTGCAGTCACCGCGACGGAATGAAGGAATGTATGTTCGTCCCTCGTTTTCAGCCGACTTACCGCGACCAACGCGCGCGCGCTATCTTTCATGCACGCTGCAATTTCGTCGACAACATGCGTAGCGTTGCCCACAAGCACGCTCTTACCCATTCTCGCATCTTCGAACATCGTCTTAATGATGGGCTTCGAGTGTTCGATCGTCTGGAGGGCCCGCGCCAGTTGGGCGGCACGACGGGCGCCGCTATTTCTCCGGGGGGGAGAGAAAACGACATCGGCACCCTCGTCCGTGTTGATGACAATGTCGGCAGCATCGCTGCTTCCCAGAGCTTCCACGTCTTTGGGGCAGTCCAGCAAGAAGCGACTTTTCCAGAAACGCTGGCCATTCCAATCACCGTCAACCGACTCGATGAACATTCCCAAACGCACATGCTCTGGTTTTATATGCTTGAGCATATCGCGGAACTTTCATTTTAAAGGTGGGGTTCGATCATGGACCGACTGTCCCATAGTGTATGAGCACACGCTTAGAACGAGAATTCAGTCTCGCTTGTTGGCAACTGTGCGAACCAGTTGGGGAATCACATTTTGGCTCCCCGTTTGTGCGAGACCGCTACGCCGCGATCATACCCGTGGTTTCGAACTTCTCGAACATCCGCTCCAGATTAAGGAAGCAGATCATTCCGCCAGATTGGGCGATCATCCCATCAGCGTATAGCATGCCCGCAGACATGCCGATCTCCGGAACCGGCTGAAGCTGGGATGCAGGGATCGTCAATATGTCCGAGACCCTGTCAACGACGAGACCCATGGCCATATCGAAGACTTCGGCGACGACTATGGCGCTACGCTCGCTCGGGTCCGTGCTTCTCATGCCCAGCTTGTTGGCAAGGTCGATGATCGGGATCACCATGCCGCGCAGGTTCATGACCCCGATGACTTCTTTGGGTGCATGCGGGATCGGCATGGCTGGCCATCCGCGAATCTCGCGGATGGTTGTCGTGCGCACACAAAACTCCTGATCGTGCAGCCTGAACGCGATGATCTCGAGCATCTCGCTGGTGCCGCTCGCGCAGTGTCGTGAACCAGCCATTAAAAGTCCTCCCAGGTATCCTTGACGGCTGCATTGCCGGAGAATGCTCTGGCAACCTTGCCTGCCAGCTTACGAACCGGGGAATGGGTCGGACGATGAGCAGGACCTGCTGCCATGACAGACGCGGTCTGACGCAGAACACCGCCGAGCTGGAATTGCGAGATCAGTTCGCGCAACCTGCCGCTCTCGTTGGCAAGAGTGGCGCCAGCCGCGCTGGTCTCCTCGACCATGGCAGCATTCTGCTGGGTCACCTGATCCATCTGGTTTACGGCGGTGTTCACCTCAGCCAGACCAACAGACTGCTCCTTAGCGGATGTGGCAATCGAATCCATGTGCTGATTGACCGTGACGATATAGCCTTCAATGGTCTTCAGCGCATCACCGGTTTCGCTAACCAGCTTGACGCCACTCTGTACCTCGACCGAAGAGTTGCGAATGAGATCTTTGATCTCTTTGGCAGCCTGTGCCGAGCGTTGCGCCAGTTCACGCACTTCCTGGGCGACAACCGCAAAGCCCTTGCCGGCATCTCCAGCACGTGCCGCCTCAACGCCCGCGTTCAGCGCAAGGAGGTTGGTCTGGAAGGCGATCTCATCGATGACGCCGATGATGTTGGAGACCTGGTTGGAAGAGGCCTCGATCTTCTGCATGGCATCGACGGCATTGGCGACCACCCGACCGGACTGCGCCGCACTTTCATTGGCCTGCACAGCTACCTTGCGGGCTTCCTCGGCACGTTTGGATGAATTGGCGACATTGACGGTAATCTGGTCGAGGGCTGCGGCTGTTTCCTCAAGGGCTGCAGCCTGCTGTTCGGTGCGCTTGGAGAGATCATCTGCGCTTGCACTGACCTCGCGGCTGCCGTTGTCGATAGCGCCGGTTGCGTCGGCCACAGCCCGCAGGGTTTCCGATAGCTGCGCCACGGCAGCGTTAAAGTCGGAACGCAAGGTTTCGAAGTCAGGTGCGAATGGGTCAGCCAGTTGGAAGGTCAGGTCGCCGCTCGCCAGATGCTTCAAACCTTCGCCCAAACCGAGCGTTGCCTGCGCCATCTCCTCTGCACGCGCGCGGTCAGCTTCCGCCTTGCGCTGACGCTCCTCTTCCGAAAGGCTGCGGTTGGCGGCAGCCTCCTGCTCAAGACGATGGTTGGCGACAGCATTGGAGCGGAATACCTCGACGGCGGCTGCCATATCGCCGATCTCGTCGGCGCGGCCTTCATAGGGGACAGCAGTCGCACTGTCGCCATCGGCCAGCTTTTTCATGGACGTTGTGATCGTCTGAATTGGTTTGGCAATGCCGGAAACCGCGAACCAGATTGAGGCGAGGACAATGGCAAGGCACAGCGTGACGATCAAATAGGTGAGCAGCATTGTCGACACGTAGGTTTCGTTGCTTGCCAGCTGCGCGGTCGTTGCGCCGTCTGTGTTGAATACGACGATTTCATCAAGGAGCTGATTGATCTGATTTGCTTTCGGTCGCATTAGCTCCTGCTGAAATTTTGTTGCCTCCGCGTTCTTTTGTGCTCGCGATAGTTCGATCATCGCAGTCCCAAGTTTGGAGAGCTCCTCAAACGAGGCTTTCACCTTGGCAATGCGCTGTCGTCCAAAGTCGTCGGCGATATGGGTCTCGTACTTTGCAACCGCGTCGAAAAAAGCCGCGTTCGCTGCCGAAATGCTCTCCTCGGCAGAGGTGATCGCAGCGGCGTCCAGAGCAACGATATGGTTGAGATACCCGCGCCGCGCAGAGGACAATTCAATGCTCATGTCTTTTGACAGGCTGACCTTGGGCATCCATGTGGATGTAATCACCTGAGTGCTTTGATTGAGGGCACCCATGCTGAAAATTGCCATAACGGCAAATCCAAGAACGGAGACCGCTATCAGTGCAAGGGCAGAAATAAGTGCAGTTTTGATTTGAGGCCGTTTCATTTTTAGCTCCCAGCAGGAAACGCTGCTTGTATGAACGCATGGACCGGAAGCAAAATCATTCTGCCGAAGGTGCGAGGGATACGGTTTCATTCCGCGAAGTATTTCGTCTCAACAACGCCCTCTGATTCAGGTCGACCAAAGCCGCTATACCGTTTCAGAGAAATGTGATTTTTGACGGATAACTTTTTGCAAGTGAAGCTCCGCATTGGTTTACAAATTATAACTAAATTTGTGGCGTTTTCATTGTCTTGCGTCGGCTGTATGGACTTGCGTGATTCGTATGATCGTAGCCTTATAAAGCGTGCGCTAATCTCTCGTTGTACCTGGGCCTGCTGAAATATCGCATGACGTTTTTTTGGGTCGTCGTCTGATGACAAGCGGATTTTCTCCGTATGCCGCGCGAATATCGGCTGCAAATTTTCCTGGATTCGAGAACCTCCATCGCCGCGCGATCTCGTCGACGGTGGTCGATGCGGGCTCCGAGACCAGGTCCTGATAGGCTTTTTGCAGCCTGACATTTTGTAGAAACGCCATCGGGCTGAGGCCACAAAAACTCTGAAACCCGAGTTGAAGCGTCCGACCGCTGACCCCCGATACCGCCGCGAGTTTTTCCAGAGTTACTTTCTCCGCAGCATGAGCCTGGATCCATTCCAAAGCCCTTTTGATGTAGAACGGCCTTGCAGAATGGTTCGTTGGATGACCAGATGATCTTGGCCAGCTTTCGGCGAAAAACGTGAGAATGCCTTCACAGAATAGTTGGGCGGCTGTGGAGGTATCCTCCTGGACCGGAGCATTGCGTCCCAACGACAACACCAAATCGACGATTTGCTTCAGGGATCCTATGCTTGAGGTGCGAGAACTCGCGACAGGCCGCATTGCCGACAGGTCTGCCGATGGATCCCCGAACTTGGATGCCATCAGCATGGAATAGCGTGCCGCGGGAATTGCTATGCAGAGTAAAGCCGTATCAGGCTGGCAGACAATATCCTGATAACTGAGGTCTTTGAATAGAAGCGCATCACCGGGGCCGCTTTCCATGGCCTGTTTGTCTATAACTGTGGAACAAACGCCTGCTTCCACGAAGTGCAACTCAAACATGGAATTTCGAGCCAGTTGTTTCTTCGATAAAAATCCGGTTGAAGATAGTGAGTGCCACACATAAATGTCGTCAATCTGCGCGATTTGGATAGAGTGATGGAAATTACCATCGGTCCCAAGGGGCGAAAGTTGCACCGGTGACAAAACATTTGAGATATCCAAACTGGCCACCTGGGCGTCGCAGTTATGAAACTGCCAAAAGCGTGTTTGTTGCCTGAGGTCCATCATCCTACCATCGCCCTCGCCCTTCCGGTCGTTCGAAGTGTCTGGCGGCGCTATGCTCGTCCGGGAAGGTCAGCAATTTTCTGCTGCCTGCGCTTGGCCATAATAGGCGGTGGCTCCATGCTTGCGCTGGAAGTGCCTTGCCAGTAATTCCTGTTCAATCGTCAACAGGCTCGGTTCGAGCTGGAGCGACATCTGCGCCATACGCGCGATGCATTCGACCGCAACGGCCGCCTCTACCGCCTTGGCGACGGACTTGCCCCAAGTAAATGGCGCATGCCGGTTGACGAGAATGCCGGGGAAATCGAGAGGCTCGATGTCGCGAAAACGCTCGACGATGACATTACCGGTTTCCCATTCATAGGCACCCGAGATCTCGTCAGGGGTCATCTGCCGGGTCACGGGAATGTCGCCGTTGAAATAATCGGCGTGAGTGGTGCCGAAGATCGGAATCGATCGACCCGCCTGCGCAAAAGCCGTCGCGCAGGAGGAATGCGTGTGAACAACGCCGCCGATGCCTTGAAATGCAAGAAATAAGCAGCGATGCGTCGGCGTGTCCGACGACGGATTGAGCTTGCCCTCGACCCTGACGCCATCCATGTCGATGACGACCATGTCGTCGGGCGTCAGATCAGCATAGTCGACACCGCTGGGCTTGATCGCGAAGACCCCGCGTGACCTGTCCACAGCGCTGGCATTGCCAAAAGTCAGATTGATCAGACCGAGCCGCGGCAGGGCGACATTCGCCTCAAAGGCTTCCCGTTTCAATTCAAGATACATGGTCGGTCCTCCTCAGGCTCGGATCCCGCGGGCGAAATGGTAGTAGACTTCGTTGTTGCGCAGATCCTGCTTGAAGGCTGACAATGTTGTGCCAGCATCGATGACCGCCAGTTCGATGCTGGCGATCGTCGCGAAGTCTTCCAGCATCTCCGTGGTGACATCGTAGCTGTAGCCTGTGTGGTGTGCGCCGCCGGCAAGAATCCAGGCTGTTGTCGCGGTCTTGAAGTCCGGTTTGCAGGTCCACACGGCGCGCGCGACCGGCAAGTTCGGCAAGGCCGGATGCTCCACCGCTTCCACTTCGTTGACCAATAAACGGAATCGGTTGCCAAGATCGACTAGTGTCGCATTCAGCGCCTGTCCCGTTCGGGAATCGAAAACAAGGCGGACCGGATCCTCCTTGCCGCCAATGCCAAGCGGATGGATCTGAATTTCGGGTTTCGTTGCCGCGATCGTCGGGCAGATCTCCAGCATATGCGCACCCAGCACACGCTCGCTGCCGGAGGCCATATGGTAGGTGTAGTCTTCCATGAAGGAGGTTGCACCCGTCTTACCGTGGCCCATAACCTTCATCGCGCGCAGAAGGGCTGAAGTTTTCCAGTCACCCTCGCCGGCGAAACCAAAACCGTCGGCCATCAGCCGCTGTGGTGCCAGACCCGGCAATTGCCTCAAGCCATGCAAGTCCTCGAACGTGGTCGTGAAGCCCTTAAACCCGCCTTGCGTCAGAAAAGCGCGAATGCCAAGTTCCTGTAGCGCCGCATAGCGCAGCGCTTCGTGACGGTCGCCCGTTCTTTGCAATGCAGGTGCAATGACGAACTGCGTCTCATATTCCTCGATTAGGGCATCGACGTCGCCCTGCGGCACGGCATTCATCAACGCGACCAGATCGCCAATACCATAGCCGTCGACAGAGAAACCAAAAGCCATTTCTGCTGCCACCTTGTCGCCCTCGGTTACCGCAACATCGCGCATATTGTCGCCGAACCTGCAGAAGCGGGCGCCTTGCCAGTCATGCCAGGCGCGCGCGGCGCGCATCCATGCATCGATCCGCCGGAGAACAAGCGGATCCGACCAGTGCCCGGCGACGACTTTGCGACCGAGCCGCAGCCTCGTGTGTATGAAACCTGCTTCCCGATCACCGTGGGCGGACTGGTTGAGGTTCATGTAATCCATGTCGATGCTGTCCCAGGGCAAGTCGCGATCGAACTGGGTGTGCAGGTGCAAAAACGGCTTGTTCAATTGCGACAGTCCGCGGATCCACATCTTCGCTGGCGAGAACGTGTGCATCCACAACACAAGCCCCGCGCAATCCGCATCGGCATTGGCGTCGAGGCATAGCTGGGTAATCTCGTCTGCGGTGGTAACGATCGGCTTGCAGACGAGATCGAGAGCGAGGGCGCCCGACTGCGCCATGGCCGCAGCGATCTGCCGGGCGTGGTCAGACACTTCCTGCAAGGGGCCGGGGCCGTAGAGATGCTGCGATCCGCAAACGAACCAGATTTTCGGCGTGCTCAAAGCTATCATTGTCATATCATCCAATCGCGGTTTGAAGATTGTCGCCGGATCCGTTCAGGTCCTTCAACCCGTTGGCTGCGGCAAATTTAATTTCGAGAAGGTCTTTCATGACGCGCGATAAATCAGCTGCGTTGTCGACGCCTCCGAAGCTGTCATGCAGGGTACGGTAAAGGGCGTAGAGCCGATCGTAGACCACACCATTTTCCGCCATCGGCTCGTATCTTTCCGACCGCAATGCGGTCATTGCGGCAATTGCTGTGTCGAAGCTGTCATGTACCTGCGCCATGACCGAGGCTGCGATCGCCGCACCGAGCGCGCAGGTCTGACTGGAGCGCGCGACCAGCATAGTGCAACCGATCACGTCCGCATAGATCTGCATCAGCATCGGATTTTTCTCCGCGATACCGCCCGTGCAGATAACACGGTCAACCGCAACGCCGCTGTCTCGAAGGCGCTCGATAATGGCGCGGGCGCCGAACGCCGTCGCCTCGACAAGCGCGCGGTAGATATCAGCTCGGGTGCTGTAGAGCGTCTGTCCCAAAACAAGACCAGAAAGACGCTGGTCAACGAGAATGGTCCTGTTACCATTGTTCCAGTCCAGCGCGAGCAAACCAGACTGCCCCGGCGCTTGCGCTTCGGCCTCGGCCGTGAGCGCAGCGTGCATCGGGCCGTCGCCCTGGCAGACAACCTCGACCCACCATTTGAAGATGTCGCCGACGGCGGACTGGCCAGCCTCGATGCCATAGTAACGCGGCAGGATGGAGCCGTTGACAATGCCGCAGATGCCGGGAATCGTTTCGATCTCTCGTTCGACCGAGACTACGGCGCAGTCACAGGTGGAGGTACCGATGACTTTGACCAGGGTACCTTCTGTAACACCGCAACCGATCGCACCGTAGTGGACGTCGAAAGCGCCGATTGCGATGGGAATGCCTTTCGAGAGACCGAGTTCCTCGGCCCAGGAACTCGAAAGCCAACCCGCCGGGCTGGCCGCATCCTGCGCCCAGTCGTAGAGCCGGTCGCGCAGGTCGGCGATTTCAGGGTCTAGCATTGAAAGGAATTCCCTGTCGGGAAGGCCGCCCCATTGCCGGTTGTACATCGCCTTGTGTCCGGCAGCGCACATCCCGCGCTTGACATGATGCACGTTGGTCACACCTGCCAACACGGACGGGATCCAGTCGGCAAGCTCCACCCAGGAATATGCCGCCTTGAAAACATCCGGCGCAACCTTTAGGCAGTGCCAGATCTTCGACCAGAACCACTCGGAAGAGTACGTCGCGCCGCACATCGCGATGTACTGAGGCCGATGTTTCGCCGCCAGGCTGGTGATTGCCGCGGCCTCCCGCCAGCTGGAATGATCTTTCCAAAGCCAGCAGTGTGCGGCGAGATTGTCCTGCCAGCGAGGATCAAGTGCTAAAGGCTGGTTACTTGCATCCACCGGAATGGGACTCGAGCCGGTCGTATCAACACCGATACCGACAATCGCGGACGGGTCGAAGCCCGGTCGCTGGCGTGCCTGCTCGATGGCGAGTTTAACCGATGCCTTCAAGCCGAACAGATAGTCGGCGGGGTTCTGACGCGCGATATTGTGGTCGAGCAAATCGAGAAGGACGCCTTGATTTCCGCTTGGATACTCAACGACGCCTGTGCCGAATTCCTCTCCATCCTTACAGCGAACAATCAGCGCGCGCACCGAATTCGTTCCGTAGTCCACGCCTAAAGCGAACATTTCAATTCCTTTATTGCTTGGTCGCGCCCCAGTGGAGCCAAACCAGCGTGCGAGTGCTTTTTCACGGGGCAAGCGTCGTCACCGTCGCGCCCATGGTGGGGCAACCCGATGGTGCGGTGACAACTGTTCCCGCGTAAATGAACCGATTAAACCAAGGGCGCGGCGGCCTGCAGTCATGTGTGCACCGCGCGCGCCTCCCCTCCCTGGCCGCAACGATCAGGGCTGCACAGAATTGGGTAATGTTGTGGAAGTTTACCGGGTTATGAGGAGACGGCGTTCGTCATTCGATTGCTCTCGAGACGACCTCCCGCATGCGTTGGCCAGATGCGTCAAATATGTGCGTGTTTTGTGGGGACCAAGAGAGGTAGACGCGATCGGTTGGCTTTATGGTGGTGTTAGAACGATACTCGACGGTCACCGCTTGGCCGTCTGCCAGTTGGCAGTACAGATATTGAGTGCCACCCAGAAACTCGAGAAAATCCACAGTTGCCGGAATCTGACCGCCATCGGACGCAACGGTTTGAACGGCAATATGTTCGGGTCGAATCCCCATCAAAATATCACCGCCACTGTGATCTTCTTCAAAAATAGGAAAAGGCGCAGCGAAGGGCGTGTCCGCCAACAAGACCGTTTGACGACCTGCATCTCTGGCATTCAAAAGGTTCATGCGCGGCGAGCCGATGAAGCCTGCAACGAAGCTGTTGGCCGGATTTTCGTAAACTTCACGGGGGCTTCCAACCTGCTCGATGCGACCGTCACGAAGGACGACGATCATGTCTGCGAGCGTCATAGCTTCTGTCTGATCGTGAGTAACGTAGATCATCGTATTGCCAAGCTCCCGGTGGAGACGGGCGATTTCGATGCGCATTGAGACCCGCAATTCCGCATCAAGATTTGAAAGCGGCTCATCGAACAGGAAGACGTCAGGCTTTCGCACGATAGCCCGACCAATCGCCACGCGCTGCCGCTGACCGCCGGAAAGCTGGCCCGGCCGACGGTCGAGCAAGTGATCCGTCTTCAGGATTGCGGACGCAGCACTGACTCGACGGTCGATCTCCTCCTGAGGAGTTTTCGCCATCTTCAGCCCAAAGCCGAGGTTGTCTCTCACACTCATATGCGGATAGAGCGCATACGATTGAAATACCATGGCGATACCGCGCTCCGACGGATCGAGGTCGGTGACGTCACGGCCTTTGATTTCAATCAGGCCGTCGCTTACCTCTTCAAGTCCCGCGATCATTCGCAGTAGGGTCGATTTTCCGCAGCCAGAGGGACCAACAAAGACAGTAAAGGCCCCTTCGGGAATCGCAAGGTCGATCCCGTGAATGATGTCGAGGCTGCCGAACGATTTGCGGATGCCGGAGAGCTGCACGCCACCGCTATTTGCTGCGACACTACTGTCCGTCACCCCTATGGTGTGTGTGCTCGCGCTCATGCGGAGCCTCCTCGGCCATCCCGCATCCAGACAAGCATCTCGCCAGGCTCCCGATTGTCCCAGAGATGGTAAGGAACAAAGCGGGCCTTGACTTTCGTGGTTTCTGGCGGTGCTTCGCGATAGAGCGTTTCACCCCAGTCAGCTTCGTCCCGGTCGGCTGCTATGTCCAGCGCTATGGCATCGTTCAGACCGGGGATCGTGCTCTCCGTCGCGTCGCCGAGTTGTCCGGTTATCGCCAACCGGTTAAGGCCGCAGCCATTGTCGGTTTCCTCAGTGCAGTAAATAAGCGGTCCGCGTGCCAGCGCAACCCGACCGGCGTCCTGGCGGATCAACGGATTTGCGCTGAGTAACCGCGCGGCAAGCGGCAGGTTGAGCGTGATCTCGTCCTTATCGGACCATTCGCGCTCGATCCGCGCATAGCCGTCGACCATGTCCTGATTGAGATCGGCGCTCGAGCCATTTATCGACAGCTTCGCCCCGTCGCACCATGATGGGATCCGAAGCGAAACCGTGAACCGCGTCGGGCTAGCGATGCCAACCTCGAAACGGATGGCGCCATTCCAAGGGTAGCGCGTCTCCTGCGCCAAAATCACCTCTTGTTCCGATATCTTAAACCGGGCCTTGCCTTCACCATAAAGATGAACCGCAACCTCGTCGTCAGACACCGCATACATGTAGGAGCCGATGGAGGCGAGAAGCCGAGCGATGTTTGGCGGGCAGCATGGGCAAGGATGCCAGGTCCAGCGATGGTGCTTGCCTGCGCTTTCCAGTGGATTATCATAGAAGAAGCGCGTTCCGTCGAGAGAGAGACCCACCATTGCGCCGTTGTAGAGCGCCTGCTCCATAATATCGGCATAACGGCGATCAGGGCCACGACCGAGCATGCGCGCAGCCCAGAAGACGAGGCCAACCGATGCGCAGGTCTCGTTATATGCACTCTCGTTTGGCATGTCGTAATAGTCGGTGAAGCCCTCATTCGCCGCCGATGGGCCGATCCCGCCTGTGACGTACATCTGTTTGGTGACGAGGTCGCTCCACAGCGTTTCTAGCGCGCCTGTGAGACTGTCGTCGCTATACTCTGTAGCGATGTCGGCCATGCCGGAATAGAGGTACATTGCGCGCACGGCGTGACCGACGACCTTGGTCTGCTCTCTTACCGGCTGATGAGACTGGTTGTATTCGAAGCTGTGAAAAACAAACTTCTTTGCCTCGCGACCGTCGCGCTTCGCTTCCTCGATAAAGAAGTGCGGTTCCCTGCCCCGTTCGTCGATAAAATATTTGGAAAGATCGAGATATTTCTGCTCGCCGGTCGCGCGTGCAAGGCGCACGAGAGCAAGTTCGATTTCCTCATGACCATCATAGCCGGGAAGTTGGCCTTCGTCATGACCGAATACCTTGATCATATAATCCGCAAAGCGTGCCATAACGTCGAGAAGTTTGCGCTTCCCCGTTGCCTGATAATAAGCGACCGCGCCTTCTATCAGGTGGCCGGCGCAGTAAAGTTCGTGAAAATCCCTAAGGTTCGTCCACCGGCGACCTGGCTGCACGCGCTGGAACCATGCGTTCACATAGCCGTCTTCGTCCTGCAGCGTCTCATAGAGATCGGCGATCTGGTCGACGCGGGCTTCAAGCTCTGGGTTAGGCGATCTGAAGAGCGAATAAGCGACCGTCTCGATCGACTTGCCGAAATCGCTGTCCCAGAACATCTGGGTCGAACCGTCCCATGGCTGTATCGGCAGCACGACGCCAGGACTTGGTTGTTTGACGTCGATGGCTCCGAGCATTCCTGCCTCGACGCAGCGGTCGAGTAGCGTCTTCGCCGTCGTTGCGCAAATGGCATCCTGCCGCTCTCCAAAAAGGCCGCCGAGCGTGACACTCGGAACCGGCAGCGGTCGGAACTTGCGATCCTTGCGGATCTGCTTATGATTCTGGGTTTGAATGTTGTTATCCATGGCTTTCACTTTCGTAATGAGTAGACATCACTTGACGGCGCCGGCCATGAGGCCGCGCATGTAGTAGCGTTGGAGAAGAAGGAAGACGATCAGGCATGGGATAGTCATGACGGCGACGCCGGCTTGCACCGCGCCCCAGTTGACAGCGCCAAGACGACCGGCGCGCACGGCCATCATCAAGACAGGAAGCGTATATTTCTCGTTGCTCGACAACAGAATCAACGCGGCCAGGAACTCATTCCACGCGTTTAAAAAAGCAAAAATAGCGACGGTTGCGGCACCTGGAAGGACCAGAGGCAATAGCACCCGCACGAGAAGCTTCAGATCTCGCGCTCCGTCGATCCGGGCCGCTTCCTCTATCTCCTTCGGCACCGCGTCGAAGGCATTGCGCATCATGAAGACGGAAAACGGCAATTGCAGCGTCACGTAGATCAGCGTCAGCCCGAACAGCGAATTGTTGAGACCAAGCTTAGCCAGAATAATGAACAGCGGCGTCAGGATTGACTGAAACGGGATCATCAACGTGGCAATGACCAGGACGAACAGGACGTTCTTCAGCGGAAATTGATAGCGCGAGAAACCGTAGCCCGCCAACAGGCTGACAATGACGGTCAAGACCACTGTCGCAAGCGAAACCAGCAGCGAGTTAAGCATATGCTGCCAGATCCCGGCCCCGAAACTATCCAGCGATCCATAGGCGTCAAGACTGAACCCGTCTGAGGGCCATGGTGGCAACGGCGGAAGACCAGCCTCCGCACCATGGCGGAAGGAGGAAAGAAATGCGATGCCGAAGGGCGCGAGGAAAAATAAGGAGATGGCAATCCCGGTGGCATGATAGGCGCCGTTCGACCAGGCGGCTTTACGGGCACGGCGTTGCTTTGCATGTGTCTTTTTGATGGGGGTCATGACTTTTCCTCCCGGACGCGCAGAAGCCAAAGCTGGACGATGCTAATGGCGACAAGAATGGCGAGCAGAACAATCGAAAGCGCTGCGCCGTAGCCGAGGTTGAACGACACAAAGGACTGATTGAAGATATAATAGACCACCGAAATCATCTTGTTCTGAGGCCCACCTGACGTCATGATGTAGAATTGATCGAAGGCCAGGATCGAGCCGGTGACTGAGATGATCAGAGCCAGCGCGATCGTCTTGCGCATCAAGGGGAGCGTCAGGTGCCGAAAGCGCTGCCAACGCCCTGCGCCGTCAATCCTGGCAGCTTCCGTCAACTCAGTCGGAATGGCCTGTAAACCAGTCAGAAGAATGATCATGGTAAAGCCGGCAATTTTCCAGACCACCATGATGACGATGGTGACAAAGGCGCTGTCAAAGGTGGCGAGCAGGTTCGGGCTCTTGTTCACCCAACCCAGCATCCTGAGAGCGGGTCCGATGAAGCCGCTGTCGACATTTGCCAGCCAGACCCATAGCAGCGATGCCGTGGCAAGGCCAACGACGACCGGCAGGAAGATAACAGTTCGGTACGCGCTCACGAAGCGCCGCTGCTTCTCGACGAAGATCGCCAAGGGGAAGGAGACGGCGAAGATCGCGATTGTGACGACGATAGTATAATAGGCTGTAAACTGGAGCGCGGTCAGGAAGCGTGCGTCGTTGAGCATGCGGGCATAATTCTTCAATCCAACCCAGCGGGTTCCGCCCATCAAAGGCCAATTATGCAGACTCATCCACCCCGTAAAGATAACTGGGATGACGAAGAATGCGATGACCAGCGCCATGGCCGGCGCGATATAGACGAGTCCGTGCCAGCCCGTCCTGCGGGAGCGGCGGCGTCTGGGCGCTAGATTGTTTGGACCGGATATTGCCATCCAGATTCTCCGCTGGCATGTGATGAGGGGTGGCCGGAAGGAGCACTTCGCCCTCCGGCCACAGTGGTACAGTCGGGAGGATTACTGGCCGCTATCGATGATGGACTGCATCTCGCTTTGTGCGGATGCAAACGCGCCGTCCACATCGTCACCAAAGATGGCTGCACTGACAAAGGTTGCCCAGGGACCGTTGGCGCTATTGATCAGATCGTTGAACTGCAGAGTATAGGGCGTCTTGGCCACTGCAATTGCGGCAAGGCCGACCTGCAGACGTGGATCGAGGTCTTGCAGAACAGAATCTGCGATATCACCACGCGTCGGCAGGCTTCCATACTTTGCCATGATCTTCTGGCCATCCTCGGAGTAGATATATTCAACGAATTCCTTGACCGCGGCTATTTTCGGCGTGTCCTTGGTGACGACGAAGTTATCGCCGCCAGCAAAGGAGGACGTTCCACCGGTTGCACCAGGGATCAGCGTTACACCAAAATTGATCTCGGGATGTTCCGTCACCAGCGATCCGATGGCAAAAGCTCCGAGACTTTGCTGTCCGATCTTTCCGTTGGTGAACGAGAGGAAATTCGTCCCGGTGTCCGTGGCAGCGCCGGCTGACACCAGATCCTTTTTCACCATATTGCGGTAGATATCCACGGCTTTGCGCATCTCCGGCGTATCAAGCGTCGCCGTTTTGCTGTCGGCGGACACGATGTCGGCCCCGGAACCCCAGACGAGCGGGGTGAAGGTGAAAATCATGCAGCCGCCGCAACCACCGCCAGAAAAGTAGAAGCCGTAGGTATCGTCACCGAGGGCTCTGATCTTCTCAGCATTCGCGGTTATCTCGTCCCAGTTCGTTGGCGCCTTTTCCGGGTCGAGACCGGCCTTCTTGTAAAGATCCTTGTTCCAGGCGAAGACCGATGTCTCGACGGATAGCGGCAACCCGTAGATGCGGTCCTCGTAAGTGCCCAGCTTGACGTGCGATGGCGACAGCGAATTGAAATAGGGCAGAGACTTTGCCCAGTCGGTGAGGTCCTCGAGTTGTCCTGCCGCTGCAAAGGCGGGATTGTAGATCAAGTCCATCGACAGCGCATCGGGCGCCTGGCCGCCAGCGACTGCAGTTGCGTATTTCTGTACGAGTTCCGAGAACGGCACTTCCGTCATCGCGACCTGATGCTTGTGACTCGAATTATAGGATTCGACGGTTTTCTTGAAGGCCTCGCCGACACCGGTGCGGACCCACATGTTGATGGTGTCGGCCAAGGCAAGTCCAGGACTCAGCGAAAGCGCGAGCAGGCTAGTAGCAGCAAGAAGTTGTTTCATCATGATTTTTCCTCCAATTGGGCGCTCCTCGCACCGTTTTTAGTCTTCCAGGCTCCCAGCCCCGCATGATTGCCGTACCACCAACCGGCACGGCAAGGTCCTGACACCCGGTTCCACCGGCTGGCCTTCAGCCAGCGCTAGGATTGTCCGGCCTGCCTGACGCCCCAGTTCTTTCAATTCCATATCCACGGATGTTAATGGCGGCCGTGTCTGGCTCGCGACAATCTCCCAGTTGTCAAAACCAACGACAGCTACGTCTTCTGGGACGCGCATGCCACGCTCGCGCAGGGCATCCATAACGCCGCGCGCGATCTGGTCGTTGCCGCAGAAGACCGCATCCGGCCTTTCGCTGTCCAAAGCCCAGATCCGATCGACTGCGTCCCTCCCCCAGGACTCGGACCACTCACCGAAAAGAACGACGGCATTCTCTCCGGCCACGGCCCGAAAGGCACTGCAGCGCTCGCGCACCGAGAAGAAATCCTCCGGGCCAGTGATATGCGCAATCTTGCGACGCCCCTGCTCCATTAGCCATTCAACCGCCAGCGTTGCACCCTGGGCGTCGTCTGACCGGAAGGAGACACTGCCCGGACCGCCCTCGGTAAAAGCGTACACAACCGGCACGGGAACATTCGAAAGGTCGATCGGCAGACTGCGGTCGACGCGCTTGCCTGTAGCAATGATACCGTCGACTTGCTTGTCGAGCATTGCATCCACGTGGATCTGCCCGAGCGCTGGATTATCCTCGATGGCGCACAGAAAAACTGAAACCCCGCGATCAACGAGAGCTTCTGAAACTCCGGCCATCACCGGCAATGTGAACCTACCGTAGGTGTCGTTCGTCAGAAGACCTATTGTGAAACTGCGCTTGGAAAGCAGACCTTGAGCCAGAGCGTTCGGTCGAAACCCAATTTCCCGAGCGACCCGTTTCACGCGTTGGCGCGTTTCCTCACCCATTCGGCCAGTATCATTAAGCGCCTTTGATGCGGTTGAGATACTCACACCCGCCATTGCCGCCAAGTCACGGATCGTTTGCCGACCGCTGTTCCTGCTCATTCGTTTCTGATCTCCGCCTGCGATGAGAAAACCTTTTATCAAGACCATTGTCAAATGAGAAAACGTTTTCTCAAATTTTATTTTGGATGGGCGGTGCGAGATGGAACGTAACTTTGAGCACTTTGAGAAGACTTGGTTGGCAGGCCGCCTAGCGGAACCACCGCTAAAACAGTTTCCAAGTGTGGGATCCAGCTGGAGAACAAGGCCTACGATACGGATGGGGGGGTCGTTTGCAAAGCAGGTCAGGCATGGGCCAATCCTGCCAAGAGCAACGAAAGGTAGAGCTTCCCTTTCAGCAATCGGCGTTACAGACAGGGCAATGTCTCCAAGCACTTCTTTTGCAAGAACAATCAGTCCACAGGCACCCTTACCCGCCACGCCGAAGCCCCGATGAACGTCTCCCTGCCGTCAAACTCGCAGCAGTAATAATTTGGATCAGTTCGTTACAGGGCTACAACATCTAGTCCGGGAACACTCTACTTTCGCCAACGAAAACGTTCGAATCTCCCGGATACGCGCCGCCGACGCTTTGGAAAAATTCACATCGCAAGCCCAAACTAGCGGTTACAGTTCGGGAGGCATGTGCAAGTCTCTAAAATTACGAACGCGGCTGGGGCCCGACGGCGCGAGTGTCAGCTTCAAATAAAGTGAGGTGGCCTTGGAACTACCCTCATTTTTGGAACGTCATTGAGTTTCGCCTGATCGCGACAAATGACTGCATCCCACTGGTTACGATTCAGGCGTCCCTGTGACGTAACAACGGCACTCATTGCAGGTCTTGCGCAATCTATTAGGTCATTCAATCCAAAAGCGCATCGGGAAGCGCATCACCCCAATCATTCATGGCGTGCAGGATCGTGTTGAGAGACGCTCCAAGCGGTGTCAATTCATACACGACGCGTGGCGGGATCTCCGCGTAGGCGGTTCGGGTCACTAGCCCGTGCTCTTCAAAACGCCGCAGACGGTGTGTGAGCGTGTGCGCGCTAATCCCGCTCAGAACGTTTCGTAGTTCCAGAAACCGTTTTGGCCCATTGAGCAACTCACGGACGATCAAGGTTGCCCAAGGACCGTCTAAAAGAACCAAAAAGCGTTCCACACCGCACTTTGGATTTTTCTTAAGGCCCATCTCATTTTCTTCCATTAGTGCATTTGACGTAACCAGTGCATAGATTGCACCATAGTGTTGATCTCTTCAATCACAAAAGGAAGTCTGGATGTCAATTGTTATACACGGGGCCTCCGGCGCGCAGGGCGGACCAATTTTCGACCTGCTGTTGGCCAAAGGAAGCAAAGTCCTCGCCGCAGTTCGTGATCAGTCCAAGATGGGCTCAAAGCCGAGCATTGTGGTTGATAATGCCTCGGTTGAGTCGATGGTAGCTGCTTACACTGGTGCTGATGCTGTATTTTTCCATCTGCCGAACACGTCAGAGAGCGCCCGGCTGACGTATGCTCTGAACTTCCTGGAAGCAATCAAGACAGGTACACCGCAGCGGGTTGTCGTTTCGACAAGCGGCGCTATCATAGACCAGAAAGGGTCTCCAGTTCAGGTTTCAGACGACAGTGCGATTGGAACACTCGTGAATGGACTGTCGCAAAGTGGCACGTCACATGCCATCGTCGCTCCACGCATCTACCTTGAAAACCTTCTCTCGCCGACGGTTATCAATCGCGTGAAAGAAGCTGGGGTGTTGCTTTATCCGCTTCGCGTTGACTACGCGGCCTCATGGAGTTCACATTTGGATGTCGCAGACGTTGCAGAGCGGCTTCTCCTGGACCATTCCTTGAGCGGCATCGTTGGAGTTGGACAACTGCCGGGACTGAAAGGAGCCGATCTCGCAAAAGCATTCGCTCTCCGCTTTGGACTCTCTGTCGAGTTTGTCTCGCAGACACCAGAAGATTTACGCAAATCTCTTGCGCCTTATTTGGGCCTTGCAGCCGCGAATGTTGCGGCTTTTTATCAGAAACTTCTGGCGGTAGACGCGAATGTTATCGCAGAGGAAACAAGTGCTCAGAGGCTTCTGGGGATGACGCCTCGAACGGCCGTAGAATGGTTAAGCGCCATTCCTGCCTGACGAAAAGGCCTGTTGAATGGAGGGTGGCCTCAACGAGATCGAGGCCACCAATCATACAGTGGCAGAAACGCCAATGTTTCCGTACGCCCCTTGGTCGCACTTGCGTCGCGCGTGATGGGGATTGCGGACTTTGCAAAACAACACTTTACCGTCGTGAAGCGCCACCGCCGAAAGCCAGGGCGGCTGGGTGCTTGTCAGACTACTATTGTCTCACCGTCGCCGGGTGTGCGCAGTTTCTCGATGAAGCCGTTGACATGAGCAAAAGCCCGAAGATCAGCCCGGCTAACGGTGCAGTGATTTACGGCTTCCATGTGGCTTGCAATCAGGAGCGTTTGCGGTGCGGCCTTGTGGACGGAGAGCACGTCCTGCGTTCCCATGATGATGCCGCCCTCAATGCCGATGACCATCGCATAGCCGGTATTCAGGATTGCAACGTCTGGACGATGTGTTTTTAAAGCTGCCGCAACATCTCCCTGCCAAATCGTGTCTCCGGCCAGGTAGATGGTTTTAGTACCGGCTTTCTTAAAGACGACCCCGCATGCTTCACCCAAAAGCTCTCCGATGGCGGCGAAGTGTGCTTCGGTCCCGTGCCGACCGCCTGTTTTGATGAGTTCTATACCCTTAAAGCTCGACGTTTCGGACAGAACGCGCACGTCAGTAAATCCCTGTCCCCGAATGATCTTCGCATCCGCTTCGTTCTGCGCAAAGACCGGGAGCGTCTTCGGCAAGATTTTGCGCGCTTCTTCGTCCCAATGATCTTCATGCAGGTGGGTGACAATGATCGCACTCACGTCAATGATCTCTTCTTTTGTCATCGGTAGATGAACGAGAGGATTGCGTTCTTCGCTGTTCACCGAGCCTGCAAAGCCCGGCCAAGCGTGACGGTCGGACAGCATCGGATCAACAAGGAACCGAACGCCGCCGTAAACAATATGGAGAGTGGCGTTGCGGATCTGTGTGATCTGCACGCCTTCCGGGACAGTTACTGTTTGTGCACCTGCTGGAAGGGTGCTGGCGACAAAGGCAGCGCCTGACAATGCAAGAAGTTCGCGGCGTGTGGTCATGGTTTATTCCTTTGAAAGATTGTATCAGCGAGCGAGGAATGCGTCCGTCGAAATCACCTCGCCATAGCCAAAGGCCAGCGCTGCCATGATCGTGGCATGGACCTGCTTCGCTGGAGCGCTCACACCGTCGAAGACCAGTTCACGTGTGGCACAGGCGTCGTGGATTGTCGTGGTTCTATAGCCCAGGTCGTTGGCGGCACGTACGGTGGCATCAATGCACATATGGCTCATTGCGCCCACGACGATGACTTCTTCAATTCCTTTATCCTTAAGCAGTCCATGCAACTCGGTGTTGCGAAATGAGTTCGGGAAGTGTTTGGTGATGACCGGCTCTCCGGCCCCCGGCCACACGGCATCATTGATCCTGGCCCCTTCGCTATCAGGAACGAAGAGTGGACCATCGAACATTTCGTGTCGGATATGCACGATTAGGTCCCGATTGGCACGGGCATGACTTATGACGCGTGCGGCATTTGAAGCGGCAGCGTCGATCCCTTCTAGAGCAAATTTGCCGGATGGCCAGTATTCGTTCTGCAGATCGACGACGAGAATGGCGCGGTTGGACATAAATGTTCCTTTAGTGTTTTTGTCTGAAATGAGTATCGCAATCCGCAACGGTCCACGCCACTGGCGCAATCGACAGAACTAAGGGCAATAACGTCAAATGGCGGCTATCCAGATCAGCATTATTCTTTATCCGGGTGCACAGCTTTCCGCTGCTATGGGCCTGACAGACCTGTTTAAGGTGGCCGGACGGATCGCAGAGGGTGTGGACCTCGAGATCACGCGATTGCGCGTTCGACATCTGCGGATCGAAAGTGACGCGGATCCTCTTCTCGTTTTCGACAGCGATCCCAGTACGATTGAAGACGGCGCAGGGCCCTGCGATGTTTTGATTCTGCCTCCGTCGCTGGAGCCGCCGATATCGGCTGAAGCAGCCGCATCTATTGTGAATTGGTTGCGGGCAAGGCACAGCGAGGGTTCCGTATTGGCTTCGATTTGCGCCGGAGCCTTCCTTCTGGCGGAAACCGGGCTTCTTGTTGGTCGTACGGTTACGACACACTGGGGATCTGCTGATGCCTTCCGCGACCGCTTTTCTGAAGTTAACCTCGACGTCGATCGACTGATGATCGACGGCGGGGACATTATCTCGGTGGGTGGGCTCATGGCGTGGACCGACCTGGGATTGAAGCTGGTGGAACGGTTTCTGGGTCCCGTTGTAATGGCTCAGACCGCACGCATGCTGCTGATCGACCCTCCGGGACGCGAGCAACGTTATTACAGTGGTTTTGCGCCAAAGCTGACCCATGGGGACGCAGCGATCGTGAAGGCGCAACATTTCCTTCAAGCAAATGGAGGAAAAGACGCTCGGCTCGCGGTCCTTGCCGACCAAGCAGGCTTGGAAGAACGGACCTTTCTACGTCGCTTCCAAATTGCCACAGGCATGACCGCGACCGATTACGCGCAACGACTTCGGGTCGCTAAGGCGCAGGAACTGCTGCAGTTCGGCCATCTTCCAATCGAGCGCATTTCCTGGGAGTGCGGCTACTCCGACGAAGGCTCGTTTCGCAAAATTTTCCTTCGGATTGTCGGTTTGACGCCTGGAGAATACCGCCGGCGGTTCCGCGCCTAGAACAATCCGCGTTAGTATGGTCAGCCTCACCGGAGCGGCACGACATCCGCGCCCAAAAAATAAAAAAAGATGAACTAGAAGATATTCTGGCTGGAGCCAGGCAACCGGACAGCTTTACACAAAGATTGCAACGAGCAATCAACACGGCAGAACTTGATACAGCAGCCTTAACTTAACCGCGCACATCCTCCATCCTAATAAAATCGATATCAGCCTTAACGTCCCGTCCGCAGCACTGGCAAGCTAGATGTGGCCGATGATGTTACGTAAATCCAACGACAGCGGTGACAAACGCCTGACCGGCTAAAAAAGCGCATAACGGCTGTAGCAGGATCTACGAACGCCGTTCACACAACCACCCGGCGCGGCTTTAAAACCTTGAGCCTGGCCCGCAGCGCGCTTTGATTTCAGAAAGCTTGGAGCTGAACGTCGAAGTAGCCTTCACCAAGTAGGCAACTCTTCCTTCCGGCGTGTTTTTGACGTTGATGATGCGATCTAAAATGATGTGGAGAACGCCAATCGGCCCGCGCCCAATTGGGACGCGCTTATCGATCAGAGCGCGGGCGCTTTTAGCCTACTTGGTGCAACATCGAAGCAAACTCCTATGGTTCGAGATGCGCGGTTACATATCGACAACGAGACCTTTGGCTTTCAGCACGGGCTCAAGATTGCTCACTTCAATCACCGACTTGCCCTGCTTATAGGCCTCGATGAAACCGGCTTCGGCATCTTCGCGTGCTTGCGAAAGCCGGGCGGCCTCCTGTGCTTCTGCACGGCGCACGACGACCAGCCCGTCTGCGTCACCGACGATGATATCGCCTGGATTGATGATTTCGTCACCTATTACGATGGAATCGTTCACAGCGGCAATGGTTTCCTTGACAGTGCCTTTGATGCAGACGCTGAGAGAGAAAACCGGAAAGCCGAGGTCCCGAAGCTGGAGCGTATCGCGAACGCCGGTGTCCGTCACCAGTCCGCCGATGCCCTTTGCAAGGCAGGCATTGGCCAGCACGTCGCCGAAAGAGCCTGCTTCTTCATATTCGCCTGCGGAGACGACGATGATGTCGCCCGGCTTGGCGTAGTTGATGGCGAGCTGCAACATGATGTTGTCACGCGGCGCACATTTGACGGTAAAGGCAGGACCGCACAGTTTCATGCGGTAATCGACAGGCTTCAAGCGCGAGGAAAGAGCGCCCTTGCGGCCCTGCGCCTCATGGATGGTAGCCGGGGAGAACTTTGCCAGTGCCTCGATGTCGGCTTTGGTTGGCCGTTCTGCAATATCTTTAATGTGGATCATAAAAAACCTCCCACGGTAGGGCCTACGGCGGGACGCACCCGCCGCTGGCGTCAATTGACGTAATGTGTTTGTGTTTGTGAATAAATTCCCGCAGGAATTACGGGATTGGATCGAACTTCAGTTCAGAAAGCGGCACCACCTTGTCGGTGCGTGTCATCTTGTATTCCGTGTCCGGGCCAAGCCATTTGTTCCAGATCTTGTTGATCTCGCCATCGGCATCCAGCTTGCGCAGAACTTCATTGATCTTCGCGGTCAGGTGCGGATTGTCCTTCGCCATGCCGATGCCGATTGGCTGATACAGCATCGGCTCCTCGATCATGCGCATTGGCTTGCCCTTGGTCTTGGATTCGTTGACGAACTTTGTTGTCGTCATGGTGTTGGCCACCATGCCGCGCGCTTTGCCCTGCTGAACGGCGAGATAGGCGGATGCCGTATCCTGGAACGTCAACGGGTCAGACTTGTTGAGCTTGATCGACATTTCGGAGGTCGAACCCTTGGTGGAGGCAACCCGCTGGCCTTCGAAATCGGACTTCTTCTTGCCCGCATCATCCACCGGCACGATCAGCATTTCCTTGGCGAGGTAATAGGGGTCGCTGAACTGGATCTGTTCGGCGCGGCTTTGCGTATAGGCAAGGTTGGCAACGGTGATGTCGACGCGGCCAAGCTTGACTTCAGGCACACGGGCTTCGACCGAAACCGGCTTCACCTCTGCCTTGACGCCCAGTTCCTTGGCGATTGCGCTGCAGAGATCGACATCGAAACCAGCCATTTCGCGGGTTTTCGGATCTGGTGCTGCAAATGGCACGACGTCTGCGAAGGTCGCGCAGCGCAGCGTCTTGTTGGCCATGATGGTGTCGAGCTGATCCGCCATTGCTGGCGAAGCAGCAGCAGTACCAGCAAGCACGGCAGTCAGTGTCAGGCATTTCCAGTTCATTGCTGTTCTCCTTTTATATTATTGTTTGGTATCAGTGGCGCAGATCGGCAAGGAACCGTTGCGCGCGCGGATGGCGGGGTGTCTTGAAAAACTCTTCCGGGGGTGCTTTTTCCAGGATTTCACCGGCGTCGATAAACCAGATGCGATCAGCGACCTCACGGGCAAAGCCCATTTCGTGGGTCACGCACAGCATGGTCATGCCTTCCGCCGCCAACCCCTTCATCACGGCCAGCACCTCGCCGACCATTTCCGGGTCAAGCGCGCTGGTCGGTTCATCGAAGAGCATGACAGGCGGTTCCATGGCGAGCGCCCGGGCAATCGCCACACGCTGTTGCTGGCCACCGGATAGTTGGCCCGGATAGGCTCCGGCCTTGTCGGCAAGCCCAACGCGATCCAGCAATGCAAGCGCCTTTTCACGCGCGACGTCCGGTGCCTCGCCCTTTACACGAACGGGTGAAATACTGACATTTTCAACGACCGAGAGATGCGGAAACAGGTTGAAATTCTGGAACACGAAACCGATACGGCTGCGCAGCAGGTTCAGCTCCCTCGTTCGCGTCGCGGCATGGATATCCTGGCCATCCAGCGTGATCGAGCCACTGTTGATTTCTTCCAGACGATTGACGGTGCGGATCAGGGTTGATTTGCCAGAACCGGAGGGGCCGCAGATGACAATCACTTCGCCACGCGTTACCTCGGCATGGATGTTCTTCAACACCTGAAAATCGCCATAGCTCTTGGAGACCTTGGAGATCAGGATCGTCTGTTGGGGCGTCGATGCTGCTGTCGTGGTCATGGCTGCTCCGTTAAGATTTTTGCCTGTGTCAGCGCAGCCTGTTGGGATCGGCTGACAACACCGGCGCGGCGACGGGAAATGCGACGCTCGATGGAATTGGCGAGATAGGTCAGGCTCCAGCAAATGGCGTAGTAGACGATTGCCAGAATGAGAAACACCTGGAAGGGCTGCGTCAGAAGCTGGTTGTTCACCTGGCTCGCAGCAAACGTCAGATCAGGCACGTTGATGACATAACCGAGTGTCGTATCCTTGATGGTCGCGACAAAGGTGGAGATCATGCTGGGGATCATGTTGTAGAGCGCCTGCGGCAGAATGATGAACCGCATCGCACCCATATAGCCATGGCCGAGCGCCCGAGCGGCATCCATCTGTCCTGCACCCAGTGCAACAATACCGCCTCTGATCACTTCGCTAAGGAACGCGCCCTGATAGACAACAAGCGTTGCCAGCATGATGGCAAAACTTGGTACGTCCGCGCCAGTCCAGAGCGGGATCAGGAAATAGGCCCAGAGAATGAGCATCAGCAGCGGAACACCGCGCGTGACATAGACAAGGACGGTCGCTGGCACGCGCAGAAGCCGCCACTTGGACAGGCGTGCCAGCGCCATGAGAATGCTCATCGGGAAGGCGAGCACGATGGCAAGTGCTGAAAGAATAATGGTGTTTGCCAGACCGCCGAGCGGGCCATTCGGATACTGACCGATCAACAGCAGCAGCCAGTTGTCCTGAACGATGGTGATCATTTCGCCAATCATGCGCGCGCCCTCCACACCGGATCGAGGCGCATCGAAAGATAGGAACCGGCTCCCATGATCAACAGGGAGAAGAAGAGGTAGAGAACGGTGCCGACCAGATAGATTTCAAACGTCTGGAAGCTCAGATTCTCGATTTCCTTGATCGCATGGGTCAATTCTGACGCGCCGATAACAAGAGCAAGGCTGCTGTTCTTGAACAGGGAAACGCTGTGATTGATGAGCGGTGGCAGCGCGTTTCGCACGCCTTGCGGCATGATGATGAAGCGCATTGCCGATATGTAGCCATGCCCCAGCGCCTTGGCGGCTTCCATCTGGCCCGCGCTGACAGAGCGAAGGCCCGAACGCAAATCCTCGCTGAAATAGGCGGCCTGACAAAGACCCAGGCCCACGACGGCGAAAATGGCTTCGGCATTATGGTCGGTCAGCCAGCTCGTGAGACCGGACGGCAATAGGGTGAAAATGCCGAAGTACCAGAGCATTAATTGCACCAGCGTCGGCACGTTACGATGATAGGAAACATAGGCAGCAACGAGACGGTCGCCGAAGCGGGATGGTGAGAAGCGGATGCAGAGCAGGACGAGTGCCAACGACATCGCCAGCGACCATGCACCAAGGAAGATGATGAATGTCATCTCGATGCCATGGATAAGCATCGCAATATATTCCTGATTGCTCAGTATGGCCCAAAGGTCGAAGCCCTTCACGGCTTTTGCTCCTTCGATGCGCCAGCCTCGTTGGCATCCTGCGGCCTGGCCGTTTGCAGACCACCCATCACCTGAAGCGTCGGCGTGATCTCCATGTGCCCGATATTGACGGCTACCGGCGCGGCGATGGCAAAAGCGATAGCGTCTGCAATATCTTCGGCCTTTGGCAGTTCAAAGCCATCGATAAAGCGTTCACGCACGCTCGGATCATTACCATGAACGTGGCTGAAGATATCCGTTGCCACGCGGCCGGGGCAGATTTCCGTCACCCGAACACGCTTGCCGAAAGCGTCGAGCCGCAACTGGTTCGACAGCATGGCAACCCCAGCCTTGACGGCGTGATAGGTCGAGTTACCACCGAAATTGTAATTTCCGGCAATCGAGGATATATTGACAACGTGTCCGCGGTCCCGTTCCACCATGCCCGGCACGATGAGACGGCATATGTGGAGGACAGCGCGCAGGTTCACATCAACCAGAAGATCAATGTCCTCTTCATCGGCCTGCAGAAATTTCTTCGGGCGATCCACACCGGCATTGTTGACCAGAATGTCGAACTGCACGCGGCTGGCCAGATCGGCAATGGCGGCGCGATCCGTCACGTCGATAACGTGGGCAATGCAGCCCGTGCGCTGTGCCAACTGCTTCAAGGCTTCGGCGCTGCGTGCGATGGCGTGGACTTCGATGTTTTCGCGGCGAAACCGCTCAACAATTGCGGCGCCGATGCCGGACGATGCGCCGGTGACCAATGCGGTGTTGTAATCGGAGAATGGCATTCTGATCCCCTTATTGTTGTCACGGAGCTTAACGAAGCTTTTCCTGCTTGCCTAAGACCGATTACTTTTGGAGTAATAAGGAAGTTTTATGGAGGCCCTCTGCAAAGGTTTTTGGTAGTGAGACCAGCGAAAATCCTAAGTGCACACGCTTGCATGATTGCTGTGCCGGCTCTAACCTTTACCGGTAGAAGATGTGAATAATCGCGCCTTCCAAATATGAAATCATTATTGCTGCAATGGATATCAGACGTCTTAGATCTTTCATCGTTATCGTTGATAGCGGCAGCATCACCCGTGCGGCCGATATTCTGCATCTGGCCCAACCGGCGCTTAGCCAGCAACTGGCGGCCCTCGAGGAACATTTCGGCCAGAAACTTCTGATCCGCAGCCAGCAGGGTGTGACGATGACGGATGCGGGCCACGCCGTGTATCGCCATTCGCAAATCATTCTTCGCCAGATGGAGCAGGCGCAGGTAGATGCGGCAGCGGCCGGCAATTCCCTGGCAGGACGCGTGTCGGTCGGCCTCGTACCCTTCAGCAGCGCAGCTACGCTCTCTGTCGAACTGCTTGCAGAAACACGAAAGCGACATCCGGGTATTTTGATCCATCTGACGGAAAGTGTGGGGCAGACCTATAGCCAGATGATCATGAACGGTCGGCTGGAAATGGCGCTGATCCACGGGGTCGGCCCGATCAAGGGCGTACGTTTTGAGCCTGTCCTCAGCGAGGAATTCTATCTGGTTGCCCATCGCAACTTCGCAATCGAAGCAGACATGAAACCGGTGCCAATCGGCGCGCTGGACGGGCTGCCGATGCTTTTGCCGCCCAGCTATAACTTTGTGCGCAGGGCCGTGGAGACCGCATTCACCCGCAGCCGCATCAATCTGAAGGTGGTAGCGGAAGTCGAAATCGTGAGAACGCTTGCACGGGCAGTTGCAACCGGGCTTGGCGCCACCATCATGCCCAAAGCCATCGCCGACCGTATCGTTTCGGAATCGAGTGAGCCTCTTGTCTGCAGACTTCTGTCTCCGCGCATTGAAGAGACCTTGTCGCTATGCACTTCAGACCAGAACACGCTTTCGGAACCGGCTTTCGCAGTGAAGGATATTCTGGTGGAGCTGACTGAGACGCTGAAGCTGTAACCGGCCCGAAAACCGGGCCGGTTAGAAACCATGCTTACCGCATTGTTTTGCAGAATTCAGCAATGCGGGCGCAGCCTTCATTGAGCATTTCCATGCTTGTGGCATAGGAAATGCGGAAATAGGGGCTCATGCCATAGGCGGAACCCTGTACGGTTGCGACTTGGTGTTCTTCTACAAGTGCCATGACGAAATCGACATCGCTTTCGATTTTGCGACCGCCCTTCGTCGTTTTGCCAATCAATCCTGAAATATTTGGGTAGATATAGAAGGCACCTTCCGGCTTGTGGCACCGCAGGCCATCAATCTGTGCCAGCCTGTCGAGCACGAAATCGCGTCTTTCCCGGTAGATCGCAGCGCGCTCCTTGAGCAGGTCCTGTGGGCCATCAAGGGCCGCAATGGCTGCTGCCTGTGTGACTGTGGCGATACCGCCGCCATTCTGGCCATTGACATTGCTGATCGCAGAAATCAGTTCTTTCGATCCGCTGGCGCAATAGCCCAGGCGCCAACCCGTCATCGCATAGGCCTTGGAAACACCATTCATGGTGAGCACACGGTCGTAAAGGCGAGGCTCGACATCGGCAATCGTGCCGAATTCAAACCCGTCATAGACGAGATGCTCATAGATATCGTCGGTCAAGATCCAGACATGGGGGTGGCGCAACATGACCTCGGCAATTGCCGCCATCTCGGTGCGCGAGCAGGCCGCACCGGTCGGATTGCCTGGGAAGTTGAGGAAAAGCCACTTGGTGCGTGGGGTGATCGCCGCCTCAAGATCCTCCGGGCGCAGTTTGAAGCCAGCCTGCTCAAAGCACGGCACAGAAACCGGAACGCCACCGGCAAATTTGACGATATCGGCATAGCTGACCCATGATGGCGTCGGGATGACAACTTCGTCACCTGGATTGCAGGTGGCCAGCATGGCGTTGAAAATGACCTGTTTCCCGCCGGCGGAGACCACGATCTGGCTGGCATCATAATCGAGATTATTGTCGCGCTTGAATTTGCGGATGATTGCCGCCTTCAGCGCAGGCGTGCCGTCCATCGGCGGATATTTTGTTTCACCATTCAGCGCCGCCGCGTGCGCGGCCTCAACGGCATGTGCAGGTGTGGGAAAATCCGGTTCGCCGGACGAAAGACTGACAACTTTCACACCTTTGGCGGCCAATTCTCTGGCGCGCTGCGTCATGGCAGCGGAAGCCGAGATGGAGACATTTTTCAGACGGTCGGCTGTGGAGGGCATGGGATGTTCTTTCGATGATATTGGACAAACAACAAACAGCAATTCGCTCAGGATGCGAGTTCCGCCGCAGGGGTGAGCGTTGCGCCAGTGGCTTCGATTTCACTGCGAATGATGCGAGCGAGCTCCAGAGACCCCGGCGTATCGCTGTGCACGAGAATAGACCGCGCCGGCATGGTGAGGATCGCACCATCGATCGCCTCCACGGTGCCGTCGGTCAGGAAGCGGCGAACGCGGACGCGCACCGAAGCTTCATCCTTGACGAGCGCGCCTTCAAGCCCGCGTGCCACCAGCTTTCCTTCACGGTCATAGGCGCGGTCGGCCAGAAACAGAGCCGCCGTCTTGAGGCCCGCTCGCTTTGCCGCCTTTTCGATTTCGCTGTCTGGCGTCACGAACACGACAAGCTTTGGATCGACAAGGCAGATGGCGCTCATCATCAAATCGGCCAGTCTGGGGTCGCGATTGACCATATTGCCCATGGCCGCATGAAAGCTGAAATGGCCGACCGTCATGTCTTCGGTTTTGGCAATCGCCATCAGCGCACCCAGTTGATAGAGCATCTGCTGGCGCAGCTCGTCAGGCTGAAAAGGCATTTCACGCCGCCCGAAACCAGCTCTGTCCGGCAGACCGGGATGCGCGCCGATACCAACACCGTTGGCTTTCGCCAGACGCACCATTCTCGCCATCGTATCTGGATCGCCACCGTGAAAGCCGCAGGCAATATTGGCCGATGACACGATCTTCATCATCGCCTCGTCGTCACACAGCCGGTAAGGGCCGAACCCTTCGCCCATGTCGGAATTCAGATCGATTTTCATCGCTTCCTCCTTTTCGCCCCAGTGCCGTCAGGCCATTGCTTTCAGCGCACGCTTGACCATTTGTGATGTCTGCCGGACGTCCTCGACGTAGCCAGCGACGGCCTGCTCGACCGCGCGCGCCTCAGCGTGGTCGCAGCGCACAAATTTCAAACGGCTGCCGATACGGGCTTGGCCCAGCCGCCACAGGTCGCCTTCGATGACACCGGCAATTTTGGGATAGCCGCCTGCGGTATTGGCGTCGCTCATCTGGATAATTGGCTCCCCACCCGGCGGCACCTGCACGACACCCGGAACGACCCCGTGGGAGCGCATTTCGATGGTTTCCGTCGGTTTGACAGGGTCACCGGACAGGCGATATCCCGTTCGGTCGCTACGAGACGATATCCGCCATGTCTGGCTCCAGAATGCTTCGCCGTCTAGCGCAAACAAGCCGTGTTCACCAGCGGCAATGGCGCGGATCGGCAAAACACCATCAATCGGCGCGACAAAGACATCCCGAAGGGCTGTGGCAGGCTCAACGACTGCAATGCCGCTTTGAGGTAGCGGCAGGGCATCCGGCAATGAACCAATCGAGAGCTTGTCACCCTTCACAAGAGGCCGCCCGGCATGGCCGCCAAAGGCACCGCGCAGCGCTGTGCTTCTCGAGTCCATCAGCACCGGCACATCGATGCCGCCCGCCAACACGATATAGGCGCGTGCCAGTTTTGGTGGCTGTGCGAGCTCCAGCACCTGGCCTTCGGTTGCGATCTGCGCGCACCACCCGAGAATGTCCCTGCCATCCAGCACGGGGTTGCCATCGGAGCCCGTGACCGCAAAAGCCGTCTTCGCGTCAAACCGCAGTTTAAAGGGAAATGTCTGAACCTCGATCACAGCCGCATCATCGGCGTTGCCGACGAGAATATTGCCGATCTTTACGGCGAGGGGGTCCATGGCTCCACCGGCGGATACGCCGATATCTCGATAGCCGGGCCGACCAAGATCCTGAACTGTGTTGAAGGGACCTGTTTCGATGATCTCGATCATAGCTCGATCCTCTCCGGCACGAAGCGGACGATATCGCCCGGAGCCATCAGCGCTGGCGTTGAGGACGAGGGATCAAACATCTGCATGTCCGCATAACCGATGGAGTTCCAGCCGTTGGGGCCCGTCAGCATGGCCACGCCAGTCTGCATTCCGCCAATCGTCACGCAGCCTTTTTCCATTCTTATTGATGGAACGGTCTTTCTTGGCATGTAGATCCGCTGATCGAGACCATGGAGATAACCAAAGCCGGGCGCGCTGCCCAGCGCAAAAACCCGGTAGGTGGCCTCATGGTGAATACGCACCACATCGCGGTCACTCAATCCAGAGCGATCACAAAGCGCCGCAAGATCTGTTGCGTGTACGCCGCCGTACTGAACGGGGATCTCTATCGTCTTGCCCGCCAGATCAAGGCTCTGGGCATCGTTCCAGGCGTCAAGCAATCGCGTGACCATCATCTCTGGATCGACAGGCGTTTCATGCAGAATCGTCAGCATATTGGTCATGCCGGGAATAACTTCCACGACATCTGCCCAGGCGCTCACAGTCTGTGCCAAAGCCCAAATCCAGCGTTGCGCGGGCAGATCGAATGCGCCCGGCGCTTCCAGAAGAAAAGATCGAGATCCGATGAACGATATACGAGCCTTCCCCTTGGTGACAGGTACGCTTTCGCGCAACTGCGCCATGAGGTTTGAGTTGGCAATCATGATGCGGGCTCTATTTCAAACAGAGGGTCGCCGAAGCCTACCAGCGCATTGGTCTCGGCAAGCTGTTTCGTTAATGAGCCATTGTGGCCAGCAGCAACGGGCAGCAGCACGGGACCTATACGCAGGAAGCCGATGACATCCATGGCTGAAACCTTTCGCGAGATGAGCGGAGGCTCGTTCGAGGACGTATTCGATAGGCAGAAAATGCCTGCCATGGGTGCTTTGACCAGAACGGCGGAACGTTCATTCTGCACGGTTACCCGATCAAGCTGTACGCTTTTGTTTGTGGCAATGACGATACGCAAATGCCCGTCGCGGCCTGTGATTTCCAGACCGTCCACACCCGCTGCCGTCAGCGCATCCGTTAAGGCTGCGATGGTAGCCGGATCGCTTAAGTCAAGCGTGCTCATGCCGTCATCCGCTGTTTGAGCCATTGTTCAAGATAGTGAATATCCGTTTCGCCCGCGGCAAAGTTCCTGTCTTCGAACAACGCCCTCAGGAGCGGCAGGTTGGTCGAGATGCCCTCGATGCGCGTCGCGGAAAGCGCGTCCCGCATCTTCGCCATCGCCTCCGTGCGGGTCGGCGCATGGACGATGAGCTTGGCGATCAGGGAGTCGTAATAGGGAGAAATGCGGTACCCGTCATGAATATGGGTGTCGACACGAATGCCCGGTCCTTGCGGCAGCGCGAGAGCAGTCACTGTCCCGGCCGACGGCATAAAACTTTCCGGGTCTTCGGCATTGATACGGCATTCAAAGGAATGGCCGTTGCACTGGATGTCTTCCTTGGCGAGTTCCAGAACCTCGCCCAGTGCGGCCCTGATCTGAACCTGGACGATATCGACGCCGCTGGTCATTTCCGTTACGGGATGTTCCACCTGAAGGCGGGTATTCATCTCGATGAAATAGAAACTGCCATTCTCATAAAGAAATTCGAACGTACCAACGCCGCGATAACCGATCAACTGACATGCCTCGACGCAAGCCCTGCCAACGGCATTGATGACGTCATCCGCGATACCCGGTGCTGGTGCTTCTTCCACCACCTTTTGGTGGCGGCGTTGCATTGAGCAATCGCGATGCCCAAGCCAAACGGCGTTGCCATGCGTATCACATAGCACCTGAATTTCGATGTGCCGGGGATGCCGAAGAAACTTTTCCATATACAGCGCTGCAGACCCGAAAGCCTGATGCGCTTCCTCGCGGGTTGTTGCAATCGCCTCGTGCAGCAGAGCTGCATCTTGCACCACCCGCATTCCCCGCCCGCCGCCGCCGCCGGCTGCCTTGATGATAACGGGATATCCAATCTCCTGCGCTATACGCTCGACGATCTCCGGCTCTTCGGGAAGGGCTGTATCCGGTCCCGGAACGCAGGGAACGCCCGCTGCGATCATCGCGCGCTTTGCAGCTATCTTGTCGCCCATAGTCGCGATAGAAGCTGCATCAGGCCCGACGAAAACCAGCCCCGCCTTCTCAATAGCTTCCGAAAACCCAGCATTTTCAGATAGAAAGCCATAACCGGGATGGATTGCGCCAGCATTGGTCAACTTTGCGGCAAGCAGGATCGCGTCCTTGTTGAGATAGCTCTTACCCGCATTGGACGGACCAATGCACAGGAGGTGGTCCGCAGTTTTGCCATAGGTTGCCTGGCGGTCCGCCTCCGAGCAAATGGCAACGGTTTTCAATCCCAGCTCGCGACAGGCCCGTTGGATACGAACCGCGATTTCTCCCCGATTCGCAATCAACACCGTATCAAAGCGTCTTTTATCAAATGCATGATCGTTCGAGCGTTCCGTCATAAGGCGATCTCCGCCAGAAGATCACCCGTCTCTATCTCACAGCCATCGATATCGGTGAGATAGGCAATACGCCCACCCCTGGGCGCCGCAATCTTGTTGAATACCTTCATCGCCTCGATGATGAACAGAGTCTGCCCCTGTTCAACGAAGTCCCCGGTTCGGACGAAAGGCGCCTGTCCGGGCGCGGAAGCGCGATGCAGAACTCCGAACACCGGAGCTTTTATAGCAACTGTCAAAGCGGTTGTTGGGACGTTGAATGCATCGTTTGCTACACCTGTATTCGGCACATCTATTTCTGCGCGTGCCTTTTCTGTCGTTTGGAAAATACGGACCGAGACGTCCTTTTCCGAAACATTCAGCTCCGTGACATTCGTCCGTCCAACGAAATCTATCAGTATTTTGATCTTTGACAGGTCCATGAGCACACTCAGCATTTTAGCAAGGCCTCCGCAGCCCTCCATTTCGGACTACTTTGTACCTGTTAGCTGCCTACACGATGCCGGCCGCGATGGGGTCAAAAGAACTTTTGATGGGGTGTGGCTTTGCAGAAGAATCAAGCCAAAAATAGGGTTGGCTGACCTTAGGTCTGGCAGTCGAACACAACGCCTGATCGGGTACGCACTCACGACCAGTGTGTTATGAATTCAGCGGTTAGAAAGAATCTCCCACCCAATCTTCATGGCAGTGCCGTATACGGATCACGAAGATGCTCCCGTCTTCAATGATGCGGTACACGACGAGGTGAGCCTTGAACCGATGAATCTGACAGGAGCAGAAATTTCATGACGTTCGCGCGCCATTCCTGGGTTGGTAGCGACGAGTTCCAGCAAGGCAAAAAGCTCATCGTTTTATCGTTTGGCAACGACTGCTCCGAAGTTGCGAATGCCTTCTTCCACAATGCAAACAATATCTTCTTCCGCTTGGACCGAAACGTTGAATCGCATCAAGCGCGTCCGCAGTTGTTCTCTGCTCGAGCGGTGGCTGCAGCAAACAACTCGTCCCTTGAACAGCTTCCAACTCCGCTTCTAATCCCGTCGTCGACAAAGCGCTGCATCTCGGCAATCTTATCGGTACGGGCTTGGTCTCTGCGGATCAAGTCCCTAACGTAATCGCTCGCGTACGAGTATCGACCCGTCTTGGCCTGTGCTTCTACCCAATCTTTCATGGGATCTGGCAGGGATACATTCATCGTCGCCATTCGAGTCTCCTTGATGTCTCCAAGACCCCCCCGATGGCAAAGTTTGTCAAACCGGCGGTGAGGCCGCAATAGCAGCACTTGAAGGGAGTCGAATCTTCGACCCGTGCACTGGCTCCACGAAGTAACTGAAACTTCTTTTACCTCGTCAGATAACGGGTCGAGCATCGAAAAGTTAGACCCTGGCTAAATAGCACATCCCAACGGCAACCGGATGGGCAACGCTGTTTTTGGAGAAGGCTTGGTCGGACGACAACATTGACACGCCGTTACTTTAGTATTTTTCTGGGCAAGGATGCCAGTTTTCCTGAAACGATCTATTGAACATTAGTGTTTATGCGAATTCTGGCGCCGAATGCTGGTCGATAGAAATGGCGGCATTTTGTTGTCAGGTGGACCGGCCAATAGAATTGCAAAGACGATGATAGGATGAAGGTATATAAGAAGTTATTGAAATACGGTTGTGCGACGGCTCATTTGTGCCACCTATATTGTTGTCGTGGTGGCGACGGTAAAACTGCTGCGTTGCAGCACAATTACGGGACTGTCTACTTACGCGACGCAACGATATTTCATTCTTAGATGCCGCGATTTCAGCGTTCGCGACGTGGCTCTTGCAGAAGTCTTATGCGCTCCATAAACGCGGTACCGTCGAATTGTTTTGAAGCTGTCACACCTTCATCCCTAGACCTGATTGTGTGGAAGAACACTTCCAGGTTCACGACCGGAATCGGCTTAATGTTACGGACGACATCTATATCTGTCCGCGTCGTCACCACGATGGAATAGGCATCGGAGTTCAATGCGTCGATCAGTTCAGGAATCGATTGTATCGCGCTGGCGGAATGCCCTTGAGAGGTGGTTCGGGAAATTTGAACAGCGAGGATAAGTGGAATTTGTGCCTGACTTCGGCTTAAATGCCGGGAACAGGAGATACCATGACGAGACGACCGCGCCGGAACCACAGCCCGGCTTTCAAGGCAAAAGTGGCGCTCGCCGCCATCCGGGGCGAGCAGACGCTGTTGGAATTCCCAGCAGTTCGACGTGCATGCCAACCAGATCAAACAGTGGAAAGACCAGCTCCTTGAGGGGGCGACAGGCGTTTTCGGCGATGAAGCGAAGACGGAGCCGGCGGGGCCAACTGTGGACGTCAAAACGCTTCACGCCAAGATTGGCGAACTGACGCTGGAAAATGATTTTTTAGCCGGAGCGCTCGGCAAGGCAGGCTTGCTGGGCGGAAAAAAATGATCGACCGCAAGCACAAACTCTCCGTCGTGCGCCAGGCGAAGCTTCTCGGCTTCAGCCGTGGCAGCGTGTACTATTCTCCACGTTCAGTATCGGACGGCGATCTGGTTTTGATGCGCCGGATCGACGCACTGCATCTCGACTACCCTTTTGCCGGAAGTCGTATGTTGCAAGGGCTCTTGAGAGGAGAAGGGCTACAAACCGGTCGGCTGCACGTCGCCACGTTGATGAAGAAAATGGGCATCGAGGCTATATATCGTCGCCCGAACACATCCAAACCAGCGCCAGGTCACAAAATCTATCCCTACCTCCTACGCAAGCTGGCGGTCACCCGGCCTAACCAGGTCTGGGCGATGGACCTGACCTATATTCCGATGGCTCGCGGCTTCGTCTATCTCTGCGCCGTCGTGGACTGGTTCAGCCGGAGGGTTCTGTCGTGGCGGCTGTCGATCACGATGGAGGCAGCCTTCTGCATCGAAGCAGTCGAGGAAGCGCTGGCCCGTTATGGCAAACCGGACATATTCAATACCGACCAAGGCTCGCAGTTCACCTCGATGGACTTCACGGCGGTGCTGAAGAAAGCCGAAATCGCCATCACGATGGATGGCAAGGGTGCGTGGCGGGACAACGTGTTCGTCGAACGGCTCTGGCGTTCAATCAAATACGAGGAAGTCTACCTCCATGCCTACAAGACCGTGTCCGAGGCCCGCGTCGGCATTGGCCGATATCTAGCCTTTTACAATAGCCGACGCCCACATTCTTTCGTTGACCGGCAGACACCGGATCAGGCTTACTTCAACGCGCTGACGCCAATGATAGTGGCGGCATAATCGAGGCGGAAATCCACTTAACAAAACGCCCGAAACTGTTCAGACAAACCGAGCCACCTCTTACCTTTGATTTCTTGATAAACGGGGCGTGAAGCCTTGAGTACCGCTGGCCAGATTGAATGGTTGGCCAGCGTGTCATTTAATAGATAGCGTCGGCGCTTATGCGCAGCCGACAAAAATACCGTAGAAGCTTAACCTTGCACGGCCCCCCGCAATATTTGGGGCGGCACCATGAGTTTAGGTCCCAAAACTTATCTGTGACGCACTGCGTAAAGGCTGCGCCATCAGTTATTTCCAGAGATCGACATGGGGCTCCAGTGAGTTAGGCACATCCAAGGAATTTTCCTATCCAGCTTGGACGAGCGTCCAGAGGGCGGCGCGGGTAGGGAAGACAGGCTGTAAACAGCCCCGATCACATGGGTGCCGAGCTACTTCTTTTGGTCGACCGCAAGGGGTTGTCGGGAGAATCTGGCCATTCTGTTGGTCTCAACGATGTCGTTGATCCTCTCGTTTGGATTTTAATTGGAAGAATGCGCAGTTCTCGCTGGTGAGGGTACCTATCCTAAAATTAGTTGGTGTCATTTTTTGACCTCATGTCTCTTCCGGTTCGTGCTGACGGCTTATGTGCATCATGCGTAGCTTTTATGTCGGCGGGTTGTTCAACACATCGAACACGATAATTGATAATAGTATTGGCTGGCGCGAAGCTGGTGATTACAAGTATTTCTCGATTGATATTCCAAAGCGTCTTATTTTTTAGCCCAAGGTGCGCAATTACTTCGCTTTCAGTACAGATTTTCGCATTTATTATACTTGACAGCTGTTTCCATGCGGGATCATAGCGGCGCCGGCGGTCGCGATCTTTTTTTGAAGAGGGGATTTAAGAGTGTCTTTGTCCATCAAGGTGTCCACCTATGTTAAGTGGAAACCTCCATGCCTGACAGCATTTAAGAGAGGAAGGCGTATAGAAACTCGCGCTTACCCTCCTCGATGATTTCGATGTTCTGGTCGAGCATTCATGCCGGACGGTGCGGTTATAGCAACTCATGTCACCGGCGACAGGCTGATACGGATGGCTTGCAGAGTAACTTCGAACCCTGCGCTACCGTCAAGGAGACGTTCCATCATTAGCGCTCCTTCGAGCGAAGACATGACAACGCGTGCCGCCTGGCGATCTTCGAGACTTGCGTTGACCTCTGCGTTCTGTCTGCCCGTTTGGTAGATCTTTTCGATCCAGGTCAGATGTTCCCGAAAAAAGGCAATGGTTCCTTCTCTCAACTCGATGGGCAGTATTTCAAGCTCGGATGACAACGCCGCGCACAAACATCCAAGTCCGTTGTCTACTCCTGTTAGGTAGAGCCGACCGTAGGCCTCAATTCGATCCAGTGCATTACCGGTGTTGTTTTCTATTCCATGAAGAGCAACTATGTAACGATCGCGGTAGGATTGTAAAACTGATGCGACAAGCCCTTCCTTCGTTGGGAAATGATAATGAATGCTTGCTTTACGAATGCCTACCTGTTTGGAGACGTCCGCATAACTGAAGCCCGAATACCCTCTCCGACGAATTAAGTCCTCGGCACTACTTAAAAGCTCTGATCGCATCTGAGACACGTGCTTTACCCTCCGCCCCTCAAAAAGCCCCCATTGTATATTCTCTACCTACAAATAGATAGCTCAATGCGTGGAATTTAGACGCGCAAACGAAGCCGGCAGCGGGCGCTTGTCCCTGCACAGAGCCTTGGAGAACGCCTTATACAGTTCTTTGAGGAGCTGGATCGTTGTGCAAAGCTACGATCGGCTCGCAGTTGCATACCTACTAGTAGGATGATAGATGTGCTGCGTCCCAGACCAGCATCTGCGGAATATAGATGAATCACTTTAGGGAGGCCAAATTGACCCCAACTAAAAAGCCCTACGCCGACATTAACGCGATCCGCGATACGCAGGATATTGTCCGAAAGCGGCCAGAACTCGGAAAAGTCACTTTCAAACTTAAAGGCAAAGCTAACGGCGGTCTCTCAATCGCATCGCAAACCGGCCCCCTCATGCAGAACGGACAGGCAGATAATACGCGGGACGGCAAGTTTTGCCTCATTAGCGACGAGCCCGTCGCCCTTTTGGGCACCGACACTGGAGTTAGCCCAGCTGAATATGTCCTTCAGGCACTTGCAGGCTGCTATACCGTGACGCTTGCATCTATGGCCGCCGCCAAAGGAATCGATCTTAACGGCCTTGAACTCGATCTTAACTTCGACATCGATCTCAATGGCTTTCTAGGTCTTGATGAGAAGGTGCGCAAAGGTGCGCAAGCGATCAATGTCGATATCGCGTTGTCAAGCGATACTGCAAACCGCGAACAACTCGAGGCTCTGGTTCGCGACTTGCCAAACAATTCCCCTATCCACGACACGCTAGCAAATCCGGTTAAGATTTCAGCGCGTTTGGTCTAACGGCGTCGGCCGGTGAATAGACGTTACTCACCGGCTCACCGTCGCCAAGGCAACTCAGTTCTTCGGGTTTATCCATGAAACTCAACCTCTACTACGTGACCGACGTCTATTGTGTTTGGTGCTACGGCTTCAGAAAAACAATCGATCGTATTGCCTCTGAATACGCCGACCGCGTTGAACTACGGATTGTCAACGGCTGCATGATCTCACAAGAGGTGTCTCTTGGAGAATTCTTCGGTCGTTTTCCAGATCCGTTAGCCATCCATCAGCGTGTTTCAGATACGTCTGGCGAGGTTTTTGGTGAGCCCTATCTGGAGCATATTCGCGCGTATACTACCTCGAAACGCAAGCTAAATTCGCTGGCTCCCGCGCGCGCAGTCGCTGCGATGCATAAACTGGGCGTGACAGATAAAATAAGCATTTATTCCCAGATTCTGTCTGCTTATTATAAAGACGGAATCGACCTCCTTTCCCCCGAAAACTACCGAAGACTGGATTGCATGAAAGCGGTCGACTTTAAACAGTTCGAATCACTGTTAACAGGCAGGGCGACTTTCTCAGCGGTCTCAAGAGATTTGGCTTGGGTAAACCAGCTTGGCGTGCAGGGCTTTCCGGCACTGCTCTTGGAGCAAACCGATACGCATTACGAGACAATAGCGCGGGGCTTCATGCGGTATGAGGCCGTACAGAAAGGGCTCGACGCTGCGCTTCGTTCGTTACCCCTAGCGACAGCCGCAGGCGTGCGATGCAGCGTCGATCGAACCAGCCACGACTGGCAACCCCCTCACAAACACCGATAACATCGAGGGACAACGGTCGAAAGCTAAGGTGCTTAGTCTGTGGGGATGTCGTTTGCGTAATTCTCTAACGTGGCTTTTTGGATCCGAACGAGCCCCTCTTGCAATACGGAACGAGGGCAAGCAAGGTTCAACCTGATATGGCCTTGTCCGTTCTCAACGAACATCTCGCCACCTTCGATAACAACACCCGCTCGCTCGAGGAAGAACCGGGTCAGGTTCATCGAACTCGGGAAATACGCACGCATGTCGATCCAAGCCAAATAGGTCGACTCAGGTATGCGCAGTCGCGCTTCCGGGAGATTTTGCCGCACAAATTGGTCGGCAAGCGCAAAGTTACCATCCAGATATACCCTCAGTTCATTCAGCCATTGCTCGCCGGCGCGATATGATCCGATTGCGGCGGCAAGGCTGAGTGGATTGATGAATGGATAGTGAAATTCGTTCCAAACACCTCTAAGCGTCTCATCGGGGATGATGATTGTGGCAATCATCATGCCTGCAAGATTAAAGGTCTTGCTCACCGCCATGCACGTAACGATGTTCTGGCTTTCAGGAAATAGCTTGGCGAGGGGTGTGTGTTTGAGGCCGTTTCGAAGGAGGTCGCAATGAATTTCGTCGGAAATGATCTTCACGCTATGTCTAAAGCAAATTTCAGCCAGGCGCCGTAACTCTAACTCGCTCCATAGCCGACCGGTTGGATTATGCGGGTGGCACAGGAGAAAGACTTTGACTGACGAGTCTGCAGCTTTTTCTTCAAAATCTTTAAAGTCAATTTCGTAGTGTCCATCATTGTTAATCAGGGGGGACGTTGCCAATGTCCTCCCGTTCTTCACTGTAGCGTGCTTGAAGTAGCCGTAGGAGGGGCTCAATGTTAGCACTTTGTCAGTCGGTCCGCAGAGATATTTAACAAGACCGAACAGTGCAGGAATGACGCCGAGCGACAAGACCAGTTGCTCGCGCGGGAAACTCCAGCTGTAACGCCTTTGGCACCAAGCGTTGAACACATCATAGAGCTGGTCATCGTAATTCATAGTGTAGCCGAATATCGGATGCCTCAACCTTTCCGACATCGCATCTAGAGCGGCTTGGGGAGCGGCGAACTGCATGTCGGCGACCCACATCTGTACGATGTCCTCTTTTTGCCGACCCAGAGTGACCGGCTCGACCTCCTGAGCGAAGAGATATCTTTCATAGCCTTCAGCTGCACTTGCGTTGCTATTTTCTCGCGAGATGAACCGGTCAAAATCAGGATGCATTGGGGCCAACCTTCAGGCTGCAGAAGCGACGATTAAACTATTATTCTGATGTCAATATAGCCTAAGATTCGACCTAGAAATCGCTATTTTTCTCACTTTCTCTGACGAATGCTAGCAGAATCCACCAAGGAACGGCAACATGGACGAAATTGATCTCAAGATCCTAATAGAGCTTCAGAAAAATGGACGATTGACTAACCACGAGCTGAGCGAGAGGGTCAATCTCTCACCGTCCCCATGCCACAGGCGTATCAGGCTTCTAGAGCAAGCTGGCATAATAGAGGGATACGGCGCTCGGCTCAGCCATAAAGCTCTCGGAATGCCCATTATTGCGTTCATCCTAGTTCGCCTAGCTGCACAGAGTAAAAAAGCTATGGCAGAGTTTGAAGGGGGTATCACCCGGACCTCGGAAATCACCGCCTGCTATCTCATGTCAGGGCGCCATGACTACCTACTTCAAGTGTTCACCGCCTCGTTGGAAAGCTATGAAGTATTCGTACGCAACAAGCTTTCAGAGCTGCCGGGTATCGGATCCTGGGAGACGAATTTCGTATTCGGCGAAATCAAGAAGAGCTTCCTGACGCCAAAATTATGAGGCAAGGCGTGTGCGTTACGCAGTCGGCGCATGTGGATAGCGTTTGCTTAGCAGCCAAGATCACCGCTTTTCGCTTCGGCAGGCCAATTATAGGGCCCAACTGTGTTGGGGATGCGGACGAAAACTTGGACCACCAGGAGGTAGTTCATGTATTCCTACGCAGACAGACTTCGAGCCGTTGAGCTTTACATCAGGCTTGGCAAGCGGGTTAAGGCGACCATTCGCCAGTTGGGTTATCCGACCAAAAATGCGTTGAAGGGCTGGTACCGTGAGTACGAGCAGCGTTTTGATCTGTGCGCTCGTTATCCGGTTCGAATGCCGAAATATTCCGAGGATCAGAAGCAGGCGGCGCTTGAGCATTACCAGACCAACGATCGCTGTATCTCTGCGACAATGCGAGCACTGGGTTATCCCGGCCGAGGAACCTTGACCGTATGGGTTCGAGAAGCGTTCCCAGAGGCGAGAGCTTCCATGGTCGGTCGATCGTGGCGTCCGGCCTATTCGGAGACTTTGAAGCAGGTTGGTATCATGGAGCTTTGCAGTGGAGAGGAAAGTGCCCAACGAGTAGCCGACCGGCTGGGCGTCTGCAGGCCGACGTTGTACAACTGGAGAAATCAGTTACTCGGTCATGAGGCTCCTTCATCCATGAAACGCCGCAAAACCTCTGCGCCGGCGCCCGAACGCGAGGAACTTGAGCGACAGCTCGAAGTCCTCCAACGCGATGTCCGTCAGTTGCAACTCGAGCATGATCTGTTGAAGAAGGCCAACGAACTGCTAAAAAAAGGCCTGGGCGTCGATCTCCAGACCCTGAGTAATCGGGAAAAGACACAGTTGGTTGACGCCCTTAAAGAGACCTATCGCTTGCCAGAAATGCTCGCCCAACTGCAAATTGCGCGAAGCTCCTATTTTTATCATCGCACGCGCATGTGTCTGGCAGACAAGTATGCCGCCGTCCGGGACAGCCTTGCGGAAATCTTTGAAGCGAACCGTCGTTGTTACGGCTATCGGCGACTACAGGCGTCGCTGGCCAGGCAGAGCGTGATCATCTCGGAAAAGGTTGTCCAGCGCTTGATGAAGCAGGAGCACTTGGTCGTTGCTAGACCGCGTCGCCGGCGTTTCGGATCATACTTGGGAGAAATCAGTCCGGCCCCTGACAACTTGATCAATCGCGACTTCCATGCAGACGCGCCGAACGTGAAATGGCTAACAGACATCACCGAGTTCCAGATCCCAGCCGGGAAGGTCTACCTTTCGCCCATCATCGACTGCTTTGACGGAATGGTCATCAGCTGGTCCATCGGAACTCAACCAGACGCGGGCCTCGTCAACACCATGCTGGATGCAGCTATTGAGACCGTGACAGACGGCGAGGAACGACCAATCGTCCATTCTGATCGCGGAGCCCATTATCGCTGGCCTGGCTGGCTAACGCGGATCAGCGAAGCGAAACTGGTTCGCTCGATGTCCCGAAAGTGTTGGTTTCCACGCAGAACTGAGCCGGTTAGGCAGATAATTTCCATTGAGAACTGAGCCATGTGAACCTTCCCCCCAACGCGGCGAGCGACGGGGGCAACGGAGTGATCCACATGGGACTTTTAAACATCATCCGTCGGATGGCGCTGCGAGAGAAGCAGTCGATCCGTGAGATCAGCCGACGCACCGGGCTGTCGCGCAACACGATCGCAAAGTATTTGAACGCAGGTACAATCGAGCCGACGTTCACGGTACCGGAACGACCAAGCAAGCTTGATCCCTTTTCCGACAAACTGGCGGCATGGCTGAAGACAGAGACCGGAAAGTCGCGCAAGCAGCGCCGGACCTTGAAGCAGCTTCATGCCGACCTTGTAGCTCTCGGTTTTACGGGCTCGTATAATCGGGTGGCCGCCTTCGCCCGCGAGTGGCGAGCTGATCGGCTACGTGAGCAGCATACGACGGGCCGTGGCGTATTCGTTCCGCTGTCTTTCCGACCTGGTGAGGCATTCCAGTTCGATTGGAGTGAGGACTACGCCGTGATCGGCGGCGAGCGCACGAAGCTCCAGGTCGCACATATTAAACTATCTCACAGTCGGGCGTTTCTGGTCAGGGCCTACTTGTTGCAAACACACGACATGCTCTTTGACGCGCACTGGCACGGCTTCCGTGTCTTCGGCGGCGTGCCTGGTCGTGGGATTTACGATAACATGAAGACAGCAGTCGATCGTGTGGGCCGCGGCAAGGAGCGACAGGTCAACATGCGCTTCCTCGCGATGACGAACCATTACGTCTTTGCACCTGAGTTCTGCAATCCAGCGGCCGGTTGGGAAAAGGGTCAGGTCGAGAAGAACGTCCAGGATGCCCGACCACGCTTGTGGCAACAGATGCCAGACTTTCCAAATCTGAAGGCTTTGAATGACTGGCTGGAGCAACATTGCCAAGAGCTGTGGCGGGACACGGCGCATGGCACCTTGCCCGGTTCTATCGCAGATGTTTGGGCCGATGAGCGAGCAGCATTGATGGCATTACCGACTGCATTTGACGGGTTCGTCGAGCAGAGCAAGCGCGTCTCACCAACATGCCTGATTACCTTCGAGCGGAACCGCTACAGCGTGCCTGCATCATTTGCAAACCGGCCCGTCAGCCTGCGGATATATCCCGAGCGCCTGGTCGTCGCAGCCGAGGGAAACATTCTATGTGAACATGCGCGGGTCATCGAGCGCAGCCACAGGCTACCCCGGACAATCTATGATTGGCGACATTACCTGACGGTCATCCAGCGCAAGCCCGGTGCCCTGCGCAATGGTGCTCCCTTCCTGGAATTGCCGTTTGCCTTTCGACAACTACAGGACCAGATGCTTCGCCGCCCCGGTGGTGATCGTGAGATGGCCGATATCCTTGCCCTCGTCCTTCATCACGACGAACAGGTTGTCGTCAGGGCTGTAGAACTGGCTTTGGATCAAGGCGTGGCAACCAAAACGCATGTGCTGAATCTTCTGCACCGTCTCATCGACGGCAAGACGAACGAGGGTCCCGACGTCGATACGCCACAGGCACTGACCTTGCTACGTGAACCCAAGGCCAATGTAGAACGCTACGATGGCTTGCGCGTCCGGATCGTGGGAGGTCGCCATGCGTCATGATCCTGCCAGCGCGGCCGTCGTCATCATGCTCCGTAGCCTGAAGATGTATGGCATGGCGCAAGCCGTCACAGACCTGATCGAGCAAGGTGCTCCAGCTTTTGATGCGGCCGTGCCGATCCTGTCTCAGTTGCTGAAAGCCGAGATGGCCGAGCGCGAGGTCCGCTCCATCGCCTATCATATGAAGGCTGCACGCTTCCCTGCCTACAAGGATATCTCTGGGTACGACTTTGCCGCCAGCGAAATCAACGAAGCGACGGTGCGCCAGTTGCACAGATGCGAGTTCATTGACGGAGCGCAGAATATCGTGCTCGTCGGCGGACCGGGCACAGGCAAAACCCACGTGGCGACGGCCCTTGGCATCCAGGCTATCGAACATCACAGGCGAAAGGTCCGCTTCTTCTCAACCATCGAATTGGTCAACGCACTTGAGCAGGAGAAGGCCAAAGGCAAGGCAGGCCAGATCGCTGAGACCTTGGTCCGCCTTGATCTGCTGATCCTTGATGAGCTCGGATATCTTCCATTCAGCGCTTCAGGCGGAGCGCTGCTCTTCCACCTGTTGAGCAAGCTCTATGAGCGGACCAGCGTGGTGATAACCACCAACCTCAGCTTTAGCGAATGGGCAACCGTCTTCGGCGACGCCAAGATGACGACGGCATTGCTCGATCGTTTGACCCATCGCTGCCATATCCTGGAAACAGGTAATGACAGCTTCCGCTTCAAGGCCAGTTCGGCAGCCGCGGCAAACAAGAGAGGAGAAAAAGCCAATCCCTTGACCAAAACCCAATCATAAAACCATACTCAGAGGTGGCTCACTTCTCGGTGGAAAAACCGGCTCAGTTCCGCATGGAAACCAACACCGAAAGGGCTGCTCACAAGATAATGCTGCTTGCGAAGGCTTCTTCGGTCGATTGAAAACAGAACTCTTTTATCCACGAGATTGGAAGGCCATCACAATCGAACAGTTCGTTGCCGAAGTAGACGCTTATATCCGCTGGTACAATGAGAAGCGTATCAAGATATCGCTGGGATCACGCAGCCCGGTCGAATATCGAAGATAGTCTTGGCCTTAACGTATAAATCAGTCCAGGTTTTTATCCGCATCCCCACGGGGTCAATATTCAACGCCGATTGACAAGAACGGAACGTGTTCCTCGACAGTTTCGGCGACGACGAGCAACTCATTGCTCGCATCAAAAGCCAAATCTACGCGGTCACTATCAAGCAACTAGACCGAACTGGGGACGAACCTGTCGTACCGGTAACGCTTCGATATGCTCCTCAACACGGAAACATTCCTTTCTTCTCGCCAACAAGAACTCGCCCAACAGAGCGTCCAGTTTGGCACTTTCACTTGCCAGCCCTGAGCCGGCAGCGTTCATTTGCTCAACCATTGCTGCGTTCTGTTGAGTTGCATGATCCATGTGGTTAATAGCGTTACAAACTTGCGACAAGGCCGCAGATTGCTCCTGTGCCGCAGTCGCGATGCTATCCATATGGCACGAGACTGTACTCACGAGTTGTTCGATCAAACCGAGACCGGTACCGGTTTCATTGACCAGGCTTACCCCCTCACCCACGGCCAATGCGGATTTCGAAATAAGGGTCCTTATTTCCTTAGCGGCAACAGCGGAACGTTGTGCGAGCTCACGGACCTCCTGTGCAACGACAGCAAAACCTTTGCCGGCTTCTCCGGCGCGGGCAGCTTCGACCCCCGCGTTAAGAGCAAGGAGGTTAGTCTGGAATGCAATTTGATCAATAATTCCGATTATTTGACTGATTTGATGCGAAGAACTCTCGATGCGCTCCATAGCAGCGACAGCGCTTCTAACGATTTGACCTGATTGCTCGGCACATCGGCGGACGTCGCGTACCGCGCCCAAGGCCTCGCCGGATCGCTGAGACGTCGAAGCTACGTTCGTCGTAATCTCTTCAAGTGCCGCAGCGGTTTCTTCAAGGGAAGCTGCCTGCTGTTCGGTACGGCGAGCAAGGTCGTCGGAAGCGGCTGAAATTTCTTTGGAGCCTCCCGTTACGGAAGAGACGGAGAGATCTACATGAAGAAGTGCGTTCCGAAGCTGGCGTACAGAGACGTTAAAGTCTTGGCGCAGCCCTTCAAATCGTGGCGAGAGTTCTTCCTCTAATTCGCAAAGCATGTCCCCGGATGACAGTCTTCGCAGACCTGCCGCAAGTGCACTTGTAGCTTCCGCAAGTTTAATCTCAGCATTCGCTTCGGCTCGTTTTTGAATCTCAAGCCGATCGCTTTCCGACCTCCGGCGTCCAGCTTCGGCGTCTTCCTCAAGCTGTCGATTCCGGATCGCAGCCTCGCGAAAAATGCCAACAGATCTCGCCATGTCACCAATCCCATCTCGACGTTCCATATATGGGATTGCATCGTCCGTGTTTCCCGCGGCGAGCGCAGACATCCGGGAACCGATAAGCCGCATCGATCTCGAAAGTGCACGTGTTACAATGACACTAAGGGCAATTGAGAAGACTATCGAAACAAGCACAGTGAAAAGAATGTTGCGAATAGATGCTGAAACACTCAAGGTCTTTCGGAGGGCAATATCGGCAATGTTGTCGGCCTCGAGTTGTATAAGAGCGGCTACAAAGTCACGACGGACCTTCATTGCTGCAATCCATAAATCGAAGTCGGCTGCGGATGGTGTGTAGGCCTTTAGCGTGTCCATCAACTTCATCGTTTGAAGAATAACTTGACCATCACTACTTCGAAAAAAAGCGTCATATTTCGACAGCGATTCCGTTGACCCGAATTGGCGGAATTGCGGTTCATAAATGCTCAATTGTGACCGCGCTACGCCAAAGCGAAATGCCTCCTCTGGATTAAGCGATCCGTTTTTCGTGTATTGTTGAGCGAGTCGGTTTATCGCAAGATAAGCAACATTTACCTGCATGAACGCATGATAACCATGTACAGCGAGAGAGAGATCCCGATCTGCAACCAGGGTGCTAACTTGAGCGGCAATGGAAATACTAGCCAAGGACAGCGGTTGAACATATTTCAGCGTAAGCATTGGATCTGAACTGCCTGCATCAACCTCCGAGCGGAACTCGGATATCATTTTCCAGTTCTCGGACAAGGCCGCCATCATTCGTCCTAGAGTCTCATCCTGGACGCCAACTGCTAAAACGTCCTGATAGGTCGACACTAACTTATTATAGGCTGCATCAGATCGCGATCGACTTTCCCTTCTGGTGTCAACAGTGGCCTGCGTCTCAACGGGTATAACAAGGACTAAGTCGCCACCTGTGCGAGCAAGTTTTTGCAACGCTGATGATCGCTCTAGGTCTTTGTATTTGGCGTATGAACTGGTGGTGATAAAAGACCCCAAGACAACGACTGCTGCCAGAGGAACAAGGCAAAGCAGTGCCAAAGAATTGCGAAACGACAACCGCTCAAATGCACGAAACATATAATATTCTCCCGAGAAGCACGCGTCTTCATGACGGAAAAAGCCAACAGAATGCGGCCGTGTACAGGCCTATATTTTGCGAAATAAGTTAACTTTCTGCCTATAATCGAATAATATTTTATCAAAAACAGTTTTTACCAATTTTATTCTTCACGATACAAAGTAACGTCTAGACAACGAGTACGCGCGCATAAATATAAATGCACACGTATTATTTTAAGTAAAAAGCAACGATTAAACGGTCGTTACTTCATGATATGATCCCGAAGAAAATTGGCCTGTAGCTTCCAAGCCTCTTCGCTCTCCGGAAGGGTTGGGTCTTCCCAATGAATGTGAGGCATTGCATCAAACACCACCAACTGTGCATTAACGCCAGCGTCTAGCAGAGCCCTGTGAAAATTGCTGGTGCCACTTAGGAAGAAATCACGCGTCCCAGTCATCGCCAAAGTGGGAGGGAAGCCCTTGAGATCCGAATAAGTAGGCGACAAGATCGGGTCTTTGAGGTCCGCGTTTCCCAGAAAAGGCTTTGCCTGATCCGCTGGAGATGTGACGTGCGGCGTAAACCCCTTTAGGCCAAAGATGGCTTCTGAATCGCCTGCATTTGCGAAATCAGCCGTTCCCGAAAAGAAGCCAACCGCGCCGGGAACCGGCAAGCCGAGTTGCCGTGCCTTTACAACGGTTTGCGCAGAAAGGACCGAGCCTGATGAAGAACCATAGATCGCAATATTCTTTGCGGAATAGGTTTTAAGAACCTCCTGATAGACCGCAACTGCATCATCCACTGCTGCTGGATAGGGATACTCTGGTGCTAGGCGATAATCCACAGCGAGCACTGGGATGCCACTCAAGGCTGCGATTGGAATCGCTTCAGTGATAAGCCCCTGATTCAACATGAATGCACCGGCATGGACGTTGATGAGGATGCTCTTGTCTGCATTTGGCGCGAGCTTTTCGGGCGTTATGAGAGTCACAGGCACACCCGATATTACCTGCTTTTCAATCTTGGATGGGAATTTTTTAAGAAGGAAAGCTGTCGCACTATCTTGAATCGGGCGAAGGAACGCTCGTATTTCGCTGATAGGCGCAGTGAACCCTCGCGTTGGGTCCGTCATACCATTTCTTGCTTTGATCATTGCTTTCGCTTGATCACTAATCGTGTTGGGAATTGGGACATCGAGATTTTGTATATGGGTGGTGCCGTCTGCTTTGAACGTGACGCTGTCGCCGCCGTCCTCGGCAGATGAGAATGCTACACCAAACGTCATAAAAAGCAGAAGTGCGCTCGGCAGCTTTATTGTCTTTGGTGACAGTCTCATAATAAAAATCTTTCATATCGTTCGATGGCGCGGTGGAGAAGACGCGTGATGATGATCGTCGAACCATCGTTTTTCAGATAAAAGTGTGCAAGTCAGCGATCGCAAATTCAGGCCAGTTTTGGCAACGAAATTCAGATTTGGCACGATCATCCCGAAAACAACAGATCCAACTCGTCAAGGAAGCCCGCAAATGCTCGAAGGTGCCCATCTCGCGACACCAACATTGTTTGAGCGATGATCCGAGCATTTCCGGTTTAGGGTGCACAACCTTTTTCAACGCAAGCCCCGAAATACACAAGCGTCTCACCGGGTAAAAGAAATGCCCGATTATGAAGCAGCCAGCTGAGAAGCCTGTCGCCACGCGGCTTCGTGGCTCGCTCTTTGCAATGTCTGGCTGGGCGTTTCGCCAAATCGCAATTTATAAAAGGCCGCCAGCCGTCCAACATGGTTGAATTGATACTGCAGTGCGACTTCGGTAACTGACGCTGCCTGGCTTGTGACAAGCAACTCGCGGATTCTGTCCAGACGTTTTTCTCGTAACGCCTGAAGGGGACTTTTATTACGAAACCGTTGAAAACTATAGGATAGTGTCCGAGATGGCGTCCCCACTAGCTTTGCGAGTTCTTCGAGACCGATGTCACGCTGCAGATTGACAGACATAAACCTCTCCGCAGCGTAAACACATGCGGGCACTGCACCCGGGGGAACCGCTTCACACGTGACTGACGAGTGGCCTGCCACCAGTTCATAGGCCAGGGTGATTTCAAATGGCGCGGACAACGCATCAAGAACCCTTTTGTCCCTGGCAAACTGTTGAAGGAGGTAGTGGAGTAGCGACACAAGTGGGTCGTCCTCGCCGATGAGCGGGAACACACGCGCAAATCCAAACGAACGAGGAACCGATTTCCCTCCAATTCTTTCTGAGGCAATTGCAAGCATGCACCTCTTCACGGGGATTATCAATTGCTCGCAGTCTGCCGAATAGCTCAGACGACATCGATCAAGATTCTCAATGATGATACCTGACCCTGCGCCAGCCTCAAATATCTGGCCGTTCTCTTCAAGAGTCATGGTCCCTCGTAAAACGACTTGAAACAGCACGTGATCAGGAACCGCTTGCGGAACAACTTTTACGTCGGCACCATATCGTAAATAAATAAGCCTCAAACCACCGACTTCGACTTCATGCAGGGCTGCATCGAGAAGTTGTCCCTCTGCGATCTCCATATGATGACGACTAAGAGCAACGCAAACACGATGAGCCACTTCATGAAAATCTTCGCTGCTGAAGATTTGATACCTTACTTCCCTCATGGCTTTAAGAATTTGGAATAACAGATCATTCATGTCGTACGCTCTGTTCAATTTCGAAAAGCACAATTGCTCGTCGTATGTTCACCATCTCGCAAGTATTACGCAGGAACCTTCAATGGTCTCTAGTCTCCCTCGGATCATTTGCCATTTCACGCGCGACAACACGCTTGGTAAGCGCGATACGGTGTTGAACCGGTGGTGGTGAGCGGAGGGGAGCCGGCTGTTCATCTGGGTTTACGCGAACGAAGAAAGCGCGTATCGCGACTGTGTAAGTTTAATAGACCAGCAAGTTGAAACTTGGTCGGCTCGATATGTCGATCCAGTGATATGCGGTGTGTGGAGCAACATCTGTCCCGCTCTCACGGAAAATTCTTGACAACCACGGAAAATGGCGACGGTATGAGAAGCAGCCGCTTTCTCCGTCAACTCCTTCGTAGCTCTCATCTGTGTATATTTGAAATCATATCCGACGGCAGAGAACGACTCTACCCCACCACGTGCGTCGAAAATTTACAAACGCACCGACATAGAACGCTCGTCAGCCCTATCGTCGCCAAGAACTTCCTCTCCGGGTATAGATCATCGACAGTAGCGCGACCGCGGTACGTTTATCATACTAAATCATCGCCGTTGCACCGCAATGGTACTGCTAGGCATCGCAACAGAGAGACATGGGTGGCGTTCGCTCATTCTTGTCAGCAACTTCTTGAGAAGTCTTCCGGTTGTCGGGATGTAGGTCGGCAATACAAAACTCCCAGGCAAAGGGAAGAGCTACTCCTAGGGATTGCCCGCTAGAAGACACAAGACGGAGACCTCTGCCGTGCTCGAGCTTTAACATCGTCTCCTTTGCTATGAAAGACTTTAAGCCCCTGAAACCGAGCCGCAAAACGCTCGGTCTCCGCGAACCCATTGGTAGTGAGTGGCTCGAAGCTGCCGACCCATCTCCTTATTTTGAGCCTTCAGTTTTGTACATTCCCGGAAACGAACACTCATCGATGGCGGCCAACTGCATATACGGAGCGACGAGAGAATTTCGATTGGAGAATCGTTGCGGAGTTAGTAGAGGACACAATCATACATTATTCGGACATTCATCCCGACTATTTTTTCAGTTCGATCAGGATATTGGAATAGGTCCAGTCGGACGTATTTTCAAGTTCATGGGGTTCTCCCGGCTCCCGCCACATCGCTTCACCAACCGTTTCTACCGTTGTACGGGTTCGGCCGCTGGCGAAACGCATCACATTCTCCCCCTTTGTCAGCGGCACAACCAAATAAGGTAGTTGGTGCTGATGCCACGACTGAACATCCCCCGGCGCCAAGACTAACGTCCACACCCGGACGGAGTCGTTCTCCAGTATAATTTGGGCTCCCACCGCACCAAGCTTTGTTCCATCAGGCATCGTGTTTGTCATAAGATCATTCCTTCTAAATTAAGGCGTGCAAGGAGAGAGTTCGGACTGGCATCAAAATACGCTTTGCGACGCGCCTCATCAAAATCTGCAAGTTGCTCGTGAGGCTCCAGGAGACCCATCGGAAACGGCCAGTCAGATCCGAACACAACATTGTTCGGTCCAAATGTTGCTTCGGCATTGGTTGCTGCCGCTTGCGAATGACATATACAATCCGTGTAGACGTTTGGGCGAACGCGCATCGGCCCTGCCCGCGACGTGTCAATACCTGGGCGACCCGTGTCGAAACCGCGCTGAAGACGCCCTATGGCCATTGGAAGTAGTCCGCCTCCATGAGCGAAACACAGGGTAAGATCAGTATAGCGCTCCAAAACGCCTGAAAACATCAGATGAGCGAGCGTGACCGTCGTCTCATAGGGATTGCCGATAAGATTAGTGAGATAGAAAGGCTTCAGTCGCCGATCTGAACATTCGCCCGGGTGGAGAAAGACGAAACACCTTTCATTGTTAAGAGTGTACCAAAGAGGAGCAAATTCGGAGTCCGCGAGCGTCCGGTCATCTCCGGTCCCGGTCGGCATGGAGAAGAGGCGAATTCCACTGGCGATCGCCTCATTTGCTACGCGAAGTGCAATTTTGGTATCCTGATTAGGTAAGTGTACAAGGACACTCATCCTTCTGTTTGATCCGGCTGCGATCTTTTGCAGACCATCATTCAAGTACCGCGTCCACCCATAAGCCTCTTCACCGCGCAGATGTTGTCGATAGGTAGGCGGCGGTGAAGAAAGGAAAGCGTGCCCTACAGAACTCTTGTCCATCCAGCCTTCAAATAGATCGGGCCGGAAGAGTTCCTTTATGCCAACCTTGTACCCATCAATCGTCATCGCTTGTGCGACTTCGTCGAAAGACACATCCGTCATTTTCGAAAGCAAGCCGGTGTCGACAGGAATCAGATGCGCATGAACGTCCAGTCTGATCGTGCCGGTCATGCGCATACCCCCAGGATTTTATCGTAGATGGCATTGATGTCAGTTCCCGGTGGAAGGATCGCTGCAACATGATCGTCCGGTCGAAGGAGCACGATCGTGTCTTCAACGATGCCAAACCTATCCTGGACCCGACCCCCGATATCAAGCAGAGCCTTCTCTCTTAGACCGGAATCGAGCGGAGCGTCCCAACGGGAAATGACATAGCTCTTCAGGCCATTCAACGAGCTTTCCGATAAAGTGGGGCGACGCCGAACATCGGTAAAATGCAGTGCGACAAAACTGTTGTCGCACAAGTCGTGAAGATAAACCCGCTCTCCGCTCCCGTTGAAGACTGGCATGTCTGGCACACGGTCGCCAACCCGGAATTGCTCGCGGCCGGTTCTGACGATTGACCAATCCCCGCCCCCCTCCGGATCGATGCGAACGCCAAGCAACGTGCGAGTCATCGCGTTGGCCCAGTCGTCTCCTGACATGGCTTTTGTCAGGCCGTCCTCGTCGCGGCTCATCAACTTGCGTGCCGCTTCGGCCATCTCACCGGATCCGTGGGCTGCAAGAGGCTTTTGCTCGCGCTCATAACCGTTCAAAAGTTCCGGACTGGCCCAGCCCCTCAGCACCCATGCGAGCCGCCAAGGCAGATTGATAGTGTCGAGCACGCCTGTATTCAGTCCAAGTGCCCACATTGGCGTGATGAGGTGAGCCGCATCCCCCAAAAGAAAAACCCGATCCTGCCTCCATTGGGTGGCGATACGATGATGGACGCGATAGATGACAGTATTGAGCACCTCCAGTGAGGTTACATCTCCAACGAAATGCCTGACTTTGGCTTCGAGCTCCTCTCGTGTCGCTTCTTCGACACCGGGAGCGAGCGGAAATAGAAAGCGCCAACAATGTGGCTGGCGCACAAGTATCATCCATTCAAGCGGATCTGAAAAATAGGCCAGATAGGGGTAATCGCGTGGATTGGCCTGATCGAGATCGACCTTTACGTCGACCAGCATGTATCGAACATCAAGCGAAACACCATCAACTTCAATACCGAGCTGTGTGCGAACGGTTGAGCGGCCACCATCGCAAGCCAGCAGATACGACCCCTCGACCTCCTTAATGCCTTCTGGTGTCTCGAAGCGAGCAACGACACCATCGCCATCCTGACGAAAGTCGAGGAGTTTGTGCTTCAGATTAACCACACCTTCTGGCATGTCCTGCAGCCCAGCTGCAAGGATCGGCTCTAGGTGATGTTGTGGGATGTTAAGGACAAAGGGGAAGCGGGTCTCTTCCTGAAGCACCTCTGTCTTGACCGATGCGCTGCGAGCATTGGTGGATCGTTCGACTTCACCTATTTCATCGACCCTTAAAGCTTTCGACAACACGGCCTTGTCGACACCATAACGCCGGAATGCTTCAACCGTCCTCGTCAGGATCGTCCCGGCCTTCGTATCTGAAGAAAACGATGAATCTTCTTCGAAGGATTTAAATCCGACGTTGTAGAACCGAAGAGCAAGCGCGGTCATTAGGCCGACAGGCCCTGCTCCGATGACCAGTACAGGCTTCATTTGACACTCCAAAATCAATCGCTATCGCGAGAATATGCCATATCCCGGCTCAGGATCGATCCGGTCATCGTTGCAGCGTCGGATAGAAGATACATCAGCGGACCGACCACGTCTGAAGGCGAGCCGACGCCGAGCGTCTGCTTCCAACTGTCGTTTTGTTCACCCGGATTGGCGGCCCGATATTGAGGGGTATCGATCACGCCCGGCCAAACGACATTAACTCTAACTCGATGTTCCACAACCTCTTTCGCCGCACTCTTTAGGAAAGCGATGAGCGCTGCTTTGGTTGATGCGTACGCTGCTGCCTGCGCCCAGCCCTGGTGTGCAAGGCCAGAGGAGAAGGCAAGGACAGAGCCTCTGCGCCGAGAGATCATTCCTAGAATGGCCGCTTGATAACACCACACGACGCCATTGAGATTGACAGCGACGACCTTTTGCCACTCCTGCGGAGCCATATCATGAATTGCGGTCCGAGGCTGGATGGCGGCACCGCAGACCAGCGCGTCGATCCTCCCATATTCGCGCTCAATGTCGCCAAAGACGCAAAATACTGCCTGCCTGTCGGATACATCAAGCTTACGAACCGCAATTGCCTCATCTTCGGCAGCAAGGTCGGACAGGGCCTTCTCATCCATATCGCACACGACCGCCCTGCCGCCAGCAGCGCTTACTGCCAAAGCTAGAGCTCGACCTATGCCGTTAGCTCCCCCTGTGATGACCACGACGTCACCCGTTGCATCAAATCGTACTTTCATCACGCTTTACTCATCGAAGGAATATCGCTTTGGCCGTGAAGATCAGTCTTCACAACACGGTTGCGAAGTTCACCTAGTCCAGTCGCCTTGACGATCATCTCGTCGCCCTCTTTCAGAAAAATCGCAGGCTCTCGGGCGTTGCCGATCCCCGCTGGAGTACCAGTAATGATAACGTCACCCACTTCCAGTGTCATCCCAAAGGACAGCTCTGCAACGATCTCGGCGATCGGGAATGCCATCTGCCGCAACTTGGCCTTTTGCATGACCTCCCCATTGAGCGTGAGCTCCAGGGTTATGTTCTCGATATCAAGCTCGTCACCAGTGACGACGAAAGGTCCCAGAGGCATTGTCCTGTCTATGCTTTTGCCCTTCAGCCACTGACCGCCATGACGACGCTGAAGATCACGTTGCGAGACATCATTGGCCAGGAAATAACCGAAAATGCAGTCTTCGGCTTGTGCCTTTGATACCGAACGGCAACGTTTTCCGATAACGATGGCGACTTCCGCCTCATAATCCCACTTTGCAGAAATGTGAGCGTCAAGGCCGATATCATCAAAGGGCCCGATGACTGTGTTCGGGCCTTTGGTAAAAAAAGTTGGAGCGCTTGGCCTGTCGACATCTTGACCTTCGCGTTTCCCTTTGCTCTCATTAAAGTGGTCCCAGTAATTCCATCCAGTGCAAAGGATGTCGCGATTAAAGCGTTGAATGGGGGACAGCAGCTTTACGTCCGCGAGAGCGACGTGTTCGGAGGTGGCATCAATAAGCATCTGGATCTCTGCCTGCCCACGCTTTATCAAATCGACCATGTCTCCTGCTTCTAAAGGGAAAAGCTTGACGAGATTTCCCTCCAAAGCGCCAGTACGTATCTTGTTCGCTAGAAAAATCGTTACCAGGCGCATGATCAGCTCGCCTCTGGGATTACAGCTATGGCACTGATCTCAATCAAATATTCATGATTGACCATCTTTGCAACCTCAACCATCGTCGAAGCAGGTACAGGCGCCTTGAAATACTCTGCCCGCACTTTGTGAATAGTAGCAAAATGTTCGATGTTGCGGACATAAACGTCGACTCTGACGACATCGTCGAGGGAGCCTCCAGAGGCCTCTGCAGCGGCTTTCAGATTCTCACAGACCTGCCTTGTCTGAACCTCAATATTGCCTACCCCGGCTACGCTTCCGTCCGCTGTGCGGGCAGTCATTCCGGAAATAAAAACGAGCTTTCCTTTGGCTTCGATCGTGGTAGCCTGAGAAAAATGGCCGTTCGGCTTTGCGAGTTTGTCGCTTGTAATTTGCTGTTTCATATGACCCTCACTTGAGTAAGCTTACTACATCGACGCCGACGGCATTGCCGACCTCGATCAATCCTTGGATGGCACTAATTGCAACCTTGGCCGTCCCTCTTGCGTCATGCCTTGCGGCGTAGGCTAGTTCCCCAGGGGCATAGATGCGATGTACGCCAGGTGCGCGCTTGGACGCATTGACGCGCCCAATTTCGGAGGCAGCCTTCGCACCGAACTGGTCGCTCGTGACAAAATGGGCAACATTGATGGCGATGAAGAAATTTGAGCAGCTATAGGGCTTGTCCGCGCTTCCGTAGAGTGGATTAACCTCTGCACCGATCGAGCCGCCGGACAGCCCGCCGGAAATAAGGTCGACCATGAATGCAAGGCCAAAACCTTTCGGCCCGGCCGCGGGAAGCAGCATGCCCTCGATGGCCTTCAGCGGATCAGTCGTTGCCGCCCCTTCCTTATCGACCGCCCAGCCTTTGGGGATGGTCGCACCAGCCGTTGCTGCATTGCGGATTTTGCCCATGGCGACGGCGCTCAGGGCCATATCGACTTCTGGGTGAAACTCGCCAGAAGCAGGTGCTGCAATGGCGATAGGGTTGTTACCGGTTAGGGCCTGCGCACCACCCGGAGCAGGCATGAGCGGCCTAGTATTCGACATTACGATACCAATACAACCACAGTCGGCGATCATTCGGGCGTAGCGGCCCGCGGTTCCGAAGTGGAAGGCGTTGCGAACCGCCACAGCTGAGAGACCGAAACGACCAGCACGCTCTGTGGCAAGAGCAACTGCTTGACGCGCGGTCAATTGACCCAGAACGTTTCCTGCATCAAGGACAACGACGGCATCCTGATCTACGACAACACGCCCGCTGGAGGACGTCGAAACCGAGCCAGCCTTCAACCGTTTGACATACATCGGCACCAACATGACGCCGTGGGAAGCCACACCCTCCACGTCTGCAGCAACGAGATCTTCACCCACCAAGGTGGAGGCTTCGGCTTCGAGCCCGCAACCCTGGAAGATAGCAGAGACGACCGCGGCGAGTTTTTCTGCGGAGATCTGATCGTATCGAGTCTCCGACATTAGCGGGCATCCTCGTCATTATCATACCATTCCGGACGAACCGGATAATGGGGGCCATCATAAATTTCGACCACGACCGTATCCTCATGAGCAATAGTCGGGCCGTGCACGCTCCCCTTGGGATTGCAGTAGAACGAGCCTGGCCTGAGGCCCACGCCTGTCTTGGTGTACTCGTAGTGGCCGGACAGGCAGAACATCATCTGATTTGAAGCGTGGAGGTGGGGTGTCGGGATACTCGCACCCTTCTCAAATTTGATCAGAGCGACAGACGCGCCCGTAACCTCGTCGCGCCACAGCATTTTCTCGTGCACACCTTTCAGAGACTTGGCGCGCCATTCCATGTCGTTGCTTTGGATCAAGATCTCTTCCAGGGATAGGGCATTTTGAATGTCAGACAGCGAACTCATCAATCACACCTAAAAATCACATCAGATGTCTTATGATATTTCAGTTGATATAAATAGCAAGTTCATTTTTTTGCAGAATCGGAATTTTCTCGCTAGAAAAGATGCCAAAAAGGCATTGCGTTCATAAAACGCTGCAGATATTTCACGAGGAATTTTCTCGTGCTATTAATGATGAAATATGAACTCAAAGCAGATCACATAGGTCGCTCAATCTCAGCACCCCCATCGAACGCGTCAGGACATGACATGGCTGGTAAAAAACGGAAAATGGTTACCCAAGACGACGTGCCATCGACCGCAGCGTCAGGGGTTGCAAAGAAGGCACCATTGCTCACTCAAGCCTATGAGGCCATCAAGGAAAAGATCATAACCTTGCACTTTCTTCCCGGACAATATCTAAACGAGGCAGCCATCTGCGCCCAGCTTGGACTTGGGCGCACGCCTGTACATCAAGCACTTCAGCGGCTTGCGCACGAAGGCATGGTTGAGATCCTGCCAAGAAAAGGCATTATCGTTCAGCCTGACAGCCTGACAGAGATTATAAAAATTCTTGACTCTCGCCTGACCGTGGAGCCGGAACTGGCGCGCGGCGCGGCACGCCGTGTTGCGGCGGGTGAAGCGAGCCCCGAAACGCTGATGAAGCTTAAATCCATCGCCACTGCCACCGATGCCCGTAAGAACCCGCCGGATATTGCATCCTTTACTGCCAACGACCGTTGGTTTCATCGCGAACTAGCCGAACTGTCTGGCAACGAGGTGATGCGTGACTTTTCGCTCAAGTTACACGAGCGCTCGACGCGTTTCTGGTATCTAAACCTTTGGCAAACAATCAACGTCGTCACAACAAATCGCCAGCACGCCGACATTGCTGAAGCTGTCATTGCCGGAAACGCGGAGGAAGCGGCGGCACACATGCACAGACATATTCTGGCTTTACGCGAGAAACTGCTTAAATTGCAAAAGTCATCCCCGAATGCGTTTCGCAGCACCTTCATCCAGTAGCGCCGCCGAGGATTTAGAAGTGTTTTACCAACCCGACTGGTATTTGTGTATCGGCGCGGGTGGAAGCCATCCATACGGCATCGATTCCGTTACTTCAACGAACAAATAACACAAGGTGTCAGAGATGATAGAACCTACAAAGCTGCGTAGGACGATTGAGAGTTAAGCTGTGATGTTGCCGACAGCAGCAATATCCCAATCAGTTGAAGGCGCCAGTTCGCCTCTCACGGCCCATTTTACGGCTACTCGTGCTGCAACTGCGCGCTGCCTACAAACAATGAGTTCTTTCTCGTCAGAGCCATGGATTTCATGGAACGCTCAACGACATTGGAATCCACCTCGACGCGCCATTGAACCGCGCCGGGTTTGCCGGAGGCTCCAACTTCTGAGAGAGTGGAGCCACTATGAGCAAGACAACGAAGTCCGTGAGTGTGCCATCCGCATGGTCTTGGATCATGAAGCAGAACATCCGTCACGGTGGGCTGCCGTTTCATCAATCGCGGCCAAGATCGGCTGCTCGCCAGCCATGCTGCATGAATGGGTAAAGAAGACCGAAGTCGACAGCGGCAAACAAGCAGGTCTGCCGAGCGATGTGGCCGAGAAGATGAAGGCTCTTGAGCGGGAGAACCGCGAGCTTCGTCAGGCCAACGAGATTTTGCGCAAGGCGTCTGCTTATTTCGCGATGGCCCCTTTCGGCGAATGCAAGCATTCGCCTGTCGTGTGCGAGGAGCTCGACCGCCCCTTCAAACGATGATCTCGTTCATTGACGAACACCGTAGCGTGTTCGGGGTCGAGCCGATCTGCAGGCTTTTGCCGATTGCTCCATCAACCTATTACGAGAACGTCGCCAAGCGCCTGGATGTGGACCGCCTGTCGGTTCGCGCCCGCAGCGATATCGGCATGAAGATCGAGATACGCCGGGTGTTCAATGAGAACTTCCAGGTCTACGGCGTGCGTAAAGTCTGGCGGCAGTTGCAACGAGAAGGCTACGGCATCGCCCGCTGCACGGTCGCTCGGCTTATGAGGTCGATGAGCCTGCAGGGAATTATTCGAGGAAAGCCGGTCCGCACGACATTCTCGGACAAGGCAGCCCCGAGCCCGCTTGATCGTGAGCGTCCGGTGAGCTGTTTTGCTGATCGGGCAAATCAGGCGATGTTCTGGCATTAGAACCAGCATTAGTGCTGACATTAATACCAGAGCAAAGAGGTTTCATGGCCCGCATGGAGATCATGTCCGGTACTGAGCGCAGACGGCGCTGGTCGGACGAGGCGAAGCTGAGGATACTGGCGGAAGCTGATGAGCCGGGTGCTCGCATTGGTGACGTGGCGCGTCGGCATGACGTTCATCCTGGCCAGATACGCTTGTGGCGGAAGTCGTTCAACTATGTTGATCGACCGACGGTGTTCCTTCCAGTGGAAATCATGGAGGAGGTTGGCGTAAGTCAGGCGTCTACCACGGCAACGAGGCCGGCGATCGTCGAGATCTTGCTTCGAAACGGTCGGAGTTTGAAGGTTCCTGTTGACGTCGAGTTGAAACTGCTCGGCCCGCTCGTCGCTTGCGTGGAGGCGGCATGATCGGGCCGTCAGCGAATGTGCAGGTTTACCTGGCTTGCGGAGTGACTGACATGCGTCGCGGTATCGACGGTTTGTCTGCACTGGTCGAGGGGGTGATCAGGCAAGCGCCTGGTTCTGGCGCGATCTTCGGGTTCCGCGGCAGGCGCGCCGACCGCATCAAGCTTTTGTGGTGGGACGGCCAAGGGTTTTGCCTGTTTTACAAGGTTCTGGAACGCGGATACTTCCCATGGCCGGCGGCCAACGATGGCGTTGTGCATCTGACGCAGGCTCAGTTGTCGATGCTCGTCGAGGGGATCGATTGGCGGCGACCGACATGGACTTCAGCGCCTCATCGCACGGGCTGAAAGTGTTATTTTGCAGGGGGTGTCAGGGTAAAATGCTGGCGCTAAAGGGCCAAATCAGTTACATTTTTGGGTATGGAAACAACGCCGCCACAGGGTCAGGACGAGCTATCTGCACTGCGTGCACTGGTTGCTGAACAGGCGGCGAAACTCGAGCGACAAGACGCCGAAGTTACCAAGCGCGATTCCATAATCGACATTTTGCGCTACGATGGATGAATTCCTATGCGATGTGCGATCGCTGAAACACTGGCACCCGGTTCCATCGCCTCTGCAACAGCATGTTCTTTGAATTCATCCGACCAACGTCGGCGGAACTGCCTTGGAGCGCCTTCCAGGCGCTCAGGGACAGCCTCGATCATATGAAAGTTTCTGGTTCCAGAGCTAGGCGCAGACATAGAAGCTCACAGTTTGTGAATCGTCTATCTGCAATACAGCCGTACGATCTAACTACGCCAGATGGGGTCAGCTTCCCGCTTACGCTAGAATGACGGAAACGCTTGCAAAAAATTGATTAATCGGCATAGTTCGGCGGTCGGCATAAAGTGCCAAGCTCAATGACATTGAACACTAAGCCTAGCTTCTCGATGTCCTCGCCAACATTCCGGACACACCGATCAACAGGCTGAAGTAACTTGTGCCGTGGAACTGGCCGCTCAAGACCGTGAGTGATAGGGGGGCCTGACTGCGGCCTTCGCCGGATTTCTTACACCGTCACAAGCACGACAAGGATGCTGTGCCGCAGTTGTCGGGCATGTTCCTACTCCCGCCATTGGATCCAATCGACGAGTAATGTCATGCTTGAAGGAATTTTTGTTTAATGGAAGGATCGGCGGCTAGTTCAAAAGAAGTCCCTTGCCAAGCGACGCGACCCTTCTCAATAATCACATGCCGATCCGCTAGTTTCATAAGGGATTTTAGGTGCTTATCAATCAACAAAATTGACTGACCGTCTTGCTTCAATCGCACAAGACAATCCCATATCTCTTGCCTTATCAGCGGGGCCAGACCTTCGGTGGCTTCATCCAGAATGACAAGCTTCGGATTGGTCATGAGCGCACGACCAATTGCCAGCATCTGCTGCTCTCCGCCAGACAGCTGGTTACCCATATTCGACCGACGCTCTTTCAGTCGCGGGAAAAAGGAATAAACGCGATCAAGCGTCCAAGCTGGGGTGCCAAACCTCGAAGCAGCTGTTGCAATCAGGTTCTCCTCAACGGTCAAAGTGGAGAAGATTTGTCGACCTTCGGGTACCAGTCCTAAGCCACGTTGAGCGATGCGATAGGACGGATGACCGCTCATCAACTCTCTATCGAATGTTACCCTCCCAGCCTGCGCCGGCAATATACCCATGATAGTTTTTATCGTTGTGGTCTTACCCATCCCGTTGCGGCCAAGCAATGTTACTACCTCGCCTTTCCCAATTGAAAACGACACACCAAATAACACCCGCGCCGGTCCATATCCTGCTTGAAGTTCTTCAACGTTCAGCATTGTGCTACTCCATTTCATCGCCGAGATAGGCTGCAATCACTTCAGGATTGCCGCGGATCTCATTCGGGGTTCCTGTGATCAAGATGCGACCGTAAATCAGAACAGAAACACGATCAGCGAGTGCAAAAACTGCTTCCATATCGTGTTCCACGAGCAGAATTGAGAAACGTCCCTTTAGGCGTTTCAGCAGGGCAACCAGCTTGTCGGTCTCCTCGGGTCCGGTTCCAGCCATCGGCTCATCGAGAAGAAGCATCTTTGGTTGCAGAGCAAGCGCCATAGCCACTTCCAAGGACCGCCTCTCTCCATGGGACAGGTTCGAGGCAATTATGTGTGCACGATTGACAAGATCTACTTCCGCCAAGGCTGCCATCGCGGGCTCAACTAAAGCGGTCTCCGCGGATACATCGCCAAAGAAACGCATACTAGAGCCGGTCCGCGCTTGCACTGCGAGCGAGACATTTTCCAGTGCTGTGTAAGCAGGCATAATGGAGGTGATTTGGAATGTGCGCGCCAGACCTCGCCCTGCGCGCGCAAACGGTTCAGCGCCAGTGACATCGTGACCGCAAAAAACAATACTTCCACTATCAGGTTTCAGGAGCCCAGATATCTGATGGATCAACGTGCTCTTGCCTGCGCCGTTAGGTCCGATTAGCGCGTGGATTTCGCCCGGTTGAATATCGAGAGAGACGTTGTTGGTGACCCGCAGACCGCCAAAGCTCTTCTTAAGCGTGGTGATTGCCAGAATAGGATCAGTCACGAGCAAATCTCCTTCTCAACGCCTTGCCGATACCAATAAGTCCTCCTGGAACAACGAGCGCAATTACCACGAGAATTGGTCCGAGGATCATCTTCCAGTGCTCGGTGACACCCGAAAGCCATTCTTCTAAAAGTATAAAGGTCGCACTTCCAAGAATAGCGCCGTTCAAAGTACCCGAGCCGCCAATGATAATCATAAGAAGAAGTTCGCCCGAACGCTGCCAGGACATATAGGCCGGGCTGACGAAATTGGTCGCATTTGCAAGCAGAAAGCCCGCGAGGCCCGCGATCGTCCCGGAAATGACGTATCCCAAGAGTTGGAAACGATACACTTCAAAACCGAGCGTCGAGATCCTCGTTGCGTTTTCTTTTGCACCACGGAAGACGCGTCCGAAGCGCGATCGTACCAGGCGATGGCAAAACAAATAGCTGAGCAACAGACATCCGAATACGAAATAATAGAAAACGCTCTGATCTCCTAGTACATCAACACCACCGATTGTGCTGCGACTATAGACAGTGAGCCCATCGTCGCCACCATACGGTGCAAGGGAGGTGGCGATGAAAAATAACATCTGCGCGAATGCTAAGGTTATCATTATGAAATAGGTGCCTTTCGTTCGCAGGCATACGAAACCGGAAATCAACGCGAAAAAAGCTGACAAAGCCAGTGCCGAAGGCAACGTGACAAAGATCTCACTGACCCCATGCGCGCCGAAAATGCCGACGGTGTAAGATCCAATTCCGATGAACGCGGCATGACCGAAGGACACAAGAGAGCCATAACCCACCAAAAGGTCCAGTGACATCGCGGCGATCGCAAATATCATGACACGCACTACCAGACCGAGAAGGTAGCTTTCGCCACCCAACAGGGTCGAGAATGGTACCAGTGCAAGACAAATGAATATACCAAACGGCAAAAGCGAAGGTTTTTGAGTTGGCGGAGTATCGCTCAGGTTCAAGGCTAAATGTGCCATATTCAACGTCCCTTTGCTGGAAACAAACCTGATGGACGAATGTAAAGAACGACCGCCATCAGGAGATAAATTAGCATTGAAGCTATCGCGGGGCCGACAGTCCGAGCTGTCGATGACGACATGAACAGTCGTAATATGTCCGTTGCAAATGAACGGCCAAGCGTATCAACAACACCAATCAAAATTGCCGCAATGAATGCGCCGCGAATGGAACCCACACCTCCGATCACGATCACGACGAAGGCGAGAATAAGTATGGTGTCTCCCATGCCGGGCTCAACCGAGAGTATAGGCGCGATCATTATCCCGGCAAAGGCGGCGAGCATGGCCCCAAAACCGAACACGATCATAAAAAGCTGCCTGATATCCACACCAAGCGCCGATACCATTTCCGCGTTGGTCGCTCCGGCACGCACTAACATGCCGATACGAGTACGCGTTACCAACACATAGAGAATACCTGCAACAGCCAAGCCCGAAGCAATGATAACCAGACGCCATACCGGATATAGAAGGCCTGGCATCAGTGCAACGGAACCAGAAAAGGTTTCGGGTATAGGTAGACTTAAAGGGGAAGCACCCCACAGAGCCTTGACCCCCTGGTTTAGAAACAGGATGATGCCGAATGTCGCAATAAGGTGGTCAAGATGGTTCCTGCCGTACAAAAATCGAAGAATGGTGATTTCCAGAACCAGACCAAACAGTAGTGAGGCTCCCAACGCCAGCAGCATGGCAAAGAGAAAATTGCCCGTTACACTGTAGAACATCACAGCAAGATAAGCCCCAAGCATATATTGGACGCCGTGCGCCAGATTGATGAAGTCCATAACTCCAAAAACAAGCGTCAAGCCGGCGGCAATTAAGAAAAGGAGCACGCCAAGTTGTAACCCGTTAAGGGTCTGCACCATAAGAAGCGAGAAAGTCATGTTTGTCCCCTATCCTCCCTGCATTCCAACTCGATGCAGTTGACACTTAAGTCGTGCCGGTTCGGCAGACTTTGCTAGAAGTTTCTCTTGTCGCCCGGCTGCTTACTAAAAGCTGGCGTTATCTCAGTTTGAGCGCAGTGCAAATCAGTGCCGAAGTTGGATGTGCCTTTTTTAAATACACATCTATATTTTTAAGACAGTGACGCCCCTTTACGTTGCATCAATTATTGACGAAATTATATTGTCCTGGACTGCATCCAGATTTTCTTTTGTCCTTTCGGGTCCACTTTGAATATTTACTATAACTCTACGTAGGAACTGTATAAAAAGGTCCGTTTCTTCTTTTGAAAAATCAGCAAAACATTTTTCATTATAGTCTACAATGATCGGAAGTACTTTCTTAAACTTATCGCTGCCTTGCTCGGTCAATGAAAGCGATACACTGCGCCTATCCGAGCGGCGCGATGCTTTGGACAAGAGGTGAGCATTGACCATCAATCGAACCGTGTGCGTTAAACTTGTACGATCAACGCCGACCGCATCTGCCAGTACTTGCATCGTGCACTTCGGATACTCGTTAAGCACCGAAAGGACGCGCCATCTCGGATAGTCGAGATCATACTTCGCGAGTTCGCGGCTGAGTTCGCGCCCTCGATATAAAAAGACGTAGTTGAAAAGGAAAAAGGGATGGTTGGTCAACGAAAACAATTCCTGGTCGGACGTCTTCTTTTCCTTCTGTATCATGGGCGGATATCCATTATTTGCTTGAGCACACATCCCATCAGGGATAAATGCAGTTAAAACGGATTTCCTATTCTTGCTTATGGTAGCGGTCAAGGCTTCGATGAATCCAAGACCTGCCCCACCGTTGTCAACTTTGTTTTCTGCCAAAATACATGCAGATTCGCTACTAAAACCATCCCCAGATCTTGCTGGGTTGGTCGGCAATATGGTTGGCGATGGCGCTCTTTCTTCAAGCAGTACCGCGCCACGACCGGCTCTCAAATCACCGAGTGCCACACTATCGAGTGCGGCATCCATCCGTGAAGATAGTCGCGAGACGAGCATATGGAGCACCAAACGTTTCCGATAGGAACAACCCTTATTCCAAGGTGCTTCATAGACAGGGACATCTATTGCAAGCACGCTGGTTCCGCGTGCATTTCCTAATGTGGCATGCGTGGCACGCTGGTTACAGACGAAGTTTTGCGCTGACCTTCCGATTGCTCGGCTAACGATCAAGGGGTTGGTGACCTCACTTCCAACTGCAATTGAATGGCAAACTTTACCCACGTGCTGCTGTCCCACCTATCCAAGGTCTTGGACCCAGACCCTGATCTGGCCCAACAGACATATAGCCGCCATCCACCGCGATATCTGTACCTGTCATGAACGACGCCATATCGGAACAGGCAAAAAGGACCGCATCTGCGACCTCGCTGCCCCGACCGATACGGCCGAGCGGGTGAAGCGGAGCGCCTCTTCGATCGGCGATCTCCAGCGTTCCAGTGGCTGCCTGAACACTGGGTGACCAGGTGACTGCAGGAGACACCGAAAGCACTCTGATGTTGCCTGGCGCAAGCGTAACCGCGAGGTTTTTCGTGATCTGAAGCAGTGCCGCCTTGGACGCAGGATAGAGCATCCTGTTGGCCGCACCCGCCTTGCCGCCTATGCTTCCAATATTGATGATGACGCCGCCTTTTTCCATCATCATTTTTGCCACCCGCGCGCTGAAGATCGCCGCGCCGATAAGATTTATATCCAGCAATCGGTGCCATTGTTCCCGACTTGCTTCCAATCCGGGATCGTCATAGATGCATGCGTTATTGATGAGGCCGTCGATGCCGCCAAAACGGGCAATGGTGTTCTCGATACAGGACTGGATCGCCTCGTCGTCCGAGAGATCGGCTTCTACGAAAAAAGCGCGCGCACCCAGACGATTCTCGATTTCTTTTCCTTTTTCCCGTCCCCTCCCAACAACAACGACATTTGCGTCGGCCTCGACGAACCGTTTGGCGATATCAGCGCCAAGTCCTTGCGTTGCCCCGGTGACAATAAAGGTGCGGCCAGACAAACTGATCATTGAAATTTCACCTCTACGATTGCGTCGACAGACGCAACAGAACCAATAAGCCCAATGTTGAAAAGCGCGGCCTGATGAACATCGGGACGCGACGCGGAGCAGGCATCCTGCGCAACCGTCACCGCGTATCCCATATCTGCAGCATGCCGGGCAGTGTGTTCCACGCATGAGTTGGTTGCGACGCCAGCCAGAACCAAGTGCGTTGCACCAAGCCCGCGAAGGCGCATTTCAAGTGTCGAATCGTAAAAGCCGTTGACACGATTGTGGACGACGACGATTTCGCCGGCAACAGGACCCAGTCCCTCAAAGAACTCCGCCCCCCAATCTCCTTCGATGACCGCTCCGGCGGCGACAACGTTGCGAAATATCGGAGCATTTTCCATGAATGTCCCAGAGGCCGCGGGGCGGGCAGTTCTCACGTGAATCACGGGAACAGAAGCATCCCTGGCACCCCGTATTAGACGGCCTGCGGCGTCCAGAACCTTATCTCTGTCTGCAGCACCGTCCCCGAAGCCAAGCTTGATCTTGCCTTCAGGATGGAGAATATCGTTTTGATAGTGGAGAACCACCAATGCAGCCTTCGTGTCAAACGACTTGAATCTCATCAGATGAAAACCTCCAGCGCATAGTGAACCGCGTCGCAATTGATGAGGTCAACGCGTTTCTGTCTGATCCGCCAGGCGTTTCCAACGCGAATGAAAAAGTGCGTGTAGTGTCCCGCAAGCTGGCGTTGGTCACGCCGCGCGCGCCATTCCGTTAGCTGGAATGTCGAGACGACCGTCAATTCACCTTCGTCTGGCGAACCGGCGGTAATGAGCACATTGCCGATGATGCGCGCTGTTCGGGTAACGGGCAATTGTGACCATGCTCTCACATGCTCAAGCCGCCGACGCCGCACTTCACGCATCATGGCATCCTCATAAAAAAGTGAGGCGTGGTTGAGCGGATCAGGCTGGTCGTGGGCTAGTGGCACCCAATAGGTGCCATCGTCCGCAAACAGCGTCTCCCACCCGGCCCAGTCGCGATGGTCCAGCAAAAAAGCTTCCCGGTAGAGATATTGCTCGATCTCGTGCTGGAACTCCGGGGTCACTGCAGGTGTCAGGTCCGGTAACGCACTTTGCTTTTCGATCACACTCATAGCGTGGCTCCCAGTTCTTCAGCCACAACGGAGGGCTTCGAGCCAACGTCGTGGGGTTGCTCCATGTACTCGCGCCACGCACGGAACTGATTGCGCATCGGAAGTTCGGTGACGCCCTTGCCGATGATCTCGTTATCGCCTTGAATGTCCCTGCCAAAATTACGATGCTGGCTTATCCATTTACCTCCATCGGACATCATTCCCTCTTGGCACCGGCGATAGAGATCGACGTCATCGACCATCACAAGCGACGAGGGCGAGTTGACGATGTTGGTATAGTTGATCGTGCGCTGGAAGAACTCGTCGGTCGTACCGGCCAGTCTGAACGTGAAGAACTCGATCATCGTCCGGTTAACCGCCATCGGCCTGACGACACGCATTTGCTGGAAGCCGACATGCGGCGAACAACTTGGATAAATCACGGTATTATGGCGATTGATCTTCTGAATGCTGTCAGCCCGCTCCTCACCGTAAGCAGCGTTGAGTTGCTCGCGATATTCGAGTGAAATCCGGTCGCTCGGCGCGTTGAAGATCGCATCGAAGTAACTGTGACCGTAGTCATAGCAGCGAAAATCGAGCGCCTCCCAGAATGCGTTTGGTTCCCCGTTGCCTTCTATGATGTGAAGCTGGAACGGAGATTCGCCGTCAAAGCGACTTTTTGCCGTTTGCTTTGCCGCGGCCCAGGAGGATTCATGCGTGGCTGGGGCATGTGCCGTATCATTCATGTTTTCGAGGAAGAGCTTCCAGTTGCTCTCCTGCCAGACGCGCTGCACGCCACCACTGACGATAACATATCCTTCTGGAGCGCGGTCGGCAAAGTTGTCGAGGGTCGTGACAGTACCACCCAGGAATGTCTTGAGATCAGGCCCGATTTTGCTCACGCTTGCAAAGATGAAACCACGATGGGAATCAACTCTTGCAACCGATTGCATCGAGAACTCACCACCCTTGGGATCAAATCCGGTTCCGTCGTACCAGCTGCGGTGCGGAACACCCATCAGTGAGCCATCGAGCTTGAACGTCCAAGCGTGATAAGGGCAGCGGAAGATCGGGCCGGCGTTGCCGCACCCTTCGCTCACGACTTTTGCACCTTTATGCGGACACCTGTTGTGCAAGACGTTGACTTTGCCGGTCTTGTCCCTGACCATAACGACCGCGTCTCGACCGATCAGCGTCGTCCAGTAATCACCTGGGTTGGGAACCTGGCTTTCATGGCCGATATAAACCCATGCGCGTCCGAAAATCCGTTCCATCTCGAGTTCGAAGATTTCCGGATCCGTGTAGACGTCCTGATGAACATGATCCGGATGGACAAGGTCGTTCAACCGCGTCTCAAATGATTCTGTCTGCATAAAGACCTCCTGTTATAGCCTGATAGAAATGACGGGATACGTGTTCTCGTCTCCGAGTGACGGCAGTTCGTGATCAGATATATCTCCGGGCATCCGTCCGAACGTGAGCCTTGTGAAAGACGGCGCGTTTGCACGCGACATCTAGGTCAGATCCTTCAAAACCGTTGCAGGATCCGCCAGAACGCTTTCGCTGGCATGGATTCCGGCCTCTACGAGACGCTTCCCCTGAACGTAGTCCCTGGTTGCATTCACACAATCGAGTGCGATGACGCGCCCCTTCTTCAGATACACCGTGGAAAAGGAGCGGGACGCCGGGTCGCCGCGCACCACCTCCTGGTCGTAACCTGTCGACAAACCAATCGTCTGAAGGCGAAGGTCGTACTGATTGGACCAGAACCATGGAACAGCCCGATAAGGCTCCGGTGCTCCAATGATCGACTTTGCAGCGGTTGCCGCCGTGTCATTGGCATTCTGGACCGATTCCAGTCTGATCTCTGCTCCATCCGCATAGGAGTTCTTGTGGAGCGCGCAATCGCCTATCGCATAGATGTCGGGCATGGAGGTGCGACAGAATTCGTCGATGACCACACCATTTCCCGCCTGATAACTTACTCCTGCAGAGATCAGCGCATCAATGGACGGCGTGATCCCGATCCCCACGATAACCATTTGGCAAGGGATGACTTCGCCCGTGGCAAGGCGCACACCCGATGCCTTACCGTCAGTGCCTTCGATCGAATCGACCAAAGCGCCAAGTCGGATATCCACTCCATGGGCCCGATGGCAGGCCTCGTAGAAACGGGAAATGGCAGGACCCGCCACACGGGCAAGCACTCTGTCTTGCGCTTCCAGAACCGTTATCGTCTTGCCAAGCTTGGACAGAACTGCCGCGGCCTCGAGCCCGATATAACCGCCACCGATAACGGCGACCTGCGTGACGCTGGCCAGTTCAGCCTGTATCGTGTCGACATCTGCACGGGTACGCACGCTGTGCACACCTGCAAGGTCGCGACCCGAGCATCTCAGGCGTCGCGGCCGTCCGCCTGTCGCCCAGATGAGACTGCCGTATGATATAACGCTGCCATCATCAGAAATAACCTTCATGTCGGAAGGATCGACCATGTCAACTTCCCTTCCGGTCAGCATCGTGATGTCACGCTCTTGCCAGAACTGTGCCGGGCGCAAGAGAAGTCGCTCGAATGTCTTCTCTCTAGAGAGGTAATCCTTGGAGAGAGGAGGCCGTTCGTATGGCAGCTCCGGCTCGTCTCCAATAATGGCGATCGAACCTTCGAATTTATACTGCCGAAGCGATATTGCGGCTTGCGCACCCGCATGGCCCGCACCGACGATGAGCACGTCATATCGTGTTTTCACATAGTCAAGCATGCCTGGTTAATCCTCTTGTCATTCGGGTGCGACCGTTACCTTCAAGCCATTCATTTCATCCCGCACCCTGATCTGGCACGAGAGCCGGGAAAGCCGGGTGCGACTGTCGGAAAATTCCAGCAGGTCACTCTCGTCATCGGTCATGGGAGGCAATCTGTCCCAGTCGGACTCATCGATGTAGACGTGACAGGTCGAGCAGGAACAGCATCCACCGCAAATCGCCAGAATCTGCTCAACTCCGCTATCTCTTATGACTTCCATGAGACTGAGATTGACGAGCCGCTCTCCTTCGAGCTCGTGTTCTTGTCCCGATCGATCCGTAACAGTCAGCTTCAGCATTTCAGCGGTCTCTATCGTTCGTCGTTACTGTAGGCCCAGCAGGACATGATTGTGCCATCGCGAGTGCGCAAGCAAACCCGCCAAAGCTGGACAACCGAACCCACAACACCCGTCACGGATTTCCGGTCACTATTTTCAACATTTCAAGTATGTGATGTTTTCAGCACGCGACAAACTCTGCGTCGTCCCACCGATCCGGTGAAACCGTTGTCGCGCTTACTATTCATGGCACAAGCAATAAAAGCCCGACCTTACAAAGAAAACCGACAGTCAGAGTAGCTGCGTATACGATACTTCATGCGGTTTGCAGCAGCATCAAGAGTCGGGGTATTTTTTTGTGTTCCACTCATCGGCGTTCTCCCTCCGATTTTTATTATTACGATCATTTCATCATAGTTATGTGGAAGTCAACCTATAATTAGGTGGTTATATATTTTTCCTGAACAGCCGCGGCAATCGCACACTGCAACAGCCCGTCATACATCAAGAGCGGTATCTTCAGTGATGTCTGACGTCGAAATATGGGAACGGCATTCGCTGAAAATCTCGATATCTACAGCGAATACCGTCACAGGTATCCATCGACGGTTTAAGCTCGACCTTCGTCAGCCAGCAACCAGATGACTACATTTTACATAGTTCCGCATAACGGTCTGCGTTGTTCTCGAACACAGTATCCTTGACGGCAGACTGGTACAGCCCATCGGCGCGCTTCTGAACTTCCGTGATATAAACGTTCTGGATCGGATAATGGTTGTTGTTGAACCTGAACGCCCCCCGTACGGACTTGAAGTCTGCGCTCTTTATAGCCGCCCTGAGCGCATCCTTGTCACTCAGATTACCACCCGTCGAACGAATCGCAGCGTCGATCAGCATTGCGCTATCATAGGCAAAGGCGGCGTAGGTCGCAGGAACAGCGTTATACTTCGCGATATATGCGTCGACGAACTTGCGGTTGGCAGGATTATCAAGGGTCGGCGCCCAGTTGCTCCCGGAAAGAACACCCAATGCAGCGTCGCGCTGCGCCAGCATATTGACTTCATCTGCGGAAAAAACAGAAAGCACCTTTACCTTGTCCTTCAGGCCCGCCTGGTCGAACTGCTTCAGAAAGTTGATCCCCATGCCGCCCGGCATAAAGGCGAAAACAGCCTCCGGTTCCAGTGCCGCTATGCGTGTCACTTCGGCTGAATAGTCGAGCTGGTTCAATGGGACGAAGATCTCGTCAACCAGCTCTTCCTTGAACGCATTCTTGAAGCCCGCGATCATGTCACGTCCAGCTTGATAGTTGGGCGCAAGCGCTATGACTTTCCCGATCTTCTCGCGCTTTGCGTATTCCCCAACCGCCTCAGCACCCTGATCGTTTTGGATCGACATCACGAAAAAATTGGGATTGCATTTCGCGCCCGCAAAATCGGACGTGCCTGGATTAGGGCTGAACAGAAACGCGCCCGAGTCTGTGACAGGCTTAATGACAGCCTGAAGAATATTTGAGAAAACCGGGCCTACTACGAATTGAACGTCATCTCGCTGCACGAGGGCTTGCGCTTTGGTCACTGCAATATCTGGCTTTAACTCGTCATCTTGAATGATCACCTCGGTGGGTAGTCCACCAAGCTTACCGCCAAGGTCACGAAGAGCCAATTCAAAGCCGTTGCGGATCTGCTGACCGAGCGCAGCAGGAGGTCCAGACAGCGTCAGCACCATGCCTACCTTAACCTGGTCCTCAGCGACGGCCGTCCCGCTCACCGTGAGCGCTGCGATAAATGGCAGAATTGATGATTTTAGCATGAGTTTCCCCTTGTAATTTACAGATGATTTAGTTCTTGTTATTTCAGCGGCCTCCGCGGCGCGCAGCTTCCCATTCCGGTACCCTAAGCGGGCCCGGTCTCGTCCAACTTCAGGATGAAGAAGTTAGAAAGGCTCACCGCCAAAGCAGGGAGCGTGGCCACACACGAGTGCGGTACCCCTGACTGCAATCAGTGGCTATTCTCGAGATTGATTATTTAATGTTGTGCTCTGAAATTTTCGGTAGTGGAGATAAGATCTCATATTCGTGATATCTTCTGTTAGGCTTTCTATGCCTATGCGACTAACATCCTAATGGAAAGAACGTCGTTAAATTCGCGCGCCAACAGTCGAAGTGACCGTTGGTGCTGCCAGCGAAAGCTCGCCGAAAATCGTCTGAAAATCGTTCGCGTTCCCATTTTCTTTTCATCGGCTGTTCCTCCGACCGGTGCTTTAAAGATAATTTCACCATAGGTACGTGGAAGTCAACATATATTTCTATCCTTGTATATTTTTCTTGTTACGTTAACTGAAACGCGTGTGGACGCAGCAAGCTTTATAGAAGCGCTCATCTCGAAGTTGAAGGCCGTTTCGGTGGGATTGGGACTTGGACTGTCGCGCAGCAGGAATGGCAGCCTCGCTCTTTTTGCCTTCACGGGGTTTTCGGCCAGATTGCTTTTCTGGACGGCAGCATTGCCAAGAACGGCTACGTCTCGGGGGAGAAAATCCCGGGAATCCATACCGCGAAACTGCAGCCATCCATCTGCCTGTCGCCAGTTTAGGGGCAATCAATCAGCCTCAGGATTGTACGTGCACTGGTGATCGGCATTCAAGCAACGATGCAACCATGCTGCTTATCAGTCAGATATTTTGATCGAAGAAAGAATTCACACCGTTTTCTGAAAGTATTTTGGCTAAACGTCAGGACAGCCGCGCATCCGCGGCTGTCCCTACTAAGTAGATGTAGAGCGCAGGAAATTGAAAATTATTGCAAAGGTGCATTCCTTTTCAAGTGTTCAAGCGACGGCCCTCCGCTGATGCTTACAGGTCATAATTTTTTTTGCTTTTCAGTTAGTGCAGCTGACGTTGCCCCCAAGTTTTATCCAGTTTTGAGTTCGCTCCAGCGGTTTTGGGT
>NZ_JAVTIX010000009.1:0-129088 GCF_031843705.1 Rhizobium sp. WCS2018Hpa-16
AACTGAAGGACCTGGAAATGCCGGCGATGACCATGGTGTTCCGCGTCAAGGACGATGCAATGCTTGAGAAGCTCAAGGAAGGCGCAAGCATCGAGTTCGTCGCCGAGCGCGTCGAGGGCAAGCTAACGGTCACGGAAATCAAGTAAAGCGATCGGGCCGAGCCTTCCAAACGCTCGGCCCGTCCGACCTCATTCTCCGGATCGAAAATTCTCGATCATGCTGGCTTGGATCATGGATAAAAAATCATCGCCGTTGGGCAACAGTGCAGCCACGCGGGAAATAAGGTCAGCTTCGCTGCGGTTCGTGGTGCTTTCGATCCTATTCGCCAACCTCGTGTTCGGTGACGGCCTCGCGAGCTTTACCACCCATGTCATCGTCAATTCGGTGTATCTGATCGTCAGCGTTGCATCCGTCGCGGCAGCTGTCTATTTCCCCAGACAAAAACACCTCGGCCAGCTGTTCGTGATGCTCGACGCCGCCTTGGTCGTGGTCATTCTCTATGAACACATTCTGGCAAACCCAATTACCCAAGATCATAACCTCACGACATCGAGCCTGGTCGTGTCATTCATTCTTTTGAACCACGTGGGCCTGAAGCTCGATCGCTGGTTGATCGTCGTGTTTTCGACGATCGTGGTGTCGGCATGGGTCCTTATGCTTGCCATCATGGCGTTCCGTCATCACGACAGCTCGCCCGGAACACTATTGGCCAACTTCTTCAACCAGGACCTCGGCCTTACGGTGAGTTTCGCGTTTACCGCGATGGCGGTATATCTGCTGGCGCGCGATCACGACCGCACTGTCAGGCAGGCCTTGAGAATCGAGGAAAAGCGCATGAACCTGTCACGCTTCTTCTCGCCGACGGTCGTCGCCGATCTTCAGACTGCAAGTGCCAGCCTTGACCTCGAGCGGCGGGACGCGGCGATCATGTTTGTCGATATCCGGGACTTCACGTCCTATGCGGAAACCGCTTCCTCACGCGAGCTCGCCTGCGTCCTCGGTGAGTATCGACACATCGTCGCCGGCGCTGTGTTCGCCTATGGCGGGACTGTGGACAAGTTCATCGGCGATGGGGTGATGGCTGTGTTTGGGCAGCCGAAGCCAAAGGCGGACGACGCGCGGCGGGCATTGGCCTGCGCGTTGACTTTGACCGAGGCGCTCGAAGAATGGGGCGGTAAGAAAATCGAGAAGGGCGGCCCCCGTTTGTATGCGGGTATCGGCTTGCACTACGGTACGGTTCTCGGCGGCGTACTTGAAAGCGGTTTCCATGACGAGTTCACCGTGATCGGTGACGCCGTCAATGTCGCCCAACGACTGGAGTCTCTGGCCAGCCTTTTGAAATCGCCACTCGTAGTCTCGGACCGCATAATCGAAGAAGTCCCGGGTATGTTTGGGCCCAATGATTGGGTGTACACCAATGGCGTCAGTATCCCTGGCAGGAAGGCGTCGGTCAACATTGCCTATATCCGTCGCACTGCCAATCTTGCATCGCCTGCGGGCTATGAAACCGGGGACATCCATACCGATTTCAAAAGATCTTCTTTCCAGTCGCGACCAAGGATACCGCTCGTTGGAATGTAAACCACACCACCGACGAGGACTTTGCCGGGGCTATCACAATGAAATTCCGTCAGGCCGATCGTCACATCGAAGTCGTAGTCCCGGACGAACGAAGTCAGCAGCGAGGTCACAGTCAGATTGACTGTAATATTGTCCCGGAAGTGCGAGACATGAAATGGTGGCCGTTCTGCTGACTGGGCCTGAATGACCGAAGCGTCCTCCTGTTTCGGATTGTTCAGATTCAGTTCGAGGCCGCGCCAGAAGGCGACCGTGTGGTTCGGACTGATCTGAAGGCTCCGGCTTTGCGTCGTGTCGCTCATTTCGACAATGCCCCTCTGCCCTGATCGGTCACGTGTTAAAATGAGACCCCGACGATGAAGTTTCTAATCATGTCCATCAATCAAGTAGCTTTGTTTGATGTCAATCATTCGCTGCTTAATGCCGAGGATCATCTTTCTACACATTGCCTTTATCGCTGATATTTCTTCGTGGGGCAGTTCAAACACAGGATGCATTTGAATATCTGTATGCCAGTCAGATTGAAACGGGATGACTCCGTAATTTACCGCATCGGAATGAGCGTATAGCTTGTGACGCAGTTCCAGGGTACGTCGGTGTATTCGGCTCTCATCTTCGCTGTACAACTCTAGCAGTTCCTTTGGAAGCTTTGGCCAGCCATCACTGCGGGTAAAAGCACGGGAGTATGAAACTACCATTGCTGTCACAAAAGCGGACTGCTGCAGGTAGGTCGATCCGCGGCTCCAAGGTTTTGCTTTCCATCCTTTTTTGAGGATGAGGCCGCCGTACGAAGATGCCGATGCGAGATCTTGAACGCCTTGGACAAGGACGTCTCTTCCGCTTCCGATTCAACGCAATCCCAGTGGATCTCATCAGTTCTATCTACCAGCAGTTTGCACGAACGAGCGCGGCGGACGAGGCGCGGTCTCAAGGGCTTCATTACACGCCCGTTGAGCTTGTACACCTCACCCTCGATCCCGTGTTCGAAGGTTTGTCGCCGCATGCCAGCGTCATCGACCCGGCGTGTGGGTCGGGAGCTTTCCTAGTGGAAGCTTTTCGTCGACTAGTCTGGCGCGCGGCCGAAGGGAAGTCCGTTAACCGGGCACTCGTTCGGCGTATCCTCTACACCCAGCTTTTCGGTGTCGATATCAATCGAGGGGCACTTGGTATCGCTGCGTTTAGCCTATATCTCGCGGCACTCGAACTCGATGAGCAGCCAATCAGCGACGTCCGCGATCTCAGGTTCGATCGATTGATCGATACCACGCTTTTCGAAGCTGATTCTCTCGGCGAGGATCTTCCTAAACAGCTCACTACTCGCTCTTTCGATGCAGTGGTGGGCAATCCCCCGTGGACATTTGTAAAGAAGGCGGGCGGTAAGCGGCGCTCTTCCGATACATCAACTCTGCGTCCTAGGCGAAGTCCCGACCAAGCATTTCTCTCGCTTGGCGCGGAGCTCGCCGGCCAATATGGTCGTGTCGGGATGGTGATGAAAGCAACACCTTTTTTCTCTAAAGATGTTCACGCAGTCGCAGCGCGCAACCATCTCTTGGAACGCCTGGCACCTGTTGCGCTGATCAATCTGTCCTATCTTCGTCGCGAAGAGCTTTTCCCCGATGCGCTTGGCCCCGCTTTGCTATTTTTTGCTCGCTGCGGGCTCGGTCCTCAAGCCGATCGCATGCTTGTCGGTTCAATTCCGTGGACGCCAGACTTCCGACGGACAGGGGTTTTTGGGCTCGGGCCGGGAGAGATTCGTTCTGTCCCGCTCAAGCGGGTGCTTGCAACGCCGCCTTTCCTGAAAGCAGCGACATTCGGGACCGTTCGCGATGGCTGGCTGATCGAGCGACTCGAGAAAGATTTCCCACGGTTTGACGCATTACTACAGACCCTTGAACGCGATCCGTCTAACAATCGAGGTCAAGGTTTCCAGGTCCGCGGCGATCTAAATATGCCACCGGCCAGCTATCGAGAGATGAAAGTCGTCACTCCCGAGAAGTTCTCGGCGTTCCGTCTTGACTATTCATCGCTCAATGACTTCTCGCACAAAACGCTACATCGTCCGCGCCGCGAGTCAATTTTTGTCGGCCCAATCCTGCTGTGCTCGAAAGTGGGTAATGCTTCGGGCGTTGAGCGTGGACGCTACAGCGCTGCCGTCAGTCCGCATGACGTTTTGTACACACAGAACTTCTACGGTGTGTCTTTCGCAGGTGCAGATGTAAGATACGCCTTCCCGCTCAGCGGAATCCTGAACTCTAGCCTAACTGCTTTTCAGCTGGCCCTCGGCGGACCAACCTGGGGTCTTGAGCGCCCGACCGTGGAGCCTCATGACCTGCTCTCGCTGCGCATTCCCAACCTCACCATGGTAGATCCGGCCCTTCTCACCGAACTTATTGAAGCCGAGAAGAACGCGGCGGCCGACCCATCTAGCTCGACCTACCTCGACGCGCTCGATAAATCAGTTTTTGATCTCTACGACTTGGACCCGGACGAGCGGACCGTCGCCCGCGATAGTGTTGAGCGCGCACGTTATCTCGTTTTCGAGAACCGAAGCGAACGCGGTGGTCTTATCACCCCACCAGACGCAGGCACGTTGCGAGCTTACGCGGGCCAGGTCGCTCAGACCGTTGACGCATACCTTCGCGCCCGCAACGAGCGCCATCTCGAAGCTGTTATCTATCCGGCGCGTTTGACTAAAACGGATCTTGCGACCGGTGTACCAGGTATTACAGCCGTTCGGTTCGTCATGGCTAAAGGCGGACCAGGAGCTGAACCAGTAGTTAGAGACGGCGATCCGGCCGAACTCGAGGCCTTGAGCGCTCTTTTGCGTGGTCAGTTTGATGTTCCGATACCGCCGTACCTGAACGAACGGCGGCAAATCCGTCTTTATGGATCAGATGATCTGTTCATTCTGAAGCCCAGCGAAGTCCGAAACTGGACCCGGACTGTTGGCTTGAACGACGCCGATGTCATCCTCGCCGATCACTGGCTTCGGGGAGGTAACACCGTTGCTCACGCCTGACGTTCCATTTGGAATCCCCGCTTTCGCACTATCCGATGATCAGATTGCCACCGTTCTAGACCTTCTTTGCAAGGGCTGTGACGAGGCGAAGGCGCACCTTACCCCCGGTATGCTTGAAGTACCGACCACGATCGTCGTCCGAAAAGCGATGCGGCGAGTCAAGAAAACGCTCCGACTGACCAACCTCCAGATACGAGGTGAGCATAAGCTGGAAAATATGGCAACCGACGACCCAGCTATCTTGGGTCGTATCGACATCACTTTACAATTTCTGCACCAGTTTGGCGACGAAGATGCATACGTCGCTGTTGAGTGCAAACGTGTACACTCTGGTGATACTGGTCTAAATGCGAGTTATGTAGCGAAAGGCGTCGAGCGATTTGCTACAGGCCGGTACGCTGCTGGCCACGAGTGGGGCTTCATGCTTGGGTATGTGCTAGCCCTTCCCGCCTCGACCATTGTTGATGCCGTAGATGCGCGCATCCGAAAGACCTACGGCGAGCCGGCTGGGTTGACGGCCGAAACCTCACACTCCCTGGCGTTGGCAGTGCTTGAAGGAGCACTGGTACAGAAAGGCAGTCACGTTATCCGGCTGAAGCATGTGTTCGTCGACATGACGCTCGCGGCACCTCCGTCACATGGTAGCCCGCCTTCACCGGGCGCCCATCGTAGTGGAACACCAGCGGCAGACCTTTGGCGCCGGCCAGTGTGTCGAGAAGCAACCCGAGGCTGATATCTTCAGATGAGATTTTGCTGTTGTCGATAGCGTTCACTTGCTGTAACCCTCGTTTCAACGCTTCAAGGATGATTGAAATATGGACCAACGTCAAGCTCTCGGCGCCTTCTCCGCTCTCTCTCAGGAGACACGATTGCAGATCGTCCGCATCCTTGTGGTTGCCGGCCCAGATGGGATGGCGGCCGGAGCGTTGGCCGAGAAAGTCGAGGTCTCGCCGTCGAACATCTCCTTCCATCTGAAGGAGCTCGAGCATTCCGGGCTAATTGCCGCGCAGCGACAATCCCGCTCGATCATCTACACCGCCAATTATGAAGCCCTGGGCGGCCTCGTGCGCTTCCTGATGGAAGATTGCTGCTCCGGCCACCCGGAAATCTGCGCGCCGGCCGCCGAGGTTGCCGCCTGCTGCGCTCCAACAGCCAAGGAGAACCTGCAATGACTGCCGACCGCGTTTATAATGTGCTCTTTCTCTGCCCGGGCAATTCCGCGCGCTCGATCCTGGCGGAGTCCATCCTCAATGCCGAGGGGAAAGGCCGCTTCCGCGCCTTCTCGGCTGGTAGTCACCCGAAAGGACTTGTTCATCCCTGGGCGCTGAAAACGCTGGACGCGCTTGGCTATCCCGCGACCGGATTCATCTCGAAAAGCTGGGATGTCTTTGCCGAAGCCGGCGCTCCGCAGATGGACTTCATCTTCACCGTTTGTGACAACGCGGCGGGCGAAGCCTGTCCAGTCTGGCTCGGCCATCCGATGACCGCGCATTGGGGAGTTGAAGATCCTGCTGCGGTAGAGGGTTCCGATATTGACGTTGGCCGTGCCTTTGCCCTGGCCGCACGTTATCTCAAGAACCGCATTACCCTCTTCATCAACTTGCCGATCGCCTCGATCGACAAGCTGGCGCTCGAAACCCAGCTCCGTCAGATCGGCGCGACCGAAGGCGCCACCTCGCTGGCGCTCCTTCCGATCACCGGACATGAAGCTGATCTCCGCAGCGCGCTGGAAAGCGCTGACCTTCCAACTGATGATCTTGCCGAGGCAGGGCGAACATTCTTCCGGATTGCCCGTGGCGTCGATAGGGTGGGCTTTGGTGGTTACGAACTGCATGGCGATAACGCGCTGCTGCGGTCTGTGGTGATCACGCCTGCCAACCGTCACAAGGGGCTCGGCCGCCGGGCGACCGACCTCCTCCTGCGACGAGCTTATTCGGAGGGCGCACGCACCGGCTACCTTCTGACCACGAATGCCGGTCCCTTCTTCGAAACCCTCGGCTTCAGGCCGATAGACCGTGCGACGGCGCCGGCCGCGATCTTGCAGACCCGTCAGGCGGCCAGTCTCTGTCCGGCCTCGGCAGCACTGCTCGCCAAACCACTGCAGGGATAAGAACGATGTCCGCTTTTGAACGCTATCTGACGGTGTGGGTGTTTTTGTGCATCCTCGCCGGCATTGCCCTCGGCCACCTGATGCCTGATGTCTTCCAGGTGATCGGCGCGGCTGAAATCGCCAAGGTCAATATTCCTGTCGCCGTGCTGATCTGGCTGATGATTATCCCGATGCTGATCAAGATCGACTTTGCTTCTCTGAGCCAGGTCGGTCGTCACTGGCGCGGTATTGGCGTGACCCTCTTCATCAACTGGGCGGTCAAGCCCTTCTCGATGGCGCTGCTCGGCTGGCTGTTCATCGGCTATCTGTTCCGTCCAATGCTGCCAGAGGTGCAGATCGATTCCTATATCGCTGGATTGATCATCCTTGCCGCGGCGCCCTGCACGGCGATGGTGTTCGTCTGGTCAAACCTGACCAAGGGCGAGCCGCTCTTCACGCTGTCCCAGGTCGCACTGAATGACGCCATCATGGTGGTGGCATTCGCGCCGATCGTCGGCCTGCTGCTCGGTCTTTCCGCCATTACCGTGCCGTGGGCGACACTGGTGTTCTCGGTCGTGCTCTACATCATCCTGCCGGTGATTGCAGCGCAGATCCTTCGTCGCAGCCTGCTCGCTTCCGGATCGTCGGCGGCTCTCGATCGTCTGCTCAAAACACTCCAGCCACTGTCTTTGGTCGCGCTCCTCGCCACGCTGGTGCTGCTGTTTGGCTTCCAGGGCGAGCAGATCATCGCCCAGCCGACCATCATCGCCTTGCTGGCGGTACCCATCCTGATCCAGGTCTACTTCAACTCCGGCCTTGCCTATCTGCTCAACCGGATATCGGGCGAGCAACATTGCGTGGCCGGTCCATCGGCATTGATCGGCGCCTCGAACTTCTTCGAACTGGCGGTCGCCGCAGCAATCAGCCTGTTCGGCTTCAACTCGGGCGCCGCACTCGCGACCGTCGTTGGCGTCCTTATCGAGGTTCCGGTGATGCTGTCAGTCGTCTGGATCGTCAACCGCAGCAAGGGCTGGTACGAGCGCGGCGCCGCCGTGCAGGCAAGCTCTCATTCCAAACCCGAAGCCACTGAAAGGGTCTGACCATGGACGCCACCATCTATCACAATCCGGATTGCGGCACGTCGCGCAACACGCTGGCGATGATCCAGAACGCCGGTATCGAACCCACGGTGATCGAGTACCTGAACAACCCGCCCTCACGCGACCAGCTTGCGAAGATGATCAATCAGGCCGGTCTGACGGTGCGCGAGGCGATCCGTGAAAAGGGAACGCCCTATACGGAATTGGGCCTGGACGACATGTCCTTGACCGACGATCAGCTGCTCGACGCCATGCTGAAGGACCCGATCCTGATCAACAGGCCGTTCGTCGTTACGCCGCTTGGCACAAGGCTCGCGCGTCCGTCGGAGGTGGTCCTGGAAATCCTTCCCGAGACGCATCAGGATGCCTTCACCAAAGAGGACGGCGAAAAGGTACTCGACAGCGAGGGCAAGCGCATTGTCTGATCTACCTGCTGCATCGCTGGAGCACTTGCAACTGCCGGATCAGGCCGCATTGCGTCCAACATTCTCTGCCCACAAGCCGCGCATCCTGATCCTCTACGGCTCCCTACGGACCATCTCCTATAGCCGGTTCCTGGCGCTCGAGGCGGGTCGGTTGCTCGAACACTTCGGTTGCGAAGTAAGGATCTTCAATCCGGACGGTCTGCCTCTACCTGACGCCGAACCGATGAGCCATCCGAAGGTGCAAGAACTGCGCGAGCTATCGGCCTGGTCGGAGGGTCAGGTCTGGGTCAGCCCGGAACGCCATGGTGCGATGACCGGGATCATGAAGGCGCAGATTGACTGGATTCCTTTGTCGATCGGATCTGTCCGTCCGACCCAGGGCAAGACTTTGGCGGTGATGCAGGTGTCTGGTGGATCGCAGTCGTTCAATGCCATCAACCAGCTTCGCGTTCTCGGCCGCTGGATGCGGATGATCACCATTCCGAACCAGTCGTCGGTGGCCAAAGCCTTCCAGGAGTTCGATGCGGACGGGCGGATGAAGCCATCTTCGTATTACGATCGGCTCGTCGATGTCTGTGAGGAACTGGTGAAGTTCACCCTGCTGACGAGGGATGCGTCCTCCTATCTCACCGATCGCTACAGTGAGCGGAGGGAAGAGGCCGAAAAGCTTGAGCAGCGCGTGAGCCTGAAATCCATATGATCGAACGACCGCCGATTGCCGCCATCCTCGCCCTGGGCCTCACGCAGATCATCGGCTACGGGACCCTCTATTACAGCTTCAGCATTCTCGCGCCAGACATGGCACGGGATCTGAACTGGTCGACGGAATGGATCTTCGGTGCGCTTTCGGCGGCACTTCTCCTGGGCGGACTGAGCGCACCATGGCTCGGAAGGGCAATTGACCATTTTGGCGCGGGTCGCGTCATGACGGCCGGCTCGGCGATCGCCGCCGCAGCACTTGTTGCTTGCGCCTTCGCTCCCGGCAAGACTGCGTTCGTCGTAGCGTTGATCGTCATCGAAGTCGCGGCGAACCTGGTGCAATATGGCGCCGCCTTCGCGCTGCTCGTACAAATCCGGCCGCAGACCGCTCAACGGAGCATTACCTATCTGACGCTGATTGCGGGGTTCGCTTCGACAATCTTCTGGCCGATTACCACAGCGCTGCATGTCCACCTCTCATGGCAAAACATCTATCTCGTGTTCGCAGGACTCAATCTCCTGATCTGTCTGCCTCTTCACGCCTGGCTGTCGTACGGCCTTTCCAAGGGTCGTCGACAGGAACAGACCGGGTCGGGGCACGTGGTAGAAGGGGTTCTTGACCCAAACGTCAGGCGCGTGGGATTCATACTGATGGTGGCTGGCTTCTCGTTGCAGTCCCTCGTCAGCGCGGCAGTGTTGGTCCATATGGTGCCGCTGCTATCCGGGCTTGGTCTAGGTGCCACGGCGGCCATCGTCGGCACGCTGTTCGGTCCGTCCCAGGTGTTGAGCCGCTTCACCAATATGGTGCTTGGCGGCAATCTGCCGCCACTGGTTCTGGCGACGATCGCCGCCGTGCTGATCCCCGGTGGCGTGCTGATTTTGATCGTCACGGCGCCCTCTGTGACCGGAGCGATGGCTTTTGCCGTTGTGTTCGGTCTGGGCAATGGCCTGTTCAGCATTGTCACCGGCACTCTGCCGTTGATGCTGTTTGGCAGCGAGGGATACGGCAGGCTTCAGGGCAAGGTCATGGCCGCGAGGTTGATCGTTTCTGCGACTGCACCGTTCGCTTTGGCATTTGCCATGGCCCATATCGGTGCGACCTGATCGCTCGCGACCACAACGGGGCTTGGCGCCCTAGCGGTTCTGGCGTTCGCTGGGATCGGTCGGCTGATGCATGACCGACGAGACGACCTTGGTTGAGGTGTAGCCCGAGGGGTTTTAAAACTGGGGGGCCCTCCCATATCATATTACCTCATTCGAGGTCAGCGAGATAAAGTGCGATGTCGCTTGCGAATTGCTCGTTCTCGGCATGTGCCTTGGCGACGACAGCGGCAAGCTTGAAATAACCGCTCATCAGGCGACTGGTGTCTGTCAACTTCTAGGCTTGTATCTCGGTCTTCTGCGATCCGAACCTTGAGATCACGCGGATATAGATCATCTCGCTAACCAGTTCGACGAGGGTCTGCGTCACGATGATCGCAGGCAGAAGCGGCATCGCATTCGGCACCGCAAATGCCAGAGGAAGCACCACCAACGAATTGCGGGTGGACGCACTGAAAGCGATGGCCCTGGAACCCGGTACGGCTATGCGAAAACTCCTAGCGACCATCCAGCCGATGAAGGGGGCGATGACCGCGAAAGCTATGTAGACTGGCAATGTTTGCAACGCTCCATCGAGAGCGAGACCAAGCTGCGGAACGACTGCAGCAACAACGATGAAGAGCACGGCAGCCGTCGCTGGGACGGGAAGAAGTCCGAGCGCGCTCGAAATCCTGGACATGAAGCCGAGCCGTGCAGCAGAGAACTGTATCAGCGCGGCCCCAAGCAGTGGAAACACGATCAGCCAGACGAAGGCGTGGATGAACGGTTCGATCTGCACGAGATTGCCAGCCTCGTCGCCGAGAAAAACCTTGAGATAAAACGGAAGCAGGACCATCTGCGCAATCAGGAGCACCGGGGTCGATGCGAGAAGGAGTTTGGCATCAGCCCGGCCCAGATGCGCGAAAGTCACGACGTAGTCGATGCATGGTGTTAGGAGCACCAGAAGGACCCCGATACGGATCATCGGGTCAGCCGGGAGAAGATGCATGAGACCGAACACGAGGATCGGAACGGCAACGAAGTTCGTAACGAGCAGAGCACCGAGAAACCGTATCTGTAGGAATGCCCTCCCGAGATCGGCGAGCGGAACCTGGAGGAAGGTGACAAAGAGCATGAAGGCCAGTGCGGGATTGATCGCCACTTCCAGTGACGTCGTTCCGGACACGATGCCTGCGGCGGTGGCGGCGAGAACCACGGCCGCAAAATAGATGGCGACCTGCCGGGTCTCCAGAATGTCACGCAGTTCGCTCATTCTCTCACTCGCATACGATGGGTTTGGGCTCGACAACCTTCTGCGGTCGCCCGGTGCATTTCGCGAAGAGATCGATCGCCCGATCACAGACTTTGCAATGACCTGAACAGCAGTCCTTCATCAGGAATGCGACGAGGTCGGAGAGCGCCGGGAAGATCGCACTGTAGATGATACTGCGCCCTTCACGGCGGCTTTCAATCAGACCGGCGTGTTCAAGGTGGTTGAGATGGAATGAAACCCTGGGAGCCGACGCGGTCTCCAGGGCTTGCGTTATCGCACCCGCTGCCATTCCATCAGCGCCCGCGGTAACGAGCAGGCGAATAATCCGCAGCCGTGTTTCCTGTGCGATGGCGGCAAACGCATCAAGGGCTAGTTTTTCTTCCATACATTTAAACAATTCCATAACCATTTAAATGTCAAGGCATGTGTCGGGTGCGATGGTGTCGCCATGTCAAATAAGGACTGTGCGGAACCCGCTCGACGGTACCTACACCGCCGATAATCGAGGTAGACTGGTGACGACGATCGGAGCCTTGTCCGGTACCCGGCCATAGAGGTCTACCACATCCTGATTAATCATCCGCACACAACCCGACGACACGGATTTTCCGATGCTATTCCATTCTGGGGAACCATGAATCCGGTACAGCGTGTCCTCGCCGTTCTGGAAAATGTAGAGCGCCCGCGCACCGAGCGGATTCTTCAGGCCGGGGGCCATGCCGCCGTTTGCGATGCTGTACGGCACCAGTTCAGGCTGCCGGGCGACCATCTCGTCAGGCGGCGTCCAGCGCGGCCACTGGCGCTTGTACTGGATGACACCCTGTCCTGACCATTCGAATCCCTGCCGACCAAGACCAACACCGTAACGCATCGCCTGTCCGCCCTCGTATGTGAGGTACAGGAAATAGTTCGCCGTATCGACGACCAGTGTGCCGGGCCGCTCACCCGTGGGATCGCTCACCATCTGGCGGTGGAAGCGCTTGCTGATCTTCTGGTAGGGGATCGCAGGAAGCGGGAATTGCTCTTCTGGCATCGGCCCGTATATCGTGGCGAGAGCGGGACTTTCGACCGGAATGGATGCGGGTCGCTCCTTTTCGGCTGTCGTCGCGGAACAGCCTGTCAGAGCTACCGTTGCGACCCCTACCCCGCCCATCATGAATCCGCGTCGTGTCAAACTTCCTGGCTGCACTTTATATCCTCTTGAGTATTGAAATTAAGCCCGGTGAACATCCGGGCTGATCACGCTGATCCCGCTACGAGTTTGCGGATCTTCTGCAACCGGACTTCGCGGGGCTCATGCATGTCGAGTGTCCCTTTGAAGCTGCCGTCTGCGTCCATGAGATAGACGCCCGCGGTATGGTCCATGGTGTAGTTCCCGCCATCGGTCGGCACTTTGCGGGAGTAGGCTGCGAATGCCTTCACTGCGGTGGCCGTCTGTTCGGGCGTACCCCTGAGCGCCATGATCCGCGGATCGAAAGAAGTCATGTAGCCATTCAGCATCGTCTCGGTGTCACGCTCGGGATCCACGCTGATGAAGATGACATTGAACTTGTCCGCAGTAGAGCCGAGCTCTGCCATGAGGTCGGTCAGCTCGAAGAGCGTCGTGGGGCAGATGTCCGGGCAGTGCGTGAAACCGAAGAATGCCAGATACGGTTTGCCATCCAGGACACCGTTATCGACTGTCTGGCCCTTATGCGAAACGAGGCGAAATGGCTTGCCGATGGCGGGGGAAGATGCGTTCGACGTATCCGCCACATCACCCGGACGTACATTCAGATCACGGCCTAGTATAAACAGCCCTGTTGCCACCACCGCGACTAGGCACCAGATCACGATCCGGAAAATCCTCACACCTTTCATCCAACCTCCCACCACTGCCCATGTAACCGGGAATCATTCGTGGGAAAGCCGTAATCCCTCTAGTAGCCTGAGGTTCAAGACCCTTTTGACATCCTTTGTCGGTTCTGCGCTGAAGTGACGCACCGAGCCAGGTTTCGATTTTTGCCGGGACACCTGTTTCTTCCGCAACTGGTCTTGACCCTCAAGCTACTAGAGGTCTCACAATGGGAGCGAATCCATTGAGGGCAGAGAATGCGTGAGGCGACAGTGCAATCGGAAGACAGGGCGTGGCTACCGACCTTCGGGGCTTGGATGGTCGCTCTGACTTCAACTTTGGGCGCGCTTTTCATCGGGGAAGTCATGGGCCAGGCTCCTTGCGACCTCTGCTGGCACCAGCGCGCCTTCATGTTTCCATTGGCTGTCCTGCTGGCTGTGGCCGCGTTCCGGTCGGATGGCCGGGCGTGGTTCTATGCAGCGCCGCTGGCCGCCATCGGATGGCTTATCGCTGCGTTCCACAATCTCCTCTATTTCAAGGTCATCCCCACCGCCATCAAACCATGCGGTCAAGGCCCCTCCTGCTCGGGCGACGGGATGATCCTGTTCGGAGCGCTTCCCATACCCCTTCTCTCACTTGCAGCATTCACCGCAATCATCATCCTACTTCTTATCGTGCGCCGGAGAACATCAGCATGAACAGACGCACCCTCGTCCTCGCATCGGCCTCGGCCGCTATCGTCGTATTCGCCGGAGGCGCTGCTCTTTATAGCAACAACACCACCGAGCCGACACCTGCACCTGCACCAGTCCCCGTGTCGGGGAACGACACCCTTGTCAGGATGCATTCGCCTGTCATGGGGCCGATGTCCGCTCCCGTCACCATCGTCGAGTTCTTCGATCCGTCCTGCGAGGCATGCCGGGCCTTCTATCCGATCGTCAAGCAGATGATGGCGCAGACGGGATCCGACGTCCGCCTCGTGTTGCGCTACACTGCGTTCCATGAGGGATCCGACGATGCCGTTCGGATACTCGAAGCCGCCCGCAAGCAGAACCGCTTCCAGCCTATTCTCGAGGCCATACTGGAGCAGCAGCCTGTCTGGGCTGATCACGGAAAGCCGGATCTGGAGAAGGCGTGGCAGATCGCTGCATCGGCGGGGCTGGATATCGAACAGGGACGCAAGGACGCGGCATCGCCGTCGGTCGAAAAAGTTCTCGCTCAGGACATGGCCGATGTTAAAGCCAACAACGTCAAACAGACACCGACATTCTTCGTCAACGGCAAGCCTCTTACCGAATTCAGCGCCCAGGGTCTCCTGAACCTCGTCAAGGCCGAAATCGATGCGAGCAAGACAGGTTCCTGAATTCTGACTTGAGATATCGGAGCCTGAGCGCATGAGCGGACATCACCACGATCACGGAGCCGACGCTGGCGACAAGCGCATCTGGTGGGCGATCCTCGTCAACGTGCTTCTCACGTTTGCCCAGATAGCCGGAGGCATCGTCTCCGGCAGTCTGTCTTTGATAGCGGATGCAATCCACAATTTCAGCGACGCTGCGTCCCTCGTGATCGCCTACGGCGCGCGCAGGATCGCACGCCGTCCTGCCGATGATACGATGACGTTCGGCTACGTCCGGGCCGAGATCGTCGCGGCGCTGATCAACTACACGACGCTGATCGTCATCGGCATCTATCTCGTCTACGAGGCGGTGATGCGGTTCATTACACCGGAACCGATCGAGGGATGGACTGTCGTCATCATCGCGAGCATCGCACTCGTGATCGACGTGGTCACGGCCATGCTTACCTACGCCCTTTCGAAGACCAGCATGAACATCCGCGCAGCGTTCCTGCACAATGTCTCGGACGCGCTCGGATCCGTGGGTGTCATCATCGCTGGCACACTCGTTCTCCTCTATGGCTGGACATGGATCGACCCGGCGATCACCCTCATGATCGCAGGCTACATCTTATGGCAGGCTTTCACAGAGATGGGTGGATCGATACGCGTCCTGATGATGGCGACACCAGAGGGGATCGATGTGAAGAAGGTCGTCGCGGACTTGCGCTCCGTCGACGGGGTGAATGACGTGCACCACGTCCACGTCTGGCCTATCGACGAAGAACACAATGCTCTCGAGGCCCATCTCGTAATCAAGGACCTGTCTCTCGCAGAAATCGCCGGAGTCAAGCGCGTCGTGCGCAAGATGCTGTTGGACAAGCACGGGATCGGTCACTGCACCCTGGAGATTGAGACCGTCGAGGATAGTCGCGAAGCGGCGGTGAAGGTCATCGGCCACGTGGTCGACGAAACCTAACCCTTTTTACGTCCTGCGGGCACGCAATCGGCGAAGATGTTCGACGGCGAATGCCGCATCATCTGCAACACCAGCGATAAGACCGGATGCACGGTTTCGCTGCCATGGTCGTCCGACGTAGTAGAGGCCCGCGACGGGGGAAATGCCTTCGCGGTGAATCGCTTCATGTCGGCTGCCGACCGCCCCTCCGATATCGATCCAGCGAAAATCCTCGTCGTATCCTGTCGCCCATATGATCGAACCGATGTCCTCGCTCGACCCATCCTCGAATTCAGCCCGCCTACCGTCGAGGGCGACGAGCCTGGAGTTGAGGCTAATGCCGCTACGGATGAGAGAAGCATCATCGTTGCCGCGCGTGGGGAATGGATCTGCCTTTCGCATGCGTCTTCCGATCGGCCCGTGCGCGGATGCCCGCAGAAGACCGAGCCGCTCAAGCCACCACCAAATGCTGCGCCCGAGAACATTCTCCGGTAGCAGATTCCGCTGTCTTCCGCGTGCCAGAAGCGTCCGATGCGAAGCCGCCAGTTCCATCGCCACATCCCTCCCGCTTGCGCCGTCTCCAACGACCAGAACGGGGCCACTCGTGATCGAGCCCGCATTGCGGAAGTCCGCGACGTGCATCTGTTGAATGTCGGATGGGAGCGAATAAGACATCTCGGGTCTTCGGGGCGTGGAAAACGCACCTGTGGCGACGATCACCGCTTGACTAATCAAGCGGCCGCCGCCCTCCAGATAAGCGAGGAATAACCCGTCCACCTTTTCGAGCCTGACGACCTTCGCCGACATGATAATCGGGTAGCCGTTGCTCGCGGCGTACCGCTCAAGATAGTCCGAAAATTCATCCTTGGTGGCATAGCCATCGGGATCACCGATAAGCGGGATGCCAAGGAGACTGCTGATGCGGCGCGGCGTAAAGAGTGTGAGGGTGTCATATCGGTTCCTCCAGCTATCGCCGATCGCTTGTCCAGCATCGACAATTAGAAAGCTCAGCCCTGCCGTCTTCAGAGCATTGGCGGCGGCAAGCCCGGCCTGCCCTGCGCCGATGATCAGAATGTTGGCTCGCAGCCCGTTGCTGCTATCCATGGACATCGCAACGCCCGGTCATGGTCGGACGGAGGTTGCGGCGCCTGCGGCGTCCGACCTTGCCTCACGACCTATGTGGAGGAAGCTGTAGGAGAAAACCGCCACGACGAACGTCGCCAGGAGCGCGACCATGATCCAGTTGTTGCGTCTCACCCTGCGCATCCGATCATCGGACTTGGCCATGTTCAATCTCCACCCTTCTCCACCACGGCCTCGGAGCGCTTCCGCATTTCCTTGAAGGGATCGGCAAGCGCTGCGTCTGGCCTGCTGACCGGATACTTTATCCCCGAGATGCGGGCCGCAAGCTTTTCAGCACCGTCCTTCTTGAGAAGCGCGCGGAAGCTGGGATGCATTCCGCCGTCGACATACGCGGATACCGGGGATCCTCGCTCCGCCATTGCGGCATCAACCTTCTTATTCTCAGCAGCCATTTGCGCTACGAGCTGCGGGTCCTGCGGACTCGAGACAGCGGGGCATGCGGCCAGAGGGTCACGAGGCTCTCCCCCGGCGAACTCGGTGTTGAACATGTAGCGGTGGCCGCACACGGAAACCTTAGGCTGCTGCTTCGTCAGCTCGAAGGCATCGTAGCCCTCCTTGAGCGTCCGCCAGAACGGCAGGTTCTCGTCATCCTTGTGCAGCGCCATGTTTTCAGCAGTCATGCGATAAGGATAGGCCTGGACCTGGAAACGATCCTGTCCGGACGAGAGAGCCTTGGAGACGACTGCGTAGATCTCGCCAACGCCCTGATCGGTCAACGCATAGCAACCGGACGAAGAGCACGCACCATGGACCATGAGCGCTTCACCCGTGTAGCCGAGTGCGGATTCCAGCCTGTTCGGGTAGCCGAGATTGAAAGACACATAGTACTGGGACTTGGGGTTCAGCATACCTCTGGACACATGGTAGAAGCCTTCCGGTGCCTGACGGTCTCCGTTGGCCGTCTTTGGTCCCAGCTTTCCGGACCATCTGCACATCGGGTAGGTCTTGAGCAGAGCATAGCGACCGGTCCCGTTGATCTTCCAGACCTCAAGCTCACTCTCCTGCTTGAATATCCTGACGAGCACAGGGCTTTCAGGTCTCATTCCCTTCTTCGACATCTCCGTCAGGAGCTTCCCGGAAATCTGAGGTGCCGCCTGAGAGAGGTCGTCGAGAGCCATGTCGGAGACGACGCAACCCGACAGGGCAGCGCCGACGACGGCTATCACAGCCACTCGGCGGAGAACGGCCCGGATGAGACATGTTCCAGGTACCCGGATCATCTTGGACATCGAAGTCATGCGGCGTTTCTATGCCCTGGTTCATGGGAACTGCGTCCGGCAAGCGTGTTCGAGGACGGTGTTCCCGGTTAAATACGACTCCATTATCGAGTGGGAATGCGCGAGCACCCATCCACCGACCGATTCGCCGCAATCATAGGACCTCTAGCTGCTTGAGGTGCAAGAGGTCTGCCTCTCGAAAATGCATCGCTTCGGCGGCGACCTGCACAACAACTTGATTTTCCATCCAGTGCGCCGGGTTCTATTTTTGCTCGATGAGAAACCGGATCATGAAATTCGCCTGTGCCGCATCCTGGATCGCGGTCTTCTCGGTAGCGGGCTATACCGTTGTGAAGCTCACGCTCGCGGTTGTCTGCTGGGTGACGGGCCACGACCTACTGGAAGCGATCGTTGGTTCGGTCGCGTCGATCGCACTTGGTATGGCGATCGGGATCGAGACGTTCCTATGGCTCAGAGACTGGCGTGCGAGGAAGCCGGATTCTCCCTCGACATGATGATTGTTGGGACCTACCGATGATAACGGTGGACCATGCTATGCCGGACACGAAGGACTCACTTGATTTACCATGGGGGAATCCTCATTTTGCAATATCGCGGCCCTGTTCGTGCCGCTTGGAGGATCGATGCTCACTATTGGAGACCTGTCGAAGACGACCGGTGTGAAAGTGCCAACCATCAGATATTACGAGCAGATGGGGCTTCTGTCGCCCCCGGAGCGCTCGGAAGGCAACCAACGCCGCTATTCCAGAACCGAGCAAGAACGCCTCTCGTTCATCCGGCATGCACGCGATCTCGGTCTGACAATAGAAGCGATCCGTGAACTGATCGATCTCAGCCAGCATCCGGAAAAACCATGCGAAGAGGCTGACAGGATCGCGGCAAAACAGCTCATCGCCGTCCGACAGAAGATCGAACGGCTGAGGAAGCTAGAGGCAGAACTCGAGCGGATTTCGACACACTGCCACTCCAACCAGGTGCGCGACTGCTACGTGATCCGGGCGCTGGCCAATCATGACATGTGCACCACGGATCACGATTAAAAACCGAAACGATGATGGACAGCGTCCACTTACTCACGGTGAGATGATCGCGCGGTCGCCACTCATGCCGACTACGCGACGAAGTCGTACAGCAGCTTGATGTTCAGTAAGGCGATCACCACGGCGATGAGCCAGGCAAACGATGTGAGCCAAAGCGGTGCCTTGAGTTCCCCCATCTTCGCGCGATCAGAAGTGAACATCACGAGCGGGAACACTGCGAAAGAAAGCTGGAGACTGAGAACGACCTGAGTGAGGATCAGTAGCTGTCCGGTGCCGCTGTCTCCGAATGCGATGGTGACACCCGCGGCGGGAATGATGGCTATTCCCCGTGTGATCAGGCGGCGAAGCCACGGCGCTAGCTGTATCTTGAGGAACCCTTCCATGACGATCTGGCCAGCAAGGGTCGCGGTCACGGTCGAATTGATGCCGCAGCACAAAAGCGCGATCCCGAACAGCGTCGGAGCTATGGCAAGGCCCAGCAGTGGGGCAAGCAGATTATGGGCTTCGCCCAGTTCCGCAACGGACGTCTGTCCGGTCTTGTGGAAAGTCGCCGCGGCAAGGATGAGGATGGAGGCGTTGACGAGCAAAGCGAACATCAGTGCGACGGTGGAGTCGATCGTCGCGAACTTCAGAGCTTCGCGCTTCTCGGGCAGCGTGTGGCCGTAGTTGCGGGTCTGCACGATCCCTGAATGGAGATAGAGGTTGTGCGGCATGACGGTCGCGCCGAGGATGCCCAGCGCAAGATAGAGCATGTCTGGGTTGGTGATGATCTCAGTGGTGGGCGCGAATCCGAGAATCACCTGACCCCAGTCCGGATCGGCAAGCACGATCTGGATGGTGAAGCAGACAGCGATCACGCCGAGCAGCGTTATGACGAGCGCTTCGACCCAACGGAAGCCCAGCTTCTGAAGGTACAGGATCAGAAAAACGTCCAGCGCGGTGATGATCACACCTAGTTCCAGCGGGATGCCGAAGATAAGGTTGAGGCCGATCGCGGTGCCGATCACCTCGGCGATGTCTGTCGCGATGATGGCGATCTCGGCCAGCAGCCACAAAACCATAGCCACTGGCTTTGGGAAAGCGTCCCGACACGCCTGCGCCAGATCCCGCCCGGAGCCGATAGCAAGCCGCGCACAGAGCGACTGCAGGACGATCGCCATGATGTTCGAGACAAGTGCCACAGTGAGCAGCGCATATCCAAATCTCGATCCGCCAGCCAGCGAGGTCGCCCAGTTTCCCGGATCCATGTATCCGACCGCAACAAGATAGCCGGGGCCGAAAAAGGCCATTGCCCTGCGGAAGGTGCCTGATCCCGCAGCAACTCCGATGGAACGGTGAACATCCGATAGAGATGCCTCACCCACGGTCCGCCGCCAGCCTTTGATCGGTTTGTCCACAGCCCCGCCTCGCCTTCATAGCCCTTGCTATATTGCAACTGCAAATCATTCGCATTAATCGATGGCGTTGGCAAGACGATATCCTTTGGTGCCTTCAGCGCTGATATTTTCCTGAATTCGCTGATGATGATCCACTTCCCCGGTCAGATCGAAGACCGGATTTGGTAGTCCTTCAGAAAACATCGTGTTGCGTTTGTCAGTCTCTCCCGCTCCGCGACGGGCTGCGTATCAACATCCACGACGGGCGAGGATAACGAAACGTTAATCAGTTTTATGCAATTTTAAGTGTATATTAATGCAAACTTCATTGCGGTTGGTGTCGTACCAAATCCTCGATTGGTTTCAGACCCGCCAGGTGCAAACTACACATCGGCGGACGGTCTGGGCTGCTCATGGTCAATGCTTTCGGAGATGACGGTTAGATATGATAGGCTTTATCGTACGGCTTAACCGCCGCGCCCATTTCAGTGTGGAGTCCAGGGTCAAGCCTGTTACTAAAGCCTTTGTCGGCACATCCGAACGCCGCAAGCGTGATAGTCGACAAAGGCTGAGCTTCCTGATTGCAGGCTTTGCGGTGATGTACATTGTCGTTGGCGCACGTCTCGTTCAGTATGGCCTGAACGACCCGGTGGTGACGGGATCCATTCATCCCAGCGCCAATGCCGTCGCAACGCGCCCGGACATTCTCGATCGTAATGGCGAGCTTCTAGCGACCGATATCAACACCGTGTCGCTCTATGCGGAACCGCGACGTATTGTCGACGCTGACGAGGTTGTGGAGAAACTTGCAACCGTGCTGCCAAACCTTGACTGGAGCGACACGCACAGGAAGCTCCGATCCGGTTCCGGCTTTCAGTGGTTGCGCCGCCAGCTCACGCCCCGGCAGCAGTCTGATATTCTTGCGCTTGGGATTCCCGGCATAGGTTTCCGTCCGGAGAAGCGACGCTTCTATCCGGGTGCTGCCACCGCCTCCCATATTGTCGGCCATGTCAATGTCGACAACCTCGGTCTTGCGGGTATGGAGAGGTACATCGATCAGCAAGGTTATGCCGACCTTCGAGCGACGGGCCTGACGAACGATACCAGGCTCGAGCCTGTGAGGCTTTCGATCGACGTCCGCGTCCAGCATATCGTTCGCGAAATCGCGGCGCGCGCGATGACGAACTATCAGGCAGAAGCTGCTGGTGCCGTCATTCTCGACGTGGAAACTGGCGAGGTCATCGCTATGGCTTCCGTTCCTGACTACGATCCGAACCAGCCTTCGCGCGCCCTCCCCGATGGCTCGGTCGACAAGGAATACGAAAAAGGCTGGTTCAATCGGATCAGCAACGCCACATTCGAGATGGGGTCCACATTCAAAAGCTTTACGCTTGCCATGGGTCTGGACGCAGAGAAGATCACCTTGAATTCCGTTGTGGATGCGTCCCGCCCCATCCGTATGGGCGGATTTACGATCAGGGACTTCAAGGGAAAGAACCGACCTTTATCGATCCCGGAGGTTTTTCAGTATTCATCGAACATCGGAACGGCGGCTGTTGCCGACAGGGTCGGGATAGAGGGGCATAAGGAGTTTCTTACGAGACTGGGGCTGCTTTCCAAGATGGACACGGAGATGCCCGGCGTAGCGACCCCTACCCAACCCCGAACGTGGAAAAAGATCAATTCCGTCACGATCTCGTTCGGCCACGGCGTAGCTACCACCCCACTGCAGACCGCCGTTGCTGCCGCAGCCCTGATCAACGGCGGCAACCTCATCAACCCCACCTTCCTTCCACGTTCGAAAGACGATGCAGCATTGGTTTCCCGCGCCGTCATCAAAGAGAAGACCAGTGCGGATATGCGGTTCCTCTACAACTGGAACGGCCTCAAGGGTTCTGGCCGAGGCGCCCAGGTCGAAGGCTTTCATGTGGGCGGAAAGACCGGAACTGCCGACAAGGTCATAAATGGCAGGTATGCCAGCGACATCAACTTCAACGCATTTGTCGCAGGCTTTCCGATGGACAAGCCGCGATACGTCGTGCTGACAATCATCGATGCGCCGAAAACAGGTGTGAACGGAGGAAGGACCGCGGCTTCCACCGCGGCTCCGATGACCAAGGAGATCATCGAGAGAACAGCAGCCTTGCTTGATGTGAAGCCCCGGTTCGGAGGTGAAACCGGCCCTCAGATGCTGGTCAACTACTGATTGGTCATGGGATCATCGTCCATGAATTGTTCGGCGACGAGCGGGAAGCTATCTCATCACCGCCATCGGACAAACGCCAGTTTGCTCAGATACGCCGTGAAGTGAAAAACAGGCTATGGCTCTGGCCTTGGGTGTGCCGCTGCCACCTGTCCGCGGATCGGTCACGCGATGAACGCCATCTTGAAATTGACGAAGGCGCCCGTCCTGTTCCCAGCAGACACCTTCAGACATTCAGACCCGGACGACCTCCGCTTTCGCGCGAATTCACGGCTTGGTGTGGGCACCATGGTCTTGGGAAGCCGACGGGGCCTCCGCCTTTGACTGAACCACGAACTCGACCTCGACGGGACCCGCCTTCTCGAACTGCAGAGTAGCCTTGAATTTCTCTCCTTCGCCTGGGCGCTGCCTGGGGTTCACAAGCATGATGTGTGCTCCGCCCAGTTGCAGTTTCACGGTCTCCCCAGCTTGGATCTCGATGCCCTGCTTCGCGGGTCGCATGCGCGCGACCCCATCGACCAGTGTCGACTCGTGTAGCTCCAGACGTTCGGCGGCGGGCGTGCTGCCGCCAACAAGCCGATCGGCTTCCTCTCCGGTGTTGACGATCACGAGATATGCGCCAAGTACGGGCGCCACCGGAGGTGCCTTGGCCGACCAAGGGTGTTTAAGTTCAAGGCTGCCCGCCTTGAAGTCATGTGCGTCGGAGGAGACGGGAACGCCTGTCGCGGCAATGAGAGCCACGAACACGCCAGAAGCAGCGACCCTTAGATTCATAAGTATACTCCGTTCTCGCGAGCCTACCCGCGCTCTTGCTAAAACAGTTCCACCTGGTGCCAAAGACCCTTGGCGCTGGCTCTGAGCGGTATATCCCGGCAAATATCGTCTGAAAACCCTCTTACTCAATGGAAATGGGCGCAGCAGGCGCAGCGCGTTCATGGTGACGAGCACCGTCGCTCCAGTGTCGGCAAGAACTGCTGGCCACAGCCCGGTGACACCAATGATGGTCGTGACCAGAAAGACTGCCTGCCCATCCGCACGCCGATGACTTCTCGACTGCCAGTTATCTCGAGTGACACACTGGAGTACCGTTCGCGATCAGCGAGCATGTGCCCAGGTGCAGCAAATCGGGGACATAGCTGCCCGAATCTTACCTTCGATGGCTCGTAAGGCTTCGGCTTCTTGGCCAAGGCGAAACCTTCATGATCTGACATACGCTGGCATCGATTGAGGTTATCAAGGGACTGGTGCTGCGGCTTAACAAACGCTTCCCCACAACGACAACATCGTCTCGGGAACGCTAGGAGGGAACAAAGTTACGATCTCCGCACTTTCATTCAATGCCAAATAGAGGATTTACAAGGGACCATACCAAACATCTTCGCCTTGACAGCACGGAGCTGACCCCCGCTGTGCTAGAAGGTGCCACAATTTACGGCGCTGACGACCGTTAGGTGGGTAAGCTTGACCATATTCACGGTTCGGGGCCCACAGGGAAAGCGGTTATAGACGTGGGGGCGGCCTTGGGATTGGAGCGAAGCCAGTCAGCGTGCCTCTCATGGATTTACGTGACCTTGACAGTTTCGTTGAACTCTCAGACGAACAATTGAACGCGCGGCTTCTCGGACCCGAATTGCTACAATGGCTCCGATCCTGACATTGGACGCAAATGCGATATGGGAGCTGGCAGCTATTACGAGTATAATTTTCTGGTTCATAGAGACGCCTACAGATTGAGGTTGAACCAATGGCGTTCTTTCACGCCTTTATCGTTCGGAATGTCGAAGTAATACGGGTCAGCCCTCATTGGCCTTGGCTGTGTGATGACTACTTGGCAGCTATTGCCACCGCCAAAGCCATTGTCGTTACTGTTTGAATTGAGTTCGCGCATTGTGATGCCCGCCTGCTTGTTTGCGCGGTCGTTCCCATAGAGCGTCCGAAAAGCGCCGCGGTTGCTGCACTGGTTGACTGTCTTTGTGCAAACATTTGCCTCGCCACCGCCGAAGAGGGACTCGTTGTCGCGACCAGAAGATGACCGCCCGGCTTGAAAACCGGCAGGGCAATCCTCGAAAGGCTCGTTGCCCGGTTTGCCGGCCTTAGCTTCTTCGCAGATCGGCCACGAGAAGCCGGGCTTTTTCATCGCCGAAATCAATTTCTGCATGGGCGGCACGCAGTACCCAACCCCCTGCCATGAAGGGTTCTTGGACGCTGCGCAAAGGAGGATCTGGCACCCCCAAGACGCATCTTGCGCCCTTGCGGCAGGTGTCATGGCGAGAGCCGCAACACCTGCGGCGATAAAATACAGAGCTTTCATTAGCTTTCCCTCTCTCATTCGTTCACTGCGGAATTGGCCGGTGTGAGATCTTGGCTTCTATCGCGTGGGGGTCTGTTCGGTCGGAGGCCGCATAAATGACGGCGGCGATCAACGAGAATGCTGCAAACCAGAGGATACCGACGCGGTAGAGGAGGGGGCGGTTTGGGATATCCCGGCAAACCGCCGCAAATGCAAAAAAGCCGACAAGATAGCTGTCGAAAGCGAGATGACGCTCGGCCTGGAATAATGCTGAGACCACGAGGAGGACCAGAGCGCAGGGGGCGTGGATCGACCACAAACGTTCGCAGGGCACGATCAGGGCGAGCGAAAGTGGAATGGCAACCAATAGCGCCGCCATCGGATCGATAGCGAACGATGTCGCGATATGTGCGATATCCGGCAACTATCGATCTGTCCTCTTAGGTTTGTTGCGTGCGTCAGCAAACGGCGGCGAGATTTCGCTTTTTCGTTCTGCCAAAAGGTTGAAGTCCGCCAGCGGTCGCCGCTCAAGGGTCTTATCAACCGCTTTGCGCCGCCATTCGTTCATGTCGAGCACGTAGGTGCCCCACATTCCATAACGGGCGGCCATGGCATCGTGCTGATAGGAAAGGTACTGTTGGTTGGCGTAGGGGGAATCCACTCGCGCCCAACCTACGCGCAGCATTTCCGTCGCCACGTCTCGGCCTTTGACCGTGCATTGAGCGAGAGGAATGCCATCATTTCCATACCCAAGCGTCGTGCAGACCGTCACCTTGTTGCCAATGGTTCGCTTCAACCAAGCTTTTGCAAGCGGGCCACAGGGAACCGGCATAGGCGCTTGGTTCTTTGTCCGGTCTACCCACTTGGGGTGGAGAGCCCATTGCGGGAGCTCGCATGCATCGATACTCGCGAGGCGGACCTTATAGCCACGTCCGAGAGAGTCATACCAAAGAGTGCGGCCGTCTAAAACGGTTACAACGCCTTTGAAGACCGGCAACCTGACGGGCGCGGAATCGACGGGTGGTGCCACGCGCCCCGAGTAGCGCGGGGTATAGTATTGTAGGTCGGCGGCCATTGAAGGTGTGGCAATCGCAGCGATAATGACGCCGAGCAGTGGAATATGTTTCATTGCTCCGCCTTCCTGGCGCGCTGATTGGCTTCTCGGCTGAGGGTGATCGACGGGTGCTGGACGTCTTTGAACTGCCAGAGACCCGCCTTTTTCTGCTGGGCCATCTGTTCGGCCACAGAGTAGGGGACATGATATGGAAGTCCGTCGCTCTTCAATGCAGCAAACGCGTACCCACTGCTGACGAGAACCTGCCCTAGATCCAGCCGCTGGCTCCCAACGGTCGCGTAACAAATGACATACGAAATGTCGTTTGCCTTAGCGACTGGTGCGCAAATCGGCTGCGTGTCCATGATATACGCGGCAAGAACAGCGAGGGACGCCTCGCCGCAATCGCGAGTGTTACCGTGCGCATCGGTATAGTTGGTACCGCGCAAACATGACTGTATTCCATAGAGACGGAACCGCTCTCCATTGGATACCCATGTGTCCCCGGTCTCGAGCGTTATTCCGTCCGGCCTTAAATCGAAATAGCCCTCCGAGGCTGCGAGAGCCCAGGTAGGCATCAGTGCCGCCATGAGAAGGGCTATCCGCTTCATTGCGACTTTACCCGCGGATCGGCCCACATGCCGAAATCGCCCTTTTTGCCGAGATTCTCGGCTTCCTGAAGATCAGGCCGCTCCACTGATCCATCAGGTTTTTTGGCGAGACGAAGAGCGCCTAGAGAAAGAAGCTGTTCCTCAAAATTATCGACCGAGTCCATGGCACCAGGGTAATTGTAGTACCCGTAGCACGTCGCATTCTGCATCGGCGCCCCCTTCTCGCTGACGAAGGCGCGGCAGAAAACGACCTTTGGGCTCTGCAACATGACCTGAAGCTGCTTAAGAGCGTAGTCATCGCACGTTCCCGCATAGTCTTCCGTCCGGTTGACCAAATCGCCCTTACACGGCTGCAGACCGTACAGATGTACTGTTGTCTTATCATCGATCTTGAAGTCGGTTCCGGAGACCGCCTTGAACCCTGAGGCTGTTGCATAGCCCTTCCGGTCAACGACCTTTCCATTGCCGTCATAATACTCGACCACCAAAGCCGTTTTACCGGGGGCTACGAGTGATTTGACGTAATCCTTGTTAATTGCCGGCGCGGCAAAAGCTTGTGTTGCCATTGCGCAACTTGTGAGTGCGGTAATGATGGTCCGTATCATTTTCTAGCCCTAACCATCTTGGTACAACGGATTCCCTTGAGAAAGGGGGTTTAACACTGGCACAAAAACTTGTAAGTCTGAGCCAAATCGGTATCATACAAGCATCAACTTAATCGGTTTTCTTCCTAATCACAACACCGTTTGGCAGGCGGAGACGATGGAAAAAAGGGCTAGCATGGCAGGCTTTTTAGGCACCACCGTCCTTTTTGGGACAGCTCTCGCTACGCTGTGGTCGGCCAACTGCGCATATGCCCAAGATGCTGTAAAAAATACCAGAATAGCCAGCGCATACAATGATACAACAACGTCTGAACTACCGTCACTAGCTACCAACTTCGCGGAAAGATGGGCTGGGGAGCCTGTCGCAGCTAAAGAATTTGTCTTGGGCGCTGATGGCGTAGTGAAGGACGCGAACCAGCAGAAAGACGCGACCAAAGCGGCCGGTTTGCCAATTACTAAAATTGGCGCAGGAAACACCTCGTATGTGGATGTGACAGGATCAGAAGCCGACTCCCCGATTACTCCTCGTGCCACCGGTTCAGTTATCCAAATTGGCGCAGAAAACGTGTTAGCTTCGCCCGTGGTGGGGGCAAAGGAGTGTGGGGCGTCTCCGATGACGCCTGACGAGATCAAAGCCTTGGTTGTAGAGACCGCGCGCCGCCATCAGGTAGACGAGGCGTTTGCTGTGGCGATTACATGGGCCGAAAGCCGGTTTGATGTGGTTCGCAACTCGCCCAAAGGTGCGCGTGGCCCCATGCAGCTTATCCCTGACACCGCTACGCGGTTCGGCGTCGTGGATATCTGCGATCCTGCTCAGAACATCGAAGGCGGCATCAAGTATCTCCGCTTCCTCCTCGACGAGTTTCAAAATCCTCTGCTCGTAGCCGCCGCATACAACAGCGGCGAAAACCGGATCTACGAATATGGCGGAGTACCGCCCTTTCAGGAGACGGTCGGGTACGTCGCAAAGGTCCTCAATTTTCAGCTTGGCCTTCCGATGCCTACCGGCAAACGGAAGGCCGGAAATGTCGTCCGCGAAGCAGCGGCGACGAATACGGCCAACGGTAGCGGGGTAATTGCCGTGGAGAAGACCGGCAAGTTTGTCGGTGGCGTAATGCACTTCTAAGGAGAGAATCAGATGAAAAGTGTGAAGTTGGGTCAATCCCAAGCGGTTAAGGTGATCGCGCTTCTTGGCGTGGTCGCGGCGGTACAGATCGTCGGTGCTGAGCTGGCGTTTGCGCAAGGGGCAGGTGGCGGCGGCAGTGGTGCTTTCGGCCCTATTCAGACCGCCGTGCAGATGATCGTGGATTTCATCACTGGCCCATTTGGCCGGTTGTTGGCGATCATCGCCGTAATCGCCTTGGGCTTCATGGCATTTGCCGGTCGGTTGTCTTGGTTTACAGCCGGCGCGGTCGTCATTGGTATCGGGCTCGTGTTCGGCGCTCCCGCCATTGTTGATCAGATGATCTCTTCGGTGGGCGGGCAGTAAGTTGAGCGAGTTCTCGGATGAGAAGCCGGCGCTTACGCCTTTGGTGATCGGTCTGACCCGGTCACCTACCCTTTGGGGCGTGCCATACATGGCGGTTGTGCTGATCATCGGCATAACCATCATCGGTTGGCTTGCGTCGAACCATCTTGCCGCGCTTCTGCTCGCGCCTGTGGGCTACCTGGTCCTGTTCTCGCTTTGCACATGGGACGCGAAAATTCTCGACGTGCTTCAGGTTTCGTCACGCAAGACCCCCCGCACTCCCAATAAGCGCTTTTGGGGCACCAACTCGTACGGACCATAATTATGCTGAAAGTCGTCAAAGAAGAGCTAGGATTTGGGAAGGTCGCCGGAAACGAGCGGCCTATGTCCGTTCATATTCCCTACATGCGGCATGTCTCGGACACGGTGATAGGTCTTGAGAATGGATCGCTCGCCAGTGTTATCAAGCTCGACGGCTTGTTTTTCCAGACCGAAGATCAGGCCGAATTGAATATGCGATCGGTCGTTCAGAACACGATGATCCGCGCGCTCGGCTCAAGCCGGTTTTCCCTGTGGTCAACCGTGATCCGTCGCGAGGTCGAAACCGAGATCGGTGGAAAGTTCGACCAATCATTCTGCGACATCCTCAATACGCGATACATGGACCAGCTTCGCAAGAAGCGCATGTTCACAAACGAGATCTACTTGACGATTGTCCGTTCGGGCATGCGCGGCGCGCTTGGTGTTGGCGACTCTCTCAAGCGAATTTTTACGCAGTCAAACAAGGACGCTAAAACACAGGCCACTCGCGAAGAGGTAACGGACCTGGAGGAACTGATCGGGAATATCGTCCGTGAACTGAGTAAATACGGAGCCCGTTCGCTCGGCATAACCTACCGGAAGAAGTCCGACGATACCGCAAAGATCGAGGGGCAGGAGGAAGAGACCAAGGGCGAACCGTATTCCGAGCCCTGCGAATTCTTCAATTCTATCCTCTCGGGGAGTGTGTCTCGAAAGATGCGACTGCCGCGCATGGGCATTCGCAACTTCATTGGAACATCTCGTCTCCACTTCGCCAAGCGCGCCTTTCACGCGCAAGCCGCCGTGGACGAAGATTCGCGGTATGGCGCGCTGCTGTCCATCAAGGAATACCCTCCTTTCACTGGACCTGGCATGTTGGACGGACTGTTACAGGTGAACCATGAGTTCATCCTGACGCAGTCGTTTACCCTTGCGGACAAGCCAATTGCACAGGAGCGCATAACGCGCCTTCAGAGGCAAATCCGTGCCTCGGATGAAGCTGGGACGTCTGTAGAATCTGACATCAATTTTGCTCTCGACAGTATGCTGAATCAGGAAGCCGTATTTGGCTTCCACCATTTTTCGCTACTTTGCATTTCCCGGGACCTCGAAGGCTTGAGCCGCTGCGTCTCGGAACTTGGTGCATGCCTCACGGACATGAACATCAACTGGCTGCGTGAAGATCTCAATCTTGAGGCAGCGTTTTGGGCGCAGTTGCCCGGTAACCACTCCTATATTGCTAGAAAGGCGATGCTCTCCAGCTCGAACTTTTCGGGCCTGTCATCAATGCACAATTTCGCCAGTGGTCAGGCGGAACGTACGCATTGGGGCCTTCCCATCACGATCCTTGAGACGACATCGCAGACGCCCTACTGGTTCAATTTCCACCGCCGCGATATCGGGCATTTTACCGTCACAGGACCGACCGGCTCTGGTAAAACTGTCGGTTTGAGCTTTCTCCTTGCGCAGGCCATGCGAGTTTCGCCAACACCGCGCGCCGTCTTTTTTGACAAAGACCGGGGAGCAGAAATCTTCGTTCGAGCCATTGGCGGATCTTATGAGGTCCTTTCACCCGGTACTCCAACGGGATTCAATCCGCTCCAGTTGGAGAACACCGGACCAAACAGAGAATTTCTTCAGCGCCTTCTCAAGGCGATGCTCGGTGGGCGTGATCGCCGCGAGTTCACCCAGGAAGATGAAGATATTATCGAGCGCGCTGTAGTCCGCCTCATGGAGGAACCGGCACAACAGCGAAATCTCACCAACCTCGGCAACCTGCTAATGGGCCGTGCCCGGGCGGACGCAAACGATCTCTATTCCCGCCTTCGTCCTTGGATCGAAGGCGAGAAAGCGTGGCTCTTCAACGCACCGCACGATGTGCTGTCCTTCTCCGGCAGGACCGTATTCGGCTTCGACATGACCAACATTCTCGGAAACGAGGAGCTGCGAACCCCCGCGCTTATGTATCTCTACCATCGGCTTGATGAACTGCTGGATGGCAACCCGGTCATGTTCTTCATGGACGAGGGCTGGCAGTTGCTCCTGGACGACACCTTCAGCGCGTTCATTGTCGACAAAATGAAGACCATTCGTAAGCTCAACGGCATCGTGGGCTTTGGCACACAGTCGGCCGCCGATATTGCCAAATCGAAGGTCTCTCATACGCTTATTGAGCAGTCTGCCACGAACATTCACTTCCCAAATCCGCGTGCAGACGAGGAGAGCTACATCAAGCGCTTTGGTCTCACGGTGAAGGAATTCAACTTCATCAAGAACACCCCGCCGGAGAAGCGGACCTTCCTGATCAAGCACGGCAATGACTCCGTCATTGCCAGGCTCGACCTGTCGAGCATGCCTGATCTGGTGAAAGTCCTGTCCGGGCGAAAGGAGACGATCGAGGAGTGCGCCGCGCTCCGCGAGCAACACGGAGACGAGCCGGAAAACTGGTTGGCGAAATTTTGCGGATGGGAGAATGCTGAATGAGGAAAAGTCCCACTCTGGTGCTGCTCGCTGCAGCTATGTCGATTGGCGCTCCGAGCGCCGCCTTTACACAGGTTCCGATTACTGACGCCGCGCTGACGGGCGACGATACGGTAAGGGAGAAAACAACCGACGACATCAAGGAAACTGACAAGAAGCGTCACACTGTCAGCACCAGCGTGACGTGCTCCATGTACAAAAAGGGCAAGGGAGGCGATGCGCCGTCCGCTGCGCAGGCTAATCCGGAAATCGTCGGCCTCGTAAAGCGTGTTGCTCAGGAAGAGGGCGTAGACGAAACGCTATTCATGTCGCTTGTTTATCAAGAGAGCCGCTTTAACCCCTGCGCGAAATCTCCTGTAGGTGCGACAGGGCTATCGCAGCTTATGCCGGGAACCGCGAAGGACCTCGGCGTTGATCCAAACAACATCGAAGGCAACCTTCGGGGCGGCGCGCGCTATCTGAAGCAACAGCTCAAGCGTTTCAACGGGAATACGAACCTAGCTCTGGCGGCTTATAATGCTGGCCCTGGGAACGTCCAGAAGTACGGCGGCATACCTCCGTTTAAAGAAACCCAAGGATACGTTGCGAGCATCACGAAACAATGGATGCCGCAGTTTGGCGGGTCGGATACCTCCAACATTCCGATGAACTATGGAGGAGGCAGCACAGCCTTCTCGGGTGCTCGTGACAGCTCGATGAACGCTATGGCGACGAGCCAGTCCATCACTGAAAGCAGTGGCAATGTCAGTTCGTGGTTGCAGCAGCTCGGGCAGATGCAGACGGGCACGATCCAAGACAGCTGGGACCAGAACTCAGGGGCGCGAAACGCGAATCTCGAAATGATGAATCAGGTCATTCGTCTTGGAGCGACAATGGCTGAACTCATGAACTCGAAGAACGCGCTGGATCTCGGTGAAAGGTCCGGCTCCTCTCGCACGAGCTCGGTGAAGAAAAAAGACGATAAAGACCCCGAAACGGTGAAGCTCTGCGACCCGGCACTGAACGTAGAATGGAATGAAACGGAACAAGCTTGCGTCCAGAAGAGGGAACGGGCGTCCGAAATGAAACTGATGTTGAGTACACAATAAAGGAGAACTGCCATGAAAAAGACGATCGCAACGGCGTTTTCGCTGGCTCTAGCTTCGACAGCGTACGCTCAGGTCCCCACAATCGACAATGCTAACCTGAAGGTTGCTCAGGAAACATCGAAAACAACGACCGACATCCTCGATACCAACAAGGAGGTTCTTAAGACGGTCGAAGAAACACTTCAAGCCGTAACGGGTGACCGTGGAAGCGTGCAAAGCCCTATGCAGAACCTTGCTATCGGCAATGGCTTCAGTGTTTCCCAGATGCCGTCATTCGACAGCTTGATGAGCGGTGGCGTACCGAATTTCGGAGGCATGGGCGGCGATATCGGCAAAGTAGCCTCCACATTCATCAACGGGCTGCAGCTGGTGAAAAACCTTTCGGGAAAGGCCGATAGCACGTTCTCAGGCGATAAGTCGTATGAGGAAGTGATGAATACGGTCCTTGGCGTAGCTGCTCTGGTGACTGGATCAAATCAGGCTGTGCAGCAGCGTACGCAATCCTTCCAGCAAGCGGGTCAGCAGATCGGCAAGGCTGAGGATATCAAGGGCTCGATCGATCAGAACACGCAGCTCCAAGTTCAATCGGGGCTGGTGCTGAACGAAATGATTGGCGTCATGAATGGCACCGTTCAGTCGCTTAATGCCCAAAATCAGCAGCGTCTTGTCGATATGTCGAACTCGAAAAAGGCGATGACCTACGGTGATTAAGGCATTCGAAACAGCTGGAAAAGTGCTTCTAATCGCGACGTTCACGGCCGGGCTTGCCGGCTGTGGAACGGCTGCGAAAGAGAAAACAGCACCCTGCAAAAGACCGGCCAACATGACGTCTTTCGTTGAGGATCCGCGTCACGACTGTGGCCCGATGACGAACGTCAACGGTGATCCATCAGCCGCTCTCGCGGCCATCGACAAATTAGCAACTGAATAGGGGCGTTGGGCGATGGAGGATTTCCTCGGTGGGCTTTTGGATCGGATTGAACAGACAGGCGCTAGCTTCACGCAAAGCGCCTATGGGGTAGTTGGCAGCGAAGTCGCGCCGCTTCTAACCGTGCTATTGATCGCCTACGTCGCCTACTACGGTCTTCAACTGATCATGGGGACGGCTCGGGTCAGTGTCGGCGAGGTCATCAGCCGCGTGGTCAGGATGACGCTGATCGTTGCTTTCATAAACTCATGGGGTAACTTCAACACATTCTTCTACACTTGGCTGAGCGATACGCCCGAAGATGTTGGCCGCGCCATTCTAGCTGTCAGCAACACAGGCATCACGGAGCCGACGAACGGCCTGTCGATGATCTGGGAAACGGCCAATAAAGCGGCGGGGGCCTTTGCCGAGCAGGCCGGATATTTTTCCGTTCTCCCGGCAATGGTCGGTTTCCTCATCATGTTTTTCGTCGGCGTGTTTATTGCCGTCGCTCTCGCGATCCTTCTGCTCGCTAAAGTCATGATGTGGGTGCTGCTAGGAACCGCGCCGATTTTCATCGCATGTTTGTTGTTTCAATCCACCCGAAGCTACGGAATGGCATGGTTCCAAAGTGTACTGATGTACGCGCTTATTCCGTTGTTCGTTTACGTGGTTGCTGCGTTCCTGATCTCCGCAATGGATCCAGAGTTGACGAAGGTCACTGCGGCGGCCGACCAGCGCAGACTTCAACTCGATGATGTCGCGGCTTTCCTTCTTTTATGTGCTGCCGGTGCCTTTGTCCTCTTCAACATTCAGACGCTTGCCCAGGGGATCACGGGCGGCGTCGCGGCCGGAATCGGTCAAGTGGCGCGAACTGTCGGGGGCCTGACAGGCTTCAGTGCTCCAGCTGCAATGCTAACCGGCGCGCGTAGTGCCTCCGGCACAGCTGGCCGACTCGGCATGGAGGCACGCGAGCGGACACAAGCCGGCATGCGGGAAAATATTCGAAATGCAAGTGCGAGTGCGATGCAAAATCGCATCAGTAGCAACAGCGTGCCGCGCTAAACGCAGGCTGTTCAGAGGGGTTTAAGGGCTAGACCATGGCAGATTCAAACGAAGCTCTCAGGAGCTATTTTCAAGATGGCGATAAATGGGAACAGGAGATCGTAAAGAAGGCAAATCGCTCAAGGACATTTGCTTGGTTCGTTGCCATGATAATGAGCGCCATCACACTTATGTCGCTCGGGACATTGGTGATGTTGGTGCCGCTCAAGAGTTTCGAACCTTACATCGTCGAGGTCGACAAAAACACCGGCTACATTGAGGTGAAAACCGGGCTCACGCGCTCTGCAAACCTCACCGACCAGCAGGCCGTTACTCAGGCCAATGTGGTCCGTTACATCCGCTCGCGCGAGGGTTATGACCCGTTTGCTATACAGCAAAACTTCGGAATTGCCGCCCTCCTTTCAACGGCAGACGCCGCTAAGGAGCTCCAAGACGAATGGAGCGCGGCCAATCCGAACAACCCAGGCAGGCGCTTAGGCAGAAACAAGAAAATCACCGTGGACGTTAAGTCGGTCACGTTCTCGAACGCTAGCACCGCGCTGGTCCGCTTCTCGACCACCGAAAGCTCTGAGAGCGATAACATCACACGGCACTACATCTCTGTGGTCCGCTTCCGATACACGGATACGCCGGAGCGCAACGATTGGCGTTTTGAAAATCCGCTTGGCTTCCAGGTGTACAACTACCGACGCGATCAGGAAACGGTTACGCCGGGAGCAGCAGGATGAAAGTCAGACTATTTGTCACTGCGGCCTTCATGGCCGTGACGATGAGTCACGCCTTCGGCGCACAGCAGCCTAGACCTGGCACGTTGGATTCACGCGTTACGAGTGTTGTCTACCAGCCCAATAACGTGGTGAAGGTCTCTGCGACCTACGGCATCTCAACGATGATCATTTTTGATGAAGATGAAAAGTTCGAGACGATCTCGCTTGGCGACACCGATAGCTGGCAGGTCGCACCGTCTGAGAAAGGCAACATCCTATTCGTAAAACCAATTGCGAAAGGTGTTTCTACGAACATGAATGTCGTGACATCCAAGCGGATTTACTTCTTGGAGCTGAATGACTACGCGCCGACAGACGAACGGAAGGTTTTCGGTATCCGTTTTGTGTATCCCGAGAAGGATTTGAACGCATCTCTGCGGAAAGAAGCAGAGTTTCGGGCGGTAAACCCGAACATCAGCAATATCGACAAGGCAAACGTCAATATCGACTACTCATTCTCGGGTGACTCCGCTTTGAAGCCGTCGATGGTCTTCGATGATGGGAAGAAGACGTTCTTTAAGTTCAAGGGACGCGTACCTGCTATTTTTGCGGTCCAGTCTGACTTCTCTGAGACCCTTCGGAATTTCAGAAAAGAGGGCGAATACATCGTCGTTGATGGCACGGCGACACAATACACGCTGAGAGACGGCAACCAATGGACCTGCATTTTCAATCTACGCAAGCCCGATTTTGCAGCCCCTGACCCTGACATCATGGCTCCAAAACCTGATCCGGACGCAAGCAAGCGCAGAAGGAGCAGCAACTAATGAGGCGCAGCCCCGAACTTGAAGCTATGGCGCAGGCTGACGAAACGGATGTCAGCAACAAGAACGCGAAACGAAACCAGACGGCAGGCATGGCTGCTTTGGTGATTTTCGGTGTTATCGCTGCATACATGGTCCTTGCGACCTCGAAAGATGAGCCGCGGGACAATTCTCAGTCGGATGAGGAGTTTCGGACCACAACGTTCCGGCCGCCCGGCTTCGTACGCGATGGGGAGCCGCAACCCGCTCCGGAGCAGCCAGTCGTCGTCCTACCGCCACCTCCGCCTCCTCCGCCGCCACCCGAACCGCCAGCTGATACGACAACGTTCAACGTGCCGCCGCCACCAGTGGCCCCGCCTCCCACTGTTGAGGTGCCTAAAGTGGAGGAGTTTCCCGAGCGCTTCCGGTCAAAGCTGATTACTATGGACCAGAATCTGGGGGGCAACGCGAACGGGTCGCTGGACGGATCGGCCGGCGTCCCGCCGTTGACGGTTGCCGGCGAGGACAAGAATAGCCAGTATCTCTCGTCCGCGAGCGCGATCGGCGATCGTAGCGCCAAGGCCCGACAGCTGAAGCGCCTCGACGCTTTAGTACCAGAGGGCACGCTCATTCCAGGAATTCTGGAAACAGCGATCGTCAGCGATCTTCCCGGGCAGATCCGCGCTATTACCTCCCAGGATGTCTACTCGTTCGACGGTCGGCGCGTGATCATCCCTACAGGCACCCGCTTGATCGGCGAATACCAGTCGGAGGTTACGCGTGGACAGAAGCGTATTTTCGTCGTGTGGACACGCCTGATCCGTGACGATGGTGCCAGCGTGAGGCTGAACTCCATCGGAGCCGATAGCCTCGGTAGATCCGGATTGACAGGTCACGTTGATAACAAGTTCCGGGAGCGTTTCGGCGCTTCCATCCTTCTTTCGATCGTTGGTGGCGGCGCAAGCTATCTGACGGGATATGGAAGCGAACAGAGTTCAGGTTCCAACAATGACGATGCGCAGCGTGGGGCGGATCTCGCTCGCGAGACGATCGCACAGACGTTTAGCGACATGGCAAACACCGTGCTTTCGGAAAATCTTCGCATCCCCCCGACGATCAGCGTCCCACAGGGCGAACGCATCTTCATCTTCGTGCGCCAAGACCTCGATTTCAGCGACATGTACGACGATCCGGTTACAGAAGCGATGAAGGAGATCAAACGTGAACGCTCCGGCAGGTAATCCACTGGTTCATGATCCCCACTATTTCCTGACTCGTTCGTTGGAGCCCATCAGGCCATTTCTAGATGATCCAAAGGTTGTCGAAATCGCGATCAACAAGCCGGGCCACGTGTACGTGGAACGGTTTGGCGCGGACCATATGGAGCATCATCTTATCGATGTTCTGACCGCGCAAGAGATAGAGAACATCGGAGAGCGCGTCGCCGCCTCAACAAAGCAGTTCTTGAATCAGGCCAATCCAATCCTGAGCGCGGCGTTGCCGACTGGTGAGCGCATTCAGGTCGTTTTACCCCCCGCAGCTCCTGACGGAGGATCCATTACGATCCGAAAGCAGGTCGTCCAGAATTTCTCCCTCGAAGACTACAGGGATAACGGATCGCTGGATAAGGTGTCGGTTGCCGTGGGGGGATTGAGCGACGTCGATCGCGAGCTCATTCGATATCTGCGCGAAGAAAAGATCTACGACTTCATCCATACTGCAATCACGAAGCGGGTTTCGATCCTTATCAGCGGCGGCACGTCCTCGGGCAAAACGACATTCTTAAATGCCTGCCTCAACTCAGTTGACCTGAACGAGCGCATCTTGACGCTCGAAGACACGCGGGAACTTTTTCCGCCACAGAAAAACGCAGTCCACTTGGTTGCTTCCAAAGGTGGGCAAGGCACGTCCAATGTGACCATTCAAAACCTGCTCGAGTCGGCACTGCGCATGCGTCCTGACCGCCTTTTCGTGGGCGAGATCAGAGGCGCTGAAGCTTTCTCTTTCCTGCGCGCCATCAACACCGGTCATCCGGGTAGCATGTCCACAGTTCATGCGGACACCCCTATGGGGGCATATGAGCAACTTGCCATGATGATGCAGCAATCTGGAATGTCGGCGGGCTACTCAAAGCAGGACTTAATGTCCTACATTCAAATGGTGATCCCGATCGTCATCCAGCTCCGCCGCGAAGGAGGCAAGCGCGGCGTTTCGGAGATCTTCTTTGCAAGAGATGAAGCATGACGAAAGGCTTCAAAGTCGTCTATCTAGCGTTTTGCCTCGCGGTTGCCTTTGCGGCTTGGATGCTTGGATATGGCGCTGGCCTCCACCTGTTTTACGGCGACGGCAGAATCCTCGATACAACGATACGAAGCAGCCCTTTCGCGCCAATCCAACAGTTCTGGGCTTACAGCGATAATCCTACCCTGCAGAAGGTCGCCCTGGGGTCTTTGGTGCCTGCGTTCATGATCGCCGCAATTACTGCCTATCTTGGCCTTAGACCGGGCACAAGCCCATTAGGGGACGCCGCTTTTCAGGACATCGCGGGTTTGCGGACGGGGAAATGGTTCGGCAAGAAGGGGCATATTTTCGGACGTTTTGGAGGCAAGGTCCTCCGGGCGCAGGACGATCGCCATCACCTGATCATCGGGCCGACAAGGTCCGGTAAAGGTGCCGGTTACGTCATTCCGAATGCTCTCATGCATGAAGGCTCGATGATTGTTACCGACCTAAAGGGAGAGGTCTTCAAGGCGACGGCCGGCTATCGGAAGAAGAATGGCAGCCAGGTTTTCATTTTTGCACCGGGTTCCGAGCGCACGAACAGCTATAATCCTCTCGATTTTGTGCGACCGGAACGGGGCAATCGAACCACCGACATTCAGAACATTGCCAGCATTCTTGTTCCGGAGAACACGGAGTCTGAGAATTCTGTATGGCAGGCCACCGCGCAGCAGGTCCTCGCCGGGGCGATAAGCTACATTCTCGAAAGCCCCTTCTACCGGGACCGCCGCAATCTCGGCGAAATCAACTCCTTCTTTAACAGCGGCGTAGACCTCCAGGCCTTGATGAAGCACATCAAGGAGAAAGAGCCCTACCTCTCGAAATTTACCGTCGAGAGTTTCAACTCATATCTTTCACTGTCTGATCGAGCCGCTGCATCAGCCCTTCTCGATATCCAGAAGGCTATGCGGCCTTTCAAGAACGAACGTGTTGTCGCCGCAACGAACTTCACGGACATGGATCTTCGATCCATGAAGCGGCGGCCTATAACAATCTACCTCGCTCCCAACATCACTGACATCACGCTTCTCAGGCCCTTGCTGACCCTGTTTGTACAACAGGTCATGGATATTCTCACGCTCGAGCACGATCCAAACTCCCTTCCTGTCTATTTCCTGCTCGATGAATTTCGCCAGCTGAAACGCATGGATGAGATCATGACGAAGCTGCCTTACGTGGCCGGTTACAAGATCAAGCTCGCATTCATCATCCAGGACCTGAAAAACCTCGATGAGATATATGGAGAAACCTCCCGGCACTCACTCTTGGGGAATTGCGGCTACCAGTTGATCCTTGGTGCAAATGATCAAGCGACGGCCGACTATGCGTCACGAGCTCTCGGCAAGAGGACCATTCGCTACTCGTCGGAGTCTCGCACAATCGAGATCATGGGACTTCCACGGCGGACGAAGGTCGAGCAAATTCGGGAGCGGGACCTCATGATGTCTCAGGAAGTCCGGCAAATGCCAGAAAACAGAATGATCCTGTTGGTAGAGGGCCAGCGTCCAATTTTTGCTGAAAAGCTTCGGTTCTTTAATACCCAGCCGTTCAAGGCAGTTGAGGCCTATGCCCAGGCTCACATCCCAAGTGTCCCGGATATCGAGTACCTTCCATCGAAGCCGGTCCCGGCGACGACTGCAGAATATGCTGGAAACACAGCCCCGGTAGCTGAGCCTTCGGCTGCAGTCCAAACGAACATGCCGGAAGCCGGTCCCGCTCAAAAAGAGCCGGAAAAACAGATTCCTGCAACGGAGCCGCTAAAGCTCGCGGAAGTAACAGCGCCGGTCGCCATTCCAGCGAAGCGTATCATCAATCCAGCAGCATTGACCTCGAAAGCCAAATCCACACCCGCAGCCCGACCCAAAGCCCCCCGGAAACGCAATAGCGCAGCGTCGGATGACATCGCACGGCGAGACGAGATTGAAGCACTGCATTCCCTTGCAACACAGAGGCTTTGCGAACAGGTCGAGAAAAATAGCGTCGGAAAGAATCCGACGAAACGAAAGAATATCATGGACGTGTTCGCTGCGACCGTTCCAGATCCAGAGACAGCTTGAATATGAAACGGCCCTAAGAGTTTCGCTCTAGGGCCGGTAAGAATCTACTTACTCGGGTAGAAGGCCTAAAATGGCCAAAAGCTAGCGAGATACTGGCCAATGTCTCCAAGCCAGATCGCGGTAGCGTCATACCATCCGACGACTGTCTGATACGCAAAGCCGATAGCAGCAAGAGCAGCAACAAAGCCAAAGATCGCGACGATGCCTTTTCCTACGGCTTCGTCCGATTTTCTGTTCTCAGTCTGAATTACGTATCGGTTTGTCATGGCCTATCACCGCTCACGATCGTCTCGATCGCGGTCCCTCTGTTCGTTTTGCTCCCGCTCAAGTTCTTCAAGACGAGGCACGTGCTGCTGCGCAGGGTCAGTTCGCGTAGTTTCTCCTGCTTTCTGTCCAGCCTCACGCTCCTGTTTTACACGATCTTGTTGCCTGTTTGTAGCCTCGATTGTGTCGGCCAGCTCGTGCGTCTCGCGCTCGTTTGGCAATTGGCCCCGCTCCTCTTCCGCATCAAGCTGAAGGTCGCGCTGACGATCGTCAGAAACATCCGACGTGGATGCGGTTTTGTTGGTCGTGCTTTCGTCTGTCCGACCGTCTTCGCGGTCGATTTTCTCGACTTCGCTGCGAAGCTCGGGATCCTCGACAGCGACATCGCGAAGGTAGGCGTTTCCGTCGGCGGCGAGCTCGGCGGCACGCCGAAGCGCTGACCTAAGCCCAGTCTCGTACATTTCGAGGTCTTCTTCAGAAAACTCGCCCGACTGTACCAGCGCGATACCTTCTCTGAAATGCTCGACATCGATCATCGCGTCATTGCCAGCCTCAACAACGGCTTCGCCATGCTTGGCGACAGCCTCATCCCACTTCTTGCTGACCTCGTCAGCCTCGTTGGCCTCGTTGGCGAGGCGTTGGGCGTCATCGCGGACAGCGTCCGTGGCGATGGCTTCACCTCGTTCCTCTGCTCCCCCACGCTGATCCGTGGCGTCAGCAGGCGGTTCCCGATCGGCGTCGATGCCAATCTGTCTGTCACCAACGCGCTCGGTGAGCTCGAGCATTTCACGGCGGAGATCCACGATTTCACGGGCCGTAGTTGCAACCTCATCGAAACCGGCCCTGTCATCAGCTCCAGCGCTTCGCTCAAGTCTGAACAGAGCCGTTTCGACAGTCTTTTCGTATGATTCAAACTCCTGGCGTGTCTGCTCGCGCATGTCCTCTACCTCCAAAAGCATCTTCTGCAATGATATCATATTTGTACGGAAATCGCCGCCGAAATCCGAGTGAACGACTGTTGAGTTGTTTGCAGATTCGAGCTCCCTGAGCCCGGTCTCAATGACATCACGATGTTCAGCTGCAAATGCTACAGTCCGCCTATCACCGGAAACAGCAGCTATCTTTTGCCACGTCTCTTGGGCCTTGACCGTGTACTGCCGGCTGCGATCACTTGACGCGACGGTGCGTCGCCCTGATCGCTTGGCATCGTAACGAGCCTGAGCGGGCTCACTTGTTCCAACGTGCTCGGTCCTACCGTCGCGGTTTACGGCCCTGACCTGGTTACGCGTATACGCAGGCGCTGAGGCAAACTCCCGTCGATCTGTCATTTCCATATTGATGCCGTGATCGCGCGCCTTCTCGGCCATCACTTCACGCCATTGGCGGAAGGTTGCCGGCGTTGTCTCGATGCGGTCCCCGGCTTCTGATCGCATCGTGACGATAGCATGAGCATGGACATGCGGACGCTTGCCCCCCTCCCCTGCTTCCTTGGTGTCGGTTTCTGGGTCGTGCATCGCAAAGACGTACCGATGTCCAGCAAACTGGTCGGCGAGGAAATCTCGAACAGCGCCTTCAAAGGCTCCCGCATCGGTTCCGGCACGGGCCGACATGATGACATGCATCAAATCACGGCTTTTGCGGCTATGAATCTCTTCGCGCCATTCTTTTTGAACGAGATCCCCGGCCGCCTTACCGTCTGCTATGAAGCGACCGCGATCGTCCCGAACCTCAGCACTGTCCTCTATCAGCTCCCGAACCTTCGTGGTGCCGTATTCGACACCGTTTCCATAGCCGCCGAAGGAAAACCTTGCAGCGCCCTGACCTGCGACCGCGCTAGCGTCAAAACGTTGCTGCACGATCCCGGCTGCCTTGGCGTCGGCTGTAAGTCTCTCACCCTGCCCGCTTCGAAGAACGACAAGGCCATCAATCCTCAATGAGCCATCACCGCGCTCTGCAACGGAGTAAGCAAAGCGGCGATCGCCAAAACCGCTCGATAGGATATCTCGCACTCGCCCGTGCAAATCCTCTCGGTCCGCACTTGCTGCGATCTCAACCGAGAAGCTTCCAATATCACGGCTCTCAGTCCGGTTATGAAAGAGGTGGTTCCAGTCGCCCCGAACACGAGCAAGATCTTCACGGCCTTCAAGCTTCTCGCCGTTCTCATTCTCGACCTTCAATTCCCCACCACGGGAGACGTAGTTGAGCATCGATCCCACGCGTGCGCCGCCGCCATAGGAGGCCATTTTCACAACAGCTGGCTGACTACCCTTCGCGACGCTCGCAAGACGCGCCTCCATCGGGCGGCTGGAAGCCGTCGCGCTTCCAGAGGGCATTGAGATCCGGGGAAACTGCATGCGGGGAATCCGCATAGGCTTAGCCTTGGGTCCACTTCCCCCACGCCTGACCTCCTTAATCTGATGGACGTACTTGAAGAGGTTTTCCTCAGATTGCTGCGCCTTCCCCCCAAGTGACATCTCATGCAGTAGCGCTGCGCGCTTCTGCTCCCACTCACTTGTGAACGCTCCAAAGAAGAACTCCACCCTATTCCTCCCCCCGGCGCTGGTAGCCAGCGCGTCTTGAAAGCGATCGGAGTTCAAGCATGACAGCGGCCTGAATCGACTGAACGTTAGCAAGGTTGATATCCAGTTCGCTCGGATGAACAGCCTTCCCGCTGTTCAGGGCTCGCGCGACCTGATTCAAGTTCACACCGATCTTGCGCATATCTTCCAGCAATGCCGCCATGATAAGCCGGTCATCACGCGTCAAGATCGGCCGGACGCCCGCGCCCTCAAGCAACAGCGAACGGAAAAATGCGGACACGCTCATATTAGCCGCTTTGGCCGCCTCTTCGATCTTTCCATGTTCGGCATCCGTCAAGCGCACGTTTACAAGCCGGTCTTTACGGGCCTTAGTCGCAGACGTCACCAAACTGTTTTCACTCATCAGCCGAAGGCCTTTCCAGAGCAAGGCGAAGACATCGAGGGCCAGTCCCTCGATAGCAGCAATCAAAATGTAAAACATTTTTGCGTATCCTGCCACCCTTAAGAATAGAAAAATACTAAACTCCTCCACCCAACTCCGCCCCACTGATACCGACGCTTACGCATCGGCTTCAAAGCATTGAACGCTCACCAGGGTTCACCGCCAAAACCGCTAAGAAGCCCTTGGTATGGCAGCCGTACTCATCCGCAAGGGACGCTCCGCTCTACGCCCTTGCGGATGAGTACGGCTGCCAAAGTCGGCCTTCACGCGGCTCCGGGGTTCACCAATCCAACAGGTCACACGAGAAAACCACACGATAGGTCGTGTGGTTGCCCAGTTGGCCTTTTCCATACCTCTCGCAACATGAGTAAGTCGTGCGTCAAAGGCACTGCGCTATCGCATGTCATGTGGATGTAGCGTGGTTCAAATCTCAACAAGTGTGTTGACGAACTGCACGTCAGCACCCTATTTTTCCATAATAGGTTCGTGGTTCACTTATCCGTTGTAAGAAAGCACCGTGTTTCACTGCCGTTGTTTAGATCACAACAACCGTGCGTGTTGCCTGGGCTCATTCAAAAGAACGCGAGACAGAAGGGGTGCTCCGACTTCTTCGAGGCTCAAGGCCACCATTCTCTTCGGGAAGACAAAGGGATAGCTATGGCGATTTGTATGTCCGCAGTGAGCGGCAAAGGCGGCGCAGGAAAAACGACTGCTGTCATCCTGCTGGCCGGAGAATTTGCTCTGGAAGGCAAGACTGTCCTCCTCATTGATGCAGACGGTAGGCAGAATCTCTCGACGTGGTTCCAGCGGTCGATTGATAAGGACTACCAGCCAGACGGCATAACTCTTGTTACGGCAGCCCAGGACGCTGGTATTCGGCATATACTCAACCGGGACGCCGAAAAATATGATGTGGTGATCATGGACTCCCCCGGTCAAGACACCGTCACGAGGGATACGATCATCGCGGGCTCCCATGTTGTGGTTACGCCGGTCCAGCCATCGCAGGACGAGATTCTTGCCGCAGGGCAAGCCGCAAACGACGTGGCGGAAATGAGTGATCGGGTAGGCCGAGACATTCCCCACCTCATTTACCGGACGCGGATAAGCATGCCGAACCGCGCCCTCGAGGAATATCGATTGATCCGCCCGTTCGTCGCCAACCTTCGCTCGGGCGGCTACAATTCGCATCTGCTCGAAACTGAACTTGTCGAACGCAATCCCTATCGAGAGATACGAACTGGCTATGGCACCCTCCAGATGCTCGAGCTGACGGGACCCGTAAAAAAGGCCAGGGCAGAGGTTCTTGCCCTTAAGCAGGAAGTCGAAGGCTTCCTGCAGACCAACGCAAGGAGTTAATGCAATGGTGAAACGCGATACAAGCGTTACAGATTTCGCGGTGGCTCCTCGCAAGCCGCGTCAGGAGTTACCAGCCGCTCAGGCTATGCCGCCACAAGCCCTACAGGACGCGCCTGCCACATCCGAGCCTCCGTCAACAGAAGTAGCCACCAACACCGTCCCGGCAGGCAGGGAAGCCATCCATGCCCCCGATCGGGCACAGATCAAGTCGGCGCCGGTACAACGCGCCGGAAATTTGATTTCGCCCGATGAGGAGGTTCGCCGGGAGCGCACCACGACGCGGGCGCTCCGTCAGGAGGCATCGCGTGTCCGCCTGCAGGACCTGAAGCAGACGAAGGCGAGGGAAAGCAAGCACTTCGTGAACTGCCCCTTGGACTTCGACACGAAGCAGCGACTTGCCCGCGCCGCTGTTGAGAATGAAATAAAAATGACCGTCATTATCAAGACGGCTATAGACCAGTATTTGCGGGACAACGGATATTGATCCTAGACCTCAAATTCCTTGTTGGAGTTGCTTTGGGCGGGGTGCCGGAGTTATCCTCGCGCCGCAAGCGGCATTGCTCGGTATAGATCTTCCCGCACTCAAACAGTCCATCTTGGCGAGAATCCTGAATGATACCGATGTAACCGATAAGGGCGACTGGCCCACTGACCAAGCGGCCAAGGAGCAACTGTTCATCTTATCCAAATGGGATATAAAAAACTTCGGCACTCAGTCGTCAGTTCACGTTGATCGCTGTATTAGTTTAAATCGAAACGCTGTTGCGTGCGAGATGACTGCGAAACTGGGATGGATCAAAGAAGATACCCAGTTGGAAGGGATTTTCGAACGAAAAGATGGGACCTGGTTTCTAGTTTCGGTTAGAACAGAATAGCTCTATATTCCTAAAGAAGCGCTATTCCGCTTATTGACTACGGTGAAGGGACCAAAATCTAGTTCGCCAGTTTGGCTAACTTTGCAACTTTTCGCCGATTGTGCATCTTATCCCCAAATTGGTAGAAGCACGGTTTGTTGATTCATATGAACAGACTGGTACCAAGTTGGTTCAGCTTGGTACATAATACCGCGCGAAGAGCGGATTGAGGCTGAGGGTGATGTCGGAAACGCGGGACCTAATCAAATACAAGAGTTCGAAGGGCCTCGTTGAGACGACCGACGATGAAGTAGACCGGCCGCTTCATCGCCGCCCAGGCTTCGAAGGCATCGTGTCTTTCAAAGAAATGGACGAGAGACTTGCCGCGTTCTTGCGCAAGGCTCGCGAAGACGAAAAGCTGACCAGGGCGGACTTCGCCTCAATCGTCGGTCTTTCGACAGCCGTGTACGGTCGCTACGAGCGCGCGTTTTCGCGGATGACCGTTACGCGGATGATTCACCTCTGCGAGCTTTTAGGTTTCCAACCGATCGACGTGCTTTTTGCAGTCGCTCCTCATCTTTATGGACGAACACCTGAGGAAGCGAAGGATCACCTCGAGCTCTCGCACCTCACGCGAGGTCTTCCGCACGAAGCGGTGAAAAACCTAATCGCAATCGTCGCGCGGATGACCCCAGAAGACCGGCCGGAAAAAAAGTGATCGCCTTGATGGGATGTGAACCTTCGGCTCACCCAAAATTTAACATAACCACCTGAAATCAAATCGATATGACTCTAACTTTGTTAAAATCCGATCCCGCCGACACCAGCACAATTTTTCCCGCCGCAATCAGCGAGGCCCAATCACCAGCATTTGCGCTTCAGCGGACTCCGCCAATCGGATTGGGAGCATAACGCAAATCACGCGCAGAGCAGCGCTCATCGTACAAATGCTCTGCTCGCCATTCCGCACACAATCCGTGCATGGGTTTAGGCGCGTCTTAGGGATGCGGAAGCCGGGCAACTTAAGGTCAAGCGAGATCCATGCGTCGGACGAGCAGGTAACTAGCGGCGGCTCGATGAGCAGGTTGCCGAAGGAGCGCTCGAAACCGAGATTGCCAACACGATCTATCTGCCCTTTTAACGCGCAGGAGAATACCCGTTCAGGTAAATTCTGGATGGTGTCGCATCCATTCACGATCGGCGATTGCGGAGTGGAGCTGTTACCCCCTCGAAAGCTCTCCGGACGACTTCGACATACCAAATATTTCGTACTGGGTCAGTGCCAGACGCAAAAGTCGATTAAACTAATGCGCAATAGATAGACAAAACGAATTCAGACCAATCTATATAATAGTGCGGGATAACGTAGTGTCTCGGTATTGAAGCACTTTATGGGTTAGCTAGTATATAACTCAATTATCCAATCGCCTTCCCTTAATCGATAGTGAAACGCGCATCGAACGAAGAGGTCAGGCTATCTAGCACGGATGTACTTCCATTGAGTTTTTTTAAAACAGCATGGGCCGAGATTTTCTGCTCAACATCCCCAATTCAACCAGACAACCGGTTCGTTGATCTGGCTCCAACAAGCGACGCGGATGAGACCGGAATTTATTCAGCAGCACTTAATGCCGCTATGGGCAAAGACAGCGTCCTAAACATCGCGCTGACTGGGCCTTACGGATCGGGAAAAAGCAGTGTCATAAAGTCCTTCCTTCTGAAATATCGCGGCACGCCACTCCAACTATCACTGGCATCCTTCCTCCCAGAGGGCGAGGCATCAGGAAAGCCCGTAAGCAAGCAGGAAATTGAAAGGAGCATACTCCAGCAGATTTTATACGGTGCCGATGCTGACAGGTTGCCGCACTCGCGCTTTAAAAGGATACAGACACCAAGCAGGTGGTCCGCTTTCAATTCCTTAGCGATCTGCATTGGAATATTTTGCGTTTGGTATCTTTTTACGAAGCAATCCGACGTGTTGTCGGGAGAATTCTTCAAACCTCTTGAGGTATCTAACTGGGCCAACCTTCTCGCATTTTTGGTGGGAACGATTTGCGTATGGCGCTTGGTCTATAGCGTCTATGTGAAAAGCTTCGGCGTTTCTTTGAAGAGCGTATCTCTCAAGGACATCCAAATCGCGCCTACCGTGGCCGACCAGGAGTCCATTCTCAACAGGCACCTCGACGAAATCATCTATTTTTTCCAATCAACGAAATACGATCTCGTGGTGATCGAGGATCTGGATCGATTCGAAAACCCGGATATCTTTGTAACCCTGAGAGAGATAAATGGATTGTTGAACGCCAACGGTGGGATACATCGGCGTATTCGATTCCTGTACGCACTGCGAGACGACATCTTCGTCAATACCGACCGGACCAAATTTTTCGAGTTCATCATTCCGGTTATTCCAATAATCAATCACTCGAATTCGGTCGACAAAGTTCTAGCCCATATACAACGTATTAAACTTGACGACCGGCTTGACCGTGGCTTCGTGCGTGATGTCTCCCGATATCTCAGCGATTTGAGGCTCATTGGAAACATCTTCAATGAGTACGTAATCTATTCGTCCAATTTAAATTCAGATGGGGACGGCATCCTCGATCCGAACAAGCTGTTCGCCATCTTGATCTACAAGAACGTCATGCCAAAAGACTTCGCTGCACTTCATCGGCAAGAAGGAGCTCTAACCAAGATCCTGGGCCGTTATGACGAATTCGTGGCAAAGGCAGTAGGCAACATCGAGTCACAACTTGCTATCCTACAGGCCGACCTCGAAAATGCCGAAGCGCAGTCCATAAGGGATGTCATCGATCTGCGCAGAATTTACGCGATGGCTATAATAGAACGCGTTCCCGCGAACTTTACAAATCTGAGAACTGAGTTTGGCCGGGTCACACTCGGAGAAATAGCAGCGCACCCCGAATTCGAGAAAATCCTTTCAATGAGTTCGGCGACAGTCAGCGACCGACACGGTTATCAAGACGGAGTACAGATCAATGGGGTGGAGGCTGCTGTAGATCCCACGATGACATTCGCCGCACGTAAATCTGCAATCGAGCGTAAGTCTATCGAAGGCAGAGAGAAGTTTTCGAAGGAAACTCAATTGCTGAAGCGGGAACTGTCTTCTTTGCGAGCGAGAAAGTTCAACGAGGTTGTCAGAGAAAGTGCGGAGCTCATAGAGGAGGTTTTTGCGGAGGTTGGGGAAAACAAGGATCTTCTTAAATTTCTGATTCTGGAAGGCTACCTTGACGACACCTATTACCAGTACATTTCGCTTTTCCACGGAGAACGTCTATCTCCGAACGACAACAAGTTCCTTATCCAGATCCGCAGCTACAACAATCCCGATCCGGACTTCCCATTAGACAACGTTTCTGAAGTGATCGCCTCAATGCGCGAGGACGATTTCGGGCGCAAATACGTGCTGAACCGTCACATCATTGATCACCTGTTTCAAGACGCGCATGAGAACTTCACGCGCATCGCGGCGGCGGTAGAATTCATTTCCACTCATTTCAGCGACTGTGACGATTTCTTCTCGAGCTATTATTTAAGAGGCAGTCATATCGAGCTCCTAGTTCCGACGTTGATCGCCAAATGGTCTTCCTTTCCCATTACAGCGCTAAAATCCGCGCACGGTGCGCCGCACGCGGCGCGTATCCTTGCACATGCCCCTGACGCATTTTTTGTTACAAAGAACCCGTCCGCTCTCGTGTTGTCGCGGTACATTTCTACAAATCTGGGTCTAGTTCTTCATGAGAGTGTCGATTTCGATTTGAAGCGGCTGAAGAAAATTGAGCTTCGAGTTGCCGAGATTTCGACTATCGCCAACTTTAGGGAAGTCGTGTCATTCATTGCAGCCGAACGTCTTTTTGATATTTCCATCGACAATATTCGACACTTAATGGAGCACGTTGTCCGCTACCCTGCGATCGACAACCTTCGAACCCGTCACTTCACTTCGCTTAGAGAATCAGACGATAAGGTCCTGCTCAGTTACGTCGATGCCAACTTCGAAACGTATGTGAACAACGTTCTGCTACTATTAGCTTCGAATACGGAGGAGGAGACGTCCGCGATAATTAGTGTGTTGTGCCACGAAGAGGTGGACTTCGAGCGCCGCGCCGAATTTCTTGCGATGCAGTCTGCGACTTTCCAGTCCTTCGAAGGCATTCCGACCGCGTTTCATGCGTTGCTGCTGAAAGACCAGAAGATCGAAGGCAATTGGCATAACTGCATGACCTACTTGTCGAGCGAAGTGTTCGACACGGAGGTCCTTACCACCTACTTACAGGGAGGCGAATCAGCTGACATCCTTTCCAAAACTCAAATACCGGACGGAAAAGACTGGTTTAACCTTCGTCAGTTTTTGATAGAAAATGATGACCTCGGGGACAACGTCTACAGGTCTTACGTCCGCAACCTCCCCAGGCCCTTTACTTCTCTCCCAACATTAAGCCTCGGCAAAATTGAAATATTGATCAAAGAGCAGAAGGTCATTTTCTCTAAAGAGAATTATGAGAAGATCGAGCACGAAAGTCTCCAAGTGCTTTTCATCGCGACAAATTTCGAAACCTATTGGAGCAAACGAGAAGAGTATGTGATCGACAACGCATTTCGCGGAAAGCTTTTAAATACCAGCATTTCCGATGCGCAAAAACTTAAACTTATCTCCGATATAGATCCATTATTCGTCTCCAGCAACCCGCCAGTGGCGGCCTCTATCGCACCAATTTTGAACCGCGTGCCGATCACGCCCAGCAACTATGGAGCGGATTTCATCAAGGCCGTAATTCTGAACTCGCGGTCCGGTGAACCGCAGATATCGTTGCTCAACAAACTGCATGGAGAACTTTCAGTAATACAAGTGCGCGCAATAATCCGAGCGCTCCCCTCTCCATACGGCGACGTAGGCATCCTGGGGCGCTACCCGAAAATCGAAAAAAGTGAAACGAACGCGCACTTCGCCTCTTGGCTCAAGGAGCGAAATTTGATCTCCTCGTTCAAAGCCACCGTGTTAGGCGACCTCATTCAGATCAACACGTTCAAGAAGGAAAATTAAAAACTAGAATACTACCAGGTCAGTGCGTGAGAGCGATATCGTGTGTGGATAACCCCCGGCTGGTCTCCGCCATCTGGGAAGGCATCATCAGTATAGTATTCCGCGAATATTGTTTTAATTCTGACAGAGTTGTTCCACAGTCGTCAGCCGCTCCCTCGGTTATTTTGCTATATGGACGGAAGTGTACTTGATCGCACACTGGGAAAACTATCTTTGTCAGCCTTGTCATTGGCGTACTTCGCCTTGAGCGCAATCGAACGCACCACCGCGCTGTTGTTTCGCATCGATCTCATCCGAACGGTTAGGGACGTCAAAGAGTTAGAAATCCCAGTCCACAAGCTAATTAGCCAGTGCCTTGCCGACCACGTAGGATGTTCATGACGTTTTGGTGGGTACATGCGAGCCCGGACAGATAACAAGGGATGTGAACGAGCAGTCCTATGGGCGCTGAATAGTTAAATCTGCAGACTCGACCGTCCCCCGGCGACGCCAGTTGACATTCACTTTGACGCCTCATCCTAAATCAGAAATGATCTCGCGCCTTTTATCGACCCGGCAATGGGCCCTTCCTGCCCATCTAGCATGACAGCGGCTTTGATACTGCGCATACTAATCTTCTTCAGAAACGCTCTGACACGTAACTCATCAGCAAGCAGCCGTTATTCGATGATGATTATCTACAAGGCTAAGTTCAAAACTATCTTCTGACCCAACGAGTATTTCTGTTGATCGCCACTAACAACTAACCATGTTCCTGACGCTCATTGGGCTAGCTGTTGCTGGCTAACGATCAGTCCGCCAAATGCTAGAGTGGTCAAAAAGTTCAAGCATGCGATAAACTACAAAATTTTGTTAATACTTTAATTTATTCATTCGAATGTCCTTGAATATTTCCGACTACGCCCCAATATCACCGCTGATTGAAGTGGAGATCGTCATGGCCGCATCGCTTGTATTCTTTCCCGTGGCAAACGGGGATATGACATTGATGACTTTAGACAACGGTCAGACGATCCTGATCGACATCAAAATCCGCGCTGCGGCCGACGACGAAGACGACGATACCTATGATGTCGCTTCTGACCTTAAGGATCGTCTAAAGACGGACAACGACGGGCGCCCCTACGTTGACTCGTTCTTGCTCTCTCACCCGGATCAGGATCACATCACCGGCCTTGAAAACCACTTCTATCTCGGACCGCCGGCTGACTATCCCAAAGACAGCGGCCTAATTTTCATTCGGGAAATGTGGTCATCCCCACTTGTTTTCCGCCGCGCCAGCACGCAGCACGTCCTGTGCGCGGATGCCAAAGCCTGGGCGAAAGAGGCCCGCCGCCGGGTCCAAAGGTTCAAGGACGACAAATTCGATACCATAGATGGTGATCGCATCCTGATTATGGGTAAGGACAAAGACGGCAAGACTGACGAGATCATGGACATCGTGGTTGAGCAGGGAGAGCTGCTAACAGCCGCGAATCGTTGCAGCTCCGGTCAGTTCACCGGCCGCCTGCTCGCACCCATGTTGGTGGCTGAAGACGATGAGTTGGTCGCCTTGCTCGAGAAAAACAACTCCTCAGTCATCATCAATTTCTCACTCACTGGTGGAGGAAATGCCGACAAATGCCGGTTTCTGACGGGCGGTGACGCTGGTGTCGCAATTTGGGAGAGGCTCTGGCAGAACCATAAAGACAGTGATCCCGATTGGTTTACATACCATATTATGCAGGCGCCGCACCATTGCTCATGGCGTACCTTGAGTTATGATCGCTGGTCAGAGATGGGCGAGAAGGTAAAAGTCTGTGAAGACGCTCGCAGTGCTCTTGGGCAAGGCAAGTTTGGCGCGACTATTGTGGCCAGCTGCAAACCGATTCTCAAGGACGACAGTGACCCTCCGCACGAGCGTGCGAAACGGGAATACGTCTCGATTCTCAAGCCCGACGCTGTCAAAGGTGAGTTCATATGCACATCAGAATACACAAACGCCAATGACCGAGCTCTTGAGTTTAATATAACTTTCTCAGGCGTGTCCAAAAAACTGCGGGCAGCAGCAGCGGCGGCAGCAACTGTAGGGGTATCAGCAGTAGCTTCGAGTGCCCGCGGACACGGTTAATGTCAGCTGGTAAGTTGGAGCTTGTGCAACACGCAGAGCATCTGCTGCGCGTGGTTCGACTACACCCTCAGGTCCGCGGCGCGGAGCTTGCGGTTTCCGAAGCGGATGAGTGTCGCGTTGCCGTCGTGTTCGAAGTGGAAATGCCATTTGACGTGAAAGCGCGGGGTCTTTCTGCGACGGGCGTTTGCGCTTTCGAGGCCGTCGAGATTGTCATCCGTGCGGGTTACCCATGGAGAAGTCCGACGATTTATCTCCGTCAGGATTTCCCGCGGGATCTTCCGCATCTTCAGCCGTCCTCAGCGGATACATTGCCCCGTCCTTGCTTGGTCGATGGGTCACAGGATGAGTTCTTTAGCCATTTCGCCCTGATCGAATCAGGGATCATAGGCTTGCTCGAACAGCTTGCGTCCTGGCTCGCGAATGCCGCAGTGGACTCCCTTATCAATCCTGCCCAGGGTTGGGAGCCGGCCCTTCGAGGTGGTCTCTCCGACACGCTCATCGTGGACAGTGAATTTCTTGAGGAAAATACCTCCGCGGACGGTGCCTGGACGAGCTACCGCACCTATTTTCTCCGCTCATTTGGTTCAAAAAAAGGACCCGGCGTATCGACGTTTCTGGAAGCTGGTACAGAGCTCGCGAGCCTCTCTTCGAAAACCGATAAGACGCTGTTTCAGGGTCGACGGCTGCAGGAAATCAACGGCATTTCGGGTACTTCGGTTATGGCATTTATCACACCCGACCCCAATGACGACGGCACCGCTCGGATTAACAATCGATATTTGCCCGAGACCGTGACCAATCTAACTCAGCTGCATGCTCGCGCTAAAGCGCTTGGTTGCGGCCGCCACTTCCGCGAGTTTATGGAAACGCTGGTGAAGAATTGGACAAACTATCGATACGAGACCTCAGTCCCAATCATGGTGATCTTCGCTGCTCGCCGACCTTTCCATCTTATAGGCTCAGTCTCAAACTTCGAGCATTTGCCGTATCTCTTCGAAATCTACCCGCGACCCGGCCGGAAGACTCTTTGGGACGAACCGGGAGATGATATCGTCAAACCCACTCGTCTGCTCTCCAAGGCAACCCCTAAACTTCTTAGCAAGCTATCGCCCATTACATCCCCGGCGCCGACGGCACTGATCGGGGCCGGGAGTGTTGGATCGAAGGTTGCGCTTCATCTTGCGCGAGCAGGCGTGTCTGTCACCGCGATCACGGACACTCTGGTTCTAATGCCCCATAATATGGCCCGCCATGCCTTGGTGAGGCCCGCTTTAACATCGGGCAAAGCGGAAGAGCTCGCGACCGAACTCAAAGGATTGGGCCAGACACCGGCTGTGTGTTTTGAGGACGCAGTTGAACAACTACGCACTCCTGACGGTCGGCTGGCACTCGCACCTGAAAATACTGAACGTGTACTTAACTCCACTGCCTCTTTGCTGGTGCGCGAGGCATTATCAATCGTGCCCAAGGATGCATTCCCGCCGCGGATCTCAGAAATCGCGCTGTTCGGGCGGGGACGAGGAGCGTTCTTGCTTCAAGAAGGCGCTGCTAGGAACCCTACCCTCGCTGATCTTCTGACCGAGATGAGCGCGCACGCAACACCCGCCGAGCGCAACCTGCTTTTCAACCCTGAACACGGGTTGACCGAAGTCCAGATCGGGCAAGGATGCGGCTCTCTAACAATGATCATGACAGACGCGCGGTTGTCCACGATGACAGCCGCGGCCACCGAGATCCTTCTAGACCAAAAGCCGGGTCAATCGTCGGGAACCTACGCGATTGGTCACCGACTTGCCGATGATCCCAGTACGCACTGGCGTACCGTCGAGGTGGAGCCGTTCGTTGAGGTTGCGGTCGAAGGCAGTGACGGTTGGCAAGTAAGGATATCTCCATCGGTAGACCGTCGGATCCGTGAAGAGGTCGCCACATACCCGCATGTCGAAACGGGCGGACTTCTCATCGGGACGACAAGCGCCCGTTGCCAAACGATTACAGTGGTCGACATTCTTCCCGCGCCTGAAGACAGCCGACGCAAAGTAGGCCTATTCGAACTTGGGACTAAAGGCTTGAAAACCGCGATTAGGTCCCGTCATCGTGCCAGTGGCGGAAGCCTGTTTGACGTTGGAACGTGGCACAGCCACCTTGCTGATATGGGTCCCTCTAGCCTCGACAGAAAGACCGCGGCGCAACTGGCAGCCGAACGCCCCCCTCCCAGCGTGTTGCTAATCATTACTCCGAACCGTTATCACGCTCTAGTCAACCCGAATGTTTAGGAGGGCAACGAGTGGTGATAACTTGTAAGCACCTGACGGCCATAAGCGGCGTAATACTTGAGGAAGCGACCGTACATCCCGATAGCGACAGCCGAAGCACCGAGGGCCAGCCATCCGTCCTTTTGCGCAGACCCTTGCCAGTATTTATAAGTCAGCATGCCGGCAGCCAGTAGGGCTACGAAACAGATATTTCGACAAAAGCCGTAATTGTTCTGAAAGCTCTCGAGTCTTGCCACGGTGTCAGCACTCGCCCGCGCGGCTGGGAAAGCAACTTGGAAGATATGCTCACCGTCCAGGTTTGCCACAGCGAGACCGAGCTTGTCGGCCGCTCCCGCCTTAATACGGTCTCGAACCTTCGGCGCAAGCGGACTGTATTCGCGATTGGCGAAGACCCAGGCCGCCACATGCTCGCGCCAACGGCGTTTCCCCAAACCAAGAGCGATTTCTGTGGGCGAATGGAAGATTACGCGGGCAAACAAGAATTCAATGAGACCTGATGATGGAGCGGCGCAGATCTGGCCGGCAACGTATGAGACGACAGTCCAGAAAATAATCTGAACTACGGTCCACTCAGTCCTGTTGACCAAGACTGCATCAGCAAAGCAATAGTCGATACTGGCTACCAACAGCATACCTGACGCCACGAAGGCGTAGAACTCATAGTTGGTGAGCGGGAACCAGTCACGCATTTTCAGCATCCAGACCAGCACACACAGGTAAGAACGACGAGCCCTTCAAGGTATTATTCATATAGCTAGTTAACTCTTATGGCGAGGCAGCTTAAGGATATCAGCAATAATTTGCAGTAATTTTGGTCTTTTGCAACGCCCATGGATGATCATCCGACCAAACCGTTGTGTCAGTTGACGGCAAACGCTACAACTAAAATTGTCGCGGTGGTACTCACATCAATCCCCATGCCCGAAACCTCCCTCTCCCCGTCATCTCGCGCAGCCCCAGCTCCAGAACAATTCGCCGCGCCGCCTGCGGCGTCACATCCAGCGTCTTCGCCACCATCCCTGCCGATACCAGCGGCTTCGCCATCACCAGCTCGACCAGTTCCGGCAGTTTCGACGACGCCCGGCGCCCTTCCAGCTTCCGCTCGAACAGGGTGCGCGCCAGCACCAGCCGGTCATGTTCTTTTAGCCCGATCTCGGCGGTCGCGATCAAGCCGTTAGCAATCGCGAGCAACCGGGTTTCCCGGTCGCGATGTCGGCGCCGATCGACCGGAATGGTTTTGAGGCCGAGGTTGATGGCAGCGAGATGGGTGCCGGTCGTGACGCCGGCTTCCCGCAGGATCGACGCGGTCAACAGCCGGCCAAGCCAAGGGGCGTGCTGAAGGACCGAGAGCTCATTCCAGGCATCGAGAGCGACGATCGCCTGCAGCACCGCCGGCAGATTTTCCGCCCGCCGTAGCACCCCGCGCCATTCGTCGAGCCGCGCGTCCTCGTCCCAATCGAGATCATAGATCATCGGATCTTTTTCGGCCCCAAAGGCTGCCCGTGACGCGACCCGGCTTCCTGGCTTGTTCAATCGCCGCTTCGGATCGGGCCAGCAGCGCATCGATGGCGGCATAGTCGACACCGGGTAGATTGTCCGCATGATCACCATCGTTCCCCTCCCCTTCCCGCTCGACGGTGCCTGCGGGCCGAATAGCGCCGGCCGGTTCCGCCGCCTCGACGCCCACCGAGTTAATGTCCGACATCTGTCGTAGATTTCGGATACCCTCTGTGGACAAAGCCCAATCCGGCAACTGCGCGGCAATGCGTCGGCGGGTGCGCAGCACGTCGCAGGCGATGGTGAGTTCGTGGGTTGGGGTGCGAATGTCGCGGGTGGCATCATGAAGGACGAGGTCTTCGAGATGGACGAGTTCGCCGTCGATCCAAAGCGAGGCGCAGGCATCGGCAAAATTTTGGCGTTCGATCCACCCGCTTCCCACCGGCGAGCGGGCGATACGCTCATCGAGACGGGCCAAAGCGATGCCGGCTGTGGGTTTTAGTTTAATTTTTCAACTCGGAAATTGTCATACGGACGTAAGGGTTAGGCGATAAATTTCAGTAGATTTTTCGCTAAGGATTTCAGCGAGGTCTGCCCATGCCAAAGCAATTGCATGATCAGGGATTGCCGGCGACACGCGCGATCTCAGATGAGCATTGGTCAGTCGCGCTCCGCATGGCCCGCGAACTGGACAAGATCCTTGATGGCATCGGGCCGAAGCAGGTGGCCGTTTCGCGCGCGGCGGCCGAGTTGCGGCTAACGCGGCGACAAATCTACAATCTCCTCGTCCGCTATCGCATGGACAGGAAGGTGACAGCCTTACTCCCGCGCACCGCAAAAAGCCGCCGCAAGCGGCTGTCAGAAAAACTTGAAGCAATCATAGCGACAACACTGCGCGAGCAATGGCTGACACTGGAAGCTCCGCCCCTTGCCCCGGTCGTGGCTGAAATCCGCGCTCGTTGCGAGGAAGCCGGGCTGACCTTGCCGTCATACGTTACGGTTGCCCGACGTATCCCGATGCTGTTTAGCGCTGAAGAGATCGCCAAGAAACGGTCAGCCAATCCGAAACACCTGCTCCGGCTGAGGCCACGACCAGGATATATTCACGCAACTCACCCGCTCGACGTCTGTCAGATCGATCACACTCCGGCTGATATCAATTTCGTGGAGGTCGTTGACGGAACTGGCGTGTTTGTGGGTCGGCCTTATCTCACGATCGTGACCGATGTGGCATCACGCGTTATTTTAGGTTTCTGCCTGACTTTGGAGAAACCATCTGTTCTGTCGGTCGGACTTTGCCTTGCCCATGCGATGTGCGCGAAGGACGAATGGCTTGCCAACCGTAGCCTTGCTCATGCCTGGTCGACATTTGGCAGGCCTCGGGTACTCGTCACCGACTCGGCGATGGAATTCAAGGGGCACGCTTTCCAGCGTGGCTGCGACGATTATGGCATCCGCATTCGATATCGTGACCGCGGAAGAGTGCATCAAGGCGGCGTGGTCGAACGACTGCTGGGCAAACTCAACGCTATCCTCGCCACCTATCGCGGTTCGACCGGAAGGTCTGTGGTTGGTCGCGATGAATATCCCTCGGAACGGCGCGCCTGTCTCGGATTCGCGGACCTGGAGCGGTGCGTTGCGCTGGCCATCCTCGATCACAACCGGCAGGAAAACACCAAGACACTGAATGTGCCGAATACGGAGTGGCAGCGCAACAACGCAGCTTTACCGCGCTTCAATGACGATCCACACACCGTTCTATTGTCGTTTCTGCCGGGTACGGAAAGAAGATTGTCGCCGCAGGGGATCAGCATGTTTGCCGTACATTATTACGCGTCATGGCTTGGCGGCCTCATTCCGCAGCGCGACCGGCTGGGAAAGCTGGAAGTAAGATATGACCCTCGAGACATCAGCCATATCTATGTCCGGGATCCGGAAGGCAGACACTTCCGACCCGTCGAACGGCGCGATGGCAGGCTTACGTCGCTGACGCTATGGGAACATGAGGCTGAGCGCGCCCGCCGGCGCGATGCAAACCATCGCTCAAGTGTTGCAAGGGTGGAGTTTCGCCGCGAAATCGCTGCTATCGTCGGGACTGCGAAACAACCCAGACGCCAGTTGCGAACTGCTGTCCGCGGTATCCACGCGGGCGCGTCGCAGAAGCCTTATGCGGCTATGCAGGAACAGGCGCGCGTTGCCTCACCTCATCCCACCCGTCAGAAAAGCCGACTACCGGTCGAAGACTGGTAGCATGGCATGTCGGACCATCTGCTCGACCATGTCCGATCCTACCTTGAACGCGACCAGGATGAGCGGATCGCCTACATCCGTGCCCCACGATGGATCGGACATCAGGTTGCTCAAGACAGCCATATACGGCTCACCGAGCTACTCTCAAGACCGCCGTCATTACGAACCCAGGGCCTGATGCTGGTCGGCCCCTATGCCAATGGCAAGACGATGATTGCGGAGCGGTTTGCCGTCGAACACCTGCGAACATCTGTCCAGCAGAAGCTTTGGATGGTCCAGACGCGAGAGGGCGCGGGCCTTGGCCATTTCTACGCGAGCATTCTCCAGGCGCTCCACGCTCCTGGGGGCGACATTTGGAATGTCAGCCGCAAGGCGGAACAGCTGGATCACTTGCTGGCAAATCTCAAGCCAAAGGTGTTGATCTTCGACGAGTTTCACAACGCATTGCGCGGACGGGCGCGCGACATCGAGGCGATTTTTGCATTCCTGCGACGAATCGGCCGTCAGTATGACATCGCCCCGGTTCTGATCGGGGACGTATCCGTCTACGACTTCCTCAACGCCACCAGCGAGATGGCAAGCCGTTTTGATCTGGTCGCAGTCCCGCGATGGCAATACGATGAGCCCTATCTGATGTTGCTCGATAGCCTTGAAGCAGCGTTGCCACTTGCCAGGATCTCGGATCTGTCCAGCGAGCCGTCGGCGCGGCTTATCTTCAGGTTATCGGAAGGTTTGATAGGCGAGACCGTCACCATCGTCACAAGAGCGGCCGTCGCGGCGGTACAATCCGGAGCCGAACGTATCACCAAGGCGGGCATCGTCGAACTGCGGCACATACCAATATCGCAGCGGCGCCTACCGGCTTTACGGGACAACCTGTTATGACGATGGGCGATGCTGGTATCCCGACAATCAGCATACAACGGAGATACCGTCACGTCGTTTCCGACCAGTGGCCCATCGACGTCTTACCGCAAACCGACGAATTGCTGTCGAGCTGGCTGCACCGCCTTGCTTATGCCAACGGTGTTGCACCACGTGGATTCGCCCGCGTCTTCGGACTTGGATCTGGCATGTGGTCACCAGCCATCGATTTCAGACCCTCGAGCGACATCGAAAACCTGCTTCGCGCAAATGCCGGTGTATCCCACGCTCAGATCGTGGCAATGACCCTGGCAAGTGGCATCCCGACGGAGCTCTTGCTGCCGTTACGAAACAGCGGTCGGCGCGGGACTTCAACCTGGTTGCAGTACTGCCCCCAATGCCTGGCTGGCGATGAGCATCCATATTTTCGCCGCAGCTGGCGTTTGGCGACCAAAGTATCTTGCCGCCACCACCGCTGCGGCTTGCGCGACCGGTGCCCATCCTGCCAAAGACGTATCGAAGCCTACGGTCAAAGCAAGCTTGTTCCCCAGCATTTTTGCGTCCACTGCGGTTTCGATTTGCGCAAGGCGTCAAAGGTCATCATCAGCGTTGCAGCGCACCTGGTGGATTATCGCATTGATCAGATGTGCCGCGGGGCGAGTGTCACTCCAGAACATCAGCGCGTTTTCCTTGCACGATTGCTGCAAATCCCCACGCTGGTGATGACCCACACTTCCGGCTCGCTGCTCAACTTTTCCAGCTCGACGCGAATCCGATGCTTCGAAAAGTTTGCAGATCGCGTTTGCGTACGAATAATGCGTGATGACGATAGTGCTGTCTGGCCAAGCCCCTATAGGGCCGAATCTGCTGGAAATCGTCGAGCAAATACCCTAGTTTAAAGCTTACAGTGCGTGCTGCGTGCGCTGCGGGCTTCCCCCGAAATTGACGGATACTTCGATCAACCTCTCACAAGGAGCGCGAACCCATGTCTTCGACATTTTCTCAGGGCCGCATTCAATCCACTCTCCGTCAGTTCCTCGATAATGAAGCATCGGGGGGCATCATCCTGATGGCAGTTGCTGCTCTGGCAATTGCCACGGCGAACTCGCCGTTGGCAGAGAGCTACTTCCATGTGCTGCACGTCTATGTCGGCCCGCTGAGCATCCAGCACTGGATCAACGACGCCTTGATGGCCGTCTTCTTCCTGCTGGTTGGCCTGGAGATCAAACGCGAGATGCTCGACGGCCAGCTTTCAAGCTGGAGCCGGCGCGTCTTGCCAGGCGCGGCTGCTGCAGGAGGCATGCTGTTTCCGGCACTGTTTTACCTCTACTTCAACTGGAGCGACCCGACAGCTATCCGTGGCTGGGCAATCCCGACTGCGACCGATATCGCCTTCGCTCTTGGGGTCCTTTCCCTTTTCGGTAATCGTGTTCCCGCATCGCTGAAGATATTTCTGGCGGCGCTGGCCATCATCGACGATCTCGGCGCCGTTGTGGTTATCGCTCTCTTCTATACTGCGGAACTGAACCTGCTCGCATTGGCTGGCGCGGGCCTCGTCGTTGGAAATCTGATCATCTTCAATCGCATGGGCGTGAAGGCCCTCTGGCCCTATCTCGCCCTCGGCGCGGTCCTGTGGGTGTTGGTTTTCGCATCAGGCGTGCATGCCACCCTTGCAGGTGTCTTGCTGGCGTTGACGATACCGCTGAAGCTGACGCCGGGGACGCCGGAGGCCACACACGATGAATCACCTCTGCACAGGTTCGAACACTTGCTGCACAAGCCGGTCGCCTTCGCGATCGTGCCGATCTTCGGCTTTGCCAACGCAGGTGTTTCGTTTGCCGGTTTATCGATGTCGGTCTTCGAAGAGCCGCTCACAATGGGCGTAGCGGCCGGCCTGTTGCTCGGAAAGCTGGTCGGCGTTCTGGGAACAGTGGTCGTTCTGGTAAGACTGGGCCTAGCCGATCTTCCAGCGAGCGCCAGTTGGGGTCAGATGACCGGCGTGGCCCTGCTGTGTGGAATCGGGTTTACGATGTCCCTTTTCATTGGCCTGCTGGCCTTCAGCGATCCAGTTGTACAGGATCACGTCAAGATCGGGATCCTGATGGGGTCGCTTGTGTCCGGTCTTTTGGGTGCGGTCTTTTTGACCGTCTCGGGCCGGCGAGCGAGGCGTGCGGTCTGAGTTGCTATTACTCTCCCGCGACCTTCTCCGACCTCCGCACCCCCCAAATATGTGCTGAGATAAATCGGTATCACTTAGAAAACTGCGTTCAGGTCGAAGATGTGGCCACCGTGCCAAGCAATCCCGCTCACCATGGTGAGTGGGATTGACATTATTCGGATCAATTGGCTATTGAAGTCACAACGGTAATGGATTCTGCCGGGCATTACGCCGAACCGCTTCCCCGATGAAGCTGATGACTCCTACTCAACGCGCAACACGCGAAGGAGTAGAGTCGTGCCTAGAATTCTGTACCTGTCCTCCAAGACGAAATGTGACCGTGCGGGAGCGTCCATCTGATGGCGTTTTCTGCATTTTTCGGACTTCGTATCGCCCAGGTCCGTAGCCTCGCGAAATGGATCGTGATCGTCGTACCGATGGCTGCTGCCGTCGGCTCGCTCGTAGCCCTGTTTCTCTGGAGCCTTGACCGGGCAACGGAGCTTCGTTTCGAATTTCCCTGGTTGATTTACGGCATGCCTGTCGCAGGTTTTGCGATGGTCTGGGCCTACCAGAAATTCGGTAAATCGGCGGAGGGTGGCAACAACCTCATCGTCGACCAGATCCATGAGCCGGGCGGCGGCGTGCCGCTGCGCATGGCGCCCTTCATCCTCGTCACCACCGTACTTACCCACCTCGTCGGCGGCTCGGCCGGTCGCGAGGGAACCGCGGTCCAACTCGGCGGCAGCCTGGCCAGCGCTTTTGGCAAGATGTTCAAGCTGACGCCGGGCGATGCGCGCATTCTGCTAATGGCCGGCATTGCTGCAGGCTTCGGTGCGGTGTTTGGAACACCCATTGCCGGCGCGATCTTCGCGCTCGAAGTCCTGACCATTGGCCGGATGCAGTATGAGGCCCTGTTGCCGGCTTTGCTGGCTGCCGTCGTTGCCGACTGGACCTGCCATGCATGGGGCATCGGCCACACCCACTACGCAATTGCCTATCTCGGCGGCGTTGGAGAAGCGGTCGGTTTCCACCTCGATGCCCTCCTCCTGCTCAAAGTGGTCACTGCCGGTTTGGCTTTTGGCCTGGCGGCCCATTTCTTCGCCGAACTTTCCCACCTCGCGTCGTCCGCCTACAAGGCGATCCTGCCTTATGCGCCGCTGCGTCCGGTACTCGCCAGCGCCATATTGCTGGGCCTCGTCTACCTCCTCGGTACGCGGGAATATCTCGGTCTGGGTGTCTGGTCCCCCAATCCCGACGACGCGACGATCCTAGGCTTTTTCCGTCCCAATCACGTGGATTACTGGAGCTGGGCCTGGAAGGCGCTGTTCACGATCGTCACATTAAACGCCGGTTTCAAGGGCGGCGAGGTCACACCGCTGTTCTTCATCGGCGCAGGTCTCGGCAGTGCGCTGGCCGGTGTTCTCGGCGCACCGGTCGATCTTTTTGCGGCACTTGGCTTCGTGGCCGTCTTCGCCGGCGCCACTAATACGCCGCTGGCTTGCATGATCATGGGGATTGAGCTCTTCGGCGCCACCCATTCGGTCTACCTCGCTGTCGCCTGCTTCGTTGCCTATCTGTGCAGTGGCCATTCCAGCATCTACCTGTCGCAGCGCGTCGGCGTTCCGAAAACCGCTGCCGCCAACGATATTCCTCCCGACATCTCGGTTCGCCACATGCGTGACATGCGGACTCAGAGCCTCGGCGAAATCGTCGGAAAGGTCCGTCTCCGGTCGATCGCCACAACCGCAACACTCAACGAAAGGCCCATCATCGTGAAGCAACACAAGCTGCATTCTACCGAAATTGGCATGGTCCGTATCTACATGAAGCCGCGTGAGAAGACGCCCGGCAAGGGCGGTTGGTTCGGATCGAAGCCTCTTTACCGGGAATTGGTCGTGCAGGCGAAGTCGGCCGGCATCAAGAATGCCGTCGCGCACCATACGCATTTTGGCTATTCGAACAGCGGTAAGCTTCAGGACGAGGGCTTCGAGATCCCCAATCCGGATCTGACTATGTGCGTCGAGATGATTGCATCACGCGACCAGCTCGAAGAGTTCTGCCGGACCCATGGCGCGGTCCTGAAACACAAGGTGATCGTCTACAAGCACCTGGAACAGTGGGATGTCGTCCATCACGACGTCGAAACGGCAGAAGCGCTCAAAGTCACGACATCCTGAAGGAGGCGCGATCTTGGTTTATCTGATCGTTTCCTTGGCGCAGGTATCGGTGGTGTTTTCCGGCACGCCGTCAACATGGGAGCGGCGCGCCTGTTCGGCTTCGGCTTTCCCTACGGCACACTCACCGTCAATGTTGTCGGCTCCGTCGTCATGGGCCTGCTCACGGAATTTTTCGTGTTTCGCTCAGGCCTGCCACAGGAGTTGCGCCTGTTCCTGACCACCGGGTTGCTCGGCGGGTTCACCACCTTCTCGACCTTTTCGCTGGATGCCGTGACGCTGTGGGAACGCGGGCAATGGGGTGTTGCTGCCGGATATGTCGCTCTTTCGCTGGTCCTGTCGATGGCGGGACTTTTTGTCGGCCTCATGCTGATCCGGATGGCCGGACATGGACAAGCCGCATGAAAATCTTCCTTACAAGCTGGACGTTCTGGGCCCTCCTTTCGGCCGGCTTTGCAGCCCTGACGGCGATCTTCGCCAAGATCGGCGTCGAAAACGTCAATTCCGACTTCGCCACCTTCATTCGCACCATCGTCATCCTGCTGGCCGCTGGCGCGATGGTCTATATCACCGGAAATTGGCAGGAGCCGTCGACGGTCTCGACCAGAAGCTGGCTATTTCTTGTACTTTCCGGTTTTGCCACGGGCGCATCCTGGATTTGCTACTTCCGGGCGCTGAAGCTTGGTGACGCCGCCCGCGTCGCGCCGATCGACAAGCTGTCCGTGGTGTTCGTGTCCATTTTCGCTGTGCTGCTTCTCGGTGAGCGCCTGACGCTCCCGAACTGGCTCGGTGTCGTGATGATCGCGGGAGGCGCCGTTCTCGTCGCCTACAGGGCTTAAGACCGTCAAAAAACTTCAAGGGGGAGGAATGCACGATGTTGAAGGTGTCGTTTTGCATTTAATCGTGAGATTCCAGTCCTAACAGTTTCAGTAAGATAGCCCGGCACTTAATTTGAGACTTGGCATTTAATTTGAGACTCTGGCTTCTGTTTGGCACTTAATGTGAGATTCGCCGCCAGGAAAATATGGCTGTTTACGGCCACGCCTCAATGGAATTGCGAGAGACCGATTGTCGTCAATGGCCTTGCAGCCATGTGATTACAGACACATGCCGCTACCACTGGTCATCAAAGCCCGTCGTGCTGCTTCGACGTGGCTGCAATTCTGTCCTGCGTGCCTCGGTTCTGATCAGCCCCCATATTTTTCGGAGGCGATGGCGACACTCGACTAGAATCTCCTGCTTTATCCACGGGTGCGGATTACGCGACCGTTGCCCATCGTGCCACCGCGGAATTACTGCCTTCGCTCAGCCACGGCTTGTCGGCCAGCATGTCTGCACCTCTTGCGCTTATGACCTGCGGCGGGCGTCCAAGGTGCCGGTGACAATTGAAGCGCAATACTTTGAACAGATAATCAATCGTTCTATCGGTACAGTGGCGAATATCCTTGCGACGAACAATCCGCCGAAATGGCCTTGGCGACGAGATTTGATCGCAGTTCTACCGACTCGGTTTCCAGCCGGATACGCTTGTTCGAGCGCTTCATTCCCGACGACGCCTATCTGGATGAGGGCTTCGTCCTTCCCATTCGGCGGTCAAAGCGGATTATGAAAGATAAAATCGAACCGGCCCGTCAAACTGCAGCTCGCTGATCGTCGTGGTGGCATTCGCCTCTTCTGAGGCTGGCGCCTATTCTCCAAAATTAGGCGGAGAATAGGCGTGCAATCTCCGCACATCTTTTGTGCCAGCCTCCGCATCCCGCGATATCAGGATAAAGCGTCGCGCTCGCCGACAAGCTCTTCTATCGTTTTGTCCAGCATACTTTTCTGAAACCCGTCCAGATCGAGACCTTCAACGACGCTATAGTCACCGTCCTTGCACATCACAGGTACGCCACACACAAGCCCTTCCGGTATGCCATACTGCCCCTGCGATATAACAGCCATCGATGTCCAGCGCCCATCAGTACCACGCATCCAATCACGCATCTGATCGATCGCTGCATTGGCGGCAGATGCTGCAGAGGACGCGCCGCGCGCCTCTATGATCGTAGTGCCCCGCCTTGCGACCTCAGGGATCAGCACCTCCTTGTACCAATGGTCGTCGCCGATGGTGTCCGGCAGGGGCCTGCCGGCAGCCGTTGCGTAGGTCCAGTCGGCAAACATGGTCGGCGAGTGATTGCCCCAGATCACGAGCTTATCGATGTCGCCGACGCCACAGCCGACCTTGCGCGCCAGTTGAGTCAAAGCCCTATTGTGATCAAGCCGGATCATCGAGCTGACCTGCCTTGGGTTAAAGTCCGGCGCATTGGCGATCAGGATGGAAGCGTTGGTGTTGGCCGGATTGCCAACGACCAAAATTCTAGCTTGTCGTCCGGCGACCTCGTTGATCGCCCTCCCCTGCACCTTAAAGATCTCTGCATTCGCTGCAAGCAGGTCTCGCCGTTCCATTCCCTTTGACCGCGGCCGGGACCCGACCAAAAACGCTGCGTCGACACCGTCAAACGCTTGCCGAGGATCGTCGGTCGTGACGATGCTGTGTAGCAGCGGAAAAGCGCAGTCCTCCAGTTCCATGACGACGCCGCGAACGGCGTCCTGGGCTTGAGGCAAATCGAGCAGCCGCAGTTCGATCGGCTGCGACTTGCCATAAAGGTCACCATTCGCCAATCGAAACAGCAGGGAATAGCAGATCTGGCCGGCAGCACCGGTCACGGCGATCTTTTTGGGAGTGGATTGCATTGTCATTATCTTTCCTGAGACGGGATAAGGTTATTCGAGGGCGTGGTCCAGCCGGCCTTGGCAAAGATCGCCTTGGCCTCGGTGCCCTGAAGGAATTCCGAAAACGCCTTGGCGTCGGCATTCTTGCCTCCGCGCTCGGTCAGCACGATCCCGGTGTCTCGGTAGATGCGATAGTCCGGTTCGACCTCGACGACGTCTGCGAGTTCTGGGTTGGCGACCTGCCAGATATTCCAGATGATCCAGGCATCGAAGGACTTGTCCTCGGTCCAGGCCTTCTTGGCTTCGGCACTGTTGGCGGCAAAGGTCCTGATGTTGGCGCGAAGGGCCTTCACCTTCTCGATGTCACCGGTCCGGCCGGCCATGTCTTCCCAAAGACCGTTCTGCCCGGCACCATTGACGACAAGCACTTTGTGGCCGGGCTTGAACAGATCAGCGAGGCCGGTGATCTTCTCCGGGTTCCCCGGACGCACCAGGATAGCGGAAGGACGCAAGTAGAGCGGTACGACATCGGCGTCCTTGATCTGGCCGTCCATCGCCTTCACGAAATCCGACATCATCGTCTCTGAGCCGCTGAAGATCAGGTCGGCATTGTCTTTAGCCTTGCCGATCCATTGCGGCGTTGGGCCGGCGGTAACGATCACCGTGTTGCCGGAGCTTTTCTCGAAGGCGGCTGCCGCCTCCTTCATGGCAGGGAGTGGTCCACCGGGACCATAGACGTGGATATCGGCGGCAAGCGTTGGTGCTGTCGTGGCGCCAAGCATCACCGCGCCGGTGATGATGGATTTCAGCATGGTATTTCCTCCGTGTCTGGTAGGAGAAAACTAGCGCCATTCTGCATCAGTTCCATCGCATAATTTTGCTACGAACATTCGGATAAATCGATTATAACTCGGAGCCGATTCAAGGTTGCTATCCTCATGACCCTCGACCAGTTGCGCATCTTCGCCGAAGTCGCCCGCCAACAGCACATCACCAAGGCTGCCAAAGCGATGAACATGACGCAGTCGGCCGTCAGTGCTGCGGTCATCGCGCTTGAGGAACGGCACGGCGTGGCTTTGTTCGACCGGATCGGTCGTTCTATCGTTCTCAATCAAACCGGAACGATCTTTCTCGAGCATGCACTTCAGGTCTTGGCTGAAGCGAAAGCCGCCGAGTCTGCGCTAAGCGACCTTGCCGGACTTTTGCGCGGGGAATTGTCGGTTATGGCGAGTCAGACTGTTGGCGCCTATTGGCTGCCCTCCAGGCTTGCGACGTTCCACACACGCTATCCTGGTCTCGGTCTCGACGTCGGGATCGGCAATACCGAGGCGGTAGGCGACGCGGTTGAGGCAGGGCGGGTTGAGCTCGGCGTTGTAGAGGGCGCGGTCGACAGACCGGCCTTGTCGTCGCGCATGATCGCCACGGATGAGATGATCCTCGTCGTGTCGCCAACTCATCCATGGGCCAAAGGCAAAAAGCTCGGAAAGGCCGATTTTGAAGACGCGACATGGGTTCTTCGCGAACCCGGATCGGGAACACGGCTCGCCTTCGAGACGATGATGACGAAAGAGAAATTGAAGCTGCAGGCGTTGAACGTTGCAATTGTCCTGCCCGGAAACGAGGCCGTGCTCGGCGCAGTCGAGGCCGGCATGGGGGCAACACTGACATCGCGAAGTGCTGCCCAGACCGAACTCAACAGCGGCCTGCTGGTCGAGGCCAATGCTTCTCCGCTTCCGCGCCCATTCTTCCTGCTCCGGCATAAGGAGCGGTATCGCTCCAAGGCGGCCGATGCGTTCGAAGCCCTGTTGTCGGAATAGACACGATGACCTATCGCGGACCTGATACGCTCTGGCACGAGCATCGACGCGAGGAGCGGTTGGCCGCGCTTGACAGTGCGCATATGCAGCCATTGAACGCCTTCCGGGAGCACGTTCAGCTCAACTCCGACCGGGATATGCCGAACTTCGATCCATACGATGGCGGTATCAGCGCAAGACTGCTGATCCTTTTGGAGACGCCTGGACCAAGTCCGGTTGAACGCGGCCAGCGTTTCGTTTCGATCGATAACCCGACCGGCACGGCGAAGAACCTGCGCAAGGCACTGACTGGCGCAGGGATATCGCGCCGGGACATCGTTCTGTGGAATACGGTCCCGTGGGTCCGCGCAACCCGAAGCTCGATCGTGGCCAGCGAGCGGCGCGAGGGCATCAAGGGACTTGCAGGCCTTCTGCCGCTGCTGCCGAACCTACGTGTCGCCGTCCTGGCGGGCGCGGTGGCGAGTGGTGCTGAAGATGTACTGGTGGATGCCGGCATCGAGGTGATCCTCTGCCCCCATCCGAGCCCGACGCTGATCAATACCTCGCGGACGCTGCGCGACCGCCTTCACGCGGCTTTCGAAGCTGCCGCCGCAAATCTAGATCAATCGGAAACGGCGATTGAAATATCCTGAACTATGCGTTGGAACTAATCGTTGTACCCACGTATTTTCTCCTCGACGATCAGGAGAAATTCGATGCACAAGATTGTTGCCTTCAAGGAGCCGGTAGCGCCAGCCTCGGATGTTCCTATGCAAGGCCATGTCATACGGAACTTTACGCCAAATTGGTTCGCGACCACTATGGGCACCGGCATCCTTTCGGTCGCCTTCGCACAGTTTCCTGGGCATCCGGGGCTTTTCGCGATGGGTCAGGCGCTTTGGCTCTTCAATATCCTGCTGTTTGCAACCTGCACAACGCTCTACGCGGCACGCTGGCTGCTCTATTTCCAAGAGGCAAGACGGGTCTTTTCCCATTCCGTCGTGTCGATGTTCTTCGGCTGCATTCCGATGGGATTGGCCACGATCATCAATGGCTTCCTGATCTATGGCATCCCACATATCGGCGACACGGCGGTGTCGATCGCAACGACGCTTTGGTGGTTTGACGTCGCTCTGTCGCTTTGTTGCGGCCTCGCCATCCCGTTCATGATGTTCACGCGCCAGTCGCACTCGATCGACCAGATGACCGCAGTCTGGTTGCTGCCGATCGTGGCAAGCGAAGTAGCGGCCGTCAGCGGTGGTCTGCTTCTGCCCCATATCGGCGATGCTCAGACGCAGTTGACGGTGCTGATGACGAGCCTGGTTCTCTGGGCCTGTTCGGTCCCGCTCGCCATGAGCGTTCTCGTCATCCTCTTCCTGCGCATGACGGTCCACAAGCTTCCGCATGTCAACATGGCCGCCTCGAGCTGGCTGGCTCTCGGCCCGATCGGAACCGGTGCGCTTGGTCTTCTCGTCATGAGCCAGACCGGACCCGCCGTGTTGTCGGCGAATGGATTGGCGAGCGTTGCTCCGGCCTTCGGTGGCGCCAGCTTCCTCGGCGCGATCCTCCTGTGGGGCTACGGCATCTGGTGGCTGGCGACTGCTGTCCTGATCACCCTGCGCTACCTTCGCGAGGGCCTTCCATTCAATATCGGCTGGTGGGGCTATACCTTCCCGCTTGGCGTGTTCGCCGTCGCCACGCTTCGTCTCTCAACGATGGTGCCGATGTCGTCTATCGCAATCTTTGGCGCGGTTCTTGTTATAGCACTTGTCTGCATGTGGCTGCTGGTCGTGGCCAAGACGATCAAGGGCACTCTTGACCGCTCGCTCTTCGTCTCGCCCTGCCTCAAGGCCGACTGATGATCGAAACACTCCGGCATTGCTCATGCCGGAGTGTTTTTTCTCGTAACCGAACAGGAGAAGACATGACGTTTCGTATGATGGCCGTGATCGTCGGCATTGCCTTAGGATGCGTGACATCGGCCGAGGCCGAACCCGTGCAGGATTTGATGACCCCGGCCGTATTCCAAGACAGCTTCGTTGGGCAGAAGACCGCTCCAGTCACGCTGGTCGTCTATTCCTCCCCAACCTGCAGCCACTGCGTCGACTTCCATGAACGAGACCTGCCGAAACTGCAGGATACATATGTCGCATCGGGTAAGTTGAAGATCGCGTACCGGCCCTTCGTGCGAAACTCGGTGGATGCCGTTATCTTCATGCTGGCGAATGCGCGGGGCCGAGACAAATTCGACGAGACGGTATCGTCCTTCATGACGAAATTCGATGAGATTGCCGGCGCCGCCAACGCCGAGGATGCATTGCGCGAGATCGCCGCTAGCATGGGCATCGACCGCGCAGGTTTCGATCGCGCTGTCGCCGATCAGGCCTATCTCGACAAGCTCAATGCTGCGACAACCGAAGCGAACAAAAAATTCGGAGTCGCCGGCACGCCATCGTTTTTCGTCAACGGCCAACAGGTTCGGATTAAAATGAGTTTCAACGAGGTCGCCAAAGCAGTCATGAAAGCCACCGCCAGCCTGGAGTGAAACCAAAATCTGAGAGTGGCGGAATTCCCTGTAGGAAGTTTTCCTACGATCGACCAGGCTGGTTTTCCTCTGAAAAGACGGACGACTGGGCGCCGTCGTCGAACGGCTTAGAATGTCTGCTTTTTCGCCCTGTTCCAACCGGCCGTTCATTCTCCATACCGCAATCCGCTGCGAGTATCGTCCTTCAGACATCGTTCACAGGCCGATTGGATCCAACACGCGTGATCCTCTTGGCGGCATATGAACAAGCCGTATTTCGGCACGCCTCGAGTCACCATCCGCGTTCCGTCGTTCTTCGCGCAGACCGGTATAGCACCGCGCGTGCCAACCGCTCACGCCGACGTGAGAACAAATACGGATGAGCAGTGGAATAAACGGCGACCCACAGCGTTCTTATCCACTAAAGCCAAAAGGATTCCGCCATGCGCGTTTACAGTTTCATACTTGTTGCCAGTTTTGCCATTATGGGAAGTGCAACTGCTGAGCAGTTCCACGACCACCAACCGGCGATGAGCATGGAGGATAGCGGCCCTTCAACTGCGTTCTCGAAAAGCATGAAGGTGGCCATGGACAAAATGCATACCGGCATGATGGCGGTACCCGAAACAGGCAATCCAGACCACGATTTTCTGGCGCAAATGATCCCGCATCACCAGGGCGCCATCGACATGGCCAAGGCCGTGTTGCTCACCACCCAAGATCCGCAAATCCGAAACCTCGCCCAGTCGATCATCACAGAGCAGGCTTACGAAATTCAGTTGATGAATTCGATGCTCACACAACAGCGCGGCTCCGTCGCCGCCAACCCGGAGACTTCGAAATGAAACGTTCCGCAGCCCTGCTGATCGCCTTGATGGCGAGCACGCCAGCCTTTGCCCTGCCCGAATCCAAGGACCGGGTCTATGCTGCTGACCAGAACAGCAACACCGTATCTGTCATCGACCCATCGACCAACACGCTTCTCGGCCTGATCAAGCTCGGCGACCCACGCCCGAATGTCTTGAGCCCGCTTTACAAGGGTGAGGTCAACGTCCACGGCCTTGGCTTCTCGCCGGATCACCGTACCATCGTCGCCGTCTCGACGGTGACCAATTCCGTGACCTTCATCGATACCGCGACAAACAAGATCAAAGGTGTCGCCTATATCGGCCGCAACCCGCACGAGGCCTTCTTCACGCCGGATGGCAAACACGTCTGGGCAACCGTGCGTGGCGAGGATTACCTTTCGGTCATTGATGCGAAGACATTCAAGGAGACCGATCGCATCAAGACCGAGAGCGGTCCCGGCATGACCATCTTTACGCCAGACGGCAAGCGCGCCTTTGTGGCCAACAGCTTCAATCCGGTCGTTCAGGTGTTCGATGTCGCGTCGAAAAAGCTGCTTGCATCCATTCCGGTGGTCTCGCCATTCTCGCCGTTCATTCAGGTGACGCCAGATGGAAAGGAAGCCTGGCTAACCCACAAGGATGTCGGCAAGGTGACGCGAATTGATACCAAGACATTGAAAGTCAAGGGCGTGATCGATAGCGGTCCGATCACCAACCATCTGGCGTTCGCCGACACATCCGCCGGAACTCTGGCTTATGTGACCATCGGCGGCGAGAACGTCGTGAAAGTCTACACGCTGGACGACGAGGCCAAGCTGATAGCCACCATTCCCGTCGGCGCCTTGCCGCACGGTGTCTGGGGTTCGGGCGACGGCAGCCGCGTCTTTGTTGGCCTCGAAAACGGCGACGCGGTGGACGTGATCGACACTCAGAAGAATGAGAAGATCGCCCATATCCCCTCAGGCCAGGCCCCACAAGCGCTGATCTACGTTCCGGATGCGGTCCCGACAGGCGATGGCCGCCAAAACCTTGAACCACGCAAGGACATGCCGGAGAACATCACACTTATGCTGAAGCCTGCCGCAGATGCGCAAGGCGGCGGAATGGTCGTCTCGCGCAATCTTGGCCTGATCGATATCGTAGATCTCAGCGTTTCGAAATTGAAGCCGGACACGGCTTATGCGCTGTTGTTCGAAGGTCAGCCGGAACCGATCGTGGCGTTCAAGACGGATGCCAAAGGTGCCGCGATGGCATCTGCCACCAGTCCGACCCGCTCCATCGTCAAACCGGGCGAAGCCTCCAAGACACCTAAGGTTATCCTCGTTGAGGGAACAGAACCGTCAGCAAATGCGGTCTTGCAGAGCAACTAACAGTTTGGCTACCTGTTATGGGCAACCCCAAAACAAGTTGACTGCGGCGTTCTTACAATGCCGCAGTCATTTTTGATACCGCACTGAGATTGACCGGATTCAAATCATTCCTTGATAGATCGCAGTTGCGATCGGAAGGAGCTTTGCCCGATCGACCGAGGCGGATACCGCGAAATCGAACCCCTGATCCACCCAGACAAAGCTGGACACGCCGTTTTTCTCTTCAAACGTGAACGCTGTCTGCGCTGATTGGCCGGCGCGTAGATAAACGGCCAGCCTCTCGCCTTTGTCATCCTCGTACATGAGTTGTGCAGCCGCAGCGCCACCGCCCGGAAGGACGCGTCCGCCGAGCAGCTTATACCCGAATGCCGAAAGGTTCGGTGGCGTCAGTGCCCGGCCGGATCGCTTCGACAGCCATGTGACCAGATGTGCCTCGTCATCCGCTCCAACTTCGACCGGATGGGCTACTTCGACCACGAAGGTCCGATAGGCGTCAGATGCGTTCGCGGCGAAACCCGCCTCGGACAATCGCGCTGCGTTGATTTGCACGCCTTCAGGCTTTAGCCACCAGCCACCGGCCAGGCCCATTCCCAAGAAGATGCAAGCTGCCATGGCGGAGCGATACCAACCTTGTCTTCGCAAAGCTGCATTGGACTGAAGGTTGGCGATGCGCAGCCGCGCTGGAATGGGCTCCGAGAATTTCTCAGACAGCCGCACACGCAAAGCTTCCCGATCCGCAAGCTGTTGCGTGACCCTTGCGCTCGCTTCAGGATGACCAGCAAGATAGGCGTCGACAAGCGCCTGCCGGTCAGGCGTCAGCTTTCCGTCGATGTAAGCCTGAAGATCATCTTCGCCAATCGGCGAACCGGTGTTCATCATTTTACCCTTCGCAAGGTCACGGGCGTCTTGTTGTCGAGAATGGATCGGAATTTCTGCCTGGCGCGCGACAGCCGCGACATCACGGTTCCTACCGGAACACCAATGACGGCGGCAGCCTGCTCATAGGACAGATCCTCGACGCCAACCAGAAGCAGAAGCGATTTTTGATCGTCGGAAAGCCTATCGAGCGCTTCGAGTATATCGCGTACGGCGATGCCATGATCCTGATCGGCGGGCGATCCGGGGAGCGTGACGGTATCGAGCTCGTGGTGTGGCCCCCGTCGCTGGGATTGGCGTCCAGCCGAAATGTGCAGGTTTCGCATGATGGTAAACAGCCATGCCCGCAGGTCACCATCGGTCCGACGCAGATACCAGCGTGATATCGCACGCTCGAGGCAATCCTGCACGAGATCGTCGGCGCGGTTGTGATCGCGCAGAAGCGCGAAGGCATAGCGTCGCAGTGCCGGTATTTCCGCCTCCAGTCGCATCGCCATTGTCGACATCATCAGCCCTTCGGATCGGTGGCCATACCGGGGATGCTGGCATGGCCACCATTCGGCTTACTTTGCAGGCGGGTTAACCTGCCAGATTTCGTCGACAAGTTTTCCGTCACGATAGGTCATGATATAGAGAACGGGAACCTTGTTCTTGCCGGCAAAGACAACATTTGCTGCAACGGTCGCGCCCTTCGGATTGGCTGCCTCCCAGACTTCGCCGACTGTGGCGGTCTGTTCGCCCTGTGCCGTCGAGAATTTGGTCCAGACTTCAGCTATCGCCTTTTCCGACGCATAGGTGCCGTCGAGCGGACCACCAATCCAGGCAAGGGAAGGATCCTTACCGTAGTCCTTGGTGATTGTCGCGACATCGCCCTTGGCGATCGCTTCGATACGGGTTTTGGCCATGTCCATGGCAGGGCCAGCAAGGGCTGCACCGGTGCACATGAGAAAAGCGAGCGGCAGAGCCATCAGAACTGTTTTGCGCATAGTATAATCTCCTTGTTGAAATGACAGGAGAGAGACGCTGGCAATCACGCGTTATTCCACCCGGCAGCAAAATAATTTTCTCCTCGCTCACCGCGCTCAAGGATATTGAACTCCCTTTGGCTGGTAGAACGGATTCCAAGGGCGAAGTTCTACAGGAGGATGTGTCGTACGTAGGCCTAATGGCTGAGAAACACGGGCAAACTTGTGTGATCCATCACTGTCTTCGTGGCCCCGCCAAAGACGGTCTCGAGGAATAGGCCATGACGGTAGGCGCCCATCAAAAGCGTATCCGCGCCGCCCCTATTGGCCTTCTCCAGAAAATCGTCGGCGTTTTTCGCCACGGAGGTCTGCAGCCGCCCTGTCCCGCTGACATGCAATGTCTGAAAGAACGCAACCGCCTCTGAGATGTCGTTCTCGTGTGCTGCGAGAATTATCAACGTATCAGCAGCGCGGAGCCAAGCTCTGGCCTTTTGAAGGCAAGAACGTATTCCGTCATCGTCCCTCCAGAAAATGGCGATTGAGCGGCCGAAAGAAACCGGAGTGCCGTTAGTATCCGGCGTAAAAACCACCAGCCTATGGTGATCGAAGAGCGCCGCATGCAGGGCATCGCCGCCGTCCATCGATTGCGGGTGGGCGATGGTCACAAGATCGGCTGATCCAAGATGTTTGCGGACACCGTCTTCTTCTCCACCATCAGCTTCCACCCACTCGACCTTGGCGCCAGCCGGCGACGGTTCACGCCCTGCCGACCACTCCTCGAAGATCTTTCTGACCTCGTTCCGTCGCTGAAAGGCCGTGCCCTCATCGCGGATCCGCATTTCCTGCATGTCGACTTCCTCTACACTGCCTCCGATCTTGGCGGGATCGACGCAAACATGGAGCGCCGTGATTGTTGATCCCGGTTCGACCGCTGATGCAGCGTCGGCGATGAGCAGGCTGGAAAGGGCTGTTTTAGGATGTGGGATGAGTGCAACAATGTGCATGGTTTTCCTCCTGGTTCAGGTTTCCTGCGACGCAGCTTCCGCGTCTTTTTGTTCGTGGCTCCGAACAAGCGATACCATCATCGCCGTGCCGTCGTATCCCATCGCCTCCAAACATACTCCAGTCAGAATACGCGATCATCCTCGGGCAGAACCGGGGTGCCACGCGTACCAGACCTGCCATATCGGGAGGCAAAGTGGGTTCGACATCGGATCTGCTCTAGGCTCGGTAAGCGACGAGGATAGCGCCGCAGGCAATCAGGCAGACGCCAAGCCAATTGGGAAGCGACAGACGCTCCCCTAGAAAGAGTACGGCGAAGATTGCGACGAAGACGACACTGAGCTTGTCGATCGGCGCAACGCGTGCGGCATCACCGAGTTTCAACGCCCGGAAATAGCAGATCCACGACGCGCCGGTTGCCAGGCCTGATAGAACAAGGAATACCCAGCTACGGCCGGACACCGTACCCGGCGATTGCCAATTTTCGGTGACATAGACCATCATCCCGGCGGCCGCCAGAATGACGATCGTGCGAATGAAAGTCGCGAAATCGGAATTGACGTTTTCGACCCCGACTTTTGCGAAGATAGCCGTCATTGCCGCAAAGCCAGCCGATAATAGCGCCCAGAAGGGCCAGCCGAGAAAAATACTTTTCATGCCGTTTGACCTCCAGCCATACCACGCACCAGCACCATGCCAGCGAACATTGCAATGAATGCCAGGATGACAGAAGCGCTGGCGTAGAGGATGGCGGCGCTAGCCTCTCCCCTTTCCCAAAGCCCTACAGCATCCAGCGAAAACGTCGAGAAGGTCGTAAAACCGCCAAGAATGCCGGTTGTCAAAAACAACCGCAGTTCTTGCGGCAGCCCGATGTGCGCTACCGCGGCGCCAAGCCCAAACCTGTCAATCTTCCAACATGTCGTCTCCGGCGGCCGGGTCAGTATCCACGGCGCTACCCTGTTTACTCAAGAGACCAGCGTCTTCCAGCGCCTCGATGTTTGGCAGGTCCCGCAAGGTCTCCATGCCAAAGGCCGAGAGGAAATATGGCGTCGTGACATAGGTATATGGCGCGCCCAGCGTAGGGCTCCGTGGGCCGGAGCCGATAAAACCTGCTCCACGCAAACCGCCGATCGTATCGCGGCTGACTTCCTTGCCAAATAACTTTGACAACTCACCGCGCGTGATCGGCTGGAAATATCCGACAGCTATCAGCACCATCGCCTCAAATTCAGACAACGCCGCCACACCGCCTCGCGTAGGCGCGGACGAAGCGCGGATCGTCTCGGCAAACCTTGGTCGGGTCCGGTGTTGCCACCCGCCTGCGACCGAGATCAGTTCATAAGGGCGATCTCGCAGCTCTCCGACCAAGTCGTCGATCAGCAGATCGACGCTGCAGTCTTTGCCGACCACCCGCGCCAGAGTCTCGCGGCTGACCGGCTCGGCGGACGCAAAAATGACCGCCTCGACGCGCATCATCCATTCCCGCCAGCGCATTTCCGACGGCAAGTCCAGTAGCTCGCGATCATACAGGAGCTCTTGCTTGCGTCCTCCGGCTTGACGGCGGCGTTTAGCTGCGCTCGCTCCTGCCATTGTCACAATCCAAATATTCGGAAGGAGGACCGGCCCGAGAGCTCGCGTATCGCCTCAAAGCCTTCGAGCCGCTCGAACAGCCGGTTTGCCGCCCATCGTGACAGGCTGGCCCCGGCTGCCGAAGCGGATACAGCGTCTTCGTTCAACAGCCGACGGATGACCGGTTCAGCTCCTCTGGTCCTGACTTTGGCTGCGATGGCCAACAAGCGGCTAGCGCGGCGATCGATCTCCGCAGCGGAACGCAGTGCCAGTTCGGCGCCATCGACAATCGCCATGCAGATTGCTTTCGAATAGGCTGACTCACCCGGCTTCACGCGACCCCGGCCACCGATGGTGCGGAAAGCTGGGCCAAAGCGCTCGGGTAGCAACAGGGGAACCGGTTGCGACCAGTTCAGCTTCTGAGCCAGCACCATCTCGCCAAGACCAAGTGCCAACACTTCTGCGTCCGGGCGAGCCGCAGAAATCGCCATTATAAGGTCCGCCACCGCGAAAGGTGCCGAACGTCCGGATCGGATGGCAGAATCGACAAGATCTGGGACCAAGGCAAGATCGTCGTCCCAACGGATCGATAGAAGCGTGGCCAATTCCTTAGTAAACGATGTGCCCGGCATGCCGATCCGGCGGGACAGCATTCGTGTGGCCAAAAACAGCTTCCCGGCAGGACCGGGATCACCGTCCACGGGCATCAACAAAACGGCGTCCCGCAGCGCGGGCTCTTCCTCGTTGCGACCGAGCATCCTGGCCGCGACGGCGGCTGACTTGAGAGCAAGACGATCGCGCCAGCAGCCTATCCATGGTGTATCCGAACGGATTAAATCGTCGAGTGATTTCAGCGCGATACCTGCGGCAAAAGCAGCATCCAGCTCGTCAATGTCACGGCCACGCGCCAGCGCCCAGCTTGGGAGGTAGCCGGTCCATGTGGAGGTTGCAGAGAACGAAGATGTGATCGAATCCATACGCAGCAGCATAAATCAGATGTGCAGTTTGTGCTACTTTTTCGTTATAAACCGCACAGCCTATCGCGAAGATAAAACGTCCGATAATCTTGCATTATCGGACGTATTGTTCATTATAGAGAAATGGCCCAAATCATCGAGCAAAACACCAAAATTCACGTCGAGGAGACCTCAGCGCCGTCTCTCAGCACTGCTTCTGGCGGTGATGTTTCCGCGCCGGAGGTGGCAGGCCACAGCCCCCTCTCCTCTCCCGCCGGTCAGGATCAGACGCTCGCCCATCTTGCAAGCCTTGCTGATCGCGCCCGGAGTTATGTCGAAGCCGCGAGTTCCGCCAATACCCGCAAGGCTTATGCCTCCGACTGGAAGCATTTTGCTGCTTGGTGCCGGCGGTCAAATCTTGCTCCGCTCCCGCCACACCCGCAAACCGTTGGGCTCTATATTACCGCCTGCGCCTCCGGGACGGCCGAGAGAGGAGCCAAGGCCAATTCCGTTTCCACAATCGAGCGCCGCCTTTCCTCCCTGTCATGGAATTATGCGCAGCGCGGGCTCGCCCTTGATCGTAGGGACCGGCACATCGCAACCGTTATGGCGGGGATCCGCAACAGCCATGCCAAGCCGCCGGTGCAGAAGGAGGCGGTCATGGCAGAGGATATCATCGCCATGGTCGAAACGCTCGACCGCGGTTCGCTGCGCGGTCTGCGCGACCGTGCCATGCTGCTCGTCGGCTTTGCAGGAGGTCTTCGCCGCTCCGAGATCGTTGGTCTTGATCTGAAGGCAGACCAGACCGAAGACGGGCGCGGCTGGATCGAGATCCTCGACAAGGGCATGCTCGTCACCCTGCGCGGGAAAACCGGATGGCGAGAGGTCGAGGTCGGTCGCGGCTCGTCTGATGCGACTTGTCCAGTCGCCGCGATCGAGACCTGGATCAAGTTTGCCAAGCTGGCTCATGGCCCCCTCTTTCGCCGCGTCACGGGACAAGGGAAGGCCGTTGGCTCGGAGCGACTGAACGACAAAGAGGTGGCGCGGCTTGTGAAGCGGGCCGCAATGGCCGCAGGCGTTCGCGGCGATCTCAGCGAGATCGAGCGGGCCTTCAAGTTCTCTGGACATTCCCTTCGCGCTGGCCTCGCCTCCTCTGCCGAGGTCGACGAACGCTACGTCCAAAAACAGCTTGGCCATGCTTCCGCGGAAATGACCCGCAGATATCAGCGCCGGCGGGATCGCTTCCGCGTGAATCTGACCAAAGCTTCAGGGCTTTAGCTGGCCCCCTCCCCTTCCCCGCATGAAATCGTAAGCGGAGATTTTGATGTCGGAATTTCCGCCTAGCCCTTCAATTGAAATCCGGAGCTAAAAGCCACACCGGCCTCGAACGCCGGTCGCATCAGGGCAGTCATGTTGATTTTCGTGAGATCGTAAGCCATTGAAATCATAGTAAATGATTTGCTACAGGAACTCTATCTGAATATTACAGTTCCTCACATCGTATGATTGAGGGTTGGCGTTCTAACCATCGATAATATTCATGTATCGATAGTGATGGATTTCGACTCCAAGACGCTGTAAAGTCGTAGCAAATCACGGCTGCAACGACCAAAACGGGATGGAAAATGACGCCGCCACAGGACAGCTATTCGCTTCGGGCCGTCGCACGATGACGTCGCGCCCGCGCCAATTCGACAAACCGGCGCTTGACCTCTTCAAACACGGCCGGTGGCAGCGCGCCGTAATAGCCGGTTTCACTGTCCATCGGCCTGACATCGGGCCGGGCCAGACAAAACGGTTACTCTCTGTCAGAACAATCCACGAGCGCTCGTCGTCAAGTCCCAGGCGCCGTTTGGTGGCAGCCGGGATTTCAACCGCGTCTTGCGGATCGGATGGCGGCGAATGCGTACCGGCAAAACCCGCACCGCGGGCGTCCCATCGTCCAGTGTGGCAACAATCGCCAGAACCAGCACGGGACGGTCCTTGTCGCCTTCCTCACGGCCTTCGAGATGCTGCCAATGCCAGAGATACGAATATCGAAACAGCCAGCCAAGCTTTGGTTCAGTCGGCAGCATGCTTATCCGTCAACAGTTCGGCATTGAGATGATCCAGACCCTGCTCCATCTGCGATGCTTCAATAGCATCAAGCTCATCTTCAGCGAGCATCGTCGAAAGTTCGACCCGGCGATCACGCTTTGCCAGACGCACATAGTCCTCATAGGCGATCAGAACCGTGCGGGGCCGACCATTCTTGGTGATGATCACCGGCTCGCGAACGGCCGCATCCTGATAAGCCCCGAAATTTTTCGAAACGGCCGCAGCGGTAACCGTGGATGTCATGATAAAACTCCTTTGTTCCGGAATATACGGGATTTCCGGAACATTTGCAAACTCGCGATATCGACAGGACATGTGAGATGAAGGAAAATTCGCAAATCGTGCCTGCGGCAGACCAGACAGTTCTGAAGCGTGCAGAGGAACTGGATGCGCTCGATGCCATCCTGCCGTTTGATCGCCGTGACCAGCTCGCCGAACTTCTGACCGATGAAGACGTCGCGACGCTCAAGCATCTGGCCAGCGAAGGCATGGGCGACAACACCATGCGGGCCCTTGCATCCGACCTTGCCTATCTCGAGGCGTGGTGCTCTCTGGCGGCTGGCACTCCCCTCCCCTGGCCGGCACCCGAAAGCCTGCTTTTGAAATTCGTTGCCCACCATCTGTGGAATCCAGCGGAGCGTGAAAACAATCCCGATCACGGCATGCCTGAAGACGTGGCCATCGCGCTTCGCGCCAAGGGGCTCTTGAGAAGTATCGGCCCGCATGCACCGGCGACCGTTCGTCGTCGGTTGACCAGCTGGTCGATCCTGACGCGCTGGCGTGGCGTGAGCGGATCGTTTTCGGGCCCGTCGCTGAAAAGCGCACTCCGCTTGGCGGTTCGGGCTAACAATCAACCGCGACAGAGAAAAAGCAAGAAGGCTGTCACCGGTGATATCCTTGCCAAACTACTTGCGGCTTGCGCCGGCGATCGGCTGGTCGACCTGCGTGACCGGGCGCTGCTGCTGATGGCTTTCGCATCCGGCGGCCGTCGGCGCTCCGAAGTAGCGGGGCTGCGCGTCGAGGATCTTGTCAACGAGGATCCGGTCCGCACCAATCCCGCCGACGAGCACTCCCCTCTCCTCCCCTGCCTGACAATCCAACTCGGCCGCACCAAAACCACGTCGGCTGATGACAATGAACATGTCGTGCTCATCGGCCGCCCCGTGACAGCACTTAAGCATTGGCTTGAAGAGGCGAAAATCGAAGCGGGACCCGTCTTTCGGCGGATCGACCAGTGGGGCAATCTCGATCGGCGGGCAATGACGCCGCAATCCGTCAATCTCATCCTGAAAACGCGCATCAAGCAGGCCGGGCTGGACCCGGCGCAGTTTTCTGCACACGGACTTCGCTCTGGGTATCTGACCGAGGCGGCGAACCGCGGTATCCCCTTGCCGGAGGCGATGCAGCAGTCCCTGCACAAGTCGGTGACGCAGGCGTCGGGCTACTACAATAATACCGAACGGAAGATGGGACGCGCTGCACGGTTGGTCGTTTGATCGAGAGACGAACCACATACGTCACGAAGGAAGTCCAGACTTCGCCTCGATCCGAGGTTTACGCAATGACCCTGTTTCGGCCAAGGGTTTTCGCTTGATAGAGGTTTTCATCCGCTGCCTTCAGGCAGTCCGATGGATCAAAGCCTTGTCGACAATAACACGCACCTATGCTCGTGGAGATCTGCACCCGGGTGCCAGAAGGTGTTTTCAAGACGATACGGGCTATTTCCTCCCGAACCTCCTCGCAACGACCGCGCATTTGTTCGAACGCCAGATCGCTCTGAAACAGACCAAATTCCTCACCGCCAAGGCGTCCCGCGAAATTCGTTTCGCTCAGGAAGCTCGCGAGGACCAGTCCAGCGCAGCGAAGAGCCTCATCACCGGTCGCATGACCATACCGGTCATTGATCGACTTGAAGTGGTCCAGGTCCAGGAACAGCAGGGCTCCGGTCCCACCTCGCTGGCTTGTCATAGCCAGATCTTCCATGAATGCGCTTCTTGTCAGTACGCCAGTCAGGCCGTCGCTGCGAGACTGAATACGGAGGGTTTCATAGGCATCGGCCAATCTGTTCAGAGCTTCTTTCGTCGCTGCCTCTGCCCGTCGCACTTTTTCCGACTGGGTGAAATGCAGCGCCGACGCCGGGATCGATATGGCCAGCGGACAAAATATGGTCATGAGCAGGCCCGCGCCCGCAACTTGACCGCCCAACCACGGGACAATGCTGAACGAGATCGCCAGCGAGGCCAACACCGAGAGCAATCCGGTTACAATCGACTTTTCTACAATACGACGCATAAATATCACCGTGAGAAATATGGAATTCTATGAACCTCGTGAATTTAAGGGGGGCTGAAACACTTTCGTAAAAGTCGACTCATGTGCCCAATATCTGGAAAATTGGCCTCTAACGTTCAGGCGGGCGGGATCTCGCCGGATGGTGACTTACGGGTATCACATGAAGCGAGCTTCAGATTGTGGTCACAGAGATCGTTTAGGTCCTTCGGCAACACGGTCAGGACGAGAAACTGAAAGTGAACACGGAGCATTGATGATGAGTGAAAAAACGATCGAGACATCCCATGGACGGATCGCAGTCTTCGACACAGCCGGCAGTGAAATCCCCCTCCTTATGATCCACGCCAATTCCGTCTGCAGGGAAACATTCCATTTCCAGATCGAGGCCCTTGCCGGAAAACGCCGGGTCATCGCCGTCGACCTGCCGGGCCATGGTCAATCTTCCGACGCCATTGATCCGCTGCGCACGTACAATTTCAACGGATACGCCGGTGCCATCTGCGAAGTGATTGAAGCACTCGGCGTCGGTCGTTTCGCCATACTCGGCCACTCTCTCGGCGGCCACGTCGCCCTGGAACTTATGAGGCTCCTGCCGGAAAATACCGCGGGCACGATGATCTTCGGCACACCGCCAATCCCACCTGGCCCCGAAGGTGCAGCGCTCGGATTTCTTCCCAATCCGGAGTTCGCCTACACGGGAAAACAGATCCTGAGTGAGCAAGAAATCGACATGGTCGTTGCGTTGGCGCTCGGATCGGATGCCGTCCACGACACGTTCTGGAAAAGCGCTGTCAGACGAACGGACGGACGCTCGCGCGAGTTGATGATCGATGCAGCCCTTGCCGGAAGGCATTCCGATCAGCGCGCTCTTGTCGAGACCTCTGCCGTTCCGCTGGCCATCGTCAACGGCGCGGACGATCCAGTGATCAATCTCGATTACATCGACAAGCTGACTTACGGGAACCTCTGGAACCGCGGCGCTGTCTGCGTGGAAAATGCCGGACACGGTCTCCACTGGCAAAGGCACAAGGAGTTCAACGTCCTGCTGGATAACTTCCTCACCAGTGTTGCGTGAGACGGAAACAGGGCCGAATATCACCAACTCATCCCGCCTGTCGATCGTTCCCGGTATTGGCGCGCGTCAAGGCCATCAGCATCGGGCCGAGGGAAAACTCACCCTTCTCCGCCCTTTGCGTCAGATCACGGAGGTAACCGCCTGCCGAGTTGATCTGGCCCCCCCGCTCCAGAATGCAGGCCATGACAGCGGCGGCATTCTCGGGTCCCAGGGTTTCGCAGGCGGTTTGATAGGCGCTCGGGCTGACGCCGAGCATCGAGCGAACGACAACAGCGGCTGACATCAGCTCTCGCCAACTTGCGATCTGGCCGCCCGGCCCGTAATCGCTTATCTGCGGGCAAGCCCTCAACACCATACCGAGTGGGAATGCCTTTATCGGCTCCCTCTTCGGTCTACTGATTTCACTCGGCTTCGCGCCCTGCTCGTTTCTTGAGCTAGGTTCAAGTTCATTGATGGATTCCGGTTTTGAATTCTGTATGTGGCGCTCTGTGTGAGCACCATTGGTGCTTATTTCTTCCGAATTATCCATCAAATCCAGCCGGTTGATGACCTCGTCGTAAAGAAGCTGCATCTCGTCGAGGATTTTCGCCAGGTCGGAAGCTGACGGGGTGCGGGGGATCCGTCGGACTATGTCGAGGTAGACTGCTTCTATCGCTTCCCAGTCGCCTTCAGCCCCCTCCTCGATCGCGGCGCTTATAACCTTTCGAACGTCCCGCCGGCACAGGGTAAGGCTCTCCTTGGCCTTGAGGAATTCGCGGCGATCGGTCGCCACCTGTTGAGCGGCCAACGCAAACTCCTCGGATCGAGCCAAAAGCGGCGAAAGATCAAATCCGAATGCGCGCTCGATTTCCCCTGATCCGTCTTTGCGGGCGTATCGTTTGCCATTGGGGCTGTCCTTGCGGACAATCATTCCCATGTCGACCAAGATTGCCAGATGTCGACGAAGGGTAGCTCCCGACATTCCGTTAGCGCGCACCATCAACTGCGCGTTGGAAGGAAACACAACCAACTGCGCGTCCTGGCGCAATTCTTTTTCCGGATAGAACGTCAGCAGTGCATCAAGCACCGCTATCGAATAAGGGGGCAACTTGAAGAGCTCCCGCGCTTCTTTGACGTCGCGAAAGATCATCCATTTGTCAGCACTCTTGCCCTGCTTGATCTCGGAGAAGGCGATTTGCCGTTTCACCAGAGCAAGCGTCATTGGCCGCCGCCCAAAGGGCGTCGTTATATTTCCTGTTTGCATTTCTTCAGCCCTTCACGAAGGCAAAAGAAGTCCGCTCGCCAAAACAGCGCCAAAGACTCTTGACTGGGATTCGGGGAAATGCGATTCTAGATGTGCTTAGTATCGAGAAGGGCTTCCACGACGGTATCGTTTTGGGGGCCTTTTTCTTTTGCGGTTCAGTCTCCACTTTCCGGTTGATCATTCTCGAACGCTGTGAACAGACGATCAAGGTTTTCAGTCAGGTAAGTGCCGAAAGCAGACGCCTTACCAGAATTCTTGAATGGCTTTAGCGCAATCGTCACACCCGAGCCGTTGTTCTTGATGGTTGCTTTTATCAAGTTCTTCGGACTAACCCATTCTTGGTCCGTCGAACCTTTCTTTGAGACTTTCATCTCTTTCGGAATCAAACGTTCGAGCATTTCAAACCGGCTTTCCGGCAAAGCTGCGACGTAATCGTCATGGGAAAGTAGGTTTCGAGCCTTTGCGGCAATCGCAGGGTCCCCCAATGCAGCGCCGATCCCATACCAGCGGTCACGGCCTGGCGCCCTCGCCTGTGTTACCGTTGCCAGGATATCCTCAGGAAATCTTTCGATCGCCGAAAGCATCTTCGACACGGTCGTTTTATCCGCACCGAGAGCGAGCATGATTGTGTCGCGGCCGAAATTACCTAGTTCGAGATTACGGGCGAACAGGGCGCGCTCTATAAAAGACAGGTCCGCTCGCTGCGAATTTTCCTGTCCTTGAGCTATTACATGGTCTCTATCTTCGAGCTTCTTGACGACTGCCCGGACAGAAACTCCCAATTCCTTGGCGGCACGCACGCGACGGTGACCAAATACGGTCTGGAACCGCCCAGCTCTGTCGGGATGTGGTCGCACAAGGATTGGAGAATCCTGTCCGCGAGCCCTAATTGCCTCAACGAGCTCTCTGAAGCCCGTTTCATCCATGCCAACACGGTCGCTGATAAATGAGCTGTCGATTAGATTGACGTCCAAATCGACAATTGTTTCGCCTGCCGCTAGTCTTTCTTCCAAATCTCGGGCAGCGTCCGCCCGTGCCGCGAGCTCATCGATGCTACGCGTCACTGCGCCCAGTGCGCCGAGACCTCTGGTTGTCGGACGTAAGGTAGTGGGAGGGCCGTCAGAGATTGGTAGAGACGGCGGGTTTTTATCCGCATCATCAAGAAGGCCTGACAGCAAATTCTTACGAGCCATGCCGCTCTCCACCAAATGAGTTTACTGCAGTAAACTTCAGCATCCTCATTTCCTTCCCCACGCTTTGTTGATCAACTCGAGGATCTCGCCATTTACCGCATCCATCGCTTCCATCGCTCTGTCATAGGTCGCCCTGGTAAAAGCGCTACGCTCAACCTCGTACAGTGTCTGGTTTGTCATAGCGGCATCTGAAATCGCTACGCTGCGGACCATTGGATTCAAGAGCACGTGATTTTTGAACATTGAACGCATGAATGCCACCATCTGTGCCTGCGGACCGTCCTGAGGATCATGCCGGGTGACGAGGTAGCGAAGCCAGTCCAGGTTCATATTTCCGCCGACATCCTTCAACGTGCTTAGAATATCCCCAAGCATCTGCAGAAACTGGCACATGCTCATGACGTCAAGCATCTGTGGGTGAACGGTGATGAGAACAGCGGTCGCCGCACAGATCGCACTCATGGTGAGAAAGCCAAGCTGGGGCGGGCAATCGATAAGAACAATGTCATAGTCGTCTGCGACTGACGTCAATGCTTCATCAAGGCGCGCAAAAAAGATGCGCCCGTAGTCCCTGCCTTGCCCCTGCGCTAGGATACGTGGTGTATCATGCTCGAATTCCATCAGTTCGAGGTTGCCCGGGACAAGATCAAGATTTGGGAAGTTTGTCTTACGGATAATATCTCGAAGGGGACGGCGCTGATCATCATAGCGGATCGCGCCATAAATCGTCTCGTTTTCATGCACGTCAAACTCGGGCTGAAAGCCATGGATCGCCGACAACGACGCCTGTGGATCGAGATCAACGGCCAGGACCCGGTGCCCAGACAAAGCGAGGAACTGCGCTAAGTGTGCTGCAGTCGTCGTTTTACCACTGCCGCCCTTAAAATTCACGACGGCAACTACCTGAAGCCTTTCTCCATTTCGGCGATGCGGGATATAGTGGGTTCCAGGTCGCGCACTTTGCTCAAGAAACTGACGCATCTCCTCCATCTGTTCCGCGGTGTAGGACCTGCGGCCTGATGGTGTAACTTGAGGCGTTGGGCCCCTTCCCTCTAGCGAGAGATTCCTTAGGTAGCCACTAGTAACGCCTACATACCGTGCGGCTTCTGCGAGCTGAAACTCCCGGAGGTCCTTCATGGCCCGCGGAGGATACATCTCGAGCCGGTGCTGCTTTAACTTCTCAGACAGTTCCTTCGCCTGACCAATGATGAGTTGGTCAACTTCAGAAATCGCTGTCTTTTCGATATGTGCGACATTCACCGCGAAAAACCTCAAATGCGTTTAAAAGCCTACAACAGCCGTTAAAGTGCATTTAGACGCGATTCTACGAGTCTGGCAAGCGAAACAAGGTTAACGAGAAGTTAACATACACACTGGACTTGGCCCAAGTTTACCGCAGTAAACTTTCGAAAATGCCGTTGCACGCGCAAAGACGCTGAGGGCAGCTATATAAAAGTTGATCGCAAGCGCAAGGGGGCCTCTATGTTTGAAGGCCATGGAGGTAATCCGCAACAGCCTGAGCCTTGGCAGCGGCTGTGACGATTGCCCGCTTATCCTGCTTAAGGACCTTCAGCCAGCTTTCGAGATAGGTCGCTGTGTTCTCGCGCGGATCGTGCTCAACGCCAAGGTCTGCGCATACGAAGGCCGCCGAAAGTTCGGCAACGAGCTCTTCCACGGCATAGGTTTCAGTGCCGAAACGGCCGGAAAGATCGCGATCAAGACGGTGTTTTGCGCCGGTCCAGTGACCGAGCTCGTGTAGAACCGTGCTGTAGAGATGGACTTCGCTTAGGAAGCGTTCACGCGCCGGCATCTCAATGGCGTCGGGACCTGGACGATAGCAGGCGTGCTTGCCGCCATAGGTGATCTTCGCACCGGTTCGACCAATGAAGTCTTCGACATTCGCGAGGAGCGGTATGGAGCCCTCGGGAATGATTTCGACCGGGCTTGTGAAGCGGTCGGGTAGGCCATCGATCTGCTCGACGTTGAAGACGGTGTAGCCCTTCAGGTACGGGATGCTCTTGTCGTCGGCTTCCTGCTCCTTCGGAGTGAAGGTCCCGTACTTGACGACGAGGGTTCCCTGTTCGCCCTTTCTGACCTGGCCCCCAAGATCCTGAGCCTACCGGTAGGTCATCCAAGTGTTCTCGTCGTAGCCGGCGAGCTGGCTGGAAAGCCACAGCATGATCACGTTGATGCCGCGATAGGCTTCGCCGGTGGCGCGCTGCGGTACCGGCGAGCGGCGAACAGTTCCGCGCCAAGGGCGGATCCAGGGCTTCGTTCCTGCTTCCAGCTACTCGATGATGGCATCCGTGATGCGCTGGTAGGTGTCCTTGCTCTGCATAGCCGTCTCCTTTTCGTTGGTTGACGGCAAAAAACGGAGATAGCCGAGACGAGCCCATGCACCCGGAGGGCCGCAACGGAGAGGAGGACCGCGAAGCGGTTGAATGGGGGAGGGGCTATCGTAGCTTGTCCGTCAATCACCCAACGAAACGGGAGACGGCAAACACAAGGGAGCAGGGGCCGCTAACGGCGCTGCGGTTGCCGGTACTGCAACGGGTAGGAAGCCGGGCTAACGATCCCGGTCGTCCCGGTCGTTCTGCTGCTGACGGGCTGCCAGATGCTGCGCTTCGAGGGCCTTGAGCTCTGCGTTTTGATTTGACGGCTGCGGTGCTTGTTCAGCCTTTTGCTCGACGCTCTGAGGCTGCGCTTGGGCCTCCTGCGCCGGCCGCCCCAAGGTTCTGAAGTCAGAGCGGGCGGTGAACTTCACCTCTTCGTCGTCGGCCGGAATCCGCTCCGGAAGGTCGGCGCGATCGACAGCGATAATACCGTTCTTGGTCACTAGGGTTCCAACGCGGTTGTCGTGGCCGAACACTTGGCCCTCTATTTCTTCGCCCGGGCGGGCAGTCCGAACATAATGCTCGAAAGGCTTCTCGCCGACCTGCTCCAGATCCGCGAAGGCACCGCGCAGCGCCTCGCGGCGGTTGGGGTCGATCGCATCCTCGATGACGTGCTTCAGCGCTTGGCTGGCGGGGTCATTTGTCGTGGCAATGGACGCTTCGATCATACGGGTTTTGCTGATCACGCTCATATCGATGTCGTGCCCGTAATGCCGGCCGAGCTCCGTGATGAAGGTTTCCTGGGTCCTTCCGTTACCTTCGCGAAACGGATGGACGTAGTTCAGTTCTGACAGCGTTTTTGCGGCCCGCTCAACGAATTCTTCTCTGCTTGCGGCTCGTAGCGCCTGCGGATCGCTGATGGGCTTCAGCGCATCGTTCAGACCCATGTCGATCCGAGCACCATGCAGGAAAGACGTTCCGCCTTTCGAAAGACCACCAATCCGCTCGACACGAGCTCCGTCAACCACCGGGCTTTCGTTTCGGGTATGACCCGCCCATTCGTACACATCCTGAAATATGTGCCCGTGGATCGCCTTGAGATGAGCGGCATCAAAGTTCCCCTTGGGACCATCACCCTCAAGGATTTCCGAAATTCGGTCCTGCGTTGCACGGTACTCCACTGTGCGAAGCTCCGATTTGGATTCGATACCGAACTTATTACGAAGAACGTTCCGGCGATCCGGATCGTCTGACGTGTTGGGATAAGTGTAGGAACCCTTGGGGTGTTCTTCAGCCATGCGCAAACCAACAAAAAGCCGTCTGCGCTAGCAGACGGCCTTGAGCCTCTTGAGACTTGAATGAAATGATCAGCCCTTGGGCTGCGGCAAGATGCGGGCGCGATACTCTTCGCGGGTGAGATCGCCGGCAACATAAGCAGCGGTCGCCGCTTCGAGCAGAGCGTCGTCGCCCTGATAGCCTTGGCGGATGTTCATGGCGCGAGCCTGATCGGTGCTCTTCTTTCGAGCCGCTACGGCTTCCGGGGAGCGGTCGGGACGGGTGGAATGAATGTTCATCGACAAATCTCCAATTACTGTTCAACCTAACACGAAAAGGGCCGAAAATCCAGCTATTTGGCGGATTTTCAGCTATTTCGGGGTGAGAGGCCCGGTCATGAGCCGGGCTTCTCTGCGCAATCAATCGCGTGGTTCCCACTCGATGATTGCCTGAAGGGTCGGATCGTCCTGGCCGGGGAACCGGCCTAGATTGGCGTTGAAGCCCATGCGCTTGATCGAGATCGTGTAGTAGGGCCTGCCCTCGCCGTTCTCTTTTTTCCAGATGCCGCCCACGTCGAGCTTGTGACCTGCGGGAGATGTTGCATAAACGCGGTGCGTCGGGGCTCTCTCGTTGGTGGAAGAAAAAGGCGTTACCGTGATTTCGAGGTCTCGCTCGATGGTGGAGATGAGGCCGGTACCGTCTGCGGTTTCGATGTTGTCGCCGTTGAACTGGATGTAGTTGGTGATGTTTTTCATGGTAGTCACTCCTCTTTGGTGGTTGCGATGAGCGTTCACAAGGCACAGCGGAAAGCGGTGCGCACCGGAGGCCGAAGCGCAGCGGAGGAGGCTGGAAGGCTGCCAAATTTGCTTCGCGAGGAAGCCGAAGGCGGGGAAATTTGGAAGACAGCCAGCTTTGCGCAAACCGCGTCGCTGTGCGAACGGGCATCAAGAGCAACCGCCTTGGAGGGGTGTCTACTGAAAGCGTCTACCAAACATCACCTGTACGACCAACAACAATAACCGCATATTCCTGCGCCAATATTATTCACCTTTCGCAAGCATACAACCGGAAACAAACGGCTTTTTGTCCCGCCAGATAGCCAATTTGGCGCTACCAAAAGCGGTTCTCGACGGTTCCTGATCCAATTGTCATTGGGCTACTGATGAGAACTGGAACGGCGATAATTGCTCGGCGCATCGATCTCGGCCGCCCACTGGCCCAAACGTCTGGCACGGGCGCTGTCTTCGGCCTGATGGTAAGCGTCAAGAGGCATTGAGTTGCCTCGCGGTAGATACTGCAACAGAAGTCGCGCCTGGCCGGCTTTCACCATTTCAAGGCCGATATCGGTTTGCTGGATGAAGCACTGTCCGACTAGGCGACGGTATTGGTCCTCGTCAATGATCGTGCATGTGACATGCTTCCCGTCGATAAGGCGAGAAAGATAGCTGCGAGCCTCCACACCACACGCCCATTCGGCTCCATTCTTCCAGCCCTTTTGCGAGCGCTCGCAGGCGTCAATCGCCGCGATCCTGATCCGCTGCTGTCGAATGCTAAAGGTGTCGCCATCGATCACGCGTGCTTGCCCGGAATACTCTGCCGCGCCGGCAGGTTGTGAAAACAGCAGGGCGAACAAAAGTGCCGAAAAAACGAGGTTTTTTCTCAATTTAAGGCCTCCATAGAGTTGCGGGCGGCAAGCCCGAAGACGGAACGCGAAAGATGAAGGTCACCGGATGCCGCCCGGTCCGTCATGGCACGCAGATACCCTCCGGGCGAGCTGACTTCTTGGCGAGAATGTTTCTCGAACGTAACCGCGACGGCGATCGCGGCGACCTGCTGGCCCATTTGATCGACGGCGCGAAGCCTCGCGTCCTCTGAGATACCCGCCAAACGGCAGATCTGCGGGGCGATGCGGGCAAGGTCGGACCAGCTGCGTGGCGCGGTTGTGAAATAGTCTTTCAACGATGGCGCCGCCCTCCACACATCATCAAGAGCAACAATTCCTTGCTGCGGGCGAGATTGCCTATTGTCTGGGTCGGACCCTCTCGTCAGGCTTTCTTCAAAAGCCCTCTTGCTGGCGTAGCCAGCCTTAACCGAATTGTGTTGTCCGGCGTGAGCCGGACGCCGTTCCTCTTTACTCAAGTCAAAGGGATGGGGGTTTGTAATCTGTTTGTGCATGTCGTTTTCGACATTCGTGCATGTCATATTATCATAATCAGACACACTTTGCGGCCGCCTCGATGCCTTGAGAGAGCGTCCAACAAGCCACTCCAGCAGGCTCGCTGCACGCCTCAAAACAAAAGCGGGCGCTCTGCCGGCGATACCAACAAAGGCAGCGACACGGTCGATGCGAGATGCAAGGCTCGCGAGGGCGGTTTTCGTCAAATCGGCGGCATTCACCAGCGCGTAACGGGCGCTCCTGAGTGCGTCGCGAAAGCGGCGGGCAGCGGCATCGCTGGCGCGCTTCTCCTCTCGCTTCTGCCGCACTAGGGCGTCGAGCTCACGGTAGCGGGCAATCAGCAGACGCAAATCGATGCCACACGCGTCTGAAATTTCGCCTTCGCCGTCCCTGATCGGATAGCGCTTGAAATTCGCGCTGTCCTGCATGGTAACGAGCCCGGCGTCGAACAACCTCGACAGGATCCGGCTGACACGACCAGGTGAGCGGTTAATCTCGAACCCCAGCTGATTGTTGGACTTGAACACAATGGGTCGCCCGCCCTTGTCGAAGGCGTCGCCACGGGCGGTGTTGATGATCACAGTCAGCAGATGGCTTTCGGTACTGGTAATTAGGCCAGTGCATGGAAGGCTCTGTGACAACACCGCCAACTGGCCGCGCGTCACCGTTCCGACTTCCGTTGACTGTGCCAGTCGCCGGAACTCGGCTCTCTCCTTTGTCATTCTGCGGCCAGTTAGCCGCTTGTTCGTGAGGGCTTCCCTCATTTGTCCTGTCTCCTGTTTAAGGGACCAGACAAGGCTTCGCCGTTCACCGAGAAGGCGTTTTTCTTATTGACAGGGGAAGGGTGGTCTGCGAAAACAAATCTGCTTAATTATTTGGTTTTTTTGCAGACCGCTTCCGGGTTTTCTCGGGAGCGGTTTTCTCTTTTCTGGGCCTGCGTGTTCTCCAGACTTGGATTAAAAACGGTGCGAGCCGGAGCAGTAGGTGATTCCGGCTAGTTGCAATACATAGCTTGATTATCCAACTTGGCGCAAGATTTGTGCGCTCGCTCAGTTTCCATTCGCCATAGAGAGGCGTTAATTCCCCCACAACGGCTATAAATCAAGGGTTCATAGTCATATTCACATGCACCTCAACTTGGCCTCTGAGTTACCAAATTGGCGCAGCTTCTCGATTAAGAGCACCTTTCGAAGGCTTTTGACCACGGGTGGGAAGGAGAGTTTGAGAGGAGGGGGCCTGGGCCTCCTCTCAACGGAGGGGCGCGGTTCGCGACGATCCGGGCCCCTAAGAAGCGGGGTTTCATCTCCGTATTGCACTAATTTTACGGACAACAGAACGCCCGCCTCTGGTGTCGGACCAAAGACGGGCGGGGCGGTACAAACCAAGAATCAAACGGCTTAAAAGTGTTCTTCGAAGAACGTGGGCGGAAGATTGAAAGCTTCCAGCGCCGTGTTAACTGCCGTTTGAACGTCACTCCAATCCACGTGCTCGGGATCGGACAGGTACGCTTGAATCAATTGGCAGCAGCATTCCGCTGCTTTGGTGGGGTCGGGGACTTGATCGAACATGGCTTTGCCTCGTGTCGAGAGGGAAGCCGGTCACGCTGGAGGACGTGACCGGCTGACAGCAGCGCGGCTATTTCGCTGCCATCGGGAAGGGTTGCTCATCCTCCGAACGGAGTTCCGTCTGATCCTTCTCGGCCTTCGGATCAGGCGCGATCCGCACCAGCGACGGAAGCCAGTTGGACCCTTTGATTGCGGTTTCGGCAAAGGCCGCCGCCTCGGCCTTCTTCATACTTGCGACACGCGAAGCGAAATCAGCGCCTTTCACTTCTGCCACCGCCGCCTGAATGCCTGCCCGGTTCAGGCTCGAAAAATAGCTTTCTGCTGTCGTCTCGAACCAGTCGGTCATTTCAACCTTTAGGGTGCGCCCGATCTGGTCGGCGTGGGCGCATGCGTCCTTGCGGAAGCTATGTTTCGTCTCGACAGCGTTAAGGGTGTGCGCAGCGGCATAGGCCAGCAGTCCCAGAAGCTCCGACTGCGGCTTATCGAGGAGATGCTCCCATAGGTCTTCCGGCTCGCCGGGGAGATGATAACCGAAGTTCTCGGCAATCCGGTCCCATTCCTCGGTCGCCCGACTTGCATCCGGTCTTTTCATCGAACCTTGCAGACGCTCATGCGTCACGGCGATTTGCAACGCGGTCATTCCTCGCGAACGGCCATAGGTGCCGGGATAAACAAGATCAAGCAGCATGGCGTGAACGACGCTGACCAGAGCAACATCGGGATTGTTGGCAAGTTCGACGCGGAGCGCGGCGGTCTTCTGCGCTGTCAGGTCTTCGACCAGCACAGCAGAGTGGACGATCTTCGGCGGGCCGACTTCCTCACCCTTCTCGGAAACCTCGGACCCGCTATCGTCATCCTCCGTTTCCGCTTGCTCGGTCTGTTCGTCATCACCCGGCTTGCGGATGCCAACGGCAATATCCGCCCTTCCGTAGTAGTCCAACGAAACGATCACCCCGCTTTTCGCCTTGTCCTCGTCGGAAAAGACTTCCTGCATCGAGTCCAGTTCATCCAGTCGTGCGCTAATGGCATCGATGCGCTCGGAATGGCTTTCCTCGCCCTCGTCACGGTCCATGAGCTCTACGAGTTCATCGTGCTCGGCGCACAGGCGCAAACGTTCCGATTGTTCATCAGGGGAAAGCTCGATCTGTTTCGGATAGACGCGAGGAACGCCGAAAATCCAGTCGGGCCGCTGCATGTGGGTTTCGACAAATTTCCAGCCCTGCGACAAAAACGGCTCGGCTACCGCTGCCAACTTCTCGCTGACCAGCTTTTCAACCAATATTACGTCGAGCGCGAACCCGCCTCCCTGCGCATCGAACAGGTCGCGGCGAACTGCGCCACCTGCCTGTTCATAGACATCAAGGCCACCGATGAACGTGATACGCTTGTCTGTTCCGGCAATCTCGTCCGTCATCAGTGCCGACTTGATCCGCGATACATCGCGGCTCCATCGATCAAGAGACTCCCAGACCTGTTCCTGCCGCTCATGATCATCGCAGACCGTGAAGGCGGTCAGCTGCTCAAACGTCATTTCGTCGTCGCGAAACAGGGCCAGCAAGACCGGCGAGACCTTCGCCAAGGCCAAACGGCGGCGAACGATGATTTCAGTGACACCGAACCGCGCAGCGATATCCGCGATGGCCTTGCCCTCGTTGACCATGGCCTGAAACGCCACATACTGGTCAGCAGGGTGCATTTCCTCACGCTGCACGTTCTCGGTCAGGCTAAGCTCTGTCGCCTCGTCGGCGGTCTTTACGATAGCGTTCACGGCATAATCGGCTGCGATCTGGCCGCGCTCGGCAAGGAGCAAGAGAGCAGCCCGCCGACGACCACCCGCCGTAACGAAATAGCGGCCCTTGGAAGCCTTGCGCACGACGATATTCTGAACAACGCCATTGGCGAGAATGGAGGCTGCGAGGCTTTCGACGCCCTCGGCCTTGTAGGTTTTGCGGACGTTTTTCGGGTCCGTATCAAGCTTGCTAAGCGGAATGCTGATAATCTCGGTCATAGGTCAATCTCCAAAGTTTTCCCGGTTCCTTGGGAGCAAGCCCCGCTAGTGGGCGAAGCCTCTGCCTACGTTCCGTAGGATGTGCCCCCACATCCGGCGGAACGAAGGGGGAGGGCGCAGCCCGCTCCCGTCAGGGGGTGGAGCGGGTCATGGGTCCAGAGGAGGGAAACACGGAAGGTTCGCCGGCTCGGCGGTGAAAACCGTTTTTCCAGACGAGGGACAGCGCTTGCGCGCTTGCCCATTGGGGCGATCCGCGACCTGTCGTAAGAGCGGAAATGTGTAAAAATCGCGCGTCCGCTTTTCGGACGCTCATTGCAGAAGTGAACCGGCGGGCCGGTTCCCAGGATCGATCTGCCCGCTGCACTCCGAGTGTTGGGCGCTCCGCTTACCGGGCAGATCTGGTTCGTGGTGATTCAGCCAAATGAGAAAGTGTACGGCGGCCCGCCAGCACGCGCAAAGGTGACTTCTGTCTGTCGAATTTGCAATATCGCGGGAACATGGCCACTATTGCGGGTGAAAATGAGGATAGGAGGTTTACATGAAACCGTTCTTTGCCTGTCTCTTTGGTGGACTTTTTGCCGGTTTATCTGTGTGGGGTGCCCAGAGTCTTGAGGCGTCGCACTTGGTCACGGTGGTCTCAGCGGCCATAGGTGGTGGTGTTGGTACATACATCGGCCAGAAGGTTTTGAGCGTCAGCTAGTTCTATCACCAGTCGCCCTGGCCGTGAGCCAAACGAGCAATGAAGAGTATCGGAGCTTTCAGCATAGCGACGGCCGTTCCTCAGGCCGGGAAAGCGGGAATTCTCGACGCGCTTTTGCCGGAAAAAAGGAAGCCGCAGGAGGCTTAGCTTGCGCCGCGAAGCGGAAGCCGGGACCGACTTCCTCCGGCATAAACGCACCGCATCGCTCTCAATGACCTGAACCTGACGTTTCTCTTTTCATGACCCTATGCCCTCCGACTTGCCTTTGGCTTCGCGTTCGTACCGCGCCGTTGCATGTTTTTATTTGTCTTGCATCGAACCCTCCCCATTTAAACTTACCGAGGAGCAAGGTATAACGTCATCAAAGGAGCCTAAAACATGAGCTTTTTCAAAGGTGGTCGCGACAGTAAGACCGGACAGTTCCAGCCTGTCGGCCCGCGTGGTGCGGCAGGATCTGACACAGGTCGCGATTCTGAGAAATCTCGGTCCCCCATGTTTCAGACCTTCACTCTTCCTGACGGAAAGAAGATCCAGCACATGCGGAAGGATGCTTTCGATCGCGCGATCGATAGCGCCAAGAAGGGATGATAAGTGACTGCAGCATCCTCTTCGTCTGCTGAAGCAGATGGAAAAGTTTACAGCAAGGCATTCGAGAATATGGTCAATGGTCCCGACGACGTCGTCGGGCTGTTAGCCTACGCGCTTTATAAGCAAACGATCGCTGAAGACGCCCTCCAAGGGCAGCACCCTACTTCCGCACAACGTAACCCAGGCGTCGTCGCTGTTGCGTTATACCGTTCATCGGCGGAGCAGAAGCTTAGTGCGTTCGCGTCAAGCGTTTTGGAAGACGCCCGCGAGGGCATCCAGCAAAGTGCTATAATCGACAAGCTGCAAGAAGTAGAAGGCCGAGTGAAAAGCCATGTCTCGTCTAAAACGAGCTTTGGTATGGCTCTGTTCACGAATGTCATCGGTTGGCTACTAACGCTTGCAATTACTGTTTTGGTCATTTTAGTCGCTGCTGCTTCCGGCGTGGGGGATAGCTTTCTGTCGAGATTTGAGAAAGCGATGCAGCCAAAGCAGATCGAACAAACGGCTCAACCCCAGAATTAACGAAATTGGATCAAAAACATTCCGCCAGACCATTAGGTCTCACATAGGATCTGTGGAAGTGCGTCGAGGCGAAGCCCCTACCAACCCCGCTGCCAATGGAAACGGACGCAGCTCGACGAGCGCGACCCGCCGGCTGATTAGGATTGGCAGGGGTTCGACGGCGTGGGGTATATTGGCCGGATCAAGAATGAGTTTGGCGGGCCGGCGAACGGCAAGTGTTACTGGGCTGCTTCATATCCGCGAACTCATATGGGCAAGCCGCCAGCTCACCACTCGGTCGTCATCGTGCGGGAGAAGGGGAGTTTGAGGGGAGGGGCCGAAGGGGCTCCCTCATTGCACTTGCTGGCTGCTCGACGCGGTCAGCGGGTGCGCGCAGCAGGCATGAAGGTGGAACTGATCAGCGCGACAGGAACCTGTTCAAGCTGAGGCCAGCCAGCAGGATGTAAGGCGGAATACCAAGCGAATAATGCCCGCAGTTCAGTTCCATGATGTGAGGCGAAGCGCCGACACTCTTGAGCTTCTGCATAAATCGGGACGATAGATCGGGCAAAACGACCGTGTCTCGTTTCGCGAGGACAATGTGAAGCCTTAAATCGGGCCGCGCCAAGTTTTGCGCGTAGTTCTCCAGATTGAGCGGTCCCCACGCTCTTCTGAGATCGTTCAGCTGGATATGGGGTGCAAGGCTCTCATGAATGGATCGTGTCGCGCGTCCTGTCCAAACCATATCCGCAAGGCTACCGGCTGTCAGAAACAGCGAGGCTTTCGACACGGCGGGCTCGTGCGCCGCGATCAATCCTGCGACCCAAGAGCCCAGGCTCATGCCGAGAACCGAAATCTCGCGATAGCCTTCGCTTTGCAGCCAGCCAATGACTTTCCGGCCATCGCAAACCGCTTGCCTCATGGATTGGAGCGTTCGCCCGAGATTGGCGCTGAGGATGTAGTCGGCATACAGCGAGCCCGGACGGCTGCGCTCGAAATGATAGGGCATCGCGATCTCGATCACGGTAATGCCGCGCTTTGAAAAAAACGTCGCGATCTGGGCATTGCGGGCATCTGCATTCCAGTGGTGGAAAATCACCAATGCCTTTTTGCTGGACGCGCTTTCCGTGATTTTTGCCCAGACGGTATTGTTTTCGTCGACATCGGTCGCGATGTCGGACGGGAACTTGAGCCATCCATCATTTCGGTCAAAGCCGTCAGCGCTCTCGCTCGGTCGCTCGAAGAAACCCGGATCGGAAGCGGCCTTGTCGGCAAGCAGACAAAATTCTTCCAGAGACGCAGTACTCTGCGCGCCGGGAAAGGCGCGATCGGCGTCGATCACGAAAGACGTTGCCTTCTTGGCCTCGTCACCACGCTGCGCGCGCCGCTCGTCCCAACCATCAAGCCAGCTATGAAACACGTTGATCGCTTTCTATCTCGTCTGCGCGCCACCGCCCGAACTCCGGATCGAAGAGGGCGTATGTCGCAAGCAGGGTTGCGATACCAAGGAGGATCGAGAAGCCGTCAAAGGCATCGATCAGCATGTAGGTTGCGATGAGCAACGCGACGACCGCCGACATCCGCCACAGCGGCATGTGGAAGCGTCTAGCAAACCGAACTGACCCGAACAGGAAGCCTACACAGGACGAGATCGCCACCAACAGACTGCTGAAATGCGTTGGCATTCTGTAGTGGAAGCCATTGCGGCCATTTGCGTATCCGTCAAAGACAACGGAGCTATCGTTCACGAGCCACGCCACGATGTCCTTGCCGTTCGAGGCGAGGTAGGCGCTTTGCAGCTTCATGCAGATGGCGACCAGAATACCAACCGTGGTGCACCGGAATATTCCCTCCATCACTCTTAGGGCAATCGCCCCGGCTTCCCGCTCAAACTCATCTGGACGCAACCGTGTGGCACCCTCAATCGTCCAGAGGTCATGGAGGATCGTATGGAGCAAGATCAGCCCGGCGAACAGCAGATAGAAGCAGAGGCACATGTAGAGATATGCAAGGCCGGTGAAAACGACCGATATTGGGACCGAGACCACCTCGGGCCGAATAAGCGCCAACGTCCCCCAACTTATCGCGTAGTCGCCACCGCCCTTTAGCAGCGGTATCAGATCCACTGCGATCCACTGGATGATACCCGCAAAGGGAATGCAGATGACGAAAACGGCCCAATAGGAGTAGGAATAGGCCTTGAGGTGATGTTCCCAATCGCGGTTGCTCCGGATCCTGTCACCATGGCCTGCCAGCACCATCCGGCCATTGTTTTTCCAGTAAACCAGAAGCTCCGTGACCATCACGAAAAACACGGGCAGGAGGACCATGAACAGAAAGGTCCAGTTGGGTGCCCAAAGAAACCCGACCTGCTTAACAATACCATCGGCGCGGGTGTAGATCGCGCTGTGTATGCCCAGGATATAGGCCAAGAACCCGAGAGCCGACGCGCCTGCGAAGACCGAAGCGGGCAGATTCAGGGGCGAGCCGCGCGTGAAGACCGCTTCCGACATTCGGCCGAGACTGAAGCGTGGCTTTTTGGTCTGCGCATCGCCTTGCGCCGCATAGACGATTTCGACGGCCTCGAGCTCGGCTAGAGGAACATCAAGAATGCGACTGAGACGGCTGTCTGCTTTTTTGGAATCCCGCCTCTTGGCGACCAATCGGGATTGAGCCGCGCTGAGCTCCATCTGCCATTCGCTCGTCGCTTGCTTATCAGCGCATCCGAAAACCCTCGCAAGCCAGCGAATGTTGGCGGCGCTTACACCCTTGTCGTTCTCCTGAAACCAGAGTTGTACCGTTCGCAAATCGACGCCGACATGATTGGAATCTATCTGCGAAATCGCTTCGGCCAGAAGCTCCGGCGTCCACGGACCCGATGGAAAGCCGTCGCTGTCCAGGGGGCGTCCAGCCCCCGCAGCGGCTAGGTCCTTGAACAGTTCCTTGAAATCACGCCCATCCTTAGGGGGCGCGATGAAAAACTTTCCGTTCTTCTCCAAAGGCTTACCGGCGCTGATTTCGTTTCGTTTCGTGGAACTTCGTAGTGTATCGTGCCTTCATCCGCAAGCAGTGGTCTACGCTAGGACGCTCATAGATCAGTGAGTTGTTCAGCCATGATAGATTTGTCGTCATCCGATCCACGCTCATCCCGTCATCGCACGCACAAAGCGCTCGTGTGCAAGGAGACCATTGAAACTTGCCTCGAGGAGTTGATTGATCAGCACATTGCCACGCTCCACGCGATGGCAGACGCCGGTCAGTGTGAGGACGCTCTGATGAGGCAAGAAGCGGAAAGCCGACAAGCAATCCTCCATTACAGGCCGCAGGGTGAGAGCGAGGTGAATGAGAAGCTGACCTATATCGCAGCTTACATTCTGAAAACCGGCAATGTTTTGACGCCCAAGGAAATGGATTTGCTCCTCGGAGCTCCACGCCGGATGTGAAAATCCCGCTCGTCGTGGCTGACCTTAATCGATCACGTCCAATACTTCGTGATCGATGACAGCGGCCTCAAAGCCCGAATTGAAAAGAAGCAGCAGATTTTCCCTGTTCATGGGGGCGAGGACAAGCTTCTCGATCTGGACAGGTGTCCACTCAGTTTCGCCCTGACGCACGATGTCTTCTCGTAGCTGTAGCGCGTCCTCCTTCGCAGCTTCATATGTGTCGAACATATCAAAGCCTGCGTCGTCATCTTTCCAGCGTCGTTCGCCTTCGGCCCATCGGCATGGAGAATATGTGTAGAAAATTTGCGATACATCTTCAGACATGACTACCTCACGCGTTGCTATTGACGATCACCAACCGAGATCGGTTTCGGCAAAGTCGTTTCCCTTGTAGGCAATCTTGGTGCGGTAGGCTCTGGCACAGGCATACGTGAAGCAATCGCCCATATTGAGCTTCGCCGGGTGATTGACGATTTTCCCGAACTGCTGCGCGGCGTCCAGCGCCTTCGTGCCCACATCGCCGGAGATCATCGCCTCCTTGGCTTCAAGGTCGGCAAAGAATTGATCGACCATCCTGCGCGCTGTCGCGAGCATCTCAGGGGTCGCAGGCCGGTCGCGGCCGGTCGCTTCGGCCATGCGCCGCGTCAGCGAAAGCGAGGCTTCCATGCGAACCACGGCCGACACGTAAAAGGGGCCGTCATGCTGCTCAAGCCGCTGCATCAGCTCGCTGGCATCGTCTTCGCCGGCAAGGATCGCAACGGCCACGGAAGCGTCAACGAACAGCATCAGTCTTCGCCCCACATTTCATCGGTTTCGCGTTTGTGATCCCCCGGCGCAAAGGGACCAGCGTCCCGCGCCATTGCGAGGGACTTGGCCAGGCGCTCGCGCATGGGCAAGCTGCCCTTGCGGCTGGCGATCTCGCGCCTAAGCGCTGTCTTCACGGCATCAACCTTGGATGTCTTGGTCAAGCGGATCAGCTCTTCGGTGAGCGTATCGACTTCCGGATCTTTGATGTAGAGCGGCATGATACATATCCTTTCGAGGATATTATAATATCCCGAATTGCATATGCTCGCAATCATTTCCCGGTCTTTCGGTGGAAAACGTCGCTGCATGCGTGACCTAACCTTGCGGCGTTTTAGGAAGCGCAACTTTAAGAACGTCTTGAACTACATCGTAATCAAGCACGGATTCCCGCACAAGCGGGCTCGTGCGACCATTCGAAAGGTCCAAGACATGATGTCACTCCCGGCCATCATCGGCATTTCGGCAGGCGCGGCAGGCGTCGTTGCGTTTAGCCGCAAGAAGCAGCCGCAAAGCCTACTCAAAAAAATCGGCGTCTTTTTTCTCGCTTTCATCGGCACGGTCGTCGTCATGCTGACGGTCAATTTTGCCCTCTTCTACGCGGCCCAGAACTGAAAAGACCGGGTGGGAGGGGAGCCCGAGGGGAGGGGCAAGGGCTCCCCTCGCTTGGACCTGGGCCGCTCGATGCGGCACGGGTCCGACCTGCGAAATGGGTATGGGGCCAGTCTGGTAAAACCGGCCCCAAAAAACATCAGCTCCGATTGGTCGGTTAGCGAACGATCCCAAGCCGCTCGCCGATGCTCGGCGGCGTCGGCGTCCCGCCTTCCTTGGTCAGGGCTATGATGACATCATGGGGCAGGCCGTGAACTGTGTAGCCCTCGGCGCGAGCCGCATCGATGATAGATTCAAGGCTCGGATACTCTTCAAGGAAGCCCCCAAGCCACAACGCGCAAGCGTCCGTCGCCTCGTCAGGAAACGCCTGCAAAAAGTACGTGCGCAACGGCGGATCAAAACCGATTACGGCTTTTTCATCGGTCTGAAGCTCCGATTTTACGGTGATAGGGTATCGGCTCAATGTCAGTCCTCCTGATGAAAGGGCCGCGCGATCGGCGCGGCCAATGGTTATCTGAACAGCGGTATTGTCCCATCAAGCGGCGCTAGCGCCGCTGATCTTGCTCAAGACGGTTTTGACGGCATAGCGTCCCGCCTCGTTAAGGTGACGCTGCCACGCGCCTTGCGAGGGCGACCAACGGAAGCCATGAGATTTGAGGATGCGGCGGGCTTCCTCGTCGGGTTTGCCGGGAAAAATCATCTGGATGCGGGCTATTTCGGTGTTTTCCTTCACCTCCACGGCTCCCGCCTCCGTCTCGACTTCCTCCGACCTGTCGCCGCGCTTCTTCATCGCCACGAGGCGCGCTAGGCGCTGCTGCATGCGGCGAAGCTCGGCGCGGGTGTTGGTGGTGCAAAAGCCGCGCCTGCTCTGCCACGGCGCAATGCCCCGTGCCGCCTGCTCTTCCTGCAAGCCGGTCTCCGACACCACGCGAGCCAATATGTCGGCTTCGCTGGCATGGTCCTTTTCCATCCGGTGAATAATGGCGTTGGCGCGTTTCATCCTGTCGATGGACAAGGCCAGGTCCTCGATGCGCGATGCGATCCGCTGAAATGCTTCGGGGTCGCCGGAGCGGATCGGCTCACCGTCCGCTCTGTGCGGGTATGCCTTGCGCCTGATTGCCTTGCGGGCATTTTCCGCATGGGCGGCGATATCGGCACGGCGGGCGTCGGAAACCCGCATGCGCTTTTCGTTGCGAGCAACGGGAAAGCGGGCAGGGCCGGTTATCATCCAGTTGGCGCAACGGCTTTCCGCTGCCCAATATTTGCGGGTGACGTCAATGTGCCGTCGCGTGAAAGCCTCGATTTCGGGACCGGGAATAGGGGTCGCGGCCTCCGTCCAAAGGTCCATGGCATAGTTGGCAAAATCGTTCAGCCGCTGGGCCAGCGCCTCAAGTTCGCGGTCTGCGCGACGTTCGGGCGAGTGGGTGAGCCAGCTGAAATTATGCTCGATGTCCTTCGCCGCGATCTTGGCGGCGAAGGTGTCTGCTACGATTTCCAAAACGCGGTCGGCGGCTTCCCGCTCGAAGAATGCAATGGTGATGCTCATTTCTTCACTCCCACCTTGACGGTGGGCATGGTGCGAGTGGTCCGCGTTTGCAGGCCGGTCAGAAATCCGGCAAGGATAACCCCCTTCATGGTCGTCTCATCGATTGACGCAAAAACCGGATCAAGCACCGGCTTGCAGACGGTGAACCGCTTGGCGGCGTCTTCGATGGTGATTTGGAGAGGCGTGAAGTGTTCGCCGTTTTGTGCACCGACAAGGACAATTTTCCCGGCCAATGGCTGCCGGTATCCATCTGCGATGGTGAAGGATGTTAGTCCGTCCTGTAACCCGTCCTCATCGATGACGAGCACATGGTGGCTATCGAACGGCACCACCTGAACCAGCTCGCATCCAATCAAGGTGTAGGTTTGAGCAAAGGCGCTGCGCGCATCGATCTCGACGGTTTGAATGGTCCCGGCCTCCGGGTCCAACAGGTAAACGGTTGCTGCTTTGGTCATGTCTAGCCCTTCCATTTCCGCGAAGCGGTCTTCTCATGCCCCTCGTGGGCAGGAGCCCCGCTCCTGCTCCCGAGTTCGCGCGGAGCAGCGGGAGAGAGGGTGGCAAGGGAATAAAACGGAGGGGGTTCGCCCGCCCGAAGGCGAAGACGGAGGGTCGGCGCGTAAGCGGCGATCCTGCACGGAGCGCAAAGCGCGAAGGAAGGACGGGGATACCGTTTTTTCGCTTGCGAGGGAGAGAGGGCAGCGCTCCTCTTTCCCTCATCCAGCAAGCAGGACACCGAAGGTGTCACCGTTGATCTACCCACGCGGAAGGGTTCTTCAGGAGGACATCTCAGCGATCGACGCGATGATGGCGAGAATAGCGGCCAGCGGAATAACGCCGCCAGGCACGGCGGCGACGTTGATCCAGAATTGATTGCTGGCTTCGCGGCTCTCGAATTTGCGCAACTCTTCGTAGGTGTCGAATTGCAGAACGCCAGCGGGATTTGTGTGCTCGAACCGCTCCTTGCGAATGGCGTGGAAGGTTCGGTTCGCTCTCAACACGAGCCATACGTAACCGGCCAAAGCGATGACTGCTGGAATGAAAATATCCACGACGTTGGTACCCCAGAAATAAAAAGGGGCCGCCCTGTTTCGAGGCAGAGCGGCCCCCTGCCGGCATGGCAGAACGGGCTAGTGTCCTGTCACAACCTGACCGGTTTGATGCAATATGGTATCTTGCGATCAAACTGTAAATGCCAGTGAATAGCCCAATATGGCGCAAATCATTATTTGTTTCGCGGCGACCGCCGCGCTGCGCAAGCGATCGTTACCCGCAGGGCGGAGACGCATTTCCAGCGGCTCCGTGCCGAAGGCATAGAGCGGGGTCGCGAAGCGATGCGCCAAATTTAGCCGAAAACCTATGTTTCTGGGTTCCTATCACATAGCCAATTCGGTAACAAAGAATCAGGCTTAGAAATTACAGCGCGGTAAAACCATGGCAGGTCCAACGATAGAAAACTGGGTTGAACAACTCGGCCTACAGCTGGTCCAGGATCCTGATCTTGAAAAGCCGGTCTATCGGAAGCCCTATCACGGCAAAGTCCATCTGAATGCGGAACTCTACGACAAAATCAGTACGAGCATTCGGGAGGCCCGCGATAAACGGTCCTTGTCACGTTCTAAAATCGCTCCCCTGCTTGGCTTGAGTAACGCGGTCTATCATCGGTACGAAACGAGTGTTTCCCGACTGACCGTCTCCCGGCTAATTCATCTCTGCGAAGTTCTGGACGCCACGCCAGAGGAAATCCTAGCCCCTGCCGCTCCGCATCTATGGGGCGAAAATCAGGAACATTCCCGGCTCCTGCAAAATACGATCTCAGAAATCCGACAGCTCGACACGGAAGGTCTTGAGCGGATTTTCAAGCTGGTTGTCTCGATGGAGAAAAAACCGACACCCACGGCGGGCCGCTGAGATAGGGGCGCGGCGTAAGCCGCGCCTCTATTTCGGTCTCATTGGGTTGGCGTTGGATGGGGGCCGCGACCGCAGCGGCGAGGGTTGAGCAACACTTGGCAGTCATCGCACAGACCATAACAGGGAAAGCCGCCGCAGGCGTCCGTAGGGCAGGGCTGCATGCAGCCCTCTGAGATAATGATCCTTGCGGCCGCGCTCGCGCTTTTTGCGGCCGCTCTGCTGTTGCGACGGCTGCTCCGGCCGAAGGCCAAGGAGCGACGTCACCGCCGCAAGCAGGACCAGGCCCGCCGCGTTCTGGCAAAGATCAACACCATTCCGCTAATGCCGCAGCGCTTGGCTTACCTTCGCAAGATCGATCCCCTGACATTCGAGGAACTTTTGCTCGAGGCTTTTGAGCGGCGCGGCCATGTCGTTCGGCGCAACGCGTCCTATAGCGGTGATGGCGGGCTGGATGGTTCGGTGGTTATCGAGGGAGAAACGTACCTTTTACAGGCAAAGCGATACGGCAAACACATCAACCGCGCTCATGTGGCGGCCTTCAGCGCTGTCCTCGCTGCACGGGACTGCAGCGGGATCTTCATCCATACCGGACGGACGGGCGCCGGCGCGAAGGATGTTGCAGCCGCGAACCCGAACCTGACGATCGTCAACGGTCAGCGGTTGCTCGATTTTCTCAACACCGGCGACATCGAACGATCGACCGGCACGCATAGCAGGAACTGAAGGTGATGAGCATCACATGCCGACCGATGAAAATGCGAATCGTGGTTTCCGTGTCTCCCTGGATATCGCATGTTAGTCCGCGAAGGCTGTTAGCTGAAGCAACCGCATTCACTTTCGGTATCTTTGAGCCACCCTGATGGGGCGGCGCGGCGGCGACTGCTGCGCTGGCGTCTTCGCGAGCATATATTGCGTCAGGCGAAGTTACGAGAAACTAGCCTTTTGACCTGACCGCCTGGTAAAGCGTGCTAGCGCCGTCCTTCCCAACGGACATGACGTCGTACGACGCGCTGGGGCTGCCCCCCATTCCCAACGACCCTAAAGGCATGCCCGGTACGGCGAGACCCGCGATATCAGGCTTCTCCGCGAGCAGTCTCGTCACCGCCTCCAGCGGAACGTGGCCCTCCAAGTAGTATCCGGCAACGACTGCGGTGTGGCAGCCCCGCAGATCGCCAGGGACTTTAAAGCGGTCCTTCACCACATTGATGTCGTCCACGTCTTCAGCCTTCACGGCAAACCCGGCTTTCGTCATCGCGTCGGCCCAGGCACGGCAGCAGCCGCAGTTCGGGTCCTTATAGACAACCATGCTTTCGCCGGCTGCCCGCGCCTTTCCGACAACGGGCAATGCTCCGATGGCTGCCAGTGTCCAGAGGAATTCTCTTCTTTTCATCGTGGTTCTCCTTCTCAAATCCGATTTGCGGCCAAGGATGCCGGGACTTGCTTTTCCTCGCGCGCACCCGTCAATCCGTAGCCCTTGACCAGCCCGTAGACGGCGGGGATAACGATTAGCGTTAGCAATGTGGACGATACCATTCCGCCGATCATCGGCACGGCAATCCGTTGCATGATCTCCGACCCCGCACCCGTGCTCCAAAGGATCGGTACCAGGCCCGCCATGATCGCGACGACGGTCATCATCTTGGGACGCACCCGTTCGACAGCTCCAAACATGATAGCCCTGTTGAGGTCTTGCCGTCCGAATATCCTGCCCTCGACTTCGCATTTCGCCCTCTCGTCCCTGAGAGCGTGGTCGAGATAGATCAGCATGATCACCCCGGTCTCGGCTGCGACGCCAGCGAGCGCGATGAAGCCGACTGCCACGGCGACAGAGGCGTTGAAGCTCAGCCACCACATCATCCAGATGCCGCCGACCAGAGCGAACGGCAGGGACAGCATGACAATCAGCGTCTCGGTCAGCGCCTTGAAATTGAGGTAGAGCAGCAGGAAGATCAGCGCGAGCGTCAGCGGGACGACGATCATCAGCCGGGCCTTCGCCCGTTCGAGATACTCGAACTGGCCGCTCCAGGCGACGGAATATCCTGGAGGCATCTCGACGCTTGCTGCAACGGAAGCCTGGGCTTCCGCTACGTAACCCCCGAGGTCCCGATTGGCGATATCGACGAAGATATAGACGGCTAGCTGGCCGTTCTCGGTCCGTATGGTCGTCGCACCCCGGGTGAGCTTAACTTTAGCGACCTCGCCGAGCGGTACCGTACCGCCACCCGGCAAGGAGACCTGGACGTCACTGGCGATGGATTGTGGATCGCTTCGGAACGCCCTTGGGTAACGGATGGCGACGCCATACCGCTCCCTGCCCTCGACAGTCGAGGTCACGACCTCGGACCCTAGAGCCATCCCGATCACGTCCTGGACGTCGTCGATGGAAAGTCCGTAGCGCCCCAGAGCCATGCGGTCAGGGATGATGTCGAGATAGTATCCGCCGATAACACGCTCGGCGTAGGCGCTGGACGTTCCGGGAACGGTCTTGAGGACTGTCTCGATGTCACGGGCGACCTTCTCCATCTCCTTCAGCTCGGTGCCATATACCTTGACGCCGACGGGTGTCCTGATCCCCGTGGACAGCATGTCGATGCGGGCGCGGATCGGCATGGTCCAGGCATTGGAGACGCCAGGGAACTGGAGGGCAGCGTCCATTTCCTGCTTGAGACTGTCGGAGGTGACACCCGGTCGCCATTCGGATTTCGGCTTGAGGGTGATGATCGTCTCGAACATCTCCGTCGGAGCCGGATCGGTCGCCGTCAGCGCGCGCCCCGCTTTGCCGAACACAGTCTCGACTTCCGGGAACGACTTGATGATCCGGTCCTGCGTCTGCATCAGTTCGGCAGCCTTTGTCACCGACAGGCCGGGCAGCGTTGTCGGCATGTACATCAGCGTACCTTCGTCGAGACTGGGCATGAACTCGCTGCCGATGTGCTGGACGGGCCAGACGGTCACGGCGAGGATTACGATAGCCGCCAGGATCGTAAGGCTCTTGGCCTTCAGGACGCCAGCGATCACCGGGCGGTATATCCAGATCAGCAGTCGGTTGAGGGGGTTCTTGTGTTCCGGGACAATGCGGCCCCGGACGAACAGGATCATCAGTGCCGGGACAAGCGTGATCGACAGCAGTGCGGCCGCCGCCATGGCGAACGTCTTGGTGAAGGCGAGTGGCCCGAACAGGCGGCCCTCCTGCGATTCCAGCGTGAAGATCGGCAGGAACGACACGGTGATGATCAGCAGGCTGAAGAACAGCGCGGGGCCGACTTCGCTCGCCGCTTCGATAAGGACCTCGGTTCGAGGCTTGCCCGGTGGCGCACGCTCGAGATGTTTGTGGGCGTTCTCGATCATGACGATGGCCGCGTCGATCATCGCGCCGATGGCGATGGCGATACCGCCCAGGCTCATAATGTTCGAACCGAGGCCGAGCGCACGCATCGCCATGAACGCCATCAGGATGCCGATAGGCAACATGATGATCGCCACAAGCGCGCTGCGAACGTGCAAGAGGAACGCGATCGTCACCAGGGCGACCACGATCGACTCCTCGATGAGCGTGGCTTTGAGGGTTTCGATTGCCGCTTCTATCAGCGTCGAGCGATCGTAAACGGGCTTGATCTCGGTACCTGCCGGGAGACTGTTTTGTACCGCCGCCAAGCTTTCCTTGGCGTTTTCGATAACGGTCAGCGCGTTGGCTCCGTCTCGCTGAAGGACGATCCCGCTGGCGACCTCGCCCTCGCCGTTCAGTTCGGTGATGCCGCGCCGCTCGTCTGGGACCAGTTCGACCCTGGCCACGTCGGACAGACGCAGCGGAACCCCCGCATTCGTCTTGAGGACGATGTTCTCGATGTCCTTGATGCCCTGCAGGTAGCCCTTGCCCCGGACCATGAACTCGAACTCGGAAAGCTCGATCGTGCGCCCACCGACGTCGCGGTTGCTGGAGCGGACCGCGTTGGCGATATCGGAAAGCGAGACGCTCTGGGCCTTCAGGCGGGCCGGGTCAACGACGATGGAGTACTGCTTGACGAAGCCGCCTACACTGGCCACCTCGGCAACGCCCTCGGATTTGGAGACGGCAAAGCGCACGACCCAGTCCTGAAGCGACCGAAGTTCGGCCAGCGACAGTTCCTTGGCGACGACGGCGTATTGGTAAACCCAGCCCACACCCGTCGCATCGGGACCGAGGCTCGGTGACACCCCGTCCGGCAGGCGGCTCGCGGCCGCGTTCAGATATTCGAGCACGCGGCTGCGTGCCCAGTAGGGGTCGGTTCCGTCCTCGAAAATCACGTAGACGAACGAAACGCCGAAGAACGAGAACCCACGGACGACCTTAGACTTCGGCACGGTCAGCATCGAGGTCGTCAGCGGATAGGTGACCTGATCCTCGACTACCTGCGGAGCCTGGCCGGGATAGTCGGTGAACACGATGACCTGGACGTCTGAGAGGTCGGGGATGGCATCGAGCGGAAGCGTGCGCAACGCATAGACGCCGCCCGCGATGGAAAGAGTAGCGCCGACGAAGATGAGGACCAAGTTGCGGGCGGACCATGAGATAATGTTGGCAATCATGGTTTCACCTCATCCGCTGTCAGCGCGCTCAACGCGGCGTTCAGGTTGCTTTCGGCGTCCAGCAGGAAGTTGGCCGACACGACCACACGGTCGCCAGCGGCGATCCCTTTGGTGATCTCGGTCATGTCCTCACCTCGGACACCCAGCGCGACGTTCATCGGTTCGAACCTGCCCTCGCCCTTATCGATGAAGACGAGCTGGCGGTCGCCCGTGTCAATGACCGAACTGTTGGGAACGGCGACGACTGGGTTTCCAGATCCGGCTTCGATCTCGACCTCGGCATACATGTTGGACATCAGTTGGCCGCTAGGGTTCGGAAGCTCGATCCTGACCTTCGTCGTCCGGGTCTGCATCTGGACCTCGGGATAGATGAGATCGACCGTCCCCTTGAATGTCGTACCGGGCAGATTGCGGACGATCACGGAAACGACGGCTCCCTTGCGGACCGCGCTTAGCTCATATTCCGGCACGTCGGCGATTACCCAGACCCTGGACACGTCTGCGATGCGAAAAAGAATGTCGCCAGCCTCGGCCATCATGCCGCTCACAGCCATACGCTCGAGCACGACGCCGTCACGCGGCGACGTGTAAGCGATACTTTGCGGCACTTTCCTCTCGCTCGCGATGCTGCCGATCGTTGCCGTGGGCACGCCCAGATTTTTCAAACGAAGCGCCGCCCCGGAGTCAGGGTTGGACTTTGCCCCGTTGCGCATCTCGGCTGCGTATTCCGCTCCGGCGGTGGCGATCTCCTTTGAATAGAACTGAAAGAGGTTTTCGCCCTTCGTGATCGCATCGCCGGTCGTGACATTCGCCACGTCCTCCACGAAGGCATCTGCCCGCATCGAAATGATGCTCACCCTACGCTCGTCCAATGTGACTGTCCCGGGTACTCGGATTTTCCGGCTGACGGTTGTCACTTCGGCCAGAGCAGTCCTCACCCCCGTCCGCTGGAGTTTACCGAGAGGGACCTTCACCGTTGAACTGTCGCTGACGTCGCCGTCATAGACGGGAAGATAGTCCATCCCCATTGAATCCTTCTTCGGAACCTTGGACGTGTCGGGAAGCCCCATGGGGTTGCGGTAGTACAAGATTTTACGCTCGAGTGAGACGGATGCCGTATCGGGTGACGGCGCGACGGCTCCGCTTGGGCCGAGGCTGATGTCCTCGCTTGCTCGAACAGGAACGAATAGCCGCCCGTCATCGGTGTTCTTTGGCGTGGCGGAGTATTCGGCCAACCCGTCCGGATGGCGGTAATAGATCACCGCTCCCGTTCCTTCGCGTCGCGGTTCCGCCTCGGCGGCCATCCCGGTCCCTTTGACGCCCCCCTGAAAAAATGCACCGACATCGTACTTCCCGGCCCAATAGCCTCCCCCGCCGACGATCGCGGCGAGGGAGAGCGTGGCAATGATGCGCGGGATGTTCACGGGACAGCCTTCAGGACGACTTCGCCCTTGACGGTCTCAGGCTCACCCTGGACCTTGGCGGCGACCTGGAAACGCCATCCGCCTTCCATGGAAAGATTGGTCGTAAAGGCGTAGACGCCCGGCTCCCCGGAGGTTGCCGGGTCTACCTTTGTGGTCATCGTTTCCATGCCATCGGGAGCCATGTCCATCCGCGTCGTGAAGATAACGGCGTCGGGAACGGTCTTGCCCGTGCGCTTGTCGATCAGGCGTACGGACACGGTCGCCGCCGGCCCCTGCTTGATCTCGGTCTGGACGGCTTGGAATTCGTAGTCCTGCGCTCCCGCCAACGAAGCGTTGGCGGTGCCTAACAGAAATGCGCCGGCGAAGAGCGGGCTCCTCGCGTTAAAGGTGAAATTTCTCATGGTTCAATGTCTCATTCGGACGGGTCTGCGACCTCGTCCTCAGTCAAATGGATCGCCATCGCTACAGCACGGACGCGAACCTGCGGCCGTGCTGAATCGACGACGTGTTCAAGGACGTGAGATCAGACTCGTGGAGGACGGACTGGCGGGTAGACCAGTGAGGAAGCAAGCTCCCCATGCGGGGGCATGAGGAACCGATGAGCGACCCAACCGATATTCAACGACCAGGAATGAGAGGTTGCCAGTTGACCGACGATCATCGTCGTGCAGATCACAGCAAACGGGCAGGATTTGCTCGCGCAGTCTGGCTTGTCCGGTTGTTCGTCGGGACAGCACGGCAGGTCGTCAGGCATGTCCATGCCAGCCATACCGTCCATCACCACAGGCAGTGAGGCGGCCATGACGCTGTCAGCCGCGCCTACGCTCATCGGACCGATGACGATCCCGAGAATGGCGGTCACGAACAGCAGTCGATAGATGACCTTTACGAACCTCATGGCACTAGTCATGGCACGGAGCCATCGCCATGGGAAGACATCTCACGGAAAATTGCTGCCGCTGTTTATGCGGGATCTCGTCGAAGAGGTTGATCCATCCGCGTGTGCCCGGATTCGGAAACGCCAAATCTTGGCCACTGGGCCTTGACCCTCCCATCGTTGGAAGCCCTATATCAAACCAGCACATCGACAGGAGACATCAAGATGTATGAGTTCAATATCCAGAACATGACATGCGGCCACTGCAAGGGCACCGTCGAGAAAGCCATCAAAGCCGCCGATCCGGCTGCAGTCGCCACCGTAGACCTCGCTTCCAAGAGCGCAACTGTCGAAACAACGCTGGACCCGGCCATCATCGGCAAGGCGATCCAAGACGCGGGATATCCGGTGTCTTACACGACACGTTGAGTTAGATCAGCGGCCGTCCCTGTTGCTGGGGCGGCCTTAACCCAGGCACTTTCTATCCGCGAAATCTGTTGTACGAATTCCCACGACACCTCTTGACCTTCCCATGATTGGAAGGACTAACCATATGAGCAGTTAAGCAAAAGGATTTCCCGATGACTGCCATCCCGAAGATCGAAGCCTCCAAGACCTTGCCCCTTCCAACCGATTTCGGGATCGAAGGCATGAGCTGCGCATCCTGCGTCGTGCGTGTCGAGAAAGCCATCGCCGCTGTTCCAGGGGTCGCTTCCGCCATCGTCAACCTCGCCACCGAGCGCGCAACCGTCACCTATAATGAGGTGGTACCAACCGAAGCTGTCCTCCAGGCTATCGAGAAGGCCGGTTATGAACCCAAACTCGAAACCCGCGAGCTCGGCGTCGAGGGCATGACCTGTGCCTCGTGCGTGTCCCGCGTCGAGAAGGCACTGAAGTCCGTTCAGGGTGTGAGACAAGCAACGGTCAACCTCGCGACCGAAAAGGCTACCGTTCGTGTCGTCTCCGGAACCTCCACACTCGTCCTTGAGGATGCCGTACGCGCCGCGGGCTATGAGGTGCGCAGGATAACCGCTGTCCGTTCCACGGACAACGACGAGGATCGTCGAGACCGCGAGGCCAACCGCCTGACGATGTCGCTGGCCCTGTCCGCGGCGCTGACGCTTCCTCTGTTCGTCCTAGAGATGGGGTCGCATTTCATCCCGGCCCTCCATGACTGGATCATGGTGAACATCGGCATGGGCAACAACCTCGTCATCCAGTTCGTGCTCGCCACCGCCGTCCTGTTCGGACCTGGGCTCCGCTTTTTCAGGAAGGGCGTTCCCAACCTGCTTCACTGGACCCCCGACATGAATTCGCTGGTGGTGCTGGGCACGTCGGCCGCTTGGGGTTATTCCGTCGTCGCGACGTTCCTGCCTGGTGTCCTGCCTTCTGGCACCGCTAACGTCTACTACGAGGCGGCAGCCGTTATCGTCACGCTGATCCTGCTCGGCCGCTACCTGGAAGCGCGCGCCAAAGGCAAGACCAGTCAGGCGATCAAGCACCTCATCGGCCTTCAGGCGAAGACCGCGCACGTGAAGCGAGGCGAGGACTTCGTCGAGATCGAAATCGGAGCCGTGTCACTCGGCGACATAGTGCGCATCCGCCCCGGCGAGAAAGTCCCGGTCGACGGCCGCCTCGTCGATGGTGGTTCTTACGTGGACGAGTCCATGATCACGGGCGAGCCCGTTCCGGTAAAGAAATCCGCTGGTGACGATGTCGTTGGCGGCACGATCAACAAAACGGGGTCCTTTACGTTCGAGGCGACGAAGATCGACGCGGACACGCTTCTCGCCCAGATCATCAAAATGGTCGAGGCGGCGCAGGGCTCGAAGCTGCCGATCCAGGCGCTTGTCGATCGGGTCACGGGATGGTTTGTCCCGGCTGTCATCGCCGCGGCCGCCCTCACCTTCCTGGCTTGGCTGCTGTTTGGCCCCTCGCCGGCGCTCACCTTTGCTCTGATCAACGCCGTCGCCGTACTGATCATCGCCTGCCCTTGCGCTATGGGCCTTGCCACCCCGACGTCCATCATGGTCGGCACTGGGCGCGCAGCCGAACTCGGTATCCTCTTTCGCAAGGGCGAAGCGCTCCAGACACTGCGCGATGTCGATGTCGTCGCATTGGACAAGACCGGCACATTGACGAAGGGCAAACCGGAATTGACAGACTTCGTGGTCAGCGACGGCTTCGACCGCGCCGAAACGCTGCGGCTAGTGGCAGGCCTGGAGACGCAGTCCGAACACCCGATCGCCGAAGCCATCGTCGCAGCGGCGAAGGCCGACGGCCTTTCACTTTCCGACGTCTCTGATTTCGAGGCTGCCCCCGGCTACGGGGTGAGCGGCCGGATCGACGGCCGGACAGTGCTGGTCGGTGCCGACCGATCCATGACGAAAAGCGGCATCGACGTCTCGGCGTTCTCGGCGCAGGCGGCCGCCTTGGGCGATGCGGGCAAGTCACCGCTCTATGCCGCTATCGACGGCAGACTGGCCGCGATTATCGCAGTGGCCGACCCCATAAAGGACACGACGCCGCAAGCCATCAAGACCCTGCATGCGCTCGGTCTCAAGGTCGCGATGATCACGGGGGACAACAGGCGCACCGCCCAGGCCATCGCCCGCCAGCTCGACATCGACGAAGTCGTCGCCGAAGTCCTGCCGGACGGCAAGGTCGAAGCGGTCCGCAAGCTGCGGAGCGGCGGGCGCAAGGTGGCTTTCATCGGCGACGGCATCAACGATGCGCCGGCCCTTTCGGAAGCCGACATTGGCCTCGCGGTCGGGACCGGAACCGACATCGCTATAGAAAGTGCCGACGTCGTTCTGATGTCGGGTGATCTGAATGGCGTGCCGCGTGCTATTGCCATCAGCAAGGCGACAATCCGCAACATCCGGCAGAACCTGTTCTGGGCCTTCGCCTACAACGTCAGCCTCGTGCCTGTTGCGGCCGGCGTCCTCTACCCGGTTAACGGCACGCTGCTGTCGCCGATCCTCGCCGCTGGCGCGATGGGCCTGTCCAGCGTGTTCGTACTGGCCAACGCCCTGCGCCTGCGACGCTTCAAGACAACCTGACGGAAGGAAACCACGATGAACATCGGTGAAGCATCCAAGGCTTCGGGCGTCTCGACCAAGATGATCCGCTATTACGAACAGATCAAGTTGATCACGCCCGCACACCGTACGGAGTCCAGCTACCGCACATACGGCGACAGCGATGTCCATACGCTGCAGTTCATTCGCCGTGCTCGTGACCTCGGGTTTTCGGTCGAACAGATGAAGACGCTGCTAGCCCTGTGGCGGGACCGTTCGCGGGCAAGCTCCGACGTCAAGGCGATCGCGCTTGAACACATCGCGGAACTCGAGCGCAAGGCTGCGGCGATTGCCGCTATGACGAAGACGTTGAAGCATCTCGCCAGCCATTGCCACGGCGATGATCGGCCGGACTGCCCGATCATCGAAGGTTTCGCCGACACCCTGGAGAACATCGGGCCTGGTATCCCATCCAAGTTTGGCCTCGCCAACGTTGTCTAAAATGAATTTGATCAGTCCGTCTTGACCCGAAACGTCGCGTGGCACGACGTGCAAGTCTGAAGCATCATGTGAAAAGCGTGTTCTGCGGGCATTGATGCTGCATCTCTCGCTGCGTCGACCTTTCTCGCGAGCGGTCCGCCTCCCATGGCATCTCCTATTTGCATCCGCGTTTCTGGTCCAAGCCTGTCGGGATTTCGGTCAGCTGCGACAGACAGCGCTGACGCGTAGATGCCAAGGTCCTTTGCCAGCTTGTCGAAGTGTTGGCGGTCGGTTTCAATGATTGTGCTGGCTTTTGAGCCAGGCGTGGCACCGGAACCGTCGAACAGCGCCGACAGGCTAGGTCCCGAGTGAGCCAGAATGGTCTCGGCGGCCGCTTTGAAAGCTCTTGCGTCATAGGGCGACAAGTCCTTGAACATGGCGTCGATGGACTTGGCGGCGTTTGCCATCGCCTTCATACCGTCCTGTCTTTGGACAACCTTGCCGGGCGCGGCGTTTTGAGCGATAGCCAAGGAGATCACCGTGCCGAAAATGACTATTGAAAGCGCCGAAGTGGCCAGTTTCGTCACTCTCGCCTTCAATGCCATGCTACACTCCATTTTGCCGGAGGCTATTCCTCCTGTTTTTGACCATCCCGTTACACCGGAGCCAAACCTTCTGGGTCTGAAACCGTCCTTGAGCTTGATCAGGATCAACGCAACTCTTGCCACGCCACGGTACTATGCTTGAGTACGACGATAGGGACCGAACGACATCATGATCGCCGTAAGCCAAACCATTCGACGATACGCGAGAGGATTGCTGGCCGTTTTGGTCGCAATTATGTTCCTCGTCGCGCCGATGGCCGAGGCTGCTTCCGAATTATGCGATAACGACTTACCTCAAGCGCTACATGTCGAAACGTCCATGGGCGAAGAAGCTCGCCAAGATGATCGCCACCATGTCGAGCAGATGGTCTGTTGCAAAAGCGTATGCAGCCTGTGCAACGTCATCCTTCCGCCTACGAATCCTGGTGTTTTTCATGTAGGTACTGGCCCTCAGAGATCCCTCCATCCTCAGCAGTTAATCACAGGTCTCAGCTACCGACCTGTTCTCGGCCCTCCCTGATCCATTCTCTGAACACTTCCGCTCAACGGCGGTATGATCCTTCGGTTGCCTGCCATAGCTGCACGGCGACCATTCCGGTGGCGATTGTCGAGGCCGCCGTGCTGCGTTTCCTTTCGAAGTCCTGGAGACGAACCAACAGGGAGCTATCTAATGGACGAGCAAAAAAGCCATGAAAGTCACCACAATCATCATCAAGGGCACGGTGCTCAGGCCACGCTCGTGGCCCAAAAGAGTTCAGTGACGTATCAGAAGGAGGGCGTAATTTACACATGCCCTATGCATCCGCAGGTAAAGCAAATTGGCCCCGGGAACTGCCCTATCTGTGGGATGACTCTTGAACCGGAAGCAGTCACAACGGATACCGGGCCAAGCGCCGAATATCTCGACATGAAACGCCGTTTCTGGATCGGGCTCGTTCTGTCCGTGCCCGTCCTCATGCTGGAGATGGGTGGACACCTCACCAATCTTCACATGGTGCTTGGTGCCCAGACCTCAAATTGGATTCAGCTTGTTCTGGCTACACCTGTCGTCCTATGGGCAGGCTTTCCATTCTTCGAGCGAGCATGGAAGTCCCTCGTCACTATGCGCCTGAACATGTTCACATTGATAGCAATGGGGACCGGGGTCGCGTGGACTTACAGCGTTGTTGCAACCCTTGCACCTGGTCTGTTTCCCGCCACTTTCCGCTCCGCAGACGGTTCAGTCGCCATCTATTTCGAAGCTGCAGCCGTCATCACGGTGCTGGTGTTGCTGGGACAGGTTCTGGAGTTGCAAGCCCGTGAACAGACCGGTGGAGCCATCCGCGCACTTCTTGACCTTGCCCCCAAGACGGCACGCCGCGTCCGCGACGGTGTCGACGAGGACATCGACCTGGAAATGGTTGTCGTCGGGGATCGGCTTCGGGTTCGCCCCGGTGAAAAGGTCCCGGTCGATGGCAGCCTTATCGAAGGACGCAGTTCGGTTGATGAATCGATGATCACCGGTGAATCGATGCCCGTCACCAAAGAGGTCGGTGCAAAGCTGATAGGCGGGACGATGAACCAGACCGGTGGCTTCGTCATGGAGGCAGGAAAAGTCGGCCGCGATACCATGCTGTCGCAGATCGTCCGCATGGTTGCGGACGCCCAGCGCTCGCGAGCGCCCATCCAGCGCCTGGCCGACGAAGTCTCAGGCTGGTTCGTCCCCGTGGTGATCGGCATTGCCATCGTCGCATTCGCAGCATGGATGATCTGGGGTCCAGAACCGCGCTTTGCCCACGGTCTTGTCGCCGCGGTCGCGGTGCTCATCATCGCATGCCCCTGCGCGTTGGGCCTTGCAACGCCGATGTCGATCATGGTTGGCGTTGGCCGGGGTGCTGGTCTTGGTGTCCTGATCAAGAATGCCGAAGCCCTGGAGCGTTTCGAGAAAGTCGACACGTTGGTCGTCGACAAGACCGGAACCCTGACCGAGGGTAAACCCAAGGTAACGTCCATGGCCGCGATAAATGGGTTCACAGAACCCGAACTGCTGCGCCTGGCGGCAACGCTGGAACGAGCGAGCGAGCATCCACTGGCAACTGCCATAGTCAACGCGGCGACGGAGCGCCAGTTGGTTCTCGGCGTCGCGGAAGATTTCGATAGCCCGGTTGGCAAAGGGGTTACGGGAAGTGTCGACGGACGCAGGCTCATCATAGGCAGCCACCGCATCATGGAGGAAGCTCATATCGATGTCTCGGCTCTTACCAGCCAGGCGGAGGCACTGAGAGGAGAAGGCGCAACAGTCATTTTCGTAGCGGTAGACGGCGACCTCGGCGGCCTTTTAGCGATCGCCGATCCGATCAAGACGACGACACCCGACGCAGTCCAAGCGTTGCTCAAGGCAGGGGTCCGGGTCGTGATGCTGACGGGCGACAACAAGACGACGGCCGCCGCAGTCGCACGCAAGCTTGGGATCACCGAGGTCGAAGCCGAAATCCTGCCGGAAGACAAGAGCGAGATCGTGAAGCGTTTGCGAGAAGAAGGCCGGATCGTCGCAATGGCGGGGGACGGTGTGAACGACGCTCCCGCCCTGGCTGCGGCCGACGTCGGAATTGCCATGGGGACCGGCACCGATGTCGCGATCGAGAGTGCTGGCGTAACCCTGCTGAAGGGCGACCTTCAGGGGATCGTGCGGGCTCGTGAACTGAGCCAGGCGACAATGAGCAATATCAGGCAGAACCTGTTTTTCGCCTTCATATACAACGCGGCTGGAGTACCGATTGCCGCCGGATTGCTCTATCCCTCGTTCGGGCTTTTGCTGTCCCCAATCATCGCAGCGGCTGCCATGGCGCTTTCGTCGGTAAGCGTGATTGGCAATGCTTTGAGATTGAGGAGTGTGCGGATATGAGGTGGGATCGAGAATGGACGCTGCTTTCTGCGTCGCAGGCTGTCGCCTGATAAACTAAGTGTTGGGGAAGAGCATGTGAGAGTGCTCTCCCCCAACTTTCAGGCCGCCATTTTAGCGCAGCTGTCCGCACAGCGACGGCAAGTCGCTACACACGACTCCATGTCCCCGACGCGCTCACAATCATCGGCGCACTGAGCGCAAATCTCAGCGCATTCTCGGCACACGTGCTTGTGATGCTCTGAACCCAGGAGCATGAAATGAGCCGAAGTCCGGCAAATTTCCGCGCAGGCCATCATAAGCTTCAAATGCTTCGGCTCCGTATGTTCGCCGCCCATTTCCAAGCAGTGCCCCATAGCCATCGATAAACACTCGCGATAGCAGGCGAGACAATTGTCGATGCAGACTTTCATTTCATCTGAAATGTGATGCATGGTCATGCTTCCTTCCTACTTCGCTTCCTTGTCGAGCCAGTCAGTCATCTCGGCGATTTCCTTGGTCTGCGCGTCGATGATCTTCTGTGCGGATTTTTTGGCCCATTCGTTGTCACCATATTTCAGCTCGACCTCGGACATGCTGATCGCGCCCATGTGATGGGCGATCATCCCGCACACGAAGGCAACGTCTGCGTCCTTCTTCATCATGCCCTGCATCATGTTCATCTGCATCGACTTCATGCCTTCCATCGATGCCTTCTGATAGTCGGTCATCATGTCGCCCATGCCCATGTCACCGGACTTCATATCCATCTTTGACATGTCCATCTCGGACTTACACTTTTCCGGATAGGCCATCTCTGCGAACGACATGGCGGGCATGACAGTGAGCAATGACAAAGCGCATGCAGCGGCGAGCGAGATTCTTACGATAGTTTTCATTTTAGTTCTCCTGATTGGATACAATTTGGTACGCTTCGCAACTCAGCTTAGAAGCTTTGGGGGCGGATAGTCCGGACGAAGAAACAGCAAACTGATTGGTTGTTCGACCGCGACGAATACAACAGCCCTCCGTCTGTCTGGACCACCAAGCACGTCCACCGAGACTAAGATTGGGCAGCAAATCATGGTGGGGCAGCAAGCGTGTCCAACAGAACCTTTAGAATCGTGGCTAGATGCCAATGAAGAGATTGAAGGGCAGTGATCGGCAGATGCGCCACCCGCCAGCGCCGTTCCATGGATATTTGACAAGATGAGAAGTATCGCAAGAATTAGACACATTCTCTTTTTTATGCTGCGACCGAACATGGAAGATTTTCCCTTAGGCATGCAAGTGACGCTCCTGCGATGCTCCGGTGAATGACCCTGAGAAACGCTCAGGTTCGCCATCGGTTCCGTGAAGCGCCACCCGACAACGACTACAAATCAATTTCGTTCGACTGCCGCTCTTGACCTTGCCAGCGTTGGAACCCTTATCGTCAAATCGGACGAAAGTTCGTCGTCACAAATACGACTCCGATTTTCCTGACATATTTGAGTTGTTGAAATTTGGCTCCATTGAAGGTAGCTGTGAGAAATGGGCTCGATGTATCGAATCATCTGCAAGCAATTGCTGATTCTGATTAGACTGGTGATCATTGTATCACTGGCGGGATACTCGCTGTCCACAGCCGCAGCAGCCATGCACGGGCGGGCATCCGATGCTCCGATGGTAATGTCGGAAAGCATGGAGTATGCTGGCGCTCAGATGAGCGAACACGACCATCACGATCAAGTGTCTGCGGACGAGGATTCGTCAAAAGTGGTAAAGCAGGAGTGCTGCAAAGACTTCTGTGTCAGTATTGCGATCATAGCAAACATAGACACTTGGAATGGCCCCGTCGTTTCGTCCATCCATGCTTTCATGAACGACAGCGACGTCATCGGCGAACTCGTTCCTTTGCATCGCCCACCGAACATCTGAATAGGCTCAACCCGCCCTTGCGGGTCTGAACGTGCGTCTACGGGCAAATGGCTCGTTGCGCCGCTGACACCTCCTATTCGGATTACACCATGAACCTCAAAATTCTGGTGGTTGCCTTACCGCTTTTCGCGAGCGGTTGCGCTGCCACGTTGCCTCCTGAAGTCATCGCTTCGAGCGAAGTTGCCGACTCTACAGCCGGCGTTCGCCCGGTGACTTACTCCAGCCCTGTTTCGGGCTACACGCACCGCATCCCGGTCGATCCCAAACCCTGGCGAAACCAGAATGATGCGCAAGCTCCCGAAGGAGACGCATCATGAATTTTTTCACTCTCAGATGTGCTGCGACCGTCGCAATTCCGCTCGTTCTCGGGGGATGCGTATCCTCTACGGAATACTCTGCCGCAACCGCGGGGTTTTCCAACGTTGCGAACAAGACAGCCGAGGCGACCGGAAAAGACACCGTCTGGGTGCAGAACCGCCAGGACGCCCAGTTGGTCTCAGGCCGGGTGAAGACGCTCCTCACGAAAAAGAACGTCGATGTCGAGACGGCGGTGCAGATAGCCCTCCTTAACAATAAGGGTCTTCAGGCCGCCTACGCCGATCTTGGAGACTCGTCGGCGGATGCCTGGCAGTCCACGATGCTTGTCAATCCGACGGTTGGTATTGGCCTGACGGGGATCGGCACTCCCGGTCTCGAAGCCTACAAGGCCATCGAAGGTGTCATCGCCACCAACATCCTCGCACTCGCGACCCACAAGCGGAACGTCGAAATCGCCGACGCCGGGTTCCAGAAGGCACAGCTTGCTGCTGCCGTCCGGACACTTCAGTTGGCGGCGGAGACCCGTCGCGCATGGATCACCGCCGTCGCCTCATGGGAAACGGTTGCCCAGCTCAGCCAGGCACAAGCTGCCGCGGACGCGGCTTCGGAACTGGCGAAGAAGCTTGGTGAAACCGGGTCCATGGCGAAGGGCGGTCAGGCCCGCGAGCATGTGTTTTACGCCGAACTGGCAGGCCAGACCGCCAAGGCAAGGCTTGAAGCCCGCCTCGCAAAGGAAGAACTGACACGTCTCATGGGTCTTTGGGGCTCGGATATCGACTACCAGATCCCCAATCGGCTGCCCCAGCTTCCCAAGGGACTTATCAAGCGGGACCTTATCGAAGCCGAGGCTTTACAACGTCGGGTCGACTTGCAGATGGCCAAGCTCGACCTCGACACCACCGCAAGATCTTTCAAGCTGACGGAAGCAACACGCTACGTCACAGATCTTGAAATTCTATCCGGGTTCGAGACGGAACGCGAACTGGAAGACGGTGAAAAGAAGAAGGAGACGACCGGCAATGTCGAACTGGAATTTGTGATCCCAATCTTCGACAGCGGCAAAGCGCGGATGAGGAAGGGCGAACTGGCCTACATGCGGACGGCAAACCTGCTGGCGGAAAAGGCCGTGAACGTACGTTCTGAAGCAAGGTCCGCGTACCAGGCCTATCGGTCGAACTACGACATCGCCAGGCACTACCGCAACAGTGTCGTGCCGTTGCGCACCAAGATCGAGGAGGAATCCCTCCTCACTTACAACGGCATGATTTCCAACACGTTCGAACTTCTCGCCGACAGCCGGGAGAAGGTCAATTCGATCCTCCTCGCCGTCAATGCAAAACGCGATTTCTGGTTGGCCGAAGCCAATCTCGCACCGGCCATCTATGGCGGCGGTGCGGGTGCAGCAGGGGGTGAGACCGAGGTCGCAGCGGCCGCCGAAAGCGGCGGCGGTCACTGAAAAGGACAAGACAATGTTTAACAGAAGACAGATGCTCGGTGCTGGCGCGGCTCTCGTTTCAACCGCTGCATGGGCAAAGACCTCAAACATGGGGCTGCCGGAGGCGGCGCTCATGGAAACCGCCGAAACACAGACGCCAGTCAGACCGTCGTCAGGGCCAAACTATACCCCGGTCGTGACGCTGAATGGCTGGACCCTGCCACACCGCATGAACAACGGCGTCAAGGAATTCCACCTGGTCGCCGAACCCGTCGAGCGAGAAATGGCCGAGGGGATGACGGCGCATCTCTGGGGTTATAACGGCCAATCTCCGGGACCGACCATCGAAGCGGTCGAAGGCGACAGAGTCCGCATTTTCGTCACCAACAAGCTGCCGGAACATACGACCGTCCACTGGCATGGCATGATCCTGCCGTCTGGCATGGACGGCGTCGGTGGGCTGTCGCAACCGCACATCCCTGTCGGCAAGACCTTCGTCTACGAGTTCGACCTCGTGAAGTCCGGCACCTTCATGTACCACCCGCATTCGGATGAGATGGTCCAGATGGCAATGGGCATGATGGGCTTCTTCGTCATCCATCCGAAGGACGAAAAGTTCATGCCCGTCGATCGGGACTTCGTGTTCCTGCTCAGCGCCTTTGACATCGATCCGGGAACTTACGTTCCGCGAATCATGGAAATGACGGACTTCAACCTCTGGGCCTGGAACAGCCGCATCTTCCCCGGCATCAGCCCGCTCGTCGTCTCCAAGGACGATCGCGTGCGCGTCCGTGTCGGCAATCTGACGATGACCAACCACCCGATCCACATGCACGGTTACGACTTCGAGGTCACCTGTACCGATGGCGGCTGGGTCCGCCCCGAAGCCCGCTGGCCAGAGGTCAGCATCGACATCCCCGTAGGCGCGATGCGTGCCTACGAGTTCGACGCGAAATACCTTGGAGACTGGGCGATCCATTGCCACAAGTCGCACCACACGATGAATGCCATGGGACATGATGTCCCGACTTTTATCGGCGTCGATAAGAAAACCGTCACGGAGAAAATCAGGAAAGTCCGCCCGGAATACATGCCCATGGGTACAGCCGGCATGGCCGATATGGGCGAGATGGAGATGGAGATTCCGGAGAACACCGTCCCGATGATGACGGGATGGGGGAAGCACGGGCCAATCGAGATGGGCGGAATGTTCTCCGTCGTCAAGGTCCGCGAGGGTATCGCGGCCGACGATTACACCGATCCCGGCTGGTACGAAAACCCGCCCGGTACGCAGGCTTGGGAATGGACGGGCGAACTGCCCGATACGACCAAGGCCAAAGACGCAAAAACTCAGATCACGCCAAAACCAGTGAAGAACGGCTGATCCTGTCTCCCAACCAACCAAAGGACAAGAGTATGAAAACTGCAATGATCGCACTGTTTCTGGGAACGCTCGCCACTTCCGCCCTCGCCTCCGGCACCCACGAAGGAGGCCATGACGCGGCTATGGCCGTCGGTGAACCCGGCAAGAAGGCAGAGGCCACCCAGACCATCCGTGTCTCCATGAAGGAGACGGACGACGGCAAGATGATTTTCACGCCAAACACTTTCAAGGTCCGCAAGGGCCAGACGGTCGTATTCGCGATTAAGAATGCTGGTGAACTGGATCACGAGTTTGTCCTCGACCAGGAAGAAAAAGTCATGGAGCACAAGGCCGTGATGGAGAAGTTCCCGGATATGGAACATGACGATCCTAATGCCATCCGCCTGGCTGCCGGAAAGTCCGGCGAGATCATCTGGAAGTTCACCAACGACGGCACCTTCAAGATCGCCTGCCTGGTACCTGGCCACTACGATGCGGGGATGCACGGTGACGTCACCGTTGCCAAGAAGTAAACCAAGGAGAAATGGACATGACTTCATTCATCAAACTTGCCTCTGCGACGGTACTCGCGCTTACGGTGGCTTCCGGGGTTTTCGCTGCCGAATTCACCAAGGGCACGGTCAAGAAGGTCGATGCCAAGGCAAAAAAGGTCACTCTCATCCATGAGGAACTGAAGGACCTGGAAATGCCGGCGATGACCATGGTGTTCCGCGTCAAGGACGACGCACTGCTCGGGAAGCTCAAGGAAGGCGCAAAAATCGAGTTTGTGGCCGAGCGCGTCGAGGGCAAGCTGACCGTCACGGAAATCAAATAAGTAATCGGGCCGAGCCTTCCAAACGCTCGGCCCGAACAGGTTCGCCATGTGATCGTCAATTCGGTTGATGCAGTCTGCTGCGTCTACGAGCGTCCCGCTGGTGGGTTTTAATGCGCCTGCTAAGCTTCCGTCTTCACTTGGGGGAATCCCACAACAACAGACAGGCCGGGGTCGTTGTCGATCAGGTTAATATTCGCCCCGTGAAGACCCACAATGGCTTTGACCAACGTGAGACCCAATCCGGATCCGGCCGTCGTCCTACTCTTCTCAAGCCTGTAAAAGCGATCAAAAACTCTCTCACGTTCTTCACGAGGAATTCCTGGACCATTGTCGGAAACGCTCAGATAAATGGTATTGTCGTTGTTGGAAAGCGACAAAACGATCTTAGAGCCAGCTGGGGTGTGGCGCATTGCGTTAGCAAGTAAATTGGCCAACAACTGTTTAACCAAATCTGGATCGCCATCGATCCAAGAGTCAGAAATGCTGTCGGCAAGCGTGAGGTCGTAACCCGCATCCACGGCTATAGCTTCGTAAACCTCATAAATATCGCGAACCAATGATTTCAGATTGAAAACCCTGAAATTGGTAGTTCGACTGCGAGACTCAATCTGTGCAATTCGAAGAACAGCGTCAAATGTTTCAGCCGTAGACTTCAGTTCCACAAGAGCGATCTCAATACCGCTCTTCATATCTCCAGGAACATCGGATTGCAGTGAGTCTTCAAGAATCAGAAACGTACGCGCGATTGGCGTTTTTAAGTCATGTGCAACGTCAGTCGTAACCTGCTTCAACGTGATCACGCTTGACTCAAGCCGTGTCAATGCGACGTTGACTTCGGTGGAAAGGACATCAATTTCATCCATACGAGAGGAAATCGGAAGGCGCTTGAAGAGATCGCCATGCCCGATTTCATGCGCAATGGTAGAAAGAACGAAAATGCGCCTACGAGTTCGATGAGCAAAAATCGAAGCTCCGGTCATTCCAACGCCCAAGATTATTGCGGTTGCCCATCCAAAACTTATCAGGACGATTCGAGCAAGTTGGTCCGTGTCGCCGTAGCTAATTCCGACAACCAGGTCATACTCTCCCAGCGGTCCTCGGAACAATTTATAGTGAGGTGCACTTTCGTGTTGGTTATTAAATCGAAAGGTTGAAAGGCCTATTGGCACATCCGAAAATTTGGCGTTTCCGGCAACCAGGTCGTCTGTGGCAGCTCGCAACGTATACAAAGTCTCTTCACCCCTAACAGCGGGACCATGACTTTCAATCATCTGAACGGCCCCGTTCAGACCGCGCGCCTCGTAGGCTGACGCGATCTCGCGATACCGTTCCATGACGTTAGAATTCAGTCGGTCGTCCAAAAATTTGACAACCATTTGATAAGCTACAATGTTCGCAATCAGGTACGCAGAAACAAAAAGTGAAATGTAGATAATAGCGAGCCTGATCGCAGTACTCTTGAGAAAACTACCCGCGAGCATGCAATGTGTAACCAGTGTTTTTGACGGTATGCAAAAGTGATACGCTGAAAGGTTTATCTATTTTTGCTCGGAGGCGGCTGATGTGCGTCTCGACGACTGAGCTTTGAGGGTCAAAATTGAAGTTCCATATTTTTTCGAGAAACATCGTTTTCGTAAGCACTCTTCCCTCGTTTCTCATCAGTAATTCAAGCAATGAAAACTCTCGCGGTAAAAGTTCAATGAGTTGTCCGGCACGTGAGGTAGTCCTAGCGACGAGATCCATTTCAAGGTCGCCGACCCGCAGCTTTGTCTTCTCAGCGGCAATAGGGGGGCGCCGAACGAGTGCGTTTATACGAGCGACCAATTCCGAAAACGCGAACGGCTTTACCAGGTAATCGTCACCCCCGGCTTCGAGCCCCTCCACCCTATCGTCTACGCCGCTCATTGCCGTCAGAAACAAGACGGGGGTACGCACCGATGCTGCACGCAAACTTTTGACAAGGTTTAAGCCGTCGAGGCCGGGAACCATCCGATCAACGATTAGAATATCATAGCGCGTGTCCAAGCCTGCTGAGAGCCCCTCACGACCATCCCCAATGCAGTCTATAGAGTGCCCAGCGGAACTTAAGCCCTTTACAAGGTATTTTCTCGTCGTTTGGTCGTCTTCAATGACCAATATCTTCATGCCACCCGTCACTCTTTTTCTTTTAGAACAGCGCCTTACAACTTGCAGTCAACGCGACGTGATTGGGGCTTTCTTACGGCAGATTATTGGCGAACGGATTACAAATTTGTATATCACGAGACAGGTGACTGAAAAACAGACCTTCTATCCTTTTGTTGCTGCAGTTCGCAGTGCTAAATAAGGATTTTAGTCATGATCAAACAAATCGTCATATCTGTAGTGGCTGTGATGGCTATTACCCCGACAGCTTTCGCTTACACCAAACTTGATAAGACGGCTTCACCAATAGCCATTATCATTCAGGGACATGGAACACCCGGCGATACAGCATCGTCTGTATCCAATCCTGATGTCAGCGTCCGCGTTCTGGCTAGCGGTAAGGTAGAACGTACGAACACCCGTTATGGTACGGTCACAATCATTGATCCGAGGGCGGAGTCCGTCAAGAACAACCGCAGGTGATACACTCGGTTCTTCGAAGTTGATTTATCCAGTCCGTTCAGAACTTGTGAATAAACAAACGCAAGTAACCCTTATTCGTGAAAAGACATGCGGATCAATATCGGCTTCGCACTCTCCGACCCCCCATCAGGATAAATCAATGAAAACGTTACTTACAGTAGTTTTTACTGCATTCCTCGCCACTTCCGCCCTCGCCTCCGGCACCCACGAAGGTGGGCACAACGCGGCTATGGCTGTCGGTGAACCCGGCAAGAAGGCAGAGGCCACCCAGACCATCCGTGTCTCCATGAAAGAGACAGCCGACGGCAAGATGATTTTCACGCCAAATACTTTCAAGGTCCGCAAAGGCCAGACGGTTGTGTTCGCGATTAAGAATGCTGGCGAGTTGGATCACGAGTTCGTTCTCGATCAGGAAGAGAAGGTTATGGAGCACAAGGCCGTGATGGAGAAGTCCCCGGATATGGAACATGACGATCCGAATGCCATCCGCCTAGCTGCCGGAAAGTCCGGCGAGATCATCTGGAAGTTCACCAACGATGGCACCTTCAAGATCGCTTGCCTCGTTCCCGGCCACTACGACGCCGGAATGCACGGCGACGTCACCGTTGCCAAGAAGTAACCCGATACAAGGAGAAATCGACATGACCTCATTCATCAAACTCACTTCTGCGGCGGTGCTCGCGCTCACGATGGCTTCCGGGGTCTTCGCTGCCGAATTCACTAAGGGCACGGTCAAGAAGGTCGATGCCAAGGCGAAGAAGGTCACCCTCATCCATGAGGAACTGAAGGACCTGGAAATGCCGGCGATGACCATGGTGTTCCGCGTCAAGGACGA
>NZ_JAVTIX010000010.1:0-128128 GCF_031843705.1 Rhizobium sp. WCS2018Hpa-16
TCCAAGAACGAAGGACATCGTCGCTAGCAGCGCCGCCGCCCTCGTCAGTGAGCGGGTTATAGAACTACACCCCTGATATAGTCAACAGCACCCGCGACAGAAAATACAGAAAAACAGTAAGTTATTGTTTATATTGTGGTATTTTCGTTTAATGGGCTTCGACTCTCTCGGAAAGCCAAATTTCCATTGCGCGCGCTATTATTCCTGCGCCTTAACGATGTCATCGTTCAGTAATGCACGCGCCTGTCCGCTAACAGATAATCCGTTCACGACTAGAATGCCTCTCACGATCATATCGATTGCCAGTCTCGGGTCAGCGCAACTCTTGCATCCCGTGAAAGACGCGAAGGCACTCGCACATCATGCATCTTGAAAAGTGGTGACGTAATCGTTGGGCATTGTCCGACGGATCCCTACCTGGGACGAGCTATATGGCCAAATACTTTCTTGAGCTGCAGGAAGCTTCAACCGTTCCTGTCATCGATCATGTATATAGTGACGCATTGTCCATGAGTGATTTTCGGCTCGTCGCGCTTAACAATAACATTGCTGGTATCAAATTCGCCTTTGAAGAATGTGCGCCCGTATTTCGTTCCATTGTGCCCAGGGTTTTATGCCTAGCCTGTAATGTCTTTCCCCCGAACTATCCCGCGATATCCACCGGGCTTTGAAAACAGGAAAATACGAGACCGCACGCAGCTTAATCGATGATATTGCTGGGAACAGACGTGGGTCCAGTGCGGGTACCCGGCGTGGAAGCACTTAATGCTGACGAACGGTCCGAACTCAAGGAGATCATCGAGCGCGTGAGAGCCAGCTCACTTAGCTAGCTCGCATCAGTCATTGCCTAGAATCAGCCACATCTGGAGGGGACGAGAGCCGTCGTTTAAGAAATGTTGCGTCCCATGCATTTTTCGTCTTGCATCGCTAAGCAAATCATTTATATGACGCACCAACGGAGCGCTTAGGCATCTCCCGATGGCGTTGGGGAATAGTTCAACGGTAGAACGACGGACTCTGACTCCGTTAATCTTGGTTCGAATCCAGGTTCCCCAGCCAATTCTTTTCTCATGTATAAAACCAATAACCTGCGTTAGACGTGCTTCCTAGCGCGTCTGCATTCCAACGGTAATCGCCGATAATTTGGGACTAGCCGGTTTGGTGGACAGCCTTTTCTTGATGTGTCAATTTTCACGCTTTGGAAACCTGTAGCACCCTCGTGCTGGCTCAGGCGTTTGCCTAAACCGTCCGAAAGAACTGAATTTGCTTTCCTGACTGTCGTGTGGCTGGTGACGAACAAGCTCGTTATCGCTTGGGCTGCCGAAGGGACGCGACGAGCGATACGTCGATAGCTGCTCACAGTCAGAGGTGACGGTCAGGTTCACGTTTTGAGCGTGAACCCTCTCCTCACAAATGCCAACAAATGAAGCTTGGGCCTTCTATTCAGCCTTCGTCTGGATATCCACCTTATCGAGCAGGCCCATGGGATTTTCCGAGGCTGCAACTAGGTCAAGAAGGCCAAGGCCATTTGCGCCATTGGATTTGACGGTTACAGTCAGCGTTCCTGGCGAGCTGATGAATTTGAGCAATGCTTCGACAGTTGCTTGCAGTTTTGGCTGCTCAGCCGCGACCCGTTGCAACATCATGCTGGACACAAATGTCAGGGCACCACGAACCTGATCCTCTGTCATTTCATTCTGCAGAGCATAAAGCTTGATCGCCTTCGCCATCATGCCTTCATCCCTGATCACAAGTTCCATCTCGCGACCCGCGAGCCCGAACATGGCGGCCTGAGCGCGGCCAGTGTCGAACGTGAAGAACTCTTCCGTGAACCCGCTGACCAAGCCGGAAAGATTGATACTGCCAAAATCCTGGCTACGGAGCGAGATTTCGCGAATGAGCAGGTTTTTGTTTGGCTCATCCCATCCGGCAGAGATGGCATAGGAAAAGGCGATAGCTTCAAGACCTAATTTACGCGCTTCAACGAAAACCTCCTCCGGCGAATCCGCGGGAATGGGAACAGAAAGCTCGTCCTGCCTGATGTCGATATCCGTTGGGATGCCATTATAGGGCTTCGTCAAGCCCATCTCGAAATTCTTCAGCTTGAACTGCACGCGCTCAGGCATCTCAGCTGTTGTTTCATCCGTCTTTTCTGGCGCTGCAACATCGACATTGATTCCAGCCAGGCGCATCCTGCCCAGCTCTGGAATCAAGCGCGTGAACGTCAACGCCTCGATCGGTCTGTCTTCAAGCCCGATAATCTCAGAAAGACCATCAATCGTGGCGCTCCAGTCAAAGCCTTTAAGGCTTGCCTCGCCCACTTCAAACGTGTCGTCACCACTTTTCAAGGACATGCCATTCAAGCCGAAGCTGACCTTACGGCCATCCATCTGCATATCCATACGATCAATGCCGACCATGACACGTTTGCTAGACAGCCCCTCGCTCTCGTTGGGCATATCTGCCTTAAAGCCCAGCAATTGCATGTTGCTCTTGCCAATCATGTCAAGGACAGACACAGCCTTGGCGAAAATTGCCTTCATTTCCTGTGGCGAAGGTTCAGCATTCGCATCGAGCGTCGTGAGTGTTTTCAGCGTGTCCAGAAGCGGCTCGGCCTGCATGCGGGCGGTAAACCCATCGCTGCGTATTTCATCATAGCTGAAACGACCTTCGCCCTCAGAGAACGAAATCTTTTGAACGGATACAGGGCCGTAGACAGGCTTTGCCTCCTTATCCTCAGGGCCCGCTTTTTCAGTGTAGAGCCTTGCCATGTAAGCCGCATCAAAGGCCTGACCAACGATGGCGCCGGTCGAGACGACCGTGCGCTTCTTCTGAACTTGGCCGGTACTATCCGGCAATTGCAACTGGATATCGTAGTCGGCAGCGTCGACGGTGTATTGAGCGATCCGTCCACCGGCTATGTCCGATAGCGTGACGTTTTTATAAACGACCTTTTGTTCTGCACTGGCAATGGACTGTGTAACGGTCATCTCAGGCGTGAAGATACGAACCGCAGCAAATTGCTCGAGCCGCTTGGCAAGAGATTTGGCGCTGCCGTCGCTTGGTATGTCAGAGCGCAGGGCTTCCTCAAAGGCGGCGTTTTCGACGCGTGCATGCGCCATCGAAATCGTTCCTGTCGGCACATCGATATTGACGTCGCTGAACTCAAGCGCGCCGTCCAGAAAGCGAAATTTCGGGCGTCCATCGATAGCCGCAATTTTCAGATTTTTGCCATCAGCAAAAGGCAATGTCACGTCGCGAACATGAACCTGTCCAAGAAAATCGACCTCCACGGAGCGGGCCGTTGCACCGCTGCGCGCCAGGAGTTCGCTGACCTTTGCCTCGTAATAGGTTTTGCCCCCGACGACACCGGCAACAAGAACCGCGATAATCGCTGCACTCGCCCATAATGCTGTACGTCGGCCCTTGCCGGCTCCGGTGTTGACCTTGTCCACGAGCTTGACCCTCTCCGCGCAAACTGAATCTGTTCGCCTTCTAGCACGCCAAAGTTGGTTCGCAACTACTCCCTTGCGGGAAATGACAGCGTCCGTGACCGTGGTCGCACAGACGCCAGCAGGAGCGCTTGACTCCAAACTCAAATGGAACATAATGAGAACATCGGATGAAGTTGAGCCCTTCATCCATGATGTCAGTTGTCAATCAAGGGAGATCGGATCATTGCGTCAAAGGGCAAATGAAGCGGATGTCGCAGACTACATACTGGATTGCCATGACGGTGACGCTAAGTCTGCTATCAAGGCCATGCAGGACGAGATAGAGCACCTGCAACATCAGTTGAATCTTGCTGTTATTGCGATGGGACGAGGCAATACGGACGCGGGTGTTTGGAGCAAAAGAAATGGTGGTCGATAAGATCGTCCACCCATGCTTTTGTCAGGCTTGACGCTTTTTCTCGTTGCGCTCTGCCGCAAGTAACGTTTCCAGAAGCCTGTTCATTCCACCGTCATTGCACGGCACTTCCGTGACACGACTTTGTTTTATGGCCTGCCTGATCATGCCGTCGCTTAGATAACGCGACAGTTGATGCGATTGCTCTGTCATTGAGATATATCCCTGTTCCCCGCACCCGAAACTATAATCGTCAATTTAGGTTCCGCTTAATCTACGGATTCATCAAATAAAGTGACTTCGTTTCCGCTGAGCCGCTGACCTGTTTACCGCGTGGTCCAATCAAAACCCGGTCAATTGGCTAGGCACGACGGTCATGACAACGCGATCCAAAGGCCCGGATAGGTGGTGTGCACCATACTCTCGTCATTGTGTGGACATATCCAACCCCTTCCCCCTATGGTTTGCAGGGGAAGGCTGGCATCTTCCAGACCGCGAGGTCATCGGGGATATTTATTGCGATTTTGGTGTCGAACATGCGGTTGAACTCCGTCCGGGGTGTCGAGAGAAACGAAGACTTGAAAGCAAGCGAGGCGGGCAGTCGTGTTCCTTCGCGCAACGCCATCTTTGCTGACGGCATGCGCATCGCGGTGCCGTCGCACGGTGTCGAACGGATCGAGGCACGTTTCCACGGCAATGCGTTTTCGCCGCATCGGCACGACACTTATGCGCTCGGTTTGACGCTGCACGGCGTACAGACCTTTCGCTACCGCGGCAGCGACCGATTCAGTAGCCCGGGAAATGTCATCGTGCTGCACCCGGACGAGTTGCACGATGGTGCGGCTGGCACCGAAGATGGCTTGATCTATCGCATCATCTATCTGCCGCCTGATCTGATCGGCGCTGTGGATGGCTATCGAAGTGCCCTGCCATTCGTCGCCAACCCTGTTATCGCCGATGATGACTTGCAGCAGGCGCTGGCAGAGATTCTTGCCGATCTTAGCGAAGAACCAAGCGACCTGATGATGGATGATGTCGTGATGCGGCTAGCATCGGGGCTTTCGCGCCACGCTGGTGCGCCGCCAAAGACAATCACCAAGTCTGCAAGGTCTGCCGTGCTGCGTGCCCGCGGCTTCATAGAAGGCCACCGCAGCGACACCATACGTTCCGAAGCGCTGGAGGCGGCGTCTGGACTGGATCGTTACGAACTCGCCCGGCAGTTCCGCAGGTTGCTGGGAACCAGCCCGCATCGATACCTCATCATGCGCAAGCTGGAACTGGCAAAATGGTCTATGGCGGACGGGAAAGGTTTGGCTCAGACAGCGGCAGATGCAGGCTTTGCTGACCAAGCCCATTTTACCCGTCATTTTCGAAAAACCTTCGGCATGACGCCGGGGCGATGGCTTTCCATGCGCGTGGCAAGCCAGTCCTAGAGACGGGGCTTGAGCGCTGGCGCCAGTCCGGAATCGCCCGAGTTCGGCTCCCCCTTCGGCTCTATCAGAAGCACCTTTACCTCTTTCTCAGCCCGTGGGCGGTGAACCACGCCCTTGGGCACGACGATCATTTCGCCAGCCTTCACGGTTCGAGATGGCTCCCCCTCGATGTCGAGTTCCATCTCTCCCTCCAACACGAGGAAAAAATCATCCGTCGTGTCATGCTTGTGAAACGGATATTCACCCTTGAAACGGACGACCATCACGTCGTTTTCATTATAGTCTGCAACCACATGCGGGTCCCAGTGCGTTGAGAACAGACCGAGTTTCTCATAAAGATTGATGGCTTTCATTTCAGTATCCTATTTTGTGTTTCACTGCGGCCGCAAAGAAGACAAGTCTTCGGTCAAGGCCCGTCTACACACCGCTACACAAGGCATCGCGCCGGGTATTGAACGTTCGTGTAACGGGCGACCCGGATCGCGCCATCATGATCGCAAGGATGCGCGTTGACTTGAGAGCGCTAAATCACCATCTGTGCGGCATGCCGAAGCGTGAAAAAAATGGGATAGAACTGATCAGGACATGGACCTTGCCGACCGCCGTAACGATGGGGTCGGCAGTTCGTGCAAAGGGCGTTCTTCAGGAAATACAGGCAAGGCTGCCTTCCAGCTTGAAAAAATCGATATCGCTGGAAGGCGTCGATCTGACACTGGCGATGGCGGCGGCGGAAAAGACGGCCTTCAACGCCGCTGCAGCCGTTGTTTCAAGAGTGGTGATGGAGGCCGTCGCGATGCCCATGATCCCTCGCGAAATCGAGGATATCCTGACCATCAAGACCAGCGAGCGCCATCGTTGGCTTGCCGATGGTCGCCTGCCGAGCGCTGGCACGCGCACCGTCAGACTGAACGGACGCGCCCGCCAGATCACATTCCATGTCTTCGACCCCAAGGTGGTGGAAGACATTCTCGACCGTGGCGCCGTGGAAGAGTGGCGGGTGGAGGATGCGGAGGCGAAAGCTGAAAAGCGGCAGCGGGCTGCCTATCAGGCCAAGCTGACCCGCTCCCTTAAAAAGAAGGCTGCGAAACCTCCAGAGACATCAGAATCCAGCTCCAAGGACGCGGCCTCGAAGCTCGGCGGCTGGGACGAGTTCGACATCGACGGATTGCTTCGATAAGCCGCCATAACTCTTCGTCCGCATGGTGCAAAATGTGGCTAGTGCGGCCCGTGCACTTAATGACGTACCGACGGTGCTGGGCCTGTTTGGCTCACACTAAAATCTGGAAAAAAGAGCGCGGCGAGGCAATGGTATCGGGCCGCTTCTTTCACAGACAAGGCCGTGCCCAAACTCTGTCGATATTATTGTCTGTGAGAGGCTGTGTTGTATCCTTGCCGCCGTGAAGATCACTACCTATAAGGAGCGCATGTCATCTGATTCAAAGATATTCGTAGGGCTGCGGTCGCCCCGCAAAAAACCTGTTCCGCAAAGTGAACCCAATGGGCCGAAATGCCAGTGGGATGGCTGCGACAAGGGCGGCACGTTGCGTGCGCCCGTTGGCCGCGACGGTGAAGGCCTGTACCTGCTGTTTTGTACCGAGCACGTTCGGGAATATAACAAGGGTTATAATTTCTCGCCGAACCTCTCCGACCCCGTTACGGCGCGCTATCAGCGTGAAGCGGCAGAAGGCCGCCGCCAAACGGCCGGCGTTGGCGCGCCCAAGGCGACCGAAGTTCCACTCCCCCGCACGGAGCGGTCCGGCTCCGCAAAGGCCATGAACGCCCGCAAGAGCGCTGCGGCCCGACAGGCGCAGACTGCGGATTTGCAGCGTCGCAAACTCAAGGTCCTTGAGGCCAAGGCATTTGAGACGCTTGGGCTGCCGGAAGATGCGACGCCGGAGGAAATCAGGGCACGCTATAAGCAGTGTCTCAAGATGCACCATCCGGATGCAAACGATGGCGATCGCAATTCCGAGGACAAGCTTCGCGCCGCCATTGATGCGCACAAAATCCTCAAGCTGAACGGTTTCTGTTAAAGATGAGCCGCCAAACCGCTGGCGGCTTTTTCCAGCTGACTTGAAACCGGCGCTGATCGTCTGGGCTCCGGGCGACACATTGCGCGTAGAGCGTGAAAAACCAATTCGCTCAATCCGGTTTCGAGATCGGCAGCGCTGACGATCTTTGTCCGATCGACGAAGTCTCCATTAAACCCCTCCATAACACTATCACGTCGGCGTTCATCACCCGCATCGAGAGCGGTAAGCGCGGTGCTGATCGTAGACCAGACGGGAGCGTCAGAACGCCACGTGTGATATTTTGGCACGCGGTAATTTGGCATGGGGTCACCCAGCACAAACAAGAGTAGAACGGAAATCAAGATCATGCCTTGATGGAGGTCAAATTGTTTGATGGTTTCAGTGCGGAGCTTCTGGCGCGCATTCAGTTTGCGTTTACAGTCTCATTCCACTTCATCTTCCCGGCCTTCTCAATTGGCACAGCGAGTTACCTCGCCGTTCTGAATGCGCTCTGGCTGTGGAAGCGCGATCCCGTTTACTTGAAGCTTTTCGAGTTCTGGAAACCCATATTTGCCATCACCTTCGGCATGGGCGTCGTCTCCGGTATCGTCATGAGCTACCAGTTCGGTACCAACTGGGCCGTGTTTTCCGACAAGGTCGGACCGGTCATCGGGCCGCTCATGGGCTATGAAGTTCTGACCGCCTTTTTCCTCGAGGCCGGATTTCTGGGTATCGCCTTGTTTGGGCGCAAACGTGTAGGCGATCGCCTTCACATGTTTGCCGTCGGCATGGTGGCGGTCGGCACTCTCATTTCCGCAACGTGGATATTGTCCGCCAACAGCTGGATGCAGACGCCTCAGGGCTTCACCATTGGTGAAAACGGACAATTCATGCCAGCCGACTGGTGGAAGATCATCTTCAACCCGTCATTTCCATATCGCCTCGTTCACACCGTGCTGGCCGCCTTTTTGACGACGGCTTTCGGGGTTGGCGCTGTCGGCGCCTATCACCTGTTGCGAGACAAGAGCAATCGGCAGGCACGCGTCATGTTTTCCATGGCCATGTGGATGGCAGCTCTCGTCACCCCCATCCAGATATTCGTCGGCGATCTGCACGGCATCAACACACTGGAACATCAGCCAGCGAAAATCGCCGCGATGGAAGGGCATTACGAAACCCACAGTGGTGCACCGCTCATTCTCTTCGGAATTCCTGATGATGAGGCCGAAGTCACCAAATACGCGCTTGAGATACCAAAGCTCGGCTCATTGATCCTCACCCATTCGCTGGACGGCGAGATCAAGGGTTTGAAAGAGTGGAATAAAAATGATCGCCCCAAGGCACTGATCCCCTTCATAACCTTCCGGGTCATGGTTGGGCTTGGGATGCTGATGCTCCTTGTCGGCCTCTGGTCGCTCTTGGCGCGGTGGAAAGACTGTCTTTATGACAATCGCCTGCTTCACAGAGCCTCCCTTCTCATGGGTCCATCAGGTTTCATCGCCGTGCTGGCTGGCTGGTACACGACGGAAGTAGGCCGCCAGCCTTACACGGTCTATGGCCTGTTGCGCACATCCGACAGCTTGTCGCCCATCGATGCACCTGCCGTTGGCGCATCGCTTCTTGCTTTCATCATCGTCTATTTCCTGGTGTTCGGTGCAGGCGTATTTTACCTGCTGCGACTGATGGGACGCACACCTATGCTGGATGAGGATCACGAATTGGATCACGCCCCGACCCGTACGGCCGGGATAACGCCCGGTCCCGCGCAGAGCCTTTCAGGAGGGCATCATGATGTTTGATCTTGCATTTATCTGGGCTGCCATCATCGCATTTGCGGTGCTGGCCTATGTCATCCTCGATGGCTTCGATCTCGGCATCGGCATCCTGTTCCCGTTTTTCCGCAAGAGGCATGACCGGGACGTCATGACAAATTCCATTGCCCCGGTGTGGGATGGAAACGAAACGTGGCTGGTGTTGGGCGGCGGCGGGTTGATGGCGGTCTTTCCGGTTGCCTATGCAACTGTATTGCCTGCCCTTTACATGCCCATCATCCTCATGTTGCTGGGGCTTATCTTTCGTGGTGTCGCCTTCGAATTCCGCTGGCGCACGACGCGTGGCAGCATTTGGTGGGATTGGGGCTTCTGCATCGGCTCCACCATTGCGGCCATGATGCAGGGCATCGCTCTGGGCGCGCTGGTTCAGGGCATCCAGATCACCAACCGCGCCTATTCCGGCGGGTGGTGGGACTGGCTGACACCTTTCAGTCTTACAACAGGCCTGGCTGTGGTCATCGGCTATGCATTGCTCGGCGCGACATGGCTAAACCTCAAAACAGTGGGCGAGTTACAGGCGAAAGCTCGCACAATTTCCAAGGTGGCGGCTGTGGCAACGCTTGCCATCATCGGCGTTGTCAGTCTCTGGACGCCCTTTATCGACCGCGTTTATTTCGAGCGTTGGTTCGTCTGGCCCACGGCGTTTTTCTCGGCCTTCGTGCCGCTTTTGGTCCTGCTCTGCGCGGCCGCTCTGTGGAATGGATTGGCGCGTGACAAACATCTGCAGCCGTTTCTGGCCGCCCTTGGCATTTTCGTCATCTGTTTTGCGGGACTTGGGATCAGCTTTTATCCCTATATCGTGCCCGGCGCGCTGACGATCTGGGAAGCGGCGGCGCCGGAAAGCTCGCTGGCGTTCCTGCTTGTGGGTGCAAGCGTGCTGATACCGATCATCCTTGCTTATACGGGTTACGCCTATTGGGTCTTTCGCGGCAAGATCGATCCCGAGGAGGGATATCACTGATGCAGCAGTCTCTCTCCAGGCGGTTGTTGTGGTTCGTCGGCATCTGGATTGCGAGCGTGCTTGCTCTTTCGATCGTCGCATATGCAATCCGCCTGATGATTTTGGGATAGAGCCCGTAATGCCTACGCCTTCGGCGGAGTTGCACTGTCGACCACAAGAGCGACGATCAAACTCCGCCGACCCGCACAATCGACGCTTCAACGTTTCAAATGACGACGCAGGACTTAAGCAGTTTTTTATTCATTTCCCCTAGCGTCATTGCAATGCTTGGGCGGCGTTACGCTGCGGGGGAGAATTGGAAAGTGAAATTATCTCAGAAACTGAAATCCATCGGTTTCAGAACATCGATCGGGATGGCTTTGTTGCTCATTTCGGTCGTGCTTGTTGCAAGCGTCGGCATCCGTGGAATTGGTAGTCTGACAGGTGCCGTGTCTCAAACTGTGGATACTTCAAAAGTCCTGATTGGCGCCAACAAGGCTGAAGGTGCCATTATCCAATATCTCATCAGCAAAGAGCCTCAGCGCATTGATCAAGCCGCCAGCGCCCTCCAGATGGCGCAAGCGACACTGAATTCACTAAAATTGTCAAAAGACGAAAGTGCAGAACTCTCAAATGGCATCTCGATGATGTCGAATGCCGTCAGGTCTCTCGCAACCTCCCAGGATGCTGTCCAGAAAGCCGGCGCCGCTCTGCGTGAAGCAACCGGAAGCATGGTGACCCTGGCTGATCAGGCTGAAAAAAGCGCCCTTGACGTCGCCAACCAGGCGGAGACCAATTCCAACAACGCCCTGATTAGCCTGAACACAATCCGTATCCTCATCCAGAACACTGGCAGTTTCAGGGAAGGTATCAATGCCGTCGAACTCGCGCTGGTAAAAGCATCCGCCCAAGGTGGAGTGATATCGGCCGATCAGATTGCAGAGCCGATGGCTCGTGCGCAGACTGGCTTGACTGAAGTGGTCAAGCTGGGCGGAACGCCTGACATCCAGCCGATCGTCAGTAGCCTGGAAAGTACCTTCACGGAGATTGAGGCCGCCATTTCCAAAGACAATGGCGCGGCTCTCTCCGCGACACAGGAACTCGGGCTTTTCGCGCAGATTTCAACCACCTCTCAGAAGCTGGAAGAGGTGTTGCGGATGTCGGCAGAAAAAGAGCTGGCAGCCAAGAGCGAAAAAGATACGGCTCGCTCCAAGGCACGTATTATTTCAGGCACTGCACGTAACTTCAGCAATGTCTTGAAAGATATTCTGGTTCAAGTCGAACGATATCATCTCCAACCCTCCGCTGAAGCTGACGCCATCGTCACCGCAAATCTGAAGAAGGCAGCAGGCTTGGGTGCCATGCTGGCCAAGATCTCCGGAAATGACATGACCGCCAGCCTCGCCCAACTGGGCCAGACATTCGAAGCGATGAAGACGAACCTCGCATCCTTCGATCAGCAGGCCTCGCTGGTGGTTTCGACATCACAGAGCGTCACGGACGGTATTGTCGCGATCGCAGGCGAAATTGCATCCAAATCAGAACTCCAGGGTAGTCAGGGCACGTCCTGGATGTGGAGCGCCGGTCTGTTCAGCTTCGTTCTGGCTATGGCCATTGCATTCTTTATGGTCCGCTCCGTTGCCCGGCCTATGGTGAAGGTTGCGCAGGCAATGGCGCGTCTGGCAAAGGGGGAAACAGATACGCATCTGGAGCTTGCAAAAACGGACAACGAAATCGGTGAGATGATCGGCGCATTGCAGGTGTTTCAGCAAAACGACCGTGCACGCCTCAACGCCGAAGCAGAGGCGGATCGCGGAAGGCAGCAGGCGGAAATTCTGCGGCATGAACGTGAAGCCGAGCGTGTGACGGAAGCGCAGGCGATGGAGCATGCCTTCGGACAAATTTCCACCGGTCTGGACGCACTGTCCAAGGGTGATCTGACGGCGCGCATCGGAGCGGTCGATTCCCGCTACGAGCGCATCAGAACGCACTTCAACAGCGCCGTTTCCACCCTGGAAGAGGCAATTGACGCGGTCATCGTCAGCGTCGGAACGATCCGGTCGGGTCTGTCCGAAATATCAAGCGCATCAAACGATCTTGCCCGCCGCACAGAACAGCAGGCCGCCTCTCTCGAAGAAACAGTTGCCGCCTTGGGCGAGGTCTCCAACGGCATCACGAGCACTGCGGATGGCGCAGACCACGCCCAGAAGACTGTTGCACTGGCCAAGACAAACGCGGAAGGCGGCGGAGCTGTTGTAGAACGCGCCATCAGCGCGATGAGCGAAATTCAGGATTCATCGGCAAAGATCGGCAACATCATCGGCGTTATCGACGAAATAGCATTTCAGACCAATTTGCTTGCGCTCAACGCAGGGGTTGAGGCGGCGCGTGCCGGGGATGCAGGCAAGGGCTTTGCCGTCGTTGCACAGGAAGTGCGTGAGCTTGCCCAAAGATCGGCCAATGCCGCGCGCGAAATCAAGGGATTGATTTCAACATCGACAACGCAGGTCGCTGCAGGCGTCAAGCTCGTTGACGAAACCGGCATCTCACTCAAGGACATTTGTGAGCAGGTCGGCGGCATCAGTTCCATCATCGACAAGATTGCCATGGCGGCCAGAGAGCAGTCCGTAAGTCTACGGGAAGTTTCCAATGCTGGCGACGAGATGGACAAGGTCACGCAACAGAATGCAGCCATGGTCGAAGAGACGACAGCCGCATCTCAAACACTGGTACATGAAACTGAAATGCTGGCCCAGATGGTAGGTCAGTTCGCGACCAGACGCTCAAGCGGCGCCAGGATGCGGGCGGCTGCATAGGCCAGCCTCTAAGGACCATGTTTTGACACCGGCTTCACAAGACGCCGGTCCAACAAAGCGCAGGCCATTCATCGCCTGCGCTTCTAACCACGGTCTTCGCTTGCGCTGTCCGCGCCTCCCCTAGCGATGGTGGCTGCTTACGTCTGAGCTTCTGGTAACTGCGCCCCACCGGCTAAAGCTTCCCATTCCCACCGCAGGATCGCGTATTGCATGGTGTTCTCGTAAATCGGAGCGCCATCGTCGCTTTTTGTGAAGGACACGAACTCCTTGAACAGCCCCTCCTGCCGCATTCCCATGCGTTCGCACAGGCGCTGTGACGGGATATTGTGATCCTCCACATAAGCATAAAGCCGGCGCGCATTCTTGACCGTGAAGAGAAAAATGAACAAGGCGCGCGCCGCCTCACTAGCGAAACCAGCGCCGCCGAAACGCGGATTGAAGTTCCACCCGACCGAATACGTATCGTCTTCCGGCACGGCGAACAGGTCGCCGACAAGCTTGTCGGTGTCTCTCAGGCAAACGGCAATGTATTCATCGCTTCCACACCGCTTTTCCGTCTCCGCCTCTGCGGCGGCCATATCGTCAAGTTTAAGAGACAGAAAACAACTGGCAGTCGGTTCGTTCAGATAGGCGAACAAATCGGCGGCGTCTTCCTGCCGGAAATTTCTTAAAATGAGCCGGGGCGTTTTTATCATATCCATTCGGATGTCTTACCTGCGTTGACGCTTTCGCGAAAGCGCCATCCTGACATCGACGGCGTGACTTTGCCGTGCCCATTTGCGCCGGCACTGCATGCTGCCCGCAGTCTGCAAGACCTTCATGTTCCGTATCTTCGACAATACTGGTAAAGCGGGGTTTCAGTTTCTCTTTCGCTTAGTCTGCCCTTCCACGGAACTATCCGGCACCGTCCAGCTTTTCCTGTTCGTTTACAGGAGTTCAGCATGCCGATCTCAGCGCCAATCCGTTACTCGCCCGATCTCGAAACAATACAGCCCGATGAGGAGGAAACCATCCAGGGTCTGAACGACACCTTTGACAAGATCCTCGACACCACCGCAAATGACTATGGTCACGCGGTTCGCTCAGTGCATGCCAAGGCACACGGCATTCTTCAGGGCAAATTGCAGGTCAAAGATGGTCTGCCTCCTGAGCTTGCCCAGGGGCTGTTCGCGCAACCCGGCACCTACACCGTGTTCATGCGCCTCTCAACAAATGCGGGCGACATTCTTCCGGACGCGATCGCCCTGCCCCGTGGCCTCGCCATGAAGGTGGTCGGCGTAGACGGCGAACGCCTGCCGGATGCAGCTGGGCGAACGCAAGACTTCGTCATGGTCAATGGCCCAGTGTTTCAGGCCAAGACCGCTGATAAATTTCTTGGAAGCCTGAAACTGCTGGCAAAGACGACGGATAAGATGGAGGGAACAAAGACGGTTATGTCGAGCGTTCTCCAGACCGTCAACAACGCGCTTGAGGCCGTTGGCGTCACAAGTTCAACAGTCCAGTCCCTCGGCGGCGCACCTAACATCGATCCTCTCGGCGAGACTTATTTCAGCGTCACGCCATTTCGCTATGGGGAATACGTTGCGAAATTCAGCCTCAAGCCGATCTCTCCGGACCTGACGGAACTGACCGATAGGGAGATCGACACAAGTGTGCGCGAAGATGCGATCAGAGAGACCGTGCAAGGGGAGATGCAGACGATCCAAGGCGAGTGGGAGTTTCAGGTCCAGCTCTGTCGCGACGTCAAGGCACAGCCCATCGAAGATCCAACCGTAGAATGGGATCAGGATGACGCTCCTTTCGTGACCGTGGCAACGATAACGGCGGCGCCGCAAGACAGCTGGAGCGACGAGCAGGTGCAGAAGGTCAATGAAGAGATGCGGTTCAGTGTCTGGACCGGGCTCGTGGCCCATCAGCCACTTGGCAATATCAACCGCGCCCGCAAAGTCCCATATGAGCATTCAGCGAAATTTCGCGCTGGCTTCAACAAATGCCCAATCCACGAGCCGCAGCAATAGCTCTTGCTCACTGCCGGTTGCCGGGCACCCTTCATCGTAGTGGTGCCCGGTTTTTCCTGAAATCACCTATGCCGAACCGAGTATGGCCCGTCAGCGCGCCACTCTCTGGCTTGATTGAAATCAATCCAGCAGGCTGGAGCGCATGCTAGCTGAGGATAAACCTCAGGAGCTAGCCGATGACAAAATTGATGAAAGCTGCCGTTCTCCGCGAGTTTGGCAAACCTCTCATGATCGAGCAAATACCAGTGCCGGAACCGCGCCCTGACCAGATACTGGTCAAGATGGCTGCAACCGGCGTCTGCCACACGGATCTCCATGCCATCAAAGGCGATTGGCCGGTCAAGCCGAATGTTCCTTTCATTCCCGGTCATGAGGGCGTCGGCACCGTCGTCGGTGTCGGGCGTGACGTGAAACGCATCAAGGAAGGTGACAGGGTCGGCGTGCCTTGGCTGCACACGGCCTGTGGCTATTGCCCGCATTGCAGAACCGGGTGGGAAACGCTTTGCGGATCGCAGCAAAATACCGGTTATTCGGTCAATGGAAGTTTTGCTGAATATGCGCTTGCTGACCCAAACTATGTTGGCCGCCTGCCGGACAGTCTGGAATGGGGCCCGGCAGCGCCCATCCTGTGCGCGGGCGTAACCGTCTACAAGGGGCTGAAGGAAACCGAAGTCAAACCGGGCGAATGGGTCGCCATATCGGGCGTCGGCGGGCTCGGCCACATGGCGGTGCAGTACGCAAAGGCGATGGGCATGCATGTTGCGGCCATTGATGTTCACGCCGACAAGCTAGCCCTTGCCACAAAACTCGGCGCCGAAATAGTCATCAATGCCCGCGAGACCGATCCGGCGGCGGAGTTGCAGAAACTGATCGGCGGCGTCCATGGCGTTCTGGTCACGGCGGTCTCTCCGACTGCGTTCGAGCAGGCTTTCGGAGCGATGCGCTCGCATGGCACCATGGCACTGGTCGGCCTGCCACCGGGCAAGTTCGCCATGCCAATCTTCGATACGGTTCTGAAACGGATCACCGTCCGAGGCTCGATCGTCGGCACCCGGCAGGATCTTGAGGAAGCGCTCGGCTTTGCCGGTGACGGTGCCGTTGCGGCCCATTTCTCCTGGGACAAGCTTGAGAACATCAACGCAATCTTCACCCGCATGGAAGAAGGCGGCATTGATGGCCGGATCGTGCTTGACCTGCAATAGGCAGGAATAACCAACCTTATCATCATGGAGCCAACATGATCGAGACGCGCATCCGTCGACCATCATTGATCGATAAAATCACGACACCTCAGGCCGCCGCGGCACTCATCAAGGATGGCATGGTCATCGGCATGAGCGGTTTCACCAAGGCAGGCGACGCCAAAGCCGTTCCAATCGCCATGGTTGAACGGGCAAAGATCGACCCCTTCCAGATCACGTTGATTACGGGTGCGTCACTCGGCCATGGTATTGACCGGATGCTGACTGAGGCCAAGATTCTTGCCCGTCGAATGCCGTTTCAAGTCGACACGACACTTCGCGCCGCCATCAATCGTGGTGAGGTGATGTTCGTCGATCAGCATCTGTCTGAAACCGTCGAACACCTTAGATCAAACCAGCTCGGCCCAATCGATTACGCGGTAATCGAGGCCACGGCGATCACCGAGGATGGCGGCATCGTGCCCTCCACGTCAATCGGCAACTCGGCGAGCTTCGCCATTCTTGCCAAGAAGATCATTGTCGAAATCAATCTGAGCCAACCACTCGAACTTGAAGGGTTGCACGATGTCTATATCCCGACCAAACGGCCCATGCGCGAGCCGATTCCTGTTCTCGACTGCAACAGTCGCGTTGGCCTGCCCTATATACCGATCGATCCAGACAAGATTGCCGCCATCGTGGTCACCGAGCAGAAGGACAGCTTCTCCACGGTCGAAGCCCCGGATGCGGACACGGCGGCGATTGCCAGCCATCTGATCCGCTTTCTGGAGAACGAGGTATCCGTCGGGCGCCTGAATCTTGGTCTGCAACCGCTACAGGCGGGTATCGGCACAATTGCCAACTCTGTTCTTTCAGGACTGAAGAACAGTCCCTTCAATGGCCTCAAAATGTACAGCGAGGTTTTGCAGGACAGTACATTCGATCTGTTTGATGCTGGCAAACTCGATTTTGCCTCCGGCTCCTCCATCACACTTTCGGCAGAGTGCGCAGAGCGCGTTTTTGGATCGTTTGACAGGTATAAGCACAAGCTTGTGCTGCGCCCTCAGGAGATTTCCAATCACCCCGAGGTCATTCGTCGCCTCGGCATCATCGGCATCAACACGGCGCTGGAAGTGGACATCTATGGCAATGTGAACTCCAGCCACGTCAATGGCACGCACATGATGAACGGCATTGGCGGCTCAGGCGATTTCGCGCGAAATGCCTACCTTTCCATCTTCGTCACCAAGTCGCTGGCCAAGGGCGGAAGAATTTCCTCCGTGGTTCCCATGGTCAGCCATGTCGATCATACCGAGCACGATGTCGATATCATCGTGACGGAGAACGGCCTTGCAGATTTGCGCGAATTGGCACCCCGCGAAAGAGCGGCGGTGATCATTGCCAACTGCGTGCATCCATCCTTCAGAGATATGCTTGAAGACTATCTGGCGCGCGCGACACGGCGCGGCGGTCATACGCCGCACCTTCTGGAAGAAGCTCTTTCGTGGCACATCAGAAGTCTGGCAACGGGCAATATGAAGACCTGACGGTATGGCGCGCCAGCTTCATAGCCTCGATCTCGCAATGCTTCTGTTTACTTAATGATACCGAATCAATTTTGGGTTATTCTTACAAGAACTCAGTCCTAAACCATTTTTTCCGGACGCTGAACACAATCACAAAACTGACGATTGGCAAGTTTGGTCGCAAATGAGCAATATTTGACTACGGACGTAAGAATATTCACATATTATAAATGACTCCGGCCTCTTATTAACCAACATAACGATTCAGTCATGCTGGCCAAACAATAGATTGGCCTGGACCGGATCGACATAGTCGGCCCGGTGAATGATTTGCTTTCGGCGACGCAGGATCAACAGTCGATTCCTTGGAGTGGCACGTGAAGCATATCTCTATCATTGGAAAATTCCTCATCATCATGGTCGCATTCGGCCTGTTTTCTCTGGGCATGGCACTCTATTCTGGCCAACAGATCAAAAAAATCGACGCTAACTACAGCGATCTGCTTGGGAGTGAGTCAAAAGCGGCTCTTTACATGGCACGCTCCAACCGCGCCCTGCAGGCATTTCGTGCCTCTGTTGCCGAATTGTTGATGTCCAGAACAGCCGAACACAATGCCACTGCCCAAAAGAATCTGAAAGACGCCGAAGCAAGCTTCGTCAAATCCATGGACACGGCCATTGCAGCGCTTCCGGAAAAAGCGGAACTGCCCGTTATCAAGGCCGATGTGTTGAAAGCGTTCAGGGATGTTTGCGGACCGACCATCGCTGCTGGCTTGGCAGCCACGACTGAAGAAGAAGTCGCGGCTTCCCAGAAAGGCGCGCTACCGTGTGAACAGAGTTTCGCAGCCCTTTCGCCCCGTTTTACTGAGCTTACGACTGCTATCGTTGATGCCTCAGATAAAGAAAGCGGTGAATTGACCGACGCCTCTAACCAGACCTTCCTCGTGACACTTAGCGCGGTTGTTCTGGGTCTGCTCGCCGTACTGGTCCTGGGCTTCGTTGCCATCCGCGCTTGGCTGGTCAAGCCTATCCAGAGCATGGTCGCCACCATGGGTACGCTTGCGAATGGCGACTTTACGGCCACCGTCGAGGGCACGGATCGCCGTGATGAAGTCGGCACGATGGCCAAGGCCGTGCAGATCTTCAAGGACAATGGCTTGCGTGCATTGCAGCTTGAGCAGGAAGCAGAATCTGGCCGCACCGCCAGTGAAGCTGAGCGGGCCCGCGTTGCCGAGGCTGATCGTCAGCGCGCACAGCAGATGGCACAGGCTACCTCCGGTCTTGGAGAAGGCCTGAAGCACCTCTCTAGCGGCGACCTCACATTCCGCCTGAGCGAGCCTTTCGCCAGTGATTTCGAAACGTTGCGGTCCGACTTCAATGATGCCGTCGGTCAGCTTGCAGATAGCTTGCGGTCTGTTTCCCAGGCCACCGGTTCTATCGACAGCGGTGCACGCGAAATCAGCCGCAGCGCGGAAGACCTTTCCAAGCGCACGGAACAGCAGGCAGCATCTCTGGAAGAAACCGCTGCTGCACTGGATCAGATCACCACCAATGTGGCGAATTCTTCCCAGCGCACGCAGGAAGCCCGCCATGTGGCCATCGAAGCCAACAAATCCGCGAGCCGCTCCGGCGAAGTTGTATCGAATGCCGTAACCGCGATGCAGCGCATCGAACAGTCTTCGAACCAGATCTCCAATATCATCGGCGTGATTGACGAAATCGCGTTCCAGACCAACCTTCTCGCTCTGAATGCGGGCGTGGAAGCTGCACGTGCCGGTGAAGCCGGTAAGGGCTTTGCGGTTGTTGCGCAGGAAGTGCGTGAACTTGCACAACGATCTGCCCAGGCCGCCAAGGAGATCAAGGAACTGATCCGCAACTCCAGCGAAGAGGTCAGCACCGGCGTGAAACTGGTTCAGGAAACCGGCCTAGCATTGAAGGTGATCGAAGAACAGGTCGTCACCATCAACACCCAGCTGGACGCCATCGCGACCTCTGCCAAGGAGCAGTCGGTTGGCCTGCACGAGGTCAATACTGCTGTCAACCAGATGGACCAGGTCACCCAACAGAACGCCGCGATGGTGGAAGAATCCACAGCCGCCAGCGCAACGCTTGCCAGCGAAGTTCAAAGGCTGCGTGAGATCATTGCGGGCTTCCGCGTCGGCTCGGATGGACCTGTCGCACAGGGCAGACCGGTCGCTGCAAAGGCTGACCACAAGCCTGTGGCATCGCCAGCGCGCCGCATGATGGCCAAGGTGGCCGGTGCAGTAGGCCTCGGCGGTGGCGGTGCAGCCGCAGCCGAAAGCTGGGAGGAGTTTTGATACTCGCCTCCAGCATTTGAACCCCTAAAACAGCGGGACCGGTTTCAACCGGTCCCGTTTTTTGTTATCCCTCAGCCTCTTGAGACGGGCCTGACCCATCACGATGTCAACGGAGCTTACCATGGCCGATATTCCCGCAGCCTCACTCGATTTCATCCGCCAGCCGGATCTGGATGCCCTTCGGCCAGCTTTTTCACAACACAAGCCACGCATTCTCATTCTGTATGGGTCACTGCGTAAGGTCTCCTTTAGTCGCCTTCTGGCCGAAGAATCCGCACGCCTGCTCGAACATTTCGGCTGCGAGGTCAGGATCTTCAACCCCGAAGGGCTTCCCCTGCCCGATGGCGCGCCGGACACCGATGCAAAGGTTCAGGAATTGCGGGATCTGTCTTTGTGGTCGGAGGGCCATCTATGGGTCAGCCCCGAGCGCCACGGCGCGATGACCGGCATTATGAAAGCGCAGATCGACTGGTTTCCGCTGACAACCGGCTCCGTCCGCCCGACACAGGGCAAGACACTGGCGGTCATGCAGGTCTGTGGTGGCTCTCAGTCCTTCAACGCCGTCAATCAGTTGCGCATTCTCGGCCGCTGGATGCGGATGATTACCATTCCAAACCAGTCATCTGTCGCAAAGGCCTGGCAGGAATTCGGCGAGGACGGACGCATGAAGCCATCAGCCTATTATGATCGCGTGGTCGATGTCTGCGAGGAACTCGTCAAGTTCACCCTGCTGACCCGCGATGCCTCCGACTATCTGACGGACCGCTACAGTGAGCGGAAAGAAGATGCCGCAAAGCTGGAACAGCGCGTGGATTTGAAATCGATATAGAGGGCGGCGAGCGGCGCCACCGCGCCTCCTTACACTTTTTACTCAGCTGGATTTCCGGCTGACTTTGCAAAATACTTGCGGCCCATCCAGAGCGCCATCTGCACCAGCAAGATCAGCACGGGAACCTCAACCAGGGGCCCAATGACCGCTGCAAATGCGACCGGAGATGCAAGTCCGAAGGCGGCAATGGCGACCGCAATGGCAAGCTCGAAATTGTTGCCAGCCGCTGTGAAAGCCACCGCTGTGGTGCGAGGATAGTCGGTTCCAACGGACTTCGCCATCCAGAAGCTGACAAGGAACATGATGAGGAAGTAGATCGTCAGCGGAATGGCGATCATCACCACATCACCCGGCAGGCGCACCACATCCCCGCCCTTGAGGCTGAACATGGCGACAATGGTGAACAGCAGTGCGGCGAGTGTCAGTGGGCTAATTTTCGGCAGGAAGACGGTCTCGTACCAGTCACGTCCCTTGGTGGCAGTCAGAATACGGCGTGACAGATAGCCCGCTAGGAACGGGATGCCGAGATAGATCAATACAGCTTCCGCAATCGTCCAGAAAGAAACATCGATGACGCTGCCTTCCAGCCCAAACAGTGGCGGCAGAAAGCTCAGGAAAAACCAGGCATAGACGCTGAAAAACAGAATCTGGAAGATGGAGTTGAACGCAACGAGGCCCGCGACGTATTGGTTATCACCCTTAGCGAGCTGGTTCCAGACCAGAACCATGGCAATGCAGCGCGCAAGGCCGATGAGGATGAGGCCCGTCATATATTCCGGGTAATCCCGCAGAAAAATGATCGCCAGCACAAACATCAGCACGGGGCCGATGATCCAGTTCTGCAGCAGCGAAATCATCAAAACGCGCTTATCAGCAAAGACCTGCGGCAGTTCTTCGAAACGGACTTTCGCCAGGGGCGGATACATCATCAGGATCAGGCCGATGGCGATCGGAATGTTGGTTGTGCCAACAGCCATGCCTTCAAGTGCGGTTGGCAGGCCGGTGAAGACAGAGCCGAGCAACACGCCCAGCGCCATGGCGGCAAAGATCCAGACCGTAAGGTACCGATCGAGGAAGGACAGACGTAATATTGGTTCTGCGGGACGCATTCGCGTTCTCCTTGGCAAAGAAACACTCCCCGGCCTTGGGCGAAGACCGGGGTGATAGGAATGAGGATTTGGCAGGTTCAGGTCAGATGACGCGACGACCCGCATCATCGACAACAACTTCGCCGTCTTCCTTGGTAAACGCCGCCCTCTGCTCAACCGGCAAAATATCCAGCACGGCCTCAGAAGGACGGCACAGCCTGACGCCAACAGGCGTGACAACGATAGGCCGGTTGATGAGAATGGGGTGCTCCATCATGGCATCGACCAGCTGCGCATCAGACAAAGCCGGATCTTCAAGGCCCAACTCTTGAAAAGGCGTTCCCTTTTCGCGCAGCAGCTCGCGGGCAGAGATGCCCATGCGGGCAATCAACTGCTCCAGAAGTGAACGAGACGGCGGAGTTTTCAGATACTCGATGACGTGGGGCTCAATCCCCGCATTGCGGATCATCGCCAACGTATTGCGCGACGTGCCGCATTCCGGGTTGTGGTAGATAACAATATCGATGGCATGGCTCATGCGACGTCGAGCCTCTTATTCTCAATCATGAAGGCACCTTTTCCTTGGGGCAGCATGGGGTCAATTCAGCAATCAATGGTGCGCAAAGCTCTGCATTTCCGCCGCAGCAATCTTTCAGAAGAAACAAAGTCAGCGTTCGCAACGCTTCCATCTCCGCGCGATAAACTATGACGCGACTTTTACGCTGCGATGACACGAGACCGGCCCGCGACAAGATGTTGAGATGGGCCGACATGGTGTTTTGTGGAACGACGAGGGCACGGGCAATATCCCCGGCAGCCATGCCCTCCGGTTCATGGGCAACGAGAAGACGGAACGTCTCAAGCCGGGTGGGCTGAGCGAGTGCTGCAAGGGTGAGTATAGCGCATTCCTGATCCATATATCCAGATTATTGGAATTATGGATAGAGTCAACTGACCTTGGTGAGCGGGTCTCCAAATCACGGAAATGCAATACGAGGACGTTCCTCACGCCGATGCCACATCGTGCACCATCAGCAAGGCCATCGAGACTCTCCTCTCGTTCTAATATTTTTAGCTTTATGCGCATCACGTTCTAAGCTAGTAGTAATCATTAGAAATCCATTCTGATTTTCAACTATTAAAGAGATGAAACAACGTGACAGGCATTCATCAGATCAGTGATCTTCATACAGCCCAGCACAAAGAGATTTTTCAACCGAACGATGTGCCGACGCCGCAATGCCTATCCGCGCCGCCACTCACGCCATTGCCAGCCTGCGAGAACCGCGACTGGGCACGTCGTGCCATTGGTATTCTTGAGGGAGATGGACGTCGCTCGGCAGATACACACCTCGTCAAGCCTGCCTTCAAGGGCCTGCGCGGCATCTCGATCTATCTGAAGGATGAGTCCACGCATCCGACCGGCAGCCTGAAGCACCGTCTGGCGCGCTCCCTGTTTCTTTACGGCATTTGCAACGGCAAGATTGCGCAGGGAACAACGCTGGTCGAGGCGTCCTCAGGCTCTACCGCTGTCAGCGAGGCGTATTTCGCGCATCTTCTGGATTTGCCATTCATCGCGGTCATGCCGCACTCGACAAGTCCGCAGAAGGTCGAGGCTATCCAGCGTTTTGGCGGAAAGTGCCACTTTGTCGACAAGCCGTCAGAAGTTTATACCGTGGCCGAAAGGCTGGCTGCCGAGACGGGCGGGCATTATCTCGATCAGTTTACCAATGCCGAACGGGCGACCGATTGGCGCGGCAACAACAATATTGCCGATTCCATTTTCGAGCAGATGAAAAGCGAAGAGCACCCGGAGCCTGAGTGGGTGGTGGTGAATGCAGGAACAGGCGGCACATCAGCCACGATCGGCCGCTTCATTCGCTATCGCAATCTGCGCACGCGCCTGTGCGTTGTCGATGTGGAACATTCAGCATTCTACGCATCCTATATGTCCGGCGATCGTGACGTGACCTGCTCAACGCCATCGCGCATCGAAGGTGTTGGACGCCCGCGGGTGGAGCCATCCTTCATTCCCGGCGTCATTGACCACATGATCAAGATACCGGACGCCGCCTCCATCGCTGCCATGCACGTCCTATCGGACCGGCTGTTTCGCCGCGTCGGAGGCTCGACCGGCACCAATTTCTTCGGCACCTGCTGGATTGCAGCGGCGATGATGAAAGAGGGCCGCGAAGGCTCGCTGGTATCGCTGATCTGCGACAGTGGCGACCGCTACGCCGCGACCTATTACAATCCCGAATGGTTGGCGAGAAACGAGATCGACATCACACCCTATCGTGACATTCTGGAAACCTTCATCGACAGTGGCGAATTCAAGGGCTTCGAGGCTGGCATCATCGCAAATGCCGCCAAGCCTTGAGGCCTAGACCCTGCGCCCATCCGCGCCGAAAACGTGAGCATTGGCGAGACTGAAAGAGAGCGGAACGGTTTGCCCCATGCGCAACTGTTTCTGCCCTTCGAGCAAGACTGTCACCGGCTGCCCATCTGCCGTGGTTGTGTAAAGAACTGTCGAACCACCCAGATGCTCCACCAGCTGGATGCTCCCCTGCCCGAGGCTCGCGGATAGCTCCTGCGCCTGAATATGTTCTGGGCGGATGCCAAGCGTCAGCGCTTCGCCATCCGCCGCCTCCAGCGGGCGATCAAGCGTAATCTGCTGTCCGGCGATCTCGACCGTGCGGCGTGAGGTATCCGATGCCACCATTTTCGCCGCCAGAAAATTCATCTTTGGCGAACCGATAAAGCCCGCAACGAACTGGTTTGCGGGGTGATTGTAAAGATCGAGTGGCCGCCCGACCTGCATGATGCGGCCTTCCTTCAACACGACAATCTTGTCTGCCATGGTCATGGCTTCCACTTGGTCATGCGTCACATAGATCATGGTGCTGCCAAGCGTCTGGTGAAGCTTGGCGATTTCGACGCGCATCTGGACGCGCAGCTCCGCATCCAGGTTGGACAAGGGTTCGTCAAACAGGAAGATTTTGGGCTCGCGCACGATGGCGCGTCCAATGGCAACGCGCTGGCGCTGCCCGCCCGACAGGGCCTTGGGCTTGCGCTGTAGCAACGGGTTGATTTGCAGAATATCCGCTGCCTTTTTCACCCGGGCCTCGATCTCCGGCTTCTTGTAGCCCGCCGTTTCCAATCCGAAAGCGAGGTTCTTGTAAACGCTCATATGCGGGTAGAGCGCATAGGACTGAAACACCATGGCGATGCCGCGCTTGGAAGCGGCGGTCTCATTGACCCGCTCTCCATCAATGCTGAGATCGCCTTCCGATATTTCTTCCAGCCCCGCAATCATGCGCAACAATGTCGATTTTCCGCAACCGGACGGGCCGACGAAAACCGTGAACTCGCCAGGCTCTATCTGAAGGTCAATGCCGTGCACGACAGGGAAAGCGCCAAAGCGTTTGACGATTTTTTCAAGTGTGATGCTGCTTGCCATATCATTCCTCCCGACAGACCTAAGGTCGCCAGCTGATGTATTTTGGGTGGCCCTTTGTGATCGGCAGGGCAACGTCAGAATTGGTGTCATTGGAGTGATAGATCGCTGCGATCAGCTCCAGCGAACCACGCGCATCATCAGTTGTCACCGGCGGCTTTTCGCCCTTTTCCAGGCTTTCGTAGAAAGCGGCCATCTGCCCATCGAACCTGCGGCCAACAGGCGGCAGGTCGCGGAGGAGCGCCTCGATCTTGGCCCCGACCTCCTCATTGGCGGGAATAATCCGCCAGGGACCATCACCCGGTGAATAGGCCGAATGATTACTCTCGAACGTCACATGTTCGAATGCCAGACGCAAACGGCTGATTTCTTCCTGGGAGCCGAGCGTCGTAGTCAGAGACACCAACGCACCATTCTTCATCAGCAGGCTGGCCGAGACGCAATCCTCGACCTCAATGGGGTTGACGCGGGTCGCAGCGCGGGCAAACACACGGTCAACCGGGCCCATGAGATAGGTCAACATATCGTGCAGATGTATGGCGTGTGTCATCAACACACCGCCCAATTCCGTTGCCCAACGTCCACGCCATGGGTTGTCGTAATAATCCGCGCCCCGGTTCCACAGGGTTTCTGCGGTTCCGACATAGGGCTTGCCCGCCAGACCGCTTTCAATGATGCGCCGCGCCTGTTGAACGCCATCCCCATATCGATACTGGTAGATCGGCATCAATATGCCCTTAGCCGTTTTTTCTGCTGATGCGACCTCATCCAGTTCGGCGAGTGAGCCGGTCAACGGCTTTTCGCAAACGACATGTTTGCCGCAGGAAAGCGCCTGAAGAACAAGCTTGGTATGGATGGCGGGCGGCGTGCAGATATCGATGATGTCAATATCCGGCATGGCCATCAACGCGTCAGAGGAGCTGGTGCGACCGACAACATTGAACTCGTCTGCAACAGCATTCAGCCGCGCCTCATCGAGATCACACAGGACGGCAACCACATATTTGTCCGGGTGCATGGCATAGCCCTCGGCGATATGGGATCGACCGATGCCGCAACCGATAATGCCGACTTTATACCGCTTAGCCATGCTTGTGGCCCTCCGCAATCTGCTGCGCTCTCAGAGCAATTTCCATGGCCGCGAAGCAGCGCGCCTGCGGCATCGCGGTTTCGGTGCGATTGCGAATATCGGATAGAAGCTGCGGCCCGTAAGGCAATGGCACATCGGCGCAATCGATATGTGTCACGCCCGCCTGGTCTGTGAGGAAGAGGTGATCGCCACCCGCCCTCCCGGCAATATCGACATTCTTGCGAATCTCGATTGCGCCTTCCGTACCCGTGATGAAGAGACGCCCGTCTCCCCAACTCGGCAGACCATCCGGCGTGAACCAGTCGACGCGGATGAAACCGTCGGCATCATCGGTGCAAAGATGAATATCGCCGCTATCCTGCAATCCAGGCCATTGCGGGTTGGCACGGTTTGAGACCTTTGCTGAGAGAATATCCGCCGTCATGGAATTTGTGAAAAACAGAAACTGCTCGCACTGGTGCGAGGCAATATCCACCAGAATGCCGCCATAACGCGCCCGCTCGAAAAACCATTCTGGTCGTGTTGGCGCGCGTAGACGGTGCGGCCCGAAACCGGCGGTCGAGACCACCTTTCCGATAGCGCCTGCGGCGATCAATTCGCCCGCCTTCACTGTCGCGCGGTTTTCGAAATGTTCGGAATAGAGCACCGAAAAAATGCGGCCCGTTTCGGCCTGTACTTTTTTGACCTCGTCCAGCTGGGCAAGTGTCACCATGCCCGGCTTGTCCGTCATCACATCCTTGCCCGCACGCATGGCCTCGATGGCTTGCGGCGCACGCTCATCGGGAATGCCTGCGGTGATGATGAGATCGATGGAGGGATCATCCAGCAACCGGCGTTTGTCATCAACGCGCGGCACCCCTGCGAAAGCCTCCGAGTATTCCTTGGCCAGATCGTCTTCGATGGCGTGAAAGCCGACATGCTCTGCGCCCGCAGCCAGCAGGCATTGTGTCTGGCCGAAAATGTGATTGTGATTGATACCGATAGTCGCAAATCGAACGGGTTTCATTATCCAAGCCTTGATGTTTCAGCGTTTCATGCCGGTTGTGGCGATGCCCTCGATCAGAAGGCGCTGGAAGAAGAGGAAAAAGAGAAAGACGGGAACGAGCGAGAGGTTGGACATGGCAAACAGCGCCGTCCAATCCGAACTTCCGGTGCTGTCCACGAAGGAGCGAAGACCGAGCTGCACGGTGTAGGTGTTGATATCGTTGAGGTAGATCAGCGGACCGAAGAAATCATCCCAGGTCCAGATGAAGGAGAAGATCGCGGCGGTTGCCAGCACAGGTGAAGAGAGCGGCAGCATGATCTTCCAATAGATGCGGAAGGGGCTACACCCATCCATAACCGCTGCCTCATCCAGCTCCCGCGGAATACCCCGGAAGAACTGCACCATCAGGAAAATGAAGAACGCATCTGTCGCCAGATATTTCGGCACGATCAGCGGCAGAGACGTGTTCACCCAGCCCATTTCCAGAAACAGGATATATTGCGGAATGAGGACCACATGGTAGGGCAACATCAGCGTGCCCAGCATCAGCGCGAACCAAAAATTCCGACCGCCGAAACGGAGACGCGCAAAGGCAAAAGCCGCCAGCGAGCAGCCCGCCACGTTGCCGATGGTGGCGAGCACTGAAATGAAGAACGAGTTCCAGAAGAACTTTCCGAAAGACACCTGAAGGCCGGTCCAGCCTCTGATATAACCGCCCAGATCCACTGCGGATGGAATGAGCGACGACGAACCGAAAAGCTCATCTTGCGGGCGGAACGAGCCTGATATCATCCACAGGATCGGATACATCATGGCAATGGATGCGGCGATCAGCACCATGTGCAGCAGTGCCGATTTCCATAGCGGACGGCTCACCCCTTGGCCGGGACGTAATGATGAAACGGCGTCAGTCATCGTAATGCACCCAATATCGTGCGCTCAGAAACGAGAAGGCGGTAAAGAGCGAAATGATGATAACCAGTATCCACGCCAGTGCGGAGGCATAGCCCATGCGGAAGAAACCGAAGGCTTCCTGATATAGGTAGAGCGTGTAAAACAGCGTCGAGTTGATGGGGCCGCCGGAGCCATCGGATATGATGAAGGCTGGCGTGAAAGCCTTGAAGGCATCGATGGTCTGAATCACCGCATTGAAGAAGATGACCGGCGTCAACAACGGCAGGGTGATGCGGAAGAACTGACGCGCCTTACCAGCGCCGTCCATATCCGCTGCCTCATACATATCCTGCGGTATCTGACGAAGACCGGCAAGGAAAATGATCATCGGCGAGCCGAACTGCCAGACAGACAGAATGACCAGCGTGTAAATGGAGTAGTTCGGGTTTGAAATCCAGCTTGGCCCTTCAAAGCCGAAGAGTTGCCACAGCACCATGTTAACAAGACCATCGGACGCGAAAAGCTGGCGCCACAGAACGGCTATGGCCACGCTCGATCCCAGCAGCGATGGCAGATAGAACACCGCGCGATACATCGTCAGGCCTTTGATGCCGCGATTGAAGGCCATCGCAACCATCAGCGCGAAAATGAGCTTCAGCGGCACCGAAAGAATGACGTAAGTAAAGGTCACCGTCATTGCGGCGGCAAATTTCGGGTCCGCTGTGGCAATCCGCACATAGTTGGCCGCACCGACCCAGTCGGGCGATTGCAGCAGATCGTAATTCGTAAAAGACAGGTAGAGCGAAGCCAGCGCCGGACCGAGTGTCAGCCCGAAAAAGCCGATCAACCAGGGCAGCAGAAAGACATAGGCGTGAGCATTGCGGTCGAACATCTTGCGCACACGGCCTTGCCTTGGGAGAGCCGCGGCGCGGCCCTCCCTCTGGATCGTATCAGATTGGAACGTCATGAGTGTTTACTTCCGCTTGATAACGGTTTCCGCTTCCTTGACGAGCTTCTCCCCGCCCTGCTCCGGCGTTATCTTGCCGAACGCGACCTCTTCCGAGGTGCGCTTGAGAACGAAGGCAAACTCACCAGCGCCCGGAGGCGGTGCTGGCGGCAGCGGCCCAACATTCGGTGTGACTTCGGCGATATACTCCACCATCGCCTTGCTGACATCGTTGAGCTTCGGGCTCAGTTGCTCGCGCATGGATGCAGAGGCTGGAACACCACGCTCGACGCCCAGAATATCAACACCTTCAGGCACGGCCACTAGGAAGTTGACGAAATCAACCGCTGCGGCAATGCCAGCGCTGCCATTGGCCACACTCATCAACATGGAAGGTTTGAGGTAATGGCCTGACGGCGTATCCTTGGAAACCTTCGGGTATGATGTAATCGACAATTTCGCCTTGTTGACCGTTTGATATCCAACGAACTGGTTGGAATGCGCAAAAGCCGTTGCGGCCTTGCCAGTTGTCAGCGGATTGCTTTCAATGTTCAACTGGTCGAGCGCCTGAATATCGGCAGGAACGCAGGCACCGGCCTCACGCATATCGGCCCACATCGCAAACCACTGCGTCGCATCCTTTGCATTATAGCCAATGCCGCCCTCTTCGCTGAACAGCGATTTCTTGTTCTGTCTCAGCCAGTTTTCAAAGCTTGGCTCAACGCCACTCGCATCAGCCGTGGCATAGTAGCCGGGCTTGGGCTTGTTTTTGCCGAACTCGACTGCATTCTTTGCAAACTCTTCCCAGGTTTGCCCCGCTGACGGCGGCTTGGCACCAGTTTTCTCCCAGCCGGCGGCATCAAAAAACACCGCGCTTGAATTCACACCGAGATTGATGCCGTAAAGCTTGCCATCGACGCGACCTGAATCAATATTCGGCGCACCGAAATCGTCGATCTTCAAACCCTTGCCGAGATAGTCATCGAGCGGCGCCAGAGCACCGCGCCGCGCATATTCGAAAATATAGCGGTAATCCATCTGAATGAGGTCAGGCGCATTGCGACCGGCGACCTGCGTGGCAAGGCGCGGCCAGTAGTCCGACCAGCCCGCAAACTCACCGGCGATATCGAGATCGGGTTTGACCTGTTTGAAGGCGGCTATCGCCTTGTTCGTGCGGTCTGCACGCTCCTGCGATCCCCACCAGAGCAGGCGAATACGCGCCGCCTGCGCAAATGCAGATCCCCCACCCACTGTCGCGAGCGACAGTGCCGCCAGACCCGCAGTCAAAACCGCACGTCTTTGAATCATCATGGACATTGGCAACTCCTCCCTAATTGAATGCCAAATTAAATGATGCTGATAAACAGCGCTTGCCGTTTTATAACTATCTGGTTACATGGGATCACTGTTCAACAGCGTTGTCAAGCGGTCACTAAAAATGGATAAAGCCAAAAAAATTAGTTCAGAAAACGTGATCGACGCGGCGGAAAAGAAGAAGCGTGTGACCACACGAAAACCGGCCGTTCAATCACGAAACCCGGAACGCACCCGTGCAGCCATTCTTGAAGCAGCCCGCCGTGAGGTTGCCGCCAAGGGTTTGGCAGGTGCGCGGATTGACGTCGTCGCCAGACGTGCTGGCACCAACAAACGCATGATCTACCACTATTTCGGTGACAAGGACGCGCTCTATCTGGCGGTGCTCGAAGACGCCTATCAACACATTCGCAATGCCGAGCACCGGCTGGACCTTGCGCGCAAACAGCCGGTTGATGGCCTGCGCGAGCTTGCCCTCTTTACCTGGCATTATTTTCTCGACCATCCGGAATTTCTGAGCATTCTGGCAACGGAAAATCTTAATCAGGCCAGATACTTGCGCCAATCCACCAGCATTCCTGAAATGCATTCCAATTTCATTTCGGAGCTGAAGGACGTGCTGCTGCGTGGCGAAAAGACCGGCGATTTTCGCGCTGGTCTGGACCCGGTTGATGTCTATCTGACAATTGCCTCACTCGGCTTTTTCTACCTGTCCAATCGTTTCACGCTGTCCACGATCTTCCAGCGCGATCTGGCAGCGCCTGCGGAGCTGGAGCGCTGGGGACAGCATATCGTCAACACCGTCATTGCTGCACTGCGGCCATTTTGAACGGCCAGCCAAATTTTCCAAGCAAGAACAAACGCTCCATACTTCGCAAGTGCGAAATAGGGATGAGGTAGAAGGTGCTGGCAGCCATCAGGCCAGCCGCTCGGATGATTTAAGCCGTGATTTTTCGCACGAAAATCTTCTTGACAGAAATACCGTTTCCCAATCACAAATAACCAACTGGTTACAAATTTTCGAAAACGGAAGATTGCGCCTTAACGGGAGTGAGGCGCCTTGGGAGGAAAATTTCATGCAGCGTATCGGCGTCATCATGCACGGCATTACCGGCCGTATGGGATATAATCAGCACCTCGTTCGCTCCGTTCTTGCTATTCGCGACCAGGGTGGCGTGACATTGAAGAGCGGCGAAAAGGTCATGCTGGACCCCATCCTTGTGGGTCGCAATGGCTCGAAAATCGAAGAGATTGCCCGCAAACACAATGTGGCGCGCTGGACGACGGACATCGATTCCGCGCTCGCAAACCCCGATGATACATTGTTTTTCGATGCAGGCACGACGCAGATGCGAGGCAGCCTGCTGACCAAGGCCGTCAAGGCTGGCAAGAATGTCTATTGCGAAAAGCCGATTTCCGACAACATGGATGAGGCACTTGCCGTCGCTAGACTGGCGGAAAGCGCTGGCATCAAGCACGGGGTGGTTCAGGACAAGCTGTTTTTGCCCGGTCTTCGCAAGCTTGCCATGCTCCGCGACAGCGGCTTCTTCGGTAAAATTCTGTCCGTGCGCGGTGAGTTTGGCTATTGGGTTTTCGAAGGCGACTGGCAGCCAGCCCAGCGTCCATCCTGGAACTATCGCCAGAAGGATGGCGGCGGCATTATCCTCGATATGCTCTGCCACTGGCGTTATGTGCTCGACAATCTTTTTGGCGAGGTCAAAGCCGTGAGCTGCCTTGGTGCGACCCACATTCCCCAACGCTTCGATGAGCAAGGTAACGCTTATGTTGCGGATGCGGATGACGCCGCTTATGCCACGTTCGAGCTGGAAGGCGGCGTGATTGCCCATATCAACTCATCCTGGGCGGTGCGCGTTCGTCGTGATGATCTGGTCACATTCCAGGTTGATGGCACCCACGGCTCGGCAGTTGCTGGCCTCACAAAATGCTGGACGCAACATCGCACCAACACGCCAAAGCCGGTCTGGAACCCAGACCAGCCGCAAACAATCGATTTCTACAAGACCTGGCAGGAAGTGCCAGACAATGTGGTTTACGATAACGGCTTCAAGGCGCAGTGGGAAATGTTCGTTCGCCATCTGGCCGAGGATGCGCCTTGGCCTTACGGGTTGATGGAGGGTGTCAAGGGCGTGCAGCTGGCCGAGCTTGGCCTGAAATCCTGGAAGGAGCGCCGCTGGCTCGACGTTCCCGCAATCGTTTGAGGAGGCTGACATGACTGACCTCAAATTACCGCGCGACGACCGCTCAATCGAAACTTACACGCTGACCGGCACACCGATTGCGCTGGAAAAACGCAGCGCCGCTGATTTCAACCGCGTGGCCTATGCCGCCGCCCATGTCGTGGCCGACCCTTTCGCAGACAATGACCCGTGGCTGACACCTGCTATCGATTGGGAGGGAACCTTACGCTTTCGCCATCGCCTTTGGGATATGGGCCTTGGCGTAGCGGAAGCCATGGATACAGCGCAGCGCGGCATGGGGCTTGGCTGGCCGCAGGCTCAGGAACTCGTTTCCCGATCGCTGAAAGAAGCTGCGACCCGCAAGGATGCGCTGATTGCCTGCGGCGTTGGAACGGATCATCTGACCGGCACGCAGTACAGCCTCAACCAGATCGTTGACGCCTATCTGGAACAATTGGATTTTGTTCAGGGTAAAGGCGGGCGCGTCATCTTGATGGCTAGTCGTGCACTTGCCTCCAATGCAACATCGTCAGATGACTATCTGGAAACATATGCCCGTGTTCTGGCCCATGCCAGTGAAAAGGTCATCATTCACTGGCTCGGTGAAATGTTTGATCCGGCGCTTGAAGGCTATTGGGGCGCAAGCGACCATATGGCGGCCATGGATACCTGCCTTGATATGTTGGCCGCAAACGCCGACAAGATCGATGGCATCAAGATTTCGCTTCTTTCCAAAGAAAAAGAAATCGCCATGCGCCGCCGCCTGCCAGCAGGTGTGCGCATGTACACAGGTGATGACTTCAACTACGCCGAACTGATAGCAGGTGATGAGCACGGCCATTCCGATGCGTTGCTCGGCATTTTCGACGCGATTGCGCCTGCCGCATCCAAGGCTCTGGCGAGTTTAAAGCAGGGCGACACAACCGATTTCTACAAGGTTCTAGAACCGACCGTCGCACTGTCCCGCCACATCTTCAAAGCCCCTACCCGCTTCTATAAGACAGGTGTTGTGTTTCTGGCCTATCTGAACGGCCTGCAGGACCATTTCACCATGATCGGCGGGCAGGAAAGCACGCGCTCCACGCAGCATCTCGCCGAGCTTTTCCGCCTGGCAGACAAGGCCAATGTTTTGGCAGACCCGGATGATGCGACGAGACGCATGAAAAATCTGCTGGCCGTCAGGGGCGTGCATTGAGATGGCCAGCGCACCCGTTTTGAAGGTCAAGGACGTCGCAATCTTTGAGCGGCGTCTCAGCATGCGCATGCCCTTTCGCTTTGGCGCAGCAACGGTCACGGAGGCGGCGCAGATATTCCTGTCCGTCATCATAGAGGATGAAGGCGGGAAAACGGCCACGGGATATGCCGCCGAGTTGATGGTGCCGAAATGGTTCGACAAGAACGTCGACCTCAGCAACGCCGACAATGAGCAGCAATTGCGCCGCTCCGTGCATATAGCGGCACAGCTTGCGAAAGAGGCAGCACCCGCCACCGCCTTCAGCCTTCATGCCGCGCTTGAGCCACAGCAGCATGAGCAGGCATCGGCGGAAGGTCTGAACGGTTTGATTGCTTCCTTCGGCCTGGCGCTGGTAGACCGCGCTGTCCTTGATGGCCTCTGCCGTTTGCACGATCTGGCGATTGCGGATGCCATCCGCATCAATCTGCCCGATATCGATACATCGACAACGCCTGATATCGCTGGCTTCGATGTTAAGGGCTTCCTCAGCCGGTTGCAGCCGCAGAAAATGATGCATCTTCGCCACACGGTGGGCTATGTCGATGCGTTGACGCCGGCAGACATCAACTCCGCCCGCCACAATGATGGCTTGCCGGAATGCCTGAGCGAAGAAATCGGGACCTATGGCATCCGCTATTTCAAACTGAAACTATCCGGCAGGCCCGTGGAAGACACACAGCGCCTGATCCAGATCGCTAGTGTTCTTGACAGTTTGCCAGACTATCAGGTCACATTGGATGGGAACGAGCAGTTTGCGGATGAGGCAGCAGTCATCGAACTGATGGACCGCATCGCAGCGGAACCGACCCTTCAGCGATTGCGTCAATCGCTTCTTTTCATCGAGCAGCCGGTCATTCGAACCGTGGCACTGTCCAAACCAGTCAAGATGTTGGCAGGGCGCGTTGCGCTTGAGATCGACGAGTCTGATGGCACCAAGGATGCGTTTCTTGAGGCCAAGGCACAAGGTTATCTCGGCGTATCCTCAAAATCCTGCAAGGGTTTCTACCGCTCTCTTCTCAACAGAATGCGCATGGAACAATGGAACGCAGAAACGGCGGGTGGCTATTTCATGTCGGCGGAAGATTTGACGACGCAAGCCGGCATCGCGGTGCAGCAGGATCTGGCGCTGGCGGCGCTGATCGGCCTTGGCCATATCGAGCGCAATGGACACCATTATGTCGATGGCATGCAGGGGGCCTCGGACACCGAAAATGCCGCATGGCTTTGCGCGCACGGTGATCTCTACGCAGATCATGCCGGACGCGCGCGTCTGCACATTACAAAGGGTGAGCTTTGTCTGGAAACAGTGCTTGCCGCCAAGGGCCTCGGCGTTGCGCAATCCGCCGCAAAGGCAACATTCCAAACGCTTCAATCGGGGGAGAAGACCATATGAATCTTGAAGGTCTTTCAATCAATTTCGCCACTATCAAACAGGGCGGCGCGTTCGGCACCTTGGTGGACGCCTGCCTTGCCCATGGCATTACCACCATTTCACCCTGGAGAGATCAGGTCCACGGCGTGGGCCTTGCGGAAGCAGCGCGCATCGTTGAGCAAAACGGCATCAGCCTGAGTGGCCTTTGCCGAGGTGGCTTTTTCCCGGCAACGGATGCAAAAGGGCGCCGAGACGCTATTGACGACAACAAACGCGCCGTCGATGAAGCAGCAGCTCTCAAGGCTGATTGCCTTGTTCTTGTTGTCGGCGGATTGCCCGCAGGTTCCAAGGACATCGCGGGCGCGCGACAGATGGTGGAAGACGGCATGGCAGAGCTTTTGCCCTATGCGAGGCAAGCTGGCATTCCGCTCGCCATAGAGCCGCTTCATCCATTCTATGCCGCCGACCGCGCCTGCTTCAACACGCTGAAACAATCGCTCGATCTCTGCGAAAGATTAGGCGCTGGCACAGGTGTTGCCATTGATGTCTACCACGTGTGGTGGGACCCGGAGCTTGCCGAGCAGGTGGCACGCGCTGGCCGCAACGGCCAAATCCTTGCGCACCACATTTGCGACTGGCTGGTGCCAACCACCGATCCTCTCAATGATCGTGGCATGATGGGCGACGGCGTCATCGATCTCAAGGGCTTTCGCCGCATGATTGAGCAGGCCGGGTTCTTCGGCCCGCAAGAGGTGGAAATTTTCTCCTACAATTGGAACGCCCGGCCCGTTGACGAGGTGCTCTCGACGGTGGTCGAGCGATACGTTTCAGTGTGTCAGGCCTGAAGCATCCGCGTTACAACGTCATCCCCCGCGACCGCAGGGGATGACGCACATGCCGATCAGCGTTCCTTGCTGACGCCTTCAAAACGGGAATACCAAGGGCTGACGATCATGCCCTTGACATCACTGCGATAGGCCGCTGTATCCACCACCTCGGAAAACGGCTGAATCGAGAGAACCGCGTCATTCATATAGGCTTGGATATCTTCATAGGCCTTGGCCTGCTTGGCGGGGTCGCGCTCCACCAGAGCAGCCTCGATCATCGCGTTCAGCTTCTCATCGAAGAAACTCGTGCGCCAGCTCTGGTAGTTGGTGAGCTTGGCCTCATCGGCATTGTTGGGATTATAGGCAAGGGAGCGCAGATTGTTGTCCGGGTGCGGTTGCTGACCACCGCCGCCACGACCGACCAGAAGCTCGAATTTACGTTCGCGCATCGCGCCATAAATCTGGTCGCCGGAACCGCTGATCAGCTCGGCCTGAATGCCCGCCTGCGCCAAGGTGTTCTGGATTGCCGTCGCGGCCTTCATGAACGGATCTTCGGATAGAACGCGCAAAGTGGTTTTGAAACCTTCGGGATAACCCGCCTCTGCCAGCAACGCCTTTGCCTTGGGAATATCGAGCTTGAAGCCCTGGTCCGGCAGCGAGCCGAGAACGCCTGTGCTGATGGGGCGCTGGTGCAACTTGCCATAGAATGGCATGACCGCCTTATCCAGCCCCTCGTAATCGATCAGATAACGTAGCGCCTCGCGGACCTTCTTGTTGGCAAAACGCTCGTCTTTCATCGAAACGCCGAGATAGTAAAAGCCTGAACCGGGCGTGGATTCGATGGCAATTTCCTTGTCTGCCTGAAGCGAGGTCAGGTCCGGCGCCTGCAAGGAATAGGCAACATCGATGTCACCTTTTTCGAGCATCAGGCGCTGCGACTGGGATTCCGGCAGATGGCGCATCAGGACGCGCTTCATCGCAGGCTTTTCGCCCCAGAAATCATCGTTGCGGGTCAGGATGATGAATTCGTTGGACTTCCACTGACCGAGCTTGAAAGGACCGGAGCCCGCCGAATTCAGCGTCAGCCATGCGGCACCCATATCGCCGTCTTTTTCATGCTCCATCGCTGTCTTGCTATCGATGACGGTGCCGGGACCATTCTGCCCAAGGATCATCAGAAGCAGATTTGGATCATCCGGCTTTGGCAGATTGAGAACGAAGGTCTGCTCATCCTTGGCCACAAAAAGCGTGTCCGCCTGCTCGACCTTATAGCCGCGGGTCTTCAAGAAGGACGACTGGGCCAGATTGCGGACGAGGAGGCGCTTCAGGCTCCACACCACATCCTTCGTCGTCACCGGATTGCCGGATGCGAAGCTGGCATCTTTTCGCAGATGGAAGGTGATGGATTTGCGGTCTTCAGCAACCTCCCAACGCTCTGCTAGGCGGGGCTGAATGCTTCTATCCTTATCCGAAAGTGTCACCAGCGTGTCGTAAACATTGTTCAAGACCTGCACGGTCTCGCGTCCGGTAATCGCTGCGGGATCGAGCGTCAGAATATTGCTCATCGTGGTCGCGACCACCAACTGGTCTTTCGGCGTTTCGGCGAAAGCATCAAGCGGTATGGCGCCGATCAACAAAGCACCCACCGCTACTGTTGCAAAGAAATGTCTCATCTTTCCTCCCATTGGCCGCTCATCCATGACGGCATTGACTCAAGACCAGATCGGCACTCCTCTGCGACGACGCTGATCAATTAAAGAATGGCTAAAACGGGCGCCACCAGCGCACGTCCAATATCGGCGGTCGCCTCACCCTCCAGGTGTACGCCATCGATGGATGACGCGCTGGCAACGGTGCCGGCATCAAAGAATGCACAATTCACCTCTTCCGCCAGCTTTTCGTAGAGGGGCGACAGGCGCTGAGACTCTGCGATCCGCCGACCTGCGGCGGGCGCACCCGTCGGCCCCGCCACGCAGGCAGGCGGCGCGACAATCAACAGGCTCGGTCGGAATGACCGAGGCTTGTAGGGAAATGTGTCGACGATCTGCGCCAGACGTCGCACCCCTGAAACAGCCGTTTCGGCCACGCCTCCATGCACGGGCTTGAGATCATTCGTCCCCAGCATGATGATGACGAGGTCAAGCGGCATGTGGGAAGCAAGCGATACCTCCAGCGCCTTGGCGCCATTTCGGCAGGCAGGTCCAGCATGGTCATCGTAACAGGTCGTTCGCCCGCCAAGCCCCTCGGCAATGACACGCGCCTTGCCTTCAAGACCCGCTTCCAGCACTTCCGGCCAGCGGAACTCACGCGGATGGCGCAATCCGGTCGCCGGGTCTGCACCCCAGGTCAGGCTATCGCCGAAGGCAAGGATCGTCTTCATCTCTGGCCTCACCGGACGCGATTGTTTTCGATGAAGCTGAAATCGATGTCCTCTCCCAGACCCGGACGATCAGGCACATGCACGTAGCCATCTGCGTCCATCGGGTCGGACAGGGATTTTAGATAATCGAAGCCATCATCATATTCGAGGAAAGGATGCAGCAGCCCGCGCTCATACCAGCGGCAATTCTTGGTCGCGGCCACCACGTGCAAGTTCATGGCCGTGTTGCCATGCACTTCACACTCCACGCCAAAGGCTTCCGCAAGGTGCATGGTTTTCAGCGCAGGTGTAATGCCACCAACATCATTGACGCCTGTTCTCAAAATATCGCAGGCACCCGCCTTCAACCATTCCGCCCGGTGCCAGTGCTTCCCAGCCGCACTTTCAGGTCCGACGACCGGAATATCGAGATTATCCGCCAGCCATTTGTAGGATGACATGGACTGCTCATCCATCGGCTCCTCAATCCAATCGAAATCCAGCTTTTCGAGACCACGCCCCAAAGCCAGCGCATCCGTGCGGGAATACCAATGGAAGGCATCGATCATCAGGTGGATATCGGGACCCACCGCTTCGCGAACGGCAGAACAGGCCTTGAGATCCATCTTGACATCCGGCGCCCAACTGACAGGTGGCATCCAGGTGTGCAGCTTGATGCCTTTATAGCCGCGCTGTACCAGCGTTTCAGCAAAGCGACCGTAGTCCTCAGGGGTCGCAAGGCCGCCTTCAAGCTCATCCCCGCACATGATCGAGCCATAAGCGAGCACCTTATCGCGATAGCCACCGATCAACTTGTATACAGGTTGGTTAAGCGAACGACCGGCCAGATCCCACAGGGCGCAGTCAACAACAGCCAGCGTGCGGTCAGTCAATTGCGCAGCAGATCCCCTTTGCCAATGCGCGAGGTCTTGCCACAGTCGTTCGCGATCGCGGTGATCGGCGCCGATAAGAACCTTTTTGACAAATTTCTCGATGAGATGGGGGCGAACAATTTCCGGTGCGGTAAAGGAATGCCCTTCCTGACCATCTTCCGTGCGGATTGTCAGCATGGCCTGCTCAACCTGATGCGCCGGACCCGGATGCGCGTGGCCGGCACTATCGGAATGGCGACGCGTAGTGGTTTTGAACACCCGCACGTCCACGTCGGTAATAATCATCTGTCCTCCCTCTGCAGCCCGGCGGCCACCGACACTATATATGCATCCTATTAGACAGATATGCAACTATTTGTCAAACATGTATGACATGTTGTCTTTTTCGCATGAGGGCAGCAGCCAGCAATCCGCGAAAGGATCGATCCGTTGCCTTGCGCGTTTGTGTCTTGAGCGAAACTTTAGTAACGCTTGCGTCTTTCCAGCAGTCACCTGCACAAACATAGAGCCTTTAATGCCCTCCCAATCTGCCGGTTATTTATACGCGCTTGCGGCCTTCACCATCTTTGCCGCACAGGATGGCATTTCAAAGCACCTCGGCTCGGCCTATCCGCCCGTCCTCGTCGCCATGCTGCGCTATTGGGCTTTCGCGATCTTCGTCATCATCCTCGCGCTGAGGTCGCAAGCAGGGCTTCGCAAAACGGCCACCACTCAGCGTTTCTGGCTTCAATCCAGTCGCGGTGTTTTGCTTGCGGTGCAGATTGTTCTCGCGATCTTCTCGTTTTCCATCGTGGGGCTGGCGCATACCCACTCCATTTTCGCGGCAGCCCCTCTCTTTGTCGCGGCATTGTCTGTCCCGATCCTGGGTGAACAGGTCGGCTGGAGGCGATGGTCGGCCATTCTGGTTGGTTTTCTCGGCGTGCTCATCATCCTCAAACCGGATGAGAGCGGTTTTGACCCGGCTTTGCTGATAACCTTTGCTGCCGCATTGCTGTCCGCGCTTTACAGCGTGTTGACACGCCTTGCCAGCCGCACTGACACGGCCATGACAAGCTTCTTCTACACCGGCGTGCCAGGCGCATTGGCGCTGACACTTATCGGCCCGTTTTACTGGGTTACGATGGCGCCAACCGATTGGGTCTGGATGCTGGCCCTGTGCATAACAGGCATGAGCGGGCACTACCTGCTCATCAAAGCCTTCGAGCTGGCCGATGCCGCGACCGTGCAGCCTTTTTCCTATTACCAGCTCGTGCTGGTCTCCATCATGGGCGTGAGCCTCTACGGAGAGGTGTTGAACGCCCACATGATTGTGGGCGCAGTCATAGTCATCGCAGCCGGCCTCTTCACAATCTGGCGGGAACAAATGGTTGCCCGCAGGAACAAGAGACTGTCGCTATAGGGAATGGCTGGCTTTGGCCTCACAGCGCAACAGCATGCCGAACAGATCTTTCGGCTCATCCGGGTCTGCCAGCAGGTCCAGCTCGTCGAAAAACCCTGTGGAGGCGAGTTTGGACCTGACATAGCGCAGGGCCGAGAAGTCTTCGATTGCAAAGCCCACGCTGTCGAAGAGGGTGATCTGTCCGTCGCCCTCGCGCCCAGGTTTGCCGCCTGCAATCACTTCCCAAAGCTCCGTGACAGGGTAATCCGCAGGCAACTGCTGAATTTCGCCCTCGATGCGGGTTTGCGGAGGGTACTCCACGAAAATTCCTGAGCGAAGCAGAATATCCCTATGCAATTCCGTCTTGCCGGGACAATCACCGCCCACCGCATTGATGTGAACGCCGGGGCCAACCATATTGTCCGTCAAGATGGTCGCATATTGCTTGTCAGCGGTAACGGTCGTGATGATATCGGCGCCTTCGACCGCATCTTCCGCACTCTCGCAAATCGTCATCGTAAAGCCGGAGCCCTGAAGATTGCGCTGGCATTTGAGGCTCGCCTCCATATCCACATCATAAAGCCTGAGATGGTCGACACCCATGATTGCCTTAAAGGCGCGCGCCTGAAACTCGCTCTGCGCACCATTGCCGATGATGGCCATTGATCGTGCGTTTTTGCGCGCAAGGTATTTGGCAGCAAGTGCCGATGTAGCGGCAGTCCGCAGGGCTGTCAAAATCGTCATTTCAGAAATCAGCATCGGATAGCCGTTGCCAACATCAGACAAGACACCGAATGCCGTAACGGTCTGGCGGCCTTGCTTGGTATTCTTGGGATGTCCGTTGACGTATTTGAACCCGTAAAGTTGGCCATCGCTGGTTGGCATCAACTCGATGACACCTTCCATGGAATGGGAGGCGATACGCGGCGTCTTGTCGAACTGCTCCCAGCGTCTGAAATCCTCTTCCAGCGTATCGGCGAGTTCGGACATAAATGTATCGATGCCCACGTTCAGGACCAGCTTCATCATGTTATCGACACTGATGAAGGGGACGATATTGAGGTTCGGTAATACCATGATCCAGCCCTCCTCAGCCAGCTCTCGTCGGTCGGTCCAGAACACGCTTGCCCATCAGGCTTGCGGTCAGATCCACCATCAGACGCGCAGTGCGGCCCCGCTCATCCAGAAACGGGTTGAGCTCGACAAGATCGAGGCTCGAAACCAGGCCGCTGTCGCAGAGCATTTCCATCACCAGATGCGCTTCACGGAACGTGGCACCTCCCGGCACCGTCGTGCCCACCGCAGGCGCAATCGATGGATCGAGGAAATCAACATCGAGGCTGACATGAAGCAGACCATTCGCCGCCTCAACTCTCTGCAAAAACGAGCGCAACAACACGCCGACGCCGTGCTCATCGATCATGCGCATGTCGTAAATGGTCACACCGGTTTCACCGAGTGCGGCGCTTTCAGCCGGGTCGACACTGCGAATGCCGATCATGCAGATGTTGTCTGGACTAACGGGATGCGTAACTTTGGGGAAGTAACCTTCAAAGCCTTCGCGCCCGCTGTAATATGCCACCGGGGTTCCGTGGAGGTTTCCGCTGCGGGTGGTTTCCAAGGTGTGATAATCCGTGTGGGCGTCCAGCCACAGGACGAAGAGTGGCCTGCCCACCTCTGCGGCACGCCGGGCAACGCCAGTCACGCTGCCCGCTGAAATGGCATGATCGCCGCCCAGAAATATCGGCATCGCGTTTTCGCTTTCGCGATAGGCGATTTCCGTGAGCGCCTCGGTCCAGGCAACCGTCTCAGACAGGTGATGAACGGCGCTGTTGGGATGGGCAAACTCACGAAGCGGTGCGGGCGTGATGTTGCCCAGGTCAACCACGCCATGGCCAAGATCTTCCAATGCAGTTTTCAGACCCGCTATGCGCAGCGCGCTTGGTCCCATCTCGCACCCCAGATGTCCGGCACCGATCTGCAAGGGTACCCCGATCAACCTGCATTCCATGAGCGTCTCCCTCGCTTTGAACTCATGAAATTGAACCATTTGACGATGGCAATATGAACAATGCATATTGGCAAAACTGATTTCACTTCCTACCAATTCGGTCAATCGAGTTTGCAAAGTGGCACAATGGATCAACTGGACACGAAACTGATAACGCTTCTGCGTCACAACGGGCGACGCAGCATCTCCGACCTCGCGCTGGAAACAGAGACATCCCGCGCCACGGTACGGGCACGCATAGAACGGCTGGAGGCGAACGGCACGATTGTCGGCTACACCGTCGTTCTGCGGGCCGATGCGGCAGCGGCAACCGTGCGCGGCATCATGATGATCGAGATCGAGGGGCATGTGACCGACAGAGTGATCCGTGCCCTTGGCGGCTTCCCTGAAATATCCGAGATACACTCGACAAACGGCAGATGGGACCTGATCGTTGAACTGAGCGCGCCGACGCTCGCCGATTTCGATTCCATACTGCGCCGCATCCGTCTGGTACTGGGCATTACCGGCAGCGAAACCAGCCTTCTTCTGTCCACCTCACGCTCGACCAAGGCGCGGCTGTAGCAAAGCCATAAGCGTTCCCCTCGGCCTCTCTTACGGTCTTTGGCTCTATCAACTTATGGTACTGGATTCACTCATTTAACCGATACCATAGAGACGCCAGGATGCCTGAAAAGTATAAGGGTTGAAAGCGCTACCAGCGGGCGCGATCATCGCATAAAACCTCAACCTTTGGCTTAATTGTTCGGATCAGCGCCAATTTGCTGCGCTGCGGCGCGAAAATATGCCAAACTTGTGAAGTCTCCTTCCTGTACAAGTATGATCTCATACAGCACCCCATGCCGTGACGACAAAAAAGTATCAGCAATTTCTCCGCAATGATGTGGAATGATCGGGCTGAACACTGGATGCTCCGGCCAACGTTCGAGGTCAGTTGGAGAGGAGCCAATGGCCAGCCCTTAAGGGGATGTAGCGTTTGAGGGAGAGAGTATCTATGCAACCCGATCTTGAACTGGTCCATATCCGCAAGGGCGAGTCTTTCGCAGCCTGGACGCATGGCTACCCGTTCCGCACGGTGCGCTGGCATTACCATCCCGAATATGAAATCCACCTCGTGGTGGCGACATCCGGCACGTTTTATCTCGGCGATTTCGTCGGCACATTCAGCCCGGGTCAGCTCATCATGACAGGCCCCAACCTTCCACAGAACTGGATCAGCGATATTGAGGAGGGCGAGATCGTCCCGGCCCGTTCGCTTGTCATCCAGTTTCCCGACGCCTTCATCGAAGGTGCCTGCGCATCCATGCCGGAGATGGAAGCGGTGCGCCCGCTTCTGGATCGCAGCCGTCGTGGATTACTTTTTGACGATGCAACCAGCGCGACCGTGCGCCCTCTCATCGAAAAACTGCTGGAAGCGCAGGGCCTGAAACGCCTTGCCCTGTTCTGGGAAATTCTCGACCGTCTCGCGGCGGGGGATCACGAGGTGCTTGCAAGCCTCAGCTTCCAACTTGATCTGACAAGCACGGAAGACAGCGGGATCAACCGCGCCTTGTCTCACTTGCGCGAGAACCTGACCGATCAGGTCGAAGAGAGCGAGCTTGCAGAAATGTTCGGCCAAAGCCCGAGCACGTTTTCGCGGGCCTTCAAGCGCCACACCGGCACGACGCTGGTGCGCTACCGCAACCAGATGCGCATCGACCTCGCCTGCAAGATGCTTTTGGCGGACCTCGACGTCAATGTCGCAGAGGTTTGCTATGAAGTGGGGTTTTCGAACCTGTCCAATTTCAACAGGCATTTCCTGAAGTTGAAGGGAATGTCTCCATCGCAGTTCCGTACGACATTCACGGCGCAAAAGGCGTTCATGATGGCGGACTGATCGAGCCTGACAATCTGACTTTAAACCATTCGGGCAGCGGTCTGCTGTCTGGAAACGCGCAGCTATGCCTGCATTCATCCATAAGGGAGGAACCTAGATGAAAAAGATGCTTCTTTCGGCCACCGCCGCACTGGCTTTGTGCATCACACCCGCACTCGCCCAGGAAAAACTCAAGATTGGAATGACATTCCAGGAATTGAACAATCCTTACTTCGTCTCGATGCAAGAAGCCTTGAAAGAGGCCGCAGCCAGCATCGGCGCAGACGTGATCGTGACCGACGCGGCTCATGATGTTGCAAAGCAGGTTTCCGATGTCGAAGACATGCTTCAGCAGAAAATTGATATCCTGCTGTTGAACCCAACGGATTCCGCCGGCATCGAAGCCGCCGTTCACGCTGCTAAGGCCGCAGGCGTCATCGTCGTTGCCATCGATGCCAACGCCAATGGCCCGGTCGATACTTTCGTCGGCTCCAAGAACCGCGATGCTGGATACCTCTCCTGTAAGCATCTAGGCGAAGCCCTCGGCGGCAAGGGTGAAGTTGCCATTCTGGACGGCATTCCCGTTGTGCCGATCCTCCAGCGCGTCGAGGGCTGCAAGGCAGCTCTTGGTGAGTTCAAGGAAATCAAGCTGGTCGACACCCAGAATGGTCGGCAGGATCGCTCAGTCGCGCTCGGCGTCGTTGAAAACATGATCCAGTCGCATCCGAAACTCGCCGGTATCTTCTCGGTGAATGATGGCGGGGCCATGGGTGCACTTGCCGCCATTCAGGGTTCCGGTCGGGATATCAAGCTGACCTCGGTCGATGGTGCGCCTGAAGCAGTGAAGGCCATTGCCGATGGCACCAACTTCATCGAGACAACAGCCCAATTCCCGCGTGACCAGGTTCGCGTTGGCCTTGCCATGGCGCTTGCCCAGAAGTGGGGTGCCGTTGTCGTGCCGAAGGAAGTTCCGATCGACGTGCGCGTTGTAGACAGCAAGAACGCCGCTGACTTCAGCTGGTAACAAGCCACAGCCAAGCCTGCACCCACGGCAATTTGGGTGCAGGATTTTTCAACGACCGAGGAGGGCAGAATGCTTGAACTCAAAGGGATCAGAAAAAGCTTTGGCCAGATCGAAGTCCTGCGTGGCGTCGATCTGACAGCGCGCGCAGGAGAAGTTCACGCACTTCTTGGCGAAAACGGCGCTGGCAAATCCACGCTGATGAAAATTCTCTGCGGCATCATAAAGCCGACGGACGGCGCGATCCTGATTGAAGGAAAAGAGCATCAATTCGCCAATTACGACGAGGCCATCGCGGCTGGGATAGGCATCGTCTTTCAGGAATTCAGCCTGATACCCTATCTCAATGCTGTCGAAAACATGTTCCTCGCCAGAGAGTTGCGAGGGCCAATCGGCCTTCTGGACAGAAAAGCCATGCGCATTCGCGCAGCCGAAATCATGCGCCAACTGGCGGTCGATGTGCCTCTTGATGTGCCGGTGCACCGCCTGTCTGTCGCAGAGCAGCAGTTTGTCGAGATTGCCAAGGCACTCTCCCTCAATGCCCGTATTCTGGTCTTGGATGAGCCGACGGCAACGCTGACACCATCAGAGACCGAACACCTGTTCAATGTGATGCGCACTTTGCGCAGTCAGGGCGTCGCGATCATTTTCATCTCCCACCATCTGGAAGAAATCTTTGAAATCTGCGACCGCATCACCGTGCTTCGCGACGGAGAATTCATCGCATCCTGCCTCGTGTCCGATGTGGACAATGACCGTCTCGTCGAGATGATGGTGGGACGTCGGATAGAGAATAATTTCCCACCCAAAACGGGAACGACAAGCAGCGCGCCCATCGTGATCGAATTGGAAGAGCTGCAACTCAAGAAGGGCGGCCCGATCTCGCGGTTCGCCTTGAGAAAAGGCGAGATACTGGGCTTTGCCGGTCTCGTCGGCTCGGGGCGGACGGAGACTGTGCTCGCCATGCTAGGCGCGCATTCTTTCGCACGCCGCAAGCTCAAGATGGACGGCATCGAAAAGCGTTTTTCCGGCCCCGATGATGGCCTCGCCAGCGGCGTCGGCCTGCTGCCGGAAAGCCGCAAGGATGAGGGTCTGATCACCAGCTTTTCCATCCTCCAGAACATCTCGCTCAATAACTACAAGAAGTATCGCAAGAACCACTGGTTCATCGATCTGAAAAAAGAACGCCGCGATACCCAGGACGCCATGGATCAGGTCCGCGTCAAGGCCCAAGGCCCAGACGCCCGGGTCGATACCCTGTCCGGCGGCAACCAGCAGAAGGTCGTCATTGCCAGGTGGCTGAACCACGATATGCGGGTGCTGATCTTCGATGAGCCAACCCGTGGCATCGATGTGGGTGCCAAAGCTGAAATCTATGCCCTGATGCGCCAGTTCACCGAACAGGGCTACTCGATCATCATGATCTCATCCGAACTGCCAGAAATCATCGGCATGTCCGACCGGGTCTGCGTCTTCCGCTCAGGCGGCATCGTGGCGACGGTCGAGGGTGACCTTGTGAATTCCGAAACAATCATGACCCATGCGACCACCGGGAGAGTTGAACATGTTGCCTGATGCAAACGCCGACGCAGCAACGAGATCCAACGGCCTGACCCTTGGACGCTTGCTGCAAACGCCTCTCGCTCTGCCCCTTGTCGGGCTCATTGTTGTCTCCATCATCATGGGGCTGGCGAGCGATAATTTCTTCACCCTGAACAATATCATGAACGTCCTGCGCCAGGTGTCCATCGTCGGCATCCTCGCGGTCGGCATGACCTTTGTGATCCTCACCGGCGGCATCGATCTTTCTGTCGGAGCGGTCATGGCCCTTGTCGGCACGCTGTGTGCGGGCATGATGGTGAAAATGGGCATTCCAGCCATCGCGGCGCTGGGAATTGGCCTCTCCATCGGCATCGCAATCGGTCTGCTGAATGGCGCGCTCGTCGCCTGGGGCAAGATGCCAGCCATTATCGTCACACTGGCAACCATGGGCATGGCGCGCGGGCTGGGGCTGATCTATTCGGGTGGCTATCCGATCAGCGGTATTCCGAGCTGGATTTCGTGGTTCGGCGTCGGTCGCGCAGGTTTTGTACCTGTGCCTGTCATCATCATGGTGGTGACATATGCTCTCGCCTGGGTGCTTCTCCAGCGCACCGCCTTCGGTCGCCATGTCTACGCACTGGGTGGCAACGAAAACGCCGCCCGCCTTTCCGGCGTGAAGACGCAGCGGGTAAAACTCGCCGTCTACGGCATTGCCGGTTTCACATCGGCTCTCGCAGCCATCATTCTCATCGGCCGTTTGATGAGCGGTCAGCCCAATGCCGGTGTGGGTTTCGAACTGGATGCCATTGCAGCCGTGGTCCTTGGTGGCACAGCGATTGCAGGCGGACGCGGCCTCATCCTTGGCACTCTGATCGGCGCGATCCTGCTCGGCATTCTCAATAACGGGCTCAATCTCATGGGCATCAACCCGTATCTGCAAGATGTGATCAAGGGGGGCATCATCTTGCTGGCCATCTATATCGGGCGCGAATGGCGCTGAAATCATTGACCTTTTTTTCAAAATAATAGGAGAATACCATGTCTCAATCACTACAAGGCAAGATCGCCGTCATCACCGGAGCGGCATCGGGAATTGGCCTCGCAACCACCGAAGCATTGCTGGAGCAGGGTGCCACCGTTGTGATGGTGGACTGGAATGAAAAAGCTCTGGGTGAACTGGCCGCAAAATTGGGCGAAAAGGCCATTCCGCAGGTTACAAACCTTTTGGATGCGGATAGCTGCAATGCGATGATCCCTGAAATCCTGCAGAAGGTCGACCATATCGACATCCTGTATTGCAATGCCGGGACCTATATCGGCGGCGACCTCACGGAAACCAACCCCGAAGCCATCGACAAGATGCTCAACCTCAACGTCAACGCAGTCATGAAAAACGTGCATGCCGTTGTTCCCCATATGAGCGAGCGCAAAACCGGCGATATCATCGTCACATGCTCCATCGCGGGCCACTATCCAACCTATTGGGAGCCGGTTTACGCAGCATCAAAATGGGCCATCACCTGCTTTGTCCAGACAATGCGCCGCCAGATGATCCCGCACGGCGTGCGTGTTGGTCAGGTATCGCCCGGCCCCGTCGTATCAGCGCTTCTGGCAGATTGGCCTGAAGAAAACCTGCGCAAGGCAAAAGAGGCCGGTGCCTTGATTGACCCGAGCGAGGTGGCTGACGCCATCGTCTACATGCTGACACGCAAACGCACCGTCACCATCCGTGACATGCTGGTCTTGCCGACAAGCTTCGACCGCGTTTAAGACAAGGCAGGCAGGAGAAAATAGATGGCTCAGTATCTGATCGGCGTTGATGTTGGAACCGGCTCTGCGCGAGCGGGTGTCTTTGATACCTCAGGTCAGCTGCTGGCCGTCGCGAAGCGGCCCATCTCCATGCATCGCGAAGATGGCGGCATTGTCGAGCAATGCAGTGAGCAGGTTTGGTATGCCGTTTGCGAAGCCGTGCGCGAAAGCGTTTCGCACGCGGGTATAGACCCCGCCCATGTGGCAGGCATCGGTTTTGACGCGACCTGTTCACTCGTTGTGCGTGGCGCTGGCGAAGAGACCTTGCCCGTGGGTGATCCCGCCCACCCTGAACGGGATATCATCGTGTGGATGGATCACCGCGCGGTCGAACAGGCTGACCGCATCAACAAACAGGGACATGACGTTCTGAAATATGTGGGCGGTCGCATCTCTCCGGAAATGCAGACGCCGAAACTGCTCTGGCTGAAGGAAAACAGACCGGAGATCTACGCGCGCGCAGAGCATTTCTTCGATCTGGCAGATTTTCTGACCTGGAAAGCCACCGGCGCATTGGATCGTTCCAGTTGCACCGTAACCTGCAAGTGGACCTATCTCGCGCATGAGGCGCGGTGGGACGCTGATTATTTCCGCCAGATCGGGCTGGGTGATCTGGCCGATCAGAATTTTCCGAGGATCGGCCAAAGCGTTGTCGAGCCGGGAACTGCTCTCGGAACCGGCCTGACTGCGTTGGCAGCGCAAGCCATGGGTTTGCTGGCTGGCACCGCCGTCGCTGCCGGTTTGATCGATGCCCATGCTGGTGGTGTCGGTACGGTTGCAGCCGGTGGAGACGCACGAAACTGCCTTGGTTACGTTTTCGGCACGTCATCCTGCACCATGACGACAACGGAAAAGCCGGTGTTCGTGCCTGGCGTATGGGGTCCATACTATTCTGCCATGGTGCCGGGTGCATGGCTGAACGAAGGTGGCCAGTCGGCCGCCGGAGCGGCTATTGACCAACTGGTGCAACTGCACCCATCGACCGAGCAGGCAGCGCAGCTTGCCGCCACCGCCGGAAAATCACTGCCGCAGTGGCTTGCAGACCAGGCGCTGGAGCACGCTTCGACATCAGCAAAAGCAGTTCGCCTTGCAGATCATCTCCATGTCGTGCCTGAGTTTCTGGGCAATCGTGCGCCCTTTGCAGATCCCCATGCCCGCGCCGTCATCATGGGGCAGGGAATGGAAACCGGCCCGGAGTCGCTTATTGCGCTTTATATCGCAGGGATATGCAGCCTGGGATACGGGCTGCGGCAGATCATCGAGACACAGGCGACGCATGGCGCGCCGATATCAACCATCAGCGTCAGCGGCGGTGCAGGCTCTCACCCGCTCACACGTCAATTGCTAGCAGATACAACCGGCTACCCGGTCGAAATCACCGAATGCGAAGAGCCGGTTCTGCTGGGTTCTGCCATCCTCGCATCTGTCGCGGCAGGGCTTTACGACGATCTTCAAACCGCGATGCCCGCAATGTCGCGTGTGGCGATGCGCTGTGATCCGGATCAGACAGTCGCAGCTTTGCATGACACACGTTACGCGGCCTTCATGTCGCTCCAGACAGTGGCACGCCAGATCCGCCATTCCATGGACGAAATAGCCTGACCGCAAAGGCGGCATTTCGCATCACCATCATCGGCTCCACGCCAGACATATGAGGCTATCATGCAATTCTCAGGAAAATCCGTCATCATCACAGGCGCGGGCAAAGGCATCGGGCGCGCCTGCGCGCTTTTGATGGCTGAGCGTGGCGCAGAGGTCGTGGCTCTCAGCCGCACCCAATCCGATCTCGACGCGTTGCGAGCAGAGATTGGCGGGCGCTCCATCCGCGTGGATCTTGCAGATGCTGCCAGCGCACGTTCCGCAATGCAGGAAGCAGGAACCTGTGATTACCTGATCAACAGTGCCGGAACGAACGTTCTCGAAAGCGTCCTGGATATGACCGAAGATGGCTATGAGGCGGTCCTCGCCATCAATCTACGCGCAGCACTCATTACATCGCAGGAATTCGCACGCGCACGCATCGCCGCCGGTGGTGGTGGCGCCATCGTCAACATCACCTCCATTGCGGGGCATCGCGGTTTTCAGGATCATCTCTGCTATGCAGCTTCAAAGGCCGGACTGGAAGGCGCAACCCGTGTTCTCGCCAAGGAACTTGGCCCGCACGGCATCCGGGTCAATGCCGTCGCACCGACGATAACTCTCACAGAACTGGCCACAGCGGCCTGGAGCGATGCTGAAAAAAGCGCCCCCATGATGGTTCGCCACCCTCTCAACCGCTTTGCTGAAGCCGAGGAAGTGGCGCAAAGCATTGCCCTGCTTTTGTCGGATGACAGTAAAATGATCTCTGGCGCTATGCTGCCTGTGGATGGCGGCTTTCTTGCGGTTTAACCACCTTGATGTGGTGTAGCAGGACAGCGGAAGGGACGGTTTTCGGGGAACAGATCAGGCCACCAGTTGTTAGCGAAGGGAATCCATTTCCCGCAAGCAACAGATTGGACATATCATGGCCGACACAAATTACCCAACACCGCCCTACGCTGACCAGAAGCAGGAGCCACCCGGCACAACCGCGCAAATGAGCCCGAAGCCCGATCACGGTGAAGAGTCATATCGTGGTAACGGGCTCCTCGCAGGCAAGGTCGCTTTGATTACAGGCGCGGACTCAGGCATCGGCAAAGCCGTTGCCATTGCATTTGCCCGCGAAGGCGCCAACGTTCTGGTGTCTTACCTGAATGAGCATGAGGACGCCGAAGATACAGCCAAGTGGATTGAAGAAGCTGGCCGCAAGGCGATCCTCGTTCCTGGCGACATTAAGTCTGAAGCACACTGCAAATCGCTCGTTGCCGAAGCCGTCGAAAAGCTCGGTGCCATTGATATTCTCGTGAACAATGCGGCCTTCCAGCGCACCTATGCCTCGATTGAGGATATCACTGCCGAAGAATGGGATGAGACATACCGCACCAATATCTATGCTCCCTTTTTCCTTGCCAAGGCAGCAGTGCCCTTGATGAGAGCAGGCAGCGCGATCATCAACACGACGTCGATCCAGTCGCGTCAGCCCTCCCCCAATCTGCTCGCCTATGCCTCCACGAAAGGTGCAATCTCTAATTTTACCGCTGGTCTCGCGGCTATGGTTGCAGACAAGGGTATTCGCGTGAACGCAGTGGCTCCGGGACCGATCTGGACGCCGCTCATCCCATCCACCATGCCGGCGGAAAAAACGGCAAAATTTGGCGCAAATACGCTGATGGAGCGCGCCGGACAGCCGGCTGAGCTTGCTGGCGCCTATGTTCTGCTGGCATCCAATCTGGGTAGCTACATGACCGGCGCTGTCATTCCGGTAACCGGCGGCGAGATCATGATCTAACGAAAGAACAAAGAGCTTTCCGTTTTTCCTATAGAAAAGCCTGTATCAACCAGAAGCCACTGCTTTCATTATAGATTCAGGAAGTACTCAAAGCTCATTTCCTGCATCGGCCTCGTCTGGAAAACGCGAGGTGAAGCGGATAAAAGCAAGCCTGCCCCATTGATGGGGCGGGCCAATACCATTTAAGCGACCCACCGATGCCCAAAATTGGTGACCAATCAGGCTATGCGATAGCGTCGCTTCGCCAGCGAAGCTGGCATCATCAAAGTATCATTTCGGATACCGAATTCCCAGTAATTTTGATGATATTTCGCGCGGATTGTTGCAGATCCGAGACACGGCGGGGCGAAATTGTTGATGCTACCCTGCGTTGATTCATGGGTGTGCTGGATGCAAATTAATTTACATCCTAAGGTAAAAGCAAATCACCTAACATTTCTCCTCATCATTGCAAAAACCAATGATGCAGACCCTTCAATATTGCGGCGAATGCCCATGTTCGCCACCGCTAAATAGGCCAAACGCATGTCTTTTGCATCTCGTTGTCTTGCCTTGTTGTCAGCATTTTTTATGTGCGTAAAAATCCCGGCACGTCGTTGGTTGCATCTTTTGACGTTGGCGATTCTGGCGATAGCAGCAAACACGCAAGTGGCCTTTGCGGACTCAAATGCGTGTTTAAGTCTCAACGTGCAGATAACGTCGCAGGCCGGCGAAGAAGAAAAGTTCACTCTGCAAGACGGAAGCAACTTTGCCGCAGACGAGGAATTCGTCTTCACAATAACAACAAAAAATTCCCACTCCAGTGAAATGGTTGCAAACACTCCGGAAAACCGCGCGTCTGCCAGTGCGTTATGGTATAGTAATAATGGCGGATACGGTGAATACAGACCCGGGCCAATTGCAGAAGTTGACGAGACGGTAATAATTCAAATCGATGTCACGGACCAATACACCTTCAACGTCATGGGATCGACGCTGACGGGTACTGGCGTGACATCGCAGGGATCGGCCTCGATGACGCTGACATGCCGTGCTTCAAGCGGTTCGGCGTCCACCGATGCAACTCTTTCAAGCCTGATAATAAATTCCGGAACACTTTCACCGAACTTTGGTTCCGGAACAACCACCTACACAGCTTCAGTGATCAATGGCGTGACTTCGCTGACGGTGACGCCGACCAGCAATGGCGGATCGATCAAGATCAACGGCGTTTCGGCCACATCCGCGCAGGGCTTCCCAGTCGCGCTCAATCCGGGCCCCAACAACATTGAGATAGAGGTCACCGCTGCCGATGGTGTGACTAAACAAACCTATTCCCTCACCGTGACGCGCGCAGCAGCCCCCCCGACAGTCACAAACATTTCCCCATCAACGGGAAAAACGGCGGGTGGAACATCTGTCACTATTACCGGTACGGACTTCACGGGCGCAACCAGCGTCACAATCGGCGGGGAGCTGGCGACAAATGTTGACGTGGAATCCGCTACTGAGATTACGGCCAAGACACCAGCAAATGGTGTAGGAGCCGTTGACGTTGTCGTTACCACACCGGCAGGTAACGGAACGCTGAGCAATGGCTTCACTTACACCAAAAGCACTCCAAACCTCACCGTTTCCGCCCCCAACCCTTCCCCTGCGCTGGGTGAATCCGTCACCTTCACCGCGACACTCTCGAACGTATTCTCGCCGTCCGGCAACGTGACGTTCAAGGATGGCACGAACACAATCGGCACCGGCACCATCTCCATCTCCATCTCCGGCACAACAGCCACCTATACCACCACATCCCTTACCGCCGGCTCGCATTCCATCACCGCCGAATATGGCGGCGACGCCAACAATGCCGCAGCGACATCGCCAGCGATCACCGTCACCGTTGTTGGTCAAGCGACCCCCACCATCAGCGTTTCCGCTTCCAACGCCTCCCCCGCGTTCGGTGAATCCGTCACCTTCACCGCCACTCTCTCCAATGGCTCATCGCCCTCGGGAACCGTGACCTTCAAGGATGGCACAACGACACTGGACACCGTCACAGCCTCCGGTACTATAGTGACCTATTCCACCGACGCGCTCAGTGTCGGCTCGCATTCCATCACCGCCGAATATGGTGGCGACGCCAACAATGCCGCAGCAACATCGCCAGCGATCACCGTCACCGTTGTTGGTCAAGCGACCCCCACCATCAGCGTTTCCGCTTCCAACGCCTCCCCCGCGTTCGGTGAATCCGTCACCTTCACCGCCACTCTCTCCAATAGCTCATCGCCCTCCGGAACCGTGACCTTCAAGGATGGCACAACGACACTGGACACCGTCACAGCCTCCGGTACTACAGTGACCTATTCCACCGACGCGCTCAGTGTCGGCTCGCATTCCATCACCGCCGAATATGGTGGCGACGCCAACAATGCCGCAGCAACATCGCCAGCGATCACCGTCACCGTTGTTGGTCAATCGACACCCACCGTCGCAGTAGTCGCCTCCGACGCCAATCCGGCGCTCGGTGCTTCAGTCACCTTCACCGCAACACTCTCCAATGGCTCATCGCCCTCGGGAACCGTGACCTTCATGGATGGTACGACGACACTCGGCCCAGGCACGGTATCCGGTACCACGGCCACCTATTCAACCGACGCGCTCAGTGTCGGCTCGCATTCCATCACCGCCGAATATGGTGGCGACGCCAACAATGCCGCAGCAACATCGCCAGCGATCACCGTTGCCGTTGCGGCACCGACTTTTACTTTCAGTCCCGCTGGGGGTGCGCTTTCGTCAGCAAGGGTAGGCTCCCGTTATGACCAGACGGTGACTGCGAATGCATCCAGCATCACAGCGCCGATAAGCTACAGCGTCAAAACGGGTGCGCTGCCTTCCGGCTTGACGCTGAACACCGCAAGCGGCGAAATCTCCGGAACGCCGACCACGGCAGGAAACTATAGCTTCACGATAGAAGCAAGCGACAATGCTGCTCCGCCAAACAGCGGTTCCGCGAACTACGGAATCACGGTTAGCCCTGCGACCAACTTCGTATTTTCCCCCGCTGGCGGACCTCTGCCAGAAGCCATGGCGGGCGAAGAATACAGCCAGCCGATTTCGGCAACGGGTGGAGTAGGAGCAACGACGTACGGAATCCCGACAGGCAGCCCGGCCCTGCCCGCAGGCTTGGTCCTCAATGTTTCAACTGGCGAATTGGCTGGTTCGCTAGATGCCAATACCGAGGGTGATTACAGCTTCACGATCGAGGCTAGAGACAACACCGGCGCCACCGCAACGGCTAGCTATACACTGCATGTCGCCGCGCGCGCCGTCACCGTCGATGACAAGACGGTCACCGTGTCGGCTGGCTCTGCGCCAAACAACGTGAACCTTGCAGCTGGCGCAACCGGTGGTCCGTTCGATTCTGCTGAAATCATTTCCAACACTCAAAGCAATGCGGGAACCTTCGCCATTGTGAACGGAGAGTTCGCACAGGCAGGTGGCTCGACTCCGACGGGATGGTATATGAAATTCACCCCGAATCCGGCCTTCTCGGGCAGGGTCAGTGTCGGTTTTCGCCTTACCAGCACGCTGGGCGTCTCCAATACAGGTACGATAACCTACAATATCGCTTATGATCCAGCCGACGTTGCGTACGAGATCGACACGCTCGTGTATGGCTTCGTCCAGACACGTCAAAACCTCATATCATCAACGATCAAGGTTCCGGGTCTGCTCGAACGCCGCCAGATGGCACGAGCCACGGCTCCCGTTACAACACGCATGACGCCATCGGCGCAGGGCATCACGCTTGGTTTCTCCACAAGCCTTGCCCAGATGGAAGCTGCCCGGGACAACAGCGATGGCAGAGTGTCCGATGAACAATTGCCATTTAACGTGTGGATCGATGGCACTTTCCTCGCTCATAACCGGAAGGACAATGGCGACAAGTGGGGCAACTTCGCCATGGTGTCTGCAGGTGCCGATTATTTGCTCTTCCCAAAGGTCCTCATTGGCCTGTCCTTCCATTACGACCACATGACCGACCCGACCAAAGAGGATGCCACATTGACCGGAAATGGCTGGTTCGCTGGCCCCAACGCCTCGTTGGAGATTGGCAAGGGCATATTCTGGGATACAAGCCTGCTTTATGGCGGATCAGCGAACAGTATTGATACTCAGTTCTGGGACGGAAGTTTCGATACCACGCGCTGGATGTTCGACACGTCGATTAGCGGTCAATGGAATATCGACGACGTCACAACATTAACCCCCAAGTTGCGCGCTCTGTACTTCTCCGAAACCGCTGAGGATTACTCAGTGACAAACAGTGATGGTGATGTCCTGACGATCGAAGGCTTCACCCAGGATCAGCTGCGGGTTAGCCTGAGCGCAGAACTGGCCCGTCAGTTCACCCTGGAAAAAGACAGGATCCTGACACCCAAAATCGGCTTTACGGGCGGCGTCACTGATCGGGATAGCAACAGAGCCTTCGGCCAACTTTCGGCAGGCCTGTCGCTCGATACGGCGGACAACTGGAGTCTCGACGCTGGCTTACTCTTCAATTTTTCGGCAGATGATGAAAAATCACTCGGTGTGAAAGCAGGGATCAGCGGGAAGTTCTAAGCGGCGATGAAAGGGACAGTAGCCTATTATTGTCCCTTCCTCATTCCGTTGTTCTGGCGATCAGGGTCTTGAGGGATATAGACCTTCGACGGCGATGCAAACCGTCATGCCCAAACCTGGTGACTGGGTGGATACGCCCGCGGTTGCAAGAGCCACGGCAGGAGCCACACTAACAGTTCCGCCAGTAATCCCTGTCGGAACGTCGAATTGAAATGCGCCGTGCCCTGCGGTACCGGTCACTTTGACCTCCAACCCTCCCAGCTCAACGGCCGTGGTTGTTGTAGTGGACGTTGCATAGATCGGTGCTTGCTGAGTGCCACTTCCACCCATTCCGAGAAATTTTCCTGTCTGGGGTTGGGCGACACCGGCTACTTGCAGGGCCTCTAGCTTTGAGGTTACACCAAGAGAACCGGCACTCGCGGGAACAGTAACCGGCTTTGAACCTGCTCCACTCCCTATAAACGTTGCCGTATGCGTGTGGGCCTTCAGCGGAACTTGACTATCACTCAAGACGATGGATTGTTTCCCAACCTTTTGCGCAAGATTGATAAGGTCAAGACCTTCTCCCTTTCCCTTGGCGATGACCGTGCGACCTAGTAGATCCGGAAGACGGAAATTGTTCGTGTTATCTCCGCCATACGTGAAGCCAATCGTACCGAACAGAGCCGTATATTCCCTGACGGCCAACTGTCGACCATCAGCCTGCATGTATCCTCGTGGGCACCAGTCAAATGCAAAGGTACATATGGACCCGATATAGGGTTCAGAGTTGCAAGCCGCGGCTGGCGTTGCGGTCGCGATCGCCGCAACTCCAAGGGCGGCACCCCAACCGCTTATCATTCCCAGGCTCGCCAATCCGCTGACGACGCTATGAATCGACGTTTTCAATAATGTCATTTGTACCCCCTCTGCATGCGAGGCATGCAATGTTGCAAGTTGCTTACTTTCGGTCACTACGCGCTTCCGGCGCACTGCCTCAATAAACCACTACAACCTAAAGGATACACAACATGAATTATAATATTTTATAGTGTAAGCCAAGATCGCGACCTACTACGGGTTTTGACTGGAACGGTCGCAACGGCGAGCTCAGATGTCGCGAAGACCCGCAAAGAGTGCCTCGTCATTACAACCCTCTCGGTAAAATACCGGCGGCTTTCCCAGCGGTGCTGCGATCTGCACCTCTGCGCCACCCTCAAAGCATTCACCGGTCCAAGCATGCACCCAACGGTCACCCTGCGGCAAGTAAACGGAGCGAGTGTCTTTAGAGGCCTCCCAAACCGGAGCGACAAGCATGTCGGCGCCGTAGAGATACGCGTCCTGGATCGTATAGGTCCGCCGATCATTCTGATAGTGCAGGAAGAGAGGCCGCTGGACGGGTAGACCACGCGCAACTGCTTCCTCGGACAAAGACTTCAGATAGGGGGCCAGATGTTGATAAACGCGGGTCATGCGGGCAAAATGCGACAGGACGTCCGCGTCCTGATCGATCTGAATATTCTCACGCGGGCGGTTTCCCTCGTGTGTACGCATGACGGACGTGAACGCCGCCATTTCGGCCCAGCGCATCATAAGCTCTGGCGTTCGCACATTTCCGAACAGGCTGGTGTAACCGCCGATATCCGAGTGGTGATAGGCATTGCCGAGAAGGCCTGAAGAAAGCGCGCCGCATATGACCGTGACGAGGCCATCGTGCCGGGAAAAGTCCACTGACTGGTCGCCGCCCCATAGAAGCGGGCAATATTGCTGAACGCCCGTGAACCCTGCCCGCATGAAGAACAGGGCATCACCCGTCCTGCCGCGCGAGGCAACTGCCTTAGCATTCACCTCGGCCCACAATGTCGGCCAGGCGTTGTGCATCAGCTTGGCGTCGATGCCATTCGATAGTGTGATATCGATTGGTAGATACTCGCCAAAATCCGCCATCCAGCCAGATAGGCCGTAGTCCAGCATGTTCTTGCCAATGATCTCTTCAGCAAACCACTCAGCTGCCGCCTCATTGGTAAAATCAACCACGCCGCAATCAAATTCGCCAAAATCAACCAGTGCGGTCTGTCCCGCACTGTCAGTGGCGAAGTAACCGGCCTCATCAGCGATCTTGAAGAGCGGACCATCGACGCAGAGATAGGGATTGACGTAGCCTAGAAAGCGGATGCCGCCTTCGCTCAATTCAGCGATCTTGTCTTTGAGGCCCGGATATCTGGCCTCGTTCGCCTGCCAGTCCCAGAACAATCTGGCGCCAAAGGTGGTCTGCCGCAGGCCGACCCAGTCTTCACACCATAGGGCGGACACCTCTACCCCTGCACTGCGAATTGTCTCAAGCCGGGTGAAGGAATTTGCGCCGTCTTTGAGGCCGATGATCGCACCATTGTAAACCCAGTCCGGCAGCGGAGGCTGGCGACCGAAGCGCGATGAGAGCGCCTCGACCAGTTCCACGAATGTTGGGGCGGTGAAAAGCTCAAGCCTTTCGGGAATGGCCCACACCTCGATCTCGTGGAAAGCTTTCTGTCGAAAATCGAACACGGAATAGGCTGTTGTCTCAACATGTAGCGCGTACAGCGCCGACGAGACATAGGTCGGTTGCGGATAGTTGGTGTTGTAGTAATCGCCGCCTGCTTTGTCTTTGACGTTGGCCTTGAATGTGATTTCGCTTGTCGGGTCGCGCCCCACGCCGGGTTCCGAGGTCCATAGCGGAAAACGGCGGCCGCGCATGTCGAAATAAGACATCTGCTCGCCACCGCCCCAGACATGCTCGTCGTCATCGGCTTTGATGCGGACCCAGAGGCGATTGAGCTTAGGATCAGTCGCGTCGAGCTTTATAGTATCTTCGGCAACGGTCAGAATGAGACGCGGCGGCTGTCCTGCTACGTCGGAGAGCGAAATCCTGTCACCATCGATCTGAGCGTGAGAGAGCGGGCGGCGCTCAATCACATAGTCTTCGATCTCGAAATTGCCGCGATACATGTCCATGCGCTCTTGGCCGTAGCCGACAAAGATGGCTGGCGATGCATCACTGTGCTCCAGAATGACCCGCCCGTTCAGCGAGAGCGTGAAGCCAGTTTGTGTCTGTTCGAGTTTCATCGTGATACCTTGAAAATCTTTCGATCCCGCGTTTCTGGCGCGCTCAACCCTTGATGCCACCTGCCGTCAGACCTGAAACGACACGCTCCTGGAAAATGACGATGAGAATGGCGACCGGCACGATGCCGACAACGAGGGCAGCGGAAATGACGGGCCAGGGAAAAGCAAATTCGCCCTGATAAAGCTGGATGCCCACCGGCAATGTGCGCAGGGATGGGTTGGAGTTGAACGACAGGGCCAGCAAAAACTCATCCCAGGCGTTGACAAAAGCAAGAATGCCAGCGGTGAAGACGCCAGGCGCGCAAAGCGGGACCACCACTTTGAACAAAGCCCCCATCCGCGTGCATCCGTCAATCATGGCGGCATTTTCAAGATCGCGCGGAATGCCTTCAAAGAATGAGACCAGCATCAACGTGCAGACCGGGAGGCTCAGCACCGTGTATGGCAAAACCAGAGCGGTCCAGCTGTTAAGAAGGTTGAGCGCACGCATGATTTCAAAAAGCGGAACCAGAAGCGTCACGAGCGGAAAGGTGGAAACGGCAATGATCAACGACAGGATCAAACCGCGATAGGCGAGGTTCAGCCGCGCCAGCGCATAGGCCGCCAGAACGGAAACGAGCAGGGTCAGCGCTGTCGATAGCAGCGCCACCATGAAGCTGTTGAACAGGAAAATATGCAGCGGCTGGTCCGAAAATGCCTGCATGTAATTTTGCAGCGTGGGGGCGTGCGGTATCCAGGTAATCGGCTTTGCCGTCAGCTCCGCTTCCGTCTTCAAGGATGTGAAGAGAATCCATAGTGCCGGAAACAGGCCGTTGATCAACAATATGCCAGCGGCGATAAAGCGCAGCGGTTTTCCAGACAGAAACGACATTGGACCTGATGGAGTTGTGGCACTCATGAGGACGACTCCTTGGTCCGGATCATACGCAGATAAACGGCCGTCACGCACATGGACAGCGCGAACATAACGACGGCCAGGGCCGAGCCGTAACCCAGATCAAGAAACGATACGGTGTTCTGGTGGATATACATGGCAAGCGTTGCGGTCGATGTGCCTGGCCCGCCGCCCGTCATCATGTAGGGAATATCGAAGGTCTGCAGGGCGGTGATGGTGCGGAAGATGAGGGCCACGACGATTGAAGGCTTCAGCAGCGGCAGGGTAATCTCGAAGAACTGCCGCAACCGGCCCGCACCGTCCACATCGGCAGCTTCGTAAAGCGAACGCGGAATGGTTTGCAGACCCGCCAGAATAATCAGCGCCATGAAGGATGATGTCTTCCAGATGATGGTCAGGCAAATGGCCGCGAAAGCCCAATTGGGCGAGTTGAACCAGATGATGCCCTCAAAGCCGAGCCTGTTGAGCACATCGTTGACGACACCATATTCGGAATGGAAGAACCAGGCGAAGATCAGGCCCGCAAAGGAAAGCGGCAGCGCCCAGGGTATCAGCAGGGACAGGCGCACCGGCCACTGCATCGCAAAAGGAAGGTTGGCCATAAGCGCCAGACCAAGCCCAACCAGAAGAGCGCCCGGCACGGTGATGAGCGTGATGAGAACGGTGTTCCAGGTTGTTTCCCAAAACACCGGATCTTCAATCATCAATTCGTAGTTCTCAAAGCCCACGAAGACGGCTGGCAGGCCTGACGTCAGGGACAGGCTGAAAAAGCTCGTATAGATCAGACGACACACCGGATAGACAATGATCAGCGCCAACAGCAGTGCAGCCGGTGCCAGAAGCAAGACGGCAAGAGAGCGATCGCTGAGGTCGAGCAACCGCGTCCAGCCGGGCGGTGGCGCGGTGCCATGATCTGCCGTTTTGGTTGATGATGTCATTGCCATGGCTTTGTTCCGAGACATTCAAAGGTCTGCTGGCTAAGTAGGGCGGCGCCATTGGCGGTCGCACCATTTTTAGGAAAACGTCTCCGCCTCCAAATGGGAAGCAGAGACGTTCAAATTCGAGCGGCGTTTTATCGCAGAATCCGCTTCAGGCGTGCTTCAATCTGGTCCGCACCCTGCTCTGGTGTCGATACGCCAGCCAGAACCGAGTTGACGGTCGTGCGAATGACTTCGCTGACCTCGTTATAACGTGGGGTCACAGGGCGTGGCTTGGCGGTTTCGACCACCTGAAGGGCATCTCCAAACCATGGTGCGCTTTTCAGAACATCCGCGTCCTTGTAGAGATCGGCATAGGTTGGCAGCAGCGAGCCATTGATGGCCATGAACTTGGAAACATCCTGAGATGAAAGATATTCCACTAGCTTCTTGGCTTCATCCTGGTTCTTGGAATAGGCGGAAACGCCCCATTCCCAGCCACCAAGGCATGTTGCCTGCTCGCCACCGGTAACCGCTGGCAGACGCGCAACGCCGACCTTGCCGACGACAGCGGATTCTTTGCCCTGAGCCTGCGCCCAGGCATAGGACCAGTTGACCGCGAAGATAGCGTTGCCTGCCTGGAATTCCTTGCGGGTATCATCCGTGCCGACCTCGGCAATGTTCTTCTTTGACACGCCTTCATCGACAAAACTCTTCCAGAGGCTCAGCGACTTGATCGCAGCGTCCCGGTCAAAGGTCAGGCGACCGTTCTCTGTGAGGTTCTTGCCCTGGCTCCAGTAGGGCAGAAGGAAGGTGCAGACCGCGCCTTCGATGGCTTTGCCCTGGAAAGAAAGTCCCTGAAGATTGGCATTGCCCTCACCCTCGGAGATTTTCTTGGTCGCAGCCTTCAACTCGTCCCAAGTCTTAGGCGGCTGAATGCCGTATTTATCCAGCAGATCCTTGCGATAATAAAGAAACTGCGAGTCAGCGAAGGCTGGCAGCGCAATGACTTTTCCATCCACCGTGTTGGCACCTGCATAGGCGGGCAGATATGACGACATGTCCTTCTTGGCAAAATCGCTTGTCCAGCCAGCCGCTGCAAATTGGGCAGGACGGACAACGTCAAGGATCAGCACGTCCAGCGACGTATCCTTCGCGGACATGACCGTATTCAGATATTGCGCCTGCGCTTCCGATGTATTGCCACCGGTTTCAATCTTGACCTTCACATCAGGATTGGAGGCTTCATATTTGTCGAGCGCCTGACGCCATACCTGTGGCTGGTGCTGGCTCGATATATAGACGCTCAATGTCGTCTCAGCCGCAGCTGGCATGGCGAAAGCCAGCATCGTACCGCAGAACAAGGCGCCGGTCAGTTTTGTCAAAGTCATTCTACCCTCCCGTTTGATGTTTTGATCATGCGGTCCTCCCCGCATGGTATTCAAGATTAGACTGCGCGTTCAGTTTGCGCGTCGAAAAGATGAATTTTTGCGGGATCGACCCCGATTTTCAGCGTGTCTCCAGCGCGGATTTGCGTTTCCGGCGGCATACGCGCCGTCAGGGTTTCCTCGCCTACGGCAAAATGGACCAGCGTATCGGAACCGAGAGGTTCCACGACCTGAACCTGACAGGTCAGCGATATATCCGATGCGTCCACCCGGAAATGTTCGGGGCGAATGCCAACAATGACATTTCGTCCCTCGGCAGCGCCGGCGTGACCTGAGGTCCGCAGCGCGGAAACCGGAATGCGGTCACCATTCACAAACACCAGATTGCCACCATCCACGCGGGCTTTGGCGAAATTCATGGCAGGCGAACCGACGAAACCGCCGACGAACACGCTAGCGGGGTGATTGTACACCTCATCCGGTGTTCCAACCTGCTCGATCTCCCCGCCCTTCAGGATCACGATACGATCCGCCAGCGTCATCGCCTCAACCTGATCATGCGTCACATAGATGATTGTCGTTCCAAGCTGCTGATGAAGCTTCTTGATTTCGGTGCGCACTTGGCCACGCAGTTTGGCATCGAGGTTGGATAGCGGCTCGTCGAACAAAAACACCTGCGGACGACGCACGATGGCGCGGCCCATGGCCACACGCTGGCGCTGGCCGCCAGACAACTGGCCGGGACGCCGATCCAGCAAATGGGAAATACCGAGCATGTCAGCGGCTTCATTGACCCGCATCGCGGCCTCACCAGCTGCAATGCCGCGCACCTTGAGGCTGAAACCCATATTTTCGCGCACCGTCTTATGCGGATAAAGCGCATAATCCTGGAAAACCATCGCAATGTCGCGCTCACGTGGAGCCAGACGGTTCACGACGCGATCACCGATCTTCACCTCGCCGCCGGTGATCGTTTCCAGACCTGCGACCATGCGCAAGGTCGTGGATTTACCACAGCCGGAAGGCCCAACAAAAACAACGAACTCCCCGTCATTGATATTGAGATCAATACCTTTGACGATGCGCAATGCGCCATAACTCTTCTCGAGCTTGGTAAGCGTAACTGATGCCATTCCTAATCACCCAACCCTCGCCGGGCCTCCTCTTGCGAAGAAGCATACGTCAGGATTGACGGAAATCAATAGTGTATCAATTTAATTTATTTCATTTGAAATTAAAATTTAAGCTTTGATTTCCCACGATAATTTTCGACTAATTTAAATCCCCGAATGAGGCAAATTGATTTCCGTTTTCTTTCATAAGAAATTTCGAAACCTATCTCAGCCGATTGACATAGCGCGCGACAGAGGGGTCATACCATGTGTGCGAGACCTCCGCCGTCACCCCCTCATGAGATGAACTGACCCTGAGAACATGCGGAACCGGCGCGCCGGATTTCGGGCCGAAGGGATCGGGCGACCAGTCGGGCACAAAGCCAAGATCGATGTGATCTTCGGCTTTCGCAATCCACAATCCCAAGCGCGTGCGGTAGTAGAGATAAAGAGACTCAGACAGGTCGTCGGCAGCGACGGTGTCGATAAAGGAGCCATCGAGCCATATCTCCTCGATGGCAGCCGCCTGACCTGCGATGCGTCTGAGCCGGCGAATCCGGTGCGCCTCGCTGGAAGTTCCGAAAGGCGGCAATTCTTTCGGCTTGAGTTCGCGACTGACGCTCAGGATTTCGGCCGTTGGAAAGCCACCGCCAGTGATCAGCTCCAGCCGGAACATGGCATAGACGCTCTTGGGATCGGTGACTGCCCTGATATAATTGCCCGAGCCCTGAATACGCTCAAGCAGGCCGCGATTATGAAGTTCAGCAAGCGTCTTTCGCAGCGTTCCGACCGCAATTCCCAGCGTGCGCGCCATATCTCGCTCCGGCGGAAGCTTCTCTCCGTCGATCAGTCGGCCCGCCGTTATGTCTCGCACGAGCGTCTCGGCGATCTGGAGATACACAGGCAGACTTCCCTTAGAACTCCGCATTTTCAAGCACTCCCGGCATCCGGCAGAAATAATTGATACATTATTGATTTACTAAATACCTGATGTTAGTTAATTGAGCAACGTCCTGTGAGGAGGATTTCATGACGATTGTGCCTGTAACGTCTGCAGATCTTGATGCAGCCGAAGTGTCCTGGTTTTCAGCGCTCTGCTCCGATGACTACGCCTATCTGGGCGTTCCCGACGGTTCTTTGCGCTCCAGTTGGGATCATTGCTCCTCCATCGTCAGGAAAGCGGAAGATCTCGGATTTCGCAATGTTTTGTGCCCATCATCCTATCAGGTTGGGCAGGATACTTTGAGCTTCGTTGCGGGCTGCGCGCCCATCACCGACAAGATCAATTTTCTGGCGGCTATCCGCTGTGGCGAAATGCAGCCTATCATGTTGGCCCGCACCGTTGCCACGCTTGATCACATGCTCAAGGGTCGCCTGACGCTGAACGTCATCAGCTCCGATTTTCCTGGCGAAGTGGCAGACAGCGCCTACCGATACAGGCGCAGCCACGAGGTCGTGGAAATCCTGCGTCAGGCCTGGACGCGGGACACAATCGACCATGATGGTGAAATCTACCAGTTCAAGGGTGTATCGACCGAGCCGGCCCGCCCCTATCAGCAAAACGGTGGTCCGCTCCTCTATTTCGGCGGCTACTCGCCCGATGCGCTGGAACTCTGCGGCGCGCAATGCGACGTCTATCTGATGTGGCCCGAGACGAAGGACCAACTGGCTGAGCGCATGCGGGCCGTTCACGCCCGCGCTGAAGCGCATGGCAGAACGCTCGATTACGGTCTGCGCGTTCACATGATCGTTCGCGACACGGAAACAGAAGCGAAGGAATATGCCGAACATCTCGTTTCGAAGCTCGATGATGAATACGGTCAGCTCATTCGCAACCGCGCCCATGACAGCATCTCTCTCGGCGTTGCCCATCAGGCAAAGGCTCGCGAACTGGCGGACAAGTTCGGCTATATCGAGCCAAACCTTTGGACGGGTATAGGACGCGCGCGTTCTGGCTGCGGGGCAGCACTGGTCGGATCAACAGATCAGGTCATGAGCGCACTTGAAGATTATCAGAAGATGGGTATTCGTGCTTTCATCTTCTCGGGCTACCCACATCTGGAAGAAGCCGATCATTTCGGTCGCAAGGTCCTGCCGCAGCTCAAAACCTGCTCATTGCCCCACGTCCACGGGCGCGTACCGGCAGAAACACCTGCAACACCCCTTGGAACTGGAGAACGCCACTAATGGACCGCATCGAACTCGCACCCGACCTGTCTCTGAGCCGCATCGTTTACGGCATGTGGCGTGTCGGCGATGACACGGATACCTCTGCGAGCCACGTTCAGGCCAAGATCGAGGCGTGCCTTTCGCAGGGCATTACCACCATCGATCAGGCCGATATCTATGGCGGCTATACGGCTGAGGCGATCCTCGGCGAAGCATTCAAGGCTTCACCCTCGCTGCGCGACAAGGTCGAGATCGTAACCAAATGCGGCATCGTCGCTCCGGCAGGCCGTCATTCGGCTGCCCGCGTCAAACATTATGACACGAGCGCAGAGCATATCAACGCATCCGTCGACGCCTCCCTGCGCGACATGGCAACCGACCATATCGATCTGCTGCTGATCCACCGGCCCGATCCAATGATGGATCCTGACGAAACAGGCGCCGCTCTCGATGCGTTGGTGGCGTCTGGAAAAGTCCGCAGTGTCGGCGTTTCAAACTTCCGCCACTGGGATTTCTCCCTGTTGCAGACCCATATGGAAAACGAACTGGTGACCAACCAGATCGAGCTCAGCCTTGGCGAAACTTCCGCCTTTACCAATGGTGATCTTGCCTATCTTCAGGAACGCAACCTTGCCGTTATGGCCTGGTCACCGCTGGGTGGCGGCGCGTTGATGACCGCAGGCGGCGCACTGGCCGATGCGATGGCCAAGATTGCCGGTGATCAGGGCGTCGATAGCGCGGCCGTGGCCATTGCATGGCTGCTGCGGCACCCAGCGAAGATCCTTCCGGTGCTGGGTACCAACAACCTGCAACGCATCGCCTCGATTTCACAGGCTGGCAAAGTGGTGATGGATCGTCAGATGTGGTTTGAACTTTACACGCTGGCAAAAGGCCATGAGGTGCCGTGATGACATCGCTCGACAGCACCCTTTCCGCTGACGAACACAGGTTCGTGCCGGATGCTGACAATACGCGCAGCTTCCGCACTGCGCTTGGTAACTTTCCGACAGGCATAACCGTCGTCACCGCCCAGACGCCCGACGGGCCGATTGGGATGACGGTAAACAGCTTTTCGTCTGTTTCGCTCGACCCGCCCTTAATTCTGTGGTCTCCAGCAAAGACATCGTCGCGGCATGATCTCTTCGCTGGCGCGATGCATTTCGCAATCCACGTGCTTGCTGCAGATCAGGGCGAACTGTGCACCCGCTTCACCCGTGGTGGTCTTGCCTTTGAAGAGTTGGCCTGGGAAACGAACGCCGAGGGCGTTCCCATTATCCCCGGTACGCTCAGCCGTTTCGAATGCGAGCAGGCATCGGTCTATGATGGTGGCGATCATTCCATCCTATTAGGCCGCGTCCTGCGCGCGGCCCACCGCGACGGAGAGCCGCTTTGCTTTGCACGCGGAGCCATGGGCCGGTTTACCGCCGTTTCCTGAGACAGGGCCGCACGCCGTGAAGGCGGCGGCTTCTTCTTTGAACTATGGGTGCAGCGCCTCAATCACGACGAAATAACTGACCGCTATCAGCAGCAGCAGTGAAATCGTTGAGGCAAGGATGACGCGCCCGCCAGCACTGGCCACCGTGCGGATATCGACAGACAGGCCAAGGCCAGCCATGGCAACCACTGTCAATCCGCTCGATATGGCAAGCAGCATATCCACAAGGTTTGGCGGGATGAGACCGAGAGACCTGATAACTACGACAGCCATGAAACCAATGATGAACCAGGGCACCAGATGACTGCGGGAGGTCGTGCGCCCCTCACGCCGGGCCGCCCTGCCATTCAAAATGCCAAGCGTGAAAATCACTGGCCCCAGCATGAGAACCCGCAGAAGCTTGATGACGGTTCCGGTCTGAACCGCAATCAAACCTGCGGGAGCAGCAGCAGCCAGCACCTGCGGAACGGCATAGACGGTCAGGCCAGCAATGGCACCATATTGGGCAGCACCAAGGCTCGCATAGACATAGAGAAGCGGCAGAAGGAGAACAGAGGCAACGCCAAGAACTGCTGTGAAAGCCAAAGCGGAGGCAACCTCATCGGAATTTGCTTCGATAACCGGAGCCACGGCCACAATCGCCGAATTGCCGCAGATGGAATTTCCGCAGGCAATCAGCATTGCAAGCCGGGGCGAGAGGCCGAGCAGGCGTGCGACGGCAAAGCTGACATAGATCGACAAGGTGACGATGGCCGCAACAGAAACGATCAGAGTGAGACCGGCGTTTTTGATGGTTGCGAAGCTGATGGACGCACCAAGGAGAACAATGGCTATCTCAAGCAATGTCTTGGAGCTGAAACTGATGCCGGGCCGCCATGACGCTTTTTCAGACAGCATTGTGCGGATGATGATGCCGATGATGATGGCAAAGACCAGAGGCTCCAGAAAGCCTGCACCAAACAAAGCGTGCTGGATGCGCCCCAAAAGGTAGGCTGCACCCGCCACCAAGACACATATCATGAGGCCGGGGATGATCTTACGGAGCTGGAAAAAATTCACGATGGCCTGTCTCGATTGCTACACTGAGACAGTTCATTTCATCTAATTTAGTTTACTTCCATCGAATAAATTTCTACGTTTCATTCGATAAAACAGAACGATTTCCCATGACATTCGAACAACTCGCAATTTTCGTTGCCGTCGCAGAACGTGAGCACCTGACGAAGGCTGCTGCGGCCATCAATCTGACGCCATCGGCGGTCAGCGCCTCAATCCGCAGCCTTGAGCAGCATTACGGTGTCGAGCTTTTCCATCGCATTGGCCGGCGGATCGAGCTGACCGATGCGGGACGCATTTTCCTCGAGGAGGCGCGCAAGCTTCTGGCCCGGTCGCAATCCGTGGAGCTTATTCTGAGCGAGCTTGGCAGTCTGCAACGGGGCTCGTTGAATGTCTTCGCCAGCCAGACCATCGCAAGCTACTGGTTGCCGCCGCGCCTGATGGAGTTTCACAACAGGTTTCCCGGAATAGAGTTACAACTGACGATCGGCAATACACGCACCGTCGCAGACGCGGTTATCAGCGGAGAAGCGGATATTGGATTTGTGGAGGGCGAACTGGATGAGCCAGCACTTGCAGCCTCCATTGTGGCCCATGATGAACTGGTGGTCGTCGTTGGCCCATCGCATCCCTGGGCGGGGAAAAAGGCGCTCGATGTCGATGATATCAGGTCCGGGCGTTGGGTCATGCGCGAAGTCGGCTCCGGCACACGGTCTGCATTTGAAGAGGCCTTGAATGATCTGGGTATCAAGGCAGGGACGCTCGATATCGTTCTGGTGCTGCCGTCGAATGAATCCATCCTCTGCGCATTGCTGACCGGCAGCGGTGCCGCCACCGTATCGCGCCTTGCGGCAGAGCAATATATTGAGAGTGGTCGCCTATGCGAGGTGGACTTTCCCGCACCCGCCCGCGAGTTCCGTCTTCTCAGGCACAAGGAGCGTTATGCCAGCAAAGCCGCACTCACGCTTCTTGAGATCTGTCACCAGGATACTGGCTGAGATCACCGGCCACCTAACCATGTGGCAAGCTCCTGTTCTGCGCGTTCCAGCGCGCTGTAATTCAGAAGCTTCCGAAGAAATGCGACGGTAACGGCCCGGCTGCGCAGATTATATTGACCATCCGGCTCGCCCTCGTCTGCTGTCTGGTAGACATTCAGCTTCTCATACAGGCTTTGAAGACGGTTCTGAACGCTTCTGAGCGACAGGTTGCGGCGGCGTGCAATCGTCTTATCGGTCAGGCCGAGTGCGACATCGACAAGGATTTCATATTCGGAATCGCTGACGCCGCGAACCCGCCCCAGGCTCTTTTCCTGCATTCCGCGCACTTCGCGGTCGATCACGCATTGGGACTCGATGAAAATGCTGCGCAATGCGAGCCGAAGACGATCGTCTGAAGCCGACTTCAGCACATAGCCATAAGCGGCTCCTTCAGGCACGATTCTCGAAACGCCACGCACATAGGCTTCGTCCGAGTAGTTCGACCAGAAGAGGATGCGCGTATCCGGGCGCTCCTTCCAGATGGTGCGGGCAGCTTCGATCCCGTTCCGCTCCGCCATTTGCAGATCCATGACAATATGTTCTGACCGGTTTTCACGCGCCAGCTTTTCGCCCGCCCTGCCGTTCTCCGCTTCGATGACACGATTGCATTCTGGCAGCGCTGCGCGAACGGCCTCATTCAGGTAGGAGCGATGAAGAACGTCGTCTTCCACGATCAGGACTTCCATCTCACAGGTCTCCCATGTTCTGAGCCGTATCAGCGAGCGTAATGCTGACATAGGTTCCCGGACCATGCCGGTTGTGACCCATTTCAAAGCGGGCTGAAATCAGTCGTGCGCGGGTTTTCATATTGCCGATGCCGAGGCCGTGGGTGGACGTGTGCTTGCCGAAGCCGCTTCCGTCATCGCTGACTGTTACACGAAGCCGCCCATCGACATGGCCCATGTGGACATGGATTTTTTGCGGTTGCCCATGGCGGATCGCATTGTTGACGGCCTCCTGAACAATGCGAAATAGCGATATGGCCACTGTTTGCTCCAACGCCTCCACCCGGCCCTCGGTATCATCCGTTACCGTGGTGATGATGGGCAGACCGCTATCGCGCACCGACCGCTCCAGATCATTCTCAATAGCCTGGACGACGCCAAACAGGTGCAGGATCGAGGGTTTTGCCTCTTCGATGATCTGCCGCAAATCCTGCATGGAGTGCTGAAGGCTTCGCACCAGCGGCTCCAGCATTTCGCCTGACAGCTCGGCCAGATGCGTCATCTGCTCGATGCGGCGCGCAAGCCGGGTCAGATCGGCCAAGGTCTGGTCATGCAGGTCCATGCCGATACGCTGACGCTCCGCTTCCAGCGCCTGGGTCAGTTTCAGCGCGCCCAGCCGCAAGCCTTCTTCGCGGGCATGGGCCTCGGCTTCCACGATTGCAGATCGCTTGGCCTGATCGGCTGCTCGGATGGCGAAGAAATAGGGCGCGAGAAGATCGGCCACCGCGCGGGCATTGGCCACATCCTCCATCGTATAGGCATTGGCCTCCAGAGAGGAACAACTCAAGGCACCGATGATATCGCCGTGAACCTTCATGGGAACATGCAGGCGGCTGTAAAGCCCAAGCTCTATGATCGGGCTGGAAAACGCGCCTTCGAAATGAAATCTGGGATCTGAGCAGGCATCGCCACTCAGCAGAAAATCGACTTCCCCCGACAAAAGCGAACGGATGGGACTTCCCGTCAGAAGCGCAGGCGGCTGTTGGCTCCAGGCGCTGTCCATGCCGCTCTCATAGGCAATGTGAAACTTGCCATCGATGAGTTTGATGCAGACATCGAGATGATCATGGGGAATGATATGGGTGATTTCAGTCGCGACGGCCTGAATGATCGAATTGAATTCTAGCTGGCCTGCGAGCAGTCTGGAAATTCCCATATAGTGATGAAACAGCGAGGATCTTGGTGTATCGAGCATAGGCGGACGCCCTCCCAAGCGTCTGCAACAGGGTTCCGTGGCGTTTGCACGAACCGGATGCCATTCTGCACCGTGGCAACGCCTGCGTCCTGCATAAACCCGCAGATATTCTGCGGGAACCCGCAACCAGATTGCCGGGATCAGCCTATACAACAAGGGCTTTCCCGTTCATGTTCTCCATGTACTGGGGAATGGAGCCTCAGCGCAACGAGAATCTCAGATGATGTCGAGGAGGCATCACCGAGGTTTCTTTTCCCGGGAACGGGTGGGCCACTAGGGAGGAAAATCAATGGCTATCAAGAAGATGCTTCTGGCATCGGTCGCAGTCGCGTTTGCGGCGCTGCCGATCACCGCACATGCAGATACATCCGCCAAGAAAATCGCGCTTTCGAACAATTACGCTGGCAATTCCTGGCGCCAGGCCATGCTGACAAGCTGGGACAAGATTACAAAAGACGCTGTGAAGGCAGGCACCGTTGCTGCTGCCGATCCGTTCACGACGGCGGAAAATCAGGCCACCGAGCAGGCTGCGCAAATCCAAAATCTCATCCTGCAGGGCTATGATGCCATCGTCATCAATGCCGCTTCACCGACAGCACTCAACGGCGCGGTGAAGGAAGCCTGTGACGCAGGCATCATTGTCGTCTCGTTCGACGGCATCGTGACCGAACCCTGCGCATGGCGCATAGCAGTTGATTTCAAGGCGATGGGCGAAAGCCAGATCGATTATCTTGCCAAGAAGATGCCGAAGGGTGGCAATCTGCTGGAAATCCGTGGCCTCGCCGGTGTGTCCGTCGATGATGAAATCCATGCGGGCATTGCGGCAGGCGTTGCCAAGAACAGCCAGTTCAAGATCGTCGGTTCCGTCAACGGTGACTGGGCACAGGATGTGGCCCAGCGCGCTGTCGCCGGTATCCTGCCAAGTCTTCCCGAAGTTGCCGCTGTGGTGACACAGGGTGGCGACGGTTATGGTGCAGCTCAGGCTTTTGCCGCTGCCAAGCGTCCAACACCGACCATCGTCATGGGCAACCGCGAGGATGAATTGCAGTGGTGGAAGCAGCAGAAGGATGCCAGCGGCTATGAAACCATGTCGGTTTCCATTGCACCTGGTGTCTCCACGCTGGCCTTCTGGGTCGCGCAGCAAATCCTTGATGGCAAGGACGTGAAGAAGGACCTGACCGTACCATTCCTGCGGATCGATCAGGCCAACCTTGAGACCAATCTCAAGGGCACCCAGAAGGGTGGCGTCGCCAACGTCGAATACAGCCTTGAAGACGCACAGAAGGTTATCTCCGCCGCAAAGTAAGCGGGAGGTTTCACCTTCAAGCACAAACACACCGCAGCGCTGAAACCGGCGCTGCGGTGGTTGCGAGGCTGTGGCAGCGGCTGCATAACATGGCGTAACGGCTGATGAATGAACTCAACTCAACTGAAGAAGTGGTCGCGGCACGCGGCGTAAAAGTGGTGTTCGGTGCCGTCAAGGCGCTGGATGGTGCCGATCTTGTCATTCGCTCAGGCGAATGCCTCGGCCTTGTTGGGCACAATGGTGCCGGAAAATCCACCATCGTCAATGTTATCAATGGTGGACTGACCCCGCATGAGGGCTCGGTTTCCTACGGTGGCAAGCCCAGCAGCTATGGAATTGCGGCTGCGCGTGCAAACGGCGTGCGCTGCGTGTTCCAGGAACTGTCGCTCTGCCCGAACCTCGCGATCAATGAAAACGTGCGCATCATGCACACGGACATGAAGGGCAGGAACTGGCGCAGCCGTGCGCTGACCCTGATCCGCACCAAGCTGGACGACATATTTCCCAACCATGGCATCGATTGCGACCTGACCATTTCGGACCTTTCCATTGCCGAGCGGCAGATGGTGGAAATTGCAATCAACTTTGCCGGTGTGAACGAGGAGCCGAAGCTCGTCATTCTGGACGAGCCGACATCCTCTCTGGATGCGGGTCTGGCCGAGCAACTGATGGATTATGTCCGCCGTTTCGTTCGCGCAGGCGGCGCGGTGCTGCTTATTTCTCACATCCTCGGAGAAATCCTGTCCACCGCAACACGCGTGGTGGTGATGAAGGATGGCAAGGTGGTTGCCAACAGGCCCGCTGCCGAATTCACCAACAAGACGCTGGTCGAGGCCATGGGCAGCGTGATGAAGGAACAGGACGGGCATCGCCAATCCACCCGCACATTCGGGCCAAAGGTTCTGTCCATGCCGCCGAGAAAAGGCCAGGGCTATCCGTTTGAAGCCTACAAGGGCGAGATTATCGGGCTGGCCGGTCTTGGTGGTCATGGCCAGACAGAAGCACTGCTGGACCTTTATACCTCGCGCAACAGCAACTGGTTTCCCACGCGCCATCAGGATATCGCCTTCGTGGCCGGTGACAGAAGTCTGAACGGCACCTTCCCCCTGTGGAGCATTCTGAAAAACCTCAGCATCGCCTCTCTGCGCGACTTTTCGCCAGCAGGTCTGGTGAACCGTACAAAAGAAGATGCGCTCGGCGAAAGTTGGAAAAAGCGGATCGAGATCCGCACGCCAGATGTCGATAACAAAATCCTTTCGCTGTCCGGCGGCAACCAGCAAAAGGTGCTGTTTGCTCGCGCTCTTGCCACAACTGCTGCAACTGTCTTGATGGACGATCCCATGCGCGGCGTCGATATCGGCACGAAGCAGGAGGTCTATGACATCCTGCGCGCCGAAGCTGCGAACGGCCGGACCTTCATATGGTACTCGACGGAAATGGATGAAATCCGTCTTTGCGACCGTGTCTATGTGTTCCGCGAGGGCAGCATTCAGGCTGAACTCAAGGGCGATGAGATCAACGAACAGGCAGTGCTTGCTGCATCTTTTTCCGGAGACGCACACGCATGAAACTCTCAACCAACGCCCTGCGCCTCATCATCCCGGCAGCCTCGCTGGCTGTACTTCTGGTGGCCGTGTTCTACATGCAGCCACGCACCATGAGTTATACGGGCCTCAACCTGCTGTTCAATCTCGCGGTTCCCATTGCGCTGGCCACCATTGCCCAGATGCTGATCATGTCGGTCAATGATCTTGATCTTTCCATGGGAACCTTTGTCAGCTTCTGCGCCTGCGTCACCGCCACCTACCTGCAAAGCTCACCGCTAATAGGCATTATGATTTTTGCCGCAGCGATTGCGGTTTACGCTGCGATGGGTGCCCTCATCCATATAAGAACGCTGCCGTCCATTGTCGTCACGCTTGGCATGAGCTTCGTGTGGGGCGGGCTTGCCGTGCTGCTGCTGCCATCTCCCGGCGGTGCAGCGCCCGGCTGGGTTCGCGCCATCATGACGGCAAAGCCGGCTTTCTTGCCGATGGCAATCGTTGCCAGCATCATCATCGCGGCCATCGCGCATTATATCGTCATGCGCTCGTCCTTCGGTGTCTTGATGCGCGGCGTTGGTGGTAACTTCCGCTCCGTGGAGCGCTCCGGCTGGTCTGTCATAGGCATTCGTGCTGCGACCTTTGCGCTTGCCGGTTTCTTTGCGGTGCTGGCGGGCATTGCGCTTGTCGGGCTGACAACATCTGCCGATGCCAATATCGCCCTGCGTTACACGCTGCTGTCCATTGCAGGTGTCATCCTGGGTGGCGGCGAATTTGTGGGCGGCCGCGTCTCGCCCATCGGTGCCGTCATCGGTGCGCTCACACTGACTCTTGCTGGCTCGTTCCTGTCCTTCATGCGGATTTCGCCGGATTGGCAGATTGGCGCGCAGGGGGCCATCCTCATCGTCGTTCTCGGCCTGAGGCTATTGCTGAACCGCCTCGAAAAGCGGGAGAAAAACCAATGAGTGCCTTGCAGAAATTCTCCAGAAAACCCTGGATATGGTCCTTCGTCGCCACCGTTGCGGTGTGGATCATCACGGTGTTGTTTACCGGCGGTGCCAGCTCCTTTGGCCTGTCGCATGCGGCACTGACATTTGCAGCCTTTTCCGTTATCGTCGGTATCGGCCAGATGTTCGTCATCACACTCGGCCCCGGCAATATCGATCTGTGCGTTCCCGCAACCATGACGCTTTCGGGCACCATTGCGCTGAAGTTCATGGATGTGTCGGATACGATGATCCTGCCCGGCCTGCTGGTGGCGATCGGCATCGGTATCGCGATTGGTATCGGCAATTATGCTCTCATCAAGCTCCTGCGCATTCCGCCCATCATCGCCACCTTGTCGATGAGCTTCATCGTGCAGTCCATCGCCATCTGGAGCAATCGCGGCCTTCGCATCAAACCGCCACAAATGCTGGCCGATTTCGCCATATCCAGCACGCTCGGTATTCCCAATGTCGCTCTCGTTGCGCTCCTTCTTTCAGGGCTGGCATGGATACTTCTCGACCGTAGCTTCTACGGGCGTTGGATATCGGCCATTGGGCAAAGCACGTTCGCAGCCAGAATGACGGGCATTCCCGTGGATGGCACCCGCTTCATCACCTATGTTCTGTGCGCTGTTCTGGCCGCTATCGCGGGCTATCTGCTGGCAAGTTTCTCCGGCGGGGCCGCGCTCAACATGGGTGCCGAATATCTGTTGATGTCGATAGCCGTGGTGGTCATTGGCGGCACGGCGGTGGCGGGTGGCGATTCCAACGTACCGGGCATCTGGGGTGCCTCGCTCTTCATGTTTCTGGTGGTGTCCATGCTCAACACCTACGGTTTCGGCGCAGGCATTCGCCTCATCCTGACCGGCCTCATCATCATTTCCGTCATTCTTCTAGCAAGCGGGCCGAAAAAGCTCCGTTGAACGCGAACCTCAAGTTTCGGATTATTCCCATGACGAAAGCCACAGCTTCCCATTATGAAATTTACGACGACCGTTTCCGCTATCTGATTGCAGGCAATGCCGAGCTTGAAGAGCTTTATACAGGCTGCCGCTGGGCAGAAGGTCCGGTCTGGTTTTCAGATCTGAATTGCCTGTTGTGGAGCGATATTCCCAACCAGCGCATCATGCGCTGGGTCCCGCAAAACGGCGTTTCCGTCTTCAGGCAGCCATCAAATTTTGCAAATGGCAACACGCGGGATCGCCAAGGCAGGCTTGTTACCTGCGAACACGGCACCAGACGGGTGACCCGCACGGAGATCGACGGCTCGATCACGGTGCTAGCCGATCGCTATCGCGGCAAACGGCTGAACTCCCCCAATGATGTCGTGGTCCGCTCGGATGGCAGCATCTGGTTCACCGACCCGACATACGGCATTCTTTCAGACTACGAAGGTTATAAATCCGAACCTGAGCAGGAAACCCGAAATGTCTACCGTATCGACCCTTCAAGCGGCGAGGTCGAGATCATGGTGGACGACTTCGGACAGCCCAATGGCCTTGCTTTCTCGCCCGATGAGACAAAGCTCTATATCGCCGATTCCTCCTCCAGCCACGATATCACCAGACCACGCAACATCAGGGTTTTTGATGTGATCGATGACAAACGCCTGACAGGCGGGCGCGATTTCTGCAGCGTTGACGCTGGCCTGCCGGATGGTCTGCGTCTGGATATCGCCGGTAATATCTGGACCAGCGCCGGAGACGGCGTTCACTGCTTTTCGCCCGACGGCACTTTGCTCGGAAAGATCAAAGTCCCGCAAACGGTCGCAAACCTCACCTTCGGCGGCGCGCGCAAGAACCGACTGTTCATCACCGCGTCGAAATCGCTCTATTCGATCTATGTATCGACAGCGGGCGCGCAATATCCTTGAATCACATGGCGGGCAAGCGTGGTCTACACGCTCGCCCGTAGTGCCACGATCTCCTGCCATGCCTTATAGGCGGATATCACGGTCTGCATCTGCGCCGTGTGGCCGGCAATGAAATCATCCCCATAGATGGTTTCATCGGGGTATTCGGTGATGAGCGTCATGGGAACTGTGTGGCGATCATCAACGGAAGACAGGCACGGAAAACCGTTGATGAGGCGAAAGCCGGTTTCGCCTGCATGGGTTTCGTAAAGCGCGATCTGGCGATCATTATACTCCAGCAGGCCGGGTATCGTACCCAGATGGCGCGTCACCTTATCGAGCAAAATTTCCGCTTGTTCGGCCCATTCGGGGTGGTGCCGCATAACCAGGAAAAAGCCCTTTGGCAGCGTCCACATGGCAAAATTACGAGGCACATAGCCAGAAAGCGGGCGGGTCCATTCATGCGACGGGTAGCCATGCAGGTTCACATGCAGGGTCGCACCGCTCAATTCCTGCGCTGCAAAGCGAATGGCCTTCTCGTTGAGATGCGCGCCTGAATTTTCTGATGTCCGGTATTCGAGATCGTCACCCAGGGCAGTGTAGCGCGCGGCATGGTGCATATGCCTTGGATTGTCCACACGAAGCCGCTGGTGGATAGCGTAACCATCAGGGTTTTCAAGCGGCGAAATGGTGAAATGCGCACCTGTCCGCTTTTGCAATTCGCGCGCCGCACGTAACGCTCCGACAATGCCCGTCGTCTCGTTCGGATGTTGCCCACCGCTGATCATCACGGCAGCATCGCTCCCCTTGATATAGCGCGCCGAAACCTGCCGCCCTGAACGCGCGTGCGCGGTAAACTCTTCTCCACCAACTTCGGTCAACAGGCGCGATATTTGTGCCGCCGAAAGAGGTGCTGCGGCCGTATCGATCAGTTGATCGGCTGCGTCGATGAAGCTAGTGCCGAGCGGCTGTTCCTCAATCAGAACAGAAATCTCACCGGCACTACCTATGATCTCAGGAACAATCTGGCCCGGCTTCAGCCCACGATCACCCAGCGGGCGGCCTGATTTCTTTTGGAAGAATTCGAGCAGGGAGAAGTAGAAATCCTCATGCAGCGCTTCACGCAGGCTGATGACTTCATCGCCGATGGCAAGCGGTTGATCTTCGCATGGAAAGAGAACGCGGATATTCAGTTCTTCGAAATAGGGCTCGTCATTGCCCCAATCATGCTCTGCAACGGCTTGAATGGCCGATGCGAACAGGCGCTTATAATCCGTTTCCAGCCGTTCGCCAACCTCATCGCCATCACGCCACAGCCAACCCGTTGGCGACACATTGGTTTCGCCAACGACATCCACATGCACGCGGTTGGGCGCGAAGACTTTCAGTGTCTCGGTTTCTCCAGCGCGAGTCAGAACCACGTCATAGAAGAAACCGTCGTCCTCACGCGGTACAAATTCGATTTCTGCCTGCCCGGCAAGCGCCGCAAGCGGATAGGCTTCAAGCCGGAAACGATTTGCAGCGGCAGTGGCGTGAACGGGGTAGCTGATCCTGATATGATCAACGCCCGCTAAATCGATCTCTTCGAGAAAGGCGTGAAGCAAAGGCTTGTAAGCGCTCCGGATCCGCGCCGTCACACCTTTGTCTTCAAGGCGACGTTCGGCATCTCGGCGGCTTTTCGCATCGTCGAAGGTCCATGCTTCGAAAGTCTGACCTTCAACTGCATGTAGTACAAGATCATCCAACGTGCGAGCAAACGTTTGGCTGAAAATCTGCGTCATGATATTCTACCTTGCTGTTCTGCCGGTCGGATCAAGGCTGTCACGAAGCCAGTCACCCAGAAGATTGAGGCCAAGCACGGTGAGCAGAATTGCGAGGCCCGGAAATACGCTGACCCACCATGCGATCTGCAGATAGGTGCGGCCATCCGCCAGCATGCCGCCCCAGCTTGGTATGGTCGGATCGACACCCATGCCGAGGAATGTCAGGCTGCTTTCCAGCAGAATGTTGTTGGCAACATTCAACGTCATCAGCACGATGACCGGGCCTATGAGGTTCGGCAAAAGGTGCTGGAAAATGATACGCCAATCCCTCACGCCGATAGCCCGCGCCGACAGGATGAATTCGCGCTCACGCAGTGTCAGAACAGAACCGCGCACCAGACGCGCATATTGCACCCACTGCGAAACGATCAGCAGGATGATGGTGTTGGTGAGGCTGCCGCCAACAATGGCGATGAAGGTGATGGCGAGAAGGATAAAAGGCATGGCGAGCTGGATATCGGCAAACCGCATGACGACCATATCCCAGAAGCCGCGGTAATAGCCTGCGATCAGGCCCATCAGCACGCCAAACACAACGGCACCGATGACCGATGTGAAGCCGACCAGCAGTGAGATTTTGCCGCCTGCAACGACGCGGGCCAGAACATCGCGCCCCAGCGGATCTGTGCCGAAAGGATGCGCGGCAGTGGCAAAGGGTTTGGCAAGCCGCGCCATCAGATCGATCTTTTCCGCGCCACCGGGAAAAAGCACATCGGACAGCAGCACGGCGGCGCAGATAATAACCGTCAGCGAGGCACCGAGAATGAACTCGAGGCTGTAAAAGCGCGACTGGCGAAAGGTGTTGGCAGCCATGTGGGTTACTCCGTGCGGATACGGGGATCGACCAGCCCGTAAGCAATATCGACCAGAAGATTGATGCCGACGATCATCAGTGACAGCACAGTGATGACCGCCTGCAACACCGGATAATCGCGCGCGCCGACGGCATCGAACGCGAGCGAGCCCATGCCGGGCCAGTTGAACACCCGTTCAATCACCACGATACCGCCCAGCAATCCGCCGAACTGAAGGCCGAAATAGGTGATGAGCGGAATGGCGCAGTTGCGCAGCGCGTGCTTGTAAAGAACCTTGCTTTCGCTGAGCCCCTTGGCGCATGCAACCATGATATATTGAGACTGCAAGGTCTCGAGCATGGCCGTGCGAACGAGGCGCACATTCGTGGCCGTCAGAATAACGCCCATGGTCAGCGCAGGCATGATGTAGCTCACAAAACCGCCCATGCCGCTTGGCGGCAACCAGCCCAGCGTGATCGAAAACAAGAGAACCAGCATGAGTGCGAGCCAGAAATTGGGGAATGACAGGCCAAGCAGCGAAAAGATGCGGATCGCTTGATCCACGCCCTTGCCTTTTGATGTCGCGGCCTTGATGCCGAGCGGGATCGACAGCGCGATGGATACAACCATGGAAATGAAGGCGAGCATCAATGTGGCGGGCAGTGCATCGCCAATCAACCGCGAGACCGGCGTGCCGCCAACGAAGCTTTTCCCTAGATCGAAGGTCACAAGGCCTTTGAGGAAGTTCCAATATTGGACAAAAAACGGCTGGTCGGTACCAAGCGCCACGCGGATGCGCGCCAAATCCTCTTCCGTCATGCTGCCGCCGCCCTGAAACATGGTCACGGCGGGGTCGCCGGTCAGGCGAATGGCAAAGGAGACGAGCAGCGTGATGGCGATGACGACGAAAAACGCCTGCAACAATCGCTTGATGAGGAAACCGGCCACGTTCTTTTCCTTGAATTGAGAATGGTGACGCCGCCCCGGTGGAGCGGCGTCAGATGCTGATTACTCGACGGTGACGTCGGTGAGCTTCAGGCGGTTATCCGGTGCGGCAACGAAGTTCTTGACCTTCTTGCTGACACCGTAAATCGCGTTGGTGTTGTAAAGCGGCAGTTCCAGCGCCTTTTCAGCGGTGTACTTGCCAACTTCCTTCAGGATACGCTCGCGCTCTGCGCGGTCTGTCAGCGGACGCTGGGATTCCAGCAGCTTGTCCAGCGCCTCGTCCTTTTCGTAAGGGTTCCACTTTTCACCGGAGTGGTACATGGAGTAGGCCGTGTTGTCGTAATCGAACGTCCATCCACCCCATTTCTGCTGGAACATCGCGCCGGTCTTTCCCTGCGGGATGATGTCGTTCAGCAGAACGTTGGTTTCGTATGGCTTGATGGTCGCGGTGATGCCGACCATCTGCAGGTAGCTGGCGATAACCTGCGTGACCTCGTTCATCGTCGCATCATTGCCACGAATATCGATCTGAACGGTAGAGCCCGGCTTGACGCCTGCTTCAGCGAGAAGCTTCTTCGCACCTTCAGGATCGTAAGGAAGGGGCTTCAGGTCCGCGTCGTAGCCGAAGGAAAGCTCGCCTTGGAAGCTTGCGATTTCAGAACCCTGACCTGCGAGGATCGACTTCACGATAGTGGCGCGATCCACCGCCATGATGATCGCCTTGCGAACCTTGGGGTCCTTGGTGATACCATCGCGGGTGTTGAAGCGCAGCGCATCCACAGTTGGGCCGGGAACACTGACGATTTCCAGATTGGAATCGCCCTGAATGACCGGCAACATGCCAATCGGAATGGTTGGCGGAATGACGAGATCGACGCGGCCAGCCTGAAGCTCGGCAACGGCTGTCGCAGGCTCTGAGATGAAGCGGTAGTCGAGTTCAGACAGCTTTGGCGCGCCGCCCCAGTAATCGGCATTGGCTTCAAGCTTGATGTTCACCTTCGGCGCATAGGACACGAATTTGAACGCGCCAGTACCAACCGGATTGGTGTTGAAGTTGTCCTCACCCTTTTCCTGAATGTATTTCGGCGGAACGATCATTGCACCGTAACCGGCAAGCTTGGTCAGCAACACAGGATCAGGGGCCTTCAGCTTCATATCGACCGTGTTGTCGTCAATGATTTCAACGCTCTCGATGGCCGTATAGTTGGACCGCTGCGGTCCTTTGGCACCCTGTTCGCCAAGCAGGCGATCAAAGGTAAACTTGACGGCCTCAGCATTAAAGGGCTCGCCATTGTGGAACTTCACATTCTGGCGCAGCTTGAAACGGATGCGCTTGCCTTCGTCCAGCTCTTCCCAGGATTCAGCAAGACCGGGCACCAGCTTCAAATCCGGGCCGCGATAGGTCAGGCCGTCGAAAATATTGGTCGCAACGGCGGCCCACTGAACCAGAAACGTATCGATCGGGTCCCAGCTGCCGGGATCCTGCGGCGAGGAAATCGTCATTTTACCGGCTGCGAATGCCGGCGTTGCGGCAAATGCCACGCTCGACAATGCCAGCGCCACAAAGGCCGTCAGTCCACTCTTTATTGTAGTCATTGATCTGTTCCTCTCAGATGGATGCGATTTTTCGCTGTTTTTCAGGCCGTTTTTGCAACAAAATGACCCGGATTGATTTCCTCATGGATGAGTATTTTGGGCTCATCGCCCACGCGCCGGACGGGGTTGGGAATTTCACCCTCGATCAGTGCCGTATGTCGCACAGCCGTCGGATCCGCGACCGGGACGGATGACAGCAATTTGCGTGTGTAATCATGCCCCGGCGTTTCAAACACCTGCCGACGACTGCCGAGCTCCACGACCTGCCCGAGATAGAGGACAGCAACCCGGTGGCTGATCTTTTCCACGACGGCCATGTCATGGCTGATAAACAGATAGGATAGGCCGCGCTCTGCCTGCAAATCCATGAACAGGTTGATGATCTGCGCTTGAATGGAAACATCGAGCGCCGAAAGCGCCTCATCCGCAATGATGAGCTTGGGATCGGACGCCAAGGCCCGCGCGATGCAGACACGCTGGCGCTGGCCGCCGGAAAATTCATGCGGGTAGCGTTCTGCTAGCGTAGAGTTCAAACCAACGCGCTCCAGCAACTCATCAACCCGGCGGCGGACTGCCTTGCGGTCAGAGATGAGGCTATGGGTGTTGATCGGCTCAGCAATGGAAAAACCAACCGTTTTGCGCGGATCGAGCGAGGCGAACGGATCCTGAAAGATATATTGCACCTGCTGGCGCATGCGGAACCGTTCCGCCGCAGACATGGCCGAAAAGGGCCGCCCCTCAAAGGCGATTTCTCCACCCATGGATGACTGAAGCTGCTGGATGGTGCGGCCAATGGTGGATTTGCCAGAGCCGGACTCGCCCACCAGCGCCAAAGTCTCGCCGGGGTGGATGTCGAAGCTGACCTTCTGGACCGCGCTCAAGCGGTGCGTGGCCTTGCCGAACAGGTTGCTGCGCACATCGAACCGGACCATCAGATCCTTCACCGAGAGCAGAGGCGTGTTGCCATAGGTCGCAGTATCCTGCACTCGTTCCTCACCAATGACCTTGGGTTTTCCATCCTCAAGAACCGTCAATGGCGTGCGCTTTGGAAAATCCTCTCCCTGCATGCTGCCAAGGCGTGGTACGGCGGAGAGAAGCATGCGGGTGTAGGGATGTTGCGGGTTGGCAAAGATTTGGCCGACCGGGCCTTCCTCCACCTTCTTGCCCTTCCACATGACAACCACGTCATCGGCCATTTCGGCAACGACGCCCATATCATGGGTAATGAAGATCATGCCCATGCCGAGTTCTTTTTGCAGATCCCGCATGATGTTGAGAATTTGTGCCTGAATGGTGACATCGAGAGCGGTTGTCGGCTCATCCGCAATCAGAAGCTTGGGGCGGCAGGCCAGCGCCATGGCGATCATCACACGCTGGCGCATTCCACCTGAAAGCTGGTGCGGGTAACGACCGAGAAGCGCTGCGGCATCCGGCAAACGCACCATATCAAGCAGCCTGCGCGCCTCTTCCATCGCGGCGGGCTTCGTCATTTTCTCATGCAGAATGAGCACTTCGCAAATCTGGTCACCGATGGTGAAAACCGGGTTAAGCGAGGTCATCGGCTCCTGAAAAATCATGGCAATATCCTTGCCACGAATGGAGCGCATGTCCTTTTGCGAGACTTTGAGAAGATCGCGGCCACCAAACATGATGCGACCAGCCGGAAACTTCGCGCCCATCATATCGGCAAGACGCATGGTCGACAGGGATGTCACGGATTTACCGGAACCGGACTCTCCCACCACTGCGACAGTTTTTCCGGGGGCGACAGAAAAAGAGAGATCATCGACAACCCGGCTGGATCCAAACTCGACGCTTAATCCTTCAACGGAGAGAAGAGCGGTTGGGCTGTCCGATGCTTTCGTCATGTCTGCGTCTCCGGCGGCATGTGCTGTCTCATCCAGAGCCGTTGGCATCGCGAGCAAAACACAAGGCGGCGAGCAAAGCTCACACATCTCTCCTCCCCGCCATCAAACAGATCTGATTGCTAATACAGGCTACCAAAGTAGGACAATCGTGTCTAGACTGTTGAACAATATTCTACCATTGCCTAACAAATATGCATTTGAGCAATGAGCAAGCAACGCACTGAGTGACAGAGGTTGATCTGCACGATGAAAAGTAGATTGTGCAGATAAAGTGGACGTCTGTTGCCAGAAGCGGTCAGGTCTCCGCGACGAGATGGCCCGGCGAAACCTCTCGAAACCGTGGCAGGACAATCTCGTAATCGACAGGCCGTATTGGACTTTTCAGCTCCTCGGCAGCACCTGCGCTTTTGACCCTGCGCCGGTCGGGATCTGGAACGGGCACTGCCGACATGAGGCGCTTCGTATAGGGATGCTGCGGATTGCCGAAGACCGCGACGCGGGGTCCGATTTCGACGATTGCCCCCAGATACATCACCGCCACACGGTGGCTGACGCGCTCGACCACGGCCATATCATGCGAGATGAAGAGGAAGGCGAGATCGAGCTTTTCCTGCAAATCCAGCATGAGGTTGATGACCTGCGCCTTGATGGAAACATCGAGCGCCGACACGCTCTCATCCGCCACGATCACCTTTGGCTGAAGTGCCAACGCACGGGCAATGCAGACGCGCTGGCGCTGACCGCCAGAGAATTCATGTGGATAGCGTTTAGCCATGTCTGGTGTCAGGCCCACCTTAACGAGCATATCTGCGACCACATCTTTCGCCTGTTTCTTGTCCCCCATCCTGTGCTCCAGGAACGGTTCGGCAATGGCAGCGCCAACCGTCATGCGCGGATTGAGCGAGGCGAAAGGATCCTGAAAGATCATCTGGACGGATTTGCGCATTTCGCGCATCGCCTTCTTGTCCAGGGTCAGCACTTCGCGCCCTTCAACCATCACAGAACCGCTTCCGGGCTCAATCAAACGCATGATGGCGCGCCCCGTGGTGGATTTGCCGCAGCCGGACTCTCCGACGAGTGACAGGGTTTCACCGGCATGCAGATCAAACGACACGTTTTCTACGGCATGAACGCGACCAGCAATCGACCCGAACAGACCTGAATGGATATCGAAATGCTTGGTGAGGTTCTTCACCTGCAGCACCGGCTGGCCTTTTGCGACGGTGTCACCAACTTCCACCGGAATGTCGGATTCCCCGGTGAGGACATCGACCACTGGGAAGCGGCGCGGTCTTTGGTAGTCCCGCATGGAACCCAGAACTGGCACCGCCGACAACAGCGCCCGCGTATAAGGGTGTTGGCCGCGATGGAAGATATCTGCGGTGGCGCCCGTTTCCACCTGCTCCCCCTGATACATGACCACGGTACGATCCGCGATCTCGGCGACAACGCCCATATCGTGCGTAATGAAGAGCACGGACGTGCCCTCCTCTTCCTGCAGGGTCTTGATGAGATCAAGGATCTGGCCCTGAATCGTCACGTCGAGCGCCGTCGTCGGCTCATCAGCGATCAGCAGCTTCGGCTTCGTCGCCAGCGCCATGGCAATCATCACCCGCTGCCTCATGCCGCCGGAAAAACGGTGCGGATATTCATCGAAGCGAGAGGCGGCTGAGGGAATGCGCACTTTTTCGAGAATGCGGATCGTCTCGGCCTTTGCCTCGCGCTTGCTCATCGGCTCGTGACATAGAAGGGCTTCGGATATCTGGTCGCCAATGGTGAAAAGCGGATTGAGGCTCGTCATCGGCTCCTGAAAGATCATCGCCACCTCATTGCCGCGCACCTTGCGCATCTCATGTTCCGGCAAGGCCAGCAGATTGCGACCGCCCAACATGACCTTGCCCTCAATGCGGCTGGTATCGGGCTGCAACAGACGCATGATCGAGAGCGATGTGACGGATTTTCCAGACCCGCTCTCACCGACAATCGCCACTGTCTCACCGGGTGCCACCGTAAAGGAGATATCTCGAACGACAGGCTTCCACTTGCCATCGACCACGAAGGACGTCCTCAAGTTCTCGACCGATAAAATCGGGTCGGTCGTTTGCGGCGCAATTGGCGTGGTCTGAGCAAGAATGGTCATGATCGTTCCCTTATTTCCAGTCTTCTGCGGTGTCGGCTGCTCAATCAGGCCAGCGCAAAGCGCCATCGAAACGATGGCGGGAGAGATCCTCGATGGGTGTGGCGATGATTTCGTTGGAGGCGCGAGCCTTGTCGAGTTCTTCGGCCAGTCTCGATGCCACGATGGTTTCTTGGCCCGGATGCAGGTTGCATGGATCGAGGTAGAAGTAGTGATGCTCAACTTCATGGTCCCGCACGATGATCGGCTGTGGTCCTTGCCTCAATGCGGCGGCGAGATCCCATGCGGTGATATGCGCTTCTTGCGGGGAGATGATGACGCGCATCCGATCAAGCGGATTATTGGTCGGGTCTGGCTCGATCAAGGCGGTCACGCCGGGCCGGTTCGCGAGCGTCTCCTTCCACAGGTTCAGATAGCTGGTTTCCCGTTCGCGGATACCAGCGTGGTCCCGCTTTTCCCAGGCTCCCAGCGCAGCCATAACGCCGTAAATGCTTTCCTTGCCGACCTTCATGCCACGGCCGATGCCCATGTTCTGAAGGAAAGCGTTGCGCACCAGGTCTTTCCTACCGGCGACGATGCCAGACGTTGGACCACCGAGGAACTTGTGGCCGGAATAAAGAACGATATCGGCACCCTGCGCCAGAAACAGCTTCAAATCATATTCAGATGCCGCATCCACAATAACCGGAACGTTCTTCGCATGGGCAATCTCGACGAATTCCGTAAGGCTCAACAGACCGTAATCGACCACATGGTGAGACACGACATAGACAGCACATGCCGTCTTGTCTGTGATCGCGTTTTCCATGTGATAGCGATGCGCAGACGTCGCCTGCCCCACCATCACCACCTTGCCACCGGCCAGCCGAATGGACTGGTCCACAGGTGCGCCATAGCTGACTATATGGCCCATCTGCACCAGAACCTCGTTCTTGTCCGTAGACGTTTGCGGCAGATGTTCGATGGCCAGCAGGTCCGGCCCGGTGATGGTCGCCGCCACGGCAAGGCTGATGCCGGAAGAGCAGGATGCGGTGACGAAGCCTGCCTCGCCACCCGTCAAGCGCGAGATGATGACGCTTGCCTTGCGTTGCAGATCGTTGATCTCAACAAACTGCGGCAGAATGGCTGCCATCGCGGCGATCGCTTCCGGCACCACAATAGAGGCACCGAGACTGGTCATCGTGCCGGATACGTTGATTACGGGGCGCAGGCCGAGTTTGGCGCGAATATCGTCGGACATGTTACTCTCCAGTCTTTGGGCCGGTCAGCCCAGCTTTGATTTCAGTTGCCCTGCTCATGCCTATGCCATAGTAATGAAATAGGTTCTTTAGGACGCAGGAGCGTGATTTTGGATTTGAAGACATCATCGGAGGCTCTTTCCGACGAGGCATCTGTGGTTGAAAATGACGGCAAGGCCCGCCGCTCGCGGGTCAGCGGCATGGACCGCGCCTTGCAGATCATCGATTATCTCTACGAAACGGGAGCGCCCGCCGGGGCCTACGCCATTGCCAAGGCCGTCAAGGCTCCGCTTTCCACCGTCTATGTGATCATCGATGATCTGGTCGAAAAGAACATGCTGGCCCGCAACGCCGATGGCCTGATCTGGCTTGGCGCGCGGCTTTATCATTACGGCCTTGCCTATGCGCGTTCGCTGGATTTCATGAGCGTTGCCACCCACGAAATGCACGATCTTTGTCGCGAGGCGGGCGAAACTGTTCAGGTTTGCGGCCGCGATGCCGAGCATATGCTCGTTCTGGCAATGGCCGATGGCCCAAGCCATTTTCAAGTCGCATCCCGCGTCGGCACCCGCGTTCCTCTCAACTGGACGGCGTCCGGTCGTCTTCTCGTCGGCCATATGCCGGAAGAAGAGCGTATCGAACTGTTCAAGCGCGGCGCGCGTATTTCGCCGACCGGTCGCGCCACGGTGGATGCGACGACCTTGTCTGATGCCGCCGCCAAAGCCTTTGAGGAACGACTGTCCGTTCAGGCCGGTGAGTCCGATTACTCGGTGGCGTGTATCGCCTCGCCGATTGTGGATAACAGAGGCGATTGCGTTGCGACGATTTCCATCGTGCTTCCCGAGCAGAAGGTGCTGGCCGACAAGTCCGGCTATGCCGACCGCGTCAAGGCGTCGGCAGCGAGGATCGAAAAGCTGATGGGCTGGCGCAACCACTGACCGTCTCCTTTATGCGTGAAGCGCCACGATGGCTTCGATCTCGACCGTGATATTGCCGGGAAGCGAGCCAAAGCCGACCGCAGAGCGGGCGTGCTGGCCCGCCTCGCCGAACACGGCATTGAAGAGATCGGAGCACCCGTTGATAACCTGCGGGTGATCCAGAAAATCAGGCGCGGCATTGACCATGCCCAGCAGCTTCACCACCCGCCGGATCCGGGCAAGGTCTCCCAGCGCGTCGTGCATCACGGCCAGCAGGTTGATGCCGGTCAGCCGCGCATCGGCATAGGCCTTTTCCGTCGAGACATCCGTCCCGACTTTTCCGGTGTGCAGGAAACCATCGGCTTCGCGCGGGCCCTGGCCGGACAGATACAGCACATTGCCTTCAATGACATGCGTCACGAAATTGGCGATGGGTGGCGCTGGCGGTGGCAGTTCGATGCCGAGTGCAGCCAGCCGATGATAGGGCGTATCAGCCTTCGCTTCGGCTTTGATCGGGGACTGGGTCACGCAAACTCCTGTGTCATGCGAAATCTTGTGTTCATGGCTAGCAGCATCATCGGTAGGAATAACCGTGGCTGTGTCGGACCAGTTTGCGGGCGCGCGGAATGTAACGGCTTGCCGCAATGGCTTCCGAGCCGATCACCGCGAAGCGTGGTTCGAAAAGCCGGTTCAATTGCGAAACGTCGCCATTGGAATCCGTCGCTTCCAGATCTGAATCAACGACGTCGAAAATGGTGAAATCAGCACGGGCACCCACCGACAGGCGGTTTTGCATATCGAGCTTGATGACTTCTGCCGGGGCGTGGGTCACGGCATTGACCACCTTGTCAAAGGGCATGCCGACAGCCATGAGCTTCGACATCGTCGTCGCCAGATCCCAGACCGGGAAGTTCATGGAGTGGCCATGCAGATCTGTGGAAATGGAATGCGGCAGCAAACCACGGGCAATCGCGGCTTCCGCCACCTTGAACGAAAACGACGCGCCGCCATGGCCGATATCGAGCCGCACGCCCTCGGACGCGCAACGTTCAGCGAGATTGAACAGGTCCTCATCTTCCATAATCGATGAGCCCGCCTTGCCATTGAAGCAATGGGTTACGACATCACCCGGGCCGAGGATTTCCAGCACCTCGTCATAGAGCGCGGGGGGCTCGCCCACATGCACCATCATCGGTATTTTCAGGATTTTGGCGATTTTCTTGCCAAGCTTGACCGGCGTCACGCCCCAGGAGCCGGTGATGACGTGGCTGGCGCGCACCTTCAGGCCGACGATATGCTCGCTGTTTTCGGCGTAGCATTCCAGAATGCGATCAAGGTCGATGTCTCTAATATCGCGCAGTTCAGCGACGCGGTTGCAGGCAACAAGGCCAATTGAACCGAGATTGAGGAAAGCCTTGATCCGCTCTTTCGAGGGCTCGATGATATATTCGCGGAAGCCGTGGAAGTTCGCTTCGCCCGCGGAGCCTGCGTCAACAAGCGTTGTTACGCCGCGCTCTGCGCCGCATTCGGATGGACGGATCGAAATATCCGTGCCGCCATGCCAGATGTGGACATGCAGATCCACCCAGCCGGGGGAAATCCAGGCGCCCTTTCCATCAACGCGCGTGGCGTCTGCCGGGGCGGCAATGGACTCACCGATGGCGGCGATCTTGCCGTCACCACCGACCAGAATATCGGTCGTGCCTGTCTGTGCGGTTTCGCCAAAAGCCATGGGCTTGACGTTGGTGAGGAGGAGCGGTTTCGCGTTTTCCCCGGTCATATTACAAATCCCTTCGCAGTCTTGGATCGAGCATATCCCGCAAGCCATCGCCCACCATTTGCAGCGACAGCACGGAAAGAATGATGGCAAAGCCGGGGAAGTAGGTCATCCAGTCGGCCTGACCGATATATTGGCGGCCGCTGGCGATCATGGTTCCCCAGGTTGGAATTTCCGGGCTGACACCGAGCCCGAGAAAGGAAAGGCCAGCTTCGGCCAGCATGGCGCTGGCAAACAGGAAGGTGGCCTGAACAAGGATGGGCGACAGAAGGTTGCGCAGGACATGCCGCGTCATGATGTGGAACGTGGATATGCCAAGCGCTTGCGCCGCCTCCACATAAGGCAGTTCGCGGATGACCAGTGTCGAGGCCCGGACGATGCGCGCAAGACGCGGCGAATAAACAATGGAGAGTGCCACGATGACGGTGGTGAGCGACGGTCCGAGGGCGGCCACCAGAGCGATGGCCAGCAGAATATCGGGAAACGCCATCATTGCATCGATCAGACGGGCAATCGGCGTGTCGAGCCGTTTGAAGAAACCCGCCAGCAGACCGAGGGTGACGCCGATCAATGCCGACAGAACCACAACGGAAGCGCCGATGAGCAGCGACAAACGAGCCGAATAAATCGTGCGCGAGAAGACGTCACGGCCGAATTCATCCGTGCCGAACCAGAACACCTCGCTGGGTGGTTTCAGCCGGTTGACGATCGAAAGCTTCGACGGTGAGTAAGGCGCGATCCAGGGCGCGAGTGCTGCCAAGATAACAAAGACCACGAGAATGATGAGGCCGAAGGCCACCGTCTTGCGCTTCAGGAAGCGGCGCAGCAACTTCGATCCTTCGCTTGCCGCGGGCTTTGGCATGGTTGCTGTGATATCGACCATCCGTCGCGCCCCCTTAATAACGAACGCGCGGATCGATCGCCAGATACAGCATATCGATCGCAAAATTGATGAAGACATAGAGCGCCGCGATACCCAGCAAGGCTCCCTGGATGACTGGATAATCCCGTCGCAACACCGCCGAAACCACAAGACTTCCAACGCCCGGAAGGCCAAACACCGTCTCGGTCACGACTGCGCCCGAGATCAGCACGGCAGCGGTCAAGCCGATGACGGTTAGGATCGGAATGAGCGCATTCTTCAAGGCGTGCTTGAGGATGACGCGGCGCTCTATCAGCCCCTTGGCCCGGGCTGTGCGGATGTAATCATCGCCCAGCACATCCAGCATGGAGGCGCGGGTAAAGCGCAGGATGAGCGCAGATGAAACGATGCCTAGTGCAAAGGCTGGCAGTGTCAGGTGGTACATGCGCTCCATAAAGCTGGAGCCCGGCCCACCATAGCCGGAAACCGGAAACAGGTTCAGCTTAACGGAAAAGAACTGCATGAGAATGAGGCCGAGCCAGAAGCTGGGTATGCTGGCGGCCAGCATGGCAATCGTCGTTGCGGCCTGATCGACAAAGGACCCACGGCGATAGGCCGCGTAGATGCCGATGGGCAATGCAATGACGCTGGCGATCAGCAACGAAAACAGTGTCAGAAAGAACGTCGGTTCCGCACGAGCCAAAAGAGCCGATGTGACGGGCATGTTGAGGAAGATCGATTGACCAAGATCTCCCTTCAGCATCTGTCCGATATAGATGAAATATTGAACGACGAGGGACTGATCCAGCCCCAGCCGCATGCGCAAATCAGCAATATCCTGAGCGGAGGCATCCGGGCCGAGCATGACGGCAGCCGGATCACCCGGCGTAACGCGCACAATGACGAAGACGATGGTCACGACGAGGAACATCACGACAATCATGCCGAACAGGCGCTGGAGAATATAACGGATCATATCTGTCTCTCTTCATGCTCCAGATCAGAAACATTTCCGAAACCGGTGCCGCGTGAGGCGGCATCCGGCCATCGAAAACACGTTACTTTTTGATGGAAGCATTCCAGAAATACGGCCATGGGGCAGGATCAACGCCTTCGACCTTTTTCGCCTTGGCGGTCAGGCCGTTGAAGTCACCGATCTTCATGTAGGGAATTTCCGCATACATGGCCTTTTGAACGTCGGCCCAGAGAGCAACCCGCTTTTGCGGATCGGACTCGGCAGAAAATGCCTCGACAGTCTGCTTGCGCAACGGTGTATCCCACCAGCCGGGCGAAGTTGGAGCAAGCGATCCGATCAGTGCAGGCTCAGGCAGGAACGGGCTGTGGGTGATGTAGATATCCCATAGCGCCTTGTCGGCACGGCGCTGCGTCAGCGTTGCCCAGTCAACAACCTGCATATCCACCTTGAAACCGGCCAGTTTCAGATATTCGGCAGCGACCTGCGCCATCTTGTAATGGAACTCGTATTGACGGCTGGTCAGGATGCGGATCGGCTTTTCGCCGTCGTAACCCGCAGCCTTAGCCGCCTCGGCAGCGCCTTCGGGGTCGGCCAGATTATAGTTGCCTTCAACGCCCGCATCCGTGTTCCAGACGAAAGGCTTGGGATAGATATCACCGTCCAGCGCATAGAAATCCGTGCTTCCGAAGGCAGCGGCCATCATGTCTTCCATGCTGAGCGCTTGGCGTATGGCCTTGCGCATGGCAACATCCTTGGCAACGCCCTCTGCCGTGTTGAACACGAAGACAGGATAGCCGAAGGGTTTCAGGACCACTGGTTCAGTCAGTGTAGAAGACTTGATCTTGTCGAAAGATTCGACCGGGAGACTGTCAATATAGTCATACTGGCCGGAAACTGCCGCCTCGACGCGAGTATTGGCATCCGGCACCGGCACGAACCGGATTTCATCGAGATACTGGTGGCGTGCGCCGCCGTAACCATCGCTTTCGCCGGAAAGCGGCGTGTAGCCATCAAAGCGGGCAAGCTGGATATATTGGTCTGCCTTACGCTCTTTCAGCATATAAGGACCAGTGCCGATGAACTCCTTCATGGGCTCATCCTGCTTTTCAGCGGGCAGAACAATGGCTGCAGAGTTGTTGAAGGCGAGCAGCGAAACCAGCGGCGCATAGGGCTGTTTCAGCGTGATCGTCACCGTGGAAGGGTCCGTCGCCTCGATCTTGTCGATGAAGGACGCCGCCTGCTTGCCGCGTGACGCAATCTTGACCCAGCGATTGAGCGAAGCAACGACATCGTCGGAGGCCATGTCTGAGCCATCATGAAACTTGATGCCTGAGCGAAGTTTGATGGCATAGATTTTACCATCTGCGCTGATCTCCGGCAGGCTTTCAGCCAGCAGCGGCGTCGGCTTCCAGTCCTTATCGAAGGTGTAAAGCGTCTCGAAAATATGCTGTGTGACGATACCAACCAGATCCGCAGTGGATGCCATGGGGTCAAGGGTTGGTGGCTCGCCAATCGTGGCGACATTGATCACACCACCCTTCTCCTGGGCGACAAGAAGCGAAGGTGCCGCGACAAGCGCCGTGGCCATCAGAAATGCTAGCTTGAGTTTCATGCGAAGCTCCCGGTTTTTAGTTATTCCATTATTATGTTATTTAAGACTTTATAACAGAATATCGAAATGATCGGGGGTGTCAATCGCGTTAATGACAAGATTGAAATGTAACCGCCGCTGCGCCCCAGGGAACGGCCTCCCTTCCAATCTTCCGCGCAATGGTTAGTCTGGTCGTATCGCTTTGGGAGTGCCGAGGACCTCATCCATGAAGACACTTGATCCGCTTATTCTGACGGCCAAAATCGCGGATGCAGACCTTCAACCTTTCGATGATTTGCGCCGAAAGCATTTCCCGCCGGATCGAAATTTCCTTCGGGCCCACCTGACGATGTTCCACCGCTTGCCCGGAGAATACGCCGATAAAATCATCGAGCACCTCAAGGACGTTACCGCATGCAGCTCAATAACAGCTGATGTCAGCGGCATCCGTCATCTTGGCGCAGGAGTCGCGTTTACAATTACCAGCCCAGAATTGCTGGATATCCATGCGCGTCTGAAGCAGGTTTTGAGGCCGTGGCTGGGTGGGCAGGATATGCAGAAATGGCAGCCGCACATAACCATCCAGAACAAGGTCTCACGAGCGGAGGCTGATGCAACATACAAAGGCCTCGTCGCCGAGTTTCGTCCTCACGCCATCGAAATTGTGGGTCTTGATCTGTGGCGGTACATGGGCGGCCCATGGGACCATTATGCGTCCCAGCCTTTCACGCCGTAACACGAGCGCCAACTCGATCATAAGGAACGGATTGTCTCCCAACCAGTTAATCAAACGAGCCAAGGTCTGACATGACCGCACTTTGAATGCCAATTTGGGAGAAGATCATGGATATTCCACAGCATACTGTCGTCGCCGTTGCAGATGGCGCAAAGCTGAGCCTTTTCAAGAACGAAGGCGATGCGCAGAATGTGAAGCTAAAGGCGATGCCGAGTGCAGAGGTCGACGATTCCAAAATCCCGTCCGGTGCACGCCACTCCAGCAGCTCTGCCAACCCTGATGACAGCCAGCAGGACGAAGACGGCTTCAGCGCCGGTGTGACTGAGCTGCTCAACAAGCAGGTCTTGGGCGGCAACATCAAGGGCCTGATCGTCATTGCGGCTCCGCGTACTCTGGGTGAGATGCGCAAGGGATATCACAAATCCTTGTCTGACATTCTCCTCGGCGAACTCGACAAGGACCTGACAGGTCATTCCATTCAGGATATCGAAAAAGCGCTCGCAGCTGCTTAAACAGCCAGGCGTAAAAAGGGAGCGGCATCAGTCGCTCCCTTTTTTTATGCCAATGCCTGGCGTCAGAGTGCCAGCCCGGAGGCTCTGTCAAATACATGCACACGCTCGCGGCTGATGCGCGCTGCAAACGGCGTATTGGTTTTCACAGGCTGCTCACCATCCACCACGGCAGTCACATGGTGTCCGGCAAGATCGAAAATGACGTGGGTTTGTGCACCCGTCGGCTCAACCAGAAGCGTTCTGCCCTCCACTGCGACATCACCACTTCCATCGACAGCGAAATGTTCAGGACGAAGCCCGATCGTAACGGATTGACCTCGCTTGACCTTGCGGTCTTGCGAGATGCTGATGGCGGTGCCGTCATCAAGGCGGGCGGCGGGAACTCCGTCTTCGCCATCCACAATGCACTCAATGAGGTTCATGGCTGGCGAGCCGATGAAAGCTGCGACGAAGAGGTTTGCCGGTGTCTTGTAAAGCTCAAGCGGCGTTCCCTGCTGCTCGATGCGGCCCTGGTTAAGCACAACGACACGATCTGCCAGCGTCATGGCCTCGATCTGATCATGGGTCACATAGATGGACGTCGTGCCGACCTTCTGATGCAGTGTCTTGATTTCGCTGCGCATCTGTACGCGCAGCTTGGCATCAAGGTTCGACAAGGGTTCATCGAACAGAAACACTGCCGGGTTGCGCACAACGGCGCGCCCCATAGCCACGCGCTGTCGCTGGCCGCCGGAGAGCTGCGATGGCTTGCGGTCCATAAGGCTTGCGAGGTCGAGCATGCGGGCAGCTTCTGCAACCCGTTCATCGATCACGGCTTTCGGCTGCCCTGCTATCTTCAGGTTGAAGCCCATATTTTCCGCGACCGTCATATGTGGGTAGAGAGCGTATGACTGGAACACCATCGCAATGTTGCGCTCTCGCGGCGTCATCTCGTTGACGATATTGCCGCCGATCATGATGTCGCCATCGGTAATCTCTTCGAGCCCGGCAATCATGCGCAAGAGGGTGGACTTGCCGCAACCCGACGGTCCGACAAGCGCGATGAATTCGCCATCTGCTATTTCGAGCGAAATGCCGTGGATGACACCCAGCGAGCCGTAGGACTTGCGGATATCTTTAAGTTCGACAGATGCCATGTTCTGCTCCCGTGTCAGGACTTGACGGCGCCAGCCGTCAGACCTGCAATGATATGTTTTTGTGCAAGGAAAAAGACGATGATCGTGGGCAGGATCGTCATGGTGATGAAGGCCAGCACCAGCTGCCACTCCGTGCCGAACTCGCCCCGGTAGACCATGATGCCGAGCGGCCAGGGATATTTGGATTCCGAGTTCAGCATGATAAGCGGCAGGATGTAGCTGTTCCAGCTTCCGACAAAGGAAACGATGCCCACCGTTGCAATGATGGGCCGCGAAAGCGGCATTGAAATATACCAGAAGAATTTGAGATATCCGCAGCCATCCACAAAAGCGGCCTGAAACAGCTCTTCCGGCAGGTTCTTGAAGTAGTTGCGAAACAGCAGAATGCTCATGCCAAGCCCAAAGGCCACCTGCGGCAGGACCACACCCCAATAGGTATCGAGAAGCCCCAGATCCCGGATGCGGATGAACAGCGGCAGGATGGCCGTGGCGGCAGGAAACATCAGGCCCAACAGGAAGTAGTTGAGCAGGAAATTCGAGCCGAAGAACTTCACATGGGCGAAGGTGAAGGCGGCCATGGCCGAAACAACAAGCGTCAGGAACACGGTTAGCACCGCAATAACAAGCGAATTGAAGATCTGCAGCCAGTATCGCTTGCCGAAAAGAATATCGCCATAGTTCGACCATTGCCATTCATCGGGCAAGCCGAACGGGTTGACGCGCAGATCGCCCAGCGTCTTGAAGCCGCCAAGTGCCGTTGTCAAAAGCGGAATCAGCACGATGGCAGCGATGAGCCCGAGGGAGACATAGAGGTAAAGTCGTGTCTTCATGCTCACGCGGATGGAAGAGGATGTATCAGTCATGGCGCATGAATATCCTTTTGTAACCAAAGGCGAGCGTGATGCAGATGATGAACAGCACGACGCCCACGGCACTTCCAAGCCCCACCTGCATGCGCATGACGCCGTACGTATAGAGGAACGTCACCATGGTTTGCGTGGAGTTGGAGGGGCCACCACCCGTCAACGGCATGATCATGTCAAACAGTTGCAGCGAACCGATAACGGCAAAGAAGACGGACAGGCGCACCGTTGAGCCCAGCATCGGCAATGTCACGTAGCGGAATTTCTGCCAGCCCGTGGCACCATCGATTTCTGCTGCTTCAAGCACGTTCTTGTCGACCGATTGGAGGCCGGCGATGAACAGCATCATGTGGAAGCCGAAATATTTCCATACGATAACGGCAAGGACCGCATAGATCGCGACATCCTTGTCTGCCAGAACATAGGGGTTGGCAAAACCGAAGAAGTTGGAAATGGCGGCAAACAGGCCGTAGTCACCGTCATAAACGAAGCGCCAGATCAGACCGGCCGCCACATCTGCAAGCACATAGGGCAGGAAGAACACCAGCCGGAAGGCGACGACGCCCGGAATTTTATGCGCCAGCATGGTGGCAAGCCAGATGGCGAGCGGAATCTGAATGCAGATGGAGATGACGATGATCAGCGCATTGTTGATCAGCGCCTGCGAAAAGGCGGCATTGCCGAACAGTACCTGAAAGTTCTTCAATCCGACAAACTCGGTCGGCGTGCCATAGCCATTCCAGCGATAAAGGCTGTACCAGGCGGCTTCGCTCATCGGCAGGATGACAAAAAGTGTAAACAGAAGAAGCGCCGGGGGCAGAAAGAACAGCAGCGTCAGCGCACGGTCGTGGGCAACTGAACTTTGCTTGCGCTTTCGCTTGGGCATGGGCTTCACCAGCGAGGATGCTGATGGAATTGAAACATTCGTCATGATGTCCGCTTTCATTGTCGCGCGGGTCGAAGGACGCCTCGACGAAACGAGGCCGGGGCGTCCTTGCGTTTGTGCGGGATCAGCGAAGCTCGAAGGCATCCTGAATTTGCTGCGCGCCTTCTTCCGATGTCATCTGGCCGGATACGATCTCGACAGACACATCATTCACGACGCGACCAACGGCAGCGCCCAGTGTCTGGTCGAAGAAGTTCTGGTGCCAGGTGGACTCGGAAAGCTGCTTGGCTGAACCAGCCATCAGCGGGTTGGTTACGGCCTCATTGGCGCCAACGGCGACGGGCAGGATCATACCGGCCTTGGCCATCTTCTTTTCGTTGTCAGCATTGGTCAGGAAGGTGGCGAATTCGATGGCTTCCTTGGAGGCATTCTTGGTTACGGCCCAGCCATTCAGACCACCGAGCGTATCGGTGGCTTTTCCGGCACCGCCTTCGACAGCCGGAAAGGCGAAACGACCGAGATTGTCAGATGCTAAGCCCTTGCCATCACCGGCATTCTTGCGCTGGTTGGCTTCGGTGTTGTCGAAACCAAGAATCATCGCAGCCTTGCCATCACCGAAAACACCAAGCGCCTGCGGCCATGTTGAGCCGAGATAGCCGGGCTGGAACGGCTCAAGCTTGCCGAACTCTGCCAGTTGCTCGCCAGCTTTGATCATGGCCGGGGCCATAAAGCCTTCGCCCTCACCCTTGCTGGCTGCTTCGAACACAGCCTGCCCGCCATTGCGCATGACGAGGTAGCTCCAGTAAAAATGGATCGGCCACTTTTCACCGCCACCGCCGGCAATCGGCACGATGCCCGCGGCCTTGATGGTTTGAACGGCTTTGCCCAGATCATCCCAGGTCTTGATGTCTTCCGCCTTCACGCCCGCTTTGGCAAACAGCGCCTTATTATAGAAAAAGCTGACGAGGCTGACGCGATAGGGCACGGCCCAGACCTTGCCATCGAAGGATAGGCCCTCAATGGAAGCCGGGTTATAGGCCTTGCGAACCTTTCCGCCATCTGCATCGAATATCTCTGAAAGATCCTTCAACGCGCCGGTCTTGGACTGCTCCTCCAGCACGCCGCCGCCCCAGCTATAGAAGAAATCCGGCACGTCGTTGGATTGCAGCAAGGTCGGCAGCTTTGCCTTGAAAGCCTCGTTTTCCAGGAATTGCAATTGAACATCGACATCTGGATGCTTGCTTTCGAAATCCTTGGCAATTTCCTCCCAGACTGCCACGGATTTCGGATCGAGCTCGACATGCATCCACTTGACCACTGCCGCAGCAGACACGCTGGCGGTACCGAGCAGGAAAGTGATGGCTGTGGTCGCGGCAAACGACATCCACTTGCCGCTCAGGCTTGCGCCTGCGTGCTTATGCGTCATGATGGTATTCCTCCCGGGGACGTTCCCAATTATTCCCCAATGCGGATTAATTCATATAAGGATCCGCTCAATGTCAAGGCAATTTGCTGTTATTTTCAGCTTTTGCTTGACACACCCCTAGGTCGCTCGGCTATTAAATCCGTAATCCGATGTAATTGCCATTAGCATTGCCTTGATCGCGACTGGAAATCATGAAGACCGCAGACCCGGAACTGATGCGCGCGATCAATCGCCTGAATGTGCTCGATACAGTCCGTCGCCATGGGCCGATTTCACGGGTTGAAATCAGCGAGCGAACCCAGCTTTCCACGACAACCGTCTCGGCCATCACCGCATCGCTTCTAGACGATGGCCTCATCCTGTCGCGCCATCTGGGCGATATCAGAACCGAAGGCGCGCGTGGTCGACCCCGCGTCATGCTTGAACTGAACCCGGATGCGGCCCGTGTGGTCGGCGCGAAAATCGCGGCCAACCGGATGATGTTCGTGGTGACCGATTTCTGCGGCAACGTGCTGTCGACGTTGGCGCTGCCTATCCGCATCGACCGCCAGCCCATCGGCGTCATTGCCGACCTGATCGAGGATGGCGTGCGGCGCTGCGTGGTGGATGCAGGTCTCTCGCTGGAAGATGTTGATATGGTCTGCCTTGGCCTGCCAGGCGTGATCGAGCACCGCACGGGCAACATCCGCTCCAGCCCTGTCCTGCGGGAAACCAACATAAACTTCGCAGAAGAAATGACATCGCGCTTTGGCAAGCCGACCATTATCGAGAGCGATGCCCATGCCGTGACCCTTGGCCACCATTGGTTTGGCAAGGCACGGGATCTGGAAGACATGGTGCTGATCTCGCTGGAGCAGACGCTGGGACTTGGCGTCTTGCACAGGAACGATCTGTTTCGCGGCGCAGGTGGCCTTAGCCACAATCTGGGTGATCTGGTTTTGGTCGCTGGCCCCGAAAAAACCGTGCGGCTTGCGAGCCAGGCAGGAGAGAATGCCATTCTCGGCTCACGCCCCGCCGATGGACGTTTTGCGGAGGCCATACGTCTGGGTCGCGGCATGATGCATGCTCAGACATTGGTGCAGGCGCAAGACAATGAATTGATCGCTGCTGCCGAGCGCGCCGGTGCCGCCATTGGCCTGACGCTTGCCAATATCGTCACCCTGTTTGCGCCACCCCGTGTCATCATCGTTGGCTCAAGCCTGGAGCTTGGCGCACCTTTCATCGACAGCATTCGCTCCGCCTTCGAAGCGTCCGTGCCGCCGTCCTTGCAAGGTGTGGCGGAACTGGTTTTCGATAAATCGAGCGATGAATTGTGGGCGCAAGGCGCTGCCGCCGTTGCCCTTTACGAACTATACGAATCGCCTTGGAACACCACAGGCCCGGCCTTCTGAGGAGGAAGCCGGTTCATATCATGACGGGAGAGAGACCATGAAGAAAGTCGGCATTGGCATCATCGGATGCGGCAATATTTCCGGCGCGTATCTGAAGGCCATGGCGTCGTTTCCCATTCTCGACATTCGCGGCGTGGCCGACATGAATGCGGAAATGGCGAAAGCGAAAGCCGAGGAATTCAATGTTCCGGCGCGATCCGTGGATGAGCTGTTTGCAGATCCTGACATTGAGATCATCGTCAATTTGACCATTCCCAAAGCCCATGTCGAGGTGGCCTTGCGGGCCATTGCCGCTGGCAAGCACACCTATTCAGAAAAGCCGCTCGGCATCAATTTTGCAGAAGGCAAGCGCCTTGCAGAAGCGGCGAAAGCAGCCAACCTGCGCATCGGCGCAGCGCCTGACACGTTTCTGGGCGGTGGCCACCAGACGGCGCGCACATTGATGGACCAGGGCGTTATCGGCACACCGGTTGGTGGAACTGCAACATTCATGTGCCCCGGCCATGAGCGCTGGCACCCAAACCCCGCCTTTTATTACGAGGTCGGGGGCGGGCCGATGCTGGATATGGGGCCTTACTACATTACCGATCTGGTCAATCTTTTCGGACCCGTTGCCAAGGTCGCAGGCTTTGCCTTTTCGCCGAGAACCGAACGTCTCATCACCAGCGAGCCGCGCAATGGCGAGAAGATACCGGTGCAGATTGCCACGCATGTGGCCGGTGCCTTGGCATTTGCAAACGGCGCTGTCGTGCAGGTGGGTATGAGCTTCGATGTTGCGGGCCACAAGCATGTGCCGCTGGAACTCTACGGCACAGAAGGCACATTGATTGTGCCTGACCCCAACTATTTCGGTGGCGAGGTCCAGCTTTTGAAGAAGGGTGGCGAGTTCGAAGTTCAGGAGCTTTCCTCACCCTATGCGGATGGCAATTATCGTTCCATCGGCGTTGCAGACATGGCGCATGCCATTCGCTCCAACCGGCAACATCGCGCCAATGGCGATCTTGCGCTGCATGTGCTGGAGGTGATGGAAGCGTTTCAGACGGCATCCGACACCGGCACGACCATTTCCATCACGACGGCGGTTGATCGTCCAGCGCCGCTGGATGAATCGCTTGTTGACGGCCAGATCGGCAAATAATCCTGAGGAGGAAGACTATGCGTGAAGCACTGATTGTTTGGGGCGGATGGAGCGGACACGAGCCGCAGGAATGCTCTGTCATCATCAAGGATATGCTGGAGGAAGAAGGTTTCAAGGTTTACGTCGAAAACAGCACGGAGGCCTTCGCGGACCCTTCGGTGCATGATTTGAGCCTCGTGGTGCCGATTGTCACAATGTCGAAAATCGAGAAAGAAGAGATCAAGAACCTCGCAGCAGCGGTTGAAAACGGCGTCGGCATTGCGGGCTATCACGGCGGCGCGGGCGACAGCTTCCGCGAATGCGTGGAGTACCAGTTCATGATTGGCGGGCAATGGGTCGCGCATCCCGGCAACATCATCGACTATACGGTCAACATCACGCGACCCGATGATCCGATCATGGAAGGCATCACCGACTTTCCTTACACGTCCGAGCAGTATTATATGCACACCGACCCATCCAATGAGGTGTTGGCGACGACGAAATTTACAGGTGATCACGCCTGGTGGATTGATGGCGTGGTGATGCCGGTGGCGTGGAAACGAAACTATGGCAAGGGCCGCGTCTTCTATTCGGCGCTCGGCCATGTGGCGAAGGAATTCGCCGTGCCGCAGATGCGAGAAATTTTCCGTCGCGGTGCCAACTGGGCCGCACGGTAACGAGGACAAGAGACGGATAGGGATGCCGTCTCGTTAAGGGAGGTATCATGACAGGTCGCAACATCGTGCTGGTCGATCCGCTGCCAAGGACGCTCGATCTGATTATGGAGCCCGATGTTCGCGCCCGTCTCGAAAAACTGGGAGAGCTGGTTATTTCCGAGGATCGGCAGATGCCTGCAGAACAGGTGGATGCCCTTCTTCCCGATACGGTTCTCATTTTCGGCCAGACCGATATGCCCAGAGAACGCCTTGAGCGCGCGAAAAAGCTCAAGGCGATCATCAATGTGGAATCCAACTTCCTGCCCAATATCGATTATCAGGCCTGTGTCGAACGCGGCATCTGGGTGATCACACCGGCGTCGGCCTTTTCATCGCCGGTCGCGGAAGCATCGCTTGGAATGGCAATCGATCTGGCCAGAGGCATCACCATCGCCGACCGGCAGTTTCGTGACGGCGTGGAGGAGTACGGCCTTGCCGGAAACGAGGCGACGTTTCGATATGCGGGTGCCCCGATCGGAATCATCGGCTTTGGTGATCTTGGCCGTGAACTGCGCGAACTGACCCGTCCCTTCAAAAATCCGGTTCACGTCTATGATCCTTGGCTGCCGAACGAAATCATCGAGCGTCTCGACTGCATTCCGGCAAGCCTTGATCAAGTGTTTTCCCAATCGCGCGTTGTCTATGTCTTCGCAAGCGTGACCAGCGAAAATCAGGGTTTTATCGGCAAGGATCATTTCGCCGCCATGCAGCCGGGTTCGGCGTTTCTCCTGATGAGCCGTGCCGCAGTCGTGGACTTCCCGGCCATGCTCGATGCGGTCATTTCAGGCCATATCCGCGCCGCAACGGATGTTTTTCCAGATGAACCTGTCGCGGCCGATGACCCTGTCAGGTCCATTCCCGGTCTTCTGCTCTCTGCCCACCGCACCGGCGGAACCCGCGATGCGTTCTACAAACTCGGCTCCATGGCTGTTTCGGATGCCGAGCTCATCATGAAAGGCCTGCCGCCGCAACTGTGCCGACGCGCCGACCCTGCCACCGCCAGCAGGCTGCGCTCCAAACCTGTCAGCGTTTCCTGAGGCCGGGATAATCAGCCATCAACACTCCAAGTTTCTGGGAACTCTGCCTGACTGACAGGGTTAGGGTCTTGCAGACAAACAAAACAGTGGAGGAATACCCATGAAAAAGTATCTTATCGCAACCGTTTTTGCCCTCAGCTTCACATCGCTCGCCGTAGCGCAGGGCGCTGGTTCTGGATCTGGCGGCTCGGGCTCCGGCGCTGGTTCGAACGGCGGATCGAGTGCATCTGACGGCTCAAACAGCGGCGGCACCAACAATGGCGCAGGCGCAGGTGGAAGCGGCTCCGCATCCGGCACAAACGGTTCGGGTACAAATGGCGACACCAACAACACCAATTGCGTAGGTGGTGGCAAGACGGCAGAGGGCACGACCAATGGCGGCCCTGCAACGACTGGCACAGCCACAGCGCCGGGCACGAACTGCCCCGCAAACTAATTTATATCCATAGCCAAGAAAAAAGCCGGGTCACAGCCCGGCTTTTTTGTCGATATATATTCTGCGCAATCAAAATCGCGCCCTGCCTCAGACTGAATGCCCAAGACAGGAAGCGATGTTCCGCTCTTAGAACTGGCGTCTAAAGCCCATGGTAACAGCATGGCTGCTGAAATCCGTGCTGGAGGTTACGCCGTCTGTGCCGGTGAAGTCGAAATCGTCAGCAGCTGTGTAGCGGTAACCGATATCGAACGTCGTGTTGGCGAACAGCGAGCTGTCGCGGAAGAACGAGATCGTGTCGAGCTTGATGCCAACGCCTGCGTCGAGGTGGTATGCAAACTTCGTATCGTCGTCATCCATCGCGATGGTGTTGACACCCTGACGGTGCAGCTCAAGGTTCATCGCACCAACGCCACCGCCGAAATATGGCGTAAAGGCTGTGGTGGTTTCGATATCGAGGTAACCGTTGACATAGCCCTGAATTGCACGGGCTTCACCGAAGGAAGCATTGCCGAAGTTTACGCCACCAACCGTGTGTTCATTCACATCAGCTGTGCCGTAACCAACTTCCAGTTCCAGACGTGGCGAAACAAAGCCGTATGTGCCGAAGCTGTAGCCAGCACGCAGGGCGCTGTAGAAGCCGAGATCGTAATCCGTGCTGACGCTGCCGCCAGCAGTAGCAAAGCCGGTGTCATCAAGGAATGTCAGGCTGCTCAGTGTTCCCAGATAAAAGCCGCCTGGATTGGCAACAACAGCAGGCTCGCTCTGAACGGCCATGTCTGCGGAATGAGCGGATGTCGCAAGAAGCCCCAGAAGGCCAGCAATTTTGATAGCGCGGTACATATAAAAGACCTTTCAAGATCAGCCCCCGCCGATGAGTCGCATATCGCCTCAGACACGCGAAACTGTCGAGACAATTTTTGATATTTGTCAGGTCCTAATAAAGGCTTTTGTGAAAGCGTTGCCGTCGTGCAACGCATCAAATATAGGTTTTCTCTTTTTTCACCGGAACGCAAAGGACTCCGCAGCCGTTTGTCGAGGGAGATCAAGCAAAGCGAGGAGAGAACAATGAGTATTTTCAGCAAGATCAAAGACGCGATTTTCGGCGGCCCGGCAACGGCGGCACCGGCATCACCCAGTGCGGCAGAGCCAACGCCTGCCCCATCCTCTATCCCTGAGCCTGCGGCAACAACGGCCCCACCCATTGGCGGCACCGGCGGCGAGGTTCCGAAGGCTTCGGGCACAGCGCCACAAAGCCCTTCGCAGCCAACCGCGCAGACCGTGGACGTGGCGGCGCAACTGGATGCAGCCGTTAAGAACAGCGGTCATAAGCTGGAATGGAAGCGTTCAATCGTTGATCTGATGAAGGCGCTGGGCATGGATGCAAGTCTTGCAGAGCGCAAGGAACTGGCGCAGGAACTCGGTTATACCGGAGACCTTAATGGCTCTGCCGAGATGAACACATGGCTGCACAAGGCGCTGATGAAGAAGCTGTCCGAGAACGGCGGCAAGGTGCCAGCTGACCTTCTCGATTAATATCGACAGTTGAAATGAAGCGCCGAGGCTTACCTAAGCCTCGGCGCTTTTTTGCGTCTATCGCGTTTTGGCGGGTGCCGCTTCAGCCAGATCGACAACGATGGCTGCTGCTTCGTTTTGCAGCACGTCCTTTGCATTCTTTCGCGCGTTTTCGATTGCGATGTTTGCCGTGATGCTACGCTCATTGGCCTGAAGACCGTCGTCGTTTTCACGAACGAGGCCCGTCCCGCTTTCGGCACGCGCTTTCATCTTGGCTTCGGTTTCAGCCATTTCGGCTCTGCGCTCGACTTCATTGAGCGAAATGGTCTTCTTTTCCCGCACAGCCTTCAGATCAGCTATGTCTTCAACGAACCGCTGGAAATCCTGGTCTGTCTTGATCCGCGCATCATGCTTTGCCTGCAATGTCGGCAGCAACTTGTCCGGATCACCCTGCAGGGCATATTTCGCTGGCTTTATCTTCGTCCATGGCAAAGCATTGTCATAGCTGGATTCGCCGATAGCCTTCGGGTCGAGAAAACCCGGAAGGCTGATATCCGGCACCACGCCCTGCAACTGTGTCGTACCACCATCAACACGGAAGAACTGAGCGATGGTCAGTTTCAGCTGACCAAGTTCCGGCTTGCTGTTGCGGGCGACACGGTCGAGATCGACAACGGTCTGGACCGTGCCTTTTCCGAAGGATGGTTCGCCGATGATGATGCCGCGTCCGTAATCCTGAATGGCTGCGGCAAAGATTTCAGACGCCGAGGCCGAACCACGATTGATCAACACGCCAAGCGGACCGCTCCAGGCGGGTGCCGTCATGTCATCGCTCTCGACCTTGACATTGCCTTCAGCGTCCTTCTGCTGAACGACCGGACCCTTGCCGATGAACAGACCCGTCAGGTCAATGGCTTCGGCAAGCGAGCCGCCGCCATTGTCGCGAAGATCGAACAGCACACCGGAGACATCGTCCTGCTTCAGCTCAGCCAGCAACTTGGCCACGTCGCGGCTGGCGCTGCGGTAATCCTTGTCACCCTTACGGCGGCCTTCGAAGTCCTCGTAAAACGTTGGAAGGGTGATGACGCCGATCTTTGAGGTGGCATCGCCATTCTTGACGGACAGTATCGTCTTCTTGGCCGCCTGCTTTTCAAGGCTCACCTTGTCCCTGACAAGACTGATGACGCGGTGGCCACCAGAGCTGCCAGATTCTGCGGGCAAGATATCGAGGCGCACGACCGAGCCGACTGCACCGCGGATCATCTGCACCACCTCATCAAGGCGCGTGCCGACGACTTCCTTGATCGGACCATCCTCGCCCTGCCCTACGCCAACGATGCGATCTCCCACCGCAAGCTTGGCAGAAAGCTGTGCCGGCCCACCGGCCACCAGCTCGCGAATGGTGGTGTAGCCGTCCCGCTCCTGCAACACGGCGCCAATGCCGACAAGCGACAGCTTCATCGAAATGTCGAACTCTGCGGAAGCGGATGCGCTGAAGTAATCCGTGTGTGGATCAACAGACGTCGTATAGGCCGCCATGAACGACTGGAACACGTCGTCGCTCTTGTACGGATAAACCCGGTCCAGAATGTTCTTGTAGCGCTTGTCCAGCGTCTCACGAATTGCGGCATCGGCCTGGCCTGCCAGTTTCAGGCGAAGCCAATCGCTCTTGACGCGCTTGCGCCAGAGATCGTCACTCTGTTGCTGCGTCGTGGCCCACGGCGCGTCTTCGCGCGATATCGGGTATTCTTCACGCACCGTGAAATCGAAATTCTGCTTCAGCTCGGCGCGCGCAAACGTCATGCGATCCACGACACGGCGCGTGTAGCTGTTGAAGATCGAGAACGGTATTTTAAGATCCTCGTTGAGGATCGCATCGTCGATCTTCGTGCTGTCTGCGTTGAAACCGTCAATATCGCTCTGCATAAACAGCATACGGTCGGGATCAAGCGACTTGATGAACTTCGACATGATATGCGTAGACAGGGCATCGTCGAGCGGCACGGTCTTATAGGCGTAGCGGCCAAGGAATTGCGCACTCAGATTGGCCGCCTGGGCCTGAACTTGAGTGGGCTCCAGCACAGGCGGTGAAGCCGGCTGTCGTGCCTGCGCAGAAGACGCAATGGAGAATGCCAACCAAAAGAGACCGTACCTTATGCGCATGCGACATCATTCCTCATCGTTGTCATCATCCGTCATACTGCACCGGAGCGGCAATTACGATAAGAACCTCTCACCCAAAATAATGATTTTAGGCAATTGCTCGTGATCGGCCTCTGTCAGACGTTTTCGAGGGGCAAGATGAAACGCATATGTCAGGTCAAGCGACGACGATGCCACAGAACGGACCATGGGCCGAGGCGACCAGCCTCAACATCGCCGAATGCATAGAGCAGTTCTCCAGCGCTCGATCCGTTTTCGATTGCCACGATGTCGTTGGACAGGTTGGCCATCAGCTCCAGTTCAGTCTCACCCATCTGCCATATCACTTTCACCGCACGGCCCTTGGCTTCAAAGGTGCCGCCCCTCAATTCGCCATGACTGAGCAAAGGCACGATATGCTCGTGGCGCAAGGCAAGCAGCGATCGGTAAAAGGCAAGCATCTCAGCGCCCTCCTCCGCCTTGGACTTCGACCAATCGAGCTTGGCTGACAGAAAGGTCGACCGCGCTGTTGGGTCGGGAACATTGTCACCGTCGAAGCCCGGCAGACGTGACATTTCCCTGCGCCTGCCCTCGCGGACCTTTTCATTCAGATCCTCATCGAACTGACAGAAGTAAGGAAAGGGCTCCTTGGCTCCCCATTCCTCACCCATGAACAGCATCGGAACCTGCGGCGCCAGAAGATAGATCGCAGCGATGGCCTTCAAGGGTTCCGCAGCAATGTAGGAGGCCATCCTGTCGCCGTTAGCACGGTTGCCGATCTGATCATGGTTTTGGATGAAGGATATGAAGGCCAGCGGCGAAAGATGCTCGCTCGGTTTGCCACGCGCCTCGCCGCGATAGGGCATGTGCTCTCCCTGAAAGACGAAACCCTGTGCCAGCGCCCGGCCAATATTGTCGTCATTGCCGACATATTCCTGATAATAGCCGAAGGTCTCGTCCGTGGCTGCGACGTGCAGAACGTGATGCACATCATCGTTCCACTGTGCCGTGAAGTGCTTCGGCTGGCCGTCTTCGCCACGCACTAGCAGATCGCTGTCATTATCCTCGTTTTCGACGATCAGATGAACATGACGTCTGCCCGCAGCATCGCGAACACGCCGTGCGAGTTCGACAATCAGATGTTCACCGCTATCGTCCTTGATCTGATGAACGGCATCCAATCGCAGTCCATCAATGCGAAACTGCGTTATCCAATAGATCGCGTTCTGAATGACGAATTCGCGGATCTGGTCAGAGCCTTCATCGTCGTAATTGATGCCCATGCCCCAGGGAGATGAGTGGTGCTCGGTAAACAGCGGCGCCACGGCGGGCATATAATTGCCGTCTGGGCCGAAGTGATTGTAGACCACATCCATAAACACGCAGATGCCGCGTGCATGTGCTTCATTTACGAATTTCAGCAGGTCTTCCGGGCGGCCATAGCTGCTTTCGGGCGCATAGGGCATAACGCCATCATAGCCCCAGCCATAGCTGCCGGGAAAATCGGCTGTCGGCATCAGCTGAATGGCGGTTATGCCGAGTTGGCGCAGATGGTCGAGCTTCTCGATGGCTGCGAGAAAGCTGCCCTCCTGCGTGAAAGTGCCCGGGTGCAGCTCATAAATGACCATCTCTTCCCAGGGTCGCCCGCTCCAGCTTTCGGTTTTCCAGACGTAATTGGTCACATCAACCACTTCGCTGGGGCCATGCACATCTTCAGGCTGAAACCGCGATGCCGGATCCGGTATCACCTGCCCGTCAGCCAACTGGAAACGGTAGAGCGTGCCCGCACCCACGCACGGCAATGTGTGGTGAAACCAGCCATCGCCCTTAGGCTCCATGTCATATTGCTCACCGGTCTCCAGCTTCAGCACAACGGATTGCTGCAGCGGCGCCCAAAGGCGAAACAGGGTTGCGTCTTCCAGAACCAAGGGGCCGAAATCGAAATCGTACAACAATGAATGACTCTCTGATGAAATGAAGCGGGAGCGACGACTTGGCCTAACGCCAACGGCCACCAATGGTTTCATGCAAAGCGTACGGGCAGCGTTTTCGCACCCTCTGCGTCGCGCATATTGAACAAAGTGCTCATAAACTCCATTTCCATGGCTTGAGCATAAAGGGATGATTGCAGATGGGTCTATTCGACGGGTTACTGGGTCACGGATCAACCGTGGATCCTGCAGATTTGAACAAGCGCCTCGATGGCGTGCTGGTGGATGGAGAAGAGCCGCAACTGGCGTTCAAAGTCATCCGCGACTTCTTCGTCTTCACCCAGTACCGGATTATCCTTGTCGATATTCAGGGCATAACCGGGAGCAAGGTGGATTATACCTCCATTCCCTACCGCGCCATCACACGGTTTTCCGTTGAGACCGCCGGAACCTTCGATCTGGATTCAGAGCTGAAAATCTGGGTTTCAGGCTCGGCCACCCCGATCAGCAAGACGCTGAAAAAGGGAACGGATGTGCGCGGCATTCAGCGCGCACTTGCGACGGGCGTCCTGCGATAAGGGACGGATGTTAAAGACCACCGCGCTCCTGATTTAAGCGCGGTGGGCAAAGGATATCGAAATCAGATTTCCTTGAGGCTAGCCCCACTGCCGAGGCTTTCGATCAAGGTCGCACTGGCTTCGTTGACGCCGACAACCGTGACCGGGATGTCATGCTGCTTGTAGCGATCAACCACCTTTTCCAGCGCGGCAACAGCGGTAATATCCCAGAAATGGGCCTGTGAAATATCGATCAGCACCGACATCTCGTTTGCCTCCTCGATGTCGAAGGCATCCACGAACACATCGGCCGAGGCAAAGAAGACCTGACCGGACACACGATATGTCAACCGCCGCGCCGGTTCGTCCTTGACGGTTTCAACACGCAGCAGTCTCGCCACCTTGAAGGTGAAGAACACCCCGCTCAGAAGAACGCCGACGGCGACACCCAGCGCGAGATTGGAGCTGAGAACCGTCACGATCACAGTCACGACCATAACCACGCTCGACATTTTCGGATGGACGATCAGCGTTTTGACGGATGACCAATCGAACGTATCGATGGACACCATCACCATGATGGCAACCAGTGCCGCCACCGGAACCTGAGACACCCAAGGCTTAAGGACCACCATCAGGATCAAAAGAAATGCACCCGCAAACAATGTGGACAGCCTGCCGCGACCGCCATATTTCACGTTGCTGACGGTCTGCCCGATCATGCCGCAACCGGCAATGCCGCCGAAGAGACTGGCTGCAGTGTTGGCAATGCCCAGACCTGTGCATTCCCGGTTCTTGGAGCTTGGCGTGCCGGTGAGATCGTCCACCACACTCGCCGTCATCATCGATTCCAGCAGGCCCACCATGGCGATGGCGAGCGCAGGCCCGGCAATGATCTTCAGCGTCTCCAGCGTCAGCGGCACCTGAGGCCAGGCGAACATGGGAAGGCTGTCCGGCAGCTTCCCAAGATCGGCGACGGTCATGACCGGCAATTGCAGGAAAATGGATACCCCGGTCAGAACCAGAATACAGATCAGCGGCGAAGGCACGGCCGTCGTCAGCCGGGGAACCAGATAGATCAGCACAAGCCCCGCTGCCAGCATGCCATAGGCCAGCACATCCCCGCCAATAATGTGCGGAAGCTGTGCGGCGAAGATGAGGATTGCCAAGGCGTTGACGAAGCCTGTTCGAACGGATTTCGAAACGAACCGCATCAACACGCCAAGTCGCAGCAATCCGAATATAATCTGAAACGCACCGGCAAGCAGACCCGCAGCGAAAAGATAGGGCAAGCCGTGCAGATGGACCAGTGGTGCTGCGACAAGCGCAACTGAACCGGCAGCAGCCGAAATCATGGCAGGACGACCACCGGAAAATGCGATGACGATGCCGATAACAAAGGACGCAAAGAGGCCGACCTGTGGATCGACACCAGCAACGAAGGAAAACGCGATGACTTCCGGAATGAGCGCGAATGTCGCGACAGCCCCGGCTAGCATTTCACGCAAGGGATTGGCGGACCAATCCCGACGGATAGATGTAAGTTGCATATGTGATATCTCGCAAAGCATGCCGACACGCATCGTTAGCGGTCATAAAATGGGCATGCGGTATTTGCGTTATCTGGCGGATCGGCGGCCAGAAGAGCCACCCGGAGTTTCACCGGGTCCGTGGTGAGTATGTTCTAAATACCGAATAAATCTCTCGATGCAAGCCCGAATTGGCAACAGGCCGGCGGACAGATCGTCATGGCGCGGGCGCGTGTCGGGAAGGCCATGCAACCCTCCTCAAGCGTTTCTGGCTTCCATGACAGCGGGTGCAAAAGACAATTGTTCGTTCGCCGGTTTGAAGGATTGGTCGAACCATGCCCAGTTGTGCCTGCCCTCTCGCTTCATGCGGTAAAGCGCCTGGTCTGCCGCACTCAGCAGCGTTTCGATATCGTTGCCATGGCGCAGATACAGACTCGCCCCCACCGTTGCGCCAACCATAACCTTTTTACCGCTCACCAGAAACGGCTCGTTAAAGGCGTCCGTTACTCTTTGGCAAATCTTGTCTGCATCGACCTGACAGTCCAGATCGGTCAGCAGAATAGCAAATTCGTCTCCCCCCATTCTGACGACGGTATCATCTGAGCGCACAGAGTGACGAAGGCGGTGTGCTGCGCTTTTCAAGACCTCATCACCGGCCGCATGGCCAAAATAATCGTTGATCGGCTTGAATTTATCGAGATCGATCATCAGAACCGCGATCAGCTTTTGCGACGTGAATGTTGCCCGCTGGGCAATCTCGGTGTTCCAGCGCTCCTCAAGCATTCGCCTGTTGCCCAAGCCTGTCAGCGCATCCTCGAACGCAATGCGCCTGAGTACGTGTTCTGCAAGCTTATGGTTGGTGAGATCTTCGAAAATCGTGATGACGAGGCCGAATTCGTGCATGACGATGCCCCGGTGCAGAACCGGAACAATATTCCCATTTGCGTGCCTGACCTGCACTTCGTAGGGCTCGACCTCTGTTATGCCCAATGCGCCCGGTGTCAGTGTGGCTGCCCAGATCCTGCAAGCGCCCCCGCTCTCGATATCGTTGACATAGACTTCGCTGAACCATTGCTGGATGGTTTCGAAATGGCCATTGGGGTAGCCGAAAGTCCTGATGAAAGCTTTATTGATGAAGCGTATCCGGCCCTCGGGATAGGATGCCCAGGATAGGGGAATTGGCAGGGCATCGAGAAGAAGCAGAAATTCATCATCCGGCTGATGAGTGCCACTGACCATTCTTTGCAGGATATGCTTCATTTCACCACCGTCTTTTGGGCTCCGGGACACAGTACAATCAAGAATGCAATGCTATCCTGCAGCACACACTTTCGGGCGCTGACGTTCCATCAACCAGGCAAACAGTTGCTCGCTTCCAACAGGCCGCGAGAGCCAGTAACCCTGGATTTCGTCACAACCCATCACGCCCAGCAAATCGGCTGCCTCCAGCGTTTCGACGCCTTCCGCAACAACGCGATAACCCAGGCTGTGCGAAAGATCGATCATGGAGCGCACGAGAACCCGTTCACGGTTGCCGTTTTCCATGTCCGAGACGAATGAACGGTCGATCTTTACAATGTCTGCCGGTAATTTTTGAAGATAGGCAAGGCTGCTATAGCCAGTTCCAAAGTCGTCGATGGCAAGGCGGATGCCCGCTGCCTTCAACTGGTTCAGCAGCTCAAAAGCGCCATCGGTCTCTTTCATCATCACGGTTTCTGTCAGTTCCAGCTCAATCTGCGCCGGACTGATGTCGAACGAAGCAAGCTTGGACATCAACCGCTCGTAAAAGTCTGGTTCTTCGAGATTGAGAGCCGAGAGATTGAGGGACACACTGAAACGAAGGCCTCTGCGCTCCCAAGCCGCAAGCGTGACAAGCGTCTCGTTTATGACCCAGTCCGTCAGCTCTCGTGCAGATGCGGAGGCTTCGACCACAGGAATGAATTCGACAGGCGACACCGGGCCAAGAACGGGATGGTTCCACCGCAGGAGAACCTCCGCACTGTGAACCTCGCCGCTCGCAACATCCAGCCGCGGTTGAAAGACCAGAGAAAGCTGGTCGGGGGCCGTCAATGCCGTTTGAAAATCGTTGAGGATTCGGAAATTGCGCCTGTGGCGCAAGTCGATGGCTGGCGAAAACATGCCGATTTTCGTCGGGCTCTGGTGGGCGTCCTGAATGGCGCTTTGCAACGATCTCAAAATGTCATCCGGCGGCATGGTCTGCGGGTCGTAGGCAACCATGCCAATGGAGGGCGACATCGAGATTTGTGTGTCGCTATAGTCCTGAATTTCGCCAAGCATCGTCTTGAGGAATTCAACATAGCGATCAGCGCTCATGTTGTGAGGCGCGAAAAACGCAAACTGCGTGGGGCCGACATGATAAGCGGCGGCCTCTTCCCCGACATGCTTGCGCAGAAGCAGCGAAACGGCCTGAATGACGTCATCCAGATAGGAAGGGCCAAGCACACGCGAGATCCGTTCGAACTGCTCCGTCTGCGCCAGATCGAGCAGAACGATGATGCGCTCACCGCTATCGCCACGCAGGACCGCATCCGACAGATCATTCGAAAGCTGAAACCGGTTGGGCAGACCGCTCGATGCTTCGATGCGCCCCATGGCATGGGTCAGCTCAACCTGATCCATCACCATAGCCGCGAGATCTTTCAGAGTCGCCATTTCTGCATCGGTGACCTCGCGTGGCTCGGTTCCCAGCACGCAGAGTGCACCCAGGCCAAATCCATCGTGCGTGACCAATGGCGCGCCCGCGTAAAAGCGAATGCCCGCATTTCCGAGAACGCTGTCCACATAGTATTCGTCCTGCTTGAAATCTTCGATCACGAAAGGCTTGCAGGTTTCAGCAACGGTGGCGCAGGGCGCCTTATGGCGCGGTATTTCGAAGTGATCGACACCGACCTTCGATTTGAACCATTGGCGTTGCATGTCTGTGAGGGATACGGCGGCAATCGGGAGGCCGAAAATGCTGGCGGCCAGCCGGGTGATGCGGTCAAAACTCTCGCTGGGAAGCGTATCGAGCAACCTCAGATTTTTAAGGGTCGATAGGCGTGCGATCTCATTCTGCATGATAAAAATCCATGGCAACACTGGTGCGCGACCTTTGTGCGCATCCACAATGTGGGGGGCGGTTCATTTTTTGGTGCAGCCATGTCGGCGCTTATATCCACGGTGACGGGATCGGACAAACTGGGGCATCATGCCCAAAGAATTCAATTCTACCGGTAATCATTCTGCCTAATCATTGAACGAAAAGTGAATCCCGGCTCGGCAGTTGCGGCAATGGTTAGTAAATTATATTTTATGATATTCGAAAGTTTAATTATCTCGAAACGCAGCATGCCTCCCCGGTGGCGAACCGGGAAGGCATGCGTTCAGGCGTATCTTCAGGCCACTTCAGGCAAGCCGGAAAGCAGCTTGTCCAACGTCATCGGGTAATGTCGCAAACGAACGCCCGTCGCATTATAGATCGCGTTGGCGATTGCGGCCGAGACGCCGCAAAGACCCAACTCACCTACACCCTTCGCCTTCATGGGCGACGACATCGGATCGGTCTCATCAAGGAAGACGACCTCCTGATGCGGAATGTCCGCATGGACTGGCACCTCATATCCCGCAAGATCGTGGTTGACGAAGAAACCACGGCGCGTATCCACCTCCAGTTCTTCCATCAGTGCACCGCCAGCACCCATGGTCATCGCACCAATGACCTGACTGCGCGCGGTGATCGGATTGAGAATCCGGCCCGCAGCACACACCGCCAGCATACGTCGGATGCGGATTTCGCCTGTTGCGCTATCAACACCGACTTCCACGAAATGGGCGCCGAATGTCGATTGCTGATGGGTTTTCGTGAGATCACCCCACTCCATCGTGTCTTCACCCACAAGCCCGTCTGTGCCCGCAGCCTCTGCGAGAGGAACAGCCCGATTGCCGGATTTGACCATGCCATCTTCAAACAGGGCGTCGTCGGAATTGAAGCCGAGCTTTTGGGCAATCGCTTCGCGCAGTTTCACACAGGCTGCGTAAACGCCAGATGTCGAGGAGTTTGCACCGAACTGACCACCCGAGCCGGCAGATATCGGAAAGCGTGAATCGCCCAGTTGCACGGCAACCTTGTCGACTGTCACGCCCATCATCTCGGCAGCGGTTTGGGCGATGATGGTGTAACTGCCAGTCCCGATATCGGTCATATCGGTTTCGACCGTTACGATACCGTCAGAGCCGAGTTTCACCCGCGCGGCAGACGGCAGGACGAGATTGTCGCGGAAGGCCGCAGCAACGCCCATGCCGATCAGCCACTTCCCATCCCGGCGCGACGCGACCTTGGGACGCTCAGACCAGCCGAACTTCTCGGCACCGGTGTTCATGCAACCAATGAGGTCCCTGTGCGAAAAGGGACGTTCAGGGTTTTCGGGATCGACCTGCGTGTCATTGACGATGCGGAACTGGACCGGATCCATTCCAACCTTCTCGGCAATTTCGTCGATGGCGATTTCGAGCGCCATCAGGCCCGGCGCTTCACCCGGCGCCCGCATGGCGTTACCCTCAGGCAAATCCAGCTGGGCCAGACGCATCGCCGTCATCCGGTTTGCACCGGCATAAAGCAGCCTTGTCTGGTTCACAGCTGTTTCCGGCGCACCGTCAGGCAGGTTGCCAGACCAACTTTCGTGGCCAATGGCGGTAATCTTACCATCGCTGCCAGCACCGATGCGGATGCGCTGGATGGTCGCCGGTCTGTGCGTTGTGTTGTTCGCAATCATCGGGCGCGGCAATGTCACCTTCACCGGCTGCCCGACAGCCTTGGACGCAAAAGCAGCCAGAACCGCATCTGCGCGCAGGAACAGCTTGCCGCCGAAGCCGCCACCGATAAACGGCGACATGAGGTGGATCTTTTCCTTGTCGACCCCGAGCGTCGTCGCCAAGTCCGAACGCCACCAGTCGATCATCTGGCTTGACGTCCACACTGTCACCTCGTCGCCATTCCAAGCGGCGATGGACGCGTGCGGCTCCATCATCGCGTGAGACTGATCCGGCGTCGTATAGGTCTCGTCAATTGTGACGGCAGCTGATTGGAAGGCAGCAGCAAAGTCGCCCACTGATGTATCCGGTTTTTGGGATTCATCCGGTTTTTCGGCATTGCCCTTTTCGGCTTCAAGATCGAAAACACCCTTTTCCTCGGCGTAATCAACCTTGACCAAGGCAGCAGCGGCACGTGCCTGCTCGAATGTTTTCGCCACAACCACGGCAATTGCCTGATGGTAGTGCTCGATCACATCTCCGCCAAACAGGGTGGCGGTGTTGTATTCGCCCTTCTCCCGCTTTCCGACATCAAGGCTCGTCACGACGCTTACAACGCCCTCGGAACCCTTTGCCGCAGACACATCGAAAGCCTTGATGCGCCCTTTCGAAATTGCCGAGTGTACCGGGTATCCATAGAGATAGGGCACGTTTCCGTCATGCCACTCATAGGCGTATTTCGCTCCTCCGGTTGTTTTAAGCTCGCCATCGATACGCCTGATAGGCTGGCCTACGACTTTCAGGCGATCAATGGGATTGGTGGTTGCTGGTGTATCAAATTTCATCGCTCAACCCCTTGCTTCGGACAGGACGGCGCCAAGCGTGCGCTCGACAAGATCGATCTTGAACCGGTTCTCTTCTGTGGGACGTGCATCTGCCAGAATGGCTTGTGTCGCCGCGCGCGCGCCTTCCGCCAACTGGCTTTCAGCCGCCTCGACACGCCACGGCTTATGGGCCACACCGCCCACAGCAACGCGTCCGGTTCCATCCGACTGAATAATCGCACCGACAGAAATCAGCGCGAATGCGTATGATGCACGGTCACGGACCTTGCGGTAAATCTGCTTACCGCCAACGGGTGGTGGCAATAGAACCGAGGTGATGAATTCACCCGCTTCAAGCGTGTTCTCGATGTGCGGCGTGTCGCCCGGCAGACGGTAGAAATCCGCAATCGGAATGGAGCGACGAGAACCATCGGCTTTGACCGTTTCAATCGTCGCATCAAGCGCGCGCATGGCAACGGCCATGTCGCTGGGATGCGTCGCCATGCAGGCATCGCTGACGCCAACAACGGCAAGCTGGCGGGTGTAACCGCCAATGGCGGAACAGCCGCTTCCAGGCGTGCGCTTGTTGCAAGGCTGGTTGGTATCGTAAAAGTAAGGACAGCGCGTGCGCTGCAAGAGATTGCCAGCCGTCGTTGCCTTGTTGCGCAACTGCCCGGATGCCCCGGAAACCAACGCGCGCGAAAGCAGGCCATAGTCGCGGCGGACCGTTTCATCGGCTGCAAGATCTGTGTTCCTGACCAGTGCGCCGATGCGAAGGCCACCCTCCGCAGTTGCCTCGATCTTGTCGAGTTCGAGCCCGTTCACATCAATCAGATAGGTCGGCGTCTCGATCTCAAGCTTCATCAGGTCGAGAAGGTTTGTGCCACCCGCAATGAATTTGGCACCGGGATTGGATGCGACAGCCTTGGCTGCGGCTTCGACAGAGGAGGCTCGCTCATAGGTGAAAGCTTTCATGCGTTTATTCCTCCCACTTCTGAAATGGCATCCAGAATGTTCGAGTAGGCCCCGCATCGACAGATATTGCCGCTCATGCGCTCGCGAACTTCATCTGCCGTCAGCTGCGTCTTTGCCGTCAGATCGCCCGTCACATGGCTTGGAATGTTAGCCTTGATCTCTTCCAGCACGGCGATGGAGGAACAGATCTGGCCCGGCGTACAGTAACCGCACTGAAAACCATCATGCTTGACGAAAGCCGCCTGCATGGGGTGCAGATCGCCCGGCTGGCCAAGACCCTCGATTGTGGTCACCTTATCGCCATCATGCATGACGGCGAGCGAAAGACAGGAATTGATCCGCTTTCCATCCACCAGAACTGTGCACGCGCCACACTGGCCGTGGTCGCAACCCTTTTTGGTGCCGGTCAGATGAAGATGCTCCCGCAGCGCGTCCAGCAAGGTGGTTCGGTTATCCATATCAAGAACATGGTTCTGACCATTCACGGTCAGTGAGACTTCGGATGATTGTGTCATGGGGCTCCCCGCAGTTTGCGCCGCCGCGCTCTTGACGACGCCGGTGGCCGCTATCGTCGCGGCAGAGGAGATAAGTAAGTTTCGTCGGGAAAGTTCCAGTCGGACGCTGTCGAGCACGGCCCGCTCCTTTTCGATGGCTTGAGGTGCAAGGCTAACTGCGTGCAAGCGCAAAGGTGCCATCGACAAACGAAAAGTTGAACCCTAAGACCGTTGGCGACTGCCACTCCGCGGTCATCGTTTCACTTGTGGATATGCTACGGCGGGGTACAGTTGTTGTTCACACGGATGGCCTTCAGATCAAATGCTTCTAGCCTCGATCATATCTCTGTTTGTGCTTGGCGTTGAAACGCGGCCCACAACGGTATTACACGTCTCGCAATCGCCGAAGACGCAACGGCACCCTGTCCAGGGGAGCCCGTCTGTCAGGACATTTTTTGGCTTCGACGAAAAACGGTGTCTGGGCATTGCGGACCTCTCGTCTTCAGAAAAGCCCGTGTTTACCGCGTATGACACCGGTGAATGGCAATGCACATATGTCATCGACTATGCGGAAACCGGTCACAAACCATCGCTTTTCCTGCAGATCAGAGGCGTTGAGCCGGGCGTGTGGAACAACTTCCGTATCAAGCTCAATTTCGGCTCCGTCCTGTCACGTCAGGTGCTGGCCGCCCGCGCTGCCAACATCGTCTATTCACTGCTCGGAACGAATATGCCGCTCAAGGATTTAGAGATGGTTCTGGCATCTGGGCTGGATATGGAGATCGCTTTCGGAGAGGCAACGCTGAAATACAGACAGGAACGGGGTGATCCCAACCGTTACAATCTGTTCGGCACCCGAACGACGCCACAGCCGCAACCAGACAAGGCAGAGCAATGAAGCGTCCGAGATAAATGGCAAAGCCCACTTTGGGGGGCAGGAAAACTGATGACGGCTGACAGCAAAGAAACCCATTCTCTCAATGACCCCTTGGTCCATGCACATGAATGGCAAGCCCAAGGGCGATCAGTCGCCATCGCAACAGTTATAGAAACCTGGGGCTCGGCGCCAAGGCCGGTCGGCAGTCACCTGGTAATCGACGCTGACGGCCATTTCGAAGGGTCTGTTTCAGGCGGATGCGTCGAGGGTGCAGTTATCTCCGCCGCACTCGATGTTATCGAGGAAGGCCAGCCCAGAATCCTCGACTTCGGCGTGGCGGACCAGACGGCCTGGTCGGTTGGATTATCCTGCGGTGGACGCATCCGAGTCTATGTGGAGAAACTGCACTAATGGATGCCGCAACACTTGAGACCCTCAACGCCCTGCGCAGCAACCGCGTGGCAGTGGCCACCGTGACCAATCTTCAAAGCGGTGCCGTCGAAGTTATTGCCTCGGAAGCTATACCATCCGGTGCTCTGGGTGAGGCCGTTGCCACCGCCCTCCAGTCCCGGAAATCCTCTGGCATCACGCTTGCGGGCATCGATCATTTTATCAATGTCTATGTTCCCTCGCCCCGCATCGTCATCATCGGTGCGGTCCATATCAGCCAGACCTTGGTGCACATGGCAAAGCTGACGGGCCTTGATGTTGTGGTGATCGATCCGCGAACGGCATTTGCCACACCTGAACGCTTTGCCAGCACCGACCTCATTGCCGATTGGCCTGAAGATGTGCTGCAGACACGACCGCTTGACCAGCACACAGCCTTGGTCGCCTTGACCCATGATCCCAAGATCGATGACTTCGCCTTGATGGATGCCCTTCGGAAAGGTTGCTTTTACGTGGGCGCTCTTGGTGGGCGAAAAACGCACGAGGCGCGGCTGAAAAGGTTGGCCGCTCAGGGATTTGGCGAGCCTGACCTGCAGCGCATCCATGGGCCGGTAGGCCTGAACATCGGTGCAGTCAGCCCCGCTGAAATCGCGGTTTCAATCCTGGCTGAAATCATTTCCACAATGCGCTTCGGTGACAAGAGCCTGTCGAAGCGCAACGCTTGAGGGCTTGGCCAGAACGCCGCCAGCGCTTGCAATCGCCTCCGGCGTATCCACATCCATCAGGGCAGCCGACCCCAGCTCCACATCGATGATCTGAAGACCGGATGCCTTGATAAGACCACGTGCGCCGACATCTCCCTCAAGTCGGCTAATATCTTCAAACATGGAGCGCGGCAGGATCACCGGGTTTCCGGGCTTGCCGTCCGCAACGGCCCGCACGATTGCAAGCCTTTCCGCCTGCTCAAAAGTCGAGATCATTTGGTTCAAGTGTTCGCTGGAAATCTTCGGCATGTCCGCCAACATCACCATGACCCCATCCGCGCCTTGGGCTTGCGGCGAAGATAGCCCTGCGGCAATCGAACCCGCCATCCCAGACGCATGGTTTGCGTTGACCACCCGGGCGACCTCAAGACCATCAAGCACAGCGCCAAGCTCCTCATGCCGGTGCCCCAGCACAACCGTCACAGAGGCTGCATTGCTTTGCCTTGCCGTCACCGCCATCTGGCGCAGCAAGGGAATGCCGTCAAACTCCGCCAGAAGTTTGTGAGAGGCACTTTGCGCTGTGCGACTGGATGTTCCGGCAGCGAGCAGAACGATTGCAACACGCATTCAGTAATCCCCTTTTCATTTCCCGTAGCACGGCTCCACCCGCCTCACCAAGCCGGAGGTCAGCCCATTCTAAAATCGGACTTACCCGATGGTTGCGATTGTGTAACCTGTTCAGGCTAGTATTGTCCTACGTGGCCGCTGACGGGTCACGTCCATTGATGGTGGTAAATATTGCCGTTCTCTAAGCGGTGATGCTGGTTGCAGAGGAGATATGTATGTCAGGCGACAAGACGCTACAGGACTGGCAGGGACTTGCTGAGAAGGAACTCAAACGCTCCCCCGACAGCCTTGTCTGGCATACCCCTGAAGGGATAGACGTCAAGCCGCTCTATACGGCAGACGACACGAAGACCATTCCCCACCTCGATAGCCTGCCGGGCTTCAAGCCCTTCGTGCGTGGACCTCGTGCCACCATGTATGCCGGGCGCCCTTGGACAATCCGCCAATATGCCGGGTTTTCGACTGCAGAGGAATCAAACGCCTTCTACAAGCGCAATCTGGCCGCTGGACAGAAGGGCCTTTCCGTCGCATTCGATCTGGCCACCCATCGCGGTTATGACAGTGACCATGAGCGCGTTGAAGGCGATGTCGGAAAAGCGGGTGTCGCCATCGATAGCGTGGAGGACATGAAAATCCTCTTCGATGGCATTCCGCTCAAGGACATGTCCGTTTCCATGACCATGAATGGCGCGGTCATTCCCATTCTTGCAAGCTTCATCGTTGCCGGTGAAGAGCAGGGTTGCGCCATTTCGGATCTCTCCGGCACGATCCAGAACGACATTCTCAAAGAATTCATGGTGCGCAATACCTATATCTATCCGCCAGAACCCTCCATGCGCATCATTGCCGATATCATCGAATATACCGCGCGCGAAATGCCGCGCTTCAACTCGATCTCGATTTCCGGCTATCACATGCAGGAGGCGGGCGCGACGCTGGTACAGGAGCTCGCCTTCACCCTCGCGGATGGCCGCGAATATGTGCGCGCTGCAATCGCCAAGGGCCTGAATGTCGATGATTTCGCCGGGCGTCTCTCGTTCTTCTTCGCCATCGGCATGAACTTTTTCATGGAAGCAGCAAAATTGCGCGCGGCCCGTCTGCTCTGGTCGCGCATCATGGAGGAATTCAAGCCGCAAAAACCTGCATCGCTGATGCTGCGCACCCATTGCCAGACGTCAGGCGTATCCCTGCAGGAGCAGGATCCTTACAACAACGTCATCCGCACGGCTTATGAAGCCCTGTCGGCTGTGCTGGGCGGAACACAATCGCTGCATACCAATGCGTTGGATGAAGCAATGGCATTGCCAACCGAGTTTTCAGCACGCATCGCCCGCAACACGCAGTTGATCCTGCAGCATGAAACCGGCGTGACAAAGGTGGTCGACCCCCTCGCTGGCTCCTATTATGTCGAAAGCCTGACCAGCGAACTTGCCGAAAAGGCCTGGGCGCTGATGGAAGAAGTCGAGGCGCTCGGTGGCATGACCAAGGCCGTGGACGACGGTCTTCCCAAACGGCTCATCGAAGAAGCGGCGACAAGGCGTCAGGCCGCTGTTGACCGCGGCGAGGAAATCATCGTTGGCGTGAACAAATACCGGTTGGAAAACGAAGACCCGATCGACATTCTCGATATCGACAACAGCGCGGTGCGCGCAGCACAAATCAGACGTCTGGAAACGGTTCGCCGTCAACGCAACGCGCAAACGGTGGAGACCACACTCTCGGTGCTCACGCAGATTGCGCAAACCGGTAAGGGCAACCTGCTGGAAGCCGCAATCGGCGCCGCCCGCGCCCGTGCAACGGTCGGAGAAATTTCCGACGCCATGCGCAGCGTGTTTGGCGACCATGCCGCTGTTCCCGAAGTCGTCCACGATGTCTATGGCGCAGCCTATGAGAACGATCCGGAATATATGACCCTTTGTACCCGGCTGGGAGAACTGGCCACGGTCGTGGGCGGGAAGCCCAAAATGCTCGTCGCCAAGCTCGGACAGGACGGGCATGATCGCGGCGCAAAAATCATCGCTTCAGCCTTCGGCGATATCGGCTTTGATGTCATTGCCGGTCCTTTGTTCCAGACACCGGCCGAAGCGGCCGATCTTGCCGTCAAGAACAAGGTGCATGTCGTCGGGATGTCATCGCTGGCCGCCGGCCACAAAACGCTCGCCCCGCAACTGGTGGAGGCACTCAAGGCAAAGGGTGCGGAAAATGTCATCGTCATCGTCGGCGGCGTCGTTCCGAGGCAAGACTACCAGTACCTCCTCGACCACGGCGTAGCCGCCGTCTTCGGCCCCGGCACCAACGTGCTGGAAGCCGCCCGTGCCGTCATCGACCTGATGCAAGGCCGGCTCCGCAACAGCTGAACCCAACCCACCCGGCGGCCCCCAACGCAAGGCCGCCGGACCACCTTTCACAAAACCGACAAAAACTTGACCACCAACAGACCGAACAGACATTTACCCCTTGCAAGCACCCCGATTGCTGGTTATGAGAACGCCCGCACGAACCTTACAGTTCGTGCCCGCGGAGAGGTGGCAGAGTGGTCGAATGCACCGCACTCGAAATGCGGCATACCTGCAAGGGTATCGTGGGTTCAAATCCCACCCTCTCCGCCATAAATGACACTAAGCTCGAATAGTTAGACTTCAGCCCATTCTCCGAATTTTCTAGTAATCAATTAATTGAATATTGCGCTCGCAGATTGCAGTATGTGATCTCGAAATGGTGGATTCGATCATTCAATTTTAAGGGCCAGATAGAATCGGGCCAATGCGTCCAAGCATCGCGGAAATTTACGTTCAGTCGATAAGATCTGTTCTGCGCCAATACGCCGAGTGACGCTTCTCACATAGGTGCTTCGCGACCTTGCTGGCCGCAACTCACACAGAAACAGACCGTTTGGCGATTGTCACTACAATCGAAGCCCCCGTTGGTCGAGCAATGCGCTGGATGAGCCTTTGCGTTCACAAGACACGTCGTAATCAGCACTATTAACGATAGCCCAAAGCGCCGCTGACGGTTTTGCCATCAGCATCGCAGCACAACTTCAATCTGAATATTACGGTCTGCCTTAATACAGCTTCTTTAGGATAAGAACACAGCCTTTAACATCAAGATAACAATCGTAGATCGAACGGTGTCAACAGAATTCAGAGACCATGAACGGTCTATAATCGAATACCTATTTAAGACTTTCGATATTTATAAATATAAAATATTAGTCACCGCTTTATATTTATTTTAGGAAATATAATAACAACTTTTTTTGGCATTCGTAAGTTAAGCCTAGAAATAGTTTTGTTTTTTTATTTTATATAGACTGCGCCAATAGTGCATGATGAATCAAATTGCGATGATTTCCAATCGCTTTAGTAAATACCGACAAGACCTCTTAAAGACAAAGATGGCTGAACAAACATGCTTTTGAACGAATTTCGCCTTCGTATTGCCTCGCAGCTCCCGGTTGTCGACGCACGCCTTCCCATTGCTCTTTTCGCTTCGACAGCGTTGATTGCACAACCCCTGGCTGGTGGTGTGGCGCTTGCGAATGATATGCTGCCGACGGGCGGGCAGGTCGTGTCGGGCCAGGTTTCCATCGGCACGTCGGGTTCTGGCATGACGGTTACGCAGGGCTCCAGCAAAGCCATTGTCAACTGGAACGGCTTTTCCGTTGGACAGGGCAACAGTGTCAATTTCGTACAACCAAACTCGTCGTCTGCCATCCTCAACAGGGTCACCGGCAGCGCGACGTCCAGCATCGCAGGCTCGCTCACCGGCAACGGTCAGGTCTACATCATCAACCCGAACGGCATTGCCATTACCCCAACTGGCACGGTCAATGTGACAGGTGGATTTGTCGCATCCACGCTGGACATTTCAAATGATGACTTCCTTCAGGGCCAATACAGGTTTTCTGGCGATGGCTCCTCGGCTGGCGTCTCCAATGAAGGTGTTGTCACTGTGGGTCGCGGCGGTTACGCCGCGCTGATCGGTGGCACGGTAAAGAATGATGGCTTGATCGCTGTTCCCGTCGGCAAGGCCGGCCTCGGCTCCGGCGAACAGGCGACGCTTGATCTGTCTGGTGACGGCTTTTTGCAGGTCGCGGTCCCAACCAGCAACAGTGCAGAAGGCAATGGCGCGCTGATCGAAAACAAAGGCACCATCTCAGCGGAGGGTGGCACCGTGGTGATGCGCGCCGCCACCGCCCGCAACGCCGCCCGTCATGCAGTCAACCTTTCCGGCTCAGTCGAAGCCGATAGCATTTCCGGCAGCGATGGCGAGATCGTCATTGGCGGCGGTGAAGGTGGCGAGGTCACTGTCTCAGGCAATGCCTCGGCAAAATCATCCACAGGCAAGGGCGGAAAGATCACGGTCACCGGCACATCTGTTGCACTGAATGGTGCAAAGCTGGATGCTTCCGGTGCCAAGGGTGGCGGCAGCGTGAAGATCAGCGGTGGCTCACATGCTTCGGGCGCCACACAACGCGCAAAAACCGTCAGCGTTGGTTCGGCAAGCGCCATCAAGGCAAATGCGACGCAAAGCGGCACAGGTGGCTCTGTCCAGGTTGATGCAGACGTGCTGCATAACACAGGACAGATCGTCGCGACTGGCACCGCAGGAGGCAGCGTCACGCTTGGCGCCAACAGCCTTGTCAATGCCGGTCTCATGGATGTTTCCGGACTTGGTGGAGCGGGCGGCTCGGTCGATATCGTTGCTCGTGACAATTACATCGAAACGACCGCAGGATTGATTCGGGCAGATGGAACCACAGGCGGCGGTGGCGTTTCCATCCAATCCGGGCGTCTTTTCACATCCGGCACGCTTACGGCAAAGGCCTCACAGGGCGTCGGCGGAACGCTGACACTCACAGGTGCCGACATGGACCTCGTCGCCGCGCATCTTGATGCAACGGGTACGGCGGGTGGCGGGCAGATCCGCGTTGGAGGAGATTACCAGGGCGGCGGTACGCTGGCCCATGCCGCCACGCTGGACATCTCACCGGCCACAGTCATCAAGGCGGATGCAACCCAGAGCGGTTCTGGCGGTCGCATTATCCTGTGGTCCGATAATGCCACGACATTTTATGGAACAGCCAGCGCCAATGGAGGATGGCTTTCCGGCAATGGCGGCCTCATTGAAATCTCGTCCAAAGGCTTGCTGACCATGGCAGGAACAGCAAGCGCCTCTGCCAGAAATGGCGCGAAGGGCACTGTTCTGCTCGACCCGAAGAATATCGTCATCAACGATGCCACCGGCGCCCTTGCGCAATACGAATTCATTGATCCAAACCCTTCCGCCGGAAATAGTTTCGGGGAAGAAACCGTCTCACTTTCCACCGGAAACGTGGTGATCTCGTCTTACTACGCAGATTTGAGCGCCACCGATGTGGGCGCGGTCTATCTCTACAACGGCATCACAGGCGCGCTTATCTCGGCACTTTACGGGTCAAAAGCAGAAGACCGGGTCGGAGAGTACGGAATCACCGCACTGACCAATGGCAACTATGTGGTGGCCAGTTCAAGTTGGGATAATGGTTCGGCCATCGATGTCGGTGCCGTGACATGGGGTAACGGCACAACCGGCATCTCTGGTTTCGTGTCCGAGAATAACTCTCTGGTCGGCAGCACGCAAGGTGATCGTGTGGGAACTGACGGTGTCACCGCGCTCGCCAATGGCAACTATGTGGTAGGCAGTATAAGTTGGGATAATGGTTCGACCACCAATGCCGGTGCCGTGACATGGGGCAACGGCACAACCGGCACCGTTGGCAATGTGTCAGCGAGCAACTCTCTGGTTGGCACCAAGCAAGATGATGTGGTGGGGAATGGTCGTGTCGTCGGGCTCTCCAATGGCAATTATGTGGTGATGAGTAGGTCTTGGGACAATGGTTCGGTCACGGATGCTGGTGCTGTCACATGGGGTAACGGCAACGGTGGCACCGTCGGTGCCGTGTCAGAGAACAACTCTCTCGTCGGCACCACGCAAAATGATCAGGTGGGGGGTAGCGGCGTCAGCGTGCTCACCAATGGCAATTATGTCGTGCGCAACAGCAATTGGGACAATGCTTCGGTCGTGGATGCCGGTGCCGTGACATGGGGTAACGGCACAACCGGCACCGTTGGCAATGTGTCAGCGAGCAACTCCCTCGTCGGCACCACGCAAAATGATCAGGTGGGAAGTTACGGCGTCACCGTGCTCGCCAATGGCAACTATGTTGTAAGCAGTTCAAGTTGGGATAATGGTTCGGTCGTGAATGCCGGTGCCGTGACATGGGGCAACGGCACAACCGGCACCGTTGGCAATGTGTCAGCGAGCAACTCCCTCGTCGGCACCACGCAAAATGATCAGGTGG
>NZ_JAVTIX010000011.1:0-116457 GCF_031843705.1 Rhizobium sp. WCS2018Hpa-16
ACCCGCGACCTCCGGCGTGACAGGCCGGCACTCTAACCAACTGAGCTACACCCGCACATTCCTTAAAAGACTGGCCTAAACCCGCCTCACGAACTTGCCTCTGCAGTTCGTTGAGCGGCTAACTAAGGCGTTCGTGTTTGAGTGTCAAGCAAGTTTCACGACAAAAGAATAAGCTTGTGCATTTTGCATTCACAAACTTCCGTAGATGCCCGGTTTCCCGGCATTTTCGCTCCACGCTTTTTTTTACAAAGACCCGCATAGTTTTCCACAGGCATCCAGATCTGCTTCCTGAAGCGAATCTCTGCGATCTGCCGAACGGTTCGAAACGCCATTGCGTGGGATCATGTTCAGCGTCGCCCGCTTTCAGTCCTTTAGTGACACGCGTCGCAAAGATGGATTCGCGCAAAAAGAGGTCAGCGTCAGATAGGTAAGCGCCGCAGCCTGCCCTGCCCTCATATAGAGGCAATCAGCAGAAAAATCTGCATATCCGGCTCAAAGCCCTAGGAATCAGGCTTTTCGGGGCTGAAACACGGCCGTCCAGATGGGGACTATCCACACAAAAAGCAAAAAAAACAAAAAAACTTCACAAAAGCCCTTGCGGTTTTTTTCCGATCCTAATAGATCACGGCCACCGACGCGGCGGACATGATCTGCAAGACGCGAAGGGCGATTAGCTCAGTTGGTAGAGCGCCTCGTTTACACCGAGGATGTCGGGAGTTCGAGTCTCTCATCGCCCACCATTACTCCCTAAAATTTTCAATATTATCCAGATACTCAGCAAGCACGGATCGTATTTGCTATTTACCCCCGCTTTTACTGCTTTTCAGATATGGCGTGGCAATTCCTCTTCCGCCATGGCGTTTGGACCTAGGGCGACAAGGGCTGACTCCAGGTTCTCGGGCGTGGCTTTGATGCGCGCGTGTCGGCCTATGCTGGAAATGAGGGTTATGCCTGATGTCTGCGAGAGCGTTTTCTGCCAGTTATCCGGCTGGGGCGCGCTGTGGCGGATGGTGATCAGGTAGATTTTTTCCGGGTTGGTCATCGCACACTCCATATAGGGACACTTAGCGCACGAATCTGCCATCCGACACAGGAATGAGTCGGATGGCATGTGATCGCGTGTCGCCCTTACTGAGCGCGGCTGAGGCCATCTCCCTGATATTGCTTCGCCAGATCGATGGAAAGCGCTGCATCTTCCAGAATCGCGCGCGCATATTTGGTGCGTGCGGATGTTCTTGCCAGGTTTTTGTAAATCACATCTCGCGACAGAAGAACTGCAAGTGCGCCTGTGGTGACGGGCGTTGCCATGGAGGTGCCGGACATGTCTGCATATGGCGCCGGTTCCGACTCATCGGCCGGAACGGTGGATATGACAGCCGAGCCTGCCGCTGTAACCGTAACCTGTCGCCCGATGTTGGCGTAGCTTGGCAGGAAAAGGCCACCCTTGCCGTATCGATCCAGTTGCGATGGCATTGTGAAATTGGCAAGGTTGCCAGCGGGAAAGGTGCCGGGCATACCCACAGCCGAGACGGCAACAGACAAGGGATAGCTTGCCGGCGCCAGCACCGCCTGGCCAAAATTATTGCCAGCGGCGCAAATGCACAGGGTGCCGCTGCCATAGGCGGCCAGAACCGCATCATATTCTATGATGGAAGGTTGGCCGCCAAGGCTGAGATTGATGATATCCACCTCATGGGCATTCACCATCGCGTCGATTGCGGCGGCAATATCGCCCTGGTTTGCCCCTTTGTTCGGCGCAAACACGCGAGCGGTGAAAACATCCGCACCCGGCGCAAGACCGGCGAAATCGGCACCGTCGGCTGGCGGACGAGCGCCAATAAGGCCGGAGACATGGGATCCATGCCCCAGAACATCTGCTGTCGCCTCTGGCCCGGGCTGAAAGGCCCCATCGATAAAGGCTCCGGCAGGGACAATGTGATCGAGATAGGGGTGCGGCCCCAGCCCTGAATCGATGACGCCAACACGAATGCCAGCCCCCGCCTGCGGATCGAAGGTGTTGATTCCCGCAAGGCGATGCCACCAACCCAGCGGCCCGGATGTTGGCAGCCGAGCAAGATCCACCATCCCACCCGATACGGGTTGCACCACCATGGCGGACCATACTCGCCCACGCGGTGATATCTGTGCCGTCACGGGCTGCCACTGCGTCGTGTCGAATGGCAGAGTGGCCAGACCCTGCGCATCCGTTGACGCGCTGACGCTGCTACTGCTCGGTTGGGCACCAACCTGGACTGCAAGCAAGCTCAGCTCAACAGTGGCATTGGCAACCGGTGAACCAGCCGCGGTGACGTGGAAGGTAAAGTGTGGCGCTGATGCCGAGGCATTGCTGTTGGAGGGCATCTGCTCTGAAAGTGGAGGCGGAGCTTCAGGGCTGCCCCAGGGCGCAAGCCGCAGGGATGCAGGCCAGCGCAAAAATTCCCGCTCCATAATGGTATCCGGCGCAAGGTCGCGCATTTTCGCTTGCAACTCTTCTTCGTCTGCCTCGACGACGAGAACCCGGCGCACATCCTCGCGCTCCATGCCGTTATCGCTAACGATATCCATAGAGCCGCCCAGCGCACGGCTCAAACGCTCACTGAAGTTGCTCTTTGCCGAACGACGCGCACGCCCTGCCCTGTATGGCGCCATGCGATGCGAAATGATGAAACGGCTGGGAGGAGAGCTCGGGCTGTCGGGGCCATCGCCCGTATTTTCAGTTGTATCGGAGGTCATGATTTTCGTCTCCTAAAACACCATGGGGATTACTGGAATTGCCTAAACCGGCGGATGCTCATTGCAATGCTAATACACGCGATCCGACAGTCAGTTTTTTACATGCTCGTAATAAATGTATTTTTTAATTGCACAACCTAAAAAAGTACAGTAGGAAAATTCCCGTCAAAGGCGAGTTGACTGCAAGCGAGGCAATTACCGGTGGTTGCACTTGGCTGGCTGCACTTTCCAGACATGTCACAAAGCCCCCTTCAACTGTGAATTCGGGAATTGATCGATGACTTTTACTTCTTATTGGGGTTGCCAACCGGCAGCTCAAACAGTCGTAGGCCCAACGGCCTACCTGCATTGCCCACAGACAAGCCTCTATGGCTGCCACACTGCGGTTCAGCATTGCCCGCCAGCGGCAGAACAGGGCACGCCTGTCGGGCCAACAGCCTACTGGCATTGCCCGCAAACAAGTCTTATGGGTTGCCAGACTGCCGTGCAGGGCTGCGGTTTACCAACCACCGCACCTCAGCAGCAGCAGAATGTGACGCTGACGCCAGTTTGCCAGATCACTAACATCACACCGGTTTGCTCAACGGGCATTCCTATCATCTGCAGCGGCGCAGCCGCCTATGCTGCACCTCAGCAGCAGCAGCAGAACGTGACGTTGACACCCGTTTGCCAGATCACAAACATCACACCGGTTTGCTCAACGGGTATTCCCATCATCTGCAGCGGCGCAGCCGCCTATGCTGCACCTCAGCAGCAGCAGAATGTAACGCTGACGCCTGTTTGCCAGATCACGAACATCACGCCGGTTTGCTCAACGGGCATTCCTATCATCTGCAGCGGCGCAGCCGCCTATGCCGCACCTCAGCAGCAGCAGAGCGTGACGCTGACACCCGTTTGCCAAGTCACCCTCACGCCGATTTGCTCCACGGGCATTCCTATCATTTGCAGCGGCGCAGCCGCCGCTCAGGCAGCCGTCACGCCTGCAACGTCCGTCGGATGCGGAACTCTTGCCACCATTTGCAACCCGACGCACATGCATTGCACGGGTCCAGGCACCGCACCGCAACCTCAGAGCGTGACGCTGACGCCCATTTGCCAAGTCACCCTCACGCCGGTTTGCTCAACAGGCATTCCTATCATCTGCAATGGTGCAGCCGCCGTCCAGCAAGCTGCTGACAGGCCTGTGACTTCAATCGGATGCGGAACTCTCGCAACGATTTGCAACCCGACGCACATGCATTGCACCGGGCAATAAGCACCCGCTGAAACAGCTTTAGCTTTCACGTCAATGTAAGCCTGCCCATCGGCCGACTGCGGCCGGTGGGATCGTTTTAGGCCGGGCTTTGCGCCCGGTTTCCGCGCGTTTTCTAGACATTATCATCTGCCTTGGGGAAAACAATGTATCTGACCAGCGGCACGCTTGTGCCTTATCTCATCGATCGAAGCATACTCTCCGCAGCCGAGCTTCTCGATGATGACATCACGATTTTGGAAGCCGGGCGTCGTAACCGTAATTTCAAGGTTGCCCGCCGGGGTGGTTCAGGCATTTTCGTCAAGCAGGTTCCGTTGATGGCGGCTGAGACGACACAATCCGTCAAGCGCGAAGCAGCCCTCTATGCCCTTGTTGAAAAGAACGACGCGGCGGACAGCCTCAAAACCCTGATGCCGAAACTGCGGCACTACGACAAACACCGGCATTTGCTGGCCGTCGAGCTTGTTCCAAACTCCAGAAGTCTGACATTCTATCAAATGCAGGTCTCAGGCGTTGCGGGCGCAATGGAAGATATTGCCGCCCAGTTGGGAAGGCTGCTGTCGTCCTGCCACAAGCAATCGCCCGACATTCTTGCGGAACACTCACGGCAGGGTACCTTTCCCGCACAGCCTCCATGGATTTTGAATTTCTCGCACTATGGCGAGACCATGATGCCAAACATGAGTGGCGGTGCGAAGGCCGTGCTTGCAGCGCTGCGCCAGCAGCCGGGACTGAAAGAGCAGCTATCGCTTCTGCAATCGGAATGGAGCCGCACATGCTTGATCCATGGCGACATGAAGTGGGAAAACCTGCTGATTTCGCAAGATCAGAATGCTGCAGCAACGCTTCAACTGATTGACTGGGAACTGGCGGACCTCGGCGATGCCGCATGGGATGTGGCTTGCGTGCTCGCGAGCTTCATGCAGCCTGTGATCGTTGGGCGGTTTGACATGCATGGGCGCCCCACCGGCCCCGCAACCGCTGACGAGGTTTCGCGAGCGCAAGCCTGCTGCCGCACCTTCTGGCAAACCTACATGAAAGAACTTGCCCTCACGGTGGAGCAGCAGGCGCAGGCAAAGCAACGCTGCACTCGCTTTGCCGCAGCCCGCCTCGTTCTCACAGCCTACGAGATTGCCCAGTCGACTGCGGAAATCTCACCCTCAGCGCTTCTGGCGATCCAGACGGCAGCCAGCATTTTCAACGACCCCGGCAGCGCTGCCACCTCATTGTTCGGCCTTGAAGAGACAGGAGCATGACCATGCGAGCTTTCGACAGACCACTTATCGCAGAAACCGCTCGGCTACCCCTATCATTGCAGGCATCTCTGATGACCATTCTGGGTTCCATCAAGATGATCGGCGTGTCGCAATTCCAGATCGGCACACGAGACATCGTCACACTGCCGCCCATGGCGGCTGCAGAGCAGGCGCGCCCCGTTACCAGCCGCCTGTCCGAGAGCCTCTGGCCAGCGCTTTATGAGGCGGCCTATTCAAGGCCTTTCAGCGCACACGCCCCTTCCCCGCTGACCACACCCGCTGACCTTGACCTGCTATCGCAGCTTCGCGCGGCGTTTCCAGAAGGTGCGCGTTGGTCTGCGCAGTGGCAGGTTTACAAGGTCGAGGCGAATGGCTCTGTCCACGTGCGCAAGGGTGATTGCTGCCGCCATGTTTTTCCCGGTGCCTTTGCGGCGGCATCGCATGGCCCTGTTCAGGCCAATTCGAATGTCTCCATCCTGTTGCAAATGGCTTCGTCACAAATGCAATCGGCATTCTATCACATCATAGGCAACAGCCCGCACTGCGACCATGATGACGCCGCCTTGGCGCGCCTCTACCTCAATACGCGTGCGACCTCGGTGGTGACATTGATGGCACGGATGGCCGGACTGCTAAACACCTATGCCGTGCCCTTTCGGGCAAAGACATTGCTGGACTCGGCGACCTATGAACGCACGGACAGCACAGTGTTCTACCTTGCACGCAGACACCTGCCATTCGCCTTGTCACTGCTCAGAGACACGCTTGCGGAAGCGGCTGCGGATCTCGACCCGGATGTGCCGCTCTTCTCGAAACGCATCGCGGATGGCGTTGGCGGTGCAGATGACCCGGGCTATGGCATGAGCTTTGGCCAGACGCGCACCATGCTGCTGGCAGACGCCATCGTCAGCGCCTGGGCAAGTGGCGACCAGACCGCGCAGACGCGACTTGAGCATCTCGAGCGGCGCTTCGTGGAGGAAAGCCTTTCACCCAACGCACCGCATTTGAGCGCTGGCAACAGCGACATCTACGCCATACCGGCCTGAAAGGATTTAGCAGATGAGCTTGATGACACTCCCCACAGCACAGATTGCGCATGGCCAGAGCGGATACCTTGAGGCGGCCAGCCGCATTGGAATGCAGCTTTGCCGCGACGCGATGTGGCACGATGGCCGCTGCACATGGATGGGCTGGGCGATGACGTTAGCCGATGGCAGCGCAACGGCGGCATATCGAACAGCATCCGCTTCACTCTATGACGGTGTTGCCGGAATTGCGCTTTTCCTCGGCCGGCTTGCCGTTCATGCACCTTCTGCGCCTCTTCTCGCCACGGTCGATGGTGCCGTGCGACAGGTACAGTCACGGCTTGCGGATTTCGACGCCCTGTCACAACGGAGTTTTTATACGGGTAGCCTCGGTGCGGCCTATATGTTGTGCCAGTTGGGACGCGGCCTCAATCGGCCAGAATGGACAGAACAGGGGCTGGAGCTGGCTGAACGCCACGCGGCACTCCCCTTCGGCGATGACGCGCTGGATGTGATCGCCGGATCTGGAAGCGCTATTCCTGGCCTTATCTATATGGGCAAACATTTTTCCCGCCCGGTATTGACGGCTGCGGCAGTTCGCCATGCCGAACAATTATTGGCAAAGGGCGTGGTGGATGCGCGAGGCCTCTCCTGGCCATCGCTCTTGCCAAAGCATAACAATCTTCTTGGATACGCCCATGGCGTTTCCGGCATGGCGATGGCGCTTCTGGAAGCCTATGCGGTAAGCGGCGATGATGCTTTGCTGCACGGCGCACAGGAAGCCATCCGCTATGAGCGCAATTGCTTCGACCCGGCCCAGCAGGGTTGGCCGGATTTCCGTGTTGATACGATTACCGCCGGTGCCGCAACGCTTGCCCCCACCTGCAACTGCACCTGGTGCAGCGGTTCAACCGGCATCGGGCTAACGCGCCTTCGCATGATGGAGTTGCTGCCTGCAGATTCCGGTGCCGCAGAAGAGATCAATATTGCGCTTCAGGGTGCCTCACGCTTGCTGATGTCGACAACGACCCCGCAAGACCTTTGCCTTTGCCACGGCCTTTGTGGCACAGCGGATTTCGTTCTCAGCGCAGGTGTTCAGCTGAACAGGCCAGATATTGCGATCTTTGCCGATCAGGTGGGTGACTTCATCATCGAGCATTACCTGAATGCAGAGCAGCCCCTTCCGTGCGGTGTGCAGCAAAGAGGTGAAGCACCGGGCCTGATGATGGGCAAGGCGGGAATCGGCTATTTCTTTCTGCGGCTGATCGAGCGGCAGACATTGCAATCTGTTCTTCTTTTGAAAGGTTGATACCCTGCCGTCGCCGCATTGTGTGCCATAAAAACACGGCGGCGGCGGCACCTCTTATGGAAATTTAGTATTTCATTAAATACTTTTTCAGCTTGCGTGTATGGCGTCGTATCTCGACACAACGTTAACGCCATCACCCATGAATTCACCTGTTAGATTCAATATTTCTAAAGAATTGTTCGCACATATTGGCGACGTCGACTTCATGATGAAGTCGCGTTGCTACAGGATGAACCATGTTTGCGAACTCGATCGTTACGCTGGCGCTGATTGCGCTGCCAATCTATGTCTTTTTTCGCTGGGTACAGTACGATTCAGAAAGACAGGATAAGCCGAAATAGGTTTCCTCACGGCTATCCCCTCCCCCCAAAGCCCGCAATTACCCGTCTGCCGGATGTCCATAAGTGGTGAACACACCGCCTTGATAGATGTGGGCTGGATCCTTTGGATCTTCTTTTCCGGCTTCGAGAAGCACCTCGGCGCGCCACTTCGCCGAGCTGTCCTGCGGCTTCCAGCCAAGGAATGCTGCGCCGCTATTATCCCACCATGTCTCGTCATTGTTGGACGCGCCGTAGACCACGGCGTGGCCTAGCCTTGGCGCTTCAAACCCACGTGCGCAAAGCTGCACAAAATCGCCAGCGCTCAGCCACGTCGCCAACATCCGGGTTGTGCTGGGTTTTTCGGTGATCGACCCGATTCGAACGGACAGGGTCTCCTGTCCGAACTTATCGAAGTAAAAGCTGGCGAGATTCTCTCCGAAGCATTTTGAGACGCCGTAGAGCGAGTCGGGCCGCATCAAGGAATTACCGTCCAGCTTCTCATCGCGCCGGTAATAGCCGATCGTGTGGTTGGAACTGGCGAAGATGATGCGCGGCATGCCGTTGTGGCGCGCTGCTTCGTAAAGATTATAGACGCCGTCAATATTGCCTTTGAGAATCAGCTCGAAGGGTTTTTCCACCGAGATACCGCCGAGATGGATGATGCCATCGACGCCCGAAACCGCCGCATCGACCTCTGCGCGGTTGGAAAGATCGCATTTCACGAAGCTCTCATGGTCGGCAAGATCACTTATTTCGACCATGTCTGAGAGTACGACCTTTTCAGCGACTTGGCTCAGCAACGGGCGAATGGCCTTGCCAACACCCCCGGCAGCGCCTGTCAGCAACAGATTTTTCAGCATTTTTCCTCCCAGTATGCTTGCGCATCACCACATGCAGATACAAGATGTGGTCATACGTAAATTCTCTTGTTATCTTATGTCTATGCCAGACATTCATGGCATATCAAGAGGAGATGCGCCCTATCTCGTCGTGAACCGCTGACCATCACGGCAGCCCTACACTCAACGCATCGCGGCCCCTGCCCTGCCTATCACGACATTTCGGCAACTTGTATTATAAGTTATTGACACAGGTCATATCTCGAATATTATCCGCATCAACACATCATCGGAGACAAGACTTTTATGGCAATGGACCCACAGGAACTCAAGGTCGCCCTCGGCGCAGGCCTTCTCTCTTTCCCCGTAACGCCGTTCAGCAAGGATGGCGAATTCAACGAGAAGCCATATCGTGACCACGTCAGCTGGCTGTCCGGCTTCGATGCCACAGTTCTCTTCGCTGCGGGCGGCACGGGTGAGTTTTTCTCGCTTGCGCCTGAGGAAGTAGCCACCGTTGTGAAGGCCGCAAAATCTGCTGCAGGGTCGGTTCCTATTGTTTCCGGCTGCGGTTACGGCACCAAAATCGCCATTCAGATTGCCCGAAGCGTTGAGAAAGCCGGTGCTGACGGCATTCTGCTGCTGCCGCACTATTTGATGGATGCATCACAGGCGGGTCTTTACGCACATATCAAGGCAGTATGTGATTCCGTCTCCATCGGCGTGATGGTCTATAACCGCGACAACTCCATTCTGACGGCTGAAACTCTGCAGAAACTCTGCGACAGCTGCCCCAACCTCGTTGGCTTCAAGGACGGTTCCGGCGATATCGGGCTCGTGCGCAAGATCACCGCGACCATTGGCGAACGCCTGACCTATCTTGGCGGCATGCCGACGGCTGAACTGTTTGCAGATGCCTATCTCGGTGCTGGCGTGACGACCTATTCGTCTGCCGTCTTCAACTTCGTGCCAGCACTTGCGCAGAAATTCTACAAGGCACTTCGTGCAGGCGACAGATCCACGACAGACCGCATTCTCATTGATTTCTTTTACCCCTTCATGGACATTCGTAACCGCCAGAAGGGCTACGCCGTCTCCGCCATCAAGGCCGGTGTGCGCCTGATCGGCTTCGATGCCGGCCCGGTTCGCGCGCCCCTTACAGACCTGACCGAGGAAGAAGTCGGCATGATGCAGGCGCTGATTGGACCATACAAATCATGAGGATTGAGGCGGTCCGCACCCATTTGCTGGATTACAAGCTGGCACATGCCTTTGAGAGCGCATCCATGCGCTTTGATCGGCGCATCCACTGCCTGGTTGAAATCATTTGCGATGATGGCACCGTGGGCTGGGGCGAATGCCTTGGCCCGGCCAAACCAAACGCTGCGGTGGTTGCTGCATACGCGCCGCACCTCATCGGCAAAGACCCTCTCGATATCGAGATCATCTGGCACCAGCTCTACAATCTGCTTCGGGATCAGGGCCAGCGCGGGCTAACCGTGACAGCGCTGAGCGGCATTGATATCGCGCTTTGGGATATCAAGGGGAAACGCTTCGGAACGTCCATTTCCCGCCTTTTGGGCGGTCGCTTCCGTGAAAGCGTCAAGGCCTACGCCACTGGCTCCTTCCGCAAGGATGGTGTCGACGCGGTATCCGATGTTGCAGCGGAAGTTGCCGGTTACGCAGCGCAGGGTTTCCATGCGGTCAAGATCAAGATCGGTTTCGACGTGGCAGAGGATATTGCCGTCATCCGCGCTGCGCGCGAATCAGTCGGGCCAGATGTTCGCATCATGATCGACGCCAACCATGGCTATGATGCGCTTGACGCTATCGAAGTCGGCAATGCGCTTGCGCCGCTGGGGATTGACTGGTTCGAGGAGCCCGTCGTGCCCGAGCAGCTCGACGCATATAAAGCTGTTCGCAAGGGCCAGCCCATTCCCGTTGCCGGTGGCGAAACCTGGCATGGGCGCTATGGAATGCGCGCGCCGCTGGAGAGCCGGGCGGTCGATATTCTACAGCCCGATCTTGCGGGAGCCGGCGGTTTTTCCGAAACCAAACGCATCGTAGACATGGCAACTCTGTACGGCGTGCGCGTGGTTCCGCACGTATGGGGAACAGGCGTCGCCATTGCCGCGGCCCTGCAATTCATGGCCTACCTGCCGCCAGACCCGGCCCGCCGCAACCCGCGCCCGCCCATTCTGGAGTTCGACCGGACCGAAAACCCCTACCGCCAAGCCGTCCTCACCAGTCCGCTGGACCATGTCAACGGCGTGGTGCAGATACCCGATGGACCGGGCCTGGGGATTGAGATCAACCGGGATGCGTTGGAGCAATATGCGTTAAGAGACTGAAATCCAAGACTGAGTGAGTTATCTGGACAGGTACATCGCCAAGAAATCGGCGGCGGAGCGAAGGGCTACAACCGCGTTGCCGTTGCCGGATTTCAAGAAAAAATCATGTGGTTCGCCTTGATAAACGTTAAGGGTTGCGGGAACGCCAAGTTGCTTGGCTTTCCGCTCCAAGTCGCGACCAATCGATAGAGGAAACGTCCGGTCTGCGCTTCCCCAGATTAGATGCAAGGGCGGCAAAGAGCGGATAGGCTGTGAATAGCCGCTTGGGAGTCCTCCGTCGACCAGCACAAGTGCGTCTATTTTCGAGCTTTCAACCGAAGCAGCCGACGCTATTTGCGCACCCAGCGAAACCCCGATAATCCCAACCTGCCCTCCATGGCGCGGTTGGTCTGTCAGAAAAGCTGCGACGCGATGAACGGAAGCAATCCACTTCGGCAATCTCTGATGATAATATGCCATCCGTGAAGACGCACTTCCGGCATTAACGATTGCACTTAGGTCAGCAGGCGACAAAACATGAACGAGATAGGCGTTCAGGCCCCCCGCTTTAAGAACCCGACCGATCTCGTCATACGCAGCTGATTCAAAGCCCCGACTCCCACTTAGGATCATAACACCAGGGCATGCGGGCTTGTTACAGTCACCAAAACTCTCGATGAGAACCTGACCGTCTGAAGTCGGAACGCTGTATTGCTGTCGTGGCGAAGCGTTGCCAATCCCACACATAGACAAGACGAATACAAGAGTGCAGCAAAACAAGCGCATTTTCTGATCACCATCCTCGTGCGGCGAAGCCCAAATCTAGCCAAACAAAAGCCGCCTGCAACTGTGTTGCAAGCGGCTCATATCACAAATGATCAGATCCGTAGCAACCGAACCAAAGGCGCGGCAACTGGTTAGGAGATCAGTGTGTGCCCTTCAGATCGACCGGGAAGAACAGTGTCTCGCCAGACGAATCGTCCACGCCGTCATTGTCGGTTACGGCAAATGCCTTGCCGGATTTGTCAAAAGTGAAGCCTTCGAGCTTGTCCACGACGTAGCCGTTTGTCTGGGCTTTGAGGTCAGGCAAAAAATCATGGACTTCGGTTTTCTTGACCAATGGCAACTCGCCGCCGATCTTGCCGGGCTTCAGGTCAGAGATTGCGACGCTGTAGAGCTTCTTGATCTTGGCCTTATCGCCGATCTGGTTGTCGCGCTCGACGATATAGACATTGTCGCCGTGAGCAGTGATTTCGGAAAGGCCTACCCAGCCATCCTTCGTCTCATCCAGCGGGTAGTGCACGGCGCCCCACTCCTTGGATTTCAGATTGTAGGATACCAGTTTGACCATACCCTTTTCGCTCTTGCCCCATTCACGCTGAACAGCCATCCAGAGCGTCGCGTCGTCACCCTTGCCGACCAAGGTCACGCCTTCGAAACCGAAGCGGGTTTCTCCCTGCAGAAGATCTGTTGGTAGTGCGATTTCGGATTTAATCTCGCCCTTGGCGTTGACGTTGTAAAGCGCGTGCGGAACGAGCTTTTCGCTGTTGCCTTCGGATGCGACCCAGAAGCCGCCCTTGCCATCGAGGGTAATGCCTTCCATGTCGAGCTTCTGCGCCGGCTGGCCGTCACGCTTTACGCGCAAAACGCTGGTGATGAGCGCAGGCTTCTTCGTTGCGTCGATGGTATAGATCGATGGCTGGTTGCCATAGACCGAGTCGGAGATGGCGTAGAGAATGCCATCCTTGTCTGCATCACCCACGAGACCGGAAAGAGCACCCCAACCGATTGGCGCACCATCGACCGTTGCCGAGGTGAGCTGCGGATAGGCCGCCTGCCCTTCAGCGCGTTCAAAGATCATGACATGCGAACGTGCGCCGCCATCTTCTCCAAGATCCGCCTCATTGGCTGTCACCAGCAAGTTGCGCGATGGAATAGCGACAGCGCCTTCTGGTGAAATTCCGGATGGCAGAAGCTGCGTCAGCTGTGGCTCGGCGCCGGTGTCCTTATAGACGCCGAAAATAGATGCGCGTTCAGCCAGAACGAAGAAGTATTTTTCACCGCCGAAGGTGGCAGCTTCCAAACCTTCCGGTTCGATGCCCTTCGCCTTGGACCGTTTTTCGGGATAATGACCGATGGCTGCAACTGCCTGTTCCAGGCTGGAGCCCGCTTCGTAGAGCAGCTTGCCGGTCTTGTCGAAGATGGTGAAGCCGCGCGAACCGCCTTCCCAATCACCTTCATTGGCGATGACGACGCGGTCATTGTCCAGCCACTTGACGGCATCTGGCTCGCGCTTGCGGGCTTTCTGGCTGTCAGTGAACTTGAGTTGACCGTCAGATTTCGTGTCAATGCCTTCAAGATCGACGGTGCCAGCGGAGAAGTGGCTCGTGACCTTGCCGCTTTTTCCATCAACGATGGCGATGTGGTTGTTTTCCTGAAGCGTAACAACGATCTCGCCATTGGCATTGATGGCGACGAATTCTGGCTCCGGATCATCAGGCGCGATCTCGGCAATGCCGGTCATCTCGATCTTCTTGAGCGTTGAGCAATCCGCAACACCCTCTTTCAAGCCGATGGTTACGAGGAAACCAGCTGGCAATTGCGGCAGCGCGCCATCATTGACCTTCTCTTCGCGCTCATTTTCGATGGCGATGGCTAGGAAGCTTTTGTCGGGGGAAATCGCGACGGAGTCAGGCTGGCCTCCGAGGTCGCAGCTGGCTTCGATTTTCTTACCAGCAATATCGACAGTGACGAGCTTGCCGGATGGCTTGACGAAACTTTCAGACGTGTTGACGCCTGCAAAGACCTTCGTACCGGAAGCCACGACCGATGTCGGCTCACCATCCATCATCAGCGCACCGAGTGCCTTTGGGGCCTTCGCATCGGTAATGTCGATAAAACCGATGCCACCAAGCGGGCTGTCTGAATAGATCAGCGTCTTGCCGTCTTGGCTCGCCGTGATGATTTCAGCTGATGTGACCGTCTTTGCGTCCTTGTCGGACGGCAGGTTCTGCGCGACTGGAAAGGACGCGATGCGGTTGAAAACCTGTTCGGCAGCAGCCGGAAATGCAACGGATGCGCACAGAACTGCGGTGAGTGCGGCACTCGGAAAACGAAATGTCATGGTGTCCCCTTCATGGCATTGAAAAATGCATGATGGGTTCTTGGGCTATTGAGATGACAGGCACATGACAATCTAAATTCACTCATAAACAAAAAGCCCGGCGTGGAAAGCCGGGCTTTTTGCATTTCGGTGGCACCGTCGCGCTGAACGCACAATGGGCCTAATTCATTCCTCGTAAGCCGGAGAGCTGTCAGCGCGCCGCTGGCGCCGCAGCCCCTGGAAACTCAAGAATTAACAGCGTCCTTCAGGCCCTTGCCTGCAGAGAACTTAGGAACGTTGCGAGCCGGAATATCGACTTCTGCACCCGTGGATGGGTTACGGCCCTTGGAGGCTTCGCGACGGCTTACAGTGAAGCTGCCGAAACCTGCGAGACGAATGTCGCCACCGGCCTTTAGTTCGCCCTGGACGGTTTCGAAAACTGCGTCGACCGCAGAAGCGGCATCAGCCTTCGTAAGACCAGCCTTTTCGGCAACTGCAGAAACGAGCTCATTCTTGTTCATGTTTCCACCCCTTTCAATGGTTTGAAACGACTCAAATTGGATTGGCGCAGAATACTTATCTATTTGCGTACCGCCACCCAAAAGCGCTGGAACGGCCTGAAAAACAAGGGGTCTCAGGACCTTTTCACAAAAAAGGCTGGCATAACTGCCAGCCTTTTTGTGTTTTTGTGCTTAATCAGCATCATGCCTGCCACGCACGTTTCAATGTGCGATTGTCTGACCGGCGTCATCCACGCCCTCGACAGTCGCTATAACGGGCGTCTCAATGCTGCCATCCCATTCAATCGGCTCGGGCATACGCACAAGCGCGTGCTTGATGACTTCACCCATGCGCGACACCGGAATGATCTCCATTCCGTTTTTGACGTTGTCAGGAATATCGGCCAGATCCTTTGCGTTTTCTTCCGGGATCAAGACCTTCTTGATACCGCCACGCAGAGCCGCCAGCAGTTTTTCCTTCAATCCGCCAATCGGCAGAACGCGACCACGAAGGGTGATTTCACCCGTCATTGCTACATTCTTGTCGACTGCAATGCCCGTCATGATGGACACGATGGCTGTTGCCATCGCGACACCAGCCGATGGTCCATCCTTAGGCGTCGCACCTTCCGGTACGTGCACATGGATATCGGACTTGTCGAACCGTGGAGGCTCGATGCCGAAATCAACCGCGCGCGAGCGGACATAAGACGCCGCTGCGGAGATGGATTCCTTCATCACCTCCTTCAGGTTACCTGTCACCGTCATGCGGCCCTTGCCGGGCATCATCACGCCTTCGATGGTCAGCAACTCGCCGCCCACTTCGGTCCAGGCCAAACCGGTAACAACACCAACCTGATCTTCGCCTTCGGCTTCACCATGGCGGTAGCGCGGAACACCAAGGTAATCGTTGATGTTTGCAGCCGTTACGGCCACAGACGTCGATTTGCCCTTGATGATTTCCGTGACAGCCTTGCGCGCAAGCTTCATCAGCTCGCGCTCGAAGCTGCGAACGCCAGCCTCACGGGTATATTGCTGGCTGATGGCCATCAGAGCATCGTCGCTGACGGAAAACTCTTCCGGGCGCAACGCGTGTTCCTTGATTGCCTTCGGCAGCAGGTGACGCTTGGCGATTTCGCGCTTTTCGTCTTCCGTGTAACCAGCGATGCGGATGACTTCCATACGGTCCATCAATGGGCCAGGAATGTTCAGCGTGTTGGCTGTGGTTACGAACATAACGTCCGACAGGTCATATTCCACTTCGAGATAGTGGTCCATGAATGTGGAGTTCTGTTCTGGATCCAACACCTCCAGCAATGCGGATGAAGGGTCGCCACGGAAATCCTGGCCCATCTTGTCGATTTCATCGAGCAGGAAGAGCGGGTTGGACTTCTTGGCCTTCTTCATCGACTGAACGATCTTGCCGGGCATGGAGCCGATGTAGGTCCGGCGGTGACCGCGGATTTCAGCTTCATCACGGACGCCACCGAGCGCCATGCGAACATATTCGCGGCCGGTTGCCTTCGCGATCGATTTGGCCAGCGAGGTCTTGCCGACGCCCGGAGGGCCGACGAGGCACAGGATAGGACCACGGATCTTCGTCGCACGGGCCTGAACAGCCAGATACTCAACGATACGTTCCTTGACCTTATCAAGACCGAAGTGATCCAATTCGAGCGTTGCCTCGGCTGCATTCAGATCCGTCTTGATCTTGGACTTCTTGCCCCATGGCAAGCCGACCAGCCAATCGATATAATTGCGCACGACGGTTGCTTCAGCAGACATCGGGCTCATCTGACGCAGCTTCTTCATTTCCGCGTCGGCCTTTTCCTTGGCCTCCTTGGAAAGCTTTGTCTTAGCAATGCGCTCTTCCAGCTCAGCCATCTCGTCACGGCCATCCTCGCCGTCGCCGAGTTCCTTCTGGATCGCCTTCATCTGTTCATTCAGATAGTATTCGCGCTGGGTCTTCTCCATTTGGCGCTTGACGCGCGAGCGGATGCGCTTCTCAACCTGAAGAACCGAAATCTCGCCTTCCATAAAGCCGAGCGCCTTCTCAAGGCGCTGCTTTACGCTGACGGTTTCCAGCATTTCCTGCTTTTCGACGATCTTGATCGAAAGGTGGGACGCAACGGTATCAGCGAGCTTAGAATAATCGTCGATCTGGCCGGCGGCACCAACCACCTCAGGCGAAATTTTCTTGTTCAGCTTAACATAGCTTTCGAACTCTGAGATCACCGAACGTGACAGAGCTTCGATTTCGACGGGATCTTCCTCAGGCTCGGAAAGCTGGACCGCAGTGGCTTCGTAGAAATCCTCACGCGCAGTATAGTCTTCGATCCGCGCGCGGCCTTTGCCTTCCACGAGAACCTTGACGGTACCATCGGGCAGTTTCAGCAATTGCAGAACATTTGCGATGGTTCCGACACGGTGAATGGCAGACGTGTCAGGATCGTCATCGCTGGCGTTAATTTGAGTGACGAGCATGATCTGCTTGTCAGAACCCATGACTTCTTCCAGCGCACGGATGGATTTTTCCCGACCGACGAACAGTGGAACAATCATGTGGGGGAAAACGACAATGTCGCGCAGGGGAAGTACAGGATATGTACCACCAGATGCAGCAGACGGAACGTTTGTCATATCATTTCCTTTCAATGGTCCCCTTGAGAGGGACGCTTGCCGGACTTTCTTGGGGAGGTTCCGGCATATTCCTTGTTGTGACTAGAAGTGGAGTTCGTCACTGTCATTTTCAAGTCACAAAAGCATATAGTCTCGCGATGAACGCAGGCCTAAATCTTACACACGCTACGCATTACAAGACGCTTCACATTCTTCCGTCTTTTCGTCCCATCTTGCAGAATCACAAATCCGGCAAGCGTCGAAAAAACGTCATATCACGCCGCAAATCACTCGAAAACTCTATCGGAGAAGCCAATCCGCTCCAAACGTTAAATCCGGTGCGGCGGCAATATCGCAACGTTTCCGGTGAATAACGAACGAAAAGACCCGCCAGTGGCGGGTCTATGTTCAACTTTGATATGCCAAGTAACGCCTTAGGCTGAAACGTTGGCTTTCTCTTCCTGACGGTCCGCATAAATGTAGAGCGGACGGGCAGCACCGCTGACGACGTCATCAGAAATGACGACTTCACGGACGCCTTCCAGGGTCGGCAACTCAAACATCGTGTCGAGCAGGATCTTCTCCATGATCGAACGCAGTCCACGTGCACCGGTCTTGCGGGTAATCGCCTTTCTGGCGATTTCACGCAGAGCATCGCCCTGGAACGTCAACTCGACATCTTCCATTTCGAAGAGGCGTTGGTACTGCTTGATGAGAGCGTTCTTCGGCTCGGACAGGATCTGGATCAAAGCATCCTCGTCCAGGTCCTCAAGCGTTGCCAAGACAGGCAGACGGCCGATGAATTCGGGGATAAGGCCGAACTTGACCAGATCTTCCGGCTCCAGTTCACGCAGCACTTCGCCAACACGACGATCGTCTTCTGCTTTCACCGTTGCGCCAAAACCAATTGAGGTTTTTTCGCCACGTGCGGAGATGATCTTGTCGAGACCTGCAAACGCGCCGCCGCAGATGAACAGGATGTTGGTCGTATCCACCTGCAGGAATTCCTGCTGTGGATGCTTGCGGCCACCCTGCGGAGGAACGGATGCAACCGTGCCTTCCATGATCTTGAGAAGTGCCTGCTGAACGCCCTCGCCCGATACGTCCCTCGTAATGGAAGGATTGTCGGACTTACGGGAGATCTTGTCCACTTCGTCGATGTAGACGATGCCCCGCTGGGCGCGTTCAACGTTGTAATCGGCAGACTGGAGCAGCTTCAGAATGATGTTTTCAACGTCTTCGCCCACGTAACCGGCTTCGGTCAGCGTCGTGGCGTCAGCCATTGTGAACGGCACGTCGATGATGCGCGCGAGTGTCTGGGCAAGATAGGTCTTGCCACAACCCGTTGGGCCCACCAGCATGATGTTCGACTTCGCCAGCTCAATGTCGCCGTTCTTGGTCGAATTTGCGAGGCGCTTGTAGTGGTTATGAACAGCCACAGACAGGATCTTCTTTGCCTGCTTCTGGCCGATAACATATTCATCGAGGATCTTGATGATATCCTGCGGGGTGGGCACACCCTCGCGAGACTTCACCATAGATGTCTTGTTCTCCTCGCGGATGATGTCCATGCACAATTCGACGCATTCATCGCAGATGAATACTGTCGGCCCGGCGATGAGTTTCCGGACCTCGTGCTGGCTCTTGCCGCAGAATGAACAATAGAGTGTATTTTTAGAGTCGCCGCCGTTGCTGCCGCTGACTTTGCTCATATCTCTTTCCTTCCAGCACGCCGCTGTTTCGCACCGCGAAACGCGGTCAACTTATCGTCTGCAGAAACGGTCGCTTCCCATAAGCATCCATATCCGCTTCGTTCCCGGGGTACTAACCGTTTTCGGACGTATGTTCCGGCAACGGCGGCAACGAATTCCCCTTCAAACTCCAAAGCAGTGACGCCTCAGCATTTGGTACTGCAACCCCTCTCAGCCCAAACAAGCTTATGCAGGATCACAACAAACTATGTCATAAAAATTCAACACAGCCTTAATAACTACTATTAGCGCTTTATTTTTCGGTTGAAACCCCGAAATTCACTCGGAGCTTCAAACCCGGATCACATTTAAAGCGACTTAGCTGGCGGTAACGGCTTCCATTTCCTGACGCGATGTCAGGATTTTGTCGACGACGCCCCAGCCCTTTGCCTCGTCCGCATCCATAAAGTGGTCACGGTCGAGCGTGTTTTCAACTTCTTCAAGCGTACGGCCTGTGTGCTTCACGTAAACATCGTTCAGCCTGCGCTTCATCTTGATGATGTCGCGGGCATGACGCTCGATGTCGGACGCCTGACCCTGGAAACCGCCAGATGGCTGGTGAACCATGATGCGAGCATTCGGTGTGCAGAAACGCATGCCCTTCTCACCAGCAGCCAGAAGCAGCGAACCCATGGACGCGGCCTGACCGACGCACAGCGTGGACACGGCTGGGCGGATGAACTGCATCGTATCGTAAATCGCCATGCCGGCGGTCACGACGCCACCTGGCGAATTGATGTACAGCGCGATCTCCTTCTTCGGATTTTCCGATTCAAGGAACAGCAGCTGCGCGCAAACGAGCGATGCCATGTGGTCTTCCACCGGACCGGTCAGAAAGATGATCCGCTCTTTCAGCAGACGTGAATAGATATCATAGGACCGTTCGCCGCGATTGGTCTGTTCCACAACCATCGGCACCAGAGCCATGGCGGTATCAACTGGATTTCTCATGTCCGTCCTTTGTCAACTCTAACCCGGCGGCTTTCGCATCCGGAATCAATTCTATTCGTCTACTCTCTACATAGAGTGTGATTGCCCGGTTCTTCAAGACTGAGGTAACGGATATCCTTAATCGCGTCCCGGCAAAAATCCATAGTCGGCTTACACCGCCCCGCTCCGCAACACCATCCGCCTTCTACAAAGCGAGCAACGTCTTCAACCTTCCATCGTATTTTTGGTCAATCAAAGATTAACCGGACAAAAAATCATGTTCAACAATCAGTCTCAGTAACAATCAGAAATAACTTCTTAGGGTTTAAGTGCTGATATTGCCTAAGACCGACCCGGTGTCCCTCCGGTTTCCGGTTTTTGGCGGAAAATTCAAGTAGTGCGCGTTCAAGCATGTGCACGGCAAAGACCGACACGCATATATTCGCGCAAAGCTGTATTTTAAAGTGAGATTGCACAGTGCTGGACGCCAAGACAGGCATGCTACTCTGGTCGATGGAGACTCTGACCCTGTCAGCTCTCCTGGCAGTCGTATGGCTACACAATCCGGCAAAGAAATATCATTTGTGCTTCTCGACTGGCTTTGCCTGTATTGGAATTGGCGCCATTCTTGTTGGCCTGCGCGGTGTCATTCCCAATTTCGTGTCGATCCAGATCGCGAATACCATTGCGCTTTGCGCCTTTGCTCTTTGGCTGGCAGGACTATTGAAGCTTGAAAACCGCAGGATCGATGGCTGGATCGCAATTCCAGCGCTGATCTGGGTTGCTTTCATGTTCATCAACCCTGTCCGCGAGAGCATGGTAGCGCGGATCATTTTGTATCATTTCTGTGCAGGTGTCGGATATTTGATGATCGCCGGGGTGCTTTTGACATCCAAGGAATACATATCGAACACCCGGAAATTTCTGGCTGTTGCGCTCTCTGTCCAGGCCGTGATGGGCGGCCTCGTTGCATCGATCGTCATCCCCTACAATACAGCCACCGGCCATGTCGTTCCCCTCACCGGCCCTGTTGCGCTGGCTGGAGCGTTCGGTTTCGTGGTGATCATCATGATTGCGGTCAAGATGTTCATGGAAGACGCCAGTCGCACGTTGCAACATCTGGCCATGACAGACCACATGACCGGCACGCTGAACCGCCGTGGCCTTTTCCATGCTTTCAACACGCTCAAAGCGCGCCTTACAGGCACGTCTAGACACATTGCCTTCGTTCTGTTCGACATCGACCACTTCAAAAAGATCAATGACGAGTATGGCCACCAGTGGGGCGATGAAGTGCTGGTGAAGTTCTGTGCGCAGGCTGGCCAAATCGCAGATGGACAGGGCGTGATGGTGCGCATGGGAGGTGAGGAATTCGCCTGCCTGGCAGAGTGCGACGACCCGGCGAAGGCGGCTGTTCTGGCTGAAGCTATCAGGATTTATTTCAGCCGAATCGTCATGAGAACAGACAACAGGGAATTTATGGCGACTGTCAGCGCTGGCGTTTACACCTCACCTGCGGCGGATGCGGATCTCGACACATTGATGATCATGGCGGACCGCGCGCTTTATGGCGCCAAGAAGGAAGGCCGTAATCGCACGGTGGTCCGTGAGGGTACCATCAACATCGTCATACCGTCAGACGACCGGGACGAAGACCCCTGCGACAACAACGCGGACCGCCAGGTTGCCGCCCTCACCCGCATTGCCAGCATCGCTAATCGGTAATCCATGACTTGACCTTCATGCGTGCGCGACCCAATCTTGGGCGTAGCAACGGAGGTTCTGCCATGCCCATCAGGTTTTTCACCGGCGTCTCGCTTTTAGCCGCCCTGACAGCTGGCTCAGTCCAGGCGCAGCAGGCATCTGACAATCTCGCCCCGGAACGGGCAACGGGCACAAAAGCGGCAAGTCGTGTCGAGGTAAAGAATTTCATGGTGGCCGCGGCCAACCCGCTGGCTGCCGAGGCTGGGCGGAAGATCATTGCTGATGGCGGCAATGCCATCGATGCCATGGTGGCGGTTCAGACGGTTCTCGGACTTGTGGAGCCACAAAGCTCTGGCCTGGGCGGCGGTGCCTTCCTCGTTTATTACGATGCTACGGCCAAAAAGCTGACGACCTTCGACGGGCGCGAAACAGCGCCGATGGAGGCGACGCCGAAGCTGTTTCTCGACGATGCAGGCCAACCGCTGAAATTCATGGATGCCGTCATCGGCGGGCGGTCTGTCGCCACGCCGGGCACGGTGCGGCTGTTGGCGGATGTTCACCACAAATATGGAAAGACACCATGGGCCGATGTGTTGAAGCCAGCCGAAACGCTGGCCACCGAGGGCTTTCAGGTCTCGCCGCGCCTTGCTTCTCTGATTGCATCGGAAGGCGAAAGGCTGAAAAAATACGATGCGCCCCGCAGCTATTTCTATGATGCCTCTGCCGCGCCGCTAAAGGCAGGCACCGTTCTGAAAAACCCAGCCTATGCCACGACCCTTAGTGCCATTGCATCTGGAGGTGCTGACGCTTTTTACAGCGGACCGATTGCGGAGGCTATCGTCAAGACCGTGCGGGAGGCGACCGGCAATCCGGGCGTTCTATCGCTGACTGATCTTGCAAATTATCGCATCAAGGAGCGCGAGCCGGTCTGCGCGAACTACCGTGCGCTGGATGTTTGCGGCATGGGTCCGCCCTCCTCTGGTGCCGTGGCTGTGGGGCAGATGCTGGGCATGCTTGAAAATTTCGATCTCAAGTCGCTTGGGGCAGATAATGTGGAAAGCTGGCGGCTGATTGGCGATGCGCAGCGCCTCGCCTTTGCGGACCGTGAACGCTATGTCGCAGATCCCGATTTCCTGCCGCTACCCACCAAGGGCTTACTTGCCAAGGAGTATCTGGCCACACGCGCCTCGTTGTTAGATGGCGACAAGGCGCTCGGCGCAGATGCTGTCAAAGCCGGGGAACCGCAATGGGACCACGCCTCATTGTTCGGGCGCGGGCCGACGCTCGAAATGCCCTCTACCAGCCACTTCGTCATTGTGGATAAACAAGGCAATGTCGTCTCCATGACGACCACCATCGAAAGCGGCTTTGGTTCACGCCTGATGACCAATGGCTTTCTGCTGAACAACGAGCTGACGGATTTCTCCTTCAAGACCCAAGACAATGGTGTGCCAGTTGCCAACCGCGTCGAGCCGGGCAAGCGACCGCGCTCCTCCATGGCACCCACAATCGTGATGAAGGACGGCAAGCCGTTGCTCGCCATCGGTTCACCCGGAGGCAGCCAGATTATCGGCTATGTTGCGCAGGCGCTGGTTGCCTATATCGACTGGGGCATGCCGGTGGAAAAGATCGTGGCGCAACCGCACCTCATCAACCGCTTCGGCACCTACGATATCGAAGCAGGAACAAGTGCGGAAACATTAGCAGAACCTCTTAAAGCATTGGGTTATCAGATTAAACCGGGAGAGATGAACTCCGGCCTGCACGCTATCGAAATCACCGGCCAGGGACTTGTCGGCAGCGCCGATCCGCGCCGCGAAGGGGTGGCTGTGGGCGAATAGAATCACTTTCTCGCGGCATGGCTTTCAGTTAAGGATCAGGCATGAAAACCTTGCCTGATTTCCTTCACATCGACACTAACAAACGTTCGGTTTCGCTCGACGCTCGCAACCCCGCATTCTATGGCGACCCCAATTCGGTCTATGAGGCTTTGCACGCCCAATGTCCCACCTTCTATTGGGAAGAGCAGAAGCAGTGGTTTTTCACGGGTTATGATCATGTGAACGCATTGCTGCGGGACAGGCGCTTCGGGCGGCAGATCCTGCACGTTGCCACCCGCGAGGAATTGGGCCTCGCGCCGCCACAGGACCATGTCACCCACTTCGATGCGGCGGAGCGGCATTCGCTTCTTGAAATCGAACCGCCGGAACATACGCGGTTAAGAACGCTGGTGAACCGCGCCTTCGTGTCTCGACATGTTGAGAAGATGACGCCAGAGATCGAAGCACTCGCCAATGGTTTGATCGACGCGTTCGAGGCTGATAGAAAGACGGAATTGCTGTCTTCATTTGCTGATATCATTCCGGTGACGATGATTGCCCGCATGATCGGGATTCCTGAAGATATGGGACCGCAACTGCTGAAATGGTCGCATGCCTATGTCGGCATGTACATGTTCAAGCGTACCCGTGAGGATGAGCTGGCCGCCGACATCGCCGCGAAGGAATTTGCGGATTATGTGAGAACCGTGATTGCGCAACGCCGGGCAGAGCCGAAGGACGACCTGCTCAGCCACATGATCCACACCGAACACAAGGGGCAGTATCTCACCGACGAGGAACTGATCTCCACGACGATTGTGCTTTTGAATGCTGGGCATGAGGCGACGGTGCACCAAATCGGCAATTCGGTCCGCGTCATCTTGGAGAGTGGAAGCGACCCCGCTGTGCTGTTTCAGGATGAGAAGTCAACCGACAGGACGGTGGAAGAAACGCTGCGCATTGGCGCGCCGGTTCACATCTTTCAACGTTGGGCGCTAGAGACCGTAGATATCGATGGCATCACGTTTAACCGTGGTGACAAGGTCAGCCTCATTCTGGCAGCAGCAAATCTCGACCCGAAGAAATTCACCGATCCACTCACTTTCAAGCCCGATCGGAGCGAGGCTCCAAACCTATCCTTCGGTGCGGGCATTCACTTCTGTATCGGCGCGCCTCTGGCAAGGCTGGAACTCAACATCGTTCTGCCGCTCCTCTTCAAGCGTCTACCGGGTCTGCGCATTGCGCAAAAGCCGCAGGTGAAGGACGTGTATCATTTCCACGGCCTTGAGCGGCTTGATCTGGTTTGGAGCTAGCGCGGCGACTGCGTTGCCTCACAGCCGGATGACATAGTCCTTGCGAGTCGTTTCAATCACTTCCCAGCTTCCTTTAAAGCCGGGTCTTAAGATGAGGCGATCACCCGCGCGCAAGTGGATAGGCTCGGCACTGTCTTCTGTCAGGATCGAATATCCTTCCAGAATGCTGAAATATTCCCATTCGTCATATTCGACGCGCCATTTGCCGGGCGTGGACTGCCATATTCCGGCGTAGATCCCACCGGAGGCTTCCTCGATGTTCCATGTGGTGAACTTCGGGTCGCCCGAGATCAGCCGGCCGGGTGCGGGTGCACCCTCTTCCGGCTGAACGGCGGCAAGGTCGCCCTCTGACTTGAAGTTGAGACTATGGGTCATGGGCAACCTTTCCTGATCTGATCAAACCTTGGCGAGTGCCTGTTCCAGGTCTGCGATGATATCCTTGACGTCTTCGATGCCGACGGACAGACGGACTACATCCGGCCCGGCGCCTGCCGCAGTCTGCTGCTCCGGTGTCAACTGCGCATGGGTTGTGGATGCCGGGTGGATAACGAGAGAGCGCGTATCCCCTATATTGGCAACATGCGAGAACAGTTGCAGGCCTTCCACGATGGCCTTGCCAGCCTCGTAGCCGCCCTTGACGCCGAATGTAAAGACAGAACCGGCGCCCTTTGGCGAGTAGCGCTGCTGAAGCGCATGGTTAGGGCTGTCTTCCAGACCCGCATAGTTGACCCAACCCACTTTCGGATGGGCCTTGAGCCACTTGGCAACCTCAAGCGCATTGTCTGAATGGCGCTGGACACGCAGGGCCAGCGTCTCGATACCCGTCAGAATGAGGAAGGCGTTGAAGGGCGCTATCGATGGGCCAAGGTCGCGCAGACCAAGAACGCGGGTTGCTATGGCGAAGGCGAAATTGCCGAATGTCTGGTGCAGCACCACACCGGAATATTCCGGGCGCGGCTTGGACAATGCGGGGAATTTATCGCTGGCAGACCAATCAAACGTACCACCATCCACGATGACGCCACCCATGGAATTGCCGTGGCCACCTAAGAACTTCGTCAGCGAGTGCACGACGATATCGGCCCCGTGCTCGATGGGTCTCAGCAAATAAGGGCTTGCCATCGTATTATCCACGATCAGCGGCAGGCCGTGCTTGTGCGCGACGTCAGCAATCGCGGCGATATCAACGAATGTGCCGCCGGGATTGGCGAGGCTTTCAATGAAGATGGCCTTCGTGCGCTCATCGATCTGGCTTTCGAAACTGGCCGGATCGGCAGCGTCTGCCCAGCGGACTTCCCAACCAAAGTTCTTGAAAGAGTGGCCGAACTGGTTGATCGAACCGCCATAGAGCTGTCGGGCAGCCACAAAGTTATCGCCCGACTGCAACAGCGTGTGGAAGACCAGCAATTGCGCTGCGTGGCCCGATGCCACGGCCAATGCTGCCGTGCCGCCTTCAAGCGCCGCGACGCGCTCTTCCAGAACGGCCTGAGTCGGGTTCATGATGCGGGTGTAGATATTGCCGAATTCCTTCAGCCCGAACAGCGCCGCCGCGTGGTCGGAGTCACGAAATTCATAGGCCGTGGTCTGGTAGATCGGCGTGGCGCGCGCGCCGGTGGTGGGGTCGGGTTCCGCTCCGGCGTGAATTGCCAAAGTCGAGAAACCGGGATTGTTTGCTGACATGTGTCCCTCCAATTATTGTTTTGCCTGCCTTGAGAGCAGAGGGATAATAACGCTCTCAAGGCGAATGATAAGTGCGAGTTGTGCTAACTATGCTGCAATATTGAGACGCGGATACTCAATTGCGGGGCATCGGTCCATAACGACTTCTATACCGTAGGCCTCAGCCTTAGCAGCCGCATCGTCATGGCGAACCGACAGTTGCCCCCAGATGACCTTTGGCCTCGGCGACAGGAGAATGACCTCTTCCACGACAGCGGGCAGGAATTCCGCCGCGCGGAAAACATCCACCATATCGATGGCTTCAGGAATGTCAGCCAGTTTCGTGTAGACGTGCTGGCCCAGAATTTCCTTGCCTTCCTGGCCGGGATTGACCGGAAAAACGGTGTAACCCTTGCTCAGCAGAAAATTCATGACGCCGTGGCTCGGCCTTGCCGGATTGGGCGATGCGCCCAGAAGAGCAATGGTTTTGACATCTTTCAGAATGCGCCTGATGTGATCGTCTTCGTAGCTATCGTGGTTCATCACGTCCTCCAGTTCTGCGGGTGAGTTATAGCACCAGTCTGCTCCAGCGGGTCATAAAACTGGGCTGAATGGCTGTTGCTATCAATGGCTGACGGTAAACATGGTGTTGGGGCCAACGTTCCAAACAATCCGCAATGGTTGGCTTACGCACCGGTGTAACTTCGGGCGGGAGCGCATAAGCTGGCGATGTTCAAACAAATGTGAGTCGCACCTTGTCCCTTGATGTCTTGCTGTTGGTATTGTTGGGTGCGCTGTTGCATGCGGGCTGGAACGCCCTCGTCAAATCCGGTGCAGACAAGGCACTGGATGCGAGTCTGATAGCCGCCGGTGCCGCCGCCTGCTCTATTCCCTTCCTTCCTTTCGTGCCGATGCCCGGCTCTGCGGCCCTGCCCTTTCTGGTGCTGTCAGCTGTTTTGCAATTCACCTATTTCAGGCTGGTTGCCGCTGCTTACACGGTTGGCGATATCGGCCTCGTCTACCCCATCATGCGCGGCGTGGCCCCTCTCATCGTAGCCGCCAGCAGCAACCTTTTTCTGGGTGAAACACTGAGCGCAGCCGCCATTGCAGGCATCGCCATCATCTCCTCAGGCATACTCACTCTGGCGCTGGAAGCACGCAGTGGTGGCAGGCGGCCTATTTTACTGGCGCTCGCCAATTCCGTTGTGATTGCGGGCTACACCTTCGTGGATGGTGTCGGCGCACGGCTTTCCACCAGCCCGCTCTCCTACACATTGTGGATGTCACTTCTGCCGCCGATGATGCTGTTTTCCTGGGCCTTCTACCAGCGCGGCTGGCAACCCGTTGCCACACATGTGAGACGGCACTGGTGGCGTGGTCTAGCGGGAGGCGCGGGCTCCATTCTCTCATACGGTCTGGCGCTCTGGGCGATGACGAAGGCACCCGTCGCGGTGGTGGCAGCGCTGCGCGAAACATCCATTCTTTTCGCCATCGTCATCTCCGTCGTCATCCTCAACGAAAAGGCCAGCTTATGGCGGTATGTGGCAGGCGGCGTCATCGCTTTGGGCGTTCTGACCATGCGATTAGGCTGATTTCAGCGATATTTCTTGTGGTATTATAAAACCACATCAATAACCTACTGATTCTACTTGTCATTTTCGACAGACGTCAAAAACTATACCGTTGACGAGATTTTAGCGAGCGCCTATAAGCGCGCCAGACAGGATTTCCTCGGAAATGCGGTCTTTTCGGCTGTGAAACTATGAACAGCCTCAAGCAACAAGAAACGCCTGCGTGCTCCATTGGAGCGTGACAGGTCCTAGAGAAAGTTAAAAGAATGTCTACTTTCGTTCAGAAGCCTGCCGAGGTGGAGAAGAAGTGGATCATCATCGACGCCGAAGGCCTCGTTGTTGGTCGCCTCGCCACCGTTGTTGCAACCCGCCTGCGCGGCAAGCACAAAGCAACCTACACACCGCACGTCGATGATGGCGACAATGTCATCATCATCAATGCGGAAAAGGTTGTCTTCACCGGCAAGAAGTATTCCGACAAGAAGTATTACTGGCACACTGGTTACCCAGGTGGCATCAAGGAACGTACGGTTCGCCAGATCATCGAAGGCCGCTTCCCGGAGCGCGTTCTCGAAAAGGCTATCGAGCGTATGATTCCACGTGGTCCTCTTGGCCGTCGCCAGATGAAGAACCTCCGCGTTTACGCCGGTTCCAACCACCCGCATGAAGCACAGCAGCCAGCCGTTCTCGACGTGGCAACGCTGAACAGCAAGAACGTAAGGAGCGCCTGATAATGGCCGATCTTTCCTCCCTGAAAGACCTCGCCCCTGCATCGGAAGCTTCTGCTCCCGTGCATGTTCGCAAGGTTGACACACTCGGCCGCTCCTACGCGACCGGCAAGCGCAAGAACGCCGTAGCCCGCGTATGGATCAAGGCTGGCTCTGGCAAGATCATCATCAACGGCCGTGACTACTCTGCGTATTTCGCACGTCCCGTCCTGCAGATGATCCTGCAGCAGCCACTCGTTGCAGCAGCACGCGCTGGCCAGTTCGACATCATCGCAACTGTTGCCGGTGGCGGTCTTTCCGGCCAGGCCGGTGCTGTTCGTCACGGCGTTTCCAAGGCTCTCACCTACTTCGAACCAGCCCTGCGCTCGGTTCTGAAGAAGGGTGGCTTCCTGACCCGCGACAGCCGTGTTGTTGAACGTAAGAAGTACGGTAAGGCCAAGGCTCGCCGTTCGTTCCAGTTCTCCAAGCGTTAATCGCTTATCGGACTACGACATCTGGAAAGGCGGGGCTTCGGCTCCGCCTTTTTTATTTGGATCAGTTCGTTCGGTCAGGCATTCAAAACGAGAGCCAGCGACTCACGGACGGAGAGCCGCAGCCTCCTTGGCGTTTGGCTCGTTCTCAAGCTGGTCCATGATGCCATCGACAACCAATTCAGCGCCCTTTTGCGTGTAGTGGCTCTTATCGGCTATGAAGGGTACGCTATCACGTCCGAGATAACACTGCTCGGAGCCAGCAGGTCCGCAGAAAATGGTTTCCGGAAGTACCTTTTCAATCTTGTGATCTGCGCCACCATTCAGAATGGCATAAGCACGCGCCGTGTCCTCCTTGAAACGCGCAACCGGATAGGCAAAATCCGGCGTGCTATCGCCCTTGATCATCATTGCCGCCATCAGTTCCGGCACTGGTTTGTTGAAACGCGGCGTTGGATACACAAGGACAACACGCTTTCCGGCTCGCTCGAGTTTCTCAACAGTCAGCTTCAGCCTATCTGCCAAGACAGGAACTGTAATCTCCGCGCCCTCCAATTCCACACCATCTACCGACATGTGGGATGCGTTGAAGAAATTGACCCATGATGCCGCAAGAACGACCACTTCAACCTCGCTCGCCAGGAGATAATCCAGAGCGCGCCGATTGAACTCAGTGCAATTGACGGCTTGGTCGACTCGGGAAGTCCAGACATCAGCGATGGGAGCGCAATAGCCATGCGTCAGCTGGATCAGTCCGACATTGCGTTTCTTCAACTCTTTTAGCAGAGCCGGTGAGATTGCAGCGGAAATCGAGTCACCCCAGATCGCATAGGTCTTGTGCGCTACGCCTGTATCGAAAGAGCATTTCTTATCGGGGAGTGATGGAAGGCCATCCTTGGACTGGAACAGGCACGCGTCGCTCCAGATGGCCGTGTCCATGAAGTTGGCAACCTTGGGATCCACTCGGAACGGCAAACCCTCCTGCGCACCCCAACTGCCAAAACCGACCGCCACCGAGAGGCTGAGAGCCAACGACATTGCAATTCTGCGGCCGCTGGCCTGAGCGTGCCGAAACGGCTGCTCGACAAAGCGCCAGCTAACGGCTGCAAGGAGGAGCACGAGGACGATCAGGCCGAACATAATCAATTGGGTTGGCGGCTCCAAGCTCCCGATCCTCGCAAATGCGAAAACGGGTTGATGCCAGAGATATGCGCTGAAACTTATGCGGCCGATCCACACGAGCGGCGCCAAGGATAGCATTCGTCCCACCACCCCTGCTTGATGGGAAAACAGGATAACAAGGACGGTTCCACCAACCGGTAGCAAGGCGGCAAGAGATGGAATGCGGGTGGAGGACTCAAACAGGAAGATCGCGAAGGCAATGAGTATCAGCCCGAGCGCTGCCAGAAGACCATTTGGCCGACGCTCTCTGTCCGTCAGGTAAAATGTACAGAGAGAACCAGCCAGAATTTCCCACGCTCGCGTCGGCAACAGGTAATAGGTCGCGGAAGGGAACCACCAGGATCCTATCTCGCTTGCAATAAGGCTCGTGGCCGCCAGCACTGCTACTGTGATGAAAATAGTCCGCGTCTTCAGCCTGAAGGCAAAGAGCAATGGGAAGAGAAGGTAAAACTGCTCCTCAACTCCAAGGCCCCAAGTGTGCAGAAGCGGCACCTCTGCCGCATCGGCTGCAAAATAGTCCGTTTTTTTGAGAAAATAAAAATTCGATACAGAGAGCGCCGACAGCATCAGGCTCTTTGAAAAAGCTTCGTAAGCTCCGGGCAGCAGCAAGAACCACGCCACGGCGGCAGAACAGGCCAGCACAAAAAACAATGCCGGCAGGATGCGCTTTACGCGACGCTGATAAAATCGAGCGAGTGAAAAATCGCTTCGGCGATAGTCTTCGAGAATGATGCTGGTGATCAGATAACCGCTCAGCACGAAGAACACATCGACCCCGATGAAGCCTCCGCCAAAATGGGCGATGTTCGCGTGCGAAAAAATAACAGCAAGGACAGCGATTGCACGCAGTCCGTCAATATCGGAGCGATAATTCATCAATAAAAACCAAAAATACAACCAATAGCAATTCAAAATACAACCTTTGAAGAAACCATCTACAATGGGTTGAATGCCGCGTAAAGGCCGCAGCGGTTTTGAAAGTGCGAATTGAGCATCAAACTCCGTCAATCGGGATGAGCAGACAAATCGTCATTCCCCAAGCTCATTGCCGGGGCAACTTGAGCCATGTATATGCTTAGGCGCGCGCCTCACAGCTGGTGAAAGCGAGTTGACAGATTGAGTCAAATGCTTGGCACATTGAATCCGCCTACAATTGTAACCTATTGAAAGTTCAGGATAAGGACATGACAGCGAAAATCTTCATCGATGGCGAACATGGCACGACAGGCTTGCAGATTCGCACACGCCTCGCCGATCGCCGCGATATCGAACTGCTGTCCATTCCGGAAGCAGAACGCCGGAATGCGGCGATGCGAGAGGATATGCTGAATAATGCAGACATCTCGATTCTCTGCCTGCCGGACGACGCCTCCAGGGAAGCCGTGCAGATGGTATCGGGCAACAAAAAGGTCCGCATCATCGATACGTCGACGGCATACCGGGTTGATCCCGAATGGACCTATGGCTTTGCCGAGATGGATGGAACGCAGGCCGAAAAAGTGCGGTCCGCGCGTTTCGTTTCGAACCCCGGCTGCTACCCAACGGGTGCCATTGGCCTTATCCGCCCGCTTCGTGCTGCTGGCATTTTGCCGGATGGCTATCCCTTAAGCGTCAACGCCGTGTCGGGTTACACTGGCGGCGGCAAGCAGATGATTGCGCAGATGGAAGACCAGAGCCGCGATGACGCTATCGCCGCCAACAATTTTCTCTACGGCCTGACACTCAAGCACAAGCATGTGCCCGAGATGAGAATTCACGGCCAGTTGGATCGCTCTCCGCTGTTCTCGCCCTCCGTCGGCCGCTTTGCGCAGGGTATGATCGTTCAGGTGCCCCTGTTTTTGAGCGACCTGCAAGAAAGCACGAGCGTGGAGAGCATTCACGCTGCCCTCACTGCCCACTATGCCGGTCAGAACATCGTTAAGGTCGTGCCGCTTGAAGACAGCAAGTCGATCACGCGGATCGATGCCGAAGAACTCGTCAATCAGGACACGATGAAGCTTTTTGTGTTTGGAAGCTCAGAACACATCAACCTCGTCGCGGTTCTTGATAATCTTGGCAAAGGCGCATCCGGCGCAGCGGTCCAGAATATGGAGCTGATGCTGTCGCCGTGATCGACGCCTTGGCTTGAAATGCCATAGTCCTAAAATTGGAAAGGCGGTGGAGCATCTCCACCGCCTTTTCCGTATAATCACACTGAGCGCATACCGGCCATTCAGTCAACGATGGCCAAGAAACACAACGACGGAAATCAGCCTTTTGCCACAGCCTGTGCGTCGGCAGGATATTCACCCACGAAACCGCGCCAATGGGCAATTGCGAAAGAGAGGACCAGCAGCGCCATGCCCTGATGGGCAAGAGCCACGTGAATGTTGACGTGCATCAACAATGTCGTGATGCCAAGCGCCGCCTGAAGACAGATCAAGACGGAGAATAGCACGGAACGACGGGCATGGGGTGTGTTGGGGTTCGCGCGCAGCAGTGAAATCATATGCCACAGCGTTGCCGCCAGAAGACCGTAGGCGCCGAGACGATGCACGAACTGCACGGTCTTGGGATTTTCAAACAGATTGATCCACCAAGGCTGTTGCAAGAAGAGATCACCAGGAATCAGCGCGCCATCCATCAGCGGCCATGTGTTGTATGAAAGCCCGGCGTTCAAGCCTGCGACAAGGGCGCCAAGGTAAATCTGGAACAGACAGAAGAAGGCTAGAAACGCAGCGAACCTCCTGCCCTGTCGCTGATGGTTGGCATCTGCGGAATGGAGTGAAAGACCGCGCAAGATCCACATACAGCCTGCGAAAATCAGGCAGGCAATCGTCAAATGCGTTGCCAACCGGTACTGTGAGACGTCAGTCCGGTTGACCAGACCGGACGAAACCATCCACCAGCCGATGAAGCCCTGAAAGCCACCCAGAGCGAGCAGACCAAGCAGAGGCATTTTCAAACGCTTTTCAATGCGCCCGGTAAGCCAGAAATAAGCCAGCGGCAGCCCAAAGATCAGCCCGATTGCCCGGGCCAATAGCCGGTGCGCCCATTCCCACCAGAAGATGGTCTTGAACTCGTCCAGCGACATGCCCTTGTTGATTTCCTGATACTGGGGAATACGCTTGTAAAGCTGGAATTCCTCTTCCCATTCAGCCACGGAAAGCGGCGGAATGGCACCGTGGATTGGCTTCCATTCGGTGATGGAAAGACCTGACTCGGTTAACCGCGTTGCGCCACCGACCAGCACCAGACAGAAAAGCGTAAACAGCACCACACGCAGCCAGATGCGCAAAAGATGACGGTCTTTCGCCTGCTTGTTCAAAGCGTCCGCGTGCCGCTGCTCGACAGGAATTTCTGATGTGGCCACCGTGTTTGCCCGCATGTATTCACACTCCACAAGTCTTTAAGGTGGTTTGCAACAACACACCGTGCAAAACAAGCCCTCAGCCCCCTGCTTCACGGCAATAAGCTTTGCGGCATTGGGTCGCGCCTGTATAAGAAACCTTAGACATTAACGCGAACGGAAGACGGCATGCCCCAGCGACTCAGGTCATTTATCGGCACCATCATCATCATCTGTCTGGTAATCGCCTATGCGGTGGTCGCAACAAGCTTCGCAACAGCCGCCCTATCCACCCAACCCTGGTGGGTGCATCTAAGCTATTTCATGGCAACAGGCCTGCTCTGGATTGTGCCAGCGATGTTCATCATCCGCTGGATGGCTGGGCCTAAGCCACAAAAGTAACTCTCACTCTGCTGCGAGATCAGCGGACTGAATTCCACCGATGACCATGACATCGGCATAGCCGTGTGATTGCAGTTCGAGCTGTATCTCTGCTTTTGCGGAAGCGTCCGATCCCGGAAGGGACAGGATGACTTCAGCATCAATGTATTTCAGCAAGGTCGCGACGCCTGCAATGTCAGCGGCACCGAACTCCAGCAACACGGTGTCGTAGCTATCCGAGAGCGCATTCAGGATCATCGTCAACCGCTCGATGAGCCTTATGGCGCTACGCGGCTGAGCGACACCCTGCGGCACTATATGTGCGTTTGAAAGGCGGTCATGATGGATGGCTTCGCCGAATGCAGTATCTCCGAACAAGAGATCTGAAATCCCCGAGAGATCCGGCTCCTGAGACATGAGCTTCGTTGGGCAGCCGGACGCCGTCATATCGACCAGCACGACGGATTGACCGAGCTCGGAAATGGATCTCGCCAGCATTACGCTTGCGGTAGAGCCATCATCACCACTGGGTGAAAGCAGGGCAACAATCGGCTTTGCACCCCGCATGGAAAGAAAATCGGCTACGTCGTTGACCGAGAGGTTGCGACGTCTCTGCGGAGCGTCATCAAACTCACCTGCGTGAGGGGCATTTTCGTTCACATTCATTCTCGGTTTTTTGAGCGCAGTGTTTCAATTCGGATCATCGGTAACTCTAGTTGCATCCGGTAACACAAGCGTTAAAGGAACACTTCACGACTATGAAACAAGACAAAATCGCGAAGGAAATTCTTTTGTTTACTGGGTGTTAACCATAACGCCCCGATAACTGCGTCATGACATTTCCTTCGGAGCATGATTGCGGATGACATTCGCTGCCCCACCCTTGATATCGGCGTTGATCGTTGCTGTGGTAGCAACTCTCGCCGGCTGCTCGGCTTACAAGCCGGCACCGCGCGCCTTTAACGAGGCGGCGCTCGCTCCCTATCGTCTTGACAGTGGCGACCGCCTTCGTGTCAACGTTTTCGATCAGGCCGGGCTTACGAATACCTACACAATTGACCAAGCAGGTTACGTAGCGTTTCCTCTCGTGGGTCAGGTTTCTGCTCGCGGCAAAACCGTCTCGCAGCTTGAGTCCGGAATTGCGCAGAAGCTGCAGCAGGGTTTCCTGAAAAATCCTGACGTGACGATCGAGATCGACCGCTACCGCCCGGTATTCGTCATGGGTGAAGTCGGCAGGCCGGGCCAATATTCCTATGTACCCGGCATGACAGCGCAGAATGCCATCGCCGTGGCGGGCGGCTTCACCTCCAGGGCGAACCAGAGTGACGTCGATATAACCCGCAAAATCAATGCCAATGTCATGACCGGTAGAATCATCATATCTGGACCAGTCATCGCCGGAGACACCATCTACGTTCGCGAACGATTCTTTTGAGCCGTCCCCTCCATCCCACGGTACAGGCGCTCTACCTCAAGAGGAATTGAGACCAAGTTTGTAGCCAGGAACCAGCACGCCAAGCTCGTCGTTTCCAAATGGCCCACAGTTGCGGGTAAACAGGTATTGCGTATCCCGCGCCCTATATTTGCGGATGGACGGCTAAGCTGTTCATTCGCAATAAAAAATAGTGATCGAGACTATTAAGCGGCTATTTAGACATCTGAGATTGATTTAGGCATACAAAATAAAGTGTGTTTCTAAGCATTTTTTAGGAAGTTATTTTTACTCTCTTCTCCAGTCGAGAATGCGGAATGATGAAATGAGCGATTTAGGAGGCGAGAACACCCCGATTGATCTGGATGCTTTGCGCAAAAAGCTGACTAGAAACAGCCAGGAAGCGCCGGCACAGGAACGCCAGCAGGTTCAGCTCAATCCCGTTGCTCTCCAGGTTGCAAACCAGCTTCGTGCAGTGAGCCATTCCCCCAATATCGTCATCGGTCAGCTGCGGCTGTTCGATTTTGCTATTCTGACGGCTCTGGGAATCTTTATCACCGCATTCGATGCTCCAGCGACATTCGGATTGCAGATAGCGCTCGTTTCCATTTGCATTTGGAACAGTCTGTGCTGCACCATTCTGCTACAAATTGCGGATAGCTACCAGCTACCCATGCTGCGACGCTCCATCGGCACGATGCCGCGCGTTCAAATTGCCCTCCTCGCTTCATTTTTGCTGACAGCTCTGGTGATAATCGCAACATTGCCGGCGGAGGATTACAGCTGGCAGACACTATTGGTCTGGTACGGCACGAGCGCCGCCTTTCTACTGATTGAGCGGATCATCGTCGGGTTGATGATGCGCCACTGGGGCCGAAATGGCGTCATGGAACGGCGCGCTGTCATCGTTGGCGGCGGCCAGGCGGCAAAAGACCTCATCCGCTCGCTCGAACAGCACGATAATGACATTCGCATCTGCGGTATCTTTGATGACCGTAAAAGCGCGCGGTCGCCAGATGTTGTCGCTGGCTATCCCAAGCTAGGCACCTTTGCCGAGCTCGTCGAATTCGCCCGCCTGACGAAGCTCGACATGCTGATCATTTCGATCCCCATGAGTGCCGAAGGGCGCATACTTGAGCTCATTCGCCAGCTTTGGGTTTTGCCGGTCGATATTCGCATAGCCGCGCATGCCAACAAGCTGCGTTTCCGCCCTCGTTCCTATTCACACATTGGCAGTGTGCCGATGCTTGATGTCATGGACAAGCCGCTTCGCGACTGGGACGCGGTTGCCAAGCGGGTCTTTGACATTGTTTTCAGTCTCATCTGCATCTCCCTGCTGTGGCCTTTGATGCTGGGCGCTGCAATCGCGGTAAAAACGACATCCAAAGGTCCCGTTCTGTTCAAGCAGAAACGGCATGGCTTCAACAACGAGACAATCAATGTCTGGAAGTTTCGGTCGATGTATACGGAAATGAGCGATCCGACGGCCAAGAAGGCCGTCACGAAGAACGATCCTCGCGTAACACCGGTCGGCAGATTTCTGCGCAAGTCGTCGATGGACGAGCTGCCACAAATGTTCAACGTTCTTGCGGGCGATCTGTCTCTGGTTGGACCACGCCCACACGCCGTACATGCGCAAACTGGCGACCTGAAATACACCGAAGTTGTCGAGCACTATTTTGCGCGCCACAAGGTCAAGCCGGGCGTGACGGGATGGGCGCAAATCAATGGCTGGCGCGGCGAAATCGACCACGGCGACAAGATCAAGAACCGCACAGCCCATGACCTTTACTACATCGAGAACTGGTCGTTGTGGCTTGACCTTAAGATCTTGGTGCTGACGCCGATCCGTCTGATCAAATCCGAAAACGCCTACTGATCTGAATGGAACCTCTTGTCATTTCAGACGTTTGCTCGTGGCAAATTTGTGCACAGGAAAAACACATGACAAGAACTAACAATCTTTACCTCATCATTGGCGCGCTGATCATCGCCGTTGTAGGCCTCGGAATTTACGCCTGGAATGAAGAGACAAAACCAAAGGGCATCGAGATGAACATTGGGCCCGGCGGCGTCTCCGTACAAGAAAACTGATTGACTCCAGTTTCGCGCATGTTGACGAATTTAGACCGGTTTGTGTCAGTTTTTTAAACGACGAAGCCGGTCTTTTCATGAGAAGAGCCCACGTAAATGCTCGCTTATGGGAAGCGGTGGCCAGAGCGCAGATGAATGCGTCGGCCTGAAACAGGAAAATGCCAGCAATGGTTTCGGCTCTTGGAACTCACCTGAAACTTTCTTCTACGCAACTTGCATTAGAAGTCATCGCGCAGCACGAAGCACAGATCGAAATTGGCCTGGAGCACCCCTCCTCCACGACAGACTCTGAAAAACTCTTGCTGGATGCCACTGCGCCAGCCAAAGCTCGGGTCGAGATCAGAGCCAGTTCCACCAGATCGGATGACGATATCGCCAGCGACGTTTTCATGGCGAGCCTCAAGACTTGGATTGTAGACACCTCACGTGATGCCGCTAGCGCCGCTCAGGGCAAGGCTATGGCTGCGGCTCTCACGGCCGGGACATTGAAGGTGTGCGACCCCGTTGAGGGCATCGTCGTAACGGCTTGGGATGTCGAAGGCGAAAAACCCGAGCACCTCAAACGAGATCAAATCACGCCTGCTGGCTGGAGCCTGTTTCTGAAGCAGCACGTCAAGCGCGAAGATGGCGTTGGTTACGTTAAGGACTCAGACGGAGGCTATGTGGATGTGATGTCTGGCGAAAGTGCCTATTTTGGCGCCGTTGGCAGCAAATTCTACTACCTGACCTGGCCTCGGGCCATCAGCAATATTTAAAAAGAAAATCGGGAGACCCGTCGCTGTCCCACCCAGCAAATGACGGGTCTCAACCTTTTACCCCTCCAGTCAGGGCAAGCAGAGAGAACCACAGTCAAAGAATTATGGCAAGATCGCGGCAGTCTATTTGTCTAATAAATATTCACCCTGCCCGAATAATAGCTCAATGCGGATTCGCACGGCATCCTGAGCATTTTCTCATTGGTTTCTACAGGTGTTTTTTTGAGCACAGCAATTTTCCCCTTGCGCATGAAGAGCCATCTATATAAACGCCTTTCCTGTGTCGGAGCGTAGCGCAGCCCGGTAGCGCACTTGACTGGGGGTCAAGGGGTCGTGGGTTCGAATCCCGCCGCTCCGACCATTATCTTAGAGGCATCCCCCGTGCCTCGGCTTTCCCAAAATCCAGAGAATCGAAATGCAAGCGCCATCTTGCATAAGTCCGTGTTATCGATTCACACGATGGCCGATCAGATGACCTGCTCCATCGCATTTGCGATGATAGGTGCGGGTTTCATAGTTTCGATGACTTCCCAGCTGCGGTCCATGGCATAGGCTGATGAAAAATAGGGAATGCCGAGGTGGCCGAAGCGGATCGAGAGTTGATGCTCTGCGGTGTCTTCGTCCAGCCCTGCAACGCGATTGACGTAAATCGCTGACGCCAGCCCCGTACGATCGGCTCCGGATTTGCAGTGAATGAGGATCGGCTTCGGCGCGTCGCGCATGATCTGGATGAGTTGCACCACCCGCCCCGGCGTCAGTTCCTTTCGGGCAGACATTCCGAAATCCACATGCCGAACCCCAAGTTGCTCCGCCGTTGCTACTTCACTGCGATACCACTCGGATCCATCATTCTGGCCGCGCAGATTGATAATGGTCTTGATGCCATTGGCCTTCACATAGCTCGCAAGCTGGTCCTGCGAAAGCTGGCTGGAGCGATAGAGCTGCCCGGGAATAACCTCATGGAAGTTTCCGGAAAGCTGGAGCGCCCCAATGTACAGCAGAAAGGCGCATGACAGGGCAACAAGAACCGAAACACCGCGAAATACCAAACTACGCATCATCATCATTCCCGTTTCTTTGTCGGAAACTTGGCGTTGAATGCTGACACTAAGCTGAATGCGATGACCGGGCGGGAGCGATAATCCAGCTCAGCCCGACAATGTCACCGCACGAGGACATAAGTCGCGTAGATGGCAATCAACACACCGGCGGCGACGGCTGTCATGATTCCCAGGCGTTTTTCGATGAAATGGCGGATGGGTTCGCCATATCGTTGCAGCAAGCCTGCGAGAATGAAAAAGCGTGCTGCGCGGGTAACGACAGCTGCCGCGATGAACAGGCCGAGATTGATATTTGCGGCACCGGAGAGAATCGTAACCACCTTGATTGGCGGCAGATGAGCAAGACCAGACGTCACAAGCAGCAGCAGGATTGTCTGGTCATCGACGGAGGCCTTCAAATGCTCAAAGCTGTCCAGCTTGCCATAAAATTCCAGCACAGGTCTGGCGATGCTTTCGAACGCATAGTGCCCCAGATACCACCCGCCGATGCCACCCAGAACGGAAGCGACGGTGGCCACCAGTGCATAGACCATGGCGCGCCTCGGCTTGGCCAAGACCATGGGAATGAAAAGGATGTCGGCTGGCACGAGAAAGACAGAGCTTTCTACGAACGCAATAAGGGCCAGCCACCATATGGCCGTCTTGCGGGCAGCCAGCGCCATTGTCCGCGCATAAAGTTCTCTCAGCATTCCGCACCTCACCTACTGGCCCATCCAGCTTAAGGTTTAAAATGCTTCATGCGAGGCAATATTGCGGCGGCGGAATGGTTTTTCTTGCATCGCAACATTCCAATCACCCCAGAACTGCGGCCATTGCGTAACCTTATGGTGCGCTGCAACTATAAATCAATTTATACTAGTAAATTTTGATAGATTCCATTATATTTGTCATGGGACAAATGGAGGAGGAAATGGGTATGGACTATGTTGGCTTCGTTACTTCACTCAATCCGTTTATCATTGGCATTCTGTTTCTGGTTCTCGCGGCGGGCGCCTACAGTTCCTGGGTGTCTCACTGACGTCAGACGCAGTTGTGATGGCTCAGGCACATCAAGAGTTCTAGCTTACATGGGTTTGCCATAGGCACGTCGTTTTACGAGTGTTATCTATCCCGCATCAAACATGTTTCGGGATAGAGTATGACGAGCAAAACGACATTCGCAGACACATCGGAGAGCCTGAGCGCGGTTCTCCAAAAACTGATCGACAATCTGAAAGGCGCAACGATTACCTTGCGGGAGCTAATGGAGGCCATTGGCGAGCAGGGTTTGCTCCTGATGTGTGCCATCGCTTCTCTGCCATTTCTGATTCCGGTATCAATTCCGGGCGTCAGTACGGTTTTTGGTGCGGCAATTGTGATGATCAGCCTGGCGATCACGCTGAACCGGATGCCATGGCTGCCAAAACGCATTCTTGACAAGCAGATGGAAACCGAACGGCTTCGCCCTGCCCTTCAGAAGGGGGTTGGGATCGTTTCCAAGCTGGACCGCTACATGCGCCCTCGCCTGCCCGCCTTCACCACTGGCGCGGTCATGGCGCGCGTCAATGGCCTTGCCATTATGTCTGCCGGAATATTGCTGATGATGCCGCTCGGCTTCGTGCCGTTTTCGAACACCCTGCCCGGCGTCGCCATTTTGCTCTTCTCGGCAGGAATGATCCAGCGCGATGGCGCGACTGTGCTAGGCGGCTATTTGTTCCTCATTCTGACGACCATTTACTTCGCCATATTGGGCTATGCCGCGTTCTGGGCAGGCCAGGGCATTACCAACTCCCTCACGGGCGCGTAATGCCTTCCCGGCGCGCTTCACGGGCGCGCCGGCGACGTGCCCACCAGACAGTCAATCTTCGGCGCTGACGGCGCACAAAGGGCAGATCCTGCGAAAGGACGAGAAGCCCCAGCGGGACCATCCAGAATCCCAGCACGGGCAGGAAGCCCAACAAACCACAAATAATGAGCAAAACGCCAATAACGATGCGCCCGACTCGCGAGCGAGGCATCGGCATGCTCCATTTTCCCACATGAAGACGCCCCGTTTGGGGGTGAAGACCGAAAGTCATCGCGCTAAACCCCTTTCAGGAACATCCGCCAAAAACTTTTTTATTGCTAACATGCCCGGAAACGTGGGGTCTTCGGTGGATAAAACAAGATGATTTCATTTTTTTTGAAAAAACCGCTTGGCAAATCGCCAAAGCGTTTGTATTACCCCGCTCACACCGCGCCAAGCAGCGCACGTTCCCTGGTAGCTCAGCGGTAGAGCATTCGACTGTTAATCGACAGGTCGCCGGTTCGAATCCGGCCCGGGGAGCCACTTTTACCAATATGGGTAAGTGGTACGCTGCAAATAAAATACATCTAAAACAATCACTTAAATACCCTCCACCAGCTTCCCTACCGTGCCGGAACACTCCCTCTCTTGTGTTTCTTGCTACATTTTGGGTACATTCCCGCCTACAGCAGGCGAGACATCATGAAATCAGAAGACCTCTCACGGTACGTGGTGAAAGATCCCGCAACCGGCATCTATCGCTATTATCGACGCGTGCCGACCGAAGTCGCTCACCTCGACAAAAGGGTGCATGTAAAGAAGAGCCTGAAGACCAAGAATCATAAAGAAGCGCTCGACAGAGCGGAGACACTGCATCGGGCATCCGAGGATTACTGGCGTGCGCTACTTGATGGAAAGAACGCAGTCGGCGCGATCGAGGAGTACCAAGCTGCGGTGAAAGCTGCTCAGAGCATTGGCTTCACATACCGTCCGGCACCACAAGCCGCACAGCTTGACCTGGTCGAGCTCGAGCGACGGCTGAGTGTAGCGGAGCAACATTTCGATACGTCGTCGACGATCGTGGATGCGGCACTCGGGACAGCGAGCGAACCCAAGCCCCGCGTGAGTGACATCTGGAAGCTTTACCTTCAGCACAATGAAGCCGGCCTGACGGGGATGTCCCCCAACCAGATGCGAAAGCACAAGATCTCGCGTGAGCGTGCCATTCGATATTTCAAAGATCTGATTGGCGACCGCGAGCTGCACAGCATCGATCGTGCCGACACAATTAGATTTCGCGACTGGTGGGTGCGCAAGATCAAAGATGAAAAACTGAAGGCCTACAGCGCCAACCGAAGTTTTACGGATATCGCCGGCATGTTGGCCGTCATCGACGACGGACTTCACACGCAGTTTCATAAGGCGTGGGAGAAAATCCGGATCAAAGAAACGAACGCGACCAAACTCGACAAGCGGCCGCCCTTCCCTGTTGCATGGATCAAAGAAAAGATCCTCGCACCAGGGGCACTCGACGGCCTCAACGCTGAAGGCAATGCGATCATCCACACGATGATTGAGACAGGGATGCGGCTGGGGGAGGTTTGTAATCTACGACCTCAAGATATTCACCTGGACGACGAGATCCCGCACGTTGAGGTCGCGGAGCGCGAAGATCGCAGAAATAAGACTGATTATTCGATACGACGCATTCCCCTCGTGGGCATTGCGCTCGATGCGATGAAGCGCCATCCGTCAGGCTTTCCGCTCTACCAGGACAAAGCCGACACAGCGTCAGCAAACATCAACAAGTTTTTGATGAATGCTGGCTTGCGGCCGACGGCAAAGCACACCGTCTATTCATTCCGGCATACGTTTCAGGATCGGATAGAAAACGCCGGCGCTTCCGACCGCATGCAGGCGGACTTGATGGGGCATGAATTCGGCCGGCCGACTTATGGTGACGGGGCAGAGATGGCGCGGCGCCAGGCTTTCTTGAATAGTATTCGAATAGATCTGCCTTAGGACGACACTAAATTTAGTCGATTATAGGGGATAATATCGTGACGTTCACTGAAGTGAATTATTGCAGATTGTCGAGTTAATCAGACCGCCATCGATTTAAAATTGTGAAATTAAAGAATCGTTTTATGATTGGGGGCAAAATTGTGCTGCAGGTCGGCTTCCTTGAAACAATTCTGAAAAGAAAAAGATGAGCGACAATAGAACTATCACTCACTGGCAGAAAATAAACGATCATATTTCTGGATTTGCGAAGACGATCGGTCGCAGTATCACCTTTGCAAAATGCTCGATCATTCTATTCGGCGCCTTAAGCGCCGTAATGCAGTTTTGGCCAAGTGATGTCGCTACAATTTCCCGCCCTCAATTCCTTGGCGCAATAGCAGCTGTGCTCGTGGCGGTGATCGGAACCTACCTACTTTTCGCTGAGCGCGATGCAGCGTCGATGCTGTCAGACGCGAATCAAGCTCTCTCGCACGCCATCGAGTCCGAGAGCATCTTGGTCGGATATGAACAGAACATAGCATCCCTCCATCATCAGATTAACAAGTTTTCTGAGCTCTACGTCGCAATGGGTAATGCGCGCAATATGTATGAGGGCATGGCACTTGCGGGCAAAAAAGAGGAGAATACGCTCCTACAGGAGCTTCTGAATATCAATAAACGTCAGCTCGCGGCGTCGATGGAATTTGAAACGAGCGATAGATGGACTGTATGTATTTACAAATCTCATGTTTCTGAAACCGGCTCAAGAGAGTTACGGGTCGTAGCTCACATACGAGCTATTGAGTGCGATGTGAAAGAAGCTAGAGTTTGGCCAGAAGGCGTCGGTTTCAGCGGAATTTCGCTATCAACCGGTGAGGAAATCATAGTTGGAGACTTAACTGACCCCACAGTCTCTCAGATCTACGGCGCCGGTGGGCCTAAAGCGAAACCAAATGATTCAAGCATGTACAGGTCGGTAGTTGCTTGTCCCATCTATATCGGCGACGAGAGAAAGCCTTGGGGTATTGCTACGGCTACTAATGATAGAGCAAATCATTTCATTGACGTGGATAATATCGGGGTTCAAAACAGTGAGGCAGTTCGGGCACTTGCCGAAATGGCCGCCATGATTGTTGCACTTTCGGGTGCTACAAGCCAAAGAAAAGAAATAGCTCAATAACGAGACGGTTCTGGGGTGTTGAAGATGAGCAGCATAATTAGAAGATCATCTGAAGAGTCTGTTATCGACAGACGACGTGAGCAAATTATTGCCAAGGTTGTGTCCGGTACAGTCAATAAGCAGGAGCGTGCTAATTTGGAGGAACTATCTTCAGCTCGCGCGGCGATGCTGAAAACCTCTAAAAATATTGTCTACTCCCGAAAAAACAGTCTGTTTAAGTAACGGAATTATCCAAAAACAAAGCCGCCTTTGGGCGGCTTTTTCTTTTCCACCTTCCAAATCTAAAAACCTTTGTCATTATCACTTTTAAAGGAATCAGTTTGTTTGGGGGGAACGAGTTGGCCGACATTGAACCTGCATCTAGCGATGTCATGGCAACGAACCGGTACATCGATGTCGAGATCGTCGAAAGACTCAAAAGAATTGAAGAGATATTCAACGCGGATGTAATCACTTGCATACACCCCATCGCACAGCCAATCGATGACATGATCCGGCGCTTGATGGACGAAGTGCCAAACAAGCGGGACAACTTGCTAGTTATCCTCGAAACAGACGGCGGCTCAATAGAAACAACAGAGCGAGTAGCCGACGTTTTTCGGCATCACTATAAGGGAGAAGTATCATTCTTGATACCAAACTTCGCGATGTCAGCTGGGACAATTCTGGTCATGTCAGGCGATCGTATTTTGATGGATTACTACTCTATTCTCGGCCCGATAGACCCACAAGTGCCTAACTCTACGGGTGAACTTGTCCCGGGGATGGGTTATATCGAGAAGTTTAAAGAGCTTGTTGATAAGTCGCAAAAGGGTAATCTATCTGCCGCAGAACTGGCATTTCTTTTAGACAAATTCGATCCAGCTCGCCTTCATTGGCTTGAGCAAGCACGTGAGCATGGCGTCGACCTTCTCAAAAAATGGCTGGTGCAATATAAATTCAAAAACTGGTCAAGGACGTCCTCTCGGAATCTACCAGTGAGTCAGAAAATGAAAATCAAGCGTGCCAAGGAGATAGCTGACAAGCTCAACAATACAAAACTCTGGCGGTCGCACGGGAGGGGCCTCTCTATGGAAGTAGTGAGAAGAACTTTAAATCTAGTTGTTGAAGACTACGGAACTGATCCAGCTCACGACGAATTAAACAAGCGAGTAACCGCATATTATCGCCTTTTAAAAGACTACATGGGTAGACGAGGGTGGGAAATTGTGGTTCAGACGCGCGAAAACAGATTCATGATATAAGGAAGTGCGCCATGGTCGATCTGAATGAAATCATTCGCGCTAACCCAAATGCGGCAAAAGAATTTGAAACAATCAAGGCTACATTGGAAACGTTGAAAGGTCTCCGCGATGCAGGCGTGATCAAAAGTTCGGAAACTTTTCCTCACGCAAAGAGACCAACCTTGATTGGATTAAAGCCCAGAGGCTCAAACCGACAAAAGCTGTACATGGCTCTAAGAGGTAACTGAGTCGGCTTTGCAAAAAAATGGCAGGTGGCCTTTCCATGCCGTGGCTACCAAAGGTAACGTTGCATTCCACATCAGACATTGGTTTCTATCTCTAACGCTTTTATCTCCACGAATTAGAGCATCGAGGATATTATTCGCGTATTATGTCCTAGATCACTGATCGCTTAAACGGTGCAGACGGCGGGACTTGAACGCTCACGAAACCACCCACAAAACAACGGATTTCCAGACACTTCATATTGGTCAGTGGCACTTCCTGTGTCGCGCAATGTGGCACATGGGGATTCAAGCTATCTCTACCGGAAACCAGAAGATGCGCGAAAAAGGTCTGCATCAAGGAACAACAGCTCGGGAAGCTTGATCTATCACCCATAGTTCAATGCCTTGAGCTTAAAACACACGCGGCCGCAACTCTATCGCGGCCAAAGCTCACTGAGAATTTCGAACCCAGCGCTCTTAAAGTATCGATCAAAATCTCCACCGGCAGTGAGATCGTTGATCAATCGCCATATCTGGTACTGCCTATCAGGGATTTTATTCGAACTGGGACGAGGTACGGGGAGCCCTGAGCGACCACCGTCTACCCAGACTATCAACTCACGCAGGACTGGCCGACCATTGTACAGGAAGTCAACCCAGTCGGAAGAAGCGTGGGGATCCGGGTTTCCGTTTGCCCACAGTTCGGAGAAGCTAGCGCGGTGTTTGAGCCCGGTCGCAATCGAAATGCGAAGATCATTCTTGTAGCTGAGGAGAGTATGATGCTCATCAACCTCTAGCCATGGTACTGGTTGGCCGTTGCCACTGATTTGCGACAGGCTCTGAAGAAAAACTGGCCGTTCTATTTTGGTCCAGTCATACGAACTGCTCGTGGCGACGATGTTGAGAAAGTCGTCAAGTTTCATGAAAGGCTGCTCCAATTATTCTTTTATTAGCGTTGGCCAGACAGATGTATCTACTTCCTCGACAACTATGTTCACGATGCAGTTTGTAGTTCCGACGTATGTAAACAAACGACTCTTCACGCGACCATCGAATACGGCGTGGTCTTCGTTCCCAATACCTTTAAGAATTTGCACGTAGTCTCCTACCAAAGGGGCAAGCAAAAATCCTTTTTCATCCGTCTCAACCGGAACAACCGCACCTTCGTCACTTGGACGAGCCGAACCCTTAGCAAGAAACTGGAAGTCGTAACTGTATTTCATTTTTTGATTCCCGGAATTGAAACTGAGCTATAGCAAGACAATATGGATGCCGAAGAAGATGTGGCAAAAACAGAGTTTTGTAGGATTACCCACAATCTCATATTAAAGCACGCCGTTATTTGCACGTCGAATATTTTCAACCGCGAAGCACTGCGTGTAGCGATAAGGGTCTTAATCGATGCACATTACACACCTACTGCCGGCAATTGGTAGAGGGTGCTGTTTTCATCACTGTTTACCAGCTCAAAGCCGAGCGCTTCGAACCACCTAGCGACCCTTGAGTGAGTTGAGTAGCTATAGGCATGAACAGGAACGCCGCCGTTTTCTCGTTGTAACTCGCGGATATGCTTCCAACAGAATCGAACGGTTTGGCTCGTAAAGAACTCTTCCTTCGCTGCGAAAGACGTTATGATCAACTCTTCCACTGGGTCCCACATGATTGCGGCCATAGGCACGCCGTCTTGTAATAACGTGTGGCAGCGACCATCGATAGCAGCTGCTAAGAAGTTGGATTTAACCTGACGTGCGTTGACCCCCGCGCGCTCGTATTCGGAGTTTATGCGAGGCGCATTGTTCCTAAATACTTTTGCCAAATCCGAACTTGTTGTGTTTCTACTTTCCAAAATGTCAACCTCTTCCCAATTGATAGTCACAAATTGACCGGAACGTGCATAACAGGTCAATCTGCACACAATAAAAACACGAGTGTAGTCACCGGGCGTTTGAGTAAGTTTAGAGGAAGCCGGTCAAAACCCGCAGAAGCGCGAAAAAGGTTTGCATCTTGGATGCAACAGCTCGGGAAGCTTGATCTATCGGCTATAGATCAATGTTTTAATTGTGAAACACGCTCAAACCGGCACGAAATCCGATAATGTTCTCAAGTGTTGTAAACTTAGTCGGATTGTAGCGGGGACTTATGTAGGGCACCGTGCATCACCAACCCGATATGCTCTGCCGGCAAGAGAGCGGATTAAACATTTTTCTTGAAAAGATCGATTTTCAGGCGTTTTGCTACAGCTCGTATGTTGCTGTAGTTACCATCATTCAATTTTTTTGGAACAACGCTGGCCAAAATCCAGTCAATATTCACAAGGTCGTTTATCTCCGTTTCCAACCATTCACCAATGAATTTTTGCGGAGCTTTGGTAAGCATCCTCTCCAAATAAATGTGAGAGGCATATTCTAGGGTGTCCAAAAACTGACTCGCATAAAAATCGTGCTCGATTGCATTGGTGTTGTCGTCACGTATTGTTTGGAAGAGGTCAATTGAGGTTTCTCTAACCGACGCACGTATCGCTTCGAGCGTAGCCATGTCCCGCGCCTTGTTGCTCTCCGCGATCGTCTTAATCGCAGTGTAAGCACCCAATGCGGCGCTGACAAAGGAAACGACTAGACTGAAAACTGCGACTATAAGCGCGGGATCGTTCAAGCTTAGTCTTTCTTGGCGTTGTCAGTAGCGGCTGTTGCTGGGGCCGTCGGCGGCGTAGGTGCGGACGCCACATCAGGCTTTGCCATGTACTGAATTTTTCCTCCTGCGGCCTTCTCCAATAATTCCGGCTGCTGCTTGTTCACGTGAGTGGATTTATCAGACCATCCATCATTCGCGCTCTGGACGTTGTCTCTGTCTTTCTCAGTCATAATGATCTCCCTTAAAAGCCTCTAAGCACCATCAGTGTCCAATTGGATATAGTCCGTCAATAGCCGCGCATAAAACAAAAATGCATTTCCAGTATTCGACTTTTACTTTCCGCGAACTCAATCTTCACGGGAAAACTCAACTCGATGCAGATTCTTGCCATCCACCGCGCCTTTCCCAACTATTACTGCATCCTTGCCTGGGGGAAATGTAGCCCCAATGCGATTTTCCCATTAAATTCAGCAACGTATACCTCGCCGATACTTTATTGGTGGGAGTTTTGGTGGGATGTTTGGTCGCCATCTCCTGGACGCGCCACGCCGCCGTTGATGGCCTTTAACGAAGCGCAGTATCTGCTAGCAATTAATCAGTCAGTGTCTCAATCATCGTGTCCGTGTGAGAATATCATCTCCAGCACCGACGCGGCTTGACTCTTTTATTCACCGGAACATAAATAGAACATCACTAAGCAACGGTGCGGGTGTTCCCACCAACTATTCGGTATCGAGGCTCTGAAAAATGGAGATTGAGAACGTGCGCCCGGAGACCACCAACATCGATGTGGCTGATGACATCCTGCTCTGCCACGACGGCAACGCAAAGGCTGCGGTCGTGGCGATGCACGAAGAGATTGAGCACCTACAACACCAGTTACGCTTAGCCGTCGCTGCTATGGGCAAAGGATATACGAGGGGGTGGGCTCCGAGCGAGGGGCGAGATGCCGTCTGAGGAATTTCCAAGGCTCTCGTCGCTCAAGGAAGATTTAATCTACGTGATGTGCCTTGAGTGCGAATTGCTCAAACGCCTGGACTACGACGGGCTTCTTGGCATGTATGAGGACTTAGAATTATTTAGCCTGCCTGGCCGGATTGCCAAGGACATCATTCAATGCGGTAAAAATATCGAAGGATATCACGACAGGTGCAGGCTTAGATTTTATCAAGGTCATGAGACAAGGAAGATCAAATTTGAAAAGCCAGCCTCACCGCGCCTGGAATATCTTTGTAGCTGGGAGATCGTGGTCGGCAAATGCCGTTATTGCGGACACGTCTCCAATTTGGAACGTTGGCGCGTCAGCAAGGTTACAAAGCCGGGAATGACCTTAGATGACCTGAAGAAGCTTCTTCGCTGCAAAAAGTGCAATCGCAAGGGCGATGTCGAATTGACCCTGGCCAAACTTCCGAGGTGACGAATGTGTAATCTCTACCAAGTCCGCACCAATCAGGAAGCCATGCGCGACATTGCCGGCATGATGAATGAGCGGCTCAACCTCCAGCCTGATATCGAGATCTATCCCGATCGACCTGCCCCGGTCGTGCGCAACAAGGATGGTGCCCGCGAGCTGATGGAGTTGACATGGGGCATGCCGACGCCACCCAACATCCTCGGCGACAAGCCGGACACAGGCGTCACGAACATTCGCAACGTCACCTCGCCGCACTGGCGCCGGTGGCTTAAGGTGGAAAATAGGTGCATCGTGCCTTGGACACGCTTTTGCGAATGGGAGGATACCAAGCCCCGCAAAACCAAACGTTGGTTTGCCATTGACGAGACAGAGCCCCTCGCCTTCTTCGCCGGCGTCTGGACAGAGTGGAGCGGCACCAGGGGATCAATGAAGAACCCGCGCGAAGGCCAGCACGAGCTCTTTGCCTTCCTGACGACTGAGCCGAACGCAGTAGTAAAACCCATCCACCCGAAGGCCATGCCAGTCCTGCTCACGACGAAGGAAGAAGTCGATGTCTGGATGAGCGCACCATGGGACGAAGCGAAAGAGCTCCAGCGACCCTTGCCAGCCGACAAGCTCCTACTTTTACCCATCGAGGAGCCAATGGCGCAGGGCTCGTTGCTATGAGCGACACCAACAAAGCCAGCGACGGCGTGCACGTGAACCACTATTGTTGCTTACCTGATTGCAAAAAGTGGGGCGGTTTTGGCTTTGCTCGCAGCAAGGCAGAGCCGGTGCAATGGTGGTGCTGGGAGCACTATCCCTACAAGGCGCCTTCGCAGCCTGCCCCACGCAGCCAAGCTAGATAAAGTCGTCGTCAGGGCAAACTGATAGCCCCGCTTCATGCGCCGAATCTACAAACGCAGCTCTGGCGTCCTCCGCCGTATCTTCATCACTTCCGGTCAAGACAGCGTCACACACCATAAGGGCTGTTACATAGGCATCGGCAGCGCAATCTGGCGGCCAGTGGTCGAGTAGACAGCGCGCCAAACCAGCTACCGTCGATAGGGTCTCGAACGTACCCCACTCGATTGTCAGCGGCGCGATTGCATGGTTTGCTTCTGCGATCATCGGAGCAATGATCAATCGCAAGCCCGGAGAGAAGTCAACCAGCCTCATCGCGGGCCGGTCATGCTACGCCTGGTGAAAGACTTAATGGCGCGCCAAAACAAAAAAAGCCGCGCGGATCTCTCCGCGCGGCTTTGGTTGTGCCTTATACTCAGTTCACCGGCCGCCGCGAAACTTCGCGCTGGATGCGCAATTCCTCGCGGATCCGGTCAAGTTCGATCCCCACGTGCGTGAGTGACCGATTGACATCCTTTGCGACGTCGATGAATTCCAACATAGCCTCGGTATGCGCCTCTACGGCTTTTGTCGCATTATTGAGGGCGGTCGGATCAACAATGACAGCCGCGACCTGGGCAGCACCCTGGCTGTTTGCAGGCGAGGCACTGGCCCCGGCCGTTATGCCGAGATATCGAACCGCGATTATGATCGCCAGTGTCACGCCGAGAGCAACGAGCGCGGTGGATGGTAGCTCAACCAGTTTTTCCATTCCGTGCTTCCCCTTGGTCATGCGCTGCGCGGTGGATATTCGTCAACTCGCCCAGGGCGAAGAGAGGGTAAACGGAAATCCACGTACTCATGACATCGGATGACCAGAAGGCGTAAGTGATGCCGGACCAGATCAGGCACCCGGCGCTAGCCGAGAACACACGGATTTGCGGCGTGACGTTTTTTCTGGCCCCGTTGATGGCCAGGCCAATGATGCGCAGGCAACCAACCCCGAACATGATCCACCCGAGGAAATCCTCGGAAGGCACGGTTTCGCTGAAGCCGATAAATGCCGGCTGGTTGAATGTCTGCGATGGAAGGAGGAGCACCAGGCCAAACAATCCCATATGCATGGCCATCCACCATTCCATCATGCGTGGGCCGAAGCGGTGCTGGATACGCACCCACATCCCCGGCCCTTGATAGCCCTGTCGCATCACTCGGTCTCCTGCCGGCCATAGCGCGTTTGCACGCCATCATAGAAACCGGCGCAGCGATCCGTCCTCCGATCGACGGCATCTGCAGAGATCTCCCACCGGAGCTGCGTGTTGCGAGGCTTCTCCGCGCCATACTTAGGGACCACACGCGCCATCTTCTGCCGGCACTCTTTCGGAAGATCCGGCAGGTTCACGCCGGCCGCTGCCTTGCCTCGCGTGTTAGCGGCCGCAATCAGCCGCGCCTCTTTGCCGGCACAGCCAGAGACGATCAGCATCGCTCCAGCGGTAATCGCCATCATCAATATTCTGATTGTCATCTTTGATCGCCTGTTCGAGTTGAGCTTCAAGCTTCTGTTGCGTCAGCGCGTCGGCCATGGCGCGCTTCCGATATTCTTCGACAGCCTGGGCGGCGGCATTGCGCTGTCGCTCAAGCTCGGTGACCTTCGCTTCAGCGGCTGTCTTTTCTGAAAGCAGCACATAACCACTCAGCAGCGCGTCGTCGTGCGAGGCCAGCCAGATCCGGAAGCCGACAAAAGCGAGGAGGAGAGCGGTAAGAAGAAGGATGCCGGCGGAAATCACCCGCCCCGTCTTCGTTGTGAGGAGGAAGCTCATAGGCCGCTCACACACAGTTCGGCTTCACCGATCCGCTGCGCGTCCCCCATCTCTCGTCGGTTGACCAGGCCGCGCACGATCTGCCCTCCGGCGCGATTGAACGCTGTCTGTGCTTCGCAGGCCGCCCGCCACTGCCCCGCTTCGATCCGGGCTTTCGCCGTGGATCTGCACCAGGCACCGACGCCGAAATTGTAAGATCCTGAGATCATCGAGGCGCGAACACTGATGGGAGATTTAGCAAGGTTCGGAGAGCACTGGATGATGACCTTGTAGTAGTCATTATGAACGCGGCGAAGCAGCATATCCTTGCACTCCGCCCTCGTCTTTGTCATGCCGGGGCCGATACCCTTGGTTTCGCCGTAGCAAATGTCCCAGATCTTGGCGAAGGGATCCCAGTGAGATTTGAGGACCAGCCCCTCCCACGGGATGATTGCTTTTTCGACGGACAGGATGACGGCGGGATCCATCTTGCCGTAGGTGACGTAACGATCGTAAGTGGCGTAGCCGCCAGCAGCGATCCCCGCCAGCACAGTGGCGATCGCCGCCTTACTGCGCTTCGTCGGCGCGATCTTGTTTATCGGCATCGGGAAGTCCTTTCTGTACAAGAAGGCGCGCTGTGAAGGCTCCAGCAACCGTTAGGCCAGAGAGTGCAGCGAAGACGCCAGGGGGGATTTCGATAAAGCCATCGATCAGCGGAAGCGCGACTTCCAGACCTGACAAGACGGCGGCAGCGATCATGAGGCGGACAGACCAGGCGCGTTTCAGCACCTGCCGCCAATTTTGCACAAGCATTTAGAGGTCCTCGAAATTAGTAATTTAGCCTGAGGCGAAATTTCACAAACGCTGCTGGTACTTGGATGTCCACCAGAGCCTTGAAGTCGCCTTTCTCGTTGAGATGTGCGCCAAGAACCGCGCAATGCGCTTCTTTGTCGTCACCTCATAAGCAAATGCTGGATAAGTGAACGCTGTCGTTGCTAGCCTCTCGATCACCCGCGCAGCATTGTTCGCTCCCGCCATTCCCCGCGGGTCGTTGATGGTAACTTTGAAGATGTTTTCTGGTGATGTTAGGATTAGATTTGGAAGCTAAAGGCAGCGACGCGGTGTATCTGGCACTCGAACAATATGTCAGGAACGTGACATGGCTCTTGCGCTTCTCGATTAGTGCTGTTTGATATATTCTTTCTATCTAGGGGAGAAATATTTTGCCTTATCAGTCAATAACGACCAGTGCAGATTCAGATTCAGCAGGCAAGCTGGCTGCTCTTAGAATGCCCGAAATCGAGGGCAAGAAGTTTCTTGATCTTGGGTGCAACGAAGGCTTCTTCTGTGGCGCCTCGCTGGCCGGCGGTGCGGTAAAAGCGGTGGGCGTCGATACGGGAGAAGAATTTATTCGGGACGCTCGCGGCCATTTCCCGGGTGCTGAATTTCATCTTCAGAGCTGGGACGATTTCCTTCCGGCGAATGACGAGAAGTTCGATGTGATTCTGTTTGCCTCTGCTATCCACTATTCGGCAGATCAGGTGAATTCACTCGACCTTGCTTTGCGTGCATTGACGGAGGATGGTACCCTCCTCCTAGAATGCGGCATTGGTGATCCCGACAAGGCTGAAGGCATTTACGTTCGACAGGTACGATATGATGGCATCGAGCGACTTTACTTCACAATGGATTCCCTGAGAAACACCCTCAAGGAGCGCGGATATTACATTTTCCAGGCATTCCCGTCCGTTGCTCAAGGCGGCGACGCTTTTCCCCGGTGGGTTTTCCACATCCGCAAGACCAAAAGCGTGATCCTGTACAACTTCGATATGCCGAACTCAGGCAAGACTTACATCAGCAACTTGTTCAGAGCTGAGGTAGCCTACCTTTCCCTTGACCAGTTGGCACACAGACTGATGAACCAAACCCCATTCAGCCTCATCTCTGTAGGAGAGGCGAATGTCGACTTCTTCTGGAGAACGGTAGATGCCCTCTCTATGACCAAGCTCGCAGTTGAGCGCATATGCGCAATGATATCTGAGACAAACGCGGAGGCGGCATACGTAGAAGGATGGCTACCCGAGTCGATCAAACAGGGGGTTCTAGACTGGCTACAGGACACCGGCCGGCCCTCTTTCAACGTTTCCCTCACTCATGGCACCCTTGTGCCTAAAACTGTTAGCCCGGTGACGTGCTCTCTCAGATCATCTGGCGTCTGGTTCAGGAAAGAGCTCGAGCGCTCGCATGTCGACAAGGTGACCGCATTCACGACTGGCGATGTGGTCGAGTTTGTTGTGACCGGATGGTACGATTTGCGCATTCCTGCGACCAATAAATTTCTCATGCTCCACAATGGCTACGAGATCCCTGGCCAGCTTCTACTGGAGCCTCACCGAACAGACCTTGGCGACTTCGGTCGTCCTTTCCTCGCTACATTTAAGGCCCCAGACGATTCTCTGGACCGCATCAGCTTGAAAGACTACCCTGAGTTCGCGATTGAAGGTGAAAATCGCGCGCTTTATTTCCTCAACTCCAAACGATTTGGGGAGCTCTTCACCCGCTTGGAAACACCGTCATCAGCCTCGCCTCAGGGTTTCGGTATCTGGAAAAACACTGTCCCTACGGTATTTACGACCTAAGCCAGAACGGTAGCAGACGTCTTCGGCGACATCGGAGGCGTTTGCACCACTTCCGGTATTTTTGAGAGAATAGCTTCCTTAAGTGCCTTGTGATCACGCCCAGCTTCTTCAAAGCATCGGGGTTCTTCTCGAAAACATACGACATGGACTCTACATGCGGACACCAACGATCATTGTGCGCTGATTTCGATAATACTGGCCCCCTTCGGTCATAGACTCCTCGAGTTTTCCATTGAGCCAGTCCATCTGCTCATAAACGAGCGAAAACCCGTTGCATCGAAGCATATCGAATAAGCCGCCCTTCGTGTTCCAGAAAGACCGGTGATTATCCCAAGACGCCCATTTCAACTTCTCCTTTGCATCATCGTCAGTTTCCTCATGCTCACTATACCAGCGTCCGGACATGCCCTCGTTCGTATCCATCTCAGAGAGCTTTGGGTGCCTGCTTGGCTCATGTGTCGCGTAATGTGTGTGCAGAATAATGACCTTGGCCGATGCTCTAGACATGATGTCTACGAATGCTCTTGGGTTATCCAGATGGTATAGAAGACCGGAGCAGAATACGGCATCAAAGCTTCCGTATGATTCCAAGTTAAGAACGTTGTCCTTGTTGAAGGAAAGATTAGGGAGGTTGACGCCTTGACGCACGATTTCGCAACAATCCAGATTTGACTGGCGAACCTCAATACCCTTTGCAATCATGCCCAGACGGGCAAAACCTGCTGTGTATCCACCCTCTAGGCATCCTAGGTCGACTACCCTAAGCCCGGTCAGGTTCGGCCCAAAGGCATTACGAAGTGACCGCACGGCTGCTTGAAAGTTGGGTGTTTCTTCGAGGAGAACGCGTTGCTCAGGGATCGTTTGGGTACCATCGTTCAAAAGAACATTGTGGGCTGTGAATGTCATGCACGGTCCTCGCTAACACACCTAAAGATGCAGGCTATAATTGATGCCCGCCGCTTACAAGTGGACATCGATCGCGAATGCTAGTCTATCACCGCGAAATCGAGCGCCGCTGTACTGAGGTGCAGGCATTGTGGCGGGCTTATGATCTCGAGACTAGCCAGAGGGCTAGCTTGCCGCGTTTCGTTGTAGTAGGGCTGCCGTAGCCAAGACTGCGCCCGGAGTTACTCGCATGGATACTTCAGATTTTCTTTTCCCTAGAGACCTAGAGATCAATCCCACGAAGTTCGGGAAATTTCTGATCATTGGCTCGTGTATGTCGGAGATACTTCGCGACTACTATCGCTGGAAGCACCCATCCACCCAGGTAGACCATATTCTTTTCAACGGTGCGTCCGACATCCCAGAGCCGCCATCGCAACTGGGCGACTATGATTTCCAGATTATACAAATGCCAGTTCGCAGCGTTGTGTCCGACGCTGTCATTGATATCGGTCGGTTGAAAGACGCAGAGTTCGCGAAAGCTATTCTTCAGCAAGGCGTCAATAGTATCAACGCCATGTTGGACGCCGCATTGAAATTCAATGCAAGGAACGGCCTATTAACCTTTGTGACGAATTTTGTAGTCCCGCAAAGACACTTGTCATCTTCAATCTACAATCAGAACACCCACCATGATGTCACGACCATCATTAGCGAACTAAACGCCTATCTCGCGCACCGGGTGCGGGACCTGAGAAACGTCTACCTGGTCGATATCGAAATGATTGCTTCATCAGTAGGAAAGCGTTTTTTCCTTGATGACAATATCGGCTTCTCTACGCACGGGTCTGTTTTCCACCCTGCCTGGGAGAAGGAAGAAAACGAAGCGTATTGGACTGCGCCTATGCCCGGTAGAATGGACGTTGTCCCATCCGTAGGAGAAACGTACCCGAGCAATGCGGGAGACTTCTACGATGCAGTTCTTAGGCAGATCGAAGCCATCTTCCGCACCGTGAACCAGATTGACCAGGTCAAGATGGTGATCTTTGATTTGGATAACACCCTATGGCGCGGTCAACTCGTAGAGCATTACCAAAACGGGCTTCAATGGCCGACATCAGATGGCTGGCCACTGGGTGTTTGGGAAGCCGTACAGCACTTGAAATCCAGAGGTATAATCCTAGCGATTTGCTCCAAGAACGATCATCAGCATGTTGTTGATGGCTGGTCGAAGGCAGTCAACACTTCGTGGATCAGTTTGGATGACTTCCCTATCCAACGGATCAATTGGGAGCCTAAGTCTGCAAATATCGAGAGCATCATGCGCGATGCGAGTCTAACCCCAAAGAGCGTTCTCTTTGTCGATGACAATCCTGTAGAGAGAGCGTCTGTACAAGCCGCGTTCCCAGGCATTCGAACGATTGGATCTGATCCTTTCGTCATCCGCAGGCTGCTTATGTGGTCACCCGAGTTGCAGGTCGCCAAACTCTCAAAAGAGTCAGAGGATCGTGCAACTGCGATACTTGGACAGATTGATCGAGAAAAATCCAAGACCAGCCTCTCCCGAGAGGACTTTCTCCAGAGCTTGGATAGCGTGCTCACATTCGATTTTATTCGGAGCCCCAGCGATACGCAGTTCGACAGAAGCTTAGAACTTCTTAATAAAACCAATCAGTTCAACACGACCGGAAAGCGTTGGACCTTTCAGGATATCTCGGAATATCTTGATGGCGGCGGGCTGATCGCAACGTTTTCAGTCAATGACAGGTTTGTTTCTTATGGACTTGTGGGCGTCATGCTAATCAAAGATGGCAACTTTGATCAGTTCGCAATGAGCTGTCGAGTGCTCGGAATGGGTATTGAAGTAGGGGCCATCCATTATGTTATGCAGAATTTAGGATGGATGTTCCACACGAAGAAGTTCACGGCAGATTTCAAGTTAACGAGCGCCAATTCCGTGTGCAAAGACTTCTACCAGAGAGCTGGATTTGCCGTTTCCGGCGACGGATTGAAAGCCACATACGGTCCAACCAACCCACGAGAAGCGTACAGCCACCTTACCTTCGACGACCGAGGTATCTATGGGAATACGCCTATCCGGGAAGAAGAATTCCTTCCCGGATAATTGCCATTAAACCCTATTCAGGCTTTTGAACTGGCGCTCATCTGCTCCGATAATATCCCCCATCATCAACCCAATCTGGCGAAGTTGTTCGCGTCCTGGGTGGTTGAGCAGGTTTATGCTGCCCAAGTTCATCCACGACAGGCCGCTGCATCCGTGGTGCCAGAGATCAAGGTTGGCGCCAGAGACAATCGCGGGATCGGTTGGGTAGTTTGTCAACAGTGGCGGGGAACCTAAACCTATGACAACCGGGTACTGACCATCAAGTCGGATCATGTCCACATAAGCAGCGCCGGTATACAACGCCGCATTGACGCACTGCTTATGTGTTCCCAGCCAGCCCTCGCCGCCGATGGATGATTGTGAGAACGCGTCTGCGCCGCCCGGATATCCGACCTGTGGAGGAGGTACGACGATGACTGCGGCTCCACCGTTTGCATAGAAGTAACCAATGATGCCCGACAAATTGGAAAACGTGTACGGCTGCCCGATTTCGTTCGTTCCAAACTCAATGACAAGCAAGGCGTTGCTCGCGAGAGCAAGCATGGCGTTCAGTCTGTCAGGGTAAAGCCCTCCCATGATGCCGCTAGTCTGAAGGTTGTCAGACCGAGAGCCTGGGACACCCATGTTGAGATAGGTGAGGTTGACGCCATACGCATCATCAAGCGCCTTCTTCAGATACCAGTTCCAGCCAAGGTGCTGATGCTTGGCGGTGCCTAGAGGGCCATCGAAGAGCGGAATAGTCGCTGCGGTATCGTTAGGCATACGCCCCGTCAGTTCGGGCTTGGTCGTAGTCTGAAAATAGCCCGCGGCGCTTTTTACGACATCACGATCCACATTTGGCAGCACTTGGTTGCTGCCCATGCCGCCGCCTTGAGCGGTGATGGAGGTTCCATAGCCGATGATCGGGCCGGCGGTGCCTTTACGGACCAGGCCAAGATATTTTGCGATGCTGGCACGATTGTATTGCGTCAGATCGGCATACTCGCCCGGACGAGAGATCATAGCCCGCTTGCGGTAGCGATAGCGGGGGATGATATCTGCACGCGGAGAGCCATCTGGGTTAACGTAGATGTAGACGCGCCAAATTTCGGAGAACCCGGCAGGCGTGACCGGCAGGTATTCCTCTGGGTCGGCGATCCGATCTGTTCCCTTGACCATTCCGTAGCCGGAAGACGGTAATGGCGTGGGGCCATAGAGAATATCGTAACGGTGCTTCCACCCGGTATAGGCAACGGTAACAGCGACATCAGCGATATTCTTAAGACCGTAGATCAAGCCGGTGTTGGGTTTGATATCCCAATCGACACCTTTCACGAGCACCACACTATCGGAGTTTCGGGTGACGGTTACTGCGGTCACGTATTGATACTGCAGCCTTTCAGCGGTGGCGAAGTTCGAATTGTTGATCGCCCCATTATAGAGGCCCGCATATTTCAGCGTTTTAGCTTCGCTCATCGCGGCGGAAGTGGGCGCATCGAATGTGATGGTTTGCGTGTCAATGAGAATATCACCGCCATAGCTGGCAGCCGTCACCTTCGGAAACACAACGGAAAAGCTTGCCTGCTTCGGCACCAGTGCACTTTGAGGCCTGAATTGTGTTTCGGTCGGACGATAGGCGCTGACAGGGGCAGTTGCCTTCTGCACTGCCAGAACAGAATCTACTATGCTAGCAAGTCTGTCGCCGACCGTTGCTGATCCTGAACGAGCCGCCAGTACTTCGAGGGCAACTGTTGTGAGCGTGTAGTTAGACAGCTTTACCCAACCTGAACCGTAGCGAAGATATGTGCCATTGTTTGCAGGCGCGGGGTCGCTGATCACCTCGGCTATCTGCTGCACAGGGTAGCTGCTGGCATTTAGATCTAGGTTTACTTTTGTGTCGAACCCTACCCGGCCACCCGACTGCAGCGCGGACAACGCTAAGAAATTATCTGCAACTGTTTTTTCCAAAGCAGCAAGGTCTTCTTGTGGAGCTTTGGTGGCGACGTTGTTTTCTAGAGAATCGGTCCAATCACGGATTTCCCTTTTGCTGGTTTTGTTTTTCCCGCTCGAGGGGATACCGTCGGACACGAAATCGCGCCAGACGTAACGGCCTGTAGGTGTCATGAAAATCTCCATGCAGGCACACCCCGGGAACGCAGGGGCGCACTGAATTGTGATGTATCGGCTAAGCCGTCAGGTGATGATGAAAGCTCCTACAGCCACCGCAGGTGCAGCGCGGCCGGAAGCATTAATGGCCAGAAGCCAGCCGTAATAGGTGCCGGCAGAAAGCCCGAGAACCATTCGGTTATCGACGGCACTTGGTGGCCCGTATTCCGTTGCGACCAGAGTTGACGCATTGATATTGTTCGTCGTGCCAACGCGGATCTGACAGGCGTAATAGTTCGCAGAATTAGGCGCGGTCCATTCGAACATCGTCTTCCCCACGCCCTCAGTCACAGTCGCACCTGTCACGGCACCTGGTGCGACCGGGTCAGCCGTCGCCGTGGCGATCTGATATCCCGTCCAAACCGAAGGCGTTCCACCGCCCCAGGCACGAAGCCTGAAACGGTATTGAGCGCCGTCTACAAGATAGACCGACTTTACCTGCGTTTCTCCGGCCTTCGAAAGAACGGATTGCGCAGGCTGGGCTAAAGACGTGAGTTCCCATTCAAACTCATAGGTCAGCACCTCGGAAACAAGCGACCAAGTTGCCTTCGCGAAAGCTGCCGTCGCTCCACCAGAAACCACTTCCGTCTGGATGGTGGCGACAAAGTCTGTTGGCACAGGAACGCCGGCGGGATTGACCTTGTCAACCGTCGCCGGCGGCGCGCCTTCTTCCACGGCGGCAACAAAACTCCAAAGTGTGGAAGGTATGATGATGCCAGAAAACTCCACCGTCAGATTTCTCAAGGAAATCTTTGGCGTGGCCGTAATCTCCACAATCGACTCTTCCATCTTCGGTGGCAGATGCACCCGCACCGAGCGATGGTAAGGAACCTCTTCCGCCGACTCATAATGCGCAAGCACCGAAACCCTTGGTGCGTTGGCGCGAATGAGCGCGATCTTTTGCAGACGCTGGCAATGATTGTGCCTTTGGATGGCAGCGTTATCGACAGTCTTGGTACGCTCGCTGTCGTCATCCGCCTGATACGGATTGCCGAATATCGCCGCATCTTGCGTGACATAATCGGCTGCGGTGTCAACGTAGCGGCCACGCACTGCCAACACTGTAGAAGAGTCACGCTCATTGGCATCGAAGTTCACGCTGATGATGTCATCGCGCGTCAGGCGGATCGTTGGCTCAACAAAATGGCCTGCATGGACCCCGACGAGGCCATCCGGCCGCTCGAACACGACGAGCTCTGCCGCCTGGTCAATAATGCGGCCAACCTCAGTCACTTCATTGTTGGCACGAAACCAGAAGCCGCCGTGATAGCGCGGTTCCGTTCCCCCGGCCCTGTTGGTCACATCCTCGTCGCAAACATTCGCGGCGTTGATCCAATCCGGCAGATACATATCGTCAATCGCCAGCTTGCCGCCCACAGGATGGGTCAGGTGCCACAGCCGCATCAGGGCAAGGTTCTCGGCATAATCCCATGTGGCAGGCTGATTTGGGATGTGCTGGTTGGCCTTGCGGGGATCAAAAAGAAAAGCGCCCTCGATAACGGCCGAGTGTTCTGGCATGCTATTCGGAAAGACGCGCATATGCTCCTTCTGATCGACAGTAAATACCTGCATCATTATGGTCGCCAACCCATCACCCCGGTGATCGTTGGTCCAAATCGCAGGGAAAGCGTCTCGGATATGGGTGTAGACGGTTTCAGCGTTGAGACCGAGCCGTGTCCTAATCCTGACAACGCCAGCCATCGAAGTGCTGGTTGCGACGCCGTCCGCATTTAGATCTGGCTTCTTGTCGTGTAGGTAGTGCTGCACAAACCGATTGATTCTGTGCGCTGCGAGTGCGGTCGAATGATAAGCAACGCCGCCCGCCTCCTCCAAAAATATGTAGTCTCCACCTTTTTTCACACGTCCAAGAACATAGGAAAGCGGCGGCACATTCTGTTTGATATTGTAACTGCCATCCTCCGGCTTCGGCACCTTTGGCTTGGGGTTCAGATAGCTCTGAAGGGCAGAATATCCGAATGCAAGACCAGCGGCGGCAAGAGCATAGGTGCCGAGGTAAAGCAGGTTCGCGCCAAGAACACTCGTCGCCAATGACGATATGATGATCGCAGTGAGCTCAAGAACACCAGGCAAATCAAATACTCCAAATCGCCAGAGGCGCGGCCGTCATGGGGCCAATGCTGTGGATGAAGCGGACATTCCAGCGCATACCGTCAAAGATAGCGCCGTACTGATGATCGATGTTGGCCTGGCTGCCGATGACGCCAATTGCGCCACATACAGGCTGCTGGAGCCGCTTGGCCCTTATCAACCCGGCACAACGCTCAACAACCGGCACCACGCCACCGGCGGCGCGGATGATGGCGCGGAAGCCATCGTCGCAATCATATGTCCCGCGCAGATGCGGAGCCGGGTCAGGATGCCCCAACCACAAGGCCCAGGATGCCAGAAACAGACAACAATCGACCTCACCCGGCTTCCAAGGCTGCTGGCCATGGGCCCGGAAAAACTCTCGCAGCGTTTCTTGCATGGTTCACCAGTTTGGCCAGGTAATTGTCTTGTCGCGGTAGAGCGGAACGCGCTCTGCGATTCTGTCAGGCGGGGCTCCCGGATTTAAAATGGCGGAAGCCGCCCTGCGGTCGACGTCAGAGAGAACCGCGCCGCTTGTCAGCGTGCGCATCGTAAAGCGGTTGACGATCTCGATTGTGATATTCGAGCGGATCTCGTCGCCGCTGACGCCATCCCCCCACACAAGATTGTCGATCTTGCCGGTAAACATGATTTTGGGATCACCAAACGGCTGTTCCCGGTCATCGCATTTCTGGATCATGATCCGGAAGCGGGATCCCTTGATCGTCTTCGCCTTGTAGTCCGCATAGATCGAGTTGGAAGTTTTCTCGTCGAGCGCGTTAAGGACCAGCGAAAGCGTGTAGGCCTCGGCATTGATCGCCATTTCGATCGAGGCCAGGGCCTCGTCGGTCAGGACGCAGGAGCGATAGACCTTTCCGGCACTGTCAAGAAGCGGCCCACCAGAGCCGTCCCACATGCGAAGCGGGCCAGATGGGAGATCCACCTGGCACAAAACGCGCAAAACTTTTAACGCCATCAGACCAACCCCAATGCCAGCTTGTTCCAGTAGTCATTCGCCTCGAGGAAGGCGACAGATCGGCGCTCGAATGGCACGGGATCGACACCTGCACCCATCTGATCGTCAGAGGCCAGATGGCAAAGACATGTCGGTCGATCGAATTCGAGATCCGCACCGTCAGGGATCGGAGCCCGCACGGTTGGCGAAATCGGGACCGTCCAGACATCGTCATCGATGTCGATCACCGGGCCGGTCTCATAAAGAGCGTGCTGGTATGAAAACCGGACACCGACGAGATTTTCTTCGGCCTGAATAATCCTCAGCCGGATCACCGTCGCGCCGATCGCCGTGACGCCGACCGATTGAACGACAATGGCTCCTTGGCTGTAGAGTGTGTCGTCCGAAAACGGCGTGTCATCGTCATGCGGCACGAAGGCAAGAGGCTCAAATTCCCCCGAGGCGTAAGGCGCAACATCTTGGCTCCAGGCCGGGACGGCAATCAATCCCGCACGTCCACCCAGCGCGTTGCGAATGGCAAGCCATGTCCGGCGCTGCGCAGGATCGTTGACGGGAATATCCGACAGCTCGATAGACCAGAAGCCGAGGTCGGTTCTGATTGATGGCTCCAATCCACCGAGAGATCGCCCGCCCGATCGGGAGAATGGCACAATGTTCGGGTAGCAGGCCAAAGGCGTCAGCACATCTTGTGGCCAGACCAGAACATCAGCCATTCCGATAATCTCCTCCGCTGCGCGTTGCGTTGTATTGTGCGACAGCAGCTGGTGCCATGCGGTTGGCCTGCCCTACCGCGCCGGACTGGATGCCCGGTGTTGCCTGCTGAATGCTGCTATCAACATAAGGCTGAATGCTGCCATTCTTTGGATCGACGCCAACAATGACGCGAGCCACGCCCCCGTTACCCGCTGCAAGCGTTTGGCCGGGTTTGGTTATATCGACACGCTCATTTGGTGACTTGCGGAACGCAACAAGTTGGCTATCAATTCCGCCGGCACCGCCGGGCAGTATCGTGCCGCCTCTCGCAAAGCCGAACAGCTTTCCGAAACCGCCAAGCAGGCTACTTAGAAAGCCGCCGCCAGAGGATCCTCCGCCAAGCATGCTGTTTGCCGAGAACAGAGCATCTACGAGCTGGGTTTGGATCTTGTCGATGATCTTATTGAGGACATTCATCGCGGCATTGCCGAACGACTTCCAGATACTCTCACCATTCTCAAGGCCCTGCCGGAAATCTGACAGAAAGCCGTTTGTGGCATCCTTGGCAAAATCCAACGCCTCTCGCATTTTCTCGGTCGCTATCTCGATCGAAGCCATGGCTTGAGCCAGACCAGAGATTTCCGTTTTTTGCGCCGCCGATATGGCGATCCCACGTTGCTGAGCCTGGTTGAGCAGGTCGGTTTCATACCGAAGTGCGGCAGCAGCCTCTTCAGACATCCCAACAGCTTGCTGCTCTGCTTTCAGCGTTGCTATGCGTCGATTAGCCTTATCGATGATGTCCGAGTACTTCTCAGCCTCTGACTTGCCTTTCTTGCTTCCACCGTCACCAGCGCCAGCCGCGAGCTCTTTGTTGACGTTGCCCATCGCGCTGCCAAAATTCACAGCGGCCGGCGTAGCGCCCTCGAATGCCTTACCAAGCTGACCGATGTAATCTTTGTTGAGCGCAGCGCTTACGGCCTCATTGCGCTTGTCGACCGCTCCTGAGAGCGCCTCAGAGAATGGGTTTGCAATCTCGTCGATTGCTCTGCCACCTGTGTTCACGGCCTCGACATCGACGCCAGGAATATAATTGATCGCAGAGATCAGATCGTTGACGGCCATCTTCGCGCCGTTCACCATCTCGTTGACGACCTTGATCACAAGGTTTGCCGCACCGATGACCGCCGACCCGATGATGCTCGGGAAATTCTGCCAAACAAATTTAATGTCTTCGAAGGCCGCTACGAACGATCCGATGACGAGATTTGCCGCATCCTTGGCTATCTGGACAACATCCACACCGATCGCCTGCTGGATCTCGTCGCGGAAATGATAGGCAGCAACCACCGCAGCGGCCATGCCTATGGCAAGTGCACCCAGCGGATTGGCGGCAATCGCCACGGTCAAGAACTGAATTGCACCGACAAGGCCGGTACCGATCGCGATGATAAGACTTCCGACAGTAGACAGGATTGCCGGCGCGAACATGAGAGCCAAGGCTCCGCCTGCGACAGCTGAGTATTCGGCAACAGTCGGCAAAAACTGGATAAGATCGCGCAGTGACTGTGAGAAGCTATTCAACCCTGCACCGATCACCACAAGAGCCGGGGCGAGCGCCGCGACACCTGCCAGTGCAACATCACTAATCGCCTGACCAACATTGCGCATGGACTGGTTGAAGAACCTGAGTTTATTGCCAGTCTCCTCAGAAATCACCGACGCGCCTTCACCAAACTTACGGAAACCTTCCCCGCCCTTCGCCAGAAGCGGGATGAGCGCGGTGGCGTCAGACGCGAGCGCCTCCATGTAAAAGGTCATCTGCTGTTGATTCGCGCCCGCCTTTTTGAGGCTGTCGTAATACAGTTGCAACGCCTGTGGACCGGAGAGGTTCTTGAACGCCTCAGCCGTCAGACCGACCTTGGGAGCAATATTCTCAAAGAAATCCTTCATCGGGCCGCCGCCCGTCTGATTGAAATCGCCGATCTTGTCGTTCACATCCTTGAAGATGTCCGCAAGCTTGTCGCCCTCAATACCTACGGAGCGAGCCGCAAAAGCCAGGCGCTGGAAATCCTCGAACGTAGTGTTCGATATCTGTGCACGCTTGGCAATGTCGTCAACAGCGCCAAGCGTGCTGGTAAGAGCAACGGCCAACCCTGAAAGTGCACCAGCGGCAGCAGCTGCCGCCGCCACGAAGGCAGTCTTGATCGCGGCCCCGAACTTGTTCGACGAAGCCTGAGCGCGTTTAACGCCGTTCTCAAACTCGGCAGTATTTAGACCGAGATTGACGCGAAGAGCGCCGATAACAGCATTTGCCATTGTGACTACCCACTTTTCTTGTGTCGAGACCCCAACCAGGCGCGTGTGACAGCTTCGATTTGGTCGGGAGACATTCGGCGACCCGTTGGCGCTTTTGGTTCGCCAATCAGATTTTCGAGTTTGGTGAACTTGCTGGATTTCTCAGGCGCGTACGCTGTCAAATAGGCTGTATGCCAAGCGAGAGAGAGATACTCGTCACGCTCCCGCTTTCGGGCGTTCGATACGCCCTCGATGATCAGGCTGACTTCGTAGAGCGTCAGATCCCAGAACAACTCGTAAGGCTGACCCGCCTCAATCCATGTCGATACAAGCGACGGCCAGTCTATCCAGCCGTCGCTTTCCTGGGGCGGCTTTCACCGCCCTTCGCCGCTTTGGGCTGCATCAGCTGAAACGCCTTACCGAGATGGATGCCGGCACCATCGTGACCGATCTCGTCGATAATATCATCACAGACTTCGATCGTGATATCGGGATGATGACGGGTCAGTGCCGCATGAAACACTTGCGTCAGAAGAGTGATAGACGCGCTATTTTCATTCGACAGCTCACGCCCGATCTGGGGAAACGTCTTGCCGGTTTTGTTCTCGACGTGGCGAACAGCGCCGTTGCCAAGCTTCAGGGTCCACTCTTTGTCGAGGGCTTTGAAGCTGACCTCACCTTTGATGTCGTTTGCCATTATGCCGCTGTGCCCCACGTTTCAGCGCCTGATACCGCTACGGTGATCGTGGCTGTCATGCGATCGTCGATCGGGATCGCCTTCGAGAAGCCGATAATGCTGGCCTCGTAAGTGACACTCACGCGGGGCGCAGCACCAGGAAAGGTGATTCTGTGATTGACGTTTTCGCCGGACTCAAAGAGCTCTCGAAGCATAACGTCCGTGTCACTACCCGGCACCCAGTTGATCTCGAACGACGCTTCGCCATTGTCGATGAGGCCGGAGATGTATTCACGCCGGCGGTTGGGGCTCTGCATATGCGTGGCGTCCACGCGGTCAGCAGTCGCTTCGCCTGGTGTGACATTGATGACTTCGGCCACCTCGACGAATGCAGGAACCTGAAGGGTCTTGTCCCAGATTTCATAGATGGTGCCGTAGCCTATGCGGGCGTCGGTCATTGGCTTTCTCCATAATGGATGATGATGTCGATCGATATGCGGAACAAAGTGCTGACCTCACCTGCGTCCGCAGCAGGCAGATCCCTTTCGCTCTCGACAAATATCCCTTGGATTTTGCCAGAGCTGTAACCGGAAAGAGTGGCGTTGATGGAGCGCGCCACCGCCGTGGCCTCGGTGTATTTATCCGCGTACACGTCAATCTGCACCCGGATCGCCGTGAGCCCGGTGGCACCCTGCATATGATAGGATGGCGCGGACGAAGCGCGTTGTAACAGTACATATGGACGGGCCGCTTTCTGAGGAGCACGCACCCAATAGCGCCGCCCGCCGGCTATAGATGCCAGCAAGCCCGTCAGAAGCTCTTCCATCCTGTCATGACCTATTTCTTGCGAGACAAGCGTCGTGCAGCTTTCTCAATGTGGAACCACAGCGAATTCGATATCCGCGTCAAGGTCGGGACTTTTTCGGCATCCCATGCCGGTCGCATGAAAGGCTGCGCACCATGCCGCTCGTTCCCGAACTCCTGTTGAACGCCAGCAGGATTGTTCGTGCCAACGAACATCTCTTGAAAGCTCGGTGACACGTCTTCCCGATGGAGAGATCTCTGACGGGAATTAAGACGTGTCGAAACATCGATGCTTTCATAAAGATGGTATTCGTCGCGGGGCGCGAGCTGACGTGCTGCACGCGCCATCGGTTCCGCAGCGTCTTTCAGAACATCCCGCGCAACCTTTTTCCCGACAGACCGTGGAAGCGACGAAAGCGCGCGATCCAGATCCTGCAAGCCGTCAATAGTCACCCTGGTTTTTGACATCAATCCGCGTCCATAATGGCGGTTATTTCCAGAAAACGGCGGCGGCCTGCATCAACTTCTTTGATGCCCTGAATATTCCAAAGTCTGCCGTCGTGCTGAATGCGATCTGTCGGTATGACATCCCGCGTGATCTCACTGGAGCGAACGACGAAGCGGCTCATCAGCGTTGATCCGACTTGCCCGGCACCAACCTTCTCACCATCGCTGGCATCACGTCTTCGAGCCCAAACTGTGACCAGATCAGTCCAAGTCTCAATCGGTTCGTTAAGTTCGTTGCTTGTCTCTGCTGCGCGCTGAAATGTGATGCGACGATCAAGGTCACCAGCCTCCATCATCAGACCCTCAGCCACCGGTAGGGATCCACCAGCATGGAGCTCGAACTCGGGAGCGCCAATGAGCCTGTACGGTTCTCATACATGGCGGCTACGTACATCAGAGCCGCAACCTTGAACACGGCTTCCTTGCCAACGGGCACAAGAGATAAATTGCAGTACTGAAGAACGGCGCTTTCAGCAGCGCTCATGTAGGCTTCGATAAGAGCGTCGTCGTCCGGGACATCAACGCGAAGATGCTGTTTCACCTCATCAAGAGTGTACAGCGGCCCTGTCGTAAGAACGACGACGTCTCCCATGATGTTTGCCTACTCTCTGGTTTTTTGGTTCTGTTCTACAGCCTCACGACCCGTCAAAGTCGGATCATTGAAGTCGATACGGTTTTGCGTTTCCGACGTGCCTTTGCGCGGATCCGCATCCACCGCGATGTGCGATGGATCGACGTCCGGTACCGACTGGATGGGCACGCCTGAAGGTGCAAATTCGGAAGCCGCTGCAATCCCAGCCGCACTGTCCTCGCCGGTTGCCACCGCAGGTTTTGCAGCCTCAGTCTTCACCATTGTGGCCTTGCCAGTCTTGACCGTGGTGGCCTTGCCCGTGGTCGTCTTTGTCATAGCCATTTCGCTATCCTCTGTTGAAGTCAGGGTGAAAGCGGCGGATCAATCCGCCGCCTCTCGTTGCGCTTATGGGTTCACTGCGATCTTGAGCGCGCGCATGGGTTCGGGGTTATAAACACCGCCACCAACACGTTTCGTGGTGTAGAAATGCACGAACGGCTTGTTCGTGAACGGGTCACGCAGCACACGGATGCCGACGCGATCGACGACCAGGTAGGTTGCTTCCATATCGCCATAGAGCGCCGCGATATTGTTGGCCGCGACATTCGGCATGTCCGGGATCTCAACAATCGACTCACCTGCAAGCGTTGCTGGCTGACCTGCCGCAAAGGAAGGTTGCCACAGGTAGTTTCCCTGTCCGTCCTTCAGCTTACGCATGGAAGCCTGCGCCAGGCGGCCGGTGTAGAGCTTGGCATTCTGACGGTAGACAGCAGGCACCGAATAGAAGAGATCGATGAAAGCGTCCGAGGCAATGCCAGCGGCAGCACCACTGTTGATGACCTCGATCGCACCCCACGGATGACGAGCCGCGTTAGCCGCGCCGGTGACGTAAGTCAGAATGCCATGCGGTTTGTTGACGCCGTCGCCAGACAGAAACGCAATACCTTCCTGTCGTGCAAACTCGGTATCGACTTCAGCCCCCAGCCATTCTTCCAGGTTGATCGCGGAGTCATCGAGGAGCTGCTGCGAGATCGCAGGATTGGCGTAGATTTCGCCAAGCGGGAAATCCAGCTGTCCGATCTGCGGTGTCGAGGTTGCAGGCCGCGACGCTGTCTCACCAACCCAGCCCGAACCGACAGCGCGATCGGTAAAGAGCTTCTTGAACCCTGCACCCGTGATCGAGATCACACGTGCATTGGCACGGATAGGCGACACCAGCTTGAGCTTGCCTGTGATGGTCCGGTCCCACTCGACAGGAGCCAGATAGCCACCATCTTCGGCGACACCCTTCGTCATGGCGGACTTGACGTCACCCTTGCGCATGTGGGCCTTGAAGGCATCGACATATTCAGGGTCGGCAGGAATGTCGCCGATCACACCGGTACCAATCTCAGCGGCCGCAAGCTTGGCATTCAGATCGTCAAGCGCCTTTTGAAAGTTCGCCTGAAGATCGCCAACAGCAGTGTTGATCCGCTCCACCTTTTCCGTGGTGACGATATCATCTGACTTAGCCTTCAGCTTCTCGTCGTTGGACTTCTTGAAGTCCTCAAAAGCCGCCTTCAGCTCCGTCAACATCGCCTTCGGATCGGATGAATCCGCGCGCGGGGTTGCATGGACGGCGCGTGGCATCGGCGCAAGCGCCGTCGAGGCCGCAAACGCAGCCTGAGAAATATGCTTCATTATAATCTCCTAAGAACGAAGCGTGGATAAGAGTCCGATCAGGTCGGACCAGTCATCGCCAGCGCCGGGCGTGGCTTCAGTGGCAGCGCCAGGCGTGCCCTTGATCTTGTTAATGCGGGCGCGCGCATCGGAGCGCGTCATTCCCGCTGACACGAGCGAAATTTCTGTCGCTCGCAATTCGTTGATGGATCTGTCGTTCGCCTTCGCATCCTCGTCGACAGTCATGCTGTCCGATGTAAGAAGGCTGTCAGCAAAACCACGGCTGATGGCTTGTGATCCGGACATGTACGTCTCCGCATCCATCCATTTCGCTATCTCTTTCGCGTCTTGCCCGGATCGGGCGGCATAGAGATCCACCATGGCCTGATCGAACGGCTCGAGCCATTCGCTCGTCTCACGCATGTCGTGCCTGTTACCGACAGCAACGACCCAGCAATTGTGGATCATGATGAACGATGCGGCACCGATCTCAATGGTATCGCCTGCCATGGCGATTATGGATGCTGCCGACGCGGCCATGCCCATGATCTTGACAGTGATCGGCTGCGAATGTTCGCGAAGAACGTTGTAAACAGCGATCCCCTCAAACATGTCGCCGCCTGGGCTGTTGATTTGCACCTCAACCGGGCGCGGTCCGATCGCTCGCAGCTGCGCTGCGATCCTCTTGGCTGTCACCCCGCCACCAGACCAGTAATCTTCACCAATGGCTTCAAACATTGTGATGACGTTGTCGCCCTGATCGACAGCGCGAACGCCAGCAGATTCAGAAGCCCATTTATCAAACACGCTTGGCTTTGTCAGAGCGGACACATCTCGGTTGGCAGGAACTGGCAATGCGCCTGGACGAGCCTTGGCAAAGACCTGTAGCGAATGCTCATGTGTCATTTTCACGGGTCTCCTTTGGGACAGCGGCACTGGCTGTGCCCTTGCTGACCGTGTTTCCGTCAGGTGTTTCAGGATAGTCCGAGAGATCGCGGACTTCGTTCTGCGAAAGCCAGCCAGGCGCGCCACCGGTGCCAAGGGCTTTTGCGAAGAAGTCAGCCTGGTCTTTCATCGATCCGCGCAGTAGTGCACCCGGATTGAATTTTGCGGAGTAGCGATCCCGCTCACTCTCCTCCAGGAGGCTTCGTTCCGCCGCCTGTTGCCAGCTCTCGAACCAAGGCCCCAGCGCATATTGGACGAAGAAGCGACCAAGCGCCTCGATGCCAGAACCCCAGCTGGTCTCATCAACCATGAGAAGCGGTCTAGGAACGCCGGTCACGCGGGCAATTTCCTCGACCTGCATCTTCCGGGCTTCAATAAGCTGCGAGTCTTTGGCGTTGGTGGCACGGGTGCTGTATTTCATGCCCTCTTCAAGAATGAGGTTCTTACCTGCATTCTCAGCGCCCTCTTTTTCCGCGAGAGACGCTTGCAGTCTGTCGAAAGCAGTGTCCGATAGTTTTCCGGGATGCTCCAGCGCACCGCCGACCATGGAACCGTTCTTGAAAATACGAGCCGCTGCAAGTTCGGCAGACAGTGCAATCCCGATCGCGTCCCTCGCCTGCTTCACCAGCGATATGCCGTTGATGCCGTCGATCGACACGCCACGCAGGTGGAAGATCTCGTCGCCAGCATAGAGTTTATGCCCGCCAGTCTTGGGTTGGTACCGATAGCTGACCGACCAGTCTGCGTTCTGGATCGGCGTCACTCTTTCCGGGTCCAGCGGTATGAGACGTGACACAGCGCGCCGGCCCGTTTTCAGGTTTGGACCTCTGATAATCAGGGCGTAGGCGTTCCCATGGGCCAAGGCCCGCAACTGCATCAACACCCGAAAATCGAATGCGGTCTGCCAGTTGTTGGGCTGTCGATGGAGCACCCTGTAAAGCGGGTGATCTGTCGCCTTCTCTTTGGTGTCGTCGTCGATAAGCTGAAACGGCAGCATTCCGATCGCATTCGAGATCAGGCTAAAAGCCCGAAACAGCGCAGTGTTGCGCATTGCCGTTTCGACGGTGACGGTCGCACCAGATCCAGATTCATGGCCGGTGCGCAGGAATTCCAAAAGGCGCGGATCATCCAGCGAATAAGTGACGTAACCGGTCCCACCAGAATCCGCTCTTGGCTGTGATGTCTGCACGTCCGATGCGGTAGAACCGAACCACTTGCTGAATAAACCCACGTCAAACCATCCTTATGCCGCGAGTTTCATAAACCGACGGACCATTTGCCTCCGGGTTTCTGCCCATCAGCTCGCCAGCGTTGAAGGCCGCGACCAAGGGATCGATCTTGGAGCTGGCCGTTTTCTTGTCGATGTAGATGTTGCTGCCGCGCTGTTCTGCGCTCGCGTTCTGGACGCACCAGGTCAGAAGGCCGGAGCCGCACTGCTTCATGGTGCCGTCAGCAAGCTTGCGTTCAATCCCGAAGATCGAACCGGACAGCTTGTATCCTTGCGAAACCGCCTTCACCATCGGATCGACGATTGCGTATCCGGCGAGTTCTTCCAGCAAAGCTGTCACGCCGTTAGGATCAAGCCCGATCGCGCCAACCTCCGGCAGCTTTCCGGCGTCACGTAGACTGGCAATGATGGCCGCTGCTTCCTCAACATCCTGAGTGACGCGCTTGCAGATGACCAGATCGCCATCGCGCTCGAAGTCATTCAGCTTCTCAACGATTTCAGGGTGCCGCTTGAGAACGGAAGGTTGAGCCCATGCCTTTGCCCACAGCAACCAGTGGCGTGTGAGTTTGTGACGCCCGATTGCTGCCAATCCCCAAAGGTCGAGAAGTCCGCCGACGTCGCCACCCACGACAATCACGTCGCACTCGTCGATCAGATACTGAAGCGTGATGCGCTTGTCGGCAGCGGCCTCCCAGTAGTCAGCGCCGATCCACCGATCGGAATGCAAGGCGAGGCCGATTTCCACGTTCAAGTGCTGGCTTGCCCAGCGCCGCTCTTCCTCTTCACCCTTCTTCTGGGCTGTTTGCCATTCCTCAATCAGACGATCCAGCGTGATGGAAAGCCCGAGGTTTGGCAGGACCATGTGCCAGTTAGCAGGATCCTTCCAAGGCTTCTTCGCGCTGGTCTGCATCTCTTCCGGAAATTCGTAGAGAACCGGAAGCGTGCTGCCGTCTACAATAGTGCCATCCCGGACACCCCGCGCATATTGCAGTTCAGACTTGAACACGCCCGAGGGCGGCTCGTCGCTTTGCGTGGTGATGATGATCAGGAACGATTCTTTGTTCGGGATCAAACCACCACTGATCTGCCCGAGAACACGCGAGGCGTAGGAGTAAGAAGACATCACGTGGAGCTCGTCGAGCAAGACGCCGGCAGGCTTCGATCCCGTCAGCACCTTCATGTCGAACGTCTTGATCCGCAGCTTCGCCTTGTTGAGGCGATCGACAATCGTCTTCTTGTGCTCGATCGCATGAAAACGCTTGGCGAGATATGGATCCGCTTCGATCATGCCGGCAGCTTGCTGATAAGCCGTGTCGGCAACGTCCTGTGTCGGCCCAATCAACAAAAACTCGGCGCGTGGCCGCTTGTTCATCAACAGCGCCGTGACCATGATGCCCGCGCCGCCTGTCGTCTTGGAATTCTTCTTCGGCACCAGGCCAAAGACGTTGCGCACATGCCGCTCGCCATTCTCGTCGATCGAGCCGAAGATTGCCCGGACGATATCGCGGAACCAGTCACCGGCAGCGTCCGCCATGTAAGGCTGGTCTGGTACGTCTGGCAGCCGAAGATTATCAAAAATGCCAACCGCTCTATTGCCCTCATCGAGATCCAGCGGAAGGTCCGGAACGATCGGGCGACCGTCCCGTAGGCGCTCCGCCCAGTCAGGGCATGAGAAATTCCAGTCGGCCTTTATTGCAGAAGCGTAGCCCATGGAGTGCCTTCATGCGCCGTATGGGCGTCTCTGTCGGCGGCCTCCTTCTTGCCGAGCTTTTCATCCGGTGTTTTCTCCGGAGATCTCGGTATCGGCACAGCAGGCGCACCCTTTTCAATGATGTCGAAGATGCGCGAAATCGCGACCGAGTTGCCGGACTTCATTTTCTTGAGCGTGACTTCCAGCGCCATGCCCTCGATCTGGTCAGCGCCGTCTTGGAGCTCTCGGGAAAAATTCTTTCGCAATGTCTTCGCATCGCATCCGAGATACCCGGCAATCCTGTCTTGCGTCCAACCAGCCGCACGGAGTAGGCACACAAGCTCTTGATTTTCCTTGTTCTTTCCGAACGAAGGCCTACCGCGTCGATCTTTGATGGGCTCAATCGGTTTGCCGAACAGATCGTGTTCGACATCCTTTCCGGAAAAATCGTCAGACACGGTAAAAAAAATCTCCGAATGAGGGGGACGCGGGTGCGGGAGGAAGTAGCCTTCCAGACTTTTGAGCCGCCCCCCTTTGGGTCATGCCTGCCCTGCCGATCGGGTAAGGATGGTTTCGATCATGTAATCCGAACAATACGGCATCACAGGATCACCATCTTGGAATTCAAGCTCACCGCGACGCTCGATCTCAGCTAGCCCTCTATCAGCCAAGTACTGACCTATCGTCATGATCTTGACGATCTCATCGGAAGGCAGATCTTCAACAACCAAACCACAAGCAAGAGACTTCGCTACCTGTTCAAGCTCATCCTTCGTCATCTCGATTGCATCCATCGCTTCACCAACGGCCTCGCGACCGCTCCTCTCGTTGCTTCAGTGTGTCGTGGCATGGCTTGCACAGCGTCTGCAGGTTCGTCTCATCGAAGAACAGTACCTCGTCACCCTTGTGAGGTTTGACGTGGTCGCAGATGAGTTTCGATGGGTGACCGAAGATCTTTCCGCATCCCGCCATCTGGCACGTGAACAGATCACGCGTGAATGTCTGGATGCGCAGACGCTTCCATCTGACCAGCTGGTACCACTTGCGCCATGGCTCTGCTGTCTGACGATGCTTGTTGCGGTCCTGCTCATCACCAGGCGCTGGACCCAAGCGAGGTGGCAACGTGCCGAGCGTCGGCTTGAGTGTCGTAAGTCTGGCCATATATCTAGAAAGCAAAAAGGCGACCGCTAGGCCGCCTCATCATTCCGTCAATCATAGCTGTAGCACTGGCCCTGAATCGGCGTCTCGCTTTGGAGACTGTCAGGGTTGGGACGTGCCGGTAAGCAGCTCTGGGTTTCCCCAATCGCTGATGATCAAGTCATCAACTCAAAAGCCCACACATGGGATCCACGTTTATCCAGTGCCGAATAGCTCTCACAATTTTTCGATCTGCGCAATATCCAATTCGACCGGCGTCGCACGTCCAAAGATACTGACTTCGACACTGATGCGAAACTTCTCAACAGCGTCGATCTTTGTCACGGTACCAGGGAACGACGCGAACGGTCCGTCTGTTACTTTCACATGCTCACCCACCATGAATGCAACGGAAGAAACGGGCCGCTGATTATAGTTGCCTTCTTCCGCCATGCTTTTGAATTTGCTAACAGACTCATCTTTAGCCCACCATGGGCCGACAGCGCCACCGATGATGCCGATGACGCCATCAACACGAAGCAAACCAGCGATCGCATGAGGGATATTGAGGCATCTAACCAGCACGTAACCACGCATCACAGCCGCCTCAGGAACTAGGCGTTGACGGCCTCGTCTGACCACTTTGTACGGTGCGCGCTTAGCTACAAGCACATCAACATCAGCGTTCACCAATATCTTTTCCACAGCCATTTCTCTGCCCGACATGACCTGAAGGCAAAACCATCTGGGTTTCATGTCTGGCTCGTCGGCGATGATTCGCTGAGTGACCCGCATTGAGGCCATGGATAGCTGACTAATCGAGAGCCGATTCGCGGCAATCACCTTGTCTTGTTTGAAGTCAGAAAATGATCGAACATCTATACGGGTGGCCGATATCAGGTCTTTAGGGTCATGCTGCATCATCGCCCGTCCCTTTTGCCTTGATATCCATTACCGCACGTCGGAATTCGTCCAAGCCTTCCGGCCCGCCCTTCGGGAACCACACCACAGGCATGCGCCCCGTGTCCGGTATCCAGAGCCAGTCCATCGCCTGGTAGTGGGCCCGCCAAGCCTCAAAGACCTCAGAGCCAACAGGAACCGGTTCGCAGAGATCGGAGAAGACTGAATACTTGCCTTCAGCGGTACCGCGCTCACGAGCCGTCGCCAGCCGATAGAGGTTTTTGACCTCTGGAAAGCCGCTCTCCATCACGCGCACGCGGTAATCCGCTTGCTCGAAATCATCGGGGAAGATCAACGATCCATCGTGGGCAAGCTCGATACCCTTCTTGGCGATGTAGGATAGCGCCCGCGCCTCGCTGGAACGGCGCATGGTTTCAAACACACCGGTCACGGTAGCCCGTAGATCTTGCGGGTATTCGATCTCGACAGGCCCATCCAGATAGGCCGAAACGCACAGTCCTGCCCAGATCGGCCCGAAAGGAGCAACCGCGATCCGCTCGCTCGCGGCATGTGCCGCACCCTTCACGACGGCCGCCACATCGAGAAACTTCCGATCCCTCAGATAGACGCCTAGCGCCACAGGCTTGATCCGACGGCGCTTGCACTCTTCGAGGTAAACATCACGGCGCTCTTCTGCCTGATTGCGCTCCTCAGCCGTCAGCTTGGCAAATTGCTTGATGGCCCAGTCGGTGGAAGATCCGATCGCATCCGGCCAAGGGTTGCTGTGCCGACCGATCTCAAGCGCCTTCACACGTTTCGGAAATTTCGAAGGGTCGTCGTTCTGATCTTCTTCCAAATCCCCGCGCGCACGCTCTCTCTCTGTTCGTTTATCAGGAGGCGTTAAAGTAGAGGCGTTAATAGGTGCCGGTCCAGAACAGGCAGGGGGTGCCTGTCTAGGATCGGCAGGGGGTGCCGGTATACCGGCAGGGGGTGCGGCTTTGTCGAAGTCTAGATTAGGATCAAATTCCTTCTGATCGTCTTCATCCCATGCATCAAACGCAGAGCTATCGACGTTGGAATCGTAAATCACACGGTACCAATGAGCGCTGTCGCGACCGTTTGGACTGGCCACCTCACGGCGCTCCACCGCACCGATCTCCACAAGCCGCGTGATGGCGGACTGGACGGTGGAGCGAGAACAAGCAAGCGCCTGGGCAAGCTTGACCTGACTGCGTCGGCACCATCCATGGCGCGTGTTCGCGTTGCGACCCAGCATGCATAGCACCTGAAGGTCTTTCCCTTTCAGGCGCGGATCCGCGATGATCCAGCCGGGAATGATGGATAGTCTGGGCTCATTCATAACGCCCCCTCCATTGTGGCGCGAGGCAAAATACCAGCGGTTAACTGTCTCCGTAAACTCGACGTCAATTGCTTACCGATACTAGCCGTGCGCATAGAAATCAGGGGGTGCAACAATTGAAAATAGAAAAATATAAGGCTTTTAGTGCCGCACTTCCACTTCTGGCTGCAGTGGTGCTTATTGTTGTTTTTCTCACCGGCTTTTATTGGCGTGTCAGCGTCCATAATGTGATGTGCAGCGGTGCAGCGGACGAGCACTGCGGGCGGGAGTGGCTCACAACTTTGGGAACACTCGCCGCTGCGTTTATAGCGGCCCCAGCACTGGCTTTGGGTCTCGGACAAATACAGAACGCGTCTCGCCATCATAACGAGCTTCTTCAATTGCAACTCCAGCCAAAGTTCGCACTTTCTCAGCGAATTGCAGAATTGGCGGACCGTATCGATACAGCGAGGCAAAATGTTTGGGCCGCGCTCAACCACGATTTCGAGGGACGATTTAGTGATGAAGCGTCGCTTGAAAGCGCTTATCGAAGTGCTTTTCGCGACTACAACCGAATAAGGGGACTTCTCCAAAACCCTGACTTCTTGGATTTTGAGAAAGAAATCGGTAGTGGGAAGCCGCATGCGCTCGACGATTTGCGCCAGAGAATGGGAACCACGTACCAGCCGTCTGGGCCGACCGCTGAGGGCATACCGCGTGATCTTTTCATGACAAGCAGGATAGAGATTTTGCACAACGCTGATGCTGTGAATAGTTATGCTAACGCATGCCTCCGACAAGCCGCCATTTACATGTCGCGGTGGAGTCGGGACTAAAAAGTTAGCTGCGGATGTACCTGACTGATCGTTTTTCTGCATAATCATCTAAACCCAAAGAGCGGGGGCATGCCGAGCGCGACACGTTCCATTCGCCCCCGCGCCACACCAACCAGCATATTGCAATTCTTGCCCCCATCCGCGTCGCGCTCGCGCCGCAGGTCCACCAGCTCGGCATCGAGATAGTCGAGCCCTTCGTTGAAACGGGCATTCAGAAGCCGGTTCCGGATTGTCATCTCGCAGGAAAGCAGCACATCGAGCGGGCAAGTGAGTAGCCATGCCGCCCGCTCTTCACGGGTCTGCGCAGCCTCCAGCTTTTCGATGCGAGGTATGGGAATAATCATCCTGCACCGCCCTCCGACAGGCCACGAGCCTCCCAGATCTCTTCTATGCAACGAAGGCCATACCGAGCATCGGCGCGGTGTCTGTCGCTGCAAACGCTGGATCTGTCGGAAAGCACGCCCTCTAGCTCCGCCCTCAGACGAAGAAGACCGCGCCGCACCGCATCGTCGAAAGAGCCGGAGTTCTTTGAGCGCGGATGCGCAGATCCGCAAAAGCCCGACATCTCAAAACGGGAGGAAATTTCGAATGATCCGTCCTGCCCGAGATAAACCTCAAAAGACGCATAGGAGCGCCCCTTGCGGAACACCTCGAATGCCTCAATAGGTTCATCCGCAACACGGGCTGCCTGCTGGTCCGGAGCAGTATCAACGACGACATCCGGAGATGCCTCAAAACCCCAAAACGACCATTTCCCGGAAAGTCTGATATCGCCTTCAGCAAGACTTTCCTTGCGCTGGAAAAGCTCAAGTTTCGGCATATCTGGATAGAGCCCGTCGAGCTGCTCCGCGAACCACACAGGCTTGCGACTGTGCTCACCTTTTTTCTCGGAATAGAGGCTGGGAGGTTGGGTGCCCATTTCAGGCGCGAGCGAGATCTTGCCACGCTTACCGATCAAGACCATCTCTGCCCTGTCTCGAACCCACCGGCCCATGCCGATATCGACCTTGTCCCAGACGATGGCGGACACATGCTCAAAGCCCCACGCCTCAAGCACATCGATGCCGTCATCAATTCGGTTGAACGGCACCCAAAGCCACAGCACCGCATCAGGCGTAAACGGACTTGCATCGCCGGCACATAGCGCCTTGATTTCGTCGAGGGGCATCGAGGGGTACATGAGCCCTTTGTCCTGCCCCGTCTCGTCAGACCACGCTTCCTGTTGCCAAGGCGGATCCACATAGCCGATCGGAAATGCAGCACGCGGCATCTTGCCAGCAACGGCGGTCCCCTTGTCGGCAATGGCCTTGACGATATCGGCCCGGATCGTTCGGCTCATCTGCATTTTTTCGGTGCGGAATTGTTTGGCCTTAGCCTCGGTCTCGCGCCGATCAGCCAGCGCCCCTTCAATCCAGGCAATCTGCTGTTCCGGCTCCAACCTTTTCAGCCGGTCAAGCGTCGCGCCGGTATTCAACGGCGTGGCGGAAATCATCCGCAAGGCCCGCTCGCTAACCTTCTCGCCGCGCTCCGCATCGCGCTGGATGGAACGTTCCGATTGTCCCGTCGCCTCGGCAGTCGCAGCCGTAAAACGCTTGACCTCGTCGCCAACTTGGCGACGAGGGTCTAATGCAGTCCGCCCACCCTCACCTTGCGACACCCCCTTCGCCGTCTCTGGATGCTTCAGAAGATAGATCTCTTTCCGCCGAAAAACGAAAAGCGCCCTGTCCGCCGGCGTCAGGTCACTGCGAATAAGGTTCTCGTCGATTTCCCAAAGCTCACGGTCCAGCGCATCCCCCTGATAGTGGACGCACGGTACGGTTTCGTACCCAAGCCGACGCATCGCCTCAAGGCGGTGTTCCCCGGCTGAAAGCTCAACCACCTCATCAGAGGTAAGACCATAAACCGATATCGGGTTTCGCAACCCATGCTCCGGAATGGAGGCCATCAGCGCCGCAACTTTCTCCTCACTCAAGGTGCGAAGGCGTTTGCCGACAGTGATGGAAGCAATGGCGCGTTCGGAATTCGCGACGACGGGCACGGCCTGACCAGTCGCTATTCCCGTGAACTCATGCGCCGCGCTGGTCGGATACCAGCGCCCACTCACCTTTGGGTCACGAGCAAGAAATCCCTTCTCGTGAAGCTTGACCGCCGATTGCCGGTCCGCTTCGGATAGCGCGTCATAGGTTCCGGTTTGGCACGCCGCGACCAGAACGGATTGCTGTTTTTCGCCAAGCGCCATCACAGCTCCTCCATACCGAGGGCAGCGAGATAGACATCGAGAACCGCCCGCTCGTTGGAGAGCGTGTCGCCGTCTGTCTTGCGGATCTTGATGATGGTGCGAATGGCTTTCGTGTCATAACCGAGGGCCTTTGCCTCAGCCATCACCGCTTTCTCATCATTCTTGATGACGTCTTTGTCTTCAGCCAGGCGCTCCATCCGCTCTATAATCGAGCGAAGCTTTTGCGCGGCAATGGGTTCGCTGCCAAGCTGGTCGCCGGGGCGTTCCCCTGCCCGCATTGGCTCGTCGGTTCCGGGTGCGTAAAGCTTGTATGGATCGAAAGCATCACTCATCAATGCGCCCTCATCAACCGGTCAAGATAGGCTTGCCCAAGGCCAGTAAGCCGCAGGTCATATCCACTCTCGCCAATATTCACGTACCCGGCCTTGCGCAGCTCGAGCGCCTTCGCCCTCGCCTCCAGCGTGGCGCTGATCGACAGTGTCCCGCCCGCGAAACGCACTGCGCGCAATTGTGCCCGCGCGGCGTCGGAAACAGGCTTCAGTTCCAGAGTGTTGGATTCATGCTTCATCGATCACTCTCCTCAAGAATGCGGCAAACCTCGCTTTCGGCGAGGCTGAGATCCGCTGCGATTTCGTGGGTGGATTTGCCGCCGCGCCAGCGCTCCAGCACCCGCGCATCGCGGGCCAAAGTGACGAGAGACGGACGCCGGGTTTCGACCATGCACAGGCTCATGGGCTCGATCCGATCTTGCCAATGCGATCGAGGGTTTCCTGACGGCTCAACTTTTCTGGTGCAGGAAGCGCCATTCGCGCGGGGAATGTCTTGTCCAGCCACTGCAAGACGCCAGCACGCCACGCTTCCGATTTAGGCGGGTACCGTTCGCCAATACGCTGTTTGGCGCGGCGCTCCTGGTGATCGCGGTCAATCATGTCCCAGATGTCGAACTGAGACAGCGCATTGCTGAAATCGGGATTCGCCAGTGCGGCGGGACGCTCTGTCAGCGCCATCAACAGCGGCACGAGAACCGCATTCTCCCAGATCTCGCGGTTGTCGTTGTAACCTTCCGTCGCCATCAGGATCTTGAGGGCAGCAATTAACGGGCCGCGTGGCCTCGTTTCGATAACAGACAGAAAGCCTTTGACCCCGAAGATTTCGCCCGGCTTCTTAGTCAGTGACGATCCGTTGCTCGTCATGAGACGGCAGCCTGATGATTTGGCGATATCCTTGGCGTTGACCGCCCATTCTTCGCCGGCCGCGAGCGCCGCTTTCAGCAGTTGGTGATAAGTCACCGCCGTAACCACGCCATTCACCGCCGCAAATGCCGCCGCCTGTTCGGCCTGCGTCATATGCACAATCTGGCAAGGCACCTGTTTGAACCCGCAGATCGCGGCGGCATGGGTGCGGTGCTGTCCATCGATGATCGCATATGCCCCACCCTCAACCGGTGCGACGAAGACTGGCGAGAACATCGACCATTTGAAATTGGCTGCAATCTTGCGAATGGCTTTCCAGTTCTGGACTTTCAAGTCACGCTGATAGGTTTCATCCACGACCAGGTCGCCGATATCCAGCCACTGGAGAATGGGCGCACCGCCAGCACTGACGGTTTCAGGCTTCTCGATCTTGGAAAACTCGATTTTGCGCATGGGCATGCCAGTCAACCTTTCTTCAGGTTCACGAGCATTTCCTTCAGCTCGCGAATGGCTTCGTGGATTTCTTTCGAAACGGCCTTCTTCGCCGCAGCAGTGCTCAGCGTTCCCGTTGCCTGGGCAGATTGCAGGGCGCGCACCACGTCCATGGTCTCGGACATGAGATCGATGGCGTCGGTTTCGGTAATGCTCCGCGCCTCGACCGCCGCGTCTTCATCGACGACGAGCTTGTACCCAAGCTTCCGAGCCATGGCGGAGACGATGACAGGGCTTTTGGCGCGGCGGTCCGCCTCCACGGCAACATCGATGGGAATGAGATCTTCCGCATTCTCGTCATTGAAGCTCGCATAGCGCGAGAGCGAAGCCACCTTGACGCGGGTCAACAGCGGAAAGTCCGTCACGCCGCCGCCCAGCTTGTAGCTGGCCTCGGTCGCGCTCTTAAGACCACGGATCTCTTCTTCGGAAATAGTGCGCACGAAAACACCCCTGAAAACTGGTCAAGGAAACAAAATCGAAAATGGATTCGGTGAAGTCCGCGCGAGCGCGGTTTAAACGTCTGTCACCAACTCAACCCGAGCCGCGCCAGCGCGCCACACAGGAGAACAGCCACGATGGCAAAAGCCACTGAGCGCCAGATGAATGAGAAAGTCCGCCGGAGCCGGGAGGTGAAGCATCACGGCGGGTGCGCGACATCGGGTCGAAATGACCCCGCGCAGCACTCGAAAGGGTTTGGACGGAAAAGGCTCCACGGGCGAAAAGCCCTTTCCGTCCGGTATCCCGTACGCGTTCTGCCAGGAGAGCGCCGGGATTGGTTGAGGCCACTCTCATTCGGCGGCCTCCTGAATCGTCGATGCATCGTCGAAAGCGCGGACTAGGTCACTTGCGGAAACCTCACCGCTGGTCGCGTCTTCGATTCGAACAATGAACTGAGCACGCGGCAAAATCCGACAGGCTTCCCATTTGGAAACCATTCCTTTCGTCGCCAACACAAGTCCCCCGAACGCATCCTGCGTCAGGTTGTACTTATGGCGATATGTCGTCAGCGGGTGCTCCATGCCGCAATAAGTTTCATAAGATGACACTTTTGGCAACATGCTTTGTGTCACCAAACGCTAACGCGCTGTAAGTGCACAAGGATTAAAGTTGCATGATGAGCAACATCACTCGAATCCACTCCGACAAAACACCGCAGCGTATTCACTTCATTCCTGAGTGGGCCGAGAAACGTCACCTTAAGCAGGTAGACGTTGTGCGGGAAATCGGAGCTGACAAGAGCTTGGTCTCGAAGTGGTTCAAAGGAACACTCCCTAAACCTGAATACCTCGAGCAACTCGCGGGCCTGTTTGGGACAAATATCCAAGGCCTTTTTCGCCATCCAGATGATGACTGGCTTGCAAAGTTCTTCTACGACAAGACGGAAGAGCAAAAAGAAAAAGCAATCTCGATGCTCAAACTAATGTTTGACGAGATAGCGGAGAAGAGCGGCACGTCGGACAAGTAGCCCAACGCTTCGGCGTTGGAGCAAATGGCTACGCCTTCCCGGCCCTGCGCAAGCAGCTCCTAGCACTCCGAACCAACTAGTATCCATCAAGAAATTTCGGCCGATTCCGCTCGCGCCGTCCCATGTTTCATTGCGCACCTCAAAAAGTTTCCATTAATGAAACTTTTGCATGTTGCCAAATGTGTCAACTTATGAAACTTATAGGCCATCCCGAGCCGCTAAGCCCCGCAGCGACGAGGGTGATAAGGCCGGGCGGCCGTACCCTCGAAACGTTTCGTGCCGCCCGGTCCAACCTCAACGGATGGAGACCGACATGCGCAGCAACACCCAAGACGAACAGACCGTTCAGAACATGGCCGACGCTATGCGCCGCCATGGCGAAGGCTGCACCCGCGAAGATCTGAACCTGCATTTCACGATGGAAGAGATCACCTGCTTTGAAGCCAAAGCCCGCGCCCGCGCCAACGACCAGGCCGTGCGTGAATTGCAGGAAGCCGCCTGAAACGTCCGATTTTGGTTTCCGCCTCGCGTGAGGCGGTTTCCAAAACGGATGGAGGCGAACTTGACGCAGATACTCCCCATGTACCCCACAAATTACGAGGATCTCGGCACCTTCAAGAAGGAAGCGCCGGTCCCCTATTTGCGGACAATCGTAACAGCAGCAGCGGCCGCAGGTTTTCTGGGGCTATTCGCAGCGTCGGCGTTGTGCGTCGATCGACTGGCAGAGATCGAGCGCCAGCACGAACTGGCGGCCCGCATATGACTGGTCTCACCATTCACATAGACGACGAGACAGAGGCAAGACTTCGCCGGATCGCCGATGAGCTTCACCGCGACGTTCACGATCTCGCATCGGGAGCCAGTCATCTGCCGAAATCATCAAATCACGCGACGACCTAACGCAATGTCAGTGGGTCTCGTCGGCGTCTTCATCGATAAACTCATCCTCCATAGCGATGGCTGCGGAAGCAAGGTGAACATGAGCAGTCAATCGAGAAACCTTTCTGACGCCTGCGAGCTCATACTGTATTTCGATAGGCGTCTCTCGCCAGTCGTCTCGGATTTTGGCGTTCTTCTCCCAATACCCCCGAAGCGAGAGTTTCAACAACGGCGGCTCTTCTTCTCGTCTCACCCAACCTTCAAGCATAATTGCCGGCACAAATTTTTTCGTTCCGCCTTTAGCAAAGGTCCACTCTCTAGGGTCTGGAATATCTCTGTAAGCATTGAAAACGTCTTTTGGTTTCTGCTTGGTTGGAAAGCCTATGTACAAAGAGGTTACCTCACGCGCTGTCACAAGACGAATCCGCCGAATGATCATCGATCGACGATTCCAGTTCCTTATTCTAAGCACGACCGACGTCCTTTGCTCGCCGTGTTGAACTGCATCGAAAGTCGGGTCTGCGTCACCAAGTTGAAAGTCAGCCTGTTTCTGTGCCGCGGTCGCCTGCCGTACCAAGCTGCCAATTGTTGTGGCGGCCGCGAGTGCCGCTGCCCAGCCGCTGAGCGCCCCGACCCATGTGACGAGACAGTTTTGTGTTTCGCTGCAGAATGTCTCCTGACCAATAGGATTTCCAACAATTATGACGAGACCAACGACAGATATGATCGTCGGACCCAACCATCCTGCTATGTGATCTGGAATCTTAAAACGCATGATGTCCCCTGCCTGCCCCACCTCGTTTTAAATATCACGGAGCATGGAAGGGTCAATGATGACTAATTTCATGTGGAAGGGAGTTTCGCTGAGGCGACTTGAAGAAATGCTGGTCTTCATCGCAAAGGTTGTTGATGTGAAGGGACCTATTGCCCAGCCCTTGCTTGATCGTATCGAGTGCGAGTATCTTCAGGCCATCGCCGCGCAAAAAGAACAAACGCAAAGCGACCGGATACGCAGCTTGATAGGAGCCAAGAATGCTACAAATCAGATACAATCCTGACTACACGCAACGAAGCTTCTCCTAGGAAATTCTATTAACCCATTGAAAATTAAGTACCAGCGCAATCAGGATCGGTTCGAAACCACACCGGCCCGGGGAGCCATTTCTTCCAAGAGTGAAGAAATGGATTGGAACAGAGGTACTGTTTCGTTCGCTGCACTTTATTCTCATTGAACTGAATAGCACTTTCATCACGACAGGATTGTGTCATCGAAATCGATTGGGGCACCATTCAGCGCGATTGGGATTGGGCTGGCCATATTCTGGAAGCCATCGTCATGGCCGGTATTGTGGCGGGTCTGGCGCGCATTGTAATGAAATGGCGAGATGCGGTGATTGTTGGCCTCGCATTCGCTGTAGGCCACTTCCACGGGCGTGAAAAGCGTGACCACGAAACGTCGGTGCAGATGCAGCCGCCTCACCTCGAAGGCTACTACCTCTGGAACTGGTCGTGGGATCAGGCAACAGATTTCTGGCCCGTTGCACTTTCGTGCCTCACCCTCCTCATCTTCTGGATCAGAAAAAAATAAAACGCGGTGCATTCGGCACCGCGCCTTAAAATATCGAATAGAAATTTGCTCGAATCAGCGAGACTGGGCTGAGCTTTTTTTCTCAGACGCTCCACCGGTCACTGTCGAGGATGTAGCGGAAACTGGGTCGCTCGCAGGGAAGCTATCTTCCAGCCCTTCCTGAAGCTCGCTGTCGCTGCCCTTGCGCTTTGTCTCGGTGCGCTCTCGGCTGAGAGAGGCAACAGCTGGCGAACGTGTCGCCTCGCTGGGGTCAACGCCGTCAGCGGTATCAGTATCTAGCTCGTGCTCCGCTTCGGCCCAGTGGCGCTCATGCTCGCCTTCTTTACGGCCTTCGCTTTCCCACTTCTCATGGGCTCGTGCACGGATTTTGTCTTCGCGTTCTGTCGTCATGTCATGTCTCCGATTTTAACCTGTCGGAGCTCAAACAATCCGGCGTGGGATTTGGTTCCTGCTGCTGATGCACACCAGCAGGGAACCTCAAGGCATGGCACCTCGTTAACAGGTTAACAAAGGAGTAACCAAATGGACGAGAAACACACAAAACCAATGGATCAGGAAAAGCACACTGATTCCCTGGATATTGACGACAAGGACGTCGCCAACTTTCGTACAGAACGTGAGCTGAAGGGCGAGTCTGAGGAAATTGATCCCGATGAGTCGATCAATCTGCGCGCACGCAAGCAGGCGGCACGACAACACGAAGACGCATTTATCGTCGCCACAGACCTCGAAGACGATGACCAGAGAGACGGTATGCGAGAACAGCCGTAACTATCGGCGCACCGAGACTATCGACTTACGGCTGAAGTTTGAGACCTGAACCCGGCCAGACTGATTGCCGCCCAGTATCTGGGCGGTATTCTTGTCCAGGCTTTTCAGAATACCAGCATGGTAACTAGCACCGCTTCGGACAACAACGACGTCGCCGGGCTTCGCGTTGCTCTTTGGAACCGCATAACCAAAAGACGTCCACGACTTGGCGATAGCAGATGATTTCGGGGGCTGCCTGCCGGACTTTTCAGCCACGACGCTAAGGAAATGCCCGCACCAAGGCGTTTTTCTTGGATTAACGCCGAGAATGGCCTTGAGCGTCTTGTTGTTTTTTCCCTCATGAAGCCCGGAGTAACGCTCGGCTTGATTGAGCATGCCAGCAGACGCAGGTGCAGTGAGCGCCGCGCAGACAGCGACGGCTAGAATGTACGCAGATACTTTCAAATTCTTGCCCTTTAGAAGCATGTGACACGTTCCGGCCCCGTGGGAGGTCACACACATGCATATTCAGAGTGTGTCAGCGCTGAAGGGCGAGCGCCCTCTGGCTGACGGTATTTGACCTATTCCTGCAATTTAGCGAGAATTTGACGGGAAATAGGCGAAAATTAGAATGAAATTTCTAGGCCTTTATTAATGGCCCAGCATGCACAGGCGCTCCCGGGCATGCCCCGAAATAATCGCCCATATGCAAAAAGCCACCCGTCGGTTCGCGCGGGTGGCTTTTATCGATAGGTCAGACATCAGGATGCGAGTTTGCGACCTTCAACCAGGCAATGGGCGTCGCGGCTCGCTTCTATGAATGCAATGCGCGCTATCTCTCCTCCCACGCTGCCCATGAGGGAAGCCCTGCACAGTCGCAAGGCTTGCTCATAGACCTTGCCATGGCGGCTCGGCCACTCATGCTGCAAGAAATCGAAAGCTTCATAGGCGCCGGTGAAAGTTCTAGGTGCGCCATTTTCCAGGGAGATAATCACCGGGCTCTCCCATTTGACGTCATTCAGCATCATTGATTGGACTTCCATACTCAATTAACCCGCCTCTAACGTTGGACCCGGGATATGGTTCCGCGCTAATTGGTTTCAAGAGGCAGCGATTCACCTATTGCAAACCATATCAATGTGGGCGCGATATGCACGGCAATTGGGAACAAGGCCGATCAACAAACGTTCAGTCCAAAGTGAACCGGGTGACATATGACAGAAAAAAACGCTCCCGTTATTGTGTGGTTTCGCAAAGACTTAAGGCTTGCTGACAACCGTGCCTTACTTGCTGCCATTGACCATAAGGGTCCGGTTATCCCGGTCTATATCCATGATGATGACATGGCCCTTCAGGGGGCTCTGGGCAGTGCGCAGCAGTGGTGGCTACATCACTCCTTGCGGGCACTTTCGAGTGCTCTTGAGGCACTGGGAAGCAGGCTCGTTTTGCGCAGCGGGAACTCGCAGACGGTGCTCAAAACACTGATTGAAGAGACCGGGGCTAGGACTGTTTTCTGGAACAGGCGATATGATCCTGATGGAAAGAAGCTCGATAGCCAAATCAAGGCAGACTTTCGTGACGAGGGTTTGGAGGTCGAAAGCTTTGCCGGTTATCTCATCCACGAGCCATCGCGACTGAAGACAAAGACCGGCGGCCCTTACCGAGTCTACACACCCTTCTGGCGCGCCATCGAAGGTGGCGATGAACCTGCCGATCCCGTGGCAGCACCGAAAAAACTGCTGTCCCCTTCCAGTTGGCCGAAGAGCGAAACGGTGGAACGCTGGAACCTGTTGCCCTCCAAGCCTGACTGGGCAAAAGAGTTTTCTGACGTGTGGACGCCGGGTGAAACCGGTGGGCAGGAGAAGCTGAACGATTTTATCGAAAACGCCCTGAAAGGCTACGAGGAAGGCCGTGACTTCCCGGCAAAGCCTGCCACCTCCATGCTCTCGCCACATTTGACCATGGGGGAAATCTCTCCGGCACAGGTCTGGGATGCGACAAGAAGCCTACCGAGCAACATTGCGTCCAATGACACCAGCCGCTTCCGCAAGGAAATTGTCTGGCGCGAGTTTTGTTACCATCTGCTTTTCCATTTTCCAGAGCTGGATGAGAAAAACTGGAATAGCAGCTTCGATGCGTTTGAGTGGCGCGCTGACGACAGCAAGTTCGACGCCTGGACGAAAGGCATGACCGGTTATCCGATTGTGGACGCAGGCATGCGGCAGCTGTGGCGCCATGGCGTGATGCACAACCGGGTACGGATGATCACCGCTTCTTTCCTGATCAAGCACCTGCTGGTGGATTGGCGAAAGGGTGAGAAGTGGTTTCGGGATACGCTTGTGGACGCCGACCCGGCGTCCAACCCGGGCAACTGGCAGTGGGTGGCAGGATCGGGTGCCGACGCCTCGCCGTTCTTCCGAATATTCAACCCTATCCTCCAGGGCGAAAAATTTGACCCGGAGGGAGACTATGTCAAAACCTTCGTGCCGGAGCTTGCCCGGCTTGAGAAGAAGTTTATTCACAAGCCCTTCGATGCACCCAAGGACGTGTTGAAGAAGGCTGGCATTGAACTGGGCAAGACATATCCTGCGCCGCTCGTTAATCACAATGAAGCCAGACAGCGTGCGTTGAGCGCGTATTCCGACATCAAGAAAAATGAATAAAGCGTGCGCCGGGCAGGATTTTGCGCCTTGCCCGCTTTCGCCAGAAGATATTTCCTTGTCATAGAACGCGATGACAAGGAGAAACGAAGCTCAATTGCTGACCGAACCAAAAGGCCCGACCATGACCATTCACAGTTCTGTGCTGACCGCCATCGGTAACACGCCCCTCATCCGTCTCAACGCTGCATCCGAGGCAACGGGCTGCGAGATATTGGGCAAGGCAGAGTTTATGAACCCGGGTCAGTCGGTCAAGGATCGCGCGGCTCTCTACATCATCCGCGATGCCGAACGCCGCGGCCACCTTCGCCCAGGCGGCACCATTGTGGAGGGCACGGCGGGCAACACCGGCATCGGCCTTTCGCTGGTGGCCAATGCGCTAGGCTACAAGACGGTCATCGTCATTCCTGAGACACAGAGCCAGGAAAAGAAGGACGCGCTCAAGCTTCTGGGTGCGACATTGGTCGAGGTGCCTGCAGCGCCCTACTCCAACCCGAACAATTACGTGAAGGTTTCCGGCAGGCTGGCCCAGCAACTGGCCGCGACAGATCCGAATGGCGCGATCTGGGCCAACCAGTTCGACAATATTGCCAATCGACAGGCACATATCGAAACGACCGCTCCAGAAATCTGGGACCAGACCGATGGCAAGGTGGATGGCTTTATCTGCGCGGTTGGCTCTGGTGGCACATTGGCGGGCGTGGCAGATGGTCTTCGCGACTTCAATCCCGATATCAAAATCGGCCTTGCCGATCCGGATGGTGCCGCCCTTTATGAGTATTATCAGAACGGGGCGCTGAAGTCCGAGGGTTCCTCCATTACCGAGGGCATTGGGCAGGGTCGCATCACGGCGAACCTGGAAGGTTTCAAGCCTGATTTCTCATTCAAGATTGCAGATGCAGAGGCGATCCCGCTGGTGTTCGATCTCATCGAGAAGGAAGGTCTGTGCCTCGGCGGCTCGAGCGGAATCAACATTGCCGGTGCAATTCGGCTTGCCCGTGAGCTCGGTCCGGGCCATACAATTGTGACAATACTTTGCGACTACGGCAGCCGCTATCAGTCGAAGCTCTTCAACCCTGATTTCCTGCGGTCAAAGGGTCTTCCCGTTCCTGCATGGCTGACGGAAAAAACGCAGATTTCGGTGCCTTACGAAACTGCATAGAGGTCAATGCCCCATGCCTGTGAATGCCCTGTTTCGTGACGATTTCTATCTTTCCACATGCGACGCGTTTGTCACAGCTGTTCATGAAGATGGTGGCGTAGAGCTGGATCAGACCTGCTTCTATGCCACTTCGGGCGGCCAACCCGGCGACACGGGCTTTCTGCAGAGAGCGGATGGCTCCAAGATCGAGCTGGGCTTGACCCGGCATGGCGCGGATAAAAGCGTCATCATCCATTCGCCTCTTGAAGGTCAGGCATTGCCTGACATTGGCGAAAAGCTGACACTGCATGTTGACTGGCCGCGTCGCCTCAAGCTCATGCGCATGCACACGGCCTGCCATTTGCTGTCCGTCGTCTGCCCTTGTCCGATTACGGGCGCTGCCGTTGGTGAAGATGAGTCCCGCGTCGATTTCGACATGTCAGAGACAATCGACAAGGACGAGGTCACGGCAAAGCTGATGGCGCTTGTCGAAGCCAATCATCCGGTCTTTCTCAAATGGATCACCGACGAAGAGCTTGCCGCAAATCCCGATATCGTCAAATCCAAGAATGTCCGCCCGCCTGTTGGATTAGGGCGCGTTAGCCTTGTTTGCATCGGAGAAAACTCTGCGGTTGACAGCCAGCCCTGCGGTGGCACTCATGTAGCCAGCACGCAAGAAGTTGGCGAAATTCATATCGCCAAGATTGAAAAGAAGGGCAAGGAGAACCGCCGCTTCCGAATTCGTTTTGGCAAGCCCGGTGAAACCGCCTGACATCTGGGAGACACACAGTGAGCACGGACAAAAGCCGTTTCGTCGTTTCGGCGGATTGGGTCGAGCAGCAGCTTGGAACCCCGCATTTTCGTTTGGTGGATGCCTCGTGGTATTTGCCCGCGCACAAGCGCAATGGCAAAGAGGAATATGCAGCCGGACACATTCCCGGCGCCGTGTTTTTCGATCAGGACAAGATTGCCGATCACGATACTGGCCTTCCCCACTCTCTCCCCTCACCGCAGTTCTTTGCTGATCAGGTGGGTGCGCTGGGCATTGGCGAGAGCGACACGATCGTCGTTTATGATGGCCCCGGCTTCTTTTCCGCGCCTCGCGTGTGGTGGATGTTGCGGATCATGGGCGCTGACAAGGTCTATGTTCTGGATGGCGGCCTGGACGGCTGGAAATCTGCGGGCAAGCCACTCGAAGCAGGCGTGAGCGAAGTCGAGCCTGTGATTTTCGACGCACACTTCAAACCCAAGCGCGTCACATCCTTCGCAGCCATGCGCTCTATTGTTGATGCCGGCGAAGAGCAGATTGCCGACGCCCGTGGGACCGGACGCTTCACCGGCGAAGAGGCAGAGCCCCGCGCCGGCATGCGCTCTGGACATATGCCGGGTGCGCGCAACCTGCCCGCGACGGCCTTGTCAGAAAACGGCCACTTCAAGGACCTGCCGACCATTCGCAAGATGATTACGGATGCGGGCATCGATCTATCCCAACCCGTCATCACAAGCTGTGGCTCCGGCGTAACAGCAGCCGTCATCACACTCGCGCTGGAATCCCTCGGACATACAGACAATTCGCTCTATGACGGCTCGTGGTCCGAGTGGGGCAGCAAGCCGGATACGGCAATCGTGACCGGGCCCGCCGAGCCCCTGGAAACTGCGCCCTATGGCCCGATCAAGGCGCATGTTACGCAACTGGAAATGACCTCGGCGCCGAAGATGAGCCTGCCGGTGCCGGTCAACATCCAGACCGCCATTATGCGCACCACGGAAATTCCGCTGCATTTCTATCGCTATCTGTTCTGGCGGGTTGGAAAACGCTGGCATTGGCAGAAGCGGATGCGCATGAGCGACGCCGAACTGACGGCAACATTGCGCGACCCCGCCAACTCCGTCACTGTTCTTTACATGAACGGCGCACCCGCTGGCTTCTTCGAGCTGCACAAGGTCGATTCGGACGTGACCGAACTGTCCTATTTTGGTTTGATGGAAGAGGCCATCGGCGCTGGTGTGGGCAAGTGGTTTCTGCTGCAGGCGCTTTATTCGGCATGGCAGGACAGCCCCAAGAAGGTTACGGTTTCCACCAACACGCTCGATCACCCGCGCGCACTCCAGCTCTACCAGATGATGGGTTTCTCTCCCGTGAGCACCTATGAGACATGGGTAGAGCCGCTGACGGACAGCGAATATCTGGAAATTTCAGGTCGGGGATAATCTGAATTTCTCCGCCATCCTCGGCTCAACCCGAGGATGGCGACTTCCAAAGCATCAGAGCTCCAGCCCAAGGTTTACCGCTGTCGGTATTTCCTGCGCCGGGGCGCTTTCTTTCTCGCCGCCTCCGGCAGATAGATGCGCCGCGATCAATTCACCGTGGAATTTGCCTGTCTCGTAGCAATAGGTGATCTCACGCTTTTCGGCTGACCAGTAAACGTCGGGCCGTCCGCATGTGCGCGCCGTCAACTTCACCTCACCCTTGAGATCGTATCCATCGAAACTGCGGGCGATCAGATCGAGAACTTTCGATTCCTTCAGGATGGTAGCGTAGATATCCAGAAAGGGATCACGCGCAGGCTCATATCGAGCCACGAACTTCGTGGCGCCAGGCTTGGCCACGTGAGGCTGCAAAACCTCGTTCCAATGCGCGACGGTTTGCGGATAGGCTATTTCGCAGGCTTTCCATTCCGTCTTCGCAAGGCCCATCATATCGGCAAGATCGCCATAGCCACCCGCATCCTTGCCCACCATCAGGCAAGCCATCTGCTTGTCGCGAGATGTGTTGGGCACCAGCGAGGAGAAGAGTGGAGCACTGTGATCAGGCAGAACCTGCACTGAGCGGGCGAGATACCAGCTGTCTGTGGCATTGACGATGGCCGTATCCAGCCACTCTTCATTTGCCTCCAGCATGATGGTTGCCGCCAGTTGATCAGCGCTATCTTTCCCGCCGCCCAGTTCCGGCAAGGCAAGGTCGGAAATCAGCATGCGCGAGGCTTCATGGTACAGGCTGAAAATCGCGTTTCCGATGACGAAGTTGACCGTCTGCTGCAGTTGCTCCTCGGAAAGATCATCCAGCGCGGGCGCTGTTTGCGCGTGGGCTGCAGGTGAAAGAAGAGAAAAAACGGTGACCAGAGATGTGGCCATCAACCTGCGCAGCATGGATATGAACTTTCCAAAAAGAGGATGTTCGATTGATTGCCACACTCAACAGCACAAGCAATGGGGTTGTCGCATTCTGACGCTAGAAACGGGTGGATACACGCATGTTTGAAGAGCATAGCGGCAAACCAGCAACGCAAGGAGCCGCTATGACCACGATCAATTTTACCGCAATGGCTGCCGATGAGGCAGACGCTTTCCGAAACGGCAAACCGGATGCAAACGGCCAATTGCCGGAACGCCTTCGCGCGACGGGAACCCTTCCCTGCCGGGTCTGCCTTGGGCACATAAAGGATGGCGAAAGCGCGCTTTTACTGGCCTATCGCCCCTTTCCGGCGCTGCAACCTTTTGCAGAAACCGGCCCGATCTTCATTCACGCCGAATCATGCAGCCCTGACGAATCGCATGGAAGTCTGCCCGCCATGTTGGACAGCCCGGATTACATCATACGCGGCTATAGCCATGACAATCGCATCGTCTACGGGACCGGTGCCGTTACCCAGACAGAGCTGATCACCCAGCGAGCGGAACAACTTCTTGCAAGGGATGACATCGCCTATGTGCATGTCCGCTCAGCCCGCAACAATTGCTATCAATGCCGAATAGACCGCACCTGAAACGACACTGCGTGTAATTTTATCCAATATTCTAAAGGGGTCTCAAACCTTCCATGCGAGTTTTGTACAAAAGCAAATGTGGACCCCATGGAATGACCACCAGTTTAAACATGCAAAATCGCAATGCCGGACGCAGCAAGACACGCATTTACGGAACCGTCCATTATCTAAACCAGACGGCAAGCGGCCGCGTGGTCGATCTTTCGGCCACCGGCATGGCGCTTGAGCTTGAGGGGCCGTTTGCTGCGGCGAAGGGAAGCCGCGTGAAGGTGGAGAGCGAGGATCTCGGTTATATAGAGGGAATCGTGCAGTGGCAGCGCGGAAGCCGCCTTGGGCTCAAACTGGAGCTTTCCACCAACACACTCGCGCAGCTTTCCTCCTACTTCCGCTTCTTCCACGATGAGGTGAAGCCGACGCTGGCCGGATAAGCCAGTTTTACCGGGTGGTTTAAAATCCGGGACAAGTCATAAGCCTGTCATTTTGATGATGGACTCCTCTTGAATTCATCTTACGCTGCCCTCATCCCACGCAGCCAGGATTTCATCGAGGAGTTTCCATGTCTTCGTTTACAGGCCTTCACCCCATCACGCGACGTTCCCTGCTGGGAGGCATTGCTGCCTCATCAGCCCTTGTGATGCTGCATCCTTTCGCGGCACGCGCACAGGGCAACCAGGCGCATCTGCGCATTATGGAAACGACCGACATCCATGTGCACGTCTTCCCTTACGATTATTACGCCGACAAGCCCAACGATACGCTGGGGCTGGCGCGCACGGCCTCCATCATTGATTCCATTCGTGCCGAAGCTGGCAATTCCATGCTGGTGGATAATGGTGACTTCCTTCAGGGCAATCCGCTCGGCGATTACATCGCCTATGAGCGGGGCATGAAGGCGGGCGACAAGCATCCCGTCATCAACGCCATGAACGTGCTGGGCTATGATTGCGGAACGCTTGGCAATCACGAGTTCAATTATGGGCTCGACTTCATGTTCAACACGCTGGGCGGAGCGGGTTTTCCTTATGTCTGCGCCAATCTCACCAAGGGCCAGCTTGCATCCGATCCCAAGCAGGACGACCTTTTCTTCAAGCCATATGTCATCCTCGAAAAGCAGATCAAGGACGGCTCTGGCGCTACCAGCCCAGTCAAGGTCGGCATCATCGGCTTCGTGCCGCCACAAATCATGATGTGGGATGCCAAGAACCTTGAGGGCAAGGCGCAGACCCGCGATATCGTCGATGCTGCCAAGGCCTGGGTGCCTGTCATGAAAGAACAGGGTGCCGATATCATCATCGCGCTGTCGCATTCCGGCATCGATGGCAAGCGTCAGAGCGAGCGCATGGAAAACGCTTCGCTTTATCTCGCGGGGGTCAAAGACATCGATGCCGTCTTCACCGGCCACCAGCATCTCGTCTTTCCCGGCCCCAAGACCTGGGATGGCATTGAAGGTGTTGATCCGGTCAAAGGCACGCTGATGGGCAAGCCTGCCGTCATGGGCGGTTTCTGGGGCTCGCATATGGGCCTCATCGACCTGCTGCTGGAAAAAGACGGCAAGAGCTGGAAGATCGTGGATTTCACCACCGAAGCACGCCCGATCTATCACCGCGATGACAACCGCAAGATCGTGGCAGACGTGAAGGACAAGGCGGAGGTTATCGCTGCCGTGAAGGCCGATCACGAAGCGACGCTGGCCTATGTCCGCCGCGCCGTGGGCAAGAGCACCGCTCCGCTCTATTCCTATTTCGCGCTGGTGGCGGATGATCCATCCGTGCAGATCGTTTCCAATGCGCAGACCTGGTACATCAAGGACATGCTGAAAGACGGGCAGTACAAGGACCTGCCGGTTCTCTCGGCCGCCGCCCCTTTCAAGTCTGGTGGCCGTGGTGGAGCCGACTACTATACAGATGTCCCCGCCGGTGACATCGCCATCAAGAACGTCGCTGATCTCTATCTTTACCCCAACACGGTTCAGGCCGTTCTCATCACCGGCGCGCAGGTCAAGGAATGGCTTGAAATGTCTGCCGGCATGTTCCAGACGGTGGAAGCCGGCGCCAAGGATGCGCCGCTGCTCAACAATGATTTCCCCTCCTATAACTTCGATATCATCGATGGGGTGACGTATCAGATCGACGTCTCCAAGCCACCGAAGTTCGATAAGGATGGCAAGGCGATCAATCCGGGTAGCAACCGCATCATCGGCTTGCAATTTGCTGGAAAGCCTATCGACCCCGAGCAGAAATTCGTTGTTGCGACAAACAACTACCGCGCCAGCGGAGGCGGCAAGTTCCCCAATATCGGCTCAGACAAGATCATCTTCGTCGCACCGGATACCAACCGCGATGTCATCGTGCGTTACATCATCGCGCAGGGCACCATCAATCCTTCTGCGGACGATAACTGGTCGTTTGCGCCTGTTGCCAATACCACGGCGATCTTCGAGACCGGCCCTAAGGCCCGCCAATATGTTGGGGATGTAAAAGGCGCAAAGATTGAGGAAGCAGGCGATGGCGCAGAAGGCTTCGCCAAGTTCCGCCTGACGCTTTAAAAGCGGGCCCGCGAGGCACATTTTCTGGTGCGCCTCGCGGGCGTCGATATTTCAACGGGACCGGATCTCGATTTTTCTCCTGATCTCGTAAAATTGTTTTCTCCCCCTGCTCCAATTCCTTTTTTTCCTCGTAATATGAAACATATCTAACGAGGCCAACTCCTGGGTATTGGATAGCAATACCGTTGATTGGCTTTTTCAGGAGGTTTTCATGCCCGCCTACCGCCCGCCCCGCATTTCATCTTCAGAAATCACGCCGCGCGATATCTATCTTTCCAGACGAAACTTCCTCGGAACGGCGGCAGGTTTGGCGACAGTTGGGCTGACGGCACAGGGCGCAATGGCTGCGCCACTTTCTGCCAAGCCCGGCCCCTACAAGCTGGATGATAAACTGACACCGCTCGATGCCGTTACCAGCTATAACAACTTTTACGAATTCGGGACGGGCAAGGCGGACCCGAAAGAAAATGCCGGCAGCTTCAAGCCCACGCCATGGACCGTGAAGGTTGATGGTCTTGTTGGCAAGCCGCAGGAGTTCGGCATTGAGGAGCTGCTAAAAAACCCGCTTGAGGAGCGCACCTACCGCATGCGCTGCGTCGAGGGATGGTCGATGGTCATTCCGTGGATCGGTTTTCCGCTCTCCACCATTCTCGACAAGGTCGAGCCGTTGGGCAGCGCCAAATTCGTAAAATTTGAAACCGTGTTACGCCCGGAAGAAATGCCGGGTCAGAGCGGTCTGTTCCAGCCGCTGGATTGGCCATACGTCGAAGGTCTGCGTCTGGATGAGGCCCGTCACCCGCTGACAATTCTGGCTGTTGGTCTCTATGGAGAAACCTTGCCCAACCAGAATGGCGCGCCGATTCGCCTCGTCGTTCCATGGAAATATGGCTTCAAGGGAATCAAGTCCATCGTCCGTATTTCGCTGGTAGAAAAGCAGCCTGAGACGACGTGGAAGAACTCCAATGCCCGGGAATACGGCTTCTATTCCAACGTCAATCCACAAGTGGACCATCCGCGCTGGAGTCAGGCAACAGAGCAGCGCATCGGCGAAGGCGGCTTCTTCAGCACCCAACGCCGCCCAACTTTGATGTTCAACGGCTATGACGAGGTTGCCAGCCTCTACAGCGATCTTGATCTCAAGGCGAATTACTGATCATGGCATTGGCGCTTTCGCTTCCATCTTTGCCCAAGCGGTACCAAACAGCGGCCATTTGGGCGCTGTATGGCTTGGGTCTCTGTCCCGGCATCTGGTACTTTTACCTCGCAGCAACCGGCGGGCTGGGCTTCAACCCCGTCAAGGAATTCGAGCACCTTCTTGGAACTTGGGCACTACGTTTCCTCTGCATCGGCCTTGTCATCACGCCGTTGCGCGATCTCTTCAACATCAATCTAATCGCCTACCGGCGTGCACTGGGCCTCATCGCATTTTACTACGTGCTCGCCCATTTCGCGGTCTACATCGTTCTCGACCGCGGACTGGTCTTCAGTTCCATCCTGTCGGATGTACTCAAGCGGCCCTACATTATGTTCGGCATGGCAGCGCTGGTCATGCTCATTCCGCTGGCGCTGACGTCCAACCGTTGGTCGATCCGCAAACTCGGCTCGCGATGGAACACGCTCCACAAGCTCTCATACCTCGTCTTGATCGGTGCAGTGCTCCACTTCGTGTTGGCACGCAAATCGCTGACGCTGGAGCCCGTATTCTATCTGTCGGTGATGTTCATCCTGCTGGGGTACCGTTCCATCCGACCCGCGATCATGGCGCGAAAACGAGCCCGTAAAGCGGCTATGTCTCCGAGAGCCGCGACGCGATAAATACGGCCGAGCCGATACCAGCCAGATAGCAGGCAATATTCCACAACGAGAAAACCCGCCCGAGCAGCAACGCACCCGCCGTTGTTGCCCGAAACTCATCCAGCGCAGGAAAATGTATGAGGCGTATAAGCTCCACCACAACGGCAACACTGCACGCTACGAAAATCGCAGTGCGCCGGTTCCGACAAGGCAGCAAGCTGGCGACCAGCAGGAAGACCATCGATCCCCACAGGATCGAGCCACCGTACTTCACGACAACAAACGGCAGGCCAACGTCGTAGCCAAAATGCCGCAATACCAGCCCTGCAAGAATCACTCCGCATGTCGCGGCCAGAAGGCACGCGCGACGGTTAAATAGGCGGTGTCGATATTCTATCATGATGTTGCTTTAATCTGGATTGCTATAGATATGCAATCTAGCCGCGCAAGAGGACATCGGATTGAGTACTGAAAACACATACCCACCAAGCCGTCTTTCCTCACTCGATGCGCTTCTCTGCGATGCCAAACCCTGGGGTGAATTGACGGGAATAAAGCGATTCATCGTCGAATTTCTGTACTTCGGAGTGAAGGAAGCGCGTGCCTGCATGTTCGCAGGTCTGTTCTTCATTTCAATTTTCCTCGTGCCGCGCGAAGGTGTTTTAGGGCTACCCCGTTACGACGTCCTACTCGTTATCGCACTCGCCATACAGTTCTTCATGATCTGGAGCAAACTGGAAACGATGGATGAAGCCAAGGCGATCCTCATGTTCCACGCCGTCGGCTTCGCTCTTGAGGTCTTCAAAACCTCTGGCAGCATCCAATCATGGTCCTATCCAGATTTCGCATATACCAAAGTGCTGGGCGTACCGCTGTTTTCCGGATTCATGTATGCCGCTGTCGGCAGCTACGTCATACAGGCGTGGCGCTTGCTGGACGTCCGCATCCGGCACCATCCACCCTACTGGATGGCTACCCTGATTGGCATAGCTATCTACCTCAACTTTTTCACTCACCACTATATTGGCGATTACCGCTGGTACATCGCGGCTTGCGCCATAGGCCTTTACGCCCGCGCGACGGTCATATACCGCCCCTATGACCGGGATCGCAAAATGCCGCTGTTGCTATCCTTCATTCTCATTGGCTTTTTCGTATGGCTGGCCGAAAACATCTCCACCTTCTTCGGCATATGGAAATATCCAAATCAGTTGGGAGCATGGTCCGTGGTCCACATCGGCAAATGGAGCTCCTGGTCTCTCCTTGTGATAATGACCTTCTCTATCGTGTCTCACCTCAAGCACATCAAGAGCCGGATCTCGGTGCCTGACTGATGGGGCAACTCAAGTGAAAATTGCCGCTGCGCAGAACGTCGTGAGCAAGGATATCGCCGAAAACCGACGGACTATTAGAGATTCGACATTTCACTGAGCAAGGCTCGTTCATGGCGAAGGCAAGCGAGGTGTGGCGAGATTCCCAGGAGAACGCAAAGCTAGAACTGATAGGGCTGATGTGGAATTTTCAAATACAGTGCTCGAACGGAAAAATACAAAAAGCCGGATGATCGCTCACCCGGCTTTTTGTTGTCTGCGCTTAAAAGCGCCGAACCTTATGCAGCTTCTGCAGCAGCGTTCTCAGCAGCAACGCGAGCCTTGTCGGCTGCGCCCTTGGCATCAACGTCACGCTCTACGAACTCGACAACAGCCATGGCAGCGTTGTCGCCCTGACGATAGCCAGCCTTCATGATGCGCAGGTAGCCGCCGTTACGGGTTGCGTAACGCTCAGCGATGGCATCGAACAGCTTGCGAACTGCGTCCTGATCCTTGATCTGGGATACGGCCTGACGACGAGCGTGCAAATCGCCGCGCTTGCCGAGAGTTACGAGCTTTTCTACGATTGGGCGAATTTCCTTCGCCTTTGGCAGAGTTGTGACGATCTGCTCATGCGTGATGAGCGAAGCAGCCATGTTGGCAAACATTGCCTTGCGGTGGCTGGCGGTTCTATTGAGCTTGCGGCCTGAATTTCCGTGGCGCATTGCTATTCTCCTTTAATGCAGGTTCCCTATCCGGGCCTGCCGTTTCCTGGCACATGCAGGCGACGGGCCTGCTGTTTGACGGGGAAAGGCAGTCTGTAACGGGTCTGCCTTCTTATCTGGTTTATTGTTGATCAGCCTGCGAGGGGAAGTCGCTAGCGCGACACCCCAAGCCGCTTAGTACTGGTCTTCGTAACGCTTAGCGAGATCTTCGATGTTCTCTGGTGGCCATGCTGGCACTTCCATGCCGAGATGCAGACCCATGGAAGCAAGAACTTCCTTGATTTCGTTCAGCGACTTGCGGCCAAAGTTCGGAGTGCGAAGCATTTCGGCTTCGGTCTTCTGAATGAGGTCGCCGATATAAACAATGTTGTCGTTCTTCAGGCAGTTCGCAGAACGAACAGACAGTTCCAACTCGTCGACCTTCTTGAGAAGCGCAGGGTTGAATGCCAGTTCAGTCACCGACTCTTCTTCAGCTTCCTTCTGCGGCTCGTCGAAGTTGACGAAGACGCCGAGCTGGTCCTGAAGGATGCGAGCGGCAAAGGCAACGGCGTCTTCGCCGGTTACTGAGCCGTTGGTCTCGATCGTCATGATCAACTTGTCATAGTCCAGAACCTGACCTTCACGGGTGTTTTCCACCTTGTAGGACACTTTCTTGACCGGAGAATAAAGGCTGTCGACCGGAATAAGACCGATTGGAGCATCTTCCGCACGGTTACGTTCAGCCGGTACATAGCCCTTGCCGTTGTTGACAGTGAATTCCATGCGGATTTCAGCGCCATCATCGAGCGTGCAGATCACGTGGTCCGGATTGAGGATCTCGATATCGCCAACGGTCTGGATATCACCAGCTGTTACCGAACCTGGACCCTGCTTACGCACGACCATACGCTTGGAATCATCACCATCCATCTTGATGGCGATTTCCTTGATGTTGAGAACGATATCGGTCACATCTTCCCGAACGCCGGGAATTGACGAGAATTCGTGCAGAACACCATCAATCTGCACCGCAGTCACAGCAGCACCACGCAGAGACGACAAGAGCACGCGACGAAGCGCGTTACCGAGCGTCAAACCAAAACCGCGCTCAAGCGGCTCTGCAACCAGCGTCACTTTCGTGCGGCTGGAAGACGTGAACTCGACCTTGTTCGGCTTGATCAGTTCCTGCCAATTCTTTTGAATCATCTTTAAACCTTCCGTTCGCCGCCACCATTCAATCGTGGCGGACCGAGCATGATCACCGAGAGGAACCAAAGGTTCATCGGAGGGTTCTTAAAGCGTAAGGAAGGCCGGGTTACCGGCAGGCCACACGCCACATACGCGAAAATTCCGCCAGCCCGAAGGCAAGGCGGAATTCTCAGGATACGGTCGCGTCAAACGCGGCGCTTCTTGCGCGGACGGCAACCGTTATGCGGGATTGGCGTAACATCACGAATAGAAGTGATCATGAAACCAGCAGCCTGCAAAGCGCGAAGCGCAGATTCGCGACCGGAACCCGGACCGCAAACTTCAACTTCCAGCGTCTTCATGCCGTGTTCCTGTGCCTTCTTGGCAGCATCTTCAGCAGCGATCTGAGCAGCAAACGGCGTCGACTTACGCGAACCCTTGAAGCCCTTTGCACCAGCAGACGACCAGGCAATTGCGTTGCCCTGTGCGTCGGTGATGGTGATCATCGTGTTGTTGAAGGTCGAGTTGACGTGCGCTACGCCCGTCGTGATGTTCTTACGTTCGCGACGTTTAACGCGAGTGGCTTCCTTGGCCATGGTCTACCTTTCTTGGATCTCTGCACCGCCGTAACACCAGCGGCTACACCGGCGAAAACCTCTTACGAAGCTCCCGCCAAACTCAGAAAGGCTGGTGCGGCTTGCACCAGCCCTCCACTCCGAACAATCGGAAATTACTTCTTCTTACCTGCAATCGCCTTCGCTGGACCCTTGCGAGTACGAGCGTTGGTGTGCGTGCGCTGACCGCGGACCGGAAGGCCGCGACGGTGACGCAGACCACGGTAGCAACCGAGGTCCATAAGGCGCTTGATGTTCATCGATGTTTCACGACGAAGATCGCCCTCAACGCGATAATCGCGGTCGATTGCTTCACGGATCTGCAGAACTTCTGCGTCCGTCAGCTGATGAACGCGCTTCTCAGCCGGAATACCGACTTTTTCAACGATTTCCTGCGCGAATTTCGTGCCAATCCCGTGAATATAGGTCAAGGCGATAACAACGCGCTTAGCCGTCGGGATGTTGACGCCAGCGATACGTGCCACGTCTATTCTCCTTGCGTTCCAGTTGCCGTCCGGCAAGTGGTGCTTTCATTTGAGCGGCTCTCGTAGCCGCCAGTTCAAAATTCGTGTTCGTCACAAGTCAAAACGACCGAACCCGGACTTTCCTTCCCTTAAGGAAAATCCGCGCCAGTCGCTTGGGATGTCGCGAGTTGGCGCGGTGTTTAACGGAATCAGTTCAAAAAAGCAACCGGCCCCGCCAAGATTCTTTACAGATGAGCAACAGTAGCCTGTGTAGACCCATCTTTTTGCAGCACAGCTTCGATAGCAGCCGAAACAGAGTCGAGATCAGCCATGCCATCGAGCACCACCAGCTCGCCCTGCTCCTCATAGTAATGAGAGAGCGGCGCTGTCTTTTCGCGGTACTCGGAAAGACGCTTGCGGAACGACTCGGGATTGTCATCCGAGCGAACTACGCCGCCAGCCGCGATAGTCTCGGCAACACGGTTTTCGATCCGGCGAACAAGCGCGTCCTCGTCTACCCTCAGCTCGATAACAGCATCGAGCTGAATGTTCTTCTGGCGCATATTATCCGCGAGTGTCTTCGCCTGCGGAACAGTGCGAGGGTAACCGTCGAGAATGAAACCCTTGGCACAGTCGGGCTGCTCTATCCGTTCAGACACGATCTGATTGACGATATCGTCCGATACAAGACCACCGGCATCCATCACTTCCTTCGCGCGCCGCCCGATCTCCGAGCCGTCATTGACGGCTGCACGGAGCATGTCGCCTGTCGATAGCTGCGGTATGGCATATTTGTCGGTCAGGCGCTTAGCCTGTGTCCCTTTGCCAGCTCCCGGCGGTCCCAAAAATATCAGTCTCATCGTCCCCTCTTTCCTCCACGCAGTTTCGATTTCTTGATCAGCCCCTCATATTGCTGGGCGATCAGGTGACCCTGAATCTGTGCCACGGTATCAAGAGTTACACTGACTACGATCAAAAGCGAAGTGCCACCAAGGGCTAATGGTATGCCCGTACGCGCAATCAGCGTTTCTGGCAGGATACACACGAAGACGAGGTAGATAGCGCCCAGCACGGTGATGCGCGTCAAAACGTAATCGATGTATTCCGCCGTGCGATCGCCCGGACGAATGCCTGGAATGAACCCGCCATGCTTCTTCAGATTATCCGCGGTATCCTTCGGATTGAAAACGATTGCCGTATAGAAGAAGGCAAAGAACGCGATCAGAAGACCATAGAAGAGCATGAACAAAGGCTGGCCATGCTGAAGCGAGGCAATGATCGTCGTCGCCCATGGTGGCAGATTCGTGCTGTTGGTGAAGCCTGCGGCTGTTGCAGGCAAGAGCAATAGCGAAGAAGCAAAAATTGCAGGAATAACGCCGGCCGTGTTGAGCTTCAACGGCAGGTGCGATGTGTCGCCCTGGAACATCCGGTTGCCGACCTGCCGCTTCGGATACTGGATCAGAAGACGACGCTGTGCGCGTTCTACGAAAACGATCAGCGCGATAACGCCAATTGCGACCAGAACAACGGCCAGAATCAAAGGCGTCGAAAGAGCGCCGGTACGACCAAGTTCCAATGTGCCAGCGAGAGCCTTAGGAAGGCCAGCTGCGATGCCTGCGAAAATGATCAACGAAATGCCGTTGCCAATACCACGCGACGTGATCTGCTCACCGAGCCACATCAGGAACATCGTGCCACCGAGCAGCGTGATAACGGTTGAGATACGGAAGAACACGCCTGGATCGACAACCAGCCCTGCCCCGCTCTCAAGACCAACGGCAATGCCATAGGCCTGAAGCGTACCAAGCAGCACCGTGCCGTAACGCGTGTACTGATTGATGATCTTGCGGCCAGCCTCGCCTTCCTTTTTCAAGGCTTCGAGCGAAGGCACGACAGACGTCATCAATTGCACGATAATCGATGCGGAAATGTAAGGCATGATGCCGAGCGCGAAGATCGCCATGCGCTCTACAGCGCCGCCCGCAAACATGTTGAAGAGACCGAGAATACCGTTCGCCTGGCCCTGAAACGCCTGCGCGTAGGCTTCCGGGTTCAAACCAGGAAGCGGGATATGAGTCCCGAGACGATAAACGAGAAGTGCGGCAAGGGTGAACCAGAGTCGTTTTTTCAGATCTTCAGCTTTCGCGAAGGTCGAAAAATTCAGGTTCGAGGCCAGTTGTTCCGCTGCTGAAGCCATAAATTTCTCCGCATGACCCTTGTCCAGCGGCACGGAAACCGGCAATTCCGGAAAAGGTCTTAAAAGATACTGGTGCAAAAACCGGGCTCTGGACGGATAACAGCTCTCAAGCCGAAATCATGCCTCACCCTTGTTTTCGTTAGTTCGTCCGAAGCTCCTGCGAGCAACCTGGAACTGTGAGGCTCTCCCCGCGTCGCATAGGCGCCGCCTGAGAGTTTCCGCGCAAACTTTAAATCGATTAAGAATCAAAGCAGTGTGCGACTATGGGTGCGAACGCCCGGAGTGAAACACACCGGGCGTTCAAAGTCTTATATTACTCTGCAGCTTCCGCTGCAACAACCAGAAGCTTGATAGAGCTGCCGGCCTTTTCGATCTTTTCAACAGCAGACTTGGACGCGCCTGCGACTTCGATGGAAACCTTCGAGGTCAATTCGCCGTCAGCAAGAATGCGAACGCCATCCTTCAGACGACGGATCACGCCAGCAGCCTTGAGAGCTGCAGCATCAATCGTTGCGTTGGCATCGAGCTTGCCTGCGTCGATAGCAGTCTGGATCCGGCCAACGGAAACTTCAGCATATTCGGAAGCGAAGATGTTGTTGAAACCGCGCTTAGGCAAACGACGGTAGATTGGCATCTGACCGCCTTCGAAACCGTTGACTGCAACGCCCGAACGAGCCTTCTGACCCTTAACGCCGCGACCACCGGTCTTGCCCTTGCCAGAACCGATACCGCGACCTACGCGGATGCGATCCTTGGTGGAACCTTCGTTGTCTTTAATTTCATTGAGTTTCATGATGACTTCCTCCGTCTCACTTCTCGTCTACGACGCGAACGAGATGCTGGACAGCACGGATCATGCCGCGAACAGATGGGGTATCTTCCAGTGTGCGCTGACGGTGCATCTTGTTGAGACCCAGACCGATCAGCGTCTGACGCTGAACTGCAGGGCGGCGATTTGGGCTTGCGATCTGTTCAACAGTAACAGTCGTCTTGGCTTCAGTAGTAGTCTTGGCCATGATACTGCTCCTTATTCTTCAGACGCGTTGCCGGAAGCGGCGCGGCGAGACTGAAGGGTCGCATACTTAAGACCGCGCTGTGCAGCAACGTCCTTAGGATGAACCTGGTGCTTCAAAGCGTCGAAAGTTGCGCGAACCATGTTGTATGGGTTCGAAGAACCAGTCGACTTGGCGACAACGTCGTGCACGCCGAGCGTTTCGAAAACAGCGCGCATTGGACCACCGGCGATGATACCAGTACCAGCCTTTGCAGAGCGAAGGAGAACCTTGCCAGCGCCGTGACGACCGTTAACATCGTGGTGCAACGTGCGGCCATCGCGCAGAGGAACGAAAATCAGATCGCGCTTTGCGCTTTCTGTTGCCTTGCGGATTGCTTCTGGAACTTCACGAGCCTTGCCGTGACCAAAACCAACACGGCCCTTCTGGTCACCAACAACGACGAGCGCGGCAAAACCGAAACGACGGCCGCCCTTAACAACTTTGGCAACGCGGTTGATAGCAACCAGCTTGTCAACAAATTCGCTATCGCGCTCTTCGCGGTTCTGGCGGTCGTCGCGAGAACCTCTTTTTTCTTGTGCCATTGTCCTTTTCCTTTTTCTTTTGCGGGTGGAACGGCAAACAATAATGGACCACCGGCTTCATTGCTGAAGTCCATGTGATCCGGTGAAATCCGCCCGGACATGCCGGGCGGAAAAGTCTTAGAAGTTCAGACCGCCTTCGCGGGCAGCTTCAGCCAAAGCCTTGATGCGGCCGTGGTAGATGAAGGCGCCGCGGTCGAATACGACATCCTTGATACCAGCCTTGCTGGCACGTTCAGCAACGAGCTTGCCAATTGCGGCGGCCGCTGCAACATCCGCACCCGTCTTCAAAGACGAGCGCAGATCAGCCTCGAGTGTGGAGGCAGACGCAAGCGTCTTACCAGCAACATCATCGATGACCTGAACGTAGATGTTCTTCGACGAGCGATGAACCGACAGGCGCGGGCGACCGTTGGCAACCGCCTTGATCTGGCGGCGCACACGGCTCGCGCGACGTGCAAGTGCTTCTTTCCTGCTAGCCATTTCGCGTGATCCTTACTTCTTCTTGCCTTCTTTGCGGATGATCCGTTCTTCAGCGTACTTGACGCCTTTGCCCTTGTAGGGCTCGGGACCACGGTATTCGCGGATTTCCGCGGCAACCTGACCGACCTGCTGCTTGTTAATGCCGGAAACGATGATTTCCGTAGGCTTCGGAACGGCAATCGTAATGCCGACCGGAGGCTCGTAAACTACATCGTGAGAGAAACCGAGAGCCAGCTGCAGGTTCTTGCCCTGCAGAGACGCACGATAACCGACGCCGTTGATTTCGAGCTTGCGCTCGTAGCCATCCTTGACACCCTTGAAGATGTTCTCGACCATCGTGCGGGACATGCCCCACTTCGAACGAGCTTCCTTGGAGTTGTTGGCTGGCTGTACCGAAACAGCGTTATCTTCCAGCTTGAGCTGAATTTCGTCATTTGCGACGAAGAACAGTTCGCCCTTAGGACCCTTGGCAGTAATCTTCTGGCCGTCGACATTGGCCGTCACACCTGCAGGAACCTGAACGGGCTTTTTACCGATACGAGACATATTTCTATCCTGTCTGTCCGTTAAGGAGATCCTTGCCCAGTCTTAGAAGACGGAGCAAAGAACCTCACCACCAACGTTCTGTTCGCGAGCCTGGTGATCAGCCATCACACCCTTCGGAGTCGAAAGGATAGTGATGCCGAGGCCATTCGCAACCTGCGGGATGGACTTGACCGAGACATAAACCCGGCGGCCCGGCTTGGACACGCGGCCGATCTCACGGATCACCGACGCGCCTTCGTAGTACTTCAGTTCGATCGTGAGCTCGGACTTGCCGTTCTCAAAATCAACCTTGGAATAACCGCGAATGTAGCCTTCAGCCTGAAGCACGTCGAGAACGCGCGCACGCAGGCTGGATGCTGGTGTGTTGACCGAAGACTTGCGACGGGCTGCACCATTGCGGATTCGGGTAAGCATATCACCCAAAGGATCAGTCATTGTCATGTGCCCGTCTCCTTACCAGCTCGACTTGACAATACCCGGCACCTTGCCGGAATTGCCCAACTCGCGAAGCGCAATACGCGACATCCCAAGTTTACGATAGAACGCGCGCGGACGGCCCGTTACTTCGCAGCGGTTGCGGATACGCGTCTTCGAGCCATCACGTGGCAGCGAAGCGAGCTTGAGAGTTGCCTGGAACCGCTCTTCAATCGGAAGGGACTGGTTCATGACAATTGCCTTCAGAGCGGCACGCTTGCCAGCCTGAGAGGCGACCGTCTTGCGGCGGCGCTTGTTCTTTTCAACTGCGCTTGTTTTCGCCATATCGGAGTTCCTTTTCTACGCTCGTCGTTACGGTTACTGACGGAACGGGAAGTTGAACTCTGTCAAAAGAGCCCGTGCTTCGTCGTCCGAAGTCGCCGTCGTGCAAACGATGATGTCCATGCCCCACATCTGATCAACCTTATCGTAGTTGATCTCTGGGAACACAATGTGCTCCTTGATGCCCATGGCGAAGTTGCCACGGCCGTCAAAGCTCTTGGGGTTCAGACCCCGGAAGTCGCGAACGCGTGGAAGCGCGATGTTGACCAGACGATCTAGGAATTCATACATGCGCGCGCCGCGAAGAGTAACCTTCGCACCGATTGGCATGTGTTCGCGGACCTTGAAGCCAGCGATCGAATTGCGAGCCTTGGTAATAACAGGCTTCTGACCGGCAATAGCAGCCAGATCGGCAGCGGCAACTGTTGGCTTCTTGGAGTCAGCGGTTGCTTCACCCACGCCCATGTTGATGACGATCTTGTCCAAACGGGGGATCATCATAACGTTTGAGTAGGAGAACTTCTCCTGCATCGCGCCGCGAATACGGGATACGTATTCTGCCTTAAGGCGCGGCTCGTACTTGGACTCAGCCATCGATCACTTCTCCCGAACGCTTGGCAACACGGACTTTCTTGCCGTCCACAACCGAGAAACCAACGCGAGTTGGCTTGCCATCCTTATCGGCGATGGCGAGGTTGGAAATGTGCAAGGAAGCTTCCTTGTTGATGATGCCGCCTTCCTGGCCCTGGGTCTGGCGCTGGTGACGTTTCACCATGTTTACGCCACTCACGAAAGCCCGGTCTTCCTTCGGCAAGACCTGTGTTACTTCGCCGGTACGGCCCTTGTCCTTACCGGTCAATACGACAACCTTGTCGCCTTTACGAATTTTCTGCATCGCTATCGCTCCTTACAGTACTTCTGGAGCCAGCGAGATGATCTTCATGTGGTTCTTAGCGCGAAGTTCGCGTGGAACCGGTCCGAAGATACGGGTGCCGATCGGCTCTTTCTTGTTATCGATAAGAACAGCTGCGTTGTTATCGAAACGGATGACGCTGCCGTCTGCGCGACGAATGTCCTTGGCTGTACGAACGACAACCGCCTTCATCACATCGCCCTTCTTGACGCGGCCGCGCGGAATGGCTTCCTTGATAGAAACGACGATAACGTCGCCAACGGAAGCATACTTGCGCTTCGAGCCGCCCAGCACCTTGATGCACATGACACGACGTGCGCCGGAATTATCCGCCACGTCGAGGTTTGTTTGCATCTGAATCATGTCAGGTCGCCTTCTTGTTGTGACCGGACCGGTTGGGCAATTTCATCGAAACAGCCCCCTGTTCCAGCTTATGAATATCTCTGTTTTCGCGCGGAATAATCGTGACAGGGTGGTTTCCTAACGGACCTTCCGTGCGCATCAAAGCAAAAGAACGCCCGTGAACGAGCGTTCTTGTGCTGCTTCATACAGACTTTCGCGCATATAGCAAGTGCCACGCGACATTCTGTCGAAATTATGCCTGGGCGGAAATGACCGTCCAGCGCTTATCCTTGGAAATCGGTGCGCATTCCTCAATGGAAACGACATCGCCGATCTTGTACTGGTTGTTTTCGTCGTGCGCCTTGTACTTCTTCGAACGACGAACGGTCTTCTGAAGCAGCGGGTGAGCGAATCGGCGCTCAACACGGACTACAACAGTCTTCTCGTTCTTGTCGGACACAACGACGCCCTGCAGAATGCGTTTAGGCATATTATTCTTCCTTTAGGCCTTGGCTTCTGCCGCCTTCTGGCGGGCAATGGTTTTCACGCGGGCGATGTCCTTGCGGACTTCGTCGATGCGCGAGGACTTTTCCAGCTGGCCGGTTGCCTTCTGAAAGCGCAGGTTAAACTGCTCTTTCTTCAGGTCGGCTAGCTTGTCCTTGAGCTGATCGGCGCTGAGGCCGCGAACGTCTTCGGCTTTCATGGTGCCTGCTCCTTACTCTGCGATGCGCTGAACGAAGCGCGTCTTAACCGAGAGCTTGGCAGCGCCGAGACGAAGCGCCTCGCGGGCGATCTCCTCGGAAACACCGTCGATCTCGAACATCATACGACCGGGCTTGACCTTGCATGCCCAGTATTCAACAGAACCCTTGCCCTTACCCATACGAACTTCGGTCGGCTTCGCCGTAACCGGAGTGTCTGGGAATACGCGGATCCACACACGACCAGCGCGCTTCATGTAACGCGTGATCGCGCGGCGGGCCGCCTCGATCTCGCGAGCGTTCACGCGGTTCGGTTCCTGCGACTTCAAGCCGAATTCACCGAATGCCAGGTCAAAGCCGCCCTTGGCCACACCTTTAATGCGACCCTTAAACTGCTTACGGTACTTAGTACGCTTTGGCTGCAACATTTTCTAACTTCTCCGAGCTTATCTTTCGCCAGCGTCAATCAAGCGTTTTCGCGGCGACGGTCGCCACGATCGCCACGCTCACGGCTTGCCGGACCCTGCGCATCGCCTTCGAGCCCACGACGCTCGGAAGCCATTGGATCGTGCTCAAGGATTTCGCCCTTGAAGATCCAAACCTTGATGCCGCAGATGCCGAATGCCGTTGTGGCTTCTGCCACACCGTAATCGATGTCCGCACGCAGCGTGTGCAAAGGAACGCGACCTTCGCGGTACCATTCGGTACGAGCGATTTCAGCGCCGCCAAGACGACCACCGCAAGTGATCTTGATGCCTTCGGCACCAAGACGCAGTGCGGACTGAACAGCGCGCTTCATGGCGCGGCGGAAAGCCACGCGACGCTCGAGCTGCTGAGCGATCGACTGCGCAACGAGCGTTGCGTCGATTTCTGGCTTACGCACTTCAACAATGTTGAGGTGCGTTTCAGAAGCAGTCATCTCAGAGATCTTCTTGCGAAGCTTCTCGATGTCTGCACCCTTCTTGCCGATGATCAGACCCGGACGAGCCGAGTGAATGGTCACGCGGCACTTCTTGTGCGGACGCTCGATGACAACCTTGGCGATACCAGCCTGCTTCAATTCCTTGATCAGGTAAGCACGGATCTTGAGGTCTTCGTGCAGAAGCTTGCTGTACTCAGCAGTGTCTGCATACCAGCGGCTATCCCAAGTGCGGTTGATACCGAGGCGGAAGCCGATTGGATTGATTTTCTGACCCATTATGCGGCCTCCCCTTTTTCTTCCACTTCACGAACAACAATCGTCAAGTGAGAGAACGGCTTTTCAATGCGCGATGCACGACCACGGCCACGAGCGTGGAAACGCTTCATGGTGATGGACTTGCCAACATAGGCCTCGGCGACGACGAGAGCGTCGACGTCGAGATCATGGTTGTTTTCCGCATTGGCAATTGCAGATTCGAGCGTCTTCTTGACGGTCGAAGCAATGCGCTTGCGGGAGAATTCGAGCTCGGCGAGAGCGCGATCAACCTTTTTGCCACGGATAAGAGCGGCAACCAGGTTCAGTTTCTGGGGGCTGACGCGAAGCGTGCGGGCAATGGCCTGAGCCTCATTGTCCTTCAGCCGGCGTTCGGTCTTAGCCTTCGCCATGATTACTTCCTCTTTGCCTTCTTGTCCGCACCATGACCGTAATAGGTCCGGGTCGGAGAGAATTCACCGAACTTGTGTCCGACCATGTCTTCGTTGACCGAGACGGGCACATGCTTGCTGCCATTGTAGACGCCGAATGTCAGACCGACGAACTGCGGCAAGATCGTGGAGCGACGGCTCCAGATCTTGATCACTTCGTTGCGTCCGCTTTCGCGTACCTTCTCAGCCTTAGTGAGAAGATAGCCGTCAACAAACGGACCTTTCCATACTGAACGAGCCATTTGAGAGTTCCTCTCTTACTTCTTGCGCTGATGGCGCGAACGCATGATGAACTTATCGGTCGACTTGTTGGAGCGAGTGCGCTTGCCCTTTGTGGGTTTACCCCACGGAGTCACCGGATGGCGACCACCAGACGTACGACCTTCACCACCACCATGAGGGTGATCGACAGGGTTCATCACGACACCGCGAACGTGAGGCTTCTTGCCGCGCCAGCGTGAACGACCGGCTTTGCCGTCGTTGATGTTGCCATGATCGGCATTCGAGACAGCGCCGATGGATGCAAGGCAAGTGCCGTGCACGAGACGCTGCTCACCGGAGTTCAAGCGGAGGATCGCCATCCCTGCATCGCGACCAACGAGCTGGACATACGTACCGGCGGAACGAGCGATTTGACCGCCCTTGCCTGGCTTCATCTCGACGTTGTGGATGATCGATCCGACTGGAATGTACTGAAGAGGCATAGTGTTGCCTGGCTTCACGTCCACTGCCTTTTCGGAGGCGATCACCTTGTCACCGGCAGCAAGACGCTGTGGCGCGAGAATGTAAGCCTGTTGGCCGTCCGTGTATGTCACGAGCGCGATGAATGCGGTGCGGTTAGGGTCATATTCCAGACGCTCGACCGTACCTTCAACGTCGAACTTGCGACGCTTGAAGTCTACCAGACGGTAGGTCCGCTTGTGACCGCCGCCCTGAAAACGAACGGTGATCCGGCCCTGATTGTTACGGCCACCCTTCGAGCTGAGGCCCTCTGTAAGAGCCTTTACCGGCTTGCCCTTGTAGAGCGAAGAACGGTCCACGATAACCAGCTGACGCTGGCTAGGCGTGGTCGGATTGAAACTTTTCAATGCCATTTTATTTGTTCCCTTTTGGGTCTTTGCCCGCTTGGGCCTAACCTTTTAGAGTCCGGTGGACACGTCGATGGATTGACCTTCGGCGAGCGTGATGATGGCTTTTTTGACATCCTTACGCTTACCGGCGAATCCACGGAAACGACGAGTCTTACCCTTGCGGATAAGCGTGTTCACTGCCGTGACCTTGACTCCGAAGAGTGCTTCAACTGCTGCCTTGATTTCAGGCTTAGAAGCATCTTTGGCGACGTTGAATACGACCTGGTTCTGTTCAGAGACCAGCGTCGACTTTTCCGTGATCGAAGGAGATACGATCACATCGTAGTGGCGAAGATCCGTCATTTGAACCGCTCCTCAAGGGCTTCAACTGCAGCCTTGGACAGCACGAGCTTGCCGCGGCGCAGAATGTCGTAAACATTGATGCCCTGAATCGGCAGAACGTCCACGTTAGGGATGTTCTGAGCTGCGAGCTTGAAGTTGCCATCAAGTTCTGCGCCACCGATAACGAGAGCGTTTGTAAGGCCAAGCGTAGCAAAGTGGCCAAGAAGACCCTTTGTCTTTGCATCGGACGCAACGAGCTGATCGACGATGATCAGTTCTTCGGACTTCAGCTTTGCAGACAAAGCGTGACGCAGTGCAAGCGCACGAACCTTCTTTGGAAGGTCATGAGCGTGGCTACGAACGACTGGGCCGTGGGCCTTGCCGCCGCCGCGGAACTGCGGTGCGCGAGCCGAATGGTGACGAGCGCGGCCCGTACCCTTCTGCTTGTACATCTTGGCACCCGTGCGGGAAACTTCTGCGCGGGTCTTGGTCTTGTGGGTTCCCTGCTGCTTCTTAGCAAGCTGGTAACGAACCATGCGGGCCAGGATATCCTGGCGTGGGTCGAGGCCGAAAATTTCGTCCGACAGGGATACCGTGCCGGCGTCTTTTCCCTCGAGGGTTTTGACGTTCAATTCCATGATGAGGCTCCCTTACTTCGCTGCCGACTTAACGGCGTCGCGGACGATGATCCAGGAACCCTTGGAACCGGGAACGGCGCCCTTAACGAGGATCAAACCGCGACCCTCATCGGTCGAAACCACTTCCAGATTCTGGGTGGTAACGCGTGTGCTGCCCATGTGACCAGCCATGCGCTTGCCCTTCCAGACCTTGCCTGGATCCTGGTTCGAACCAGTAGAACCGTGAGCACGGTGAGAAACGGAGTTACCGTGAGAAGCGCGACCACCACCGAAGTTGTGACGCTTCATGGAACCCGCGAAGCCCTTACCGATTGTCGTGCCGGTAACGTCTACCAGCTGGCCTGCCTGGAAATGATCTGCGGTCAGTGTTGCACCGACGTCGATGAGGTTCTCGGGAGATACCCGAAACTCAACGAGCTTTGCCTTCGGCTCGACGCTGGCAGCGGCGAAGTGACCGCGGAGTGCCTTTGTCGTATTCTTGACCTTGGACTGGCCTGCACCGAGCTGAACTGCGGTGTAGCCATTCTTGTCTTCTGTGCGTTGGGAAACAACTTGTACGTTGTCCAAACGCAGTACCGTTACTGGGATATGCTCGCCGGCGTCGTTATAGACCCGGGTCATACCCACTTTCTGTGCAATCACACCTGAACGCATTGGTTCAATCCTCTTGCGAGCCTTGAAGGGAGAACCCTCTGTGGCCTTTGTTAAGGAGTTCCCTTCGACATCTCACGACGTTTCCGGTCTCCGGATTGGAAGACGTTGGATTGCTCCACGTACCTTCCTTGTTATATCGGCCCTTACTTTCGCAAGGTCAGGCCGAGGTCTTAGAGCTTGATTTCGACGTCAACGCCAGCAGCCAGGTCGAGCTTCATCAAAGCATCAACGGTCTGTGGTGTCGGGTCTACGATATCGAGAAGGCGCTTGTGCGTCCGCATTTCGAACTGCTCACGGCTCTTCTTGTCAACGTGAGGAGAGCGGTTGACGGTAAACTTTTCGATGCGGGTAGGAAGTGGAACCGGGCCGCGAACGCTTGCGCCGGTGCGCTTGGCGGTCGACACGATTTCACGGGTGGAGGCATCGAGGATCCGGTGATCAAACGCCTTGAGGCGGATACGGATATTCTGGCCGTTCATACGTCTTGTCCTTGTTCTTTGTCTTTGGATTTCCGCACGCGGAAATACATGAACCTGTTGATCGTGGCGCCGCAGATTTTCAAAAATCAAGAGGGATGCAAATTGGCACCCCAATCATTTCGGTAGTCTGTAATTCTGAAATCACCAGGCTCCGCAATTCAGCGCGAATCCAACTGGTGAGTGTGAGTGCGCATTTACGCGCTTTCACGGGAATTTTCAAGCCATAAAAATGCAACGCCATGACGCTTTTTATAAAACGTCCGATGGCGGTGCTTTTAACACCGCCATCGTCCACTATTGCGTCGCCGGATAATGCTCCGACGTCATCGCTCGGGTGTGTAACACACCCCAAGCATTATTTATTCGACGATCGACGCAACGATGCCAGCGCCGACGGTACGGCCGCCTTCGCGAATAGCGAAGCGCAGCTTTTCTTCCATCGCGATTGGAACAATCAGTTCGACTTCAACAGTAACGTTGTCGCCTGGCATAACCATTTCCGTGCCTTCTGGAAGCGAAACGATACCGGTCACATCAGTTGTACGGAAGTAGAACTGTGGACGGTAGTTCGTGAAGAACGGTGTATGACGACCACCTTCTTCTTTCGTCAGGATGTAGGCTTCAGCCATGAACTTCTTGTGCGGCTTAACAGAGCCTG
>NZ_JAVTIX010000012.1:0-97315 GCF_031843705.1 Rhizobium sp. WCS2018Hpa-16
GCGATTACAATAACAGTATCATGATACTGTTATTGTAATCGCAAGCCATCAATTGGATCGCCACTTAATCCGCCAAACTCCATCCTATTCACTCGCAAACCTCCCCCCAGATCAATCGCAAAATCTATATAAAACTATAAGCTATCTATATAAATGCGAGATCTTCCTAAATTCATTGCTGATTGCCCATCGAGTTTACGCACTCCTCCATCCAAAAAACCGCCCCGATCAAAGATATTACATATAAAAGCACCTCTCCAGGATAATGATTGTATACTTTTTAGTTCACATCTTCATCCGACCCGAGAGTGAAAAAATATTCTTTATTTGGAGTATAAATATCGTCACTTATGTATAAATTAACAATCATATAGAAAATATACCCAAAAACGCGTGGAGCACTGCACCTCCCAAAGGTTGCAAAATCGATTGACTCTCACAATCGACTAGCCGAACATCGCTCGATATTACAGGGACAATGAAAATCACCATGTCGCCAGACCGCTTTAATCAATGCCTGCGGGTCATCCGCTGGACGCCAATCAATATCGCGTCCGCTCTGCAATGTGAACTTTCCTGGATCGAGGCCCCGGAAGCGGGCAATGAAGCCGTCCCTGCCGGTCTGGCCGAATGGCTCGAAACGCTTGCACAAGCCCATGAGGCTCTTCCGCCACCAATCACCTACAGAGGTAAACGGTCGACCCTCTGATCGCCAACGCCGCCATCTTAACAATCACCGGATCACACATCAGGAAACATGTCACCGCAACTCTGTGCCTCATCGCTTTTGATCAGCCAGCCGATTGCCATTCAGGAATTTGTCGAGTTCAACAGTACGGGATCTGGGTAGCCGAACGTCTTCAGCAAATTGCGGCCACCGGTCTACGGCCGCTCGAACCTGCTCTATAACCTCCCTGACACCTTGATCCGGGATCGACGCCCCTCTGGAGACCACCAAAAGGTGAGAAATGCCGGGGGTTCTACCTTCCCAGGCTATTGCCGCGCTGTGCTCACCGCCTGGTCCGGACGAAAAAGTAAGATCGTATGCGGGTGCGGCGCTTTTTACCGCCGCAGTGGCAAAGAGTGCCACCGGGACCGCTCAAGAAAACGCATAGAAATTTAGTATCAAAGAGCCCCTTAAGCCACCCGGATCAAACAGAATGGTTTTTTTGTACGTACGATAATTCTTGCAACGTCCAGTTCATTATTGTACGTACAGTATATGAAAATCACTTACGACGAAACAAAGCGGCTGGCCAACATCGAGAAACACAATCTCGATTTCGCGGACCTGACAATCGAGTTCTTCGCGACCTCTATCGTCCTTCCAACCAAGGCCGAACGCTTCATGGCAATAGGTGAGTTTCAGGGCCGCACCATCATCGCGGTCGTTTTCCGCCCCCTGGGATCGCAAGCTCTTTCTGTCATCTCAATGCGCCCAGCCAGCAACAAGGAAAGGAAGCTGTCATGACAGTCAAATTCGCGTCAAAACGTCCGCTATCAAACGAAGAAGAAGCCGAAGTGCAACGGATGATCGCCGCCGATCCTGACGCACCGGAAGCCACCGACGAGGAGATCGCGCAGGCAAAGCCTTTTCGCGAAGCTTTTCCCGAACTAGCCAAAAGCATCAACCGGGAAATGTCCCGTCGAGGCAGACCGCCAGCAGATAGCACCAAAACGCCCGTGACGATCCGCCTCGACCCCGATCTCGTCAAGCACTACAAGGAAACGGGCAGGGGTTGGCAATCGCGCCTCAACGACGATTTGAGGAAAGTGAACGGTTTATAGTTGAAAAGTATCACGACGACCCCGGCCCGCCGCCGCGCTACCGTTGGCGCGAAACGTGGCCGGGAAAAAACCACGAAGACTATCCTACTCTCATCAGATGCGCGCAGCACTCATCCAAACTGGACAGAGCTTAACACTTGAAAGCCAATTATATTGACGCTATATTGCGTCATAATTAACGTTATTATCGATGGGTATCTCAAATGGCTCTTGCTCAATATGCTGACAATGGCCTGTTTGCGCCAAGAAAAATCGCTGACGTTTTTCACACGACAAGCGACGACATCGCCCGTAGTGCTGGCCTCGGCAAGGATGCAGTCCAGCGCAAGGAGCGTATCAGATCCGACAAAACACAGCGGCGTCTGCGCGAAATGATCGAAGTCGTCAATAAAGTTGAGACCCGCTTCGGATCCGCGCTCATGGCATACGCCTGGTATCGCTCAGAACCTCTCTCTGGCTTTTCCGGGCACACCGCAATGCAGCTTGTTCGAGATGGACGCGCTGACGAAGTGCTCGACTATATCGATGCCATCGATGCTGGCGTGCATGCCTGACATTACCGATGCAGTACAAAGGTAAGCTCTATCGAGCACTCAACCCCGTCTACGCTCGCGAACCGCTCTCCGGACGAGGTGCAGAGCTTTACGGCGGCAGATTTAACCCTAAGGGCACGCCCGCGCTTTATACGTCATTGACCATCATGACGGCACTGAGGGAAGCAAATCAGGCAGGAAGCCTACAGCCAACCACTCTTGTCTCCTATGAGGCCGATCTCGAGCCTTTGTTCGATACCCGTGACGCGAACGCGCTGCAGGACCATGGCATCAACCCTCAAGATCTTGGCGCGACAACTTGGCGCGACGATATGAAAGTTCTCGGTCAAGCCCCGACACAGCGGCTGGCGCGCGATTTGAAGAGCGCAGGCTTCTGCGGCCTGGTCGTCAGGAGCTTTGCTCCAGGCGCCACCGATGCCGACCTCAATATCGTCCTCTGGACATGGCGTGGATCAGTTCCACCTCGCCTGACGTTGATCGACGACGAACGGCGATTGTCGCAATAGCAACATTCCATCTTGATAATCACAGGATCACCGGAGCCACGCTTGAGCCGGACCTTGCTAACATCAGGGAACTGGAAGCAGCCTGACACGGCAACCCGTACCCACAGGCGCGAACTGTGACGCTTTTCTCAAGCTTGAGCCAAGTTCTGCGGCACTCGAAAGCGGCTTAACCCGTGACGTCAGGAATGTTGGCCACTTTGGCACGGGCGACTTACAGGTCACGCTGAAGTCGATGGCGGACTTTGAGAAGGCACAGCCGTTGTTGCTAAGGGCGTATGAGGGTGGATGGCTTGTTTTCGTCTTGGCAGCAACGAACAGTTATGCACAATGACCGGTTGTCAGTTCAAGAGCGAGTGCCGTATGAACCAGCTCTCTATAAAAGACCGATTGCTTGCAGCGCGCCGCGTGCTCTTCGGCCAAGGCGACAACGCTGTAATATGTAGTTTCTGCGGAAAATCCCGGCAGGACGGCGTCGGCAATATCATTGCCGGGCCAGGAGTGGCGATCTGTGCCTCATGCGCGCGGATCGCCGTAGATTGGGACCTCACCAGCTATTTTCAAGAGATGACCGGCACCACGATCGACACATTTTCGATCTTTTATCAACATCAGGCATGCCTGCTCCCACAACATAGGCGCCAGATTGATGATGACCTCCAGTGGTGCGCTGGGGAATTAAACACGGAGCTCATAGGCTGGAATTATGGATGGGCAAAAAGTGATTCAGTTGACGGGTTGACCGTTTACGTGCGAACCAGAGACAATGTGAATATCGCTATTTTCAGAGAGACATTCACCCAGACCTACCTCCGTCTGGCGTCAACCGATGTGCCTTCACCACGCTCCGCCACACTGGCGGCACCTTGGCCCAGTGAAATCCTCTAACCGGCGCACGTATCACTGCAACCACCCTGATTGCTGGTTATGAGAACGCCCGCACGAACCTCACAGTTCGTGCCCGCGGAGAGGTGGCAGAGTGGTCGAATGCACCGCACTCGAAATGCGGCATACCTGCAAGGGTATCGTGGGTTCAAATCCCACCCTCTCCGCCATAATGGCCTTGGGCGGCAAGGTTTCGGTCGAAGACATGGCCTTTATCAGTGCTTGATCATTCGGCTGCCATTTGTCAACGCCACAGCCACGGCACTTCCCACTCAGCGCCAGCCTTCCCGTGATGTCGACCCGCGCGTTTTCCTTTCTGCCAACTTCACAGCCGATCAAGCAGCTCCGTCTTTTTGGCTGCAAACTCTTCGTCCGAAATTATCCCCTTCGAACGCAGACCAGCGAGCCGCTCGATTTTGCTGATGATATCGTCTTGATGAAAAACCGCCTGGTCTGGAACGACGCTCGCGCCTGGAGGCGTAATAGGCGAGACTGGTATTGGCTGCACTGGATTCGGTGCCGCGCTCTGCGTGACTTGAGGCGTCTCAGGGCTGCCGACGGTCGGGACGATATCGAGATCAACCACCCGGATAAGACCATGCTGAGACGTGAAGGTTAATGACTGGTCCCCGCTCTGCTGCTGGGAAAAGCCGCCTATGTTGTGGTCTTGAGTATCGTAAACAGTGATCTGTCCATTGACATCGATGGCCAACCGGCGGCTTGCCGGAAAGAACGCGTAGCGAAGGTTGTTCTGGGCACCAGTTGACGAAGCCTGCCCGAGATGTTGCGGCCAAGAACTGTTTTGCGAACTTGACTGGTAGAAAAAGCTGTTTCCGTTTCCCTGGCTTTGAGACTGATGAGGCCGATCTAGTTTCGGGCCAGATAGCTTACCCGACCTTATATAATCGGCGATTTCGGAGCATAGCATATCAACCCGGTGCTTCAGACCATTGTTGAACATGTCACCGACCATGATCATGCCGCCATTCGACCACTGTCCCATCCCGCCGAGTTCGGAGTGATTGAACTGCGCCTGATTGGTGTTGCCTGCAATCAACGCCATTGTGAGATGCTCGATGACACCTTGGCTGACGCCGTGTCGCTGGGATAAGCCATCGACAATGCTTTGTTCCTGAGTATCTCTGATCACAAGCGGCGCTCCATTTGTTCGAAGTTTTCTTATTACATTTGCGAAGCCATGAAGATAGGCTTTGCACAACTCCGGGCAACATCGACAGACATAGTTGGTGCAAGACTCTTGAGTTTCAAAATCCGCCGGGATCATAGTCGGACCTCCATTCGGTGGCATCCTGTGCGTGATCTTCGAAGTCGATTGGAGATCAGAATGGAGACTAGCCGAAAACTCAGAGGACACTGGCAATCGCAGGTTGGGACCACTGCGCCAGGCTCCAGAAACCCGACTTCCGTCCGTGCTCTCGTTTCAGGCAAGCTACATAAGCATCATTCGACTGTATGCTCCCAAAGTCCTTTATCTGGCTCGCCAGCGATCGGCATTCTGCAAGGTGTCGTGCTGCGTGCTTGTATCGGCTCGACCGGCCACTCCTCAGAGTGAAGTCGATCATGGATCGAAGGACAACGGTCGCTGGTAGCGGGTATTTCGCGGAAAGCGCGTCTGCAACTGCCGTCATCAGTCCGTAGAGATCGCCATCCAGCTCCGCCTCTCGCTTCATTACCAGGTTTGCCGCCTCTGCTGGCGACGGCCATCGCAGGAAGAAGTGCAGAGCACGATGGACGTTCGGGAATGCCTGAGCGTAGCTGAACGCCTTCGCCTCTGCCTCAAGATCATCGAAGTCGGGCAGGCGTCGGACATAGGCGCGCAGATGCTCATCGTTCAACGACTGCTCGAAGCACCTCCACCGGAATGCCTGAGCTTCTTCACCACGTCCGAGTGCTTCCAGAACCTCGATGCGGGCCAACTCCCACTCGAATGGGACATCCGTTCGTCCGCTCGTATCGACTTTGTCGAGCGCCTTCAGAGCTTCTTCGGCTCGTCCCGCTGACACGAGGCGGTGGGCGATGTCTGCTGCAACCATAGGCGCTGCGTGTGTCTTTTCAGGCTGTTGTGCGATATAGGCATCCACGTCACCCAAGGCGTCAGCGATTTCCTGGAGAGCGATACGGATCGTGAGGTCGTTGTGGTTGCCGTAAAGCTCGTCCTCGTAGATCGCGCCAGCACTGCTCCAGCCCATGACTGTCCGGTCCGTCTTGCGAGCCTTCTCTTTTGGTTCTTTCGACCAGGTCACAAAGAGCGCTCTGAGGCGCCTAAGGCCATCATTCTCCAGCGTTGGGATCATGGCAGTGATCAGCCGGTCAAACTGACCATAGCCGTTGTCCTGCAATGCCTTGAATATCTTTTCGGCCAGCACGTCGATGTCGATGTTCGCAGCCTTCGCGATCGCCCCGGCATCAATGCATGCCTGATGGAAGCTTTGGATCAACGAACCACTCCCGTCGTCCGACCGCCCAAACAGCGGATCGGCGACCGCCAGGAACTGCCAGATCAGTTCGAAAGCTTCAACAGGATCATGCGGCGCAACGGTAGCGACGATCGTCTTGCGCTGGGTCTCAAGGTCAGTCTTCATTGCCTTGACCTTGCGCCAATCGATGAATGTGCGAGCGCGCATGATACTGGAAAGCCTCTTACGAACCTCTCTGGAAACATCAGCACTGCTATGGGTGCCAGCGATCTCCATTCGCAGACGACGCTTGTGTGCGGCGCTGCCGGTGCTGATCTCAATGAGAAGCTCGGCAAGCCTTTGTGCGCCGAGTGCCTCGAGGTTCTTCGCGTTGAGTGTGGTCTTGGCTGCCATGCGTCATCTTCGATTTGTTTCGCTCAACGTTAACCTGTCTGGTTCTTCTGGCAAAGGCGGGCGTGCTGGAATTATCCTTGGCCTCCTTAACGGGGCATCCTACGCGTCATGTCGATCGCAAACGGAGATTGAGATGGCAACGGCCAGGAAGCTTAGAGGACGCTGGCAAGCACCGGCGCGTCGTCAGGGATTGCCATTTCTGCAAAGCAACTGACGCGTTTAGAGCGCGAATGACTAACCACCCGTTTGAGACCCCTTTTCATTCGCATTCTCTGCGAGTTTTGTCAGGTGCTCTTCGCAAACCTGTTTGACCCGTTCAAGCAGATGCGCGGTCCGTTCTCCAAGCCAGACAAGCGCATCTTAGCTGATCTCGAAATGCTTCGAGTACCGGGCCTTCACATAGGCCTCGTTGATCGTGTTGAACCAAGCCCGCTCCCGATGTTGGTCGCGCAGAAAAGCTTCGACCAAACGCAGGTCCTGCTCCTCAGCAAGCGAACACAAAACTTGATGTTATGGGAAGCCGGTCCGTAGTTGGTCAGCGTTAGACTAGGCCATAGACTCATAACGATCTGATCCAAATTCTTGCTGCTGCCAATTTGACGGCGGCGAGAAAGTTCATCGGGTCTTTGTCGTAACGGGTGGCAATGCCTCTGAACTGCTTGAGTGTGCTGAAGAAGCGCTCGACAAGATTGCGCTGCCGGTAAACCCATCGGCTGAAGGGGAAGCTTCCTTTCCGATTGCTCTTGGCAGGAATATTGGCCCATGCCTGCCGTTGTTTTGCGAATGCTCTGATGGCACTGGTATCGTAGGCGTTGTCAGCGAGCAGGATCGTGCCCTTGGTAATCGTCTGCAGCATCGGCTCGGCCATTCGGCCATCATGGGCTTGGCCGGCGCTGAGTGCCAGGCGGATCGGTCTGCCATCGGCATCGACAACGGCGTGGATTTTTGTCGTCAGGCCGCCACGGGAACGTCCCATGCAGCCATCGTCTTGATCCCCCTTTTTCCGGTGGCCGCATGTTGGTGAACACGGACACAGGAACTGTCGATCATGACGATATCGCCATCGAATGCCTTTGAAATCTCGCCAAGAACATGATCCCAGACACCCGCCTTGCGCCATCGAACGAAGCGGTTGTAGCAGGTTGTATACGGGCCATATCGATCCGGAACGTCTGCCCAGGGCGAGCCCGTCCGGAAGCGCCACAAGATGCCGTTGATCACCCGCCGGTCGTCAACACGGGGCACGCCACGCGGCTACAACGGCATGAGGCATCAGGAATGCAGCGATCTCCGTGATGACATCCATCAATTCACCCGGATCATGGGCAACGTCTTCAACAAACGCTCGCCATTGCCGTTGCTTTTGCTGATCCTTGGCAAATGCTGCTGTTAACGCATCCGGTAGGGCCGTGGGGATCGGCGTCTCACGCCGTTCGAAAGTGGCGGCAATTGCCTGTGCTAACCTGTCATTGCTGAAATCGAACGACCTGCTGAGAATCCAGATGTCGTAGAAATCTTTCATCCGGGTGTTGGAACGCCCCAGCGCCACCATCGCCTGGAACTTCTCGGCGATGACAGTTTCCCGCGCGTAGCCCCGTAGTCGGGGCATTGGGAAATCGAGCATTGAAGGATAGTCCAGTTCTTCGGCACCAGGCTCCAATGCATCGCCAAAGCCGATGTCGATCGTCAGACTGATCCGGGCACCGCTGATCGAGGCCGTCGTCCTCAGCCTCAGCCCGCCATACTCCAGTTCCTCGCGAATACGGTCGACGCGAAGTGCGTCAGCGTCGAATTCCACGCCATCGCTGGCTTCCTGCGTCAGGATCTCCCGAAACGTCGCCAGCATCGGCTCAGCACTCGGATCGCCAAAACCCAGCAGATCAAGGTCGCGCGTGCCGCGGTGCGGATCGTCGAACCAACTCATCATCAGCATCGCGCCCTTCAGCACGAAGCGCTTGGCATGTCGTGACTGGCTGAGCCGGAAGAGCAGCCGCTCGAGGGCGAAGCGTGTCAGAACTAGGTCGAAGCTCTGGTCATTTGCCTTGGCGAGTTGCAGCAGGCGGGCGCGCACCGAGGCGCCGATATTCCTAATCTCCTTAACCATTGGCAGTCAGCGCCTCGAGATACGGCCGGATCACAGTGGCAACCCCTCCTCGCTCGGCCTGCCTAGCAATTTCGCCGGGAGTGACCTTGCTCTGGCGGAGCGCCTCTTGGAGGCCCTCGATCGCCACCGACAGACCGATCTTGTTGCGATATCGGAAACAGTCCGCGATTGTTTTGACGATCCCAAAGACCTTTACGGGCACACCCTCGACAATATGGGTCTCGACGCTTTCATTGAGCAGTCTTTCGGTAAACCGCACGATACGAATGGGTGTACCGTCAGATTTGGGAGGCCAGTCCTTCTGGCCGATGGCCAGCCATATCTGTCTCGGAAGCTGATCGGTCAGGCCGTGAAATGCAAGGGCCGACACAAGGCAGACGACGCCCTTAGGTGCGCGCTTGGCGGCCTCAGCTAGGCTGTGATTGGCGTCGAGCGCTGCGTCGGAGAGCTGGTAAAGGCCGCGTGCAAGTCGGAGCACCTCTCCATCCCGCTCCATGCGGCTCATAGTGGCAGCCGTTACGCCAGCGTCGCGCAGCTCGACAAGGCGCGCGATCCCACGCGCCGTAAGTAATGCGTGGGCGATCTGGCGCTGGGGGAGAGATGGAGACATTGATACAATAGCTCTGAACTAAGGATGTACTATCCGAGGTTTCATATCAAATTTCGACGTTGAAGGAAAGCTCTAGCGAGCAGTTTTCAACCGAGCGCTCCTACTCTACATCCAATGCGACATCTGAAGCCAGAAAACGCAAAAAGCCCCACGAGGGGGCTTTAATGGGATCGCAGGATCGTTGTCTACGGGGGCAGGATTTGAACCTGCGAAGCTCGGCGTTGATCACCGCGCGCCCTTATCCTTCAACCGGTAGCACGTCCCGCTCCAGCGTTGCGATATGCTCGTCACAGACGATCTTTACCCGTTCAAGCAGATGCGCGGTCCGCTCCCCAAGCCAGACAAGCGCCTCCTCACTGATCTCGAAATGCTTGGAATACCTTGCCTTCACATAGGCCTCATTGATCGTGTTGAACCAGGCCCGCTCGCGGTGTTGGTCGCGCGGAAAGGCTTCAACCAAACGCAGGTCCTGCTCCTCAGTCAGCGAGCGCAAGAACTTAATATTGTGCGATGGCGGACCATAATTTGTCAGAGTGAGCAGAACGGAGGAGTAGGCCTGCTCGAGAGTTTGATGAAGCGCGAACGCAGCATCTTTTCGCCACTTAATGTCAGTCGCCGAATTGGCCAGCTGAAACGCGGCAGTTTGCTGGGACCGCTGAGCGTTTGGAAGCCGCTCCTCAAAATGCTCCCGCGCAACTCTCAACCGCTCTTCCGCCGTGAGCGGTTTGGGCTCAGCCAGAGGCTCGTCATCCAACTCGTAGAGAACAATGCCTTCCTTGCGGATATCCGAGAAGAAGTAATGGCCTTCCTTCAGCTGCGTGTTTACCTCGCGACGTGAGTGCACGATGAACTGCGTCGGCGTTTCGATAAAGCTGTCGCGGATCAGACGGTCGGCTGCCTTGTACCAGTATTCGGCAAAGTCGGTCAGCTTGCGATTGTTGACGATCACCAGAAGATCAAAGTCAGAGCGATAGCCCTTCATCGTATGCGGTTCGTCAACGAAGGTGCCGCGGGCGTAAGAGCCGAACAGGATAATTTTGAGAATGCGCCCGCGCTTCTTGAAGTCAGATGTTCCTTCGCCCAGCGCATCCTCGAATTCCTCGTGCAGGATTTCCAGCGCACGGGCGAGTTCACGTTGCTTGCGCGGCGGGATATGATTGAGGGAGGACTTCATCATGGTAGCGGCTTCTTGGCGTTGGCGGTATCGACGTCGACTCTCTGAATGGTGGCTCTAAAAATCTGACACAGTTAAACCGAAACAACAACTGCAGGAAATCCCACCAGGCCTTTGACACACATTGCACAAAGGCTCTCAGAGGCATTGACCAATCTGCGTCTTCGACCCTGTTTTTCAGATCTGGTCTAGTGGTCATCAACGTGATTGGTTACTCATCAGTCTGGGCCCTGGCCAACCTTCCCACCATCCGTCCAAGCGTTTGGTCATTCAACGCAAACCGGTGAATGAGCGCCATGGTGACATGGCCTGCGATCAGAACCGACAAAACCCATGCCAGCAAACTATGAAGAAGATCAGCCGGCTTTATCATCCACATGACCTCTATCCCGCTTGAAGGAACCCACGGTGCCCACCCCTTGCCACTGCCATAGGCCCGCAACAGCGCCAGTGCCGGAATGCTAAACATCAGAAGATAAAAGCTGGCGTGAACAACAGCGGCTGCACGACCGGTAACGGTTGCCGATTGAACCGGGCGACGGTTGCGATTGACGGTCCACCAGATAGCGCGAATGAAGACAAGCACGATCACCAAAAGGCCAACGGTGCCATGGCCAGGACCAAGCGAGGTGACCGTCCTGACCAACTCCGTATCCCCGAACAATCGCCAGGTCAAAATGACGACAAACTGCCAGATCAAAAGATAGGCCATTGTCCAATGCAAGGTCCGGCTGATCAGACCATAATGCTTCGGCGTATCCAGCCACATGCGAAAATTCCTCTTTATCATTGCCTGCCTCTAGCTGCCGATGGCGCAGAGCGCAACGCTGGGATCCGATCGGGATCGTTCGTTAGATCCTGGGCTGCGTTCCCTCACCCGATGGCGCCAGACGCACGCCCGTCCTGCCGCTCACTACGGCGCTATGGAAAGCGCGTTCCCGTCAGGACAGGCTCATCCCGCAATCCCTCTTGAGCGTCCAGTCATCCGTTATTGTCAAATGCTGCACTTCTCAGCCCTGCCTCTAATTGCGTTCGATGGTGACGGCAACAGCGCCAGTGGGTTCGCAATGGTCCAACGTCGTGTCATGTCAAACATCCTCTTTGCCGTAGCCCCAGACGCCCGCCCGTCTGCTGGTCACTACAGCGCTATGGAAAGCGCGTTCCCGTCATCACGAGGTCCCTCTCGATCCTCAAAGCATCGTCTGGCTTTGGATGGTTATTTGCGTTCTGGCTATCGCCCACTCTGCCGCGCGCATCGGCTGCATCATCCCCATTAGTTGTTTCCTCTTGCCAGAGCAGATCTCGAAACAAGACGCGATCGGCATCGCGACCAAGGAAGGCAGCAAGCTCGCGTTTCAGCCATGGCTTGAGGCCATCGTGATCAGTCGTATCGTCAGACTGCGCGACCCTTCCGATCCGCTCGGCTTCTCTCGTCTCGGCAAGTTTGAGCTGTTCCTGCAGCTTTGCGATTTCATCGCGGATTTTCGAGGATGGCTTCTTCATGTCCGATCGTCTCCTGGGTGACAAAGCTTGTCTTTCAAACCCAGTTTTTCGGAATGGAGCGCCGGACGCACTACTGTGAATCCTACAATCGCCAACGGCGATGCTTTCGGGAATGATCCCTGCCGTTCGCAAGGACGGCTTCAAAGGGCGCAATTATACGTCGCTGGCGCGACGTGTTGCTGACAGAGCCTGGTGGCCCGCCGCTCCCGACGAACCCTTTGATGTCGTTCGCAACCGGGAGAGAACTCCGCCGTGGCCGTCCCTCACTTCTCCGTCAGCATCGTCGCCCGTGGCTCCGGCCGTAGCGCCGTGCTGTCGGCGGCCTACCGACATTGCGCCAGGATGGAGTTCGAGCGGGAAGCCCGGACGATCGACTACACCCGCAAGCAGGGGCTCCTGCATGAGGCATTCGTGATCCCTGTCGATGCACCGGAATGGGTGCGCAGCATGATGGCCGATCGCTCGGTCGCCGGCGCATCCGAGGCGTTCTGGAACAAGGTGGAGGACTTCGAGAAGCGATCCGACGCACAACTCGCCAAGGACGTCACCATAGCCTTGCCGCTCGAGTTGACGGCTGACCAGAACATCGCGCTCATGCGCGACTTTGTGACAAGCCACATCACCGCGAAGGGCATGGTCGCCGACTGGGTCTACCACGATGCTCCCGGCAATCCCCACGTCCATCTCATGACCACATTGCGCCCGCTGACCGAAGACGGTTTCGGTTCAAAGAAGGTCGCGGTAACAGCCCCGGATGGCACGCCAATCCGCAATGATGCCGGCAAGATCGTCTATCAGCTATGGGCCGGTGACACGCAGGACTTCAACGCGTTTCGCGACGGCTGGTTTGCCTGCCAGAACAGACATCTGGCGCTTGCCGGTCTCGATATCCGCATCGATGGCCGTTCCTTCGAAAAGCAGGGGATCGAGCTCGAGCCAACCCTTCACCTCGGCGTCGGCACCAAAGCCATCGAGCGCAAGGCCGAGGAGACCGATCGGAAGCAGCAAAGGCCGGCTATCAACCTCGAGCGCATCGAGATCCAGGAGCAGCGTCGCAGCGAAAACGCCCGTCGTATCCAGCGCCGTCCAGAGATCGTGCTCGACCTGATCACACGCGAGAAGAGCGTTTTCGACGAACGCGATGTTGCTAAAGTTCTGCACCGCTATATCGACGATGTCGCTCTGTTCCAAAGTCTGATGGTCCGCATTCTGCAAAACCCTGAAGCGCTCCGGCTGGAACGCGAGCGGATCAACTTTACGACTGGCATTCGTTCTCCAGCAAAGTACACCACGCGCGAGATGATCCGGCTTGAAGCCGGGATGGCCCATCGTGCAACCTGGCTGTCCGGCAGCACCTCTCATAGCGTCCGAAAGGCTGTGCTGCAGGCGACCTTTGTGCGCCATTCCCGTCTGTCGGATGAGCAGCGAACGGCGATCAGCCATGTCGCTGCGCCCACGCGGATTGCCGCTGTCATCGGCCGCGCTGGCGCTGGCAAGACGACGATGATGAAGGCGGCGCGTGAAGCCTGGGAAGCGGCGGGCTATCGTGTGGTCGGCGGTGCCCTGGCTGGCAAAGCCGCCGAAGGTTTGGAGAAGGAAGCGGGCATCGTTTCCCGCACGCTGTCGTCGTGGGAGCTTCGCTGGAACCAGGGCCGCAACCAGCTCGACGACAGATGCGTCTTCGTGCTGGACGAGGCCGGCATGGTGTCGTCACGGCAAATGGCGCTGTTGGTCGAAACCGTTACCAAGACCGGCGCCAAGCTCGTCCTTGTCGGCGATCCGCAACAGCTTCAACCGATCGAAGCGGGTGCCGCCTTCCGTGCGATCGCCGATCGCATCGGCTATGCCGAACTCGAGACGATCTATCGTCAGCGCCAGCAGTGGATGCGCGACGCTTCGCTCGACCTGGCGCGCGGTAACGTCAGCCAGGCGGTCGATGCCTATGGCGCACATGGACATGTCAGGGGATCGGACCTCAAGGCACAGGCGGTCGAGCGCCTGATCGCCGATTGGGATCGCGACTACGATCCTTCCAGGACCAGCCTGATCCTCGCACACCTTCGTCGTGACGTGCGAAAGCTCAACGACATGGCCCGCGCCAGACTTGTCGAGCGCGGTGTTCTCGAAGACGGCTTTGTGTTCAGGACAGAGGACGGATTTCGCATGTTCGCAACAGGCGACCAGATCGTGTTCCTCAAGAACGAGGGCAGCCTTGGCGTCAAGAACGGCATGCTCGCAAAGGTGCGTGAGGCTGCACCCGGCCGGATCGTTGCCGAGGTTGGAGACGGCGAGCATCGTCGCCAGGTCACGGTCGAGCAGCGCGTCTACAACACTCTCGATCATGGTTATGCGACGACGATCCACAAAGCCCAGGGTGCCACTGTCGACCGGGTGAAAGTCCTGGCATCCCTCTCGTTGGACCGGCATCTCACCTATGTGGCCATGACCCGCCATCGTGAGGACCTCGCGGTCTACTATGGCAGTCGCTCCTTTGCCAAGGCGGGCGGCCTCATTCCAATCCTGTCGCGCCAAAACGCCAAGGAGACGACCCTCGACTACGAGAAGGCATCGTTCTACGGCCACGCCTTGCGATTTGCCGAGGCCCGCGGCCTGCACCTCATGAACGTCGCTCGCACGATCGCACATGATCGTCTTCAATGGGCCGTCCGGCAGAAAGACAAACTCGCCGACCTCGGTACCCGTCTTGCCGCCATCGGCACAGCGCTTGGGCTTGCCCGCGGCAGCAACAAACACGCCATCAGCGATACAATCAAGGAGGCCAGGCCCATGGTATCAGGCATCACCATCTTCCCGACATCGCTCGACCAGGCTGTCGAAGACAAACTCGCCGCGGACCCCGGTCTCAAGACGCAATGGGACGATGTCTCGACCCGCTTCCATTTCGTTTATGCGAACCCGCAAGCAGCCTTCAAGGCCATCGATGTCGACACCATGGTGAAGGACCATTCGGTCGCACAGGCCACCCTGGCAAAAATCGCGCACGAGCCAGAAAGCTTCGGCACCCTCAAGGGAAAGACCGGTCTTTTCGCCAGCCGTGTCGACAGGCAGGACCGGGAAAAGGCGCTCGCCAATGTGCCGGCGCTCTCCAGAAATCTTCAACGTTACCTTCGTGAGCGGGCCGAGGCCGAAGTCAAACATGAGAAGGAAGAGCGCGCGGTCCGGCTGAAGGTTTCTGTCGACATTCCGGCACTCTCTCCAGCCGCTAAGCAAACGCTTGAACGCGTGCGTGACGCGATCGATCGCAACGATTTGCCGGCTGGCCTCGAGTATGCCCTTGCCGACAAAATGGTGAAGGCCGAACTCGAAGGCTTCGCCCGGGCTGTGTCCGAGCGTTTCGGGGAGCGGACCTTCCTGCCCTTGGCCGCGAAAGACACTGACGGCAAGACGTTCGAGACCGTCACAGCAGGCATGACGACCGGCCAGAAGGCGGAGGTCCAGTCCGCCTGGAATTTCATGCGGACGGTGCAGCAACTTGGCGCGCATGAACGAACGACCGAAGCTCTCAAACAGGCCGAGACGCTACGGCAAACCAAGAGCCAAGGGCTCTCGCTCAAATGACCGGGGAAGCAATCATCCAGTCAACGACCACACATACTCTTTGGACTGGCGCGAACAGTGTGTGTGACTGAACATCGTTTAAAAAACCTCCCGCCAAACCAGCCGTCCGGCACAGACCAATGGAACTGCTCGCAGGCCGCAGACGACGAATACCTCTCCTGACCAAAGCTTCTGGTGTTTCAATGCACTCCAAAAGCCAACCCTGGCCCCGATGTGCATGATCAACGTCGACATCAGCTATTCACCGCTGCCGGCTCACCATCCAGCAGCAGCTTCGAGACCCGCGGCCGAATAATTTCCTTCAGCATCATGCGCAAATGTGGCCATGGGTCTTGTTCCAGTTTCAGATCAGGATCTTTCATGACCAACAGGCAATGGAGTTTGGCAGCCATCTCAACGAGATGGTACGGTTGCATGACGAGTAACACTCGGCCCGAAATCCCTTCTGACGTTTTGATGTGCTCTTCATCATGCAGTGCCGCAGTATAGCCAATGCGCTGGTTGGCTCTCTCCCATTGCCGCCGCCGCTGCCGCAACAACGCCCTTGCCTGCGAAACGCGCTCTTCTCCGATCACGCTTGTCAGAGCGGTGATCTCCTTCAAAGACGCGGCAATTCGCGGCTCCCCCTCCCCGCCAATATCGATCCGGACCTCGGGTCGTCCGCCAATCTCGTCAAGCAATTGCTGTTCGAGACTTTCACGCAAAGCAGTGGCCTTCAGGCGCTGTTGATGAAGGTCCCACCATTTTGGCCAAAGCTCGTTCACGCGTGTTGGACCACTCACTGTGCGGCGGGGGATTTCGGCGAGGCGCTCTTCCAAAACGCGTGCAGCAACAGGCAAAAGGTTTCGCCGGTTAATCACATACGGCATTTTTTTCGATGCGCTGCTCGTTGAACGCTTTTTTCCACGCGAACTTATAGACAAAGTTCTGCTATTCTCAGAATCAGCCATGATCTAAGCTCCAGACAGCTAGGTTGTGGTCAGGCTGGAGGACGTGGGCAAACACATCCTTTAGCCGCCTTGGGGACCGAGAATAAACGGGCCCATTTTATTTGTCAATAAACGGGGACCTTTATGTCGATTATTTTCTCTTTGCCAGTGCTAAATGTGGAATGGTGCTTAATCTAAATGGGACGTCCACCACTTAATTTTTTAGAAACTAAGGTACGCCTGTCCTCCGAGACTCGAGAGCGCATCACGTCGTTGGTCGGTAATTACCAGATCTCGGCATTCATCCGAGAAGCTGTCGAAAACGAACTAGAGCGCCGCGAGGCGACTATCAATAAGGACAATATTTCGGGTGCCAAGCCCAAGGACTGACAGTATGATACCTCTTTCACAGAGCTTTCATACTGGCGGCTCGTGTTAATTACAGAGCGACACTCAGGGACGCGACGCATTTTAATATGACAATCGAGAACGGCAAAGGCTCGACGGGAAATCCTTCGTAGCTTGCTCTTCCGTTGCTACCCCAGACCCCGGATAGGGAAAAGTTGTCATCGCCTTGAAGGGATCTGAACCATCGACAACTCGTTAAAAAGATCAACATTCTAAATCGAACGCTTTTTAGCAAAAGTTATTTTGCCACTGTCGCTGCACGACCCAGAGCGCTAACATGTCAGAACCTCGATGCTTTCGCCCGTCGAGGTCGAAAAGCAACAGAAAACGGAACCCGAGAATGTCTACGAAACGCGGGGCTATTCAAACCGCGTAGGAGCAGGCGGCTTATTCTCGGTCATTGACGTTCTCGACGTGAATGAGAACAAGATCACGGGCGCCTTAGAACTCAACGACAGGTTCTTCGCCCTTGAGAGCCTTCGAGGTCAAATCGCTAAACAGCTTCGAGTTTCAGCGCTTGATCTGGACCTAGATATCGAAGAGCAGCTTGCGAAAAAGCCAAGAAGCCGCCCGGAGAGGGTGGCTCGCAACTGTTCGGCCAGCTACAGAAGCGCCGACAGCAGGCATTGACGCGCGTCAACGCAACTGCGTCAATCAAATCTTGGCGCGGTCCATTCGTTCTTTTCGTGCCCTGGATAGCGCAACCAATTTTCATTGCCCAGCCCATAAAGCGATTGTAGGTCGATACAGGCGGTCTGATATTAAGTGGAGGCCGTCGAGCCGAACGCAATACAGATTCGGCTCGACGGATCAGGGGACCGGGTTAGGGACACCGGTATTGTCTCAATACCAGTCAAAGATTACCAATCCTTTGACCATGGTTACGCCACCACCATTCACAAGGCACAAGGCGCCACCGTCGACCGGGCCTTCGTCATGGCATCCTCAACCATGGACCGGCATCTCACCTATGTCGCCATGACCCGTCATCGTCATGAGGCAAGGCTCTATGCCGGTCGCGATGAGCTGACCGACATGAAAGAGATCGTCGCCAGCATGAGCCGGTCCGGCGCCAAGGAAACGACGCTTGATTATACCAACGTCTTTGCCGAGCGGCGCGGGTTGACATCAAAGGTGAACGACACAGATGAGATAAAACTTGAAGTCGCGACAGCTGTGGCGCACGACGTTCAGCGCCTCACCGGGCGGCCGGTGGGCCAGACGCAGGATCGGCCACACGAACGCAGGCAGGCTGACGAGGAGCCAGTTTACGATCTGGTCGGTCCTGCTCTCAACGCCCTCGACGCCGCGTACGGTCTAGAACACGTTCAAGCCGATCAGGGTGCGCGTCTCGTTGCCCCCGCAGACGTTCCTGCCCCGCTCATTCCCGCCGTTCGTTTCTACGATGGCACTGTCGAAGACATCGCCCGTGAAAAGGCTCTGCCCAATCTGGTCAGCGCTATGGAAGACGTGCGCTCCGTCAGTCGAGAGGTCTACGTCAATCCTGAACAGGCGGCAGCAACGCTGAGTGCCGCAATCGTAGACAAGGGGATTGAGGCGAGCGTCCTGGCAAGATCGCTCATCGAGACCCCCGAGCAGTTCGGACCCCTGCGCGGTAAAGTCGGGCTTCTCGGCGAAAACAAGGAGCGCAAGCTTGCCCGCCATCACACACAGGCCCTTGGCAACCACGTGCTATCCGCGGCCAACACCTGGCAGCGTCGTCTTGAAGCCGAGCGCAAGTCAGAAACCTGGAAACGTGAGCGCCAGGACATCGTTGAAATCCCAGGGCTGACACTCCGCAGCCAAGCCCTTCTGCACCAGTTTGACAGCCTGGCACTTGAAGACAGACCGACATTCCTCAAGCATCTTCTGACAACGCCAGAGGGACAAACGGCTCTTGCCGAAGCCCGCACAATTACAGCCGCGCTCGAGCAGCGCTTTGGCAGCGCCGATCCGCGCACCCTGAAACCGGACCCGTTACGCCTGGAGCCAGACATTGCCAATAAACTCGATCAGATCAAATACGTTGCCCGCATCGTTGAACGGGTCCATAGGGTCGAGCTTACACAACAATACGAGCTCAAACAGTCCCTGAGGAAAGGTCTGGGGTTGAAGATGTGAGACGGTAAGGCGGGGCATATTTGAGACCGCGCCAGCATCGGATGGAACTGCCTACCGCGAGTACGTCCTTACTGCAGAGGGGCGCGGGCTGTTCCCTGTCATCGTTGCACTTCGCCAGTGGGGCGAAGATTTCCTGTTCACCGAGGGCGAGGAACGCTCATCACTGGTGGATCAAGACCGGAATACCAATCGCACGGCTCGTTATCCGATCCGCCGACGGTCGATCCCTCGACTGGACCGACACGCGCATGACAGCCTGAGCATCTAAAGGTCGGTTGGTTGCCATCGCTCAAAGGTCCACTTCGGCTGGAGAGCGGAAGACACCACCTGGCCCATTGCCGTCATTTCACAGCTCTCGTAAGCCGAGATATTCTAGTTCATCGTTGCACGAGCGACGACAAACATATTCGGCCGGAGATAGCGCTCCATGGAAAGGGTATTCATCGTAGGTAATGACGGGAGCGGCAAGTCGTGGCTGGCGAAAGAGTTGGCGGCCAAGTTCGGGTTTCCGGTCACGCATCTGGATGATTTGCATTGGTTACTCGGTTTCTCAGGTGAGCGTCCACGCAATTAGCGTAGTCAACTCTTCGCTGAAGCCGCAGGCAACGCCTCGTGGGTCATGGAAGGGATATACGGTTCAATTCTCAAGCAGGTCTTCCCCGCGTGACAACATTGATCTCGCTCGATTTAGCGACGACGAATGCGCATCAAATTTGATGAGACAGGGGCAAACCGATGGAGGACCATGGGAGCAATTCAAAGACCTGCTGGCGTATACTCGTGGCTGCCGTCTCCGAAAGAACCACTTGAATTCCTTTGAGGCTCACCACTGGTTCGACGAGCAACATAATGAGCAAAAATATAGGCTCACGAACCGATCTGAAGTCGCCAATTTTTTGGTCGGCCTCAGATAGGCACTTTACATTCGCCGATGACCGCAAATGACACTTCTGCGCCAAGAAGGCCATTGCCCCGAAGCTGTCATTGCAGGCCTGGGCCGGATTGGCTGAGATGGGGTGGCTAGCAGACTGTGGGGTTTTGATTTCGCATTGGCCAAACTGGCAGTCGGGCGGCGGCTCTTGCCGCCCGACGAACTACTAACCGATCAAACGCAGACGCGCATTTTCAAAAGGGTAGCCTTCATCATCGCGGGAACGGCGTGACAGCTCTTGGAAACCGAGCCTTATGTAGAAAGCCATGGCCTGCCGGTTGTCGGTGTATACCTCAAGTTCTAGCTCCCCTTTACGGTTCAGGGCGTGAGCGATAAGCCGACGTCCGATGCCAAGCCCCTGCCGGTCAGGAGAAACAAAAATCCCCCCAACGAAAGTATCGAGCAGACTGATGAACCCACAGGGTAGATTGTCTATGCACGCTACCCACGTCTCGGCATCAGGCAGATATTGATCTTCGATCAGCACTCGCTGCATCTGCAAGCGCTGTTCACCGATAAAAGGATGGGCCAACCGAGACGCATCGAGCCAGATGCGCGACAGCTTTCTCAAATCGCTGTCCGGCGTATAGGGTCGGATTACGACGTTATGATTCTTCATGGGAACTCCGAAGAATAGATATGCAAAAGGTCTGGCAACCATGTCCTGGTGCCAGGTGAAACGGCTATCTGCCGTCGGAATCACAAGCCTCTGCGCATAAATCTCCTACTGCTTTTCGGTTTTTAGGACGCCGCCTGCACGCGGTCAATGACCACATTGATTCAGGAATGGACCTAATAAACCCTTCAATGAATGTCCGCACTTGGAGGATACAGTTGAAAAACTCCGTTGAGCATCGGTAAAGGTGTTCCTCGCCTAGATCTTCAGGTCTAGTTCTCTGACGATCCGAGGGAGGTGAAATCACTTTGCGTGTGACGTACAGAGAAACATGGCAAGCGCAATATTATTTCAGTGATCCCATGAGAAAAGCCGCCTAGTGGGGTTATTCAACAGTATCGGATCAAAGCGGACGCTCTATGCCCAACCCATCCGAAGACCCGATCCAATCTTCCGTGCCGACTACAAAACAGCAAAATGATGTCTACGATCGGATTCGAATCAGATGTGAGCTTTTCATGGCTTACTCATAACTCTCCACCCTCATAGAAGGTGAAGCCTCCGGAAAAACTCGGATCCGTTCGGTTCCCCCCAAATAGCCAAGTCGGAAATTAGAAGTTGGATTTTGGCGTTGCGCTCAAATATCTCCTATGATTGAAGAGGGACTAGCTGAGAAGAAAGGCACGTGATGCAATTCGAACCCCTGGACATTCCGGACGTAGTGCTCCTAAGGCCGACACGTTTCGGTGATACGCGTGGCTACTTCATGGAAACTTTCCGGACAGAGTGGTTCCAAGTCAATATTGGGAACTTCGTGTTTGTTCAGGAAAACCGTTCGTTTTCCGCGGAAGTAGGGACGATACGGGGCCTTCATTATCAACTTGAGCCGCGTGCACAGGGAAAGCTGGTTACTTGCACGGCGGGAGCGTTGTTGGACGTTGCAGTTGATATAAGGGCGAATTCTCCGACGTATGGCCGATATGTGTCTGCGGAACTGACAGACGAAAACGCCCATCAGCTATGGGTACCGCCTGGATTCGCGCATGGATTTTGCACGTTAAAACCAGATACCGTCATCAGCTACAAGGTAACTGACTATTACGCGCCCGATTGTGACCGGGGCTTGCTGTGGAATGATCCCGCGCTCAACATTCACTGGCCCGTCACAGGTGGCGTCGTTCTTTCTGACAAAGATAAAAAGCAACCCTTGCTGGCCGAACTAGAAACCAATTTCGTCTACGAGAAAATGAACCGGGAGATTGAATAAATGCGCGTACTCGTTACCGGCGGGGCAGGTTTTATAGGGTCTGCTGTCGTAAGACATCTCATCAACGACAAGCACTACGACGTCCTGAATATCGACAAGTTGACCTATGCCGGGACGCTGACCTCTTTGATATCGGTGAAAGATAATCCGCTATATCGATTCGAAAATGCGGATATCTGCGACAAGACAGCGATAACGCAGGCGATTTCAAGTTTCAGGCCTGATCGCATCATGCACCTGGCAGCTGAAAGCCACGTCGACCGGTCTATCACGGGAGCCAAGGATTTTGTTGAAACGAATGTTCTTGGAACATTCAATATGCTCGAATGCGCGCGTGCTTATTGGCAGTCTTTAGACAGCGCCGCCAAAGAGACATTTCGTTTCCTCCACATTTCAACTGATGAAGTCTATGGTTCGTTGGGAGAAGAAGGCCTGTTTACCGAAGCCACGGCATATGATCCCAGTTCCCCCTACTCTGCCACGAAGGCAGCGTCTGACCATCTCGCCAAGGCCTGGGAGCGGACGTATGGCTTGCCGGTTGTGGTATCCAACTGCTCGAATAATTACGGACCATTCCATTTCCCAGAAAAGCTCATTCCGCTTATGATCATCAGTGCGCTGGAGGGCAAATCCTTGCCCGTTTATGGCAGCGGCAACAATGTACGAGATTGGCTGTTCGTTGAAGATCATGCCAGAGCGCTGGACATGATCGCCGAGCGCGGACGTGTTGGCGAAACCTATAACGTGGGTGGCCGAAATGAGCAGCGAAACATCGATGTCGTCAATCGCATTTGCGGCCTGATGGATGGGTTTCGTCCTGAACATGGCCCTCATTCCAGACTGATCACATATGTTCAGGATCGACCGGGACATGACGCCCGCTACGCAATCGATGCAACAAAGCTCGAGCAAGAACTGGGCTGGAAAGCGGTCGAAAACTTCGATACTGGGATCGAAAAGACAGTAAAATGGTATCTCGAAAACGAGTGGTGGTGGGCCCCCTTGCGGAAGGGATACAAGGGTGACCGGCTGGGTCTTATACCTGCAGGATCTGCGGAATGACGAAAGTCAGACGCTATCTTGTCACCGGCTTGGATGGTCAGGTCGTACAGTCGCTCATTCAACAAGCGGCAAACGATGCTTCGGTGGAGATTATTGCTGTTGGCAGACCAAAGCTTGATCTTGCCAGACCGGAGACCATCACCGCTCCGGTGATGGAGTTAAAACCTGATCTCATAATATCTGCTGCGGCTTATACCGCTGTGGATCAGGCGGAAAGCGAGAGTGCGTTGGCGCACGCGGTCAACGGAGATGGACCATCTGCGCTTGCAGCGGCTGCGGCCAAGCTCGACATACCGATCGTTCATATCTCGACAGACTACGTCTTCGATGGTGCCAAAAAAACACCTTATGGCGAATCCGATGCCGTGGCACCTCTGGGCATTTATGGTGCGAGCAAACTGGCAGGAGAAAAGACCGTAGCGGCGGCGACAGCCAATTATGCGATACTGCGCACCGCGTGGGTCTACAGCCCTTTTGGGAAAAATTTCTTGAAGACGATGCTCCGAGTTGCCGATGGCCGTGATGTCGTCAATGTCGTTGATGACCAGTTTGGAAACCCCACATCTGCACTTGATATTGCCGACGCAGTTCTTGCTGTATCCCGCGGTCTACTTGCGTCACCCGACCCTGAATTACGAGGGATATTCCATATGACGGCTACGGGGGAAGCAAGTTGGGCGGATTTTGCCGAAGAGATTTTTCGAGCGTCCTCTGAGATCGGAGGGCCGTCTGCGCATGTGAACAGAATTCCTTCCAGCGCGTACCCGACGCCCGCCCAAAGACCAGCCAACTCGCGACTGCACTGCGGAAAGCTTCTCGCCACTCATGGCGTCTCGCTTCCACATTGGCAAAGCTCTACGCAGAAAACCGTTGCCCAAATTACTCAATCGGCGCGTACTAACGAAATTCCAGGAGAGAATAAATGAAGGGTATCATACTTGCAGGTGGCAGCGGTACGCGGCTCCATCCAGCGACACTGGCTGTCAACAAGCAGCTCATTCCCGTTTACGACAAGCCGATGATTTACTATCCGCTGTCCGTTTTGATGCTGGCAGGTATCCGCGATATATTGATCATATCGTCGCCTGAATATATCGACAGCTACACCCGTTTGTTCAGCGATGGATCCGGTTGGGGACTGAATATCTCCTATGTTATACAACCCAAACCAGATGGTCTCGCGCAAGCGTTTACATTGGGCGCCGAATTTATCGGTGACGACAATGTCGCATTGGTTCTTGGCGATAATATCTTTTTTGGCGCCGGTCTTCAGGACCTGCTCGCACAGGCACGCGACCGCAAGACAGGTGCGACGGTCTTTGCATATGAAGTGGACGATCCCGAGAGATATGGTGTGGTCGAACTTGATAAGGACGGACGGGCTTTGTCGCTCGAAGAAAAGCCAACGTCTCCCAAGTCTCGTATGGCTGTGACTGGTTTGTATTTCTACGACAGCAAGGTCGTTGAATATGCGCGCACGATGCAGCCGTCCGCCCGCGGCGAGTATGAAATCACCGACTTGAACCGTATCTATATGGAACAGGGAGAGCTGTTTGTAGAACGCATGTCACGTGGCTATGCATGGCTCGACACTGGCACTCACGACAGCCTGCTGGAAGCATCGGAATTCGTTCGGACTATCCAGCACCGACAAGGCACGAGCGTCGCGTGTATTGAGGAAATAGCGTATACGAACGGCTGGATAACGCTAGAGCAAGTCCGTGAATATGGAAACATGTTCTCGAAAACCGCGTATGGCCGCTCTCTGCTCAAACTCATTGACGAGTGATGACCTGAAGAGGTGTGAACCGCACCGCGTTTGCCGAAGGCTCCAACCTCTGACAAATAGGAGCCTTCATGGCATGCGCCGTTTTGAGAGCACGTAGTTCACGCTTGACGGAATGGAACAACGTTGTTGCCGCGCATGGACGCGATCGTACCCCTCTTACTTTTCCCAAGACCACTAGATTGGGTTCGTCGTCTTCGATCATTTAACACGTCCAGCCTCTGTATCACACGACGTCTATGCCAGTGGAGCTGAACCCATCAAGCGGCTGGCTAGACGCTCGCTTTGAATGCCCACGGCATCAACTCATCGATCCGCGCCTGTCTGTGGCCATTTACGATGACGGCGAGCATGCTGGTCGAGTAGATCAACGGATCGACGGCATCGAGCTTATACGCAGCCGAGCCAATTTTGACTCTTTGGCCATCCCAAAATGCGGTGATTCTCACTCTCCCAAACAGGAGTTACGATGCGATCAGGGATTTCGTTACGTGAAAATTCTGATGGTTAAGGTCTCCGGCGCCTTGCGCGGCAGACGAGGATGCAGCCTAGGTACGACGCCTGTTGGCACTCGACTCATTCTACGACAAGGGCTCACGCTCAGATGCGGTCCGTCTCGGCCATGTGCTCGGGCGTCTCCAGACCATGGCAAAACTTCGAAGCTGTGCAGTTTGCCACAATCGAACGGGTTGATTGGCCCAACGCCCGCCGTCTTCTACAGCCCATAGGTAAATACCGCCAGCCAAAGCCACGCAGTAGTATGACGCCAAGCATAGTTGCTTAACCTAAACGAAATGGACTCCGCCAGACCAGACGCAGTTCCAAAAATTTCGGTTTTGAGTTTTATGAAACCTCCCGATTAGTAAGGTGCCCTATCCCAACCATGTAACGCAAACGCTAGGGGACTGTGGGTTGCGAAACTTATTTGCGGGTGATCATTTTGAAATTGCTTAGAGGAGAAATCGCTATTTGGATCAAACAAACCTGACTCTCCAAACTTTAAATAGTGACTGAGTGGATCAGCAGCATCACTCCTAAACTGCGGATATTTCTCAACGTACCATCCCGTGTCGAAAAGCTTATTTGGTTTACGAAATTCGGACGCGCCAAACTTAATGTAGTGAACCAGTGGGTTTATGCCTTCTCGCAAGACATCTGTGTTGTTTTTAAAATAATACCGCGTGTCGAAAAGCGCGCACGGCCAGCGACCTTCAGCGTAGCCATGATTTACATAATGGCGGATCGGATCAAGTCCTGCCAAACCAACATCGGGGTATCGATATCTGTACCAATTAGAGTCGAACAAGCTAGAATTACGAAGCAACCTCATGTCGGGATCTTCTCGTCCGAAGACCATCCTCAAGAAATATGAGCTTTTCTTAATTATTTTGCTTCGCTTGAGATCCCGGTACGCCGCAGCGGCTAAATCTAAATGTCTTTCCGATTCGATCATATAAACCGACGGCTCCGACCGAAACACCTCGGAATCGCATAGTTTCTTTTCAAGGCTCAGAACTAGCTTTTCAGCCTTTTCATACGCACGGCAGTAAGAATTAGCTTTATCCGATAGGTAAGCTATTAGGATATCGCGATTTTCATCTTCTTTAGTCATACCTTATCACACAACGTTTCCGCGCTTTTCCACTCGAATACACATTCCATATGATTAGAACTGGTCGATGGCCGCTGCAACATACTCAACCTCTTCATGTGAAAGATATTCCCCAATTGGAAGACTAACGCCGTGCTTGGCGAAGTAGTCAGAAGTTGGCAGATCTGAGTTCCCATAGGTCCCTAGGTAGCATTCTTGTTTAGACGGAATAATGGGGTAATGAAGGGCAGTGCCGACACCCAAGTCGGACATGTGCCTAACAAACCGATCCCGCTCATTCACACAAACGACGAAATTGTGCCACACACAGTCTCCCTCCGAGACTAATAAACGGCGAATGGTATCAGGTTTTTTTGACGCCAGTGCGGAAGTGTACCGCTCAGCTATTGCTTTCCTCTGAGCTATTATTGTCTCAATATTTTTCAGCTTTAGAGTCAAGAACGCGGCTTGTATAGGATCCATACGCGAATTCATGCCCGTCTCGCGATGAATATACTTTTCCACAGAACCATAATTTGCCAGCAGCCTGACTCTTTCAGCCAAGCTCTCGTCATTTGTAATTATCGCCCCAGCGTCGCCAAGCGCGCCCAAATTCTTACTGGGATAGAAACTGAAACAACCAATATGACCAACTGAACCTGCAGTCATCTCTTGGTACTTGGCACCGTGTGCCTGAGCGGAGTCTTCAACGACGTAGAGAGAATGTCTTTGCGCGATATCGATGATCTCACGCATGCTCGCCATCTCCCCATATAAATGAACGGGAATAATCGCCTTTGTGTGAGGCGTTATCGCTGCCTCAATTAACGATACGTCAATATTCGCACTGCCGAGCTCTACATCAACGGGAACAGGCGTTGCACCAACAGCGGAGACTGCTAGCCATGTAGCTACAAAAGTTTGACCCGGGACAATAACCTCGTCGCCTCTCCCAACGTTTAACGCTCTAAGCGCAATAATCAGCGCGTCTAATCCGTTTGCCAAACTCACGCAATGATTGCTGCCGCAAAAGCTCGCGAAAGCAGCCTCAAATCCGGTTACATATTCCCCGCCGATATAGGTACCAGAGCGAAAAACATCAGACGCAACCGAAGAGAACTCATCCATGTAGCGGGCATTCAAACGGCCCAATTCTAGGAACTTGACATTCATCATTTCAGCTCTCTTGCATAACTTAAGAATTCGTTATGATCGCGAATGTAATCGCTGTCGTCGTAAAGTTCACTGGCGAGCACGGCACATACCGCTCCAGAGGTAAATTGGTCAACCACGCGCCAAATATTCGGCTTGACGACAAAAGGCCGATTCGGTTGGTCAATCCGGACAGTTCTCTGCTCAAATCCATCATCTAAAACGAGATTATAGGCACCACTGAATGCAAAAAAGAGCTGCCTTAGGTTCCGATGTGCATGCCCTGCTCTTTGGCCTCCAAAAGGGACATCAAACAGGAAATACATCCGTGCGAAATCAAAATCGACAAGCTTTCGATCGTTCTGCACAAACGACAATTTCCCCCTGTGGTCCGGATATGTCGGTAAATCAATGAAGTGACAATCATCTACTGAGTGATGCATATATTTTCTCCACAACTTGCTCTAGGCTTGTGTAAATCGGTTTGACCCCATAGGCGTTCAGGAACTCATAAGAACGTTGTCCCGTCGACAATATATACCCGGTAGAATTGATCGCTGAAACGGCGTCCCAATCGACCTCAGTATCACCAATATACAGGCCGATCTGCAGCTTCCGAAATACTGCAGATTTGCCCTCAGCAACATCCGCTTCATTAACACTTTGCACGCTGTCGAACCACGAAAAAATCCCGAGATTCATAATCTGTTTCAAAAAGTTCTCCTGATTCCGACGTGCAGATATCAAGTGAATCGGACCTAAAAGTCGAAGTTTCTGAAGTGCCTCTGCTGCGCCAGCTGTTACCTGATCATACTTCTGATAGGCTTCTGTCTCGATGTGAGCCGCCCAATAAGCCTTCGCCGTTAACACGTCATCTTCGGTCGCTCCATTAGCACGTAGAGCGATAACATTATTTGCCCCGTCTCTCTTGCTGTTCCACACAGCCTCCCAGTCAATGGCACTTTCTCTGTTTTTCAGTGCATCGCGCAAGCAATACATCTGCTTCTCAGCACAGGAAATCAGAGTTCCGTCGAGGTCAACGCCGATGTTCATCGTCTAGCCCTGACTTACGTGTTCTTGGTAGTATCTGGTTACTACCGATTCCCGCATGACTAAAACTCGATCGCGTAAAGCGGAGAACCTTCCCAAATCGAAACCTGACATTTGTATCTCAAAATACTCACGGTAGAGATTAATGCCGACAGCGAGAGTCATGGCAGTCGCACCACCTGGCCGAGGATTTATGTCAGTCACGACCCACCGCCCATCTCGCTTCATAACTTGAAAACAAAATAAACCCTGCAGGCCAAATACCCGGACAATTTCCTTAGCCAGTGTTTCAAGTTCAAACGAGTGCCACACTCTGCACTTCGTTGACACTCCTGCCTTAGTTTCAATCCGCTCCCTCGCAACAGTCACAATTTCGTCGTGAGCGGAAAGTACATCGACGGTGACCTCCGGTTTTTCGCAAACCTCTTGAAATACCAATTCCACAGTTTGCGATGGGACGGTTTTCAATCCGCTTTCGTCAAGTACCAGACTTACATTAGCACTACCAACTCCGCGCCTAGGCTTACTGAACGCGGGAAAAAATCTACTCGCCGTAAATTCCTGGGAACTAAATGTTGCGGGAGATGGTATGCCATTTGACGCGCACATTCTCCCCATCTCAAGCTTATCGGTGCAAACATCAACGCTGGAAACCAGCGATTGAGGCAGCTTTGTGATCAATGCGACCGCGTCCGCACTCGCAAGCGCTCGGATTTCTTCGTCATGAATCGGGTAGATGAAATCAATCGACTTCTCCGCCACCAGGCCAGAGATAAAGTCTATGTATTCTGCTCGTTGGCTGGCAAGCGGGCCCGTTGAATGGGACGCGGTTGGGAACGCACCCACTGCAAGCATGTTAAGCGGATTAATATCTGCCGTGTGGACCTCGAAGTGCGGCGCCGAGGCAAGACCTTTTATCACGCCCAGAGCTGTGGATGTTCCTGCAGATGTGAGCAGTATTCTATATTTTCGTTGCGTCATTTCTTTATCCCAACATTCGCGCGTCTTCTGCCCACCGCAGCATCTTATCGAGCTCTTGGTGCCCGATGAAACGGTATTCGCTTGGGACCCTGCACACGCTGCCCAACGTCACATCGACTTGATTGGAGAACACATAAACTCTGCGCTTTTCGTGTGCCTGATAGAATTGAGCATGACTAAGTGAACTCTCGAGGTCATCTTCATCGACAAAAAAGAAAAAGTCGCTTATTCCTCTAGAAACAAGATCAACACCTCGACCGTCAGTGAACCATCCAGTCTCAATTAGAAATTGAAAAGACTGATTGTCAGCGCGAGTGTTTGCCGGCACTAAAATGGGAGCACCCTCTTTGCCGCACGGTCCAAGGGAGGGATCCACCTTCGAAATTAGAAGGGCCTTCCTCATCACGCCCATTCTGCTAAGGAAATTCACTCTCAACCGCCTAACGGACCAGTTGGCTGGAAATTCCTCCTGCAGACGCTCTAGAAAAACCAGAAAATTAAGTTGCAAAGGCGGATAGTAGTTTGCAACCTTAACTATATTTTGATTGAGCTTATTTATAAAGTTGTCAAAAATCATCTCATCAGAAGCAATCTCACGGAGCCAGTCAAAAAGGCGTTCAGACGTGAGTATTTTTTGCTGCACTTCAAATAGCTCAAACTGGCTTTGGAGTAACAATGTATTACCAGCACTCAAATTTGAGCCATGAACGCGGTACAACATAGTAACTTCTTCGACGGCTGTAAATTTACCAACTAGTAGAAGAGATAACCAGAGTTGATAATCTTGGAGCCGCTCATTATGCAAGCCCCAAAATCTGGTTTCGAAAGCTTCTTTCCTAAAGAGTGACGCGGGTGCGCAAAGCATGTTGCCAGAGAACAACCGAGCGAACAGATCAGCACGGTCGTTTGAACGCACGAGGGAATGATCGAAGATCTTCAGGTCTAGTTGGGTATCGTTCTCATCTATATATTTAACCTCACCGAACGCTGCTACCGCTTTTGAAGAGTCTAAAGCTTCCGCCAAGCTTTCCAGATGGGTTGGGAGCCAGACGTCGTCATGTCCAATTTGCGCGATGTAGCTTCCGCTTGCGCAATCACATGCTGTACGGAGGGCATTGCAAACTCCGAGATTCAATGCGTTTTCGATAACCGTCACTTGGATGCCCGGGTTTTCTTCGATCCATTGATTATAAATGTCTCTACTTGCGTCCGTTGATCCATCGTCAACAATGACGACTTCGATGCTTGGGTACTGTTGCCTCGCAATTCCATCAAGCGTAGCTCTGAGGAATTTGACAGCATTATAGACAGGAAGGACAACCGAGATGAGAGCCATGTGACTTTTTAATTTTTGGGTCATGATAGTACCACTTCGACCTTATCCGAAATGCGGTCTTCTCCGTTCTTGCTGATCAAACGAATGAACGTGCCCGTCGCGGCTGGGTGAAGTGGTGTAAAGAACGGAACGCCTGGGATATGGCCTTTGGTATCTGGGTCGCTGGCGCTGGTATCTATGTAAATCACGGAGCCGTGGGATACCTGCGATATATAACCAAAAGGCAGAACTCTCAGCCGAGACTGCAATGCGGGAGATATGTCTTTCAGTTGGGTTTCGACGATTACGTGCCCCTGATTTAGTTCCACCTCTTCGCAGTAGTAGTATTTACCCATGTAATCCAATATATTTTTGAATTCGGAGCCAAAATATCCAGTTATCGCATATGGCACATCGGAGCGATTGTATATTTCAAAGTTCTCAACCTCAAAGTGCTGAGCATATTCGTGCGAAATCCTCACCCGTTCTGATAGATGTTTGGGCTTCTGGTCAATATGACTTGCAGTGCTCTGTCCATGAACACGCCAACCATATGATGTACAAGGAATTGCTAACGTGACCATTTTCTTTGCTTTGTGGCTGATCATGTAGGCGTACCAGAACGCTATATCGAAGGCAGTCTCGCTGACATTCAATATTTCGTTGCGCCTCACAATATCACGTGCAGTATCGGCTTTGAAAAAAGTCAGATGGTGCGGGTAATAATAATAAAAAGAGCTTAGCGCGTCATATACGGGCTTGGAGTATAACTCAAAATAGCCATGATTAAACTTCGCCTCATTGGTGTAAATCAGATCGATACCCTTGAAAACTTCGGACGTAGCCAACCTAACTATATCTCTTAAGTCTACTTCATCATCGTGATCAAGTATTCCAACGTAGGCACCTGTAGCAGCGAGTATGCCATCTGCGTATGATGAACTAATACCAAGGTTTCTATCGTGAGATATTAACTTAAAATTTGGCATCAATCGCTCGATTCGCTTGGCAAATTGCTTTACCTCAACAGACATTGGTGTATCGTCAACAAGGATCCACTCGATTCGATCGCGAAACGGAAAGAGCGATACAAAGAGGCGCTCCAAAAAATACTTTGGCGTCTTATAGCACGGTGTTATCAGCGTCAGGGTGACATCGAATTTCATTTTGATTTCTCATATCTTTCGAACGCTTTGGTAGTTTATAGGAAAGCGGACCGCAACCCGCTATTGTTAAATATGCATAAATTCACATTTGGAGGCGGAGTCAGCGTGGCAGTTTTGCCTGGCAGGCGTTGCCCTACTCCTTCAGATACTGGCCGATGCGCAGAGACGCGAGGCAGGCAAAGACCCACAGATGGCCCGGAATCTTCGATTCTTGAGACCACGTCGTGGGTTTTGACAGTTGTTGAATGTCATTAGTGCCGTGCATCAACGGATCGTGATAAAACTGTTCAGCACCAATGCTCATCAAAGCAAATGACCTGGACATCCTTCGGATCATTTTTGTCCCAAGAGTTGTGCAACTTTTCGCTGGCGAGACCGACGAGATCAGTCTCATCACGAGCCGACCATGCGGAGTTGGATATGCTAGGGCCGAGGTTCCCCGCTGTCTCGAAACTCGGGCTCACATGACGGCGTCGCTCCTTGCCTCGCAACTGGATTTGGACCTCCTGACGTCCCTTCGAAGGATCTGTGGACGAATAAATATGTCAGAAACATGACAGGGCTCTTGCGCTTCTCCATTAGTGCTGCTTGATATATTCTTTCTATCTAGGGGAGAAATATTTTGCCGTATCAATCAATAACGACCAGCGCAGATTCAGATTCAGCGGGCAAGCTGGCTGCTCTTAAGATGCCCGAAATCGAGGGCAAGAAGTTTCTTGATCTTGGGTGCAACGAAGGCTTCTTCTGTGGCGCTTCTCTGGTCGGCGGTGCGGTAAAAGCGGTGGGCGTCGATACGGGAGAAGAATTTATTCGGGACGCTCGCGGCCATTTCCCGGGTGCTGAATTTCATCTTCAGAGCTGGGACGATTTCCTTCCGGCTAATGACGAGAAGTTCGATGTGATTCTGTTTGCCTCTGCTATCCACTATTCGGCAGATCAGGTGAATTCACTCGACCTTGCTTTGCGTGCATTGACGGAGGATGGTACCCTCCTCCTAGAATGCGGCATTGGTGATCCCGACAAGGCTGAAGGCATTTACGTTCGGCAGGTACGATATGATGGCATCGAGCGACTTTACTTCACGATGGATTCCCTGAGAAACATCCTCAAGGAGCGCGGATATTACATTTTCCAGACATTCCCGTCCGTTGCTCAAGGCGGTGACGCTTTTCCCCGGTGGGTTTTCCACATCCGCAAGACCAAAAGCGTGATCCTGTACAACTTCGATATGCCTAACTCAGGCAAGACCTACATCAGCAACTTCTTCAAAGCTGAGGTGGCCTACCTTTCCATTGACCAGTTGGCACATCGGCTGATGAACGAAACCCCATTCAGTCTCATCTCTGTGGGAGAGGCGAATGTCGACTTCTTCTGGAGAACGGTAGACGCCCTCTCTATGACCAAGCTCGCAGTAGAGCGCATATGCGCAATGATATCTGAGACAAACGCGGAGGCGGCATACGTCGAAGGATGGCTACCTCAGTCGATCAAACAGGGGGTTCTGGACTGGCTACAGGACACCGGCCGGCCTTCGTTCAACGTTTCCCTCACTCACGGCACCCTTGTGCCTAAAACCGTCACCCCGGTGACGTGCTCCCTCAGATCATCTGGCGTCTGGTTCAGGAAAGAACTCGAGCGCTCGTATGTCGACAAGGTGACTGCATTCACGACTGGCGATGTGGTCGAGTTTGTTGTGAACGGATGGTACGATTTGCGCATTCCCGCGACCAATAAATTTCTCATGCTCCACAATGGCTATGAGATCCCTGGCCAACTTCTACTGGAGCCTCACCGAACAGACCTTGGCGATTTCGGTCGTCCTTTCCTCGCTACATTTAAGGCCCCGGCCGATTCTCTGGACCGCATCAGCTTGAGAGACTACCCTGAGTTCGCGATTGAGGGTGACAATCGAGCACTTTATTTCCTCAACTCCAACCAATTTGGTGAACTCTTCACCCGCCTGGAAATACCTCCATCAGGCTCGCTTCAGGAATTCGGTATCTGGAACAACAATGTACCCACCGTATTCACGACCTAAGCCAGAACGGTAGCAGACGTCTTCGGCGACATCGGAGGCGTCTACACTCCCAGCAGAACCTTTACTGCTTTACTTCGAAGGTGAGCGTCCTGCGAACTCATTTTCGGGTTTAGAGAGATGGGAGCTGTAAGCCGCGTTCATCGTAAGCGGTGTTCTAATTACACCTTGACCATCTGAGATAGATGGAAACGTTTAGTCTCATGTGACGAAAAATTACGCCACTTTTAGGCGTCGCGGCTAAGGATTCGAGCGTGTCGATACCCAGCGTCGAATTTGACAAACTACTCCTTGCCAATCGTGGCGGAGGGCCTTGGCCATATCAGAGCTTCGCGTCAGCAATGTTTGCAACTCCTCATTCGCGGTAGTACGCAGTTGATCATTGCAGTGGAGAATTAGATCGTTCAACGAACCCATACCACCGAAGAGCCCATAGAAGCGCTCCACGCCGTAGTAATCAGACTGTTCAATTGAGGCAGCGCATTTTGCTATCTGATTGGCCCAGTGAGGCTCATCATGTTTGTGTAGATGCGTCTCAAGTTCACGAAGTGCGATGGCGAATCTGAGGATGTCTGGATGGAGCGGCATGTGGTGATCTTAGCGTCGGTGATAACTCATGTCATCTTTATAAATTGCCTGCGGCTTCGCTACATGTCGCATAGGGCAGACTGCAGTCTTCGAGGCCGAGTTACCCCCTTTTATAATTCCACGGCAGAAGCTCATCGATCTTGCTCTGTTTGTGGCCGTTGACGATGGCGGTGAGTGTTGTGGTCAGATAGGCCAAGGGATCGACGGCGTTGAGTTTGCAAGTCTCGATGAGCGAGGCAATGGTTACCCAGTTCTCGGCCCCTGTATCATGCCCCGCAAAGAGCGCGTTCTTGGGATTGAGTGCAATTGGCCGGATGGTTCGCTCGACGCTGCTGTTGTCAATCTCGATGCGACCGTCGGTGAGGAAGAGCTTCAGACCATCCCAGTATTTGGTGATGTACGCCAGGGCTTCGCCGAGCGGCGACTTGGTCGCAATACGGGCACGGTGATGGGCAAGCCAGGCCTGCATGTCATCGATGAGCGGCGCAGATCGTTCGCGCCAACCTGCAAGTGAGCCTCGGGATCAAGGCCTCGCAATTCGGCCTCGATGCGATACAGTTCACCAATCCGTTTGACGCCGTCCTCGGCAATGGGTGCTGTTGCGCTGCGCGTGATCTCCACCAGCTTGCGCCGCGCGTGCGCCCGTGCGCCCAGCAATAGGCGAGCTGAATGTTCCGTCCTATGCGGTCGGGTCCGATCAGCCTATTGTATCCGGCATAGCCATCCATCTGCAGAATGCCTTCAAACCCCTGCAATATCCGTCCCGCATGAATGCCCCGCGACCAGGCGAATAGGTGAAGGCTACGCCCGGTGGAGAGCCACCGCCCCATGGGCGATCATCCCGCGCCAGCGCCCAGAAGTATCCGGTCTTGGTTTTGCGCGATCCGGGATCGAGAACCGGAGCACAGGTCTCGTCCATGAGCAGCTTGGTCGAGCACCAAGATGAGAGCTGGGATCGTTGCAGGAGCCGCCAACGCTATCGAGGCCGAGCCGAGTCTAGTGGTGATTGCAAGGGAATGCACGCCCCTGCCAAGGGTGGCGGAACTTGATGATGTTGGGGAAATGAGGAACAGCGACATACTGTGGTAGCTCATCTGAAAGCGCCAGGACCTCTTGGATGGCTTCTTTCTCAATAGGCGTCGGATACTATTCGGCTCGTGGTCCTGCCTTGATTTGCTCGATGGTCTCACCGGCGGCGAGACGCTCAATCGCATTTGCCGCAAGTCCCACTTTCTTGTCGCGAGAATTCCCGTTGTCGCTAGTGATGTCCGAGATTTGCTGGTACGCCATTGTCTGCCTCTTGATAATGAGGCTTCACTTTACCAATGCAAAATTTCGCGCATGCCCTCAATTGTCTGGAAGCGTTTGGCAGTAATATCAGTCGGTAAATTTGCCGTTTGATTTCTACGAATCATAGGCGATAACATCCCCTGATTTCTGGGGGATATTATGAAGAACATTGCGGCTTGCTGATCTGCGCTTAAGCGCGCACTCCGACAATCATCGTTCTCTGACTGTTCCGGTAGCCACCGTCAACCTCCATCTTGGCTTCAATTCTACCACCAAGCCAGTCCATCTGTTCATAGACCAATGAAAACCCGTTGGCTCTCAGCATATCGAACAACCCGCCCTTCATATTCCAAAAGGAACGATGGTTCCCCCAAGACGCCCACTTGTGCTTCTCGCGGCCCTCGTCGTCGTTCTCTTCGTGCTCTCCGAACCACCGTCCTTGCATGCCTTCATTTGTTTCAACCTCGGAAAGGTTGGCATGTATGCTTGGTTCGTGGGTGGCGTAGTGAGTGTGGAGAATAATCATTTTTGCGGCACATCGGGCCATTACCTCAATGAAGGCCTTTGGGTTATCTAAGTGGTAGAGAAGCCCCGAGCAAAAAACCACGTCGAAACTGCCGTACTTTTCCAAATTGAGGACATCGTCTTTCACAAAGTAAAGGTTTGGTAAGGCTAAGCCCTGCCGCACGATCTCGCAGTTATCAAGATTGGATTGTCTTACCTCGATGCCTTTAGAGATCATGCCTAGCCGTGCAAAGCCTGCAGCATAGCCGCCTTCGAGGCAGCCCAGATCGACAACGCGAAGGCCGGTGAGATTTGCGCCGAAAGAATTGCGCATTGATCTAACTTCGGCTTGGAAAGTCGTTGTATCTTCAACAAACTCTTCTTTTCCGGGGATCGTCTGTGATCCATCATTAAGCAGAACATTATGCGCAGTAAAAGCCACTGATATACTCCCCCATGTCCATGTTCGGACATGACACGCGTATTACAGACTCGACCTCGTGGCAATGATCGTCTTCGCCGCGGCTATTTTATTCTATCGACGCTTACCAAGTTGACAGCGCAGCGCGCTTCCATGTGTTTGTTGCCACGCAAACATAGTGGAAGTTAGCATCGTTCATGAATTGACCAACTTGGCATGCTGCGGTCGATGATGTGGGGGTCTGAAGCGGGGCTTGAAGCCGTCCATCATTCCAGGCTGCGAAAATTGAATTCCCAATGCCGTTGTTCACGAAAAAACCGTTGTCGGTAAACGCGACACGAGGACCAGCGGACGTTGCGGTGCTTGCGATGCTGCCGCCCTGTTTGTTGTTGCCCCATGTGAGGTTATTGTTCGTTGAATTAACCGGCAGTGCGATGGCCGCACTATTAAAGCCCGAGGTAGACCCTTTCAGGTCGAGACCGTAGTCGAGCCTGACGTTCGGATTGTTGCCTTGGATCAGCGTCCCGTTTTCGCGAATGGGCCAGTTTTGCGGATATCCTTGATCCGCCTCGCCAAACTGAATGCCGATATTATAGCCAAGGTTGTGGTCTGGGAGCCCATAGAAATTGCTTGTGACGATGGCGATCGCCGCATCCTCAACGCTACCGGCGAGAGACGGCTGATTGTACATGTTTTCATCAGCAATTCGCAGGCCGTTCTTAATGCCTACGGGACTGTGGGTCTGTGTATCTACCTCCAGTCCAACGGCCGCGCTCGCTGGCCCGGTTAAACCAGGCGGAACTTTCACGATGCTGTTGCCGCCTGTATAGCCGCCGACGCCCGCGCCTCCCGCGACAGACACGCTCGCAGTACCAACGCAAGATTTTCCGGCAAGCGTCGCATCGCAGGTCTGATAAAAGCCTCCGCCGATGCGGTCGCCTTTGCCGGTAGCGGTCATTCGCCGGTTGACTATGAGGCCATAGTTAGTGACGTAGGAGGGATATCCTACACCCTCGGTCGATGTGATATCCATCGCCGGTGAGTTGTCCGTCTGGCTTGTCCTTCCTGCGTCGAGAACGCGTAAATTCCTTCCTGTCACGGTAGTTTTGCCAGTCGCATTGTTAATCGCTAGCGGATTATCCATCGGGACGCCGCCAACATAACGCTCCACTTGGAAGAAGCCGCTACTGCCTCCGAGGCCCAGGCGCCACTGATTAGCCCCTGTCGCTGACCGAAAATACTGTTGATGCTAGTATCGGTCGTAGCGGAGTCGAGCATTATCGAAGGCGTGGTCGCTTTCTTGACCGTAGCGCCCCTAAAAGTCGGAGAAGGCAGCGTCTGCGCAGCCACTGTGGTTGCGAACATGACCGCGGACATCGTGACCAACCATTTTCTCATGGTGTTTTCCTCCTAGCCAGGTGTTTAGTCGCTCATGCCGCTTCAACACAAGCGATCAACGATGCCAAAGTCTCTCGCTCGACGTTTGCCGGTACCTTCAGGCTGCGACCGTTGCGCAATGAGATCCGTACAAACGTTTCCAAGGACTAAGTGGATGGCACCTACTGGGAAGGGTCGTTGTCAACAAGACGGACCGGCAAGAAGGAAGGCGAGTCATCTCGACCGTAGAGAGTTCTGCGCCAGACACGAATTTGCGATGGATGAACGTCATGCCGACATGCCACATCGCAGACGCGCGCGCTAGGCTGAGCTGATTCCGCCAGAATGGTCAGCTCACCTCTAATGGCCAGCGCCGCCTGCGTTCAATGCCTCATATAATCTCATGCGAGCCATGCCAACCTCTAAGATCCCCATCTAATCCCAGCATTAATGATGGTATTAACGCCGGATCATCGCCTAGATAGCTAAGTTCGCGGAATGTGTTGGCCGGACGCATGCGGCTTCCCGAATTCTGCACCGGTATTGATTTGCACATTGTCGGCTTTCCCACCTTGGCGCTGACAATGATATCCGTCGCGGGTAAGGCGCTGTCCGTCGATTGTAAGTTTATCCTGCAGGTGCATGTCCTGTCTTTCAAGTTGGTGATTGGCGGGAAGGTTACGACCAGTCGAGCGGAGCTAGCTGTTACCATAGCAGGCGGTCGCGCAGACCTGTCATATCTGGTTGATGGATGATTACTCGGTCGCTATGGCGGCGATCCGGACTCTTCTTTCAGGTGATGCATCCGATTCTCCCTTGAGGCAGTCAAAGGTCCATTTCTCGGCGCCGCGGCTGAGAGATAGCCTTATTCGCGTAGGCCCAGGTTGTTTGATCGCCATAAACCGTTCGTTTAGAAACAACGGAACAGAGGTAAAGATCAATTTCCCCTCCTGGCAATCGCAGTGGATTGTCGCAAATTCGAATGTCTGCCCATTGATTTCAAGCGACAGGTCAGTGTGTAAAATGTCAGACGCAATGTAGAGGCACACAGGCCATCCAGGCAGCTCAATAAGAGCGGACGTATCATGACCAACTACAATGCAATCAAGCTGCAAATGTCTGTTAGCAGCTCTCTCAATAGTTAGCCCTGCAGAATTAGGAAGCGCAGCGGCGTGTGTAATAGCCAGTGCGTTGTCTGACGAACTTTGATAGACATTTGTGTCCTTAGGCATAGAAAGGATGCGTTGCGCCGACTGAGCAAGCGGTCGGCCAATCAAAGCACTGGCGAATCCACGATGGAAATGAGCCAAATCCGAATACAGGAATGATGGCTTCTGCCCACCAAAATACTCATGAAACTCAACGCGCATGTCTTGATGGATTAGCCCATGTCGCTCGTAGAAATCCTTCTCTGCTTTGTAGACGTTGTTGACAACGCCGATATCGTAGAACGGATCGGACGCCAGCAACAATGGCAACACCGGTACGTCCTTAAACTTGACGGCCATGAACCCATAGAGTTTTTCCAGCATCTCCCATTTTTTCTGGTAGGCGTCAGCAAGGTGGTTGATATGCCCCGTGTCGTTGAGGGAATACTCCAGAATAATCAAGTCAGGTCGGGATTCCAGCGTGTCTAGCAAAGCGAGAGAGGTAAGCGATGTCGTGCCGCCTACTGATCGGTTCACGATTTCCACTTCCCCATACTCGTCGGTCATTTTCCGCGCGAAATGGTAAATATAGCCGTCGTTTAGAAGTGAATTCGATCCTCCGACTACTAATATCTGCATGCAACCCCGCCCACGGCATTAAATGTCAGACAGGGTTACAGCGATTGATGTGCCTGCGCAATCATCATCCGCTTGATTTCTGACGATCACCAAGTCGTAAGCGCCGTGACGTTGCCCCGTGGAAATAAACCATTGTGAAGTAAGCTCTGGCCCATTGAGAGGGCCAAGGAATGAAGCGCACCCGTTTCACATACGAACAAATGATCGGAGCCTCTGGCTCATTGCAACAACTAAGGTTGACCCTCATACTTAAGGCAAGTGCATTGAGGCTAAGATCGAAGCACCAAAATTTAATTTAGCCTCGACAAGCATTATCCGTTCAAAATTTGCCGACGTAATATTCTTTCCATCAATAAGCCGATCGCCAAACTACCGCAAACCCACCCGAGAAGATAAGTTTTGCTGAGATATTGTTCGGAATAGCCGAGGTAATAGGCTGATCTGACCCATTCTACAGCCTGGAACGCCGGATTGAACGAGCAATAATAAATCACGATGTCAGGAAATGAGTGCAAGTAGATCGGCGCGCCTGAGCTTAAATAAATTATCGCTGTGAACAGCGAATAAAACATCGCAAAGAAAGGAAATATTGCCGAAATAACACTTACGATTATCCCAACGCCGATCGAAAGGATCGCTACGCAAAGTATAGCCAATGCGGCGTCCTCCATTGAGCGAGGCACAGGATTGGATCCTACCGAAATGAGAATAATAAAAACAATCAATATTGAGATCACAATCGCCACAAGTTCCAACAAGCAGCGTCCGAGAACGATATCCAACAGGCGAACTGCAGGAAACGCTAGCATTGACTTATTGGACAGCACGGAAACTGACATAAACCTAGACACATAGTTAAACGTAAGCACGGGAATTAGCCCCGTCGCAAAAAAAAGCACCAGATCGTCACCAAATACTGCTTGGCGATCGACAATCTTGTAGATGACGAGCAATAAAAGCATGTGGGCGACAGGAAAAAGGGGGACGATCAAAAATCCCAAGCCGTGGTCGAAGTAGCGACTACGGATGTCACGCAGGATAACGGCGTGCATTACATTCAGCTTTCGCGCGATGGCGACCTTCACCGTCGATTTGTTTTCGCTTCTTCGAATATCGAACTGTTGATCAGTCATCAAAACCATCCATCTGAGAAGTTCGAAAGCAGATTAAACGAAAAGTTACGGTCTTCGCGTCGCAGTGAGGAATCTGGTTGTGCCGCGATCAGTCGAAGAAAGGGATCAATCGAGCTTCTTACGAATTAGCATGATTGAACCGCAGACGAACAACGCCAATGCTGCGAAAGCTAAAAACCGTAAAAACAGCTGCAGCAAAGTTCTAGGATAAGCGGCATCATCCGGTAACGTAGGATTAGTGAAATTATCGACATAAACCAGTTGAAGTGAACTCACCAACCTCACCTTTTCCAGATCGGTAATAGCCGACTGAAGACGTTCCTCACCCAGCCTAAGGTCAAGCTTCACATTCTCAAAAGCGGTCGAGTATGCCGCAAGGCTGTCTTTACCTACACCAGCCGTTTTTGCCTGCAGTTCCTTTGCCTGAGCCTCCAATCCCTGCAATCGTCTGTCGATTTCAGACACCTGTGGAGCATCCGCGCCCACCGTCTCACCCAAGGCCGCCTTGCGACTTCTTAGATCAGCTATGGTGGTTTCAACGCCGGTCAATACCGAGCTGAAGCGCTCCGCTGACATATCGATGTCAAAGACGCCCGTTGTATTCTGTATATCTCTAAGCCGGCCTCTGAGATCACTTACATTTTTTGTAGCATTTTCAACGTCGTGCTGCGTTGTGACCAGAAGGTCATTCCACATGCCTGAACTCAGCTTGTTGACCTGAGCCTCTGATAATTTCAGAACCAACTGCAGCAAATCTTTCGCTTCTTGCGGGGTATATGCCGTAACCTGAAGCTCAACGATACCACTTTTAGGGTTTACCGAAGCGGAATAGTGTTTACGCCAATACTTCAGCGTCTTATCCTGGTTTGCCTCGGGATTGAGCCTTGAAAAGTAGTCGATTTCGTCACGCCCGAAATACTTCTCAAGCGAGATATTTTTTGAAACATCCTCGATCAAAGCGGGGCTGTCGAGATAGTTCAATAATACGGCGGTGTCCTGAACGATCTTTGCTTTAGGCTCTACGGTTGAACTCGCGTAGCGGTCTCTTGAGAGCATGGGAGCAGAAGACCGAAGGACGAAACGAACCTCAGACACATAACCTGGGCTGGCAACCATCGTGTAATAAATCACACTCATCAACAGCGGTATGACGAATGTCAGCGCAAAGCAGACCCCAATCAAGATGGAGAATATTTTGTCGCGCGTTCGCGGCGCCAACCCTGCCAAACGGTAGAGGTTACGTCGACTACGGTTTTCGAACGTAAGCATACGCGCGTAGGAACTAAGCGCCGATGCTAGTTTTTGGCTCCGTTCCGATGCAGATAACGCGCCCTGTTGAACAAGCTTATTGTTTTCTTTCACACCGAGTCTCCGAACGAAAAGGCCATTAACGGTTCAAGCGCATGTAAGTCGCTATCCCTTCCTCGACGCTCTCGAATTGCACCATATGCCCATCTATAAGGACAAGGGCGACGTCACAATAATCTTTGATCGTATCCATGTCATGAGAGATCATAATGACATCAGATCTCTCTCTGCGTTGACGAAACGCTTCCCGGCATCTGCGCTGGAAGTTCGAGTCTCCAACAGCCGTGATTTCGTCAACGAGGTAGCAATCAAACTCGATTGCCATCGAAAGTCCAAACGCGAAGCGTGCCATCATACCTGACGAGTAGGTTCGTATTGGTTCGTTGAGATAGCTGCCAATCTCGGCAAAATCAGCGACGAACCGCAGAACACGGTAAAAATCTTCACCATAGGCGCGCGCAACGAATTTTAAGTTCTCTTTGCCGCTTAGCTGATGGTTCAAGCCATTTGCAAAGCCAAGTGGCCAGGAGACCCGCACTTGTCGCGTTATGCGACCGGAATTCGGCAATTCGGCACCCGAGATCAGCCGCATCGTTGTAGACTTACCCGCACCATTGACGCCCAGCAGTCCATAGGACCTTCCGGAGGCAAAATGCATCGTCTGATCTCGCAGGATGTAGCGCCGGTGCGCAGCTGTCTTGTAGTATTTGGTAACACGGTCCAAAAAAATCATGATTAAACTCTATGATCCTCAATGGACATCCAGATCAGAGTGCCCGTCATCCACAGCGTCAAGAGCCCCCCGAGCAGAATAATCCACTGCGAAAAACGATCCGGGTAACGCGATTCTTCCGGAACATGAGCGTCCGAAAAAACGGAAATGAAAGTCGTTCTCTTCAATGCCGTCGATTTTGCTGTGTCCAAATTCCTCACGGTCGATTCGTACAACGCTTGCGTGACGACGCGTTGCGTTTCAAGTCGAGAGAATTCCGCCATGCTTGACGAGATTTGCACACCACTGCTGGGCGTCGCACCCGCAACACTGTCTTGGCGCAAGCGTATCTGGTCCTCGATCGCTTGGATCGACCGTTTCAGTTCGCGGCCTCTGGCAGTATTGTCGGCTCCGGCCGCCACGAGTGAGTTCAAGCTTACAGTCAATGTCAGTTTTTGCTCAGTTAACTTGGCTATAATCGAATTCGACATTTTTGCTGAAGCTAAAGGATCGAGGATACCGGTCTTATTTTGGTATTCTCTCAAATTGTCGAGAGCCTTTCGATATTCCGCCAGAGCCAGGGTAACGTCATTCTCGCCGCGCTGTATGAGATCGTGTTTTGCTTTTTCTGAAATGGTATCAATCATCTCATCGGCCGCTTGCAGCGAAGCCTCGGAAATTTTCACCGCGTCTTCCGGTGAAAACGCACGAATGGTGAGAATGATAATTCCCGACGGACCATCAACATAGGTGTCAACCTGCCTTGTCCAAAATTTATGAAGGTCTTCGAACCTGGCGTCTTTGGGCAAGCGCGAAAAATAATCCACGTCGGCACGCGAAAACATGTCGTGTAATTGAATACGCTCATTGAGGAGCCGTACGATCTGTGGCGACTGGATATAATTGGCGACGATGTAGGAATCCTGAGTCAGTGAATCGCCACCGATAATTGACCGACCGTCACGCTTTTCAGACGTGTCGAACTGCTCACTCACTCCGATCGTGCGAACAACCATGCGGGATTCAGAAATGTACTGGCCGCTCGCAAAAAGGAAGTAATATATTCCAGCTATGATTCCCGGGATAATCACGAACATAAACAATGAGTTCGTTTTATTAAACCATCTGCTGCCGCGCTCATAGCTATCACTATTTGCGTCTGCATCGTCTGCCGGCGCGATACTAACCGCCTTGTCGAGATGACCGACCTCAAGATTCATGGTTTATCCCTGGAATCGCTATTCAATGGTGCTGTGACAGCATACCAGCCTGTTGGGCCGAGTTGTATCTTGCCGAGATATAATAATCTCGGGGAGAAACCTCAGCCGTGTTAACCTCGCTTATTCATCAGCAAATGGTGTCATGAGCGTGACGCAGGATAATTCTGTTGTTGTTTGAATTGGCCGAGAAGCCCCATTTTTTTGCGCCCCAAAAAGGCCGTTGCGTGTTATGAATTTCTTGCCAAACTGGGGTGGCCGCCATCAACCGCTTTTCACTCTCACTCGCAGCGCCAGATAGTCCGTTACGCCAGTCCGTCGAATGCCCTTTTCTCGGCTTTCTCGATAAAGTGATAGAGTACCAGATCAACCTCAAGGATATGCTCTATCCTGCCTATTTTCCTTATCACGTCGGACAGATCTAAGATTGCGTCCAATGGGGGCCTAACACTGATTGCAGTCGGCGCCAGATCCAACGCCGCCGCAATGCTCCTTGAATAGCCCGAATTGTCACGGCCACTGTCAAACACTGTGAATTGTGAGAGTACGTCCAGCGCCTGAGATACATCTTCCAATCTTACTGTGTCCGCAGGCGAAGCGGCGACTAATTGGTGAGTAAAAGGAGAGGAGAGTAAACTTAATGTATCTGCAGGAGCATTCAGAATTGCTTTTACAACGGCGGACTCATCTTTCATATCAATGCCATCAAACCAATCAATGACTGATTTGAAGATGATCATATCACGTGGTGATACAAAAGAAAATTTGGTCGCTTTTATTCGACTAAAAACCGCCAAGCGCGTTGCTAGCTCGACAAACGGATCTCTTAGAGAAATCAACGTCGTATCGATATTGTAGTCAATGTAAACCCTGAAATTCTTCAACGGAATACGGCCCGAAACGTATACAGAAGGCTGATGTATAATTTCCAACATTTGCCTTATAGTTTCAAATCCGTGGTGTTCTATTTGTTGTTCGAAAAACTGGAAGTGATCTTTTACACTTGTATCTATTTCGCGCTGCGGCACCAATCCAGTCTCAATACGTAGAACTTTTTTTGGAATATATTGCCCAACCTGAGCCCTGCGATAGAAGACGAGACCAGTTTCAGGGTCTGACAATTGTAAAGACAAGGCGTTTGTCAGCCCCGGAACGTTCGCTTCTGAAAGCACGAACCCAACATTACCCGTTTCATGCGCGCCCTGCGCACGAGCTCCTTCGATGAACACCCAAGTGTATATTTCTTGGACGTCGCTTTCACTGTCTAATCTGACATGGATTTTTGGGACAGTAGAATATCCGTCAGGCACAAAATAACCATGGACCTCTGATCCGGTATCGATGTGCACACAAAAGTTCATTTTCTATATCTTCTCAATTTTCCCAAACATATTGATGCGATGACAAACCTAGAATTTTTTCCCACTGATTACTCTACGTTACCATCGGTCATGCGCCCGACGAAATCTTGAAGGATAAGTCGATGGTATTTCGATTTCCTCCCGCTTACAGCCATCAGACTTTTTAGCAAAACCGAAAATTCGGCGGCTCTTTGGTATACTATCGAGTGATTTGAAGAGACTGAAAGAAATTTATCTATCGAAGTTATATTTACCAGTTTCGCCATGTGTAAATGGTCTAGCCAAAAATGACTTTGATATGGATTTTTGTATTCCGATGCAGAGAAAATTGCTGATGCGTAACCGCTTCGACGAATGCGAGTGTATAGATCAGCAATATCCATTAAATAGTCTGGGGTCCGTTGCACTGCCAGATGGCCTGATACATATATATGTTCTTTTATATTAATATCCGAAAATGTCTGAGGAGAACACGCAAGAACATCTATGTGCGGCACTAAGCCACCTAATGCCAATGCTGCATACCCCCCTGAGGACTGCCCAAAGGCGAGGCAAGGCCGCTTTTGTATCATATCACGGACAAAAACCGCTATACCCTCAATATCAGGCAGAAGATCCGATCCGCCATACCACCAGCTAGCCGTGTCTTGGAAATAAATCACCCTTGAGGCATTTTCTCGAGCTGCGGAAAGCATCGAAAAGCGCTCAAGATTACCCGCAAAAATAACCAGATCAGTAAGTCGTCGGCTCTCACCCTCGAAAACCACACACCCGCAATCGCCGGAGATTAGATTCAACTCACTAATCGTCAAACGCAGTTCATCTTCTGATAGACGAGAAAGGGGTACAGGGGAGTATTTCAGCTTAACGCCACACCGCACAACATCTTGAAAAATCACACCCACGTAAAGTGTACCTCATCGATTCGTTTGATAGTGGTAATTTGGACAATCATTCCACTCTAGGCAAATTTGCTCAACCTGCGGCGACCGGGCACTTTGACGACCGCCGAAGCAAATTCACCGTAACAAAGACTACAACCAGTAAGGCGAATTACTCTTGTAATCTAACGGGCTCGAGTGCCTCCGTAACGCTAGGCCGGTCAAGATATCAAGACTCCAATGGCTGGGAGAGTTCAAAACGGACGGTGTCGGCTGGCTGCTTACGATCTAAAAAGCTTCTGATCAAGTGACATTCTGGCAGAAAGCCATTCTGGTAAAGCTTCATGGTTTGCACCCGCGCAATGACCCGCCACCAAAGCAGATCGCCTGAGTGCTCTCCCGACGCGATCACTAAAACCAACCTTACCGTATCGCTCATCCACCTTTTGCCTGAAAGCCTGGATGCTCAACCTCACGACCGCCTCACACATGTGCAGAAAACTTGGCGTCAATTTGTAACCAAAGTGCTTTTTAAAATTGCGTGATTCATCAAATGCTCGCTGAAATTGTTCTCTCACGCCGTAGTCATGCGAATGATACACGACAGCATTTTCCGCGTAGCCCTTTCGGTATCCTGCCTCGATAATCGCGCGTGCCCAGAGTTGGTCTTCTGCGAACTCCACATCCGGGTAAGGTATTTTTTCCCAAACGGATTTCCTCAAAAGGGAATTATTGTCTGAATAAAAGTGCAAAAGCTGGCGCCAGCCTTGATCGGTCTCATAGCGATTTGGGTCGGTATTGCGTCCTAGAATTTTTGGATGGGCGCGAAAACCTTCAAAATGCTGATCCAGATCGCTCTTGATAAAGGGGGACGCATGTTCATGAGCGATATGTCGGCCAAAGACCCCCGCTATAGAGGCATCCTCGGTCGCAATCGCCACCAGATTAGCAAGCCAGTATTCGTCAAGAGGGACAGCATCATGCGTCAGAAACGCAACAAACTCGGCGTCTGCTGCCTGAACTCCGAGGTTCCTTGTTTTGCCGTGACCAAACTCTCCGGATGGAATTTCAATAAGCCGTATCGTGTCAAGCTTGCGTAGATACTCGACCGTTCCGTCTGTTGATCCAGAGTCGATCACAATGACCTCATAAGGCCATTCGGTCTTCTGAGATACCACTTGAGACAGAACACGTGGCAATATGCTGATTGCGTTTTTTGCGGGTATGACCACAGCGCATCTGTATGTGTGCATCATGCCACCGCCCCGCTGGCGGCATAAGCAACCCTCTCTTGGATGGCCGCTTCAACCAGTCTCGCAGATTTCTCCCAGGACAAATCCCTCACATGCTCGTGGCCGCGCGAGCGAAGAAGAGCTCCCTCTTCCTCGTTACAAAGCAATCGCTCCATCACATCTGCAATACCTTCAGGCGTCGGGTCCGCCAGCGCTATCGTTCCGGCAGGGAAAATAGATCTCACCGTATCGAGATTCAGATCTATTACCGGCAATCCACATGCCATCATTTCCCTGTTAACCAATGAGTGATTGGTAGCGGAGAAGACAACACCGATAGTGCTCTCCCGGTATAGCTTCGCAAGTTCCGCGCTTTCCAATATTCCGAGATCTCTGTATGGGAAATCAACATCAAGTTTACCGAGTTTCCAGCCAAAAAAATCGACCTCAAAGTCGACGTCACGGCTTTTCAAAATCTCAAGGGCCATGAATGCCAGTTCGACCGCTCGTCGAGGCGTGACGTAACGAGCGTATAGTGCAATTCTATTCTTGCGACGAATGCCCTCGCCTTGCCCGAGGTTGTATACGGCACCATCGAAGGCCAAAGGCCAGGACATTGACCAGCGCCCGAATTGATCAGACATTTTTCTGTGCAGCCACTCACCCGCGCAAAGGCAGTCAAAATCATAATGATAGGTCGCTTCACTCAGAAGTGCTTCGGTACCGGCGGGATAGAAAGAGGGCTCAAAGTCCTGGACGAAATAGAATTTTCTTGTAAATCGGTTCATGGCGTTCACCGGGTAACAGGTAAACCGGTCCGTTGCGATCAAAGCATCACCTTCGGCTTCTGGCGTCCTTTCCTGAAACAATTCGACCGGCCCTGAGAAGGGCTGGAAGTGCTTATTTATCGTTTCGAGGGCGGCAGCACCGGACTTATGCACGCTCGGATTTTGTACGAGTAACCGAACATTGTGCCCGAATTTTTCGAGGTGACTGGCAATACGGAAGATCGTCATATGTCCGCCAGCGCCGGGCATAAAGTCAGGTATGACCCAGGTAATATCAAGCCGGTTCATATCCGCGGGGCGGACGGGCGGCATTCCGCCAGATGGCTGGTAGCTCACGAACTTCTTGAGGTGCGCGACCTGTCGCTCAATCTGAGATTTTCTTTTTTTGCGAATCCGAAAAACATCGCTTAAACGCCGTATTGCGGCCGAAAGAAACAAGTCTGCCCACTCCCATTGTTCGGCACCGACGCCAGGGTCTACACATCGAACTGCTCACCAATCAAAGCTGATTGGTATCCCTTAAGCGCACTTTTGCGCCCTCACAATGTTTGCTATGTCCACGCTAAAGCTTGTCACCAGCTAACTTAATTGGCCGCGACCGAGGAACGCACTCTGCATCGCCGCCGGGTCGATTGACCGTATTGCTCAGTAGCCTCCTCGAAATACCAAGCGCCGCAGCAGCAGAGCCGTCCTGGGAGTAGAAATTCCCTCGCTCCTGGATCGAGGCAGCCACGAGGCGGAAGAAAGCAGTTCTCAATTCTGCGTCAGGAACTGTTGGCGAACGCCAAAAATCATCGAGCGGCGCCTGCTCCGTCAGTCCTTCGATATCAAAAAGAGCCGTCCCCAGCGTTTTTGTCGGAATGGCCTGGCTGACCGCAGAAAGTGCGGCTGTGGAGTTCACGGTCACAACGCCGCGACAGCCTGTGATGAGGGCGTTGAAATCACCGCCATCGAAATAGAGAACTCGTTCAGTAACGCCGAGACTCTGAGCCATGGACTGGATAACCCGCCTCCACGCTATCAATCCGTTGTCCAAAGGGTGAACCTTGATTGCCAATCTTGCCAACCCATCCGCAGACTTTGCGAAAGATGAGATAACATGGGCAATCGCGTCACGCTGGCTGTTGTATGGGGAATGGGCACGTAGCTGATAGTCTGTGTCAAGCTGCAAAGGGTACACAAACCATGGGCAGCCACTGTTCAGCAATTGATCTGTTAACAAGCGAGCTGTTTTCTGGCGACGCCGCTCGGTCGCGAGCCGTCCTATCCAACCCGTATATTCCGCCAGCGGATGGAATATACCGTGGAACCGATATCGCGGATAAAGAAAACCAAAAAATACTGACGGCAGGTAATAGGCAAGATCACACAGCGCCTCTGCCAGAAATGTCTGCGAGTAGCTCCGTGTCCAGTCCGGCTCGGGTAAATTCTCTGCGGCTTCCATGATGACATCAGGATCATTCGGAAACCGTGAGTTGGATGACATGCCATCCAGTTCCACGGTCACCCAGTCAGGCCGGAGATAGCCCATCTCGATAACGACGACTTCGACACCACGTTCCTTGGCTGCGCGTACCGCCTCCTTATGGTAGGGGCGCTCTTCGCCCAGAAGGATAATGGTGCCGATGTTACGATCGTCCATGAACGACCGGATATAGCCGCCCCACTTCTCGATGCTGCCGCGGTAATTGAACGCCCCGCCGCGCCTCCAGAAAATCTGGTCTCCAACGTTGAGATTGATGCGATAGCACGCCCGTCCAGCGCGGGTGAGATGCTCGGCGAGCTTGGCAAAGAGAGGCGAGGAAGGGCCTTGTAAAAATAAGAACGCCTTTTCGCCACTCACTTGAACCGCTCCTTGTAAAGATGAGCGTGCCATAGGAGCGTTTCGAACAAGGTCCAAGGGGCTTCGATGCGGGACGGTGTGGACTTGTGTTTGTCTTGCCGTGCCTTTGCGAGTGGCACGATGAAATAATCGGTCCTGGGATCGGGAAACGGATCGGCGTAGCGTTTCAAAAGCGGGGCATGATCCCCGTAAAAAGCAAGCCAGACGGGCCTGTCGTATTTGTCCAGTTCATCAATGAGATAAGCCAAAGCCTCGTCTGCCTTGCGCAAAAGTTCTTTGTAGATGTCGACGGGGTCGGTCATACCTTCGCAGCGGCCGGGCTCCCAAGGGCCGTGATTGGCCATGGATGCCACGAAAAGCAGTGCAGACTGCTGTCTGTCGACTTTGTCTGCGATGTGCAGAACTTTTTGGGTCAGACGCATGTCGGAAACATAGGCCCCGTCCCTCTCCGGCACATGATCGAAATCGTCCAGCATCGTCATTTCGCTGAAGCCGAGGATCGGCATAGCCTTGTGCCGAAGAAAAAATGTCCTGTCATAGGGGTGAATGAAATGGGTGAGCCAACCGGACTTTCGCAGTTTGTTGGGCCAAACAACGTCGGCATAGTGCGATGCCCTGAGATAGGGGTAACTTGCATCGGCGTGAACATCATTGGGCTGGAGGCCACTGAGCACGGCAAATTCCGTGCGAAGCGTGTAGCCGCCCTCAAACACTGTCGTCATGCGCCCCCACTGCGCCGCACGTTCCTTCAAAATGTCGATTGTTGGCAATGCGAGATCCTGATCGCCGCAATTTCTGAGGTCCATGAAGGATTCGGATTGCCAGACGATCAGCAACGGCGCGTCGTGGTTCGGCTCGCCAAGCATGTCATGGATGACACTTTGCAGCCGTTGCGCGATTTCCTCGATAATAGTGTCACGCTTCATGCCGAGCCACATCATGAAGTGATAGCTGACCGAGGTGAACGTCCCGAAGCGGGTCGTGTTGGATTTGACATCCAGCGTTGTTAAGAGCCGCTGGGAGATCGTGGCCGCCAGTTGGCCGATCGGCTTTACAAACAACAACAGCACAGACAGCGTTGGCACGAGAATACCAACGAGTATCCAGACTGGCGTCAAAGTCTGTGGAATTATGGCCGGTTCAAAGACCATGAAAAGTGCCGTCACGCCAAAGACATAGCCGAGCGCGATGATCCAGAAGACGATGTTGAGATTTGTGGCATAAAAAATAGACTTGTATTTGAAGACGTCGACCACCAGCGCGATATCTGAAAAGACGAGTGGTTCGCGAATGAAAATGTATTTTGCGCGCGAGATGCCCGTAAAGATCACGAAGAAGCTGATCGTTCCCAAGCAGCAATAAAGTGGCCGCCAGGAGATTGCGAAAAATATAGAGAACACGAAGAGAATGATCGGCAGCCGCATGACATGCTCGACAAGAATGCGTCCCCAGCCATGCGGCAGTCGGCTCTTCCTTCTAGCAGATTGCGGCATGGCAAATGGATCTGTCAAATAGACGACGACCGCAGCGACCACAAATGAAGCGGCTGTCAGCGCGATCGGATGATCCTCATGTATCAACATATCCATGAAGCCCTGTTAACCTATGCTGGCACGCGTGCAAGTCGCCAGAACATGACTGGCTTTATGAAGGCCGAAAACCACGAAAAAAGTTTCAGGGTGAGGCCAAAATGGACCTGCCGCTTTCCTCTTTCCGTTCCATCTACTAGCAACTGCGCCACGGTTTGGGGCCTCCAGGGTCGCACAGCCCCCATCAACACTTGAGCGGCTTTTGGGCGAAGACCGATTTCGCGCTCATATTGTGGCGTCAACGTATCAGGCGGATAGCAGATCGAAACGGAGACGCCATAAGCTTGCGCTTCCGACCTCAATGCCTCCGCAAAACCCGTGAGAGCTGACTTCGAGGCGCAGTAAGCGGCATAGGCCGGAATTCCAATAAGTGCTGCGCCAGACGAGATCAACATAATGCGGCCGCTTCGCCTTTGTTTCATTCCGGCAAGGACTGCGCGAACGGCATAGACCGTACCGAAGAAGTTGACGGCCAGTTGCGCGTCAAAAATGTCAGAAGGCTGCTCGTCAAAAAACTGCGGATCGACCCGACCTGCTGAGGTAACCAGCACATCGCAGAGACCATGTTTGGCTTCCGCAGCTATAATGGCTGCGCGCATTTCAGTCTCGTTGCAGACGTCGACGGTGACAAGGAAGATGGCATCTGGCGCGACCGGATTGGCTTTGAGCAGTTCGTCCCGCGCGGCGGCCAGAATATCGGCTCTGCGTGCCATCAAGGAAACGCGGTACCCTTTGGCAAGATAGATGCGAGCAACTTCAAGCCCGATCCCGCTCGATCCGCCTGTTATGATAATGTGAGCCATACGTCGTTTCCAAAGCAGTCGCGCACTTACGTGAACAGTTTCGCGACCTGCTGCATATCGAGAGAACCAAGGCCGACATTTCGTTGCGTCAGATCCTGCAATATTTCGTCCGTCAGTTTGACAGCCTGCGCAATTTGCTCGGGCGTGTGGTCGCTGGTCAAGAAAAACCGCAAGCGTGCCATGCCTTCCTGCACAGCAGGATAAATGATGGGCAGCGCGTTGATCCCTGCTTTCAGCAGGTCGTTCGACAGTTGAACGGCGCGAAGTGAGTCACCAACGATAACAGGAACGACGGAATAGCCTTCGCTCGGCCCAGTATCGAGGCCGGCCTGTTGCGCAAGCTGGAGAAACAGTTGTCCGTTTCGACGCAGTAATGATACGCGCTCCGGTTCATTTTCCAGAACAAGGAGGCTTGCATGAGCAGCACTTGCCAAAGCCGGGGCAAGCCCAACGCTGTAGACGAAGCCGCCAGCCTGCGCCTTCAATATCTCGATGAGCGGCTGACTTCCCGCGACATAGCCGCCACAACTGGACGCCGTTTTGGACAATGTACCCATCCAGATATCGACACTGGCTGAGTCGATGCCGAAATGCTCGAACGTGCCTCGACCTGTTTTCCCAAGTACGCCCAGCGCGTGGGCTTCATCAACCATGAGCCAGAAACCGTACTTCGAACGTAAGCGGACGAGCTCTGGAAGATCAGCGACATCGCCGTCCATCGAATAGACGCCCTCGACGATGACGAGAATGCGGTCAAAATCACCTTCGATGCTCGATAGGATTTTTTCGAGATCAGCGGGGTCGTTATGCCGGAAGAAACGACGCGAAGCACCCGACAGTTTGACGCCTGACAGAACGCTGTTGTGTATCAGCTCATCGTGGATAACAAGGTCCTTGGGACCGACGACACAGCTGATGATTGTCGCATTTGTTAGGTAGCCACTCACGAAACAGACAGCCGCCTCAGTGCCATAAACGGATGCAAGCTTCTGCTCTAAAATGGCATGCATAGGCCGCTCGCCGGCCACAAGGCGACTGGCCGACGCGGAAACTCCATAAACCCCGATCGCGTCCGTGGCTGCCTTAAGGACTTCCGGGTGCGTATTTGCACTAATATAGTCGTAGGACGCGAAATTGATAAGTTCGCGACCATCGATACACGTCGTCGCTCCCGCGGCGCCTTCATGCGAGCGGTAAAAGGGATTATCGACCCCTGCCAGACCGCTGATCGCCTTTTGAGCAACAATTTTCTTATATTCTGGCAACTCGTCAAAGCGTTTAGGCAGTTTTACACGCTCGGGTGCACGCCTGTTAATGCGTGTCACACGGTTCTGGCCCGCCTCTCCCTGACGCTGCCGAAGCACGCTTATGAGCGAGGATTCGGACGATGCCTCTCGCAGGTCTTCCTGTTTTGCTTCATCAACCATTGTTACCGAGTTTTTTATCTGTGACTGTCGCCGTGTGTTTGTCGGTCAGTTGCTCTACTAGCGATGCGCTATTCGCATCGTCGCCTGTGTCGTCAGCGTTAACATCGGCGGTGACTTTTTCATACAGCTTTTGTACAATGTCACCTACGGTCGCGCCATCCCCCATTCCGGATAGCGGAATATCGATGCCCGTCTTCTGCTGGAAGCCAACACCCAACTCCATCGCCATGAGACTATCCAGTCCTATGTCTTTGAGCACCTTGTCGGCTTTGACGCTGTCTTCCGCAACCTTTAGAATTGCAGCAATTTCACCGGCGAGGAAACCATGCAAAATAGCGTGCGCCTCTTCATGGGACTTGCCGGCCACCAAAGCGGCCAAGTCAATTTGATCGCCGTCGCCACCGGAAGCCCCGCCTGCGGCATTGCGTGGAATTGCAGAAAAGAGTGGCTGCGCTGTGATCGGCAGAGCCGACGCACTTGCCCAGTCCAGTTCCGCTATCATAATGGCAGCCTGATCGACCGTGCCCGCATCGTTCACGATCACACGCTCGACGAAGCTGAGGGCAGCGCGCGCTTTCAGGACTGCTTTTCCAAGGCGGCGAGACAAAATATCGCTGACATTGGTGTTGCGCGCTAAAAAGCCGACATCTCCAATCGCACCAAAACCGATAGCCAGCGCAGGCAGCCCCGCACGCCGACGTGCGCGCGCCAGACCTTCGAGATAACCGTTTGCGGCAACATAGTTGGCCTGACCGGGATTGCCAATCATTGTTGTTGCCGACGAGAACAGAAGGAAAAGTTCAAGATCATCAGCCCGCGTCAGACGGTCGAGATTGCTGGCACCGACGGCCTTTACGTCGATGACAGCGCGATTTTTCTCACGGTCGAGGTTGGAAATCAGGCCGTCATTCAGCACCATAGCCGCGTGTACGACGCCCTTGATGGGCCCGTATGAGCGAAGTTCTACCAACAAGGCCTCGAGCGAGGCTTCAATGGTCACGTCGCAGGCATGAAGGGTGACCTCGACGCCAGATGCTTTCCAGGCGGCAATAGCGTCCAACGTCTCATGATCGGCAACGCCCCCACGTGTGGAAAGCGCGATGTGGGTGGCACCACGGCTAACGAGCCACTTTGCCGTTTCAAGACCAAATCCGCCAATGCCGCCGATAACGAGATATACGCCAGGCTGAAGTGTCAACAGCGCGTCTGAGAACACCTGTACGTGGTCCTGACCCTGTACAGGAGGACGCACGACGATCTTGCCGATATGCCCCGCATTCTGCATCAGGCGGAACGCGGCACCCGTCTCATCGTAATTGAAGGCGCGGTACGGCAAAGGAGTGAGTTTGCCGTCCGAAAACAATGTGCCGATGTCGGCAAAAATACGCCGTGTCAGATCAGGAGCCCTCACGAGCAACTGATCCGCATCTATACCGAAATACGAGATGTTACGGCGGAACGGACGCAGCGCAAGCTTGCGATCCGAGTAATAATCGCGTTTGCCAAGTTCCAGGAAACGACCGAACGGCTTTACGAGTTCGAAACTGCGCTCCATCGCTTCAGCAAAGAGAGAATTTAGCACAAGATCCACACCCTCCCCGTCTGTCACACGCAAAACATCGCCGACGAATGCGAGCGAACGTGAATCGAAGACGTGATCCGCACCAAGTAATGTGAGGAACCGGCGCTTCTCAACAGTACCCGCCGTTGCGATGACTTTTGCGCCTTTGAGCTTGGCAATCTGCAAAGCTGCAAGGCCGACGCCGCCTGCTGCTCCGTGAATGAGGATCGTTTCTCCTTCACGGATACGGCCAAGCTCCACCATCGCATAATAAGCCGTAAGAAACGCGACAGGCACAGTCGCGGCTGCGGCAAGATCGATTCCCTGCGGCAACTTGGTGACACCATCGCGAGCAACGACCATATGCGTCGAGAAGGCCTTTGGCCCGATACCCATCACGGCATCGCCAACGGAGAGATCCGTGACGGAAGAACCAGTGGCAACCACCGTTCCGGCCATCTCCATGCCTATGGTCGCGCCAGCGAAACCATCCTCCAGCGCTTCCTCAGGGAGCAACCCCATCGACCACATGACGTCACGGAAATTTAGACCTGTTGCAGCGACCTTGACAACGACTTCGCCATCATTTGGAACGGGGACCTTATCCTGCGTCCAGACAATGCTGTCGACGCGCCCACTGGTGTGCTGATGGATCGTTGCCGCTTCGAACGTCGTCACTTTGCGGCCAGCTTCGGAAGCATGACCTGGAACGGCACGGACGACGGACAGGACACCCGTCCTGGAACTCGAAACCCATTCGCGCTCCAGACCATCATACGCCAGCAAAGAAAGAACGGCACTCGAGGTCGTTGGACCCTGCGGATCAGCATCCAGCAGGAAAACATCGAACTCATCATATTCGTTTTGCAGCACTCTGGCGAATGTCCACAAACCGCTTGCTGCAGGATGGGCCTGATCAGAAGCGGCAGGAGAGCCCCCAGCGGCCACGATCAACAGTCGGATACGTGCAACGTTTTGTGCACGCGCTTGCGCACGTGCAGTCTCTGCAAAGGCGCTTAGAGTCGCAATTATATCCTGCAGACCAGCCGAGTCCGATGGTTCTTTCGGCAGAGCGCAGATGAAGGCGAGCGGATAAGCCAGGCTTTCTGCGAACAGATTTTCAAATGCGCCGCGCGGCTGCTCTGGCGGGCAAGTCAGCGTTTTTGAGAATCCGGGAGGCAGAAGTGGATTGTCTCCCTCATTCTGCAAAAGTTCAAAGATCGACGCAAAAGCCGGCGCAATTACCTTGTCTGAGCGATTATACGCGGTTGACTGTGCCTGAACCAAAAGCAATCCACCTTCGGCAAGCTCGGGCTGATCGACGTTTGGAGCGTCAAAACCACACGCTTTCAGAAGGTCTTCCCACTGTATTGCAGATGCAAACTGCCCGGTGGGAAACTCGGGGGTCGCGCTGTCAGCAAACCAGTTTTCAGTAAGACCGAAAACGAAATCAGAAAGAGCTGAAGACGGCGCTTCCGCAATAGCGACCCGACCACCGCTAGATGCGGCAATCCGCAAAACATCTTTCAAACCGCTATGTTGGCGGAATTGACCGTAAAGGGAGCCGCTGGCGCTGACAACAAGATCTACGCTGTCGAGAGTACCCGCCGCGTCCGGAGCAAGGGTGTCAACCGAGGGATTTCGCTCAAACCCGATTTCCAGGGTGCGACGAAGATGGTCCGAGGGTTCAATGACGACAAGCCGCGCCCCTTTGATGGCGGCCATATCTGCAAGCCGGCTGCTGAAAGCCGTTGATACTGCGCCCAGCTCGACAATCGTGACACCGTCACCAGGCACAATATCCGCCAGAGCGCTCTTCACCGCGCTTATGACGAGCTCTTCGCGGCGTCGGCCACTTGCGGTGTGATGGCGCACATGATCAAGCGTCGCATCGCTGAGGAACGACGATGGCTGCAGGGCAGCCACAGAGTTGGCAGCAACGCGTTTCAGCGTTTCGCGATATGCGTTGTTGATCAAGACCGTTTCAGCAACGCGCTCTGGGAACCGACGGTAGATCTCGTTCAGGAGTTCCTCAAGCGGCGGCAGATCGCTATCCGGCGGGACGATCCATCCAGCATCGGCAAATTGCGCAATACCCGCATCCTCCAAAGTGTACAAACAGCTTGAGAGGAAGCACTGAAATGCAGGGTCGCCGGGCAGCGACAATACGGAGACCGCGCCGTTTGGACCTGCCAGAACAAGTGCTATATCGTGGCAGGCGCGCTGAACGGCAGCATCCAGCAGCAAGGTCGCATCGTCTGCCTGTGCTTGCGGAATACTTGGGAAAAGGCTGGGAGCCGCCACAGCCGTAGGTAGATTTTGGGCAATGTGCGTTCGAGCGACAGCCTCGTAATGAAAAGCAACCGTATCAAGGGTGCTGTGCTGACGCAGCCATGTGCGACGGAACCGGCAATCATCCAGTGCCGCAACAAGTGAGCCATCTTCAGCCAACAGTTCTATACGAGCCTTCAGGCTGTTTGCGCTGAACCGCTCAATCTGGATGACTGCGCTGGCGATTGGCTGACCTGAAGACGCCGTTCGGACAGCGCCGAACCGAACTGGAATATAGGGCGCTCCATCGATTTCACCCGTCAATGAGCCGAATAGCGCGACCAATCCGTGGAAAGCAGCGTCGGTCGATACCGGGTCCATTCCATAGCTAAGATACGGGTGTGCCGGGGAGGCAGCAGGCAGCAGGCTGACGACAATGTGCCGATCACCAAAAACTTCCGCGCGCTCAAGAAGCTGAAAACATGGCGCATAGTCCAGCCCAAAGCGTCGCGCGGTCTCATAAGCTTCCGCGGCAGAGATAGCATACGCCTTGCCAAAGTCCCCAATATTGAGCTCCGCCTTGCGGGAAAGACCGACAGAAATGCGACTGCGCGCTGTCGCATGGATCGTCCAGCCGTCTTCGCTCATATATTCACGAGACGCGATCTCGATTACTCCCGTTTCCGGGGATATACGTGTCAAAAGCTCTGACATCCGGCTGTCACGCAGCTCAAGTGGCCGGAAAATCTCCAAATTGGTGATTTCCACTTCCTCGGTGCCGTAATAGCCACGCGCTGCCTGCACAGCAATTTCGATGAACGCGCTTCCCGGAATGATGGATTTTCCATCCACGACATGTCCCGCAAGATCCGGAAAAAGTAGCGCATCAATATGGTTTTTCCAGACAGACGCGTTTGGATCAGTGCGCCATCCAAGCAGGGTGTATGGACCATCCGCTCCATCACGACCGAAAACATTGATCCCATCGGAGGTGGGATGTGGTCGATAGGTCGCATTCTCAAAAGGCAATGGTGGCAGGTCAATGCCGGTGATGCCACGCGCCCTGCCCTCAACATCCTCAATCTTTGCCCCATGCGAAATGGCGCGAAGCGCGGAACGTTTTACCGGATCAACGCCTTCACCTACGCCCGGGCGGGTCAGCGTCGGAAGAACGACGGCCGAAGCGGAAAGCTGCTTGGCGGTTTCGGTGACATAGCTCGACAAGATCGACCGCGGAGAAATCTCCATGAAGAGATTGCAACCGAATTCCAACGCGACATTGACCGCTGACTCGAATGCGATGGGTTCACGAACATTACGCCACCAATATTCCGCATCCAACCGCTCACCGTGGATCTCGGCGCCGGTGACCGTGGAAATAAATGTCGTGTGTCCGCGCTTTGGCGTTACTGACGGAATTTCAGCAAGGAACGCATCTCTTTCCCCATCGATCAAGGGATGGTGGAAAGGGTAGTTTATATCGAGAATGTGCACGGCATTGCGCGTTGCCTGCGCTGCCTCCTTAAAGGCTTTGATCTCATCGACCGGCCCGGAAATCGTCACGGAGTTGTGACTATTCGTGCCAGCAACCTTGATGTTGTCAAGGCCATAACGCTGCGCAAAGGCGACAGATGCCGTTTCCGACATCGCCACCGCCGCCATCGTGCCCATGCCAGCCAAAGCGTGCTGATGCTTGGACCGAATAGACACAATAGTCGTCGCATCTTCCGCACTGAGGATTCCCGCCGCATAGGCTGCAGCGACTTCGCCAACGGAATGACCGAACACGAGATCGGGTTTCACGCCATAGCTGATCAGACAATCGGTTAGTGCTGCCTGAACTGCAAACAGCAACGGTTGAGCTATACGCGTATCGCGCAATTGCTGATCAAGGTCATCTGCAAACAGAAGCTCCGTGATTTCGATGCCAGCGCGCGAAGAGAAAAGCTGGCTGAAATGATCGAAGCGGGTTTTGAATTCGCTGTTCTCACGATAGGCATCAATGCCCATTCCGGCCCATTGCGATCCATTGCCAGCATAGAAAAATGCCGTTTGGATTGTCCTGCCTGGAACTTCGCCAATCTGAGAATCGGCGTTATGACCATCGTTGAGATATGACGACACAGCATTGGCGATGTCCAAAGCGCTCTTACCGGCGGCCACGAAGCGATGTTTCAGCATAGAGCGATTGCGCGTTGCGGAAATTAGAGCTGCTTTCTGCGTGTCAGAAGACGCCGCAAACCGTGCATCATATTCCTCAAGCAATGCGTGAAGTGCAGACTGCGTATGTGCAGTCAGGGTGAATACCCCGCCTTTGTCTTCAACACCATCTTTCGCAGCGGACGCCGGGTCTGAGATAACCACATGTACGTTTGTGCCACCGAACCCGAATGAATTGACGCCAGCGAGACGTCGCTCGGAGCCTTGAGCCAGCACTCTTCCAGCTCGATTGACCTCGACGTTTAACCCGGCGAAATCAACATTATCATTGAGCGTTTCTGCATGAAGAGATGCGGGTAGATAATTGTTTTCGAAAGACAAGATCGCTTTGATCAGTCCGAGAACACCTGACGCGGGTTCTGCATGTCCGATATTCGACTTGATCGAACCAATGGGCAGCGGCTGCGAACGAGCCCTACCCAGGACCGAACCGATGGCCCAAAGCTCGGCTGGATCGCCAACCTTTGTACCTGTTCCATGACCTTCAATAAAAGCAAGAGATTCCGGATCAATACCGTTGTCGTTATATATGGAACGCAAGAGCTGTGCCTGCGCCTCACGCGATGGCAATGAGATACCATTCGTGCGACCCGCAGAATTCATTCCAGACGCCACCAGTGTGGCACGGCTTCGGCTTCCCTCGCTCAGTGCGCGATCGGTACGGCGCAACACAACAGCGCCGGCGGCTTCCGCGCGCACGTACCCTTCGCCATCATTGCTATACGCCCGGCAAAGTCCTTCCGGAGAAAGCATGCGGGCCTGCGAAAATCCGATAAAGGAAAAGGGGTGCAGCAAGAGATTGACGCCACCCACAATCGCAGTATCGATCTCACCATCCCGCAAGGCCCGTTCAGCCTGATGTAACGCAACCAGCGAGGATGAACAGGCAGTATCAATCGTCATGCTCGGTCCGTTGAGGCCAAGGATATGCGAGATTCGGTTAGAAACAATCGACAGCGTGTTGCCCGTCATAAAATGCGGGCCGCCGGAGGCTGGATCTTCTATCTGTAAATTGCCGTTATCCAGGGATGACGCGCCGATATAGACGCCGACGCGCTCCCTTTGCAATTCGGCCAAAGACACAGACGCGTCCTCAAGTGCGCGCCACACGGTTTGAAGCAGGATACGTTGCTGCGGATCCATGTAGGAAGCTTCACGAGCCGAAATCCCGAACATGGTCGGATCGAAATCATACACATCTGCCAAAACGCCCGCAGAGAACGTATAGGCCTTGCCCGGCATGCCGCGCATGGGATGCCAGAACCGCGCCTTTGCCCAACGCTCATCTGGAATGATACTGACTGCACAGATTTCCTGCCGCAAAAGCTCGAAAAGCTGCTCCACATTCTGTGCCGATGGAGCGACACAAGCACGCCCCAAGATCTCAACCGTCATACGTTTCCACTACCGATTCATTCGAAGCGTGACCGATTCCACTCGAGCACATCTTCCACACCTGTATCTCAATCGCCACCATTAGCTCTCGTCAAGCGAGCACGCACAGGTGAAGAGGAGAAAAAGGTTAGCCAATCTCCGCAACATCTAATACTCCTGCGACTAAGACGGTCTCATGTCAAATTTTCTGGTTGCAGAAAAGGTTTTTATGGACAATCGATAAGCGTGCTAGCCATCTTTAACACTTTATTGCTATGGGATGGCTGCCTGCGAATTTTGCGTGACGGAGTGACTGTGAAGAAGGCTGGTTTTTTACTGATTGGGCTGAGCCTTACCTCGTGCAACAATTTGCCTGGTGACGGCCCCCTCGCGTCAGACGTTCTAGAGCAGTCTAGACAATCGATCAATCAGACCGGCTCAGGGCAGAACGTTGTCTTTGACGTCATCGATATCGACGTCAGTTCCGCTACGCTGATTTCTGCATTTGATGGAAAGCTGCTGCAAAGCCGGTTCGGGATAGGCGGCTCCGTTAAGAGACCAGTTATCGGCATCGGCGACCAGTTGAAAGTCACGATCTTTGAGGCGGGCTCAGACGGCCTGTTTTCAACCGGTGACTCCAAGCAGACAACGCTAGACATAGTGGTCCAGCCGGACGGAAAAGCCGCAATACCCTATGTTGGGCTTGTTGCGTTCGCTGGCAAGACGCTTGAGCAGGCTCGCCAAACAATTCTTTCAGCCTTGAAAAGCAAGGCCGTTGAACCGGACGTCATCATTAACAGCGCGTCAACTGCATCCCGAAACGTCACAGTATCAGGCGCGGTCAACAGCCCAGCCGTCGTTCCTTTGAACTTGGTTGCAGAGACGATCATGGAAGTGATTGCTAAGGCAGGCGGCCCAAGCGCTCAACCATATGAAAGCTACGTTACACTAACGCGGCAAGGCAAAACCGGCACAGTTTTGCTCAAAACTCTTCTTCAGAATCCGCGGGAGAACGTTTACCTCCAGCCAGGCGACCAGATTTTTGTCACGCGTGAACCGCGGACATTCACTGTACTCGGCTCTGTCAAAAGCAACAGTCGGATCGAGTTCGGTGCGAATGACCTCAATTTGCTGGAAGCCGTGGCTCTAGCGGGCGGCGGATCGGCTGACACCAGCGATATGAAGGGTTACTTTGTATTCCGCTATGAAGAACCAGACATTGTCATGGACCTCCTTGGCCAACAACGTTTCAACCAGCTGGTCAGTAAAGGTATGCGCACAGACAAGCTGGGGCGCTACCCAATCGTCTACCGTTTTGACATGACCAAAGCGGGCAGCATGCTGACGGGGCAGAATTTTGATATCAAGGCGCGAGACGTCATATATGCATCCCGACATCCTTCTGTCGACTTCACCCGTTTTGTAACGATTATAGGCCAGCCTATTGGCATCGTGTCCGGCGGCGCTGGGGTGTATAACAACTTCAACAACTGATAGCGACATATGCCGGTGGCCAAATGACTTTAGGCGATCAGAGTCCGGAGTTGATACCGAGAAGCTTGCGTATCGTCTGAAGAAAGTATCGTGTCGCTGAAAAAGGCGGAATCCCGATTTTGCTGTACCCGGCAGATGTTAGGTAAAAATGCCTTATGCCTCTCCGCTCGCGGTAGCGCATATATCCCATGTTGAGCGCAACCATGATGGCCGGAGCCATATCAGCGTCCCATGAGATGTCGTCGCCGGGCACGTCTTCCGCTCCGGCCTCGTAAAGTCGCATCAAAACGTCGTAAAGATCTTCACCCACACTGGGAGGGTAACAGAGACCGTAGGCCGAGCGAAACCCGAAAGTGAGTAATTTTCATTTCTCACCAATCATTTCGTGATTGGGTTGAAGTTCAAGGTGGCCCAGCGATCTCTTCTGTCGATGGGCAGTTGGCAGCCCTTATGGCGCAGCATATTCATGAAGTTGACGGCACTACATCAAAATTCAAGTGGGTTCATTGGCGACATGGCATCAACTGAGGAAGCGGGCGAGACAACAGAGAAGACGGGTCTCCATGCATTTTCTGATCGCCCTGTCGCAATAGCGATTACGGCATCGCCTTATCCAACTAAACGGGTCTGCACCGTCCGTCTCCACAGAGCTGACCGAGTTCCTTCTGTCCTCATCCGATCCTTGCTTCTGGATAAGTCGGGTAAGGGTGTCTTTTATGGGTGGATGCCCGTAGGACTGGAGGCCATATCTGTCGAGATAAAATCTTTGCCGCGCGAAATGGGTCCAAAATTCTCGGTCCGCGCTTTAAGCCTTGTGGAAATGATAGCGCGGATCTTCGTTCATGACCCGAAGTCAACGCTACAACTTCTTCGCCTGCTGGCAGTTTCCAACATAAGAGGCGCCCAGTTTCGAGCTGTGCGCTCATGCGATGGCCTCAATGAGCCAAAGTATGAAGACTGGCGCGAAATTTACAGGAAGCCTCTTTTTTTACCACAGCACAATCCAAATCCCCCTGACACCGAGGTTTTGATATCGGTTGTCGGCGATCCTTCTTTAGCAGCAGTCACCACAAGTGCGTTGAGTTCACAAAGCTATCCCGATTTGAGAAAGATTGCGATCTCTCAGCTGGAGGTTAATCGAGACCTGCGGTCTTCAGAGAAAATATGGATCCGTCTGCCCGCAGGTTTCAGTCTTGATGATGATGCGGTAGAGCATCTTATCCGCCCTATGATAGAGAATCCTGACATCGTCGGTGTGTATTGCGACGAGGACATGATTGGCAAGAATGGCAGGCTGACTGCGCCGTTTTTCAAACCTGCATGGAACCCTCCTTTGGCAAGATCAGGCTGGCTTGCGCCAGACGGAGCAGCCATTCGTCTATCCAGTCTCTCCAAGATCGAAAATCTAGAGAGTGCATCAGCAGGTGAGTTGTTACTGGCCGCAGCGCGCAATGGCGAGATTGCCCATGTCCCCGTCCCGTTGCTGCACCGGCCAACAAAACGGCCACGTCCTGTTTTGGAGAAGCCCCGCTCAGGCTCAGGGCCATTACGGGTGAGTGTCATCATTCCGACACGCGACCGAGCAGATTTGCTTTCGGTATGCCTCGAAGGATTGCTTGCAAAAACCGTTTGTGATGAGCTTGACATTATTGTCATCGACAATGACAGCCGAGAGCAAGCAACGTTTGACTTATTTTCTCAATACGAAAGCCGCGTAAACAGAGTCGCTATGCCGGGCGTGTTCAACTTCGCCAAGGCATGCAATCTGGGCGTACTCCATGCCCGACATGATATAATCCTGCTACTCAACAATGACGTTGATCCTCTACACCCTGAATGGCTGCAACGCATGGCAATTGAGATGGAGGACGGCGTAGTCGGCGCATGCGGTCCTCTCCTCTTGTTTCCGGATGGTTTTACTCAACATGCGGGGGTGACACTCGGCGCTGGTTCAGTCGCGCGTCACAGTTTCCACTTCCGCCATCCCAAAGCAGGTGAAGATCAACAATTGATATCGCAGAGGCGTGAAGTCAGTGCGGTGACGGCAGCCTGCCTGCTTACCCGCAAGGCGTTGTGGAATGACGTGGGGGGTATGAATGAAGAAAATCTGGCAGTGGCATTCAACGATGTCGATTACTGCCTCAAGTTACGCGATAATGGCAATAAGATCATATGGACGCCCCACGCCCGACTTACCCACCTCGAATCCGTATCGCGAAAATCTGACGACACGGCGGAGAAATTAAGCCGCTTTGCAAAAGAAGAAAAATACATGCATGAGCGCTGGGGAAAGCTGCTGTTGAGCGATCCATATTACAATCCAAATCTCTCGCTTTCTGCAGGAGATTTTGTATTGGACGCGCTGCCGAGGGACGTGTCACCTCGTTTTGCAAATGCCCGTAAACGAGCAATCAAATGACAGAAACTGGATGGCTGCGTTCTTACCTGGCAGATCTTATGCCACAGCCGCGCCTGCGCCCCTATGCTGGCAATGCGCCGCGTAAGCCGGTCAAACGGGTCATCCTGTTTGGACGTCACCCCAACCCCACAGCAGATTACTATTTCTCAGCCCGCCTCTCAGCTGCATATGGGCCGAATTATCACACGGCAGATATCAGAAGCGCGAGCTTTGAAGAGATTGATCCAGAGGGTACATTCGTCATTGTATGCCGCTATGCATCCCCGCGCGTTCTTGAATGGATATCAAAACATAACGATAGATTGTCTGGTGTTGGTTTGTTTCTTGATGACAATATCCCGGCTGTTGTCACCGGGGACGACGCAAATCTAGGGTATCGCCTGTTTCTGTTCTATCGAGCACTTTTGCCACTTCATCGATTGAACCGCTATCTCGATATCGTCTGGGTCTCAACACCCAGGCTCGCATCGTCTCTTGCTCACGTCAATGCCATTGTTCTTCCCCCATCGCCACCAGAAACCCTCTGGAATACAACAAATCCCGATGATGAAAAAAAAGACGTGCTCATAGCCTACCACGCCACATCTGTGCACCATTCGGAGCATCTATTTCTGCGACCCATCATTGAGGATGTTTTAGCACAACGACCTCAGGCAAAATTCGAGGTATTCGCTGACAAAGGCGCCGCTCATATTTGGGGAGGCATCAATAGGGTTGTGGTTAGGAAACCCATGTCTTGGAGTGACTATCTTGATGATACAAGTCGGCGGCGAATTGACATCATGCTTGTTCCCTTGACGCCCTCTCTCGTCAATGATTGTCGATCTCCAACAAAAAGGATCGACGTCGCAAGATTGGGTGCGGCAGGAATCTTCTCTGCATCTGAGGCGTATGGATTTTCCACAACGGACGCCGAAATCGTCTTGCCATATGAACCGACCGTTTGGAAAGAGACGATAATCGCACTCACCGACAGACCTGATTTGCGGTTAAAAATGGCTGCAGCAACACGCGAACGTGTGAGAGCTATGAAGGTAACGTCGCTCTGGCAATCTTGAGCATCAATATGGACTTGGAGTGTTTTGAAAAAGCATCGAATACAGGTACAATAGTAGCGCGTTTCTACCGAACGTGGCTTTTAAGCTGCACGTATTGTGTCACGTCGCGCTTTATAACATTGCGGCCGTGAATACCTACTCCTGTCCGTCAGGAATGATCCACCAGAAAAGCTGAACGAGATCCCGCCACATCCTGACAGTATCTTCCCAAGCGGCGACCGCTTGTCCATACGCATAAATCGCCAATAGTGTGACCGCGAGCAGAACCAGCCAAGGCCAAATAGAACGCCCCCTCCTCTGTTTTTCCGTCTCAGTATCTTTGTGGCCATTTAATTGCAAATCTCATCTCCGATCGGTCCGCAGACCGCGAAGTTACCCTGCGCCCGAACACAGGGACAGAATTAAACTTCATAAGCAAAACGCTAAAGTATTTCGGGATCCGCGTTAATCGCTCGAAAATGACAGCTCGCCTGTATGCACCTTGATGCCTTCACTATTCCTGACGGCAACCTTGATACTCACATTGCGGCTGACCGGAATTTCGTCCTTGGCAATATCCGATAAAATCCTGCCAGCCTCATGTCGTACATGGTCTAGCGACTGCAACTCTTGTCCTTCGCTGTCACATTCCAGACCGTTACCGTTGGTTACGTCGAAATAATACCGGGCCATCGCTCCACCTATTCAATGGGTAATTGAACTCGCCCACGTCGGTATCGTTCCTATCGCATCTGCAGATGAACCTAAAAGGTCGTACGCACATCGCAGTCCAAGCGTGACTGACAAGGGCAAGGACTTTTGTTGACTCATTGCTGAGTCAGAACATAAAGAGAACGTCATTGATGCAGGCGCGGTTTTTCCCACCAACATTCGCCAGTGAGGTTTTGAAAATGGAGGTTGACAACTTGCGCCTGCAGAACAGATTAGCCGACATTGACGTGGCTGATTACATCCTGCTCTGCCACGACGGCGACGCCACGGCTGCGAGATCGAGGCGATGCAAGAAGAGATCGAGCGCCTGCAACACCTGCTGCGCCTGCCCGGTCGGGGCCAGGACACTTTACTTTAGACATGATAAGCAGATCGCCCGCACATGGCGGCAATGCTCCGCATGCGCTATGCTGAAATGGCCCAAACCACCTCCTCAAAAACTATGGTGCAGAAATTGACTGACCAAGATCTTAGTAAACCCAAACGCACGCAATCCAAGCCAGACTTCGATACATTGAAGTTGACTGTTACGAACCTTGAAGAAAAGCGGATGCGCGGAGACAGAGAGAAGACCAAGCTCCTCAAAGCGGCGAGAATAAAACAAAATGAAAGCGAATAGTCGTCCGCTTTAATGCGTCTTTAGCGCCCTGGATGCACACGTAACCAGAGCGCGAAATTTGTGTCGCACGCGCCACTTTTACAGATATCGCAAGTGGGGCAGCTTTCCAGCATCACGACTACGGCGCGAAAGCCTCAACGTGAGTAGGCGACATCTCTGATGGTGCCGCTAGTCAGTGCTTTTCATCGCGACAAGGCGACGCGGCTTACCCTCCTCAATGACTGCGACTTGTCTAGGGACAGGCTTGCCGCGAACTTTCGCTTCCAGTGCGAATGTCAGCAAATTCAGTTCAGCTTCCGTATTGCCCGGCAGGGGTTGGCGAAATCGCAACCGTCCACATCTAGCCTTGTGGCCGTTTCGTACATCATATGGAAAAAATATTTGGTCATTCCGCCTTCACAGACCCTCAATTCATGGGTGCCTAACCGCCGTGTTAGGCCTGGGTTCCTGAATGATCATATATTAGGCGTCCTTATATTAGGCTTAACTCTGCCGCCGAGGAGAATGTAGAGCTCATTCTTTGTACGGTATCGTACCGAAATGTAGACCGGCTTCAATATGGCGTCACGCCGCGTTAAGCAGGCCAGATGGCAGATGTGTTCGAACGAATCGAAGAAGTGCTTGGTGATGTGGTTGAGTTGTTCTCTTTGAACGACATCTGGAATGTGCGCGTAGTCGAAAATGGTTCCCTGCTGATGACTGCATTCCCTCATGAAGCCGACGCAATTACCTACGCAGAGGTGCAGATAAGGCGGCTTGGCCTGACGAATTTCATACGTCTTTGATAGGTGTCGCCGTTACTGAATTCGCTCTATAATTGGGCGCTAGCTGCCGCCAGTCCTTCGAACGAGGGCGAGCATCCCGTAAGTGCGATTTTAGTCTGCTCTTGTCCTCGAACTGCATCACTCGAGTGGTCTTGTATTGGACGATGGTAGCCCAATCTCGGATAGAACTACCAGACCATAAATCTTCAACCCTCAGCTTGACGAGGTCGCAAGCGCGGAGCTTGCTGTCGATGGTAAGGTTAAAGAGCGCGCCAGGTCCTACAGCCAAGCCTCCATCAGGCCGCAGGATCATACCACGTATTGTCGCTACCCGGCCTGAAGGAGACATTAAGATGCGGAACTGGTCGGCTTAGCATCCGATAATCGAAGCGATGCGTGTTACCACCTTTTTTGCACAACTTCTCTAAATGGAACAGCAGCGTAAAACCCTGCTGTAGGCCCATATGCGTGAATCGTGCTTTTCTCTCTACTCAGCAGGCCACGCATAAGCCCATGCCGCCGATGTCGTGCGGTGTATCGAGCAAGCAGTCGGATTGGACGCCGAAACCGTACGATCAATCAAGAAATCAGTCGACACCATACGGGAAAAAACCAAGGCATAGCGCGGGAGTGGCCAAGTAAAGGCACCTTGTCCACCCCAATCCGCAAACCGGCAACACTAGTGTCGTAGCGCAACCGGCGGAGTGTCACTCTCAAAATTGATTCCTCAATTATGATCGCGGCTGTGCATTTTTCTCCACATTGGCACGATCACAGTTCCCATGGCAGCCACGGCAACTGCACCAATGATGATGGCGAGCACAGCCTGCTGGACAGACGTCGCGAGCCAACCGACGAGGGATGGAGCCAGTGAAATGGCGGAAACGACAGCAGCTGAAACATCGTGAATGAGGTGTTCTGGACCAGCATAACCGAGCTGGGCAAACCCGTGAACCAGAATGCTGCCTCCGACCCAGAGCATCGCAGCGGTACCGACGGCTGCCAACACTTTCAGGAAGATCGGCATGCCATAGACGAGACCGCGACCGATGGTCTGTAGGACCGCCGACGAGGTCTTGGCCATTGCGATGCCGACGTCATCTGCCTTCACGATGAGCGCGACGACGCCATAAACAGCGAGTGTTATCAAAATACCGACAGCGGCGAGCACGAAGGCCTGCATATAGACACTGGACTGCGATACATCTGCAAGCGTCAGCGCCATGATTTCTGCTGAGAGGATGAAATCGGTGCGAACAGCTCCGCTGACCTTCTGGTTTTCAAGAACGACCGGATCAAGCTCTTCACCCAGAACCTGCTTTTCGTGACCGTGCGCAGCATGCGGAAAGAAAACCGCATAGAGCTTTTCGGCCCCTTCGTAGCAGAGGTAGACACCACCGACCATAAGCAGCGGCGTAATGATCCACGGCGCAAAAAAACCAAGAAGAAGCGCGGCCGGTAGAAGGAACAAGAGTTTGTTTTTCAACGAACCCAATGCGATGCGGGCGATGATGGGGAGCTCTCGGGCGGGACTGAGGCCAACCACATATCTCGGCGTGACGGCAGCATCATCGATGACGACGCCTGCTGCTTTACCAGTGGCTTTGACCGTTTGCGCCGCAACGTCGTCGAGTGACGCAGCAGCCAGCTTTGCGATTGCCGCAACATCATCGAGAAGCGCTATGAGACCTGTTGCCATGAAAGATGGAGCCTTTGTATTTTGAAATAAATGAACATGAACTCGCGTCTATCACGGAACGAAGACCGAGATCGCCTTTTCCCTGATATGAAACGTCACGGGTGTATTGGTCTTTAACTCGCCGTCGAGATTGACTGCACGCGGCTTGCTGGTGCGAATGGTGAGATGCTTGGTCGAGAACGACCGGACATCATTCCAGTCGCCCTGCGTACCCTTGCGCAAGCTTGGCAAAAGCGCCAGCAGCCTCCACCAATGGTCAACCTCGAGACTGTAGAAATCCAGCATGCCGTCTGTTGCCGTGGCATCTGAATGCACGGTCATACCACCACCGTAAAAGCGCCCATTACCGACCTCCACCTGTAAAGTTCGCAGTTCTTCGGTCTGACCGTCATGCTCGAGCGTCGCAGTGAAGACTCGTGAGCTGGCGAGCAACCGGGAAGCGACGAGTGCGTAGCCGAGCTTACCCCAACGTTTTTTGGCTTTTTCGGTCAGCGACATTGCCAGATCGGCACTGAAACCGACACTCGCCACATTGAAGAATGGATGTCCGTTCGCTTCGCCTAGGTCGATTTCCGTCGTGTTGCCTTTGGCGATGACCTCCACAGCCTGGGCAAGATCCAAGGGGAGGCCGATGGTGCGTGCGAAATCATTTGCCGTTCCAAGCGGCAGAACACCCAAGGGAAGCCCTGATTTCAAAAGCCCGCGCGCCACCCCGTTCAGGCTGCCATCACCGCCGCCGACGATGACACGATCGACCAGGCCGATATGCTCTTCGATCGCCTGGTACGTCGTACCCGAATAATCAGCCGGCAGCTCGATGAAGCGGATTCCAGCTTGCTCCAGTAACCGGCGCGCTTCGGGCAGACTGTCTTTCCCTCTGCGGGAATTCGGGTTGATCAGCAACAAGGCTGCTTGTGACGTCATACTCTCGGTTTCTGCGCGCTTTTGCGAACGTTAGAAAGATAGCGAGTGGTCCGCTTTGAAAAAAATCGACCGCTTTTATATGTGCACTGCAGCATCCGTCGTCAACTGCGTGCTTGTGCACCACAGCCAGCATATCCAGTTGCAGGAAAAAGACGCAAGATTGGCGGCTTTCATGTCTCGATTTCTAGCTATTCCGGCTCTCAATCTGCCTTAGTTTCACGTAATTAGAACGGGAATGGAGCGCGCTCTGCTATACAGCGTCCACGCACTGGGCCTCTTTGGCCCGACATTATTCTGCTCAAAGCCGTAAACCTGTTCTTAGAGGGAACACGATGACAGTTGTCGCCTCCTACATATACCGTGCGGGCAAACGGGCGGAGGACGTTCCCTTGGACGATCAGCCTTTCGAAACAGACGGCAACGCATTTGCCTGGATCTGACTGACGGAACCCACAGCACAAGAGATGGCCAGCCTGAAGGTTATGTTCGGACTGCATCCGTTGGCTATCGAGGATGCCATGAAGGGAGGTCAAGTCCCGAAAGTCGAGATTTATGGCGACCGGCTTTTCGTTGTCACGAAAACTGCACATCTCGAGGGCGACAAGATTGCCTATGGCGAGACCTATGTTTTCCTTGGTCCAAACCACGTGGTCACTGTCAGACACGGTTCGGCCCGAGGGCACAAGGAGTTGCGGGAGCAACTCGAACAGTCACCGACGCTTCTGGAGCATGGCCCGGACTATGTACTTCACGGCATTTTTGATTTTGTTGTCGATGGCTACCTGCCGATGGTCGAGAAGCTGGAAGACAGGGTTCTCGAAATGGAGAAGCATATGTTGATCTCCTTTCTCGAACGCGGCCAGATCAGACGGCTTTTCCGTATGCGCCGCGAGGTTGTCCTTTTTCAGCGCGGTCTGGGGCCGATGTCAGAAATGATCGGCAGGATGACCCATCTTGAACTGCCGTGCATCCACGACAATGCAAGACCGTATTTTCGCGATGTCCACGACCACGTCAGACGGGTCGAGGGAATGGTGCCAGGCCTGCGCGAGGTGGTGACGTCCGTTTTCGAGGCCAGCAATCTGCTTGAAATGCAGCGTCAGGGCACGATTATCAGACAGCTGGCAGCGTGGGCTGCGATCCTGGCCGTCCCCACCGCCATCGCCGGGATCTATGGTATGAACTTCCAGCATATGCCCGAACTTGATACGCAGTACGGTTACTATGTCGTCCTGGCAGTCATCTTCTATCTGTGCGGCGTCTTATATTTCCAGTTCAGAAAATCTGGATGGCTATGATCCTCTGGCTTTCCAGAAGCGGCATCTCGACAGACAATGAATTCGCCGCACTCACAATTCGAGTTGCAAACCCTCCTCCCCTTGTGCAGGAACCGAACAGCAAATCAGCGCCTCGCCATCTGCGACCGCATAGCCAGGCTCGGAGAAATAACTGACGTCTCCCTTGACGATCTTCGTTCGGCAATCCCCGCAATTGCCAGCTCGGCAGCCATAAGGTGGGTTGAGGCCACTTTGCTCTGCAAGTTCCAGCAACGACCCGCCGTCCGGCTTCCATTGCGCCTGTTTTGAAGATTGCGTGAAGACGACAGGCGTCGGGACCGAAGCGGCAGGCTTGCGCGGTTTCGCCGATACGTCAACGGCGTGGTCGCGCTTAAGGCCGGAGGGGCCGAACGCCTCCGCATGGATGCGACCGTCTGCGATGTTCAGCCCGCGGAGCCCGTCATACATCGACTGCATGAAGGACGACGGTCCGCAGATGTAGAAGTCATAGTCGCCGAACGGCAACTGTGCCTTCAACAGCGTCATGTCGATGCGGCCGACTGCATCAAAAAGGCCGTCGCCATCGACATCGGGCGCACCGAGCACCTTGATGTCCCGAACGGTCCCTTCGCTACGCGCAACCAATTCGCCGATTTCGCGGTCGAATGCTCTTTCGGCAGAGGTGCGCGACGACCTGAACAACCAAACCTGCCGGCGATAGCGCGTTCTGTCACCTGTATGGACGACATGACGCAGCATCGACAGCAAGGGCGTAATGCCAATGCCAGCTGCAAGGAGCACAGCCGGACGGCTGCGTTCCATCGCATCGATTGTGAACGCTCCAGAAGGCGATAGAGCTTCGATCTCGTCGCCTTCCCGCATTTTATGCAGGAGTGTGGATGCCCGGCCTTCACGCTTTACACTCAGCCTGTAGAAGTCGTCCGATGGAGCACTTGATAGCGTATAGCTGCGGCGGATTGTGTCCGTCCCATCCGTGATGCTGATCGGAAGATGCTGGCCTGCCAGATGCGGGATGACAGCCTCGTCATCGACCGGCGCAAGGTGCAGCGAACGGATCGTCGAGCTTTCCGCGATGGTTCGCTCAACGCGGAAGCGTCTCCAGGTTTTTGCCTGGGCCGCGACCTTCAAGCGGCTTGCGGCCTCGCGCCAGTCTCCCGTCATCAAGCTGCTTGGCGACATGCCATCTTGAAGAAAGCTCCAGCGCAGCGGCAGTGCATCTTTGCGCAGCACCACCTTTTCCGGCATGACGCGCCAAAGACGCTCGGCGCCCTCGAAGGCAGCGATCTCGGGCGAATTCAGTATGATCTCGACGCTGCCAGCGATCTGCAACATGTCACCCGTCTCATGATCGACGAACAGTAGCCCGGCGCGCGGATTGACGGCGAAATTGCCAAGCGTGTTGAAGAACAGGTTGCCGTTGAAATCGGGCACAGTCAGGCCACCATCGGCATCGACACGAACGAAACCGCGTCGGCCACCACGATGGGAGACATCCACCTGCCGTCCTTCACCCTCTAGGTCCACATAGGACGCCACGAAGAAAGTGTCGGCGGCTTCGATAATGCCACGCTGATGTGCGTCGAGCCGATCTGAAACAATCACTTCGGAAGACTGTCGCGTTGCTGGATCGCGCACGAAGCTGAACTGACGATGCTGGATGTAGCGCGGACAGTTGCCGAAGCTCTGTCCGACGGCAACGGAAAAACTGTCGCTGCTGCTGCGCACGACCGTACCGTTCATTCGGTTGCGTCGACGCGTGATGAGATCGACGCCGACCAGACCGATCGGGTCGCCGTCGTTCATCCCGGCTTCGGCGGGATCAGCGGGATCGCTGGCGGCATCGATACGGAGTGTCTGGGCATCGGGAGCCTGCACAAAGCCCGGTCGTCCGCTACGGATCGTCGCCCATGGAATGCCATCGCCATCGACAGTTCCGATGACGATGAACGGCAGCATCGGATAGAACTCCCGATGCTGATCAAGCATGAACGTGCGCAAGACCTTACGCCCGACGGGGTCCATTTGTTCCAGGACACCGGCGTGGCGCTGTATCTGTAGTTCACCTGCATGCCAAGGTGACGATGGTGAGAGTTCTTCAACAGGCATTCGAACCTCCTATGGGAACGACGGCCGGGCCAGCACCCGGCCGCAAGGCGATGTCAGACTGCGAGGCCGATGGCCGTTTTCGGAAGAGCGACGAAACCGGGCAAAGCTTCGATCCGCGCCAGCCAGTGACGAACCTCTGGATACGGCGCCAGATCGACATTGCCCTCCGGCGCGCCAGCGATGTAACTGTAGAGCGCGACATCCGCGACGGTCGGTGTATTGCCGATGATGAAACGGTGATTTTCGAGTTCAGCATTGATGAGGCCGAGAATCCGGTGAGCGCGGGCAATCACTTCCTCGGCGCGGAAGTCTGCTCCGAATACCGTGATCAGGCGGGCCGCGCACGGGCCGTATGAAATTTCTCCAGCGGCCACGGAAAGCCACTTCTGTATCTTCGCGACAGAGGCGAGATCGTCGGGCAGCCAGTCTTTGCGGCCAAGCTTCGTGGCGACATAGACCAGGATAGCATTGGAATCGTTGACGACGATATCCTCATCGACAAGCACAGGCACTTGGCCGAACGGGTTGAGCTTCAGGAATTCCGGCGTCTTGTGCTCGCCATTCGCCAGATCGAGGTCGATGATCTCAGCCTTCACGTTCAGCAAAGAAAGGAAGAGACGAGCGCGATGCGCATGGCCCGAAAGCGGGAAGTGATAGAGTTTCATGGTTTTCTCCCTTGAGGTCCGGACACCTTCATCCGGTAACGTGAGAAACCTAGCGGGAACCATATTTTTAGAGTAGACGGTTATTTAGGTAACCACCCTCTCGTTTTATGGAAGGCAAAGATGGACCGTCTCGACGCCATGGGTGTTCTCTTGTCAGTGGTGGAACATGGTAGCCTTTCCGCTGCTTCGCGCGCATTGCACTCGCCACTACCGACGGTCAGCCGCAAGATCTCCGAGTTGGAGAGCTTTCTCGGCATTCGCCTGTTCACCCGCACCAGCCGCCGGATCCTGCTCACGGAGGCCGGAGAGAGTTATGTCGTTGCGGCTCGTGAAATTCTGGGGCGGGTGGAGGAAGCCGAACGCCGCGCTACCGGAGAATACGTCGCACCGAAGGGAGATCTGACGATGACGGCGCCAATCGTCTTTGGTCGCCTGCATGTCCTGCCGGTCGTCACGGATTTTCTGAAAGCCTTTCCGGACATCAACATCAAACTGATCATGAGCGACCGGCCGATCAGTCTCGCCGACGAACATATCGACGTCGCGCTGCGCATCAGCCGCCTTTCGGACAGCAGCCTGATCGCTATCCGCCTCGGCTTCACGCGCACCACCGTCTATGCCAATCCCGACTATCTGAAGCGGCATTCCCATCCGTCCCATCCAGACGAACTCAAGCAACATGATTGCATCGCGTTCGAAGGCGTGCTCTCGACACGGTTCTGGACGTTCCACGACGGCGCAAAAGATATCGCGGTGCCGATCCGGACGCGCCTTTCCGTCAACACGGCGGAAGCTGCGGTCGATGCTGCAGCGTCTGGTCTCGGCATGACGCGGGTCATGGCCTATCAAGCAAAGCCCGCAGTCGATGCCGGCTTGCTGGTGCCGCTACTGGAAGATTTCGAACAAGAGGCATCGCCTGTTCAACTCGTCCATCTATCGGACGGCTTGATGCCGCTTAAACTCAGGACGTTTCTGGACTTTGCGACGCCACGGCTGAGGGAACTGTTGAAATAGATAAATCATGTCTAAAAAGGATGGCTTAGCTGAAGGTCAGCGTGCACGACGTCGATTAAGCTGACGCATAAAGCGTTCTTTAACTCCGCTGGGTCGCTCGGGGTCTGCCATTTTGGATTCTGCAAATAGCTCTTCGTCGGCTGTTAAATCACGCATTGGCACATCTACCAGCCCACGACCATTCTTCCGGTTCAGAGTATTGATCGCCTGTATGACCGAGCCGTTTTTCTCGATTTCAAGGTTCAGGTCTTTATGGTCGCAGCCGAGGTGCTCGGCGATCAGCCCGTTGCGGTGCTCAATAATTTTGGCCGACAATATTTTTTGATCCAGGCGAGCTTCGATAACGATATCACATTCAGTATCGTATCCCATTGAGCGATTGTTGAGATTTGCGGAACCAATCTTGATCAGGCGATCGTCTGAAACCATGACTTTGGCGTGAACATAGATCGGAGTTCTTTTATCGTTGACCGGATACATCAACAGGAAACGTCCGTGGTGATCCGATTCCTGAACGAGCTTCATCAGGCGGATACGCGCAGAATCCATTGCTTTTGATTCCAGCCACCCTTCAGCTCCCTCCGGGTTGATCAGAATAATCTCGGGGCCGTTGGCTTCTTGCAGCCTCATCGCAATGGCTTCAGCAATCTTACGAGACGCGAAGTATTGGCTTTCAATGTAGAGGCATTTTTTTGTTGAGGCGATGATCGCAAGCTTAGCGGCCTCAATCTCAGATATCTGGGGCTGCTTATCGAATTCCGGTAGTGTCCGCGCAATGGCAACCGAGATGTGGCGAAAGTCGACCTCGAGTTCATCGGGCCATGGGTCGGACGAGACTGAGACAGGCTCTAATTTCTCTGCGGTCGCCAGTTCCCATCGTGTTCTGGCGAGTTGGCCGAGTGCAGCTGCGGCTTGGCCGGAGATACAGCTTGTCACGTCATGCCAGGGGCCTTGAGAAAACCCCAGCGGGGAGCGCCGGCGTTTGTCGTTTTCGAGGTGCTCTCGCGTATCCCAACGGCCAACCGTCATATCGATGCCGCCGCAAAACGCGACGCTGTCGTCGATAACAAGGAGTTTCATGTGGTGGGCTGATAGCGGTGGATGGGCGCTATCGAGTTTCAACTGCACCCGTTTAGAGAACAGCCACCGCAGAATGTAAAACGGCGTCTCACCCCTCGTGATCGAGTTGATAAGGCCCACGTCCCATTTGAGAATGCGCACGTCAAGATCATCGCGGCGTTTTGCCAACCAATTGAGGAAGTTGCCGAGTTTCTCCGGCGCTTCGTCTTCCGCTTCGCCAGGCACGAGATCGATACGGCTATCAAAATCCCAACCGACCATAAAGATCGATCGTTTTGCTTTGAGCATTGCATTGCGGGCATGCATAAAAAAAGCCGCGGCATCAACGACGACGGATACGCGATCCGCATCGGCAATCTTCCAGCAGGTTTCGCCTTCTACGAGTACAGACGTCATTACAGGCCTCATGTATCTTCTACAGCGCGGTATAGGCCGGAATGCTCCGTGGCAACAGCTTAATTTCTTACAGCAAGTTCCGTTTGACCACCTCTTGGTCCAACCCGCACACTATGGGATTTGCCGACGAACCGGCGTCCGCCGTAGCGGAAACGCTGTTGGCAATCGGTCGCTAAATTGAGGTAACAGTATAGCTGGTGATTGCGGACCCGCCATTGCTGGCCGGTGCGGTGAAGGCAACGTCGGCCTCACCATCGCCAGTCGTCGCGGTGCCAATCACTGGCGCGCCCGGCTTGCCTGCTGGAACGGCAAGAGTGTAAGTTGCGATGTTTGTCGCAAGGGCGGCATCGGTTGCCGCGATTGTGAAGCTGTCGTTCCTCACAGTCGATGCCGTACCGGAAAATGTGCCCGTCGTTGTATGTACCGCCAAGCCATCCGCCAGCGTACCGGAGACGAGCATATAGGTATAGGTTCCTGATCCACCCGAGGCCGTCACCGTCTGGCTAGGCGGTTCCAACCACGCCACCCGTCAATGCGCAAGCCGGACGAGCGATTGTGAACCCGGCATAGGCGTAGCCGTTTGCGAGGGTGGCTGACGTGATCAGGGTGGTGAGACATGCGATTATGAACCGGAGCACGGGTTCGTAGATCGTTCAATCCAAAACAGACAGAGCTTCTGCTCACACTAAGAAAACTCATATAAGTACAAAATCTACGGACTGCATTCCTGGTAATCCCCGCGCAATAAGGCGGCGACACTTGTCATCTTGATAACAACTGCCCGCCGCCCTCATAAATAGCGAGCCCCACAGATCGACCGTGAACGGAGCGTTATTCTATCTAAGACAGATCCTCAATACGCAACCATAACGCGTTCGCAATCTAGCAGCCCGCCGAGGTCGAGATCGGGAACGTGGCGGATCGTCCCGCCGCACAGGATTAGGTTAGTGCCGCGGTGCCAAACGGACGGCCTCTTATGTGCTCGAGGGTCACCGCGATGGACTCACGATCTCCCTTTCGTCTCTCGACAACGTTGCGAACAAAACTTGACGCTTTCCCAGTTCTTCTCCCACTTCTTTCGCCATGAAAACGGTCTTCCGCAAACCGGGCAAATCTTTGAAGGCAGGTTTGATTTATCGCGACGCTTCGGCATCCGTTATTCCAGAAAGTTTTCACTGATGAACCTAACCATGCCGGTTATGGCCAATTCAATCTGACGGTAGCGTTCGTGCGGTCAACTTGTGTCCGTCCGGATCTCGGAGATAGGCCACGAACGAGCCGTTCGGACGTTCAGACGGCGGCGTCTCAATCGATTCCCCCCCGTGGCTGGTCCCGGCGTCGTGCCATGCTTTCACATGCTCTTGACTGCTAGCAACTAGGCCGATCGTTCCGCCATTGGCGACGGTCGCTGGCTTCCCATCGATGGGCGTCGTGACCATAAGACGGCTGCCGTTATGAATGTAAACAAGTCTGCCTCGATCATCGATTGTGCCTGGCTTACCTCCTAGAGCAGTAAAGGTCGCATCGTAAAAGGCTTTCGACTGGTCGAGGTGGTTGCTGCCGATCATCACGTGGGTAAACATTGATCGTCTCCTGTCACCGGTTGCTTGCTAATAAGGCCGAGATTTAACAGCAAAGCGACGCCAAGTCTCGGAGCCATCATGTCGGAAGAACCCGAATCGACTTCACGAGAGTTCTGGTGCAGACATAATGGAATTATTTGACGATATTGGGTGTAACAGGATCAGCATGAAGACGATCGGGATACTCGGAGGCATGTCCGCCGCCTCCACGCAAATCTACTATCGTGAGCTTTGCCGGATGACGCGAGACCGTCTCGGAGGGCTTCATTCGCCTGAATTGCTCATCCGTTCGCTTGATTTCGCTACGATAGAGACCCTCCAAGCATCGGGAAGATGGGACGACGCAGGCGACATTCTGAGCCGGGAGGCGAAGGCCTTGGAGCGTGGCGGTGCAGATTTCATCATCCTTGCGACAAACACGATGCACAAGCTTGCGGATGCGATGATGCATGGCGTCTCTATTCCGATGCTGCATATTGCAGACGCGACCGCCTCGCGCATCAAGAAGCAGGATTTGCGAAGGCCTGGCCTCATTGCCACTGCATTCACAATGGAGCAATCATTCTATGTAGACCGGCTGAAAGCGGCGGGTCTTTCTCATCTCGTCCCGGATGCGTCCGACCGAGCCGAGACCCATCGGATTATCTACGAAGAGCTCTGCCGTAATGTCGTTACGGAGCAAAGCAGAACTGCTTATCGCGGAATTGCCGCGCGTCTCGTCGAGCGCGGCGCTGACTGCCTGATTCTTGGCTGTACCGAAGTCGGCATGTTGCTCAATCAAGATGTCGTGTCGGTGCCCGTGTTCGATACCACGCTGATTCATTGTGAGGCAGCGCTCACCATGGCGCTGGAGGATTAGCTTTTTCCTCTAACTCAATGAAAGTTCCGACTTTCCAACTTCAGCATATTGATGTGCAGATCTCGCACTTATCCCGAGCCGGATACTATGCCGAGCCCGTTCTCCAAAGTCCGAGATTTCCGGCAAACGCGCCTGGCAAACTCGGCATAATATCTCGCACTGAAAGGCAGGATTTGGCCCTAAGCAGACGTTACGTCACTCTCTTGACCATCGAACATTTCAACTCTATTCGTCATTTAAACATTTCCAGAATGGTTTAAATGATGGACGAGAAGAATGCACTCAGCGGGTTCGCCGCAATCGCTCAAGAGACACGCCTTAGGATCATCCGACTTCTTGTCACCGCAGGGGCGAATGGAATGGCAGCGGGTGCGATCACAGAGGCATTAGCAACTGCTTCTGCGCCACGGGTCTCCTTTCATCTCAACCATCTTGAGCATGCTGGTCTGATTGAAAGCCGCCGGGATGGCAGAAGCATCATCTACTCAGCGGTCTTTCCTGCACTGTCTGACCTTGTGGCCTTCCTGATGAAGGATTGCTGTTCCGGCCACTGTGAAGTCTGTGACCGGGCTATCGCTTTATTCGCCAAGTGCACTGGGCGACCGCAGAACGTTGCCGAACCAAACCAGCTCGTTTGTGAGTGAGATGCATGCATAATTTGCGAGAAACGCTGGAGAACCAGCAGATCAAAATCTATTTCGCGACTGTCGTCGCGGCAGGTCTTGTCGCTTACGCAATTCCGAGCGCAACGGTTTTGGAGGCTGCGATTAGCCCAGCGCTTGCCTTCATGCTTTTCGTTACCTTTCTTCAAGTTCCTATCGCGGAACTCGGGCGGGCATTCCTCCGTGTTCGTTTCCTTGGAACGTTGATGGCAGTAAATTTCGTGGCAATTCCTGTTCTGGTGCTTGGCCTAATCCAGTTCTTGCCGACCGACCCGATGATCCGCATCGGTGTGCTTCTGGTCTTGTTGACCCCGTGCATCGACTACGTGGTGACATTCTCTCACCTGGGGCGAGCTGACGCGAAGCTGCTGTTAGCGGCAACTCCTGCCTTGCTGATAGCGCAGATGGCACTGTTGCCTGTGTATCTCAGACTGTTTCTCGGTGATGACGCTCACGGACTGGTGCAAATGGGACCATTCGTTCATGCGTTCGTATGGCTGATTGCAGTTCCCCTGATTGGCGCAGGTGTTTTGCAACTGATCGCCGGGCGAAACGCATGCGCAGCGCGGCTGAGCGCCGGGCTTGGGCTCCTGCCCGTGCCAGCGACAGCACTTGTTCTATTTGTTGTCGTCGCTGGTGTCGTCCCGCAATTGGGTCTTGCTTTGGAAGGAGCGGTGCGGGCACTCCCGGTCTACCTAGCGTTCGCCGTCCTGGCTCCTGCCATCGCATGGTTCATTGCACGATTGAATCGTCTCGATATTCCAGCAGCACGCGCTATCGCTTTCAGTGCAGGGACACGCAATTCACTGGTGGTACTTCCACTTGCATTTGCCATCCCCAATGCGATGCCGCTTCTTCCGGCGATTATCGTCACGCAAACGCTTGTCGAGCTTGTCAGCGAGCTTCTCTACATTCGAGTTATAGGCCGACTAGGGGATCGAGCGGTCGCGGCCTGATGTCCCCTTGTGGCGCGAGGGAGACCATCGGCGAACGCCGATGGTCAGAAGTCTACAGCTCAATCTGCTCAGCGATTCTCAGAGCGTCATCCACCTCGACGCCAAGGTAGCGAACTGTGCTTTCGAGCTTCGTGTGACCGAGGAGAATTTGGACGGCTCGCAGGTTACCTGTCTTTTTGTAAATCTGCGCTGCTTTGGTTCGCCTCATGGAGTGGGTGCCATAGGCATTAGCGTCAAGCCCGATGGACGCGACCCATCGGTGGACAATCCGGGCATATTGCCTCGTGGACAAATGATGCGACATCTTCCGACGGCTTGGAAACAGATAGCTGCCGCCATTTCTCCGAACGAAGGGGAGCCATGCCACGAGCGCGATCTTGGTCTGCTCGGTGACCTCGAACTGGACGGGCCTCTTCGTTTTCTTTTAGATAATGGTGGCTCGCTCTCGGATCGAACTACCGGACCATAAGTCCTCAACCTTCAACTTGACGAGGTCACAAGCGCGAAGCTTGCTGTCGATGGCAAGGTTGAAGAGCGCCAGTTCCCGGATCGCGCCGCTCATCTCCAGTCGAACGCGGATCGACCATACGTTCTTCGGCTGTAGTGGGCGCTTCTGCCCCACCAGGATTCCCTTGTTCCATGGATATCGATTACGCAGTACGGCGGTGTCCATGCCAAAGCCTCCGCCACTCCTCCCACCGCGTCGCCTCCGTCAGGCAGTCGGACTATAGCACGCTTGTCGTTGTGTGGCCCAAAGTAGACAAAAGCGCGTTTATACTTCCGAATGACGTTACTCTGCGTGCGAGCTAGTAAATGGTGTTGAAGATGTTTGACTTGCCCTGCTCAGTAAACCGGCGATATAGTCGACGTCCTCATCGCCACATCTTAACCCGAGGTGGATACTCTTGCTGATGCCAGTGCTCCCTATCCGGACAGGTTGAACACCGATTTCCTCGGCGTCCAGGCGCACCAGCCAGTCTGGAATCGCGCTGACCCCGCGACCTGCCGCAACAAGCTGCAGCATCATCTCCGTTGTTTCGACTGCCCGATGGTGGCGAGGGCGACTGTTAGCAGGGACCAGGAAGTGGGTGAACACATCCAGACGTTCCGGCGGCACGGGATAGGTGAAAAGCGTCTCGTTCAGGAGGTCAGAAGGTTCGGCATAGTCCCTTAGAGCCAGTGGATGTGCGGTCGGCACGGCAAGGACCAGCTCGTAGTCGAAGACTGGCAGGTAGTTGATCCCCGATGCCTCGATCGGGTCTGGCGTGATCAGAATATCGATCTCGTATCCTGTGAGAGCCGCTACTCCACCGAAAGCGAATGAAGTGGTCAGCTCCAAGTCCACATCTGGCCAATCGACCAGATATGGCTTTGTGACGCCCATGAGCCATTGATGACAGGGATGGCATTCCATTCCGATTTTCAACGATCCTCGTTGTCCATAACGGTAATCGGAGAGAACATCTTCGGCCCTTTCAAGCTGAGGCAGGACGCGCTGCGCAAGCTCCACGATGTAACGCCCCGCCTCGGTGAGCCGAAGATTGCGGCCGTCCTTTTCCCAGACGGCGACGCCGTAACGTTCTTCGAGTTTTCGGATCGTGTGGCTGAGCGCCGACTGGGTCACATTCAACCGTTCAGCCGCCGCCGTCAGACTGCCAAGACGGTCGACTTCCCGCAAAATGGAAAGATGTTGTCTGTCCAGCATGTCAGCTTCTCCTCGTTTGCAGGTCCGCGTCGAGGGGAATGGAAACTTGCTGCGGTGTTCCTGTCGTCGGGGTCTGATTCATCGGCGCTGCCATCAGGTTGCGGCAGGGCGAAGACATGACGCGGAGCAACGGCGCGGAAATGCCGAACGCAAAGCGGCACACCGGGACACCCCGCCCGTGGACGTTATCTGTCGCGGCAGGTCTCCTGGCTTGCGGGTCAATGCTTCAGTCCGTCTTCCCGAGGCGCACCTCAGTGACATGAATGGACGTCCGCTCGCCGCCTACAGTTGCGGGGGCAGCTCCGGCTTCAGGCGGTGATCGCCCTACCGAATTCCCTCTTAGCTCCAGACTTTAGCCTGAAGAACCACGATGACGAAGCAATGTAGCATGTTGGTTGAAGGGTCAAGTTTTCATCTCAAGAAGTAGAGAGCGTTGTCGGCATCAAACGCATGAACAGCGCTCATACGTCAGTGAGACAATACCATTTTTAGTCAGTAGCCCGTTCGGGCATACCTTTCGCAAGAATGACTTTGAACCGAACGCGGCGCTTACGGCGATCGATTGGGAAGTGGGACGACGGATGACGATAGACAGCACTTTCACTTTTTCGATCAGGAGCATTCCCTTCGATGAGGACTATCGCCCTGCGGAGAGTACGCGCGCCACGACGAATTTCGCCAATCTGGCACGAGGCGAGAGCCGTCGAGAGAACCTGCGTAACGCATTGCGGATGATCGACAACAGGTTCAATGCGATGGCGCATTGGGACAATCCATTACGGGATCGTTACTCCGTCGAGATCGAAATCGTATCCGTGGAAATGGGCATCGGGTCATCGGCAGAGACCGAAACCTTCCCCATCATCGAAGTCCTCAAAACGAACATCGTCGATCAAGCGACGAAGGAGCGTATCGAAGGCGTCGTCGGTAACAACTTCTCTTCCTATGTCAGAGATTATGATTTCAGTATCCTGCTGCCCGAGCATAACATGAACAAGGACGCTTTCAGCGCACCTGACGACTTCGGCGATCTGCATGGGAAGCTGTTTCAGGCGTTCCTGAAGTCAGAAGCTTACAGGGAGCATTTCAGCAAGCCGCCGATCATCTGCCTGAGCGCCTCCAGCACCAAGACCTATCATCGCACCGACAATCAGCATCCGATCCTTGGTATCGAATACAGGCAGAACGAATTCTCGCCGACGGATCGATACTTCGAGAAGATGGGATTGCGGGTTCGCTATTTCATGCCGCCCAACAGCGTCGCGCCATTGGCATTCTATTTCATCGGCGACCTGCTGACCGACTACACGAATCTCGAGCTCATCAGCACCATCAGCACGATGGAGACATTCCAGAAAATCTACCGCCCGGAAATCTACAATGCCAATTCAATTGCGGGCACGTGCTATCGCCCGAACCTGAAGCACTCGGACTATTCGCTTACCCAGGTCGTCTATGATCGTGAGGAGCGCAGCCGCCTTGCCTTAGAGCAGGGAAGATTTGCCGAGCAGCATTTTATCAAACCGTTCAAGACCATCCTCGATGCATGGTCCGCCAACTACGTCGTCCGTTAATTCGAAAGCATAGGATCATTCCGATGAAGTCACTGTTGCCCCCGTCGACCGCTGGCAGCCTGCCAAAGCCCTCCTGGCTTGCAGAGCCTGAGAAGCTTTGGTCTCCCTGGAAGATGCAGGGTGACGAACTGATCGAAGCGAAACAGGACGCCCTGCGTCTGGCGCTGGAGGACCAGCTTCGGGCTGGCATCGAGATCGTCAGCGATGGGGAGCAGACCCGGCAGCATTTCGTCACGACGTTCATTGAGCACCTCGACGGCGTCGATTTCGAAAAACGCGAGACCGTCAGGATTCGCAATCGCTATGATGCGAGCGTCCCGACGGTCGTCGGAGCCGTGTCCCGTCAAAGGCCGGTCTTTGTCGATGATGCCAAATTCCTGCGCCAACAGACGACGAAGCAGATCAAATGGGCTCTTCCAGGCCCAATGACCATGATCGATACGCTCTACGACAGTCATTACAAAAGCCGCGAGAAGCTGGCTTGGGAGTTCGCCAAGATACTCAACCAGGAAGCAAGAGAGCTCGAGGCGGCAGGCGTCGACATCATCCAGTTCGATGAACCCGCATTCAACGTGTTCTTCGATGAAGTGAACGAATGGGGTGTCGCTACGCTCGAAAAGGCGATCGAAGGCCTGAAGTGCGAGACCGCCGTGCACATCTGCTATGGTTATGGCATCAAGGCCAACACCGACTGGAAGAAGACGCTTGGATCGGAGTGGAGGCAATACGAGGAGGCGTTCCCGAAACTCCAGAAATCGGGCGTCGACCTGGTGTCATTGGAATGCCACAACTCGCATGTCCCGATGGATTTGATCGAACTCATCCGTGGCAAAAAGGTGATGGTTGGCGCTATCGATGTCGCAAGCCACACCGTCGAAACGCCGGAAGAAGTAGCGAACACACTAAGGAAGGCTCTCCAGTTCGTGGATGCAGACAAGCTTTATCCTTGCACCAATTGCGGCATGGCACCACTTCCGCGTCATGTGGCCACAGCGAAGCTGCGTGCACTCGGTGCAGGCGCTGACATCATCCGCAGGGAGCTTGCGGCCTGATGCCGATCGACAACTTCTCGATTGAATGGCTGACTGATGACGCACAGGCCGCCGTCCGGGCTGAAGCGAGGACCTTCTGCCTGCGGATGATCAAGAACGTCTACGGGATCGACTACACTCCCGCCTGGCATTCTGACCTGGATTCGCTGTTGCTGGCGCAGCCGGACAACTGGTTCTCCCTCGAAAGGCAAGGCAGTTTTCTCGTTGTGCCGGACGGAGATGGACATATCATTGCGACTGGCGGTCTTTACGCCCTCGAAAACAAACCTTCCACGAAGGAGGGCTTACGAAATCGCGACGGCGACGGCGAAAAGGTATGTCAGATTGTCCGCGTGTACATAGAGCCGTGCGCCCGTCGTAAAGGGCTTGGCACAAAGATTGTGGCAGCCTTGGAGAGCCGGGCATCCGAGTTTGACTACACCTCGTCCTACCTCCATGCTGACGCTCAGACACCGGAAACACTCAGCTTCTGGAGAAGCCAGGGCTACACGGCGTTTGGCCATTTCTCCTATCCGTCCGACCGTGGCACTGACACGAGCGTCGATTTCGATAAGACGTTGCGCTGGGAACGCTGACGGAAACGGACACCCGCCTTGTCTATCGATTGCTCTATGGCCAACACGGCATGTCGTCCCCATTATCCACAGGTTGCACGGGATAAGGCAACAATTTTTTGCCTGAAATCACGCTAAGCGTTGACGCAATTTTTGCTTGGTCTACTATATCTAGTGTTCGAGGTTCTTCCGATTCGCGTCGGGAGCTAAGACGGGAATACGGTGCGTGATGTCCATTCTGGACGGAGCAATGCCGGAGCTGCCCCCGCAACTGTAAGCGGCGAGCATTCTCTCAAACTGCCACTGAGGCCGCAATGCTTCGGGAAGGCGAGATGGATGCGACGACCCGTGAGCCAGGAGACCTGCCTCAAACAGGAACGTCCACGGGCGGGGTGTCCGAAGGTCGCGTTTGCGTGCGGGATGATCCTGCGCGTGCGCTTCCCCTGGTCTCCGCATCAACCACTTCGGGGTGAAGTCAATGTCGCATCATTTTAGTCAGTATCCGCGTGAATAGCGGGCGGTAACGCCCGTAGCTGAGTCCGGCTGCCATGCATCCCAGAATCTCCCGAACAGGTGTTCCCAACGCCTGATCGATATCGCACGCCCTAAACAAATCTCACGAGGATCATCATGACCATTACCGTTTACAGCAAGCCAGCCTGCGTCCAGTGCACAGCAACCACCCGCGCTCTGGACCGCCAGGGCATCGACTACACCGTCATCGATGTTTCCGAAGACACCAATGCCTATGATTTGGTCCAGGGACTTGGCTATCGTCAGGTTCCCGTTGTGGTGGCTGGTGAGACCCATTGGGCAGGTTTTCGCCCGGATATGATCAGCACGCTTGCGGCCTGAACCAGAGCAATGGGCCAGATCGTCTATTTCTCCGGCCGGTCGGAAAACACCCTTCGCTTTGTCGGACGGCTGGGGATGAGTGCGCGGCGCATTCCCCTCAGTCTCTCCGAGAGCCTTCAGGTCGAAGCCCCCTATGTTCTGATCCTGCCCACCTACAGCGGAGAAGGCGGAAAAGGGGCCGTTCCAAAACAGGTGATCCGCTTTCTCAACGATGAGGAGAACCGCGGAAACATTCGTGGCGTGATCGCCGCGGGCAACAGCAATTTTGGCGAGACCTATGGGCTCGCGGGTGACGTCATCTCGAAGAAGTGCCAGGTGCCGTATCTTTACAGGTTCGAGCTTCTGGGAACCGACGAAGACGTCGTTAACGTCATACACGGATTGGAACGATTTTGGACGCAACGACTTTCGAAAAGCCTTTGAAGACATCGGAATCCGAACTGGATTTCCACGCCCTCAACGCGATGCTCAATCTTTATGACGAGCAAGGAAAAATACAGCTCGACAAGGATCGGCTTGCCGCCAAGCAATATTTTCTTCAGCACGTGAACCAGAACACGGTCTTCTTTCACAATCTGCGAGAAAAGCTCGATTATCTGGTGACCGAGGGCTATTACGAGCGAGAGGTGCTGGACCAGTATTCGTTCAATTTCGTGCGGGATTTGTTCGATCGTGCGTTTGCCAGGAAATTTCGTTTCCCGACATTTCTTGGCGCGTTCAAATATTACACCAGCTACACCTTGAAAACCTTTGACGGGAAGCGGTATCTCGAACGCTACGAAGACCGCATCTGCATGGTGGCGCTGGCACTTGCGCAAGGCAACGAAGAACTTGCCAAGGATATGGTCGATGAGATCATCGCCGGCCGCTTCCAGCCCGCGACGCCGACATTCCTCAATGCGGGAAAAAAACAACGTGGCGAACTGGTGTCGTGCTTTCTGCTGCGCATGGAAGACAACATGGAATCCATTGCACGTGGCATCAACTCCGCGCTCCAGCTTTCCAAGCGCGGCGGTGGCGTGGCCTTGTCACTGACGAACATTCGCGAGGCTGGAGCGCCGATCAAGCAGATCGAAAACCAGTCATCTGGCATCATTCCCGTGATGAAACTGCTTGAGGACAGCTTCTCCTATGCCAACCAGCTTGGTGCGCGTCAGGGTGCGGGTGCTGTTTACCTCAACGCCCACCATCCCGACATCATGCGCTTTCTCGACACCAAGCGAGAGAATGCCGACGAGAAAATCAGGATCAAGACCCTATCGCTCGGTGTCGTCGTGCCCGACATCACCTTCGAATTGGCGAAGAACAACGAGGACATGTACCTGTTTTCGCCCTACGACATAGAGCGTGTCTACGGTGTACCGTTCACGGAAATATCCGTGACTGAGAAATACCGGGAGATGGTGGCAGACAGCAGGATCAAAAAGAAGAAGATCAAGGCCCGTGACTTCTTCCAGGTGATCGCCGAGATACAGTTCGAGAGCGGTTATCCGTACCTCATGTTCGAGGACACCGTGAACAGGGCGAACCCGATTGCCGGACGCATTTCCATGAGCAATCTTTGCTCGGAAATTCTGCAGGTCAGCGACGCCAGCGAATATAATGACGACCTGTCCTACAAGGTGATGGGCAAGGACATTTCCTGCAATCTCGGTTCATTGAACATCGCTGCTGCCATGGACAGCGCCGATTTCGGGAAAACGATCGAGACCTCGATCCGGGCGCTCACGGCGGTTTCCGATATGAGCCATATTTCCTCCGTGCCGTCGGTGGAGAAAGGCAATGACGACAGCCACGCCATCGGTCTTGGCCAGATGAACCTGCATGGTTATCTCGCCCGCGAGCGCATCTTTTATGGCTCTGATGAAGGCATAGATTTCACGAACATGTATTTCTACACGGTCACCTATCACGCCATCCGGGCTTCGAACCGGATTGCGACCGAACGCGGCATCAGCTTCAAGGGCTTTGAGCACTCGAAATATGCCTCGGGCGAGTATTTCGACAAATACACCGAACGCGATTGGCTCCCTGCGACGGAGCGGGTGCGCGAACTGTTCGTAACCGCAGGAATCGCGATCCCAACGCAGGAGGATTGGCTTGCCTTGAAGCAAGCGGTCATGACCTCAGGCCTCTATAACCAGAACCTCCAGGCCGTGCCACCGACAGGTTCGATTTCCTACATCAACCATTCGACCTCTTCGATCCATCCGATCGTTTCGAAGATTGAGATACGCAAAGAGGGCAAGATCGGCCGCGTCTATTACCCTGCCGCCTTCATGACCGACGATAACCTCGAATATTACCAGGATGCCTACGAGATCGGCCCGGAAAAGATCATCGATACTTATGCCGCGGCGACCCAGCATGTCGATCAAGGTCTCTCGCTGACGCTGTTCTTCCGTGACACCGCGACGACGCGCGATATCAACAAGGCGCAAATCTACGCGTGGAAGAAGGGCATCAAGACCATTTATTACATCCGCCTTCGACAGATGGCGCTGGAAGGCACGGAAGTGCAGGGTTGCGTGTCATGCGCGCTGTGAACAAGAACGCTTCGAAAGATCAACACATGAACATCGCCGTCAAGCCCGCCAGTCGCATCCGCGCCATTAACTGGAACCGCATCGAGGACGACAAGGACCTCGAAGTCTGGAACCGCCTCACCGGCAATTTCTGGCTGCCGGAAAAGGTGCCGCTTTCCAACGACATTCCGTCCTGGGGCACGCTCAAGCAGGAAGAGCAGCAGCTCACCATCCGCGTCTTCACTGGTTTGACGTTGCTTGATACGATCCAGAACGGCGTGGGCTCAGTTAAACTGATGAGCGATGCCGCAACACAGCATGAGGAGGCAGTTCTCTCGAACATTTCCTTCATGGAAGCTGTCCACGCACGGTCGTACTCGTCGATCTTCTCGACATTATGCTCGACGCCGGATGTCGATGACGCATACCGTTGGTCGGAGGAAAACGAATTCCTGCAAAGGAAATCCGCACTGATCATGCGGGAATACGACAGCGGCGATGCGTTGAAGAAGAAGGTCGCCTCCGTATTCCTGGAAAGCTTCCTGTTCTATTCCGGCTTTTATCTTCCGATGTACTGGTCGAGCCGCGCCAAGCTCACCAACACCGCCGACATGATCCGCCTGATCATCCGCGACGAAGCTGTGCACGGTTATTACATTGGCTACAAATTCCAGAGAGCAGTAGAACGCCTACCTGAACAGAAGCGTCAAGAGATCAAGGACTTCGCCTTCGATCTCCTTCTCGAACTCTACGACAACGAAGCAAAATACACCGAAGCGCTCTACGACGGCGTCGGCCTGACGGAAGACGTCAAGAAATTCCTGCATTACAACGCCAACAAGGCGCTGATGAACCTCGGCTACGAAGCGCTGTTTCCAGCGGAAGCCTGCAAGGTAAATCCGGCAATTCTATCCGCGCTTTCACCGAACGCCGACGAGAACCACGACTTCTTTTCCGGCTCTGGCTCGTCCTACGTGATTGGCAAGGCGGTCGCGACAGAAGATGAGGACTGGAATTTCTGAGGGATCGAACCCCGCCGCGACATCGAGATCGTCGCTAGTAGCCAATGTCTTGATGCCGCGACCTGATCAGCGAAGAATTAAATTGGTCTCGTTAGAATCGACGCTGAAACTAGCAGTTCGTCGGTGACTGCGAATGACAGCTTTTGGCGCTTCTGCGCCATGAATACCGTCCAAAGTCGGTCATCACGTCACCTCCGATTGCCTAAAGCAAACTCCAAATCATAAAGCCGAGCATCCAGCCGACAGAAAATATGAAGATGGGGCGAAATATATAAAGCCGCTGCCAATTCGTGAGATTGAGGTATCTAACGTGTATCTTTTGATCGACCTTGAGTCGATCAATCCCGCTGTCGACAGTGAAATCTCCGCCATTGTCCCTGTAGAATCTGTACTCCAAAAACTGAACCATCACCTGATTGCAAAATAGCAGAGCAGTCGCTGCGAGCGTTGCGGATATAACCATGATTTCCAGAACTATCACTGCTTCATACCCTTTTCTGAAGGGCCGTAATTGGCCATTGTGGACATATGAGTGTTTCAAGCAAACGTTGAGCTAAGCTTTTCCAAGTCAACTGGCATTCAAATTTGGAGATCAAATGAAAAGACATCTACCAAGTGTTTTAGGCGGCATCGCCGCTGGCCTATCATCGTCGTTTGCAGGTGCTTTCGACGCCCCATTTTGGGTGTTATGCATTGCGGCGGGATGCGGAGCTTTCGCGGGAACCTACCTCGGGCAGAAGCTCGCCGGCTAAAGGAATCCGTCAAGGGCACAATGTCCGCAGTTGGCGCAACGCGGCCAAGGCAGCAATTGGCCCGGAGGACACATTGAGATGCGGAACCGGTCGGCCCGCATCCCATAATCGAAGGGACGCGTGTCACCACCGTTTTTGCACAAGTCCCCCAAATGGAGCAGAAGCGTAAGACCCTGCGGCAGGCCCATACCAATAACGCTGGTAGCGCCTGGGCTTGAATATCCATGTTTGACCTGTTGTGGGCATCGATAGCCGAGACTATCTTGATATTACGGCTTTAACGCTGCGGCATTCTGCACACTGGAGCGCCTTTGTGGTGAATATGATATTCTTCGGGCCTCCATACGCGGGTAAGGCAACCCAAGCTACCCTGCTGGAAAGTGCCAGCGGAGCAATTTACATATCCTACCAATCGCTGATTAACGACGCATTCGCCGCAGATACTGAACTCGGACGGCAGGCTCGGCAAGCCATCGATTCCGGGCGAGCTATTCCCGACAACGTAGTTATTGGACTTGCCCAACAGCGGCTGACTCTTCAACCAACTAGCAAAGAATACATTCTAGCCGGAATTCCGAGAACAATCATCCAGGCCGAAGCGCTGCAAGATATGCTTGCACTTATCGGAAAACCTCTTGATCTCGCGGTTTTTTTCGATCTCGAGTTCGAAGTCATGATTTGTCGGGCAACGCAGCACGATGCAGCCGATAGAGTTCCTATAGGCGCGAGACTATCGACGCTGAAAATCAATTTCGATCATTTCAAGCTAGCGATAGGTCCGCTTATGGATTTTTACGAGAACATCGGAAAAAGTCTCCGTGTAAACGCCAATCTCTCTCGTACGGATGTCGCTGCAATGATCGCAGCGGGCGTCGCTACCTTATAGACCTGAACGGCCGGATTCTTTTCTTGTCTAGAGCTTCGATTAGCTCAAAGAGCCTGCCGTCATTTATCTTCTGCAGTCGGCGCATCTCTGTTGAGGAGGATACGGACAGGCACCGTATCAAGGTCCGCAATCAATGCAGGGCTGCTGCCTCAATAGAAAATCAGGCTGCATAAGGCGGATTTTAACGTTCCAAACAAAGCTATTTGAAGATTGCTTCCTTATACCGCTAAGCATGAGCAACTTCGGACTGGTCATGATAGCTTCATCTAGCATCGTATTTCTAGCCACGGGCGGACATACGTTGGTGCCGCGCGAGCTTTGGGATTCTACTTGCAACATTAAAGGCAATGTCAGCATCAATTCCCAGGAGCGAATTTACCACGTTCCCGGTCAGCTCGACTACGCCTCCACCACGATCAGGACGGAATATGGCGAGCGTTGGTTCTGTTCAGAAGCCGATGCCCGTGCCGCTGGCTGGCGAAAGGCTGGCAGGTGAGCGACAGTATGTGGGGATGCGGGTGAGCTTGTAAGAGGACGTTTTTCCAGGTATGCAATCGTTGTCGCGTTAACCGTCGGGCTTCCTTTTGCTTACCTTTGTTATCTAATCGCTACTGACGACCGCAAGGACCCGGCACGCGTTGCCTTCATTATGAACATCAAAAAACTGCCGCGGTCGGTTCGAGATATCGAGTGTTCAGCAACTGCCATCACCGACCTAATCGTAACTTGCGCGTTTAGAATTGACTCTGATGACTTTCAAAGTCTCGTGAGCGGATGGCAGTTCACGAGTAACAGTGTCTCCGGTGACGGAAGAGACTACGGTACGGACGCAAAGTGGGTCCATCTTTCGAGGCGGCGCTACGGTACTCTGTCTATCCAGAGAGCTTCAAAAGGGGTGGACGTGTCGATCTTGTGACCAATATAGACCAGACTTTGGTCGTGGCGAACCGATACGAGGAGTGAAATCTGCAATGACCGCTTCTGGCGCTTTTGAGCTATGACGGCAGTCGGCCCAGAAGGGGCATGGTTATGGAATCTGAGATCAAGGTGAAAATAGCACGCAAAGTCGGCCTCCTTACAATGGGGTTGCTACTTTCGACATCGATCGTCTACGGAGGCTTAATTGCTGTAGCGTCAAAACAACAGGCGAAGGGCGTAATTTCGGACGTAACAATATATTTGGATCATCCGATCCTTTCGAGCGGAGGGACAGTGATGGTGCTGCCCACTGAGGTCGGGAAGGAAGTCTGGGCGCAGCAGCAGGGGCTAGAGAACCCGGCTGAGGGAGATCGCGTGCTTGACAATGTAAGGCCGACCCAGAGTTCGGATCGCCGACTGGGCGTAATCGTCTTTGCGCCGGTGAGCGTTGTGCGTTTCCATTTTCCACGTGGCGGCAACTACAAGTTCGCCTTCGCGCCGCTGGATCGAAGCAAGGCATCCGACCTAGAAGGCCGCACCAAGCTCTTACGACACGGTGAAGGCACGGATGTCGATCCGAGGACCGGCAAGGATGTGCATCAGCCGCGTATTATAACCGTCCACGTCATGGGGACGGAAGCAAATGAAGAGAAAAGCCTCGACGCCGATACAGGGACGAAGTTCGTGGCGCTGGAGCACTACTACACGTGCCGAAAGTTCGAGCAGGCGGTTGCGTGTGATGCGTCTTCTGATCGAGATGAGAGACCATAAACATGGACTGTAACGTTGGCACAGGAGCACCACGCATGTCGATCCTACGGTCGTCCGCTTGTGGCGCAAAGCTGTCGATAAAGCATATCGGCTCTTGCCCAAGGAGGCAGAGTGCAGTGTAAAGCTGGCAGGACATACCAGCTATGGCCGCATAACCTAAACAAATGACATCCGGTACACCCGTGGCGGTTCACCCCACAGCCTCGGCAGCGCATATTATGAATTACCCGACGATACACGTTATTGCTTGTTTCACACTTTGCCCCATCATTCCTGCGCCAATCATTAGCGCAGTCATACTGCTCGCCGACCTGCCGAAGTTCATGAGCACTTTTGATTGGTACTTTTGGCTCCCAATCTACGTGGGGATTACCCTCTGGGTCGCGGTATGTGCACTTGTTTTTTATGGAGTGCCGTCTCTCATGCTGGCGGTCGCCTACGCAACGCTGCAACTGAGGCGATGCGCAAAGCATGTATTTTTTGTATCTCTGTCAGGCGGCGCATTGGCGTTCCTGTTCAATGGCCTGTTTCTACCGCCGTTTCATGAAATTGCAGCTTTCATTCTCGGGCTGGTGACGTCCTTATTGGCCGCACTCGTCGCACTTCCAAAGCACACTACTTTAGGTTATGACCAATGAAAGTGAACTTGTTCTCCAGCGGGGCATCACGACGGCAACTGGCGTACAGGCGACGTGATGCCACCACGGAGCCATTTCCGCTCGCAGGCAGGAGCGATGACGCACTTTAGACCGAATATAGGCGCAAAGCGGCAGTCGCCTGTCGAGCCAACGTAGACTACGGATGTCCACTGGACTCAATCTCTCCTTTCTGAGCCAACAAAATCTATAAATGCTCTCAGCGGCGCGGGCATGAACCTGCGGGAGAAATATAGGCTGAGACCGTCGAAGGTCGTCCACCACTCCGGCAGAATTGGTTCGAGGTCGCCAGAAGCGAAGTAGGGCTGCAACCAGTTTTCGAACGTATAGATGAGGCCACGGCTGGATCGGGCGAAATCAATTGCGGCGGCGGCATCCCCCCACGACCAGCCGTCCCTGTGGATCGACCGTGAGTGCTTCGCCCTCCCTTTCGAACTCCCAGAGCACATAAGCCCCGCTGGAGAATCTAAGTCGGATGCACTCGTGATCAAGCACATCGCTTGGATGCTGAGGCCTTCTTCGACCTGCAAGGTACGATGGACTTGCGGCAAGTGCGCACCTTTGCCTGCGCGGACCCAACGGTACGGCGATCATGTCTTGAGCGAGATGCTCGCCATAGCGAATGCCTGCATCACATCCGGCGTCCACGAGCCTACCTATGCAGCAAGAGCCTCAGCCACTGCCCCGGCAAGCTGCGGTAAAGCCCAAGACATATCGGGCGAAGAGAATGGGCCGAGAGTACGGCGAACGCAAAAACTGGTGGTAACACCGCATGACAACAGGAAAGCGCTGCTAGAAATGGCAGCGCTTTTTTCACATCAGCGCCATAGGTGTCCGAAGCCCAGATAATGGCACCGGCATCGTGTGCGTCGCCTGTGAAGTTGCCCAATTGAGCCGACAGTTGCTTATCCAACACTCACTTCATGCGCGGTAGCGATACCAAATGCTGCCGCTGCGAGTGCAAAGGCAACAAAGAGGAAAAGATGGCATCGCCCAACGAGGGTTAAAAAGTATGCTTTCATTTCCTCGCCAAATATCCCGATTTTCAGCAGAATCCGGTCACCAGCGTTGTGGTCTTTATTCGAAAAAAGATCGCTTTCCCAAAGAGGTCCAAAGTCCTTTCGTCGGCTGAGACGGATGAACATGACGAGTTGAAGGCATGTTGCGCACAAGATCGCGATGCCGCCACACAATATGAAGCCTTCTCTCAACGGTTTACTTTCTCTGTTATCGAAGCCAGCCCACCCAAATGTACCCGGGTACGACACTTTGCTCAACCTACTAAAATATCAGAATGCAAGTGCTCGTTGCAACAGCAAGTGGAGATGCTGCATTCTCGATCCAAGCAGCCAACAATTCTCGTTGCGTTAGCTTCGGTAGTCCTTGGGATGCCGGTGGGGCGATGATCTCGTACAGCACACAAATTCAGAGTTTGTAGAAATAGACCGTGCCTCTGCGATGAGGGCGGTAGCCTTGGAAGCGTTTGAGTATGGGAATTTGCAGTCGCTCTTGTCAGAGAATGACTGCTCTTGATTAGTAATGTCTATGATCGCGCTCGGCGTAAAGGATGCGAATTCAATAGCAACCCAGTCTCACGACCGCAATTGGCGCGATGCGGAAGCCAGCGTGCGATCCGGAGGAGACATAGAGATGCGAAACCGGTCGGCCCGCATCCCATAATCGCTGAATGCGTATCACCAACTCTTTTGCAAAAGTTCGCCTGATCGAGCGCAGGCGTAGAAACCTGCTGTGGGTCCATATGCGTGGGTCGTTGCTAGAGCGAATGCAGGACGCGCGCCATCTTCGGGTGAGTGCACCGCTCCGTAACCTGTCATATCAGTCGATGTGAGACCGGGGTCCACCGCGTTGACTTTGATCCCTTCCCGATCCAGCTCCTTCGCGAGCTTGACGGTCAACATGTTCAGCGCAGTCTTGGAGGCGCAGTATCCGCCAAAACCGACCGTCCATGTTTCGCTGCGCATGTCCAGGGCGTCTGTCAGCGAACTCAGTCCGCTGCTCATCATGACAATCCGGGCCGCTTTCGATTTGCGCAACAACGGCAAGAAGCCTTGAGTGACGCGCATTACCCCGAATACGTTCGTGGTGAACA
>NZ_JAVTIX010000013.1:0-74445 GCF_031843705.1 Rhizobium sp. WCS2018Hpa-16
TCTCAATGGGCCAGAGCTTACTTCAAAATGGATTATTTCAACGGGGCAAGGTCACAGCCATAACGAAATCCTGCGCCGTAAACCAGACTGCCGTTGAGTGTTGCAAACATGGCGCTTTGACGCGTGGACGTTGGGACTGCGCATTCATCCCCTTACTTTGTTGAGAAACCACAGCTGCCTTCAAATCGAAACACGAAGGTTCAGAAGCCATGGAATTGCGATATCAGTGACTTCTCCAGCACGCTTTCCCAGTAGCAAATTGTGGCCAGCCCCAGACAATGTCCGAAATGTCGCATTGTAGAGCTTAGCCAATGCTTCTCCGGTCGACAACGGTGTCAATAAGTCGCTTTCGCCGCTTACAATTAGCACGGGAACGTTGATGCGACCTGGGTCCACAGAAAGAGTAAATCGGGTCGCCTCAAAACAACGAACAGGAGATTCTGGACACATTCGATCAATATATCTATCGCACTCGTCTTGCTCTAGACCACCAAAGAACAATGCCTTAGCTAGGTCTCTCGTAGGGGGCGACCAGAGAACCTCTAAATCAATTGGGACCTCAACGGGGTCAGGTTTCGCCTCTGCCGGCACCACAGGTGCCAACAGTACCAGAGCGCCGACCGTATGTTCTGCCGCGTAAAGCTGACAGGCCATCCCACCCATTGAGTGTCCTATCAGGATAGGTTTGCCTCCGATGTGCGACACAACTTTGTGTATATCCGGCACTACATCGCGTATCGACATCCGGATGAGTTCCTCATCTTTCACCTCGCCCGAACCACCACGTCCGAACCAGTTGAGGACATGAACGTCATAACCTGCTTCTGCTAGGATCGGCGCAAACTGCTCCCATGCCCATGACGCCTGAGTGCCTCCATGAACGAGAACTAGCTTCTCGGTATTCTCGTTCGACGTCTGCGTAGATTGATATCGCTCAACTCTTATTCCGTCAGCAAAATAGTCAGTAATCTGAACCAATCCATCGTGTGTACCAATATCACTCATCAACTTCTCCCTGGTGTTGGTAAATATTTGCCCATTTCAGGCTGGTTTGCGCCAGGCCACTATAGGCTTGGCATTAAAGTCATCATCATACGCTTCACATGAACCGGTCTGACAGAGATCGCCCTCCTCACTTGTGAGCTGCGGTTGAACCGCTCTGTAAGAAAAGTGGCCAACGAATGTAGAAGAATTTTCCGAAACCTCGCAGCGTCGTGTTGAAGAAATGCTTAGTTCTCTGCCGAGCCAAGTCGCAAAATCGCTCGGTTTGAGTTATTGCTCATCGTTTTTTCTTTGCCAAAAAAGAACGAGTAAGCTGCTGGGAGTACGATGATTGTCAAGACAGTGGCTACAAGGATTCCCCCCATCATTGCGTAGGCGAGTGGTCCCCAGAAGACTCCGCGAGAGATTGGAATAAGTGCCAACACTGCCGTCAATGCGGTCAAAACGATCGGGCGGAAGCGCCGTACCGTGGCGCCTACTATGGCGACATGCTTGGGGACTCCGGCAAGGATATCCTGATCGATCTGGTCCACGAGAATTATCGAATTGCGAATAATGATACCCAACAAAGCGATGACCCCAAGGATGGCAACAAATCCAAACGGTGCTCCGCTGAGCAACAAAGCTGCTGCCGCACCGATTATGCCCAGGGGGCCAGTTGAAAGCACGAGTATAGCCTTTCCGAAGTGCTGCAATTGCACCATTAGGAGCAATACAATGACGAGAAGCATGATCGGTGCCTTTGCGGCAATCGATGCTTGGCTTTCCGCTGAATCTTCCGCTCCGCCCTGGATCTCAATTTTGTAGCCAGGCGCAAGATTGTTGCGCAGCTTCTGCATGTCAGTGTACATTTTCTGTACAATCTCGTTCGGTTGAGCGTCATTCTGCGTGGTGGCGCGTATGGTGATCGTTGGCAAGCGGTCGCGACGCCATTCAACGCCCTGCTCTAATACAGGAACAACCTTGGCGACTTGTGAGACCGGTACAAATTTCCCTAGGTCGGTCGGAACGTATACCGAGTCTACTGCTGAGAGCAGTCGGCGCGTGCTGTTCTCTTCACGCACAACGATTGACACCGTCTCTTCGCCAAACCGAAAGTCATCGAGTGGCGACCCGGTCATAGCAAAATGAAGCACTTGGCGCACCCCCTGAGAAGTGACGCCGAGCGCGCGCGCGCGATCCTGATCAATGATCAGCCTCATCGCAGGCACAGGCTCCAACCAATCATCGTGCACGGCGCTAAGTAATGGGTTATTTGCAAAAGCTGCTTTGACCTCATTTGCGATACGCCGAACTTCATTACGGTCGGGACCCATGACACGCATTTGTACTGGCCACCCTGTTGGAGGACCTAGGAAAAGACGTTCAACCTTTGCTCGGATAGAGGGGAAGTCCTCCGCCAAGATGGAGCGCAGTTTCACGATTAGCCGCTCGCGCGCCGGTTCGTCGTTCGCCATAATCAGAAGCTGCGCGAAATTGGGATTAAGAAGCTGCTGATCTAGCGGAAGGAAGAAGCGTGGGGCACCCTCGCCGATATAGGTTGCGACAAACTTTTTGTCAGTGTCCCCCATAATTTTGCCTTCCAGCGCTTTGGCTTGCAACTCGACTTCAGCGATGCTCGTCCCTTCGGGTAGCCAAAGGTCCACGAGGATTTCAGGCCGCGAGGATTGTGGAAAGAAGTTTTGAGGAATGAACTGGAAAGACCATATGCTCGTCGCGAATACACCCAGCGTCATCGCCAGGACGGCAAGGCGGCGACGCACAGCCCACGACACGACCGCCCCAAGGCCCCTATAAAAGCGGGTGTCGAAAACATCGTGGTGCTCCCCTCCTCCGACACGCTCTTTCAAAATCATATTGGCAAGCCAAGGTGTGAAATAGACCGCTACAAACCACGATGTAACGAGCGCAATTCCGACGACGTAAAACAGAGACCGCACGTAGTCTCCCGCAGTCGATTCCGCAAATCCAACCGGTATGAAGCCGGCGGTGGTGATTAGCGTGCCAGTCAGCATCGGGAATGCAGTTGATGTGTAAGCGAAACTAGCTGCGTCGACCTTGCCCAGACCTTCTTCGAGTTTTCTTTCCATCATCTCGACGACAATCATCGCGTCATCCACCAGTAGGCCGAGGGCGATTATCAGAGCGCCGAGGGAGATACGCTGCAGATCGATACCCAACTGGTACATGATCGCGAAAGTAGCTGCTAGGACAAGGGGAATGGTGATGGCGATCACCAGACCAGACCTCCAACCAATAGACAGAAAAGACACCACAAGAACAATAAGCAGAGCTTCGAGCAGCGCTGTCATAAACTCGCCGACCGCTTCGGTCACAACCGCCGGCTGGTTTGCGATCTGCTCGACCTTGACACCGTAGGGCAAGGTTTTCTGGAAATTTTTGTAGGTCTCCTCAACCGCTTTGCCGACATCTGTGACTTTGTAGCCCTTCGCCATTACCACGCCCACTTGCACGCTGTCCGAGCCATTGAAGCGATATTTGCGCTGAAAAGGCTCTTCGAGACTTGCAGTAACAGTCGCTATGTCGCCGAGGCGCGTTATTTGTCCGCCAGCGCTCAAACGGAGTTCCCGAATATCTTCCGCGCGCTTAACGTCACCTTCAACAGCGATCCGGACAGATCGGGTAGCGGTCTCTACTGAGCCGGCTGGACCGACGTTGTTCTGACCCTTGATTGCATCCCGCAAATCGTTGAGCGTCAACTTTCGCTCTGCAAGCGACTTGGAAGATATGTCGATATAAATCTTCTCTGGTTGGTCACCGATGATCACGGCCTTTTCGACACCTGGTGTCGTCAACAGCATGTCACGCGCCTGGATCGCGAGTTTTTTCAGCTCGGGGAAGGTGTAGCCTACTCCGCTGATCGAGTTGAGCGTTACCAGAGTGTCGCCAAATTCGTCGTTGAAATAGGGACCAAGCAAATCCTCAGGGAGTTCGCGAGTAATATCACCCACTTTTTTTCGAGCTTGATAAAAAGCATCGGCTACCTCGTCGGCTTTTGCGCTGCCTTTTATCTGTAGCGTTATGACCGCGCTTCCAGCACGGGTGTAAGACTTGACCCAGTCGAGATGAGGTGTTTCCTGAAGCTTTCTCTCGATCCTATTAACGACTTGATCCTGCATCTCTTGAATCGATGATCCAGGCCATATTGCTTGGACCACCATTATGCGGAATGTAAAATCAGGATCTTCTTTTTGACCCATCCGCATAAGCCCGAGCACTCCAGTGATCAGGATCAAGCCGAACAGAAAACGGGCAATGCTTGGATGACCGATTGCCCAACGTGATAGGTTGAAGGAACGCTTCCCCTCACTCGACTTATCCATTTTTGTAATTCCTTGGAGTGGTCATGAAGACCGGAAGCTGTGGACTACATTTGCGCGGTCTGCGTCGCCTGCATTTTCACCTTGAGGTTGTCAGTCATGAACTGCGCGCCGGCAATGACAACGACATCCCCCGCTCTCAAGCCTGATAGGACGTCGACACCGTTGCTGGTAAATTGCCCTACATCGATGGCCCGTGCATTCACAGTTGACGTTTTTGGATCGACCACCCAGACAATCTTTTGGCCGTCCCGCTCCGCTAACGCTTCCAGCGGAACAGAGTAGCTTCCTTTGGGGCTGCTACTGCGCGTTTCAACTGTCGCGGTCATTCCAAGCAATACACTGGCATTTTCTGGGAGACTGACTCGAACCGCAAAAGTCCGCGACTGCGGATCTGCACTACCAGAGACTTCTCGGACCTTTCCTTGCAACACCAAAGCGGAGTCTGACCAAAAAACCGCCCTTACGATCTTGCCAGGACTGAATTTCACAATCTCATTTTCGGGAACGGCGATCTGTATCTCTTTTTCGTTGTCTAATGCGACGGTAGCGACCGTCGCGCCCGCGGAGACAACGGCTCCAGCGTCAGCGCCGATGGCTGTAACAATTCCTGTAATGTCAGACGTCAGCCTCGCGTAACCAACCTGGTTTCTCGCTTGATCGAGCGTTGATGCTGCCGCGTCTCGGGTCGAAAGGGCTTGGTCATAAGCGAGCAACGCTTGCTCCATCTGTGATTGAGCCACAGCATTTTTCTCAAAGAGTTGCTGGGCTCGCTTGTTAGCGAGATCAGCGGTCGCGACGCCTTTTTCTGCCGCTTTCAAATTGGCTTCCGCAGTGCGCACATTCAGTTGCAGATCAGTCGGGTCTAAGCGCGCCAGCACGTCGCCGGGCACAATCCGGTCGCCAATGTTTACATTCCTTTCAACAATTTTGCCTGCGACCCGAAATCCGAGATTTGATTCCACCCTGGCTCTCACTGCGCCAGAGTAACTCAGACTTTTACCATCATGTGAGTGAGCAATTACAACGGTTTTCACGGGACGGATGACATCCAGGACGGTTTCGCTCTTTTCCTCACTACACCCAGATAGAGTGAGCGAAAATGTGCAGAGTATCGGCAAGAAGAAGGAAGTCCGCTGGAAGATAGACGAGTTCATGGCTACACCTCAAACTAGAATACAGTGTCATCTAGGCGACAGGATTTCGCGGCGTTGCGTTCTTCAGAGCGCTAATTGCAAAATCGGTGATGTCATCCACAGAAGCACGATGTTTTTTATAAAAGCCTTGGGAAACAACCTGAGGGTGGCAGAGTGTGACTGTCGCTGCGCCAAAGCATCGCGATGCGAGGACATGGTCCTGTTCGGGAAACTCACCCGCCGCCACACCCTCTTCAATGATCTCAGAAACGATGCCCTGTAGCAGGTCGATATGGGTTTCGAATACGGGCCAATCACGTTCTATGGCTACAATGATCATTTCATGGACCTTTGATTGGTCCAGCATCGTCTCCAATGTCCATTCATGGTGTACCCGCACAAATTCCCGCAACCTGCTCTCTGCGCTCGAGGGCATGTTACGGACGTCTTGGACACAGTCCCGACAGACCTGCAACATCCGTGCGCACAAGGCCTGGTGGATCTCCACTTTCGATGCGAAGAAGCGATAGATGTTAGCCGTTGACATACCTAGGTCGCTGGCAATGTCTGCAACGGTAGTCTTGCCGTAGCCAAAATGGCGAAACGTTCGATCGGCAGCGTCGAGTATCTTTGTTATATTTTCTTCGCGAAGATTGTCCGGGGTGGTTTCTGTAGGTCGGCGGGACATGAACACAAGCCTTGGTGTGACGATTTATGAATTTCGTCATTCGTATTTTTATATTTTATTATAGTCAAGCAAGATTTGTTGAAGATTGAAGCATCTAGGCAACTGGTCAACCTTTTCCGCGCGAAATTGCGGCTTGCAATCAACCGAGATGCCGCTGAACTTTCCTAATATTTCTTCTCAATGGTGCCAGAAGCCGTCCGGTGACTTCACCAATATCAAGCCGGGTCCCTGAACGCAGGAAAGCCCAAACGGTCGGGATGAAAGTGAGTTTGCGCGCATATTTAGGAAGGTAGCTTACGGTGACGAGAATTTTACGTAGGGCGATGGGTACGACGGCTCAACCTTGTGGGCAGTCGGTAGCGCATCTGCAATTTGGTCGTATTCAGTGCCTCAGTGTCAGAGCCGGACAACTCCAATCTTTTCCGACTTACCGCCGAATGCTCCGATCAGATGCAATTAGCTTTATTGAAAACCAAACCGCCGAGAAGGTGGTTTAGATCACTCATTATCTGTTTCATCTCCTGAAAGATGGTTGCGCGCCGATAGTTTTATATGACCGACGTGGGTCAATAGTCCCGAGAGCACTATTGGATCAACGTCGGCCATCAGGTCTTTTAACCACGCTTCATGCGCCTCAGCCATTGCCTGAAATGTCTTGCGACCCTTGTCGGTCAAGAACGCTACGACAACTCGGCGGTCGCCGGTCAATTTTTCGCGGATGATGAAGCCATCCGTTTCCAGACGTTCCACAAGTCCGGTGATGTTGCCATTCGTCACCATCGTGCGTTTAGATAACTCACCAAGTCGCAAACCGTCTTTCTCTCGGTCAAGCTGCGACAGAAGATCAAATTGAGGAAGCGTAGCTCCGAATTCACGCCTTAATCGACGTCGTATTTCTTGAGAAATCAACTTAGTTGTTGAGAGCATTCGAAGCCAAAGTCGAAGCTCCTGCTTCTTCCCTTCTTGCGCGTCTCTGACCATAATCTCCAGATCAATAGCCGACATGTACCGTCCTTAATTCAAGCTCTGACTTCTCAGACACATTGCGATAAGTTCAATAGATACTGGATTTTTATGGAGCGTGTCGAGGAGCTTTGACCCGCAAGCTTTCCATTCTGGACGAGACCATGCCCTGCCCTGCCCCAGGCACTGCACCGAGGCAAAACATACCACCCCGGGAGCCCGTTCTAGTCGGATGAACTCTAGAAGTTTAACTTGAAGAGATGCGCCCCTCTTGCCCGGTCCTTTGGGGCATCGAACAAAAATGAAAGTGGATGGTGTTTCAAATATCGTCGACGCACAGCTGCCGATTCACTCTCGCTGTTTTCCATGCTCGACCCACCAGTGTGACCGAAAGGTGCCTCATTCGAATTACGCATGGTTTTGAAGTCCGCGATGACCAACGCGCGCTTCTGATACGAAAGTAATTTAAGCTTAAACAAATTTCTTGCGCTATTGTTTTTTTGGTCATACGCTTCTTGTCACTTTCCGCGAACGTGTCTTCGATCGTGCAGGGACAACCGGGGAAAAGAGGTAAAAAAGGGGAACGACGAATGACAGACGCTTCGATAATCGCAGGACTTGCGAATGGACTACTCTCCGGCAAAGTAAAGGTGGTAGACCTTACCGCGCCACTTGGACCCGACACACCAGTGCTCTATCTTCCGCCTCAGTTTGGCAAGAATACTCCTCAAGTCAAAGTTCATACCATTTCTACATACGATCAGGATGGCCCCTTCTGGGCATGGAACTGGTTAGAACTTGGTGAACACACGGGAACGCATTTTGATGCGCCTGCCCACTGGATTACCGGCAAGGACCATCCTTCGAACACAACGGATACAATAGCACCCCAGAATTTCGTAGCGCCCGTCAATGTCATCGACCGCTCAAGCGAGGCTGCGGAAAATCCGGATTACCTGCTGACCGTCGAAAGCATCAAAGAATGGGAAGCCGAGCACGGCGACATTGAAGCTGGCACCTGGGTCCTTTTGCGCACCGACTGGTACAAGCGCAACGGCTCAACTGATACCTTCCTCAATGCGGATGAGACTGGGCCACATTCTCCAGGTCCAACTCCCGAAGCCATCGAGTATCTTTTATCAAAGGAGATCATTGGCTGGGGTCAGGAAACGATTGGCACCGATGCCGGATCGGCAGGCGGCATGAACCCACCTTTCCCTGCCCATAACCTCGTGCATAAGGCCAACAAGTATGGTCTTGCCAGTCTCAGCCATCTGGATCAGTTGCCAGCAAAGGGTGCGATACTGATTGCAGCACCCCTAAAGTTGGTCAAAGGCACCGGCTCACCCGTTCGTGCGTTGGCTCTGGTTGTCTAATGACGCACGGCCTCGGCTAACGAAGCCGAGGCGTGCGCATCTTACGGAGTGTGCCTATGGCCGACCCTGATTACATCATCGTTGGGAGCGGTATAAATGCTCTCGTCGCCGCAGCCTTGCTTGGAAAAAAAGGCAAGCGAGTTTTGGTACTTGAGCGAAACAACCGGATCGGCGGATGTCTCCGAACGGAAGAGATCACGCTGCCGGGCTTTCGGCACGATGTCATGGCCACTACGATGGTGCTATTCCTGACATCGCCAGCCTATGCGGCCCTTGGCAAGGATCTCGAAGCAAGGGGATTGGAATTTTGCCATTCCTCGCTTCCAACAGGCACTCTTCGGCCTGATGGCAGCCACGCCATACTTTCCACGGATCGCCAGCGGAACATCACACATTTCGAGACAAAAGGTGCTGGAGATGGCGCGGCCTTTGATCGTGACATGACCAAATTCGCAGACAATGCGGGTTTTGTCTTCGGATTGATAGGTGGCCATCTCTTGTCTTTCGCAACAGCCAAACTGCTTGTTCGGCAAGTGTGGAAAAAAGGCATCAAAGGCCTGATGGCTTGGTTCGGTGAAGCTGTCTCGCCGGCCAGAAGCTATCTTGAAAAGACATATCGTTCGGAAGAGATCAAGGCCCTTTGGGCGCCTTGGGCATTACACTGCGGTCTGGGTCCTGAAAGCAGCTACTCTGCGGAGATGACCCGTGTTATCGGCTTTGCAATTGAGGCGGCTGGCGCTCCTATTGTCAAAGGCGGTGCGGACAACCTAGTGCGCGCCTTTGAGAAACTGATCCGCGACCAGGGTGGCGAGATCATGACGGGTGCGGATGTTCACAGTATAAATGTCAACGGTTCGAACAAGGCGACAGGCATAACCCTTTCAGACGGTCGGCAATTCAATGCCTCACAGGGCGTCATCGCTTCTGTCACTCCGCACCAACTTTATGAACGTCTGCTTCATTCGTCCCGTGAAACCTTTGCGCAGGATATTCATGAGGGACTTGCTTCGTATCGTTATGGTAAAGGCAATATGCAAATCCATTATGCGTTGAAGGCACCTCCGCGATGGAGGGGTGGCGATGATCTCGGCAAAGTGGCCCTTTTGCATCTAACACCTGGTCTGGATGGCGTATCGCGCTCTGCAAACGAAGCCGAACGTGGCCTTCTGCCTGCCGAACCGACCGTTTGTCTGGGCCAACCCACAGCACTGGATCCGAGCCGTGCTCCCGATGGTGGCGCAATCTTATGGTTGCAATTGCCAGATACGCCCCGCCACATCAAGGGTGACGCAGCTGGCGTGCTGGAATGCCCCGCTGATGGTTGCTGGACTGACAACATGCGTGAATCTTACGCGGACCGCGTGGAGTTGATGCTGCGAACACATATTGAAAATTTCGATGATATCGTTCTTGCCCGTCGTTGTTATGCACCGAGTGATCTTGAGACGATGAATGTTAACCTCGTTGGCGGCGATCCTTACGGCGGCTTCTGCGGGCTTGATCAATTTTTCCTCTGGCGTCCTTTCAAAACCACCGTTAATCACAAGACACATATTTCCGGGCTCCATCACATCGGGGCTTCAACCCATCCAGGACCCGGCTTGGCAGGGGGGTCCGGCTTTTTGCTGGCATCTTCCCTGAAGTAACGAGTAAGGACGCTTGCAGATGGAAGACGGCTTTTCTGGCCAAGTTATCGGGAATGTTGACGATCAGAACGGCCGTATTCCAAGTATGGGCGAAATCGGGCTTCACAATTTCGCACCATATATGATGAACCGGATCATGGCACGGTGGAATGCCAATCTTGCGGAGGACCTGAAGGCGAGAGATATAACGACAGTCAAGATGCGAACTCTTGCAGTGCTGAATGTCTCGGCCTCACTGACGATCAACGAACTTTCCGTTTTAGCAGTTACCGAGCAGTCGACCATGAGTCGCACTGTCGATTCCCTTGAAGAACAGGGATTGATCAGGAGAACCACCAGATCGGATGACATGCGTGTACGGGATGTTTCGATTACCGAAGAAGGGCGGGCGATCTTCGAGGATCTCTGGCCCATCATGTATGGCGATTTGCGCAGAATGTTCAAGGATATCGAAGACGACGAGTATCGCGCTTTTGTGACGACCTTGCACAAGATCCTGCGGAGTATACGTAAGCACGACATATGATGGTGGCTGCTCGATCGTGACTGACAGGCGTACTGCGACTTATCGCCGAAACCACGAGCGTAGTCTTAGTGGAACAGGATCAGTACAGTCGTTATTCAATAAATCACTTCCAACAATGCTCTTAGATCGGATATTTGCGCTGATTACCTGAGCCGAAAGCTCACCCGGCTGATCGGCAAAAAACAGCGCTGTTCCTCGCTACGGTTCTATCACCCAGGCGTTACAGCGTGTTGTCGCCATCTGCTCAGACGCCGATCGTGTGTCTGTCAATGTTTGGCTGAGGGTATGAGTATTGTAGCAAGAACAGCCACTGCCGCTACAGCGGCAAAAATATAGAAATTCCATGCAGGAGCAAGGCTTGTGCTGGCAATAAGGCCGCCGAGCAACGGGCCCGTCAAAGCACCAATCCGCGAAAAACTCAACGCAAAGCCAATGCCGGCGGAGCGGATTGTCGGATCAAGCCGCTGAGCGAGAAACCCGGTCAAGATCAATGATGCGGAAACGGTGCCGAAGCCCGCGACTGCGACAAAGACATAGTTCATCACTATCGAACTCTTGATGGTAAGCGCGGCAATGCCGACCGCACCCACCAAGTACGATAACGCCACAGTCCGCTTCACGCCAAACTTATCCGCCCATGTTCCTAATATGATACCGCCGATAGCGGAACTCAGGCTAAAAACAGCAAGGAAAAGCAAGCTATCTCCGAGATCATATCCATTCTTGCGCATGATCTGCGGAAGCCATTGCGCAAGACCGTAGACAAGAAGCAGCCCCAGAAAGAGACCACCCCAGAAGCAGACAGTCTCGAATGCTTTCTCTCGAGAAAAGATAGCGCGCAACACGGCAGTCCAGCCCGGAGCATTGGAACTGCCTATTATATTTTGGGGAACACCAATGCCCATGCGTTTGGCGGTTTTGGCAGCCTGCTCATGTTTACCTTGCAAAACAAGGGTCTCGACTGATTCAGGCAGCAGGAAGTAGAAAAGAGGCACAACCAGCAAGGGGGCGGCACCGAACAGCACGATCATGCGCCATCCATAATCGGCAAGAAATGTGCGACTGCAAAGCGCAGCAGCAAGAATGCCGATTGAATAACCGGAATACATCAGTCCGTAATTAAAGCTTTTACGGCTTTTGGGCGAGTATTCTACGGTCAGAGCCGCAGCCACTGGAATGATGCCGCCCAAACCAAGACCCGCGACAAAACGACTTACCGCAAACCAAAATGGTGTTGGTGCAAGCGATGTCAGAACCATACATGCTGCAAACAGGCTAAGACAGCCAATAAACAGTGGCTTGCGACCATAAAGCTCGCTCATGGTCCCCACAAGGATGCCGCCAAGCATCATTCCGACAACCGTGTAACTGCCCATTGCACCTAACTCAAGAGGAGTCAGCGCCCAGACCTGGTCTGCTGCAAGAGACGGCAATATAGCGCCCAACACACCGACATCGTATCCTTCTGCGAAAATCGCCAACCAGCAAAGCGCAACAACCAGCAGGCTTTTGCGTCTGGATACTTCAGGCGGGTTCGTCCCGGTGAATGTTCCAATTTTCATCGAGTGCGTCATGATAGAAACCTCCTCGATGCGCAAACCTTGGTTTGCGCACACTGTACGAGATTGACCATTGATGCTGGGCGCACCACGCCACGCTGTTCTAAAGCGTAGAAATGGTTTTCAAAGCACCATCCAGCGCAATACCCTCCTCATCGAGCAGGGCGGCCTGGCGAAGACGACGCATCCAGGCTGCTCCATCTTCACGATCTTTGAGCAGAGGTAAGGCCGACATCACCCGATCGAATTTGGAAAGCCCTCGCGAATGTGTATCGGAATAGCCCTTGACCAGACGGCGGTTGCCGACAACCTCAACCGCCAGATCGTAGTTGAGCGGAAGGATCTCCAACACCTTTTCAAGCCAGGCGTCACGATGGGTGACTTCCATATGGTGACGCAGGCTCGAACGGCGAAAACGGCGAAGACTGGACACCACATAAAGCCCAAGAAACCAGAACATCGTTCCAGTTTTGACCCTGCGTCCTTTGTCGATACGTCGATTGAGGAAAACAGAGAGTTTGGGACTGGCTTCGATCCAACTGCCGATTGCTTTCGGAAGCGTTCCACATACTTCTTCCAAACGCGGATGCATATATTCCGTGGTGTAAAGAAGCTGATCGGTTTTCACACCAACCTCTTTGCGGACCCGTTCAAATCGAGTGGCGCGCGTTTTTAGATCCGCAACGCGGACCACGTCGTCATAGGCCATCGCCACCGCAAGGTATTTTGCAACCTGAGCAGTCAGAGTGAAGCCCTTGTCCGCGCCACCATGAGCGATATCAGCCTTGTTTAACGCGGCTGCGCGGGTAAGATATTCGTCGGCATAGGCAGGATCCTGAAATTCGGTGAGTTTCTTCGCACCGGCGTAAAGCATGGAGTGCGCGTTTTCAGGAAACTCATTACGAATTCGCGCAAGAAGGCGGTCCAAGACCGGATGCCCGCCGGACGTTGGTAAGTCTTCAAGTTTCTTGACGGGAAGCGCCGTCAGCTTGTCATTGTCGCCCTTCTTCGTGCGTTCGTAAGCAGCATTGAAAGCGCGCAAACTAGCTTCGATACCCTTACCGCCGGACTTGATCGTTCCCTCGAACGCTTCTTTTGAGAAAGGCAGTGCGTCGGATGCGGCCAAGGCACCAAACAGAGCAGAAGAAACAACGCTGCCATTCTTGGTGGCCAGGGTGTCCATATCGAAGGCGATTGTCTTTTTTGCTGCAAAATCGGTGGCGTCAATCACCACGACAGGATTTCCGATTCCATCCCCCGGCTTTTCTTTTTCACCCACTGCATAGGAGCGGTGAGTGGAGGCAATTAGCTGGGTTTTATCGGGGGTTACCAGCCCGCGGATAACGGAGCGTCCGGCTTCCATCAACTCTGCAGCTATGACGATATCCACATCGCCCGGTGTGGGCATCAGTGAGAGGATCGGGGTTTCGCCTTCTCGGCTTTTCAAAAGCTCCATGTAATAGATCGTTGCACCAGTACGTTGAGCGACGCCAGGAACGGAGCTTGTTTGGGCGACCCATCCCTGTGCTTCGGCCAATCCCACGATCCAGTCAGCAAGTACGCCACCGCCCTGTCCACCCATCGCCAGAATGGCGATGGACAACGGCTTGTCTGGCGAAAGCGTTGAGGAAAAATGGTTCTGCAAAATATCCATCATAACGATCCTCCTCTTATGCCGTGAAAACGATGCGTGACGCAGATCTGCGCTTTTGCAACCAGCCAATGACCGCAGAACGCAGGCGGTAAAGAGCCCTGTCCAGACGCGTTGGGTTGTGAATGACATCTGCTCGATAGAAGGACGGACAAAGAACGGCTGCTTCCGACACCTCACCGCAATTGCCGCAGCCAACACAGGAATTGTCTATCGCTGCCACCGGATCGTCCCTGAGCGGATCATCGGTATGTTTCACAGAAAGGGATGGACAGCCGGAGAGACGAATACAGGCGTGATCCCCCGTGCAGACATCCTCGTCGACACCAAACCGCTCCTTGACAACACGCTTGCCGTCTTTCACTGCCTTGGCTATTTGCGGTTTTATGCGTCGCTGTTTGTTGAGCATACATTCGGAAGAGGCCACAATGATTTTCGGCCCTTTTTCATCCGTTGTCAGGGCTTCTCTTAGAATGTCACGCATTTTCGCGACATCGTAGGTGTGGTCGATCTGTCGGACCCAGGTTGCTCCGATGCCTTTGACGGCGTCCACGATGGAGTTGTTGGTCTTGCGACGAGGATTGCTTGCCCGAGACGAGAGCACGTCCTGACCACCCGTCGCAGAGGAATAGAAGTTGTCTACGATGAGGGTAACGCCATCGTGCTTGTTGAAGACTGCATTGCCAACGGAGCTGGTCAGCCCGTTGTGCCAGAAGCCGCCGTCTCCCATGACGGAAATCGAGCGTTTATCTGCCTCGACATTAAAAGCGGATGCAGACGCAGGGCCTAGGCCGTAACCCATGGTCGTTCCGCCGAGGTTGAATGGCGGCAGAATAGAGAACAAATGGCAGCCGATATCGGCCGAAACATGATGTGGTCCAAGTTCCTTTTCTACCAGTTTCATGGCAGCGAAAATCGGGCGTTCCGGGCAGCCGGTACAAAAGCCGGCAGGCCGTGCAGGAACGACTTCAGCCAATGCCTTGACTTTCGGGTGATTGAGCACATGCGATGGATCGGGAACAGGAGGGCGATTTCCAAGGAGGTTTGCTGCATTGGCATCAAGAAATCCAGCCAGTCCTTTAATCAGGACCTGCGTCGTATACTCACCGCCCATCGGCAGCAAATCTTTGCCAGATATTTTCGTCTGGATATCGCGGCGGCGCATCAGCGTGTGCAGTGCCTGCTCGATATATTCTGGCGCTCCCTCCTCGATCATCAATACCGCCTTCTTGTTGGCGGCGAACGCAACGATCTCGTCATCGATCAAAGGATAAGAGACATTCATCACATAAATCGGAACCCGGCTATTACCGTAAACATCGGCTAGACCAAGATGCTGGAGCGCACGCATGGTGCTGTTGTAAAGGCCGCCCTGAAGAATAAGTCCAACGTCTCCCTCTTCAGGACCGAAAAACTCGTTGAGGCGGTTTTCTTTCACATACTCCACAGCAGCAGGCCAGCGCTTCTCCAGTTTTTCCTTTTCATGGTGAAAAGATGCTGGCGGCAGCACGATGCGGCTTAAATCCCGCACCGGATTTTCCATAGCCTGTTTAAGGGTATAGATTGGCCGTTTGTTGTCCTTTGCGGTGAACTGGCCATGGACATGACAGCTGCGAATGCCCACCTGCAACATGACAGGCGTGTTTGAGGCTTCCGAAAGCTCAAAGCCTTTTTCCACCGCATCGACGATAGCAGGAAGGTTAGGACGAGGCGTGAGAAGCCACATCTGCGACTTCATCGCAAAAGCGTGACTGCGCTCCTGCATGATCGAGGAACCTTCACCGTAGTCCTCGCCGATAATGATAAGGGCGCCTCCGGTAACGCCCCCGGATGACAGATTGGAGAGGGCGTCAGAGGCGACATTCGTTCCGGCGGTCGACTTCCACGTCACAGCTCCGCGTACCGGGTACATTACCGATGCCGACAGCATTGCTGCGGCGGCGGCCTCAGAGGCAGAGGATTCGAAATGCACCCCCAAATCGGCCATAACATCCCTGGCATCGGCCAAGACATCCATAAGATGCGAGATGGGTGATCCTTGATAACCGCCGACATAAGATACGCCGGATTGTAGCAGTGCCTTGGTAATTGCCAGAATACCCTCACCGCTAAAAACTTGACCTTCGCCGAGTTTCAAATCTTCAACTTCACGTGCAAATGATCGTTCCGCCATGCCAAATCCCCTATGATAAACACGGTATTATATGCAAAACCATATTTCCAAATTCGAGAACATGCAACAGATAAACTTTAAGCCTAAACGAATTGCCGTTTAGCCTATTGTTTAGTGATCTTGCTGCGCGCTGAAATCGTGTTCACGCATATATCATTCCAGTCTAGCATTCTTGCGTATCTTGCCTTTTTCAAAAAAATCTCTCCCCCGTAGATGCTCAGTCAATTCAACATAATGATTGCTCGTGTAGAATATTAACGAATTATTCTAGTTCGTCGCTACGGTCAAAGTGCCGTAGAATAGCGGTTATTTTGCTGGCAGGGAATATCTACTTGCGGGAAACCAGCTTTGACTCTTGCTAAGACATTCGGGAATTTTTATTTAAACTGGAGGATGGACAATCATACTTTGCCAACCCTGATCTGCAAAGCTACAGCGCGCGCAGTTTTATCTTTTCTACAAAATTTTCTGAAAAACGTCATTCTCTTAATTGACAGCGCATGCTTAGGAAATTAGTTTAACCTTAAAATAAATTGAGCGCCGTTAAGCTGGGCGGAACCGTGGAGGGTGACATGCGTATCGTTTGTGTTGGTGGAGGTCCTGCAGGGCTGTATTTCGCGCTGTTGATGAAAAAACTGCATCCCGAACATCACGTCACGGTGGTCGAGCGCAACAGGCCCTATGACACCTTCGGCTGGGGCGTCGTGTTTTCCGACCAGACCATGGCCTCGATGCAGGTATGGGACAAGGAAAGCGCTGACGAGATCCAGCAGGCATTCAACCACTGGGACGATATCGAGGTGCTGTTCAAGGGCACACGCCAGCGCACCACCGGCCATGGTTTTGTTGGCATCGGCCGCAAGAAGCTGCTGAATATATTGCAGGCGCGCTGCGAAGCGCTGGGCGTCGAACTGACATTCGAGACCGAGGTCGAGAGCGATCTGGAATACCCGGATGCTGATCTTCTGATCGTGTCGGACGGACTGAACTCTAAAATCCGCAACAAATATGCAGAGATTTTTGAACCCGATATGGCGGTACGGCCGAACCGTTACATCTGGCTTGGCACCAACAAGCTGTTCGATGCCTTCACCTTCGATTTCCGCAAGACCGATCACGGCTGGTTTCAGGCGCATATCTACAAGTTCGACGAGAACACCTCGACTTTCATCGTCGAGACGACGGAAGAGGCTTATCAGGCGCATGGCCTGGGTCAGATGGATCAGCAGCAATCCATCGATTTCTGCCAGGACCTGTTTGCCGAAACGCTTGAGGGTTCGGAACTGATGACCAATGCGCGCCACATGCGTGGCAGCGCCTGGCTAAACTTCACCCGGTTGATCTGCGGCAAGTGGAGCCATTTCAACGGCAATTCCCATGTCGTGCTGATGGGCGACGCCGCCCACACCGCCCATTTTGCCATTGGTTCCGGCACCAAGCTTGCGATTGACGATGCTATCGAGCTTGCCAACCAGTTCAACAAGGCCGGTCACGGCAAGGAGAGCATTCTCGATGTTCTCAAGACCTATGAGGACATTCGCCGCGTCGATGTTGCCCGCATCCAGAATGCGGCGCGCAATGCCATGGAATGGTTCGAAGTGGTAGGCCAGCGTTATGCGGATACGCTGCCGCCCGAACAGTTCATGTATTCGATGCTGACCCGCTCGCAGCGCATCAGCCACGAAAATCTGCGCCTTCGCGACAAGGACTGGCTGGAAGGCTATGAACACTGGTTTGCCCAGCAATCCGGCCTTCAGGTGAAGGACAATGAGCGGTGCCTGCCGCCAATGTTCACGCCCTATACGCTGCGCGGCACCAAGCTTGCCAACCGCATTGTCGTGTCGCCCATGGCGATGTATTCGGCGACCGATGGTTTGATAGACGATTTCCATATGGTGCATCTGGGCGCACGCGCCATGGGTGGCGCCGGTCTGGTCTTTGCTGAAATGACCTGCGTATCGCCCGATGCCCGCATCACCCCCGGTTGCCTTGGGCTGTGGAACGACGAGCAGATTGCGGGCTGGAAACGGTTCGTGGATTTTGCACATGCCAACAGCGCCGCCAAGGTCGGCATTCAGCTCGGCCATGCCGGGCGCAAGGGTGCGACGAAACTGGCCTGGGAAGGCATCGACCAGCCGCTGGAAACCGGCGCATGGCCGCTGTTTTCGGCGTCAGCCATACCCTATCTGAAACACAGTGTCGTTCCCAAGGCGATGGACCGGGCCGATATGGACCGCGTCAAGGCCGACTTCGTGGCCGCAACCAAGCGCGCGGCTGAAACCGGCGCGGACTGGCTGGAACTGCACTGCGCCCACGGCTATCTGTTGTCCAGCTTCCTGTCGCCGCTCACCAATCTGCGTGAAGATGAATATGGTGGCAGCCATGAGAATATGGCGCGCTATCCGCTGGAGGTGTTTGCCGCCGTGCGTGCAGCCTGGCCCGAGGACAAGCCAATTTCGGTTCGCCTCTCCTGCCATGACTGGGCCGAGGGCGGCAACACGCCTGAGGATGCGGCCATCTATGCCCAGATGTTCAAGGATGCGGGTGCGGACCTGATCGACTGCTCGTCCGGTCAGGTATCGAAAGAAGAAAAGCCGGTTTATGGCCGCCTCTTCCAGACGCCGTTCTCGGACAAGATACGCAACGAAATCGGCATCCCGACCATCGCCGTCGGTGCGATCTCGGAGGCCGACCACGCCAACTCCATCATCTCGGCAGGTCGTGCGGATCTCTGCGCCGTTGCCCGTCCGCATCTTGCCGATCCATCCTGGGCTCTGCACGAAGCCGCCAAGATCGGCCTGAAATCAATAGCCTGGCCCAAGCAATATATGTCTGCGAAAGCACAATACGAAGCCAATCTAGACCGCGCGGCGGCAAAGTGAGGTCGGCATGGTAACGCAGAGCCTTGAAGGCCACCACGCGCTGGTGACTGGAGCCGGAAGCGGCATCGGTGCGGCCATTGCCATGACGCTGGCGAAAGCTGGGGCGAAGGTGACGCTCGCCGGTCGCCGCCGCCAGCCGCTGCAGGATGTGGCCGCCGCCATCGGCGGCAACTGCCTTGTGCTCGACGGCTTCGATGTCACCCAGCCGGATGCTATTGCCAAGGGTCTGGAGCGCGCGCGCAAGACGTTCGGGGCTATCTCTATTCTGGTCAACAATGCCGGGGAGGCTCCGAGTGCGCCCTTCGAGAAGACCACGCTCGATATGTGGAGCCACGTGCTGTCCGTCGATCTGACCGGTGTCTTCAACGTCACGCAGGCAGCCCTTGCCGACCTCAAAGCCCATGGCACGGGTGCCCGCATCATCAACATCGCCTCAACCGCGGGTCTCACGGGTTATGCCTACGTATCCGCCTACTGCGCCGCCAAGCATGGCGTGATCGGCATGACGCGCGCGCTCGCATTGGAACTGGCCAAAAAAGGCGTGACGGTCAACGCCGTCTGTCCAGGCTTTACCGACACGCCGATCATCCAGCGCTCGCTGGATACCATCATGGAAAAGACTGGCCGCAGCCGTGACGAGGCTTTGGCCGAGTTCACGAAATCCAACCCACAGGCTCGCCTGATCCAGCCGCAGGAGGTAGCCGACACCGTATTATGGCTTGTCTCCGCAGGTGCGGGCTCCATCACCGGACAGGCCATTGCGGTTGCCGGCGGCGAAGTCATGGTTGGCTGAGCAAGAAAAGCGAGAAAAACCCATGCCCTTTACACTATCAAAGCCGATGCGTTTTGGCGATTGCGACCTCACCGGGATCGCCTACCATCCGGCCTATCTGTCCATGCTGGTCGACGTCAACGAAGCGATGTTCGCGTCATTTGATGTGACATGGAAAGAAATCATGTTCGAGCGCAAACTGGGCTTGCCGACCGTGACCATGAACCTCGAGTTCAAGAAGCCTGCCGTTTACGGCGATGTGCTGGATTTTGCCGTGTATGTGCGCGCCATCGGTCGCGCCTCGCTCGATCTCGAAACCATCGTGACCGTTAACGGCGACATCATCTGGACGGTGCGCCAGCGCATCGTGATGACGTCGCTGACCGACCATAAATCCCATCCCTGGCCCGACGATATCCGCGCAGGCCTGACACGTTATCTGGAGCCAAGACATGATGCATGAAATCATCCAACCGGACGGATGGGCAAAGCCCATCGGCTATTCGAACGGTATCAGCGCCCGCGGGCGTATCGTTCAGGTCGGCGGCCAGATCGGCTGGGATGAACATTGCCAGTTCCATTCCGATGACTTCGTCGATCAGGTCCGCCAGACGCTTTTGAACATCGCCAGCGTGCTGGAGGCTGCCAATGCCAAGCCTGAGCATCTCATCCAGATGACATGGTATTTCACGGATCGTGAGGCCTACAAGTCCCGCATGCGGGAAATCGGTGCCATCTACCGCGAGATCATCGGTCGTCACTTCCCGCCCATGGCCGCCGTGCAGGTCGTGGCGCTGATGGAAGACCGCGCCAAGATCGAAATCCAGTCGCTAGCCGTGGTTCCGGACTGATTTAGAGATCAAAGAGGAGGAGAATTCGATGACCAGCAAAGTCATGCCCGTGATTACCCGCAAGGGCGAGGAAGATCCCGGCACCGGCCAGTCCGGCGGCTGCGTGCGCATCTCCGGCGTCAGCCCGCAGCACACGCCTGCCACCAAAATCTGGTTCGGCAAGGTCTCCAACGACCCCGGCTACCGCTCCTATCCGCACCACCATGGTGAGGCCGAGACCGGCGGTTATGTGCTCAAGGGCAAGGCGCGCATCTATTTTGGCGAGACCTGGCAGGAGTTCCTCGACATGGAGGAAGGCGACTTCATCTTCGTACCGCCGAACTGGCCACATATCGAAGTCAACATGTCCACGACGGAAGAACTGGTCTGGCTGACGACCCGCACGCCCGACAACATCGTCGTCAATCTGCCCGACGTTGATGACAGCGTATTGGTTGGCTTCAGGAGAGCAGAATGAAACTGTTGAGACTAGGCGCGCTTGGTGCTGAAAAGCCCGCACTTCTGGCTGATGATGGCACATTGCGCGATCTCTCCGGCATCGTCTCCGACATCGCAGGCGAAGCTCTTGATGATGAGGCTCTAAACCGAATCCGCACCATTGATCCGGCAAGCCTGCCAGTCGTGTCCGCCGATCGCGTCGGTGCCTGCGTCGGCAATGTCGGCAAGTTCATTTGCGTCGGACTGAACTATGCCGACCATGCCAAGGAGACCGGCAAGGAGCCGCCTCCCGAGCCGATCCTGTTCATGAAGGCAACAACAGCGGTCGTCGGTCCCAATGACGATGTCGAAATACCCCGCACCTCCGCCAAGACCGACTGGGAGGTCGAGCTCGGCGTGGTCATCGGCAAACGCGCCAAATATGTCACCGAAGCCGATGCGTTGTCGCATGTCGCCGGTTATTGCGTGGTCAACGACGTGTCCGAGCGCGCCTTCCAGTCGGAACGAGGCGGGCAGTGGACCAAGGGCAAGAGCCACGACACCTTCGGCCCCATCGGCCCATGGCTGGTGACCCGTGACGAGGTTGCGGACCCGCAGAACCTGTCGCTCTGGCTCGATGTCGACGGCCAGCGTCGTCAGACAGGCAACACATCCACCATGATCTTCGGCGTTGCCCATCTCGTCAGCTATATCAGCCAGTTCATGACGCTGATGCCGGGCGACGTCATCGCCACCGGCACACCGCCGGGCGTCGGCATGGGCATCAAGCCAACGCCGGTCTTCCTTCAGCCCGGTCAGGTCATGACGCTCGGTATCGAAGGCCTGGGCGAACAGCGCCAGACCACCATCGCAGCGAGGGTATGACCATGAGCGATCTCAAGGGCCGTCTGGCCATCGTCACCGGCGGTGCGCGCGGACAGGGCGAAGCCGAAGCGCGGCTGTTTGCCTCCAAAGGTGCAGCCGTCATCATCGCCGATGTGCTTGACGAGGAAGGTCGCGCCCTGGCGCAGGCCTTGCAGGATGACGGGTTGGAAGCGCGTTTCATCCATCTCGATGTCACCGATCCCGAAAGCTGGGCTGGCGTCATCGCACTTGCCACCGAATGGAAGGGCCGCATCGATATTCTCGTCAACAATGCCGGCATCATCAATCGCTCGACGGTCGCGACGACAGGTCTGGAAGCATGGGAACGGGTGCTGAAGGTCAACCTGACCGGCGCCTTTCTCGGCATACAAGCGGTCACCGACCGCATGGCGGAAGGTGGCGGCGGCTCCATCATCAACATTTCCTCCAATAGCGGCTTTTCCGGCCATTACGACCCGGCATATACCGCCAGCAAGTGGGGCCTGCGTGGTCTGACCCGCAGTGCGGCTATGGAGCTGGTTTCGAAGAACATACGCGTCAATGCCGTCTGCCCTGGCCTCGTCGTCACCGGCCTCAACGCCAGCAGCCCGCATTTGAAGCCGATGATCGAGATGACTCCGATGAAGCGCAGCGGAAAACCGGAGGAGATCGCCGAACTCGTGCTGTTTCTGGCCTCCAACGCATCCAGCTTCATCACAGGCGAGGACTTCGTCATCGACGGTGGCTTTACGGCAGGCGCTGCTTATTACCGAGTCGCAAAACAAACGGGTATTTTCGAGGAGTGACCAACTAGGCTCTCAGTGCCTGGTCCATCGCCAACATCAGATGATCTTACCACGCTCAAATGGCACCAGAGTTAGTGAACACAATTGTTCCGTGGGGGTATTCAACGATTTCTGCAAGGTGGATTGCATCATAAATATACGTGCCGGAACGAGTATTCATTTGGTTGATCTCTGGATCAGAGATGAGGGTACGCAACAGTCGAGTGGCCGCTATTCCACTGACAACTATCCAGAAGACGATACGCTCTGTGCCCGGGTTGCCGAGGGTGATGCGACAGACGTCGACCGCACGGTGAGTAGCGCCTACGAGGCATTCAGGTCGTTCGGAAAAAGCTTAGCGCTGAAGCGCGAGGCGTGGCTGTCGAAGGCCACAGCATTAGTTGAAAAGTACCGCGGCGACTTTGTTGACATACTCGTCAATGAGGTTGTTTCGCGCGGTGCCAAAGCCAACTTCAAAGTCAACTAAGCTGCTTGCGCTCAGCCGCAGGTGTGTCGCGCCATATTGCAGGCCAGACGATTCCGTAAGATATGCCCGGCCGGTTTGCGATGTCGATCCGTAGGCCACTTTTGCGTTGTCGCTGCAATCTCGCCGTTCAGCGTGCCGCTTTTAAAAGAGTCGCGCGTTCTCGGTATCAAATTCTTCCAAGCACTTCACTTGATCTCCGTTCAGGCCACTGAATTCTGCCACAACCCATTGTATGTAACGTACGTTACCCCTGACCGAATGGATCGCCTCCGCCATTGATTGCCCTGCGCATTTAGCACCTCAACATGACGAAGATCCGTGACAATCTCTTCTGCCTTGTGTCTCTTCGCTGCCGTTTCAATGCTTTCGGGCTGGCAAGGCAAACTTCTAGAAGAAACACTTTTCATGGGGCAGACCACCCAAGATAGACCTCTCTGGGTGATCCGCGCTATAAAAATCACCCTCCGAAATCATTTGAATAGAGCGTGGGAATGCCGCCTCTTCATCATGCGATCCAAGAGCACGCCCCCTCCCTTCAGATACGCTCCGTCTGTCCATTGGCAATGCCTTAGCCACTTAGGCAGCATCGCGCAATGTTTTTCCCGTGCCTAAATTGTTCTCCAGACAAAACTGACTGAGCAAAGTTTTGAGTGCAGCAGCTTGCGTTGCCAAACCGTGGCTGGCAGCAGTTTGCTCTTCCACCATAGCTGCGTTCTGTTGTGTATTCTGATCCATCGTATTGATCGCTGTATTGATCTCGATCAGGCCCGTGGATTGCTCGCGGGTGGAAATAACAATTGCGCTGACATGGACGTTGATTTCCTGGACCTCGGCTACGATCGTCTCCAATGCACGCCCCGTCTGGCCGACAAGTGCCACGCCGGACTGAACCTGGGCACCAGATGTTGTTATCAGCGCCTTGATCTCATGAGCTGCACTCGCCGAGCGCTGGGCGAGTTCACGCACTTCCTGCGCCACCACCGCGAAACCCTTGCCTGCTTCACCGGCACGGGCCGCCTCCACACCAGCATTCAGCGCCAGAAGGTTGGTCTGGAAGGCGATCTCGTCGATTACGCCGATGATGTTTTCGATCTTGGTTGAGGATTTTTCGATCCCTGCCATCGCATTCATTGCTTGGAGCACAACGTTGCCCGAATTTTCGGCGTTACCTCTGGCCCGGCCGACCAATTTGCCCACTTCCTCGGTGCGCTGTGCGCAATCACGCACAGTTATGGTTATCTGTTCTAGGGCGGCAGAAGTTTCCTCAACGGAAGCGGCCTGCCGTTCGGTGCGATGGGCCAAGTCATCTGCAGCATTGCGGATTTCATTGGCACCGGAATCGATCGCATCGGCATTCTCGCCCACCGCGACCAGCGTACGATTGAGGTTGGCGATAGAGCCATTGAAGTCGGTGCGAAGACGGTCAAGATGAGCAACGAATGGTGTGACAATGCGATGCTGAAGGTTGCCGTGCGAAAGTTGGACCAATCCCTCAGCGAGAGAATCAACTGCATGCTGCGTAGTGGTGGCATCACGGGCGGCTGCGGCCTCACGCTCGTGGCGCTCCTGTTCGGAAAGCGACCGGTTGTGTTCCGCGGCACCCTCAAGCCGCAGGCGCTCTTGTGCATTGGTTCGAAATACCGCCACAGCCGCGGCCATGGAGCCGATCTGGTCGGAACGGTTCTCGCCGGGAATGGCCACATCGAGCTTTCCCTGAGCCAGTTTTTCCATCGCAACGGTCATCTGCGTGACAGGATTGACAACCAGACGACCGAGAAGGAAAGTCAGGAAGGCTATCATCGCTGCTACCGCCAGAATGGTGGCAAGTGTTGCGGCAACACGGAACTGGTTGATCGACGCATAGGCTTTATCCGCATCGACGGCGAAGCCGATATACCATTCGACGCTCGGCAGGCCGCTCACGGGTACAAAACTCACCAACGCAGGTTTGCCTGACATCTCGGTCAAGATCACATCTTGTGAAACAACTGGCTTGTCAAAAGGCATCATGCTGCTCATGGGTTTGTTGGCAAGTTCCGCATCGGGGTGAATAAGGATCTGGCCGCTTTTGTTGACGAGAAAAGCAAAGCTCCCATCACCGACATTGATAGATTTGATGATTTCAATCAGTGTGATCAGAGTAACATCGGTTGCGGCCATGCCAGCCAGCTTGCCATCACGCTTGACAGGAACGACAACGCTGACAACCAGATCGCCAGTCGCTGCATCGATATACGGCTCCGTTAGCACGGTCGTATCGGCCTTTGCCGTAGTTTGGTACCACGGGCGCTTGCGCGGATCATAACCTTCAGGCATCGGCGTAACGGGCCAGTTGGTAAAGCGGCCGTTCTCATCGCCGAAAGCGGTCGACCTGAATTCCGCCACAAGCCTGTCGTTAAATAGTGCCGTCTCCATTGCCTTCTGATCAGGAGCCTTCGCAATGGCCGCAGCCACAAATTCTGTGAGAATGACGCGGCCGTTCAGCCAGTTGGCAATGCTGTGGGCAGCCTGCTTGCCGGAGGACTGGATATTACTCTCTACTGCGCGCGTTGTCGCACTGTATTGCAGGCTGTCTATATAGATCGAGAAACCGGCAAAAGCCGCCACAACGACAAGCGAGGCGGCAACCAGTATGCGCGTCATGAGATTCGATTTTCGAGACATGGAAAGCCCTCCAGATGCGCGGCAGCGAATTGGGCACGCCGCCCGGTCTATTGCCGGTAAGATAATGGGACATGCCCTAAGGGGCGTCGCAATCCACACGCATCATGCGGTTTCGGGCAAGATTTATTCAAAATTTGTAAATAAACCCGCAGTTTAATGCTTTGAGAAGCACGCTTATTGAAAGCGTGCTGGTGAAAATCTTGAAGAAAGCACATTTGAAGGCTTGCCGGATATCTCGCCCGCCAGAACCTGTGCCGTTGAAGGCCCCAATGTGAAGCCGTGATGACCGTGGCCAAAGTTACACCAGATGCCGTCCGTGCCAGGCAACTTGCCGATGACGGGCAACATGTCAGGCATGCAGGGTCTCCATCCTGCCCAAGGTTCATGTTCGACCAGGCTTCCCAGATCCAGCACTTCACGTGCCGACTTCTCACCCCGTTCCAGTTGCTTCGAGGTTTTGGGTGCATTCGGGAAACGCGCAATTTCTGCGCCGGTCGTCAGCCGCAAGCCCTGCTTCATGGGGCAGTAAAGGACCGCCGCCGCCACATCGAAAAGCGGGCGGGTGGGGAGGGAAGGAGCATCATAGTGACGGTGATAACCGCGCTTGTATATCATCGGGAACACATGCCCGAAGCGGCGCAAAAAGTTTGGGGACCAGCTTCCGAGAGCAACCACTATCTGTTCAGCCTTCAATATTCCACCATCGTTCAACGTCATCTGCCAGCCTGCCCCCGATGCGGCGAGCGTTGTGGCATCTCCTTGTAGGAGGCTGCCGCCCCGGCTCTGAAAGAGATCGGCATAAGCCCGCACCAGAGCAGCGGGGTCGATGCAACTGCGGCTGGCACGCCAATGAATGGCACCAGCGAAATCGCGCTGCAACACAGGCTCTTCTTTTCGCAAGTCTGCGTTGTAGAGAATTGTCGCCTGTATTCCATACTCACGCGTTAAACGCTCGGCGTTTTGTGCGTCCTTGTCGAATGCAGACAAACCCCGGTGCATCTGGATGTATCCGGTTCGTCTGATAAGCCCCTCGGCTCCGGACGCTTGGATGAGTTGATCGTGGGTTATGCCGGAGGGTTCAATGATGGTGCGGTAGACCGATGAAATCTCTCGATGCCGAAGAGGTGCCGAGTTCAGAAAATACGCTGCCAGCGAGCTGGCAGCGGCGGGAAGAGCAGCGAGCTGGTAGTTTACGGAGTTGTCCAGCCCGAACGCCATACGGACCAGGCTTACGGGATCGCGCGGAAAGCCATAGGGTTCGGTGGCCTCGACCTGGATAATACCTGCGTTCCCGTAGCTGGCCTCACTGGCTGAGGGATTACGGTCCACGATAGTCACGTGATGCCCGCATTCCTGCAAGGCCAACGCGGTCGTGACACCGACCATGCCCGCGCCGAGAACGATAAAATCAGTCATGTGCGATCACAATTCCTGCGTTTGGGCGATAACTGTAATTTCGATCAATGCGTCAAGCACCAGATCGGTGACGATCGTGGTTCTGACGGGAAGATCGCCTTCAGAGAAAAATGTCCGGTATGCCTGATTGAAGCCTGCGAAATCATGCTTTTGAACTAGGTAGCAGGTGCAAGAAACAATATCCCGGCGCGAGAGACCAATACCGGCCAGCGTAGCCTCTATCCGGTTCAGGGTCGTTTCAGTTTGCTGGGTAATGTCTCCGACGATCTGGCCAGCCGCGTCAAAGCCAAGCTCTCCAGACAGGTAAACAGTGTTGCCGATACGGCGGAGCGACGAAAATGGCAGTGTAGATGTTGTCATTACGATTTGTCTTTCTTGTCTATGTTTTCAAGAAATCTGGCGTTGCGGTAGCGTCCAGCCGCGCTCAGATGTCATTGCGTTCATGATAGCTGTGAAGAAACGCTTCCAAACGGGGGTCGGAAGGATTTCTGAAAATTTCGGACGGACTTCCCGTGGCAACCATTTTGCCGGACACCATGAAGGCCACCTGATCGGCCACATGCGAGGCGAAACCCATTTCATGGGTGACGACAACCATCGTCATACCTTCTGCGGCAAGCGTCTTCATCACCTGCAAAACCTCCCCGATCAGTTCAGGGTCAAGCGCGGAAGTCGGCTCATCGAACAGCATCAAACGGGGTTGGACTGCGATAGCGCGTGCGATTGCCACGCGCTGCTGCTGTCCACCGGACAGGCGGCTGGGATAGTTCTCCGCCTTGTCTGAAAGACCAACCTTGGTTAGTGCTTCCATCGCTTTTTCCTTCGCCTCGCGAGACGACAGACCGCGAACCTGGATAAGAGGCTCTGCAACATTCTGTAGAGCCGTCATATGTGGCCACAGGTTGAACTGCTGGAAGACCATTCCGATCTTGCGGCGCATTTCGCGCAGTCTCGCAGAAGACATACGCCGGCCGCCGGGGCTATCATAGCCGACCAGTTCTCCGTCGATACGCACTTCACCGGAGTCATACTGCTCCAGAAAATTGATACAGCGAAGGAGCGTGGATTTGCCTGATCCAGAAGGACCGATAAGGCAGGTCACCTTGCCCGGCGGGACATGAAGCGAGACTTCATGCAGCGCCTTAAAGGTACCAAAGCTTTTTGAAACCTTCAAAAGGTCAGCCGAAGACATGGACATAACGGTTCTCACTTTATCAGGTAATGGGTGACACGCTTCTCGAGCATCCGCCCGAAAAGCGAGATGGCCTCAACGAAAATCCAGAAAAAGAGCGCGAGTGCGATATTCGCTTCAACGAAGGCAAAGGTTTCCGCCGACATGGTCTGCACCTGATACAGGAGTTCCGGCACGGTAACGACGGACAGGATGACGGTTTCCTTTGTGAGGATAATCGCGAAGTTGGTCAAAGCCGGTAGTGTCGAAACCAGCAAGATCGGGATCATGATGCGGCGAACGATGCTTGCTTCCGAAAAGCTCATTGCCCTGGCGGCTTCGATCTGTCCGTGAGGGACCGACTGGAAACCGGCACGGAATATTTCTGCGAAATAGGGGCTGCCATAGATGATCAGACCAACCAGACCGGCTTCAAGACTTCCCAGTCGCAAACCCAGATGTGGACCACCGTAATACAACAGAAAGAGCTGTACGAGAAACGGCGTGCCTCGAATGATCTCGATATAGGTTTGCAAAATTGCCCGAATAAAGCCGTTCGAATAGCGTAGTATAATGGCAATAGTGAACCCGACAACTGCACCGCCTATGGTGCCGATTGCCCAACACAAAACCGTCATTGCGAAACCGGATAGGAGCGCCGGACCGTATTCAATGAAGAGGTTGATATCCATCAGATCGCGCTCCTTTTTTCAAGAAAACGCCCAAGCAGCGCGAGCGAAAGATTGATGATGAGGTAGACCGCAGCAGCCGAACTGAAGATTTCAAGCGGGCGATAGGTCGCCGAAGACAAGGCCTGGCTTGTTCTGGTCAACTCTGTGATGCCAACAAGCGAAACCAGTGACGAGGCCTTTACCAGCAAGATAAGTTCGTTGATCAGTGCAGGCAGCGAAATCCTGAAAGCCTGCGGCAGAATGATCCGTGTCCATATCCGTGTTGGAGCAAATCCGAGCGTCACCGCCGCTTCGCGCTGGCCTGGCGGGATAGCGTTGATAGCACCACGCAGATATTCAGCGACATAAGCTGACGAACACAAGCCGACGGTCCCAACGGCAGCCACCATGGCCGGAACGTTCAGACCGATGACGGGAAGCATGTAGTAGAACAGAAGAAGCTGTACGAGCAGCGGCACGCCACGGAAAAAGCTCGTATAGATGGCGCTGGCCGTGCGGATACTGCGAAGTGGCGATATTCTGGCCGCACAGAGTGCCGCACCAAGAACAAGCCCGATGGCCACTCCGAGGACCGACACCAGCAGTGTCAGTCTCGCAGACCAAAGCAACTGGGGTATATTGTCAATAATGACCTGAAATGAGAACACTGTCGCCTCCCGACTGACGGGCAGCTATGAAGCTGCCCGTGACGAACTCTCTACTACTTGACGTCTGGAAAAGTCTTCGGCAGCTCGATAACCTGTCCGAACCACTTCTTCTGAATGTCGCCAAGTCGTCCGTCGTCCTGCAGTTTGACGAGGATCGTGTTGATTTCATTGACCAGAGCAGCGCTCTTCTCTCCCCTGCGTGCTGCCCAGGCGTAATAGGATTTTTCGCCGAATGGGGGGCTGACTGTCGAGAAGAGTTCGGGACGTTTCGAAGCGGCATAGGCGCCAAGCGGAGCGCCGTTGGCCACAGCATCGATGCGCCCTGCAGCGAGATCGGCATAGGCGTCTTCAGTAGATGCGTATTCCTTGACCGTGACGTCTTTGAGCTTGGCGGCGAAAGACTTCAATTCAGCCAGTTCTGCTGACCCCTTCTGTGCAGCGATTGTCTTGCCTGTGATGTCTTCAGGCTTTGCGATCGTGTCGTCGCCAGTGCGTTTGACCAGCCCGACGGTCGCATCGGAAATCGGCAGGGTGAATGTGTAGCGCTCCATACGCTCATGCGTGATCGTGACCGGAGCATTCGTCATGTCGAATTTGCCAGCTTCCAGACCTGGAAGCACAGCCGTCCACGGAAGGTCTTGATATTCCGGTTTCACACCCAGTTCTGAAGTCACGAGATCGCCCAGATCACGGCAGAAGCCTTCGTACTTCCCATTCACCAGCATATCGAAAGGCGGGTAAAGCATTTCTGTGGCGAAATGGATTTTACCGCTCGCCTTGATGTCTGCCAATTGGTCGGCATGCACCGATGAGAAACCGATGGCGACTCCGGCAAGGCAGACTGCCGCAGTTTTCACGAATGTTGAAATGCCCATTATGTCGCTCCTTATTGTTATCAGGGCACTGACGCATCACTTCGCGCGCCCCTATTCGCGAAATGGTCTTTCTCAAAAAAATCACTTTCCTTTTCCCAGAATGATTTTTTTGTTCACTGGCCAATTGATATTATGTATATACCTATTATTCTGTCAATGATGTATTTCGTACTTCGCAATTATCCTGGGCACACGGCATGGATGAGAGCGTGGATGGCGAAACCAAATAGTGTGGCAGACAATGGTGCTGCTTCGCATGGGAGTGCATCGGAATGAAGAACCGGAACGTCATCTTGTGGAAGGTACAGACATGTCACTAATCGAGGAAAATGCTCTCAAGTCCCGCCCGGAAGTCGCGGCACTTCCTGTCTACAATGCCGGAATAACGGCCTCGGTCGCCAGGCAGGTCAGCGGGAGGCAAGATATTGCAGCGCTTGCAAGCAACGAAAACCCCTATGGCGTTTCGCCTGCCGTGACCGCAGTCCTGACTTCGATAGATCCGTCTCGCTATAGTGATTCCGCCGCAGTCACGCTGCGTCATGCCTTGTCAGAGAAACTCGGCGTTGGAATTGAACGGATTACGTGCGGGAACGGGTCGGAGGAACTGATTGCAGCCCTATGCCGCGCCTATCTGCAAAAAGGTGATGTCGTCCTGACGGTATCTCCCAGCTTCGGGCTTCACGAGATCGAGCCGATGGCGGCAGGTGCACAGGTCATCAAAGTGCCGATGACCGATAAGCTCGAATTTGATATCGATGCTCTGGAAGAGCAGCTTGCCCGGCGACCGAAGATCGCTTTCATCTCCTCGCCGTCAAATCCTGTTGGTGTAGCCCTTGCACTGCCTGTACTCGAACGACTTCTGGCCGCCACGCTTCCCGGAACCCTTTTTGTTCTGGACGAGGCCTACTTCGAACTTATCGATTCTGACTATCCCGATGGTTTGAAGGTGCTGGAGAACCGACCGGGCCTGTCCTGGGTCGTCCTACGCACTTTTTCCAAGGCCTATGGTCTGGCGGGCCTGCGGGTAGGATATGGCATTGCTTCCGATGCCGGGATTGCCCGCGCCATGCGTTCCACCCTTACGCCATTTAACGTCAACTCCGTTGCACAGGCGGCGGCTACCGCTGCCTTGCAAGATGAAGACTGGATGCGCAACGCCACAGCAAGGATCAAGGCTGACCGGGTAGTTCTCACGGAACGCTTGCGTAAAATGGGCGTCCGCGTTGTGCCATCGCAGACCAATTTCCTGTTTCTCGATCTTGGGAAAGAAGCATCACCGGTAGCGAAAACCTTGCTTCAAAAGGGAATAATCGTCAAACCTTGGATGGAGGCGAATTACACCAATTTTCTGCGAGTGAGCATTGGAACCGCAAAGGATAATGAGAGATTTGCACAGGAACTCGAGCCGCTCCTCGCACGCACATAGTCACGAGGTATGACGATGTCGAAAAAGGATACCGCCTTGAAAAAACGTCCCCTTGGCCGCGCTGCGGCCATTGGGCTGACCCGCGAACGCATCGTCGAGGAAGCCATCGCCCTCATCGATGATGAGGGTTTGACCGGGTTTTCGGTGCGTGCGCTTGCGCGCCGCCTGCACGTCTATCCAACGGCTTTGTATTGGCATGTCGGTGGCGCGAAGGCTGATCTTTTCGCTGAGATATCAGGGTCACTGATAGCAAGCCTGGTCAAGCCGGATGAGGTTTCGGACGATTGGCGTGAAACGATCCGGATATTGTTCCGGCGCTTTCGCGCGCGCATTCATCAGCACCCACGGGCAGCACCTTTATTGGGGCCGCATATTCGCTCCAATGGAGCACCAAACGCTCCCTGGGTCGAAGTCATCCTGCACGCATTGACCAAAGCAGGTTTCGACGGACAGAGTCTGATCAACGCCTTCAATGCCGTCGTCGGTGCGCTTGAAGGCTACGTCACCATCGAGCTTGCGGCAGACAGTGCAATTGCGGGGTCGGAGTGGGTAACGGCCTTTGACGAAGGGCTGGAAGACCTCGACAAGAAGGAATTTCCGCTTGTTACGCAACATCTTCCCCAGATGTACAATCGGGCATTCGTCATGCGCTGGCAAAATGGCGAATCCGCCCCTCTGGATGATGGATATGACTTTCTGCTCGAAACGCTCATTCTGGGGCTCGAGGCACAAGTCAAACATAACCGGGAACGAGAAACGAAACCACGAATCCGGAGTGTATGAGGTTCGAAGCAGGCCGATTCCGGCACTCAGACGGGGAAGATGCGGATGAGGTAGGCATCGACCGCCATACTGGACGTGATTGTGACAGTGCTTTCCAATATGCCGCAATCGCGCGCGCCAAGCTCTTGTGCATGATCCCCAGGGTCGATCCGCAGATGGCCGAGCGAAAGAAGCAGCGTGACGCCATTTTTGGCATGGATTTGGTGCTTGCCATCGAATGTCCGGCGCTCGACCTTGTGCGTCCATTGTCCCCGCCGGGTCATGATGTTGAGATCAACGATGGCGCCTGAAACAAGACGTGCGGACGTCGAAGCATCAGCCGGAAAGGCCAATGGTTCCGATGCCCGGGTTAACACTATGGGTTCCCGTCCGGCAATGTCCAACTCCATCCCTTCGCCCTCAAGGATCGAAAGGGTGCGATCGATTCCGGAAAATATGGAGAAAGGCCCATCGCTGGCGACCTTTGCCATGCTGACACGCCAGCCAAATTCAGACAGATCGGCCTGCGGTGGAAACACTGCGATCTCTGTTGTTTCGCCGCCGCCGTTCTTCCACGGCATGCGTCGGTGGTCCTTGTTGCGCAATATCTTCACGGCAGCGCCTCACATGTTTTGAAATGGGCGGCCGGGCTTCGAACCATCGCTCGAAGCCCGGATTTTAACTCACTGTTTTTGCGCATGTCGTGACGGCGAAATCGCTGCACACTTTTGCGCGACATGCTTTAGTTACCGAGAATACCCGGCAGACGCAGTCCCTTCTCCTTTGCGCAATCAAGCGCGATGTCATAGCCCGCATCGGCGTGACGCATGACGCCAGTGGCGGGATCGTTCCAGAGAACTCGGTCGAGACGGCGCGCTGCATCGTCTGTGCCATCGGCGCAGATGACGACGCCCGAATGCTGGGAGAAGCCCATACCGACACCGCCGCCATGGTGCAAAGAAACCCATGTTGCACCGGATGCGGTGTTCAGCAGCGCGTTGAGTAGCGGCCAATCCGAGACAGCATCCGAACCGTCCTTCATCGCTTCCGTTTCGCGGTTCGGCGAGGCGACGGAGCCTGAATCGAGATGGTCACGACCGATGACGACCGGAGCGGAGAGTTCGCCGCTTCTGACCATTTCGTTGAAGGCCAGACCCAGGCGGTGACGATCGCCGAGACCAACCCAGCAAATGCGCGCAGGAAGGCCCTGGAAGGCGATGCGTTCAGCTGCCATATCCAGCCAGTTGTGAAGGTGCTTGTTACCCGGTGTCAGTTCCTTGACCTTAGCATCCGTCTTGCGGATGTCTTCCGGATCGCCAGACAGGGCCGCCCAGCGGAACGGACCAATGCCACGGCAAAACAGCGGGCGGATATAGGCAGGCACGAAGCCCGGAAATGCGAAGGCGTTTTCCAGACCCTCTTCCTTGGCGACCTGACGGATGTTGTTGCCGTAGTCGAAGGTCGGAATGCCCATATCCTGAAAGGCGATCATGGCCTCGACATGTTCGCGCATCGAGGTGCGTGCGGCCTTTTCGACGGCCTTCGGATCACTTACGCGCTTCTCCTTCCACTGCGCCATCGTCCAGCCCTTCGGCAGATAGCCGTTGATTGGGTCGTGCGCGGAAGTCTGGTCAGTGACCATATCAGGGCGAATGCCACGGCGAACCATTTCGGGTAGAATTTCTGCGGCGTTGCCGAGCAGACCAACGGACTTGGCTTCACCAGCCTTGGTCCAGCGGTCAATCATTGCCAGCGCTTCATCGAGCGTTTCGGCCTTTTCGTCGATGTAGCGGGTACGCAGACGGAAATCGATCGAGTCCGGGTTGCACTCGATGGCAAGGCACGAGGCACCAGCCATGACGGCTGCGAGTGGCTGTGCGCCACCCATTCCGCCGAGGCCACCGGTCACGACCCACTTGCCCTTGAGGTCGCCATTATAATGTTGGCGGCCCGCTTCTACAAAGGTTTCATAAGTGCCCTGCACAATGCCCTGGCTGCCGATATAGATCCAGGATCCCGCGGTCATCTGGCCATACATTGCCAGACCCTTCTTATCCAGTTCATTGAAATGGTCCCAGGTCGCCCAGTGCGGCACGAGGTTGGAATTGGCGATCAGCACGCGCGGCGCATCCTTATGGGTGCGGAACACGCCCACAGGTTTGCCGGACTGTACCATCAAGGTTTCGTCCTCGTTGAGGTCGCGCAGCGTTTCGACGATCTTGTCGAAATCCGCCCAAGTGCGGGCCGCACGACCGATGCCGCCGTAAACCACCAGCTCATGTGGGTTTTCTGCAACCTCTGGATCGAGATTGTTCATCAGCATGCGAAGCGGCGCTTCGGTCATCCAGGATTTTGCGGTTAGTTCAGTGCCGCGAGCGGCTCTGACGTCGCGGATATTGTGACGAGGATTGGTCATTTTGTTCCCCTTTTGGTGTGTGCCAATGTCAGCGCTGCGGTTTCGATGCGCGTGAGAATGTCTTTGAGGTGAATGCGAAGTTTGTTCGCTTTGCTTTTGTCATAGGCGAAAGGCGTCGTCTCGGTGATCAGATGGGTGGCTTGCGCCAGTTCCATCTGGATTGCGTGGATGCCGGTTTCCGGCTGGCCGTAATGCCGCGTTGTCCAGCCTCCCTTGAAGCGACCGTTGAGAATGCTGCTATAGCCCTGTGCATTCGAAACGACATCGACGGTTGCAGCCTGAAGTGTCTGATCGCAGGTCTTGCCCATATTGGTTCCAACGTTGAAATCGGGCAATGTGCCTTCGAACAGAAACGGAATGCCAGACCGGATCGAATGGCAGTCATAGAGCACGGCTATGCCGTGGATTGCCTTGACCCGCTCGATTTCGGAAGCAAGGGCAGCGTGGTAAGGCGCATGGAAATCCGCCAACCGGTCTGCAACATCCTCTTCACCCGGCTCCTCGCCATCCTTCCAGATTGGACGGCCATCGAAATCCGTACCAGGAACAAGCCCGGTCGTGTTCTGACCGGGATAAAGACTGTTCCCGGCCGGGTCACGATTGGCATCGATGACATAGCGATGGAATGTGGCGCGCACCGTCGTCACATCCGGCAACAGGCCATCGTAGAGATGGTGGATATGCCAGTCGGTGTCGGCGAGAACCCGTCCGTTGTCGTTCAGCCGCTCCCAAATCGCGGGCGGAACATCCGTACCGGTGTGGGGAAAGCCAAGAATAACGGGGGAGCTACCCTGTCTGACTTCAAACGCGCTCACCTCACGCCTCCAGAACCGGAAGAATACCGCCGGAAACCGCAGCGTTGAGCGCACCGGTCGCAACAAGCTCGCTTGCTGCCTTGAGGTCTGTTGCCATGTAGCGGTCGACGTCCAGTGTCGGAACAACCTTGCGAATTGCCGCGATGGCATTGGTCAGTTCCGGGCTTGTGGCGAGGGGGCTGCGGAAATCGATACCCTGGGCGGCAGTCAGCGCCTCGATGCCGATGATTGCAAACAGGTTGTCGGTCATCTGCAACAGGCGACGCGCGCCGTGGCAGGCCATGGAAACGTGGTCTTCCTGGTTTGCCGAGGTCGGAGTGGAGTCAACCGAGGCCGGATGCGACATCTGCTTGTTTTCAGACATCAGCGCTGCCGATGTCACTTCGGCAATCATCAGGCCGGAGTTGAGGCCGGGTGTTTTGGCAAGGAATGCCGGCAGGCCATAGGAGAGTGCCGGATCGACCAGCAACGCGATGCGCCGCTGGGCAATGGCACCGATTTCGCAGATGGCAAGCGCGATCTGGTCTGCCGCAAAAGCCACAGGCTCGGCATGGAAGTTGCCGCCGGAGACCACCGAGTTATCGGGCAGAACCAGCGGATTGTCTGTCACCGCATTGGCTTCGATTTCGAGTGTGCGGGCAACAGAGCGCAGGAGATCAAGGCATGCGCCATCAACCTGTGGCTGGCAGCGGATGCAATAGGGGTCCTGAACCCGCTCGTCGCCTTCGATATGGCTATCGCGGATAACCGATCCTTTGAGCAGATCGCGTAGGGCCGATGCCGCATCGATCTGACCCTTGTGGCCGCGCAGGGTGTGAATATCGGGGTGGAACGGCGCCGAAGAACCCATGGCGGCGTCCGTGGAAAGCGCACCAGTAACCAGCGCCGATTGTGCAGCACGATGAGCGCGGAACAAGCCAGCCAATGCGAGAGCTGTAGAGACCTGCGTGCCGTTGATCAGCGCAAGACCTTCCTTGGCTGCCAGCACGACAGGCCTCAGGCCAGCGCGTTCAAGTGCTGTGCTTCCGTCAAGCTGTTCCCCGTTGAAGAATGCTTCCCCTTCGCCCATCATGACCGCTGCCATATGAGCCAGTGGAGCGAGGTCGCCGGAAGCGCCGACGGAACCCTTTTCCGGTATAACCGGAATGACGCCCTTTTCGAGCATGCTTTCAATCAGCCGGACGAGTTCAAGACGTGTGCCAGATGCGCCACGACCGAGCGAAACAAGCTTCAGCGCCATGATCAGACGAACGATGTTCTCGGCAAGCGGCTGGCCCACGCCACAGCAGTGCGAGAGAACAAGGTTACGCTGCAGGATAGACACATCGGCGGCGTCGATCTTGATGCTCGCCAGTTTGCCGAAGCCCGTATTGATGCCATAGACGGGCGCGTTTCCGGCGGCGATCTCGGCGATGCGGGCCGCCGCCTTTTCGATGCCCTTGTCGAACGCGGGGTCAAGCCGTGCCGGTTCTCCGGTCCAGTAAATGGTCTCAAGGGTCGAAAGCGGGACAGAGCCCGGCTGAAGAATTAGTGTCATTTTTGACGTCCTCACCAATACACGGGATTTAGACCGTGTGCCTCAAATTCAGTGTCCGTTGCGTATGCGACCATGCAGCGGGTTAAAGCCCATGCGGTAGACGAGTTCTGCCGGCCGCCCGATATTCCAGATGGCGAAATCGGCCCATTTTCCGGTCTCCAGCGTCCCAACTTCGTCAACAAGACCCAATGCGCGCGCCGCCTCCCGCGTCACGCCGGCAATACATTCAGTCACCGTCATGCCGAACAGTGTCGCTGCCATGTTCATGGTCAGGAGCAGCGAGGTCAGCGGCGAGGTGCCAGGATTGTTGTCGGTGGCGATTGCCATGGCAACGCCCGCCTTGCGGAACAGATCAATCGGCGGCTTCTTCGTCTCGCGAATGAAGTAGAAAGCGCCAGGCAGAATGACGGCGACTGTGCCGCTCTTCACCATTGCCTCTGCGCCCGCCTCATCTGTGTATTCCAGATGATCCGCCGACAGCGCACCATATTCTGCAGCAAGCGCTGCGCCATGCAGATTGGAAAGCTGGTCAGCATGCAGCTTCACCGGCAGACCGTGGACCTTTGCGGCGTCGAACACCAGCCGCATCTCATCGGTCGAAAAAGCTATGCCTTCACAGAAACCATCAACCGCATCGGCAAGGCCCTCTGCCGCAATGGCGGGCATCATCTCGTTGATGACTTTTGCGATATAACCTGCCTTGTTATCCTTGAACTCCGGCGGCAAAGCGTGCGCACCGAGGAAGGTCGTGCGAACCCCAACGTTGCGCTCTTCACTCAATCGCCGTGCGGCGCGCAGGGCCTTTGCTTCGTCCTCAAGGTTCAGGCCATAGCCGGATTTGACTTCTATAGTGGTCACACCCTCAGCGATCAGCGCGTCCACCCTTGGCAGCGCCTGCGCAACCAGTTCGTCCTCGCTGGCTTGGCGCAGTGAGCGGACGGAGGAAACGATACCACCTCCGGCGCGGGCCACCTCTTCATAGGTGGCGCCGGAAAGGCGCATTTCAAACTCGTTGGCACGATCGCCCGCATGGACGAGATGCGTATGGCAATCGATCAGGCCGGGCGTGATCCAGCGTCCGCCGCAATCGATGATTTCTGCCGCATGATCAATGGGGAAAGGCAGATTTTCTTCAGCGCCGACATAAAGAATGCGACCATCCTGAACGGCAATGACACCGTTTTCAACGAGGCCAAGCCCCGGCAATACAGGGTTCAGCGTTGCAAGTCGGGCATTGCGCCACAGGCGATCACAGGCTTTTGACGGCTGACTGTCCGGTGTCGATTTTATGGAAGACATCGCTTTCTGGCCTTTCCTTTTCGTGCTATTATGTATAGACATAAAGAAAATGAGCGCAAGTGTTTTTTTAAAAGAAGCAGTCAGGAAGGGATGAGGCCATGACCAGCATTCATGTGAAATCGGCTCTGACGCCAGCAGGATGGCAGAAGAATGTGCGGCTAGATATCAAGGCTGGCCGCATCGTTTCCGTCGAGACGGGCGCTGCGGTGCAGCCGGGTGACGAGCACCATGATATCCTCGTGCCGGGTATGCCGAACCTGCACAGCCACGCATTCCAGCGCGGCATGGCAGGTCTTGCCGAAACCCGCGGTCCCGGTGCCGACAGCTTCTGGAGCTGGCGCAATGTGATGTACCGTTTTGCGCTATCGATGACGCCGGATCATGCCGAAGCTGTTGCCAGCCAGCTCTATATGGAAATGCTGGAAGCAGGTTTTTCGCGCGTCGGCGAATTCCATTATCTGCACCACGATATCGATGGCCGCCCTTACTCGGACATTTCTGAAATGGCGCAGCGGATCGCGGCGGCAGCGTCCCATACGGGGATCGGCCTGACGCTGCTTCCGGTTTTCTATGCCCATTCGACTTTCGGCGGCGCGGCACCCAATGAAGGCCAGCGGCGGTTTATCAACACTGTTAAGAGTTTCGAGCGGCTGCTCGATGGTTGCCATTCTGCAGTAAGGGCGTTGCCTGATGGTCGTGTCGGAGTTGCTCCGCATAGTCTGCGCGCGGTCACACCGGAGGAGCTTGCTGCGGTCGTTGCCATGACGAAAGACGGGCCGATCCATATTCATGTGGCCGAGCAGGTCAAGGAAGTTGAGGATTGCATCGCTTGGTCCGGCGCACGGCCGGTTGAGTGGTTGCTCGACAATGCCGGGCTGGATGGTCGCTGGTGCCTGATCCATGCGACCCACATGACCGATGACGAAACGCGGCGCATGGCTGAAAGCAAGGCGATTGCCGGTCTCTGCCCGATCACCGAAGCCAATCTTGGCGATGGCATCTTTAACGCGGTGGTATTTTGCGAAGCCGGTGGAAAATTCGGTATCGGCTCGGACTCAAACGTCCTGATCGGCCTGCCGGACGAGTTGCGCCAGCTTGAATATTCGCAGCGCCTGGCGCGTCGCTCCCGCAACGTTTTGGCAGCGCCCGGCCAATCGACTGGTCGTGCCTTGTTTGACGGGGCAATTGACGGCGGCGGCGGCGCCATGGCTGCCAAAATCGGGATCGCCGTTGGCCATCCGGCCGATTTAGTCAGCTTGCTAATGCCGGATGGCGATGTCACTGAGGATGCGGTTCTCGATTCCTGGCTCTTCGCAAACGGCACGAAGCCCGACAGCGTTTGGGTCGCGGGGCGCAAGCAGGTCGAAAACGGTCGCCACCACGACCGTGAGGCGATATCGGAAAGATTTCGGAGAGTAATGCGAGAGCTTCTTTCTTGAGAGCGTCTGGTTGACGGCCTTCGTTTTCCGGCATGCGCTGCGGATAAGTTTCTGCTAGGACCACACAAGACCCATTTGAGGTGATACAGTGGTAAAATTGCAGGATACAGACAGTGCTGTCGCGGTGCCGCTCGAAAGTACAGGCGACGTGTCGCTGCATCAGCGTATTCTCGGCGATATCGAAGATCGGATTTTGTCCGGCGAGTGGCAGCCCGGGTTTCGTATTCCCTTCGAGGTCGATTTGGCCGAGCAATATAAATGCTCGCGAATGACCGTAAACAAGGCATTGACGCAGCTTGCAAAGAACGGGCTGATCGAGCGCCGCCGTAAGTCGGGCAGCTATGTTCTGCAGCCGCAGGCGCAATCCGCGGTGCTTGAGATCCGGGATATCAAGCTGGAGGTTCAGTCACTCAGCCTTGCCTATAGTTACCAGCTGTCAAGCAAGAGCCGCCGTCGCAGCACCACAGATGACAAGCTAAAGCTTAGTCTTCCTGCGATTGCTTCCATTCTCGAAGTGAATTGCATGCATTTCGGCGGCACACGGCCATTTTGCTTTGAGCAGCGGTTGATCAATCTGATGGTTGTCCCGGATGCGGCGGCGGAAAAATTCGAGGTGGAGGCACCAGGTCCGTGGCTTTTGAAACGCGTGCCCTGGAGTGCCGCTGAGCATACGATCCGAGCGATTGCTGCCGACGAGACGATTGCAGCAGCTCTGGCCATCTCAATTGGGGCGCCGTGTTTGATGGTCGAGCGGCGGACATGGAGCAATGGTTCCTATGTCACCCATGTCCGTCTCATCTACCCAGGCGAACGACATGCCATGATTGCGAATTTCATGCCATCGCAGCCGAAATGACCGAATTTGGCATAGAAATCCGATCCGAAAGGAAGTTTATGCAAAAATGCCCACTCTCGCGGACGGCGGACAACGTATTCGAGTTGTTGTCGAGACTAATCAGAAAAAGTGGCGGCTCAAGCGACAGTGACAGGACAGCAGTCATCGTGACACCAACTGGTATATGGCTTCGGTTTACAGTAGAAATTACCGCGACACCGGCCGCAAACTGTGAGGCGAACTTCCGTAGATCTATCGCATCGCCTCCATACAGAAGCTAGCTGAGGGAAATGTCTACCGGTTCAAGTGACAGTTTTCTACAATAGCGACGATGCCACAACGACATTGGAATCGGGGCAATTCCTATCTTGTGTCCCGTACTGCGACGGAGTTGAGAGTCTGAGAAACCTAGCTTGAAACTGAATACGCCTTTTTGCCAAGAGCCCCTCGGCCTTGACCGAGGAGACGTCGTCATGCGCCAGCCGGCAGCTATCAGGCAGAAACCTCACCAAGCCAATTTTCGACACTACGGGGCGTGAGGCCAAGAAGCCTCTGGGCGCTTGTTTCTTCGCGGATCAGATTTTCTTCAAGCCTTGAGAGGGCTTGGTAAAACTCCACGACACTGGCTGCGGCCGGCCCGAACATCGGTTCGAGCAATTCTCCGAACTCTTTCGGCGTCTGCGCTTTAAAGTGCACAGGCCGACTGAAACCTGCTGAGAACCCGTCAGCCAACGCAGAACCATTCATTCCGGGAAGATGCCCGACCCCGACGGTCCCGGTCACCGTATGGTCACCTAGCAACTTTTGCACAACCTCAGCAGTGTCCAAATGCGAGCTCCAGGATACGAATAAATCCGCCGGTACCGGATACAAAAGTACGCCGTCCTGCTTCACACGGTCTACTACCATGGGCAAAAGCAGATTTTCCAAATAGAGACGCGGTGCCACAATAGCATGGGATATGTTGATGTCGGTGACGCCACGCACAAGTAAGCCGAGTGCACTGTCTTCGGGTACCTGAACAGACGATCCAGGACGATCGATAACACCGCCGCTCGTTGAAATCACCACGCGCTTGGGCTTTGCTACCTTGAGCGCGGCCAAGAAGTTACGTGCATACTCGATCCGTAGCGGTTCGGGAGCTAATGGGAGATGAAAGAAGATCCCATCCGCATCTGTGTAGGCAGCCACCAATGAATTGAGTGAACTGTTGTCGAGCGTGATGTAGGGCTTGCCGCTTGACATGGTCGAATTTCGAACAGCTGCCAGAGCTGGTTTCCCACTGGATAGAAGCAGGTCAAAAAGCGGGCCGCCTTGGGCTCCCGTTGCGCCGTGAATAATAAAGGACATATTTACTCCATTGCGGTTGAATAGAGCCGACATTGGTGCAATAGCTGCATCAGTTACGTCAAATGCACTAATGGAAGTTTGTTGGATGGTTACAAAAAAACCTCCAGGTTGCGGGGTCGAGCGGTTTTTGCTGCTCCTCGATGGTCCCTGGGCGACCTTGATCGTTCGTGAACTTCTGGGTGGATCGCGTCGTTTTACGGAATTGCGCAATGCGCTGCCTGGGATCAGTGCACATACGCTGACCCATCGCTTGCGGCGCTTTGAAGAGCACGGTCTAGTAACGCGACAGGCATATGCAGAAACTCCTCCCCGTGTGGTTTACCAACTCACTCAACTGGGAATGTCGTTGCATGACATCCTCTATGCTATGAAGGACTGGGGAGAGGCGCTTCCTAATGAAGTCCTGAAAGTCAGTTCATCTTACTCGTCAAACAAAAGTGAAGAGCGCCTATAGGGCGCGGTAGCCGCTCGATCCGGCCCCGGACGGGGAACCGTCGATTGATAGTCGCTGGTCGGGACGTATGGCTAGAAGAAGGCCAACTCGGTAAACGTGGTTTGTTACCCAGCAGATGAATCTCGATTATCGAAACCGCTAATGCCGTTATCGCCGCCCTCACGAGTAGATTCCGACAGTGAAAATCTCATCCGCTTTTAAAAACCTAGCGGTATAATTTCGTCGCCGCTCAAAGGCGCGCAGTATCATATTTCTCGGCTCTGATTCACTCTAGGCGCGAAACCGTTGACGGTATTCTCCTGGTGTTAAACCGACAATCCGGAAGAAGATCTTGCGAAACGCACCAGGGTCTGAATAGCCGACCTCCCAGGCAATGCGTTCGACCGGCAAAAGCCCGAACTGCAATAGTTCCTGCGCCTTAGCAACCCTTATGCGTTGAGCGTAGTTCGTCGCAGTCATGCCTGTGGCTTTTTGAAAACGACGAATGAAGGTTCGCTCTTCAAGACCTGCCTGTTTGCCAACTCTGCAACTTTGGCTTCTTTTCCGCCGTTGCTCTGAAGAAAATGCTGCGCCTTGACGATAGCTGCGTCCCCGTGTGTCAGACGAGGTGCAAATCCACTGTAATAGCGTTGCTCACGTCCAGGGGGATCGACGAGCAGCATACGAGCGGTATGCGCCATCACCGCGGGACCGAGAAAGCGCTCCACCACCTTCAAACCGAGGTCGGTCCAAGCCATCAACCCGCCCACGGAGATGATATCGCCGCCGTCGATCATCAATTGATCTGTGTCTAGTAAAATCTCTGGAAAGCGACTGCGGAAGGCATCGACGGAAGCCCAATGGGTTGTCACCGCACGGCCCGCGATTAAGCCGGTTTCCGCCAGAAGAAATGCACCTGCGCAGACCGAAGCCAGTATGGACCCCTCACTGTGACGCTCGCGCAACCAGTTGGCTACCGGCGCGGCGGCCTGCTTGCAAATCGGTGGGGCCAGTGAGGGTGGAAGGACCAGTATATCACACGGGACTGCGTCGTCTCCGACCTTAACGGGATCGCTGTCGAAAGTGACAATCGGCTCCGCGTCCTGATCAAACATCAGATGGCGCAACCGCAACCGCGTCGCTGATTGTTCTATGCCATCTGCTATTCGCCCAGCTACCGTGAAGAGATCCGATAAACCCAGTACTGCCGAGAGCTGTGCGCCGGGATAAACAACTATTCCGATCTGAACATTCTTCATTTGGCGATACTGCCCCCGATTATGTCAATTACGCCAATAGCACACACCATCGCGCATGTTGATATTAAGCGTAAGGACTGCCCCATTTGTGAAAGGAAAGTTTATGTCCAAACGCGTAATATTGGTCGTTGACCTGCAGAATGAATATTGGCCTACCGGAAATTTACCCTTGCGGGGGATCGAAGCCGCTGCTGCGAACGCCGCTCGCGTCTTGGCCGACGCCCGTGGCAAGGGTGATCTCATCGTCAACATTCGCCACGAAATGCTCGACGGTCCGCTGTTCGTCCCCAACAGCGCAGGGGCACAGATCAATGATATAGTGCGCCCGGCCCCTGGAGAGCCGGTCATCACCAAGAACTTTCCAAACTCTTTTCGGGATACCGGGTTGCAAGAGCGACTTAGAGATAAGGATGTTGAAGAAGTCGCTGTCGTGGGTGCAATGAGCCACATGTGCGTTGATGCGACTGTGCGTGCCGCCAACGACCTGGGCTATAAGACCACGACTATCCACGACGCCTGCGCCACGCTCGATCTCGGTTTCGAGGGTGTTACAGCACCGGCAAAACAGGTCCATGCGACGGTCATGGCAGCTTTGGCTTTTGGCTATGGCGAGGTGATTTCCACTGACGTCTTTCTCGCTCGTTGATATGCTACTACGGAGAATATAATCATGACCACACGCAGAGAACTATTCGCACTGTCAGGTGCCGCCTTCGTTGCCAGCGCCCTTCCTGCGAGAGCACAGGACGTCGTCGCGGGGCAAGAGAGCGCCAAATCACCCAGATCCGCAATGCTACGCTACACATCGTCTATGGCGACGTTCGCTTCCTTGTCGATCCGATGCTTTCCGACCGTCATTCATGGCCCGGATTTGCGGGCTCGGTCAACAGCACCGAGCGTAATCCCCTCGTTCATCTTCCTTTAACGAAGGACGAGATCATCAAAGTGGATGCGGTAATTGTCACTCATCTGCACGAGGATCATTGGGACGAAGAAGCACGCAAGACCCTACCCAAATCGCTGCCCATCTTTTCGCAGAATGCGGCGGATGCCCAAATTATCCGCGGTCAAGGTTTTACCGACGTCCGCGTGCTCTCGGCGACATCGAGTTTCAAAGGCGTGCAGCTGATCAAAACAAACGGTCGCCACGGAACAGAGGCGCACTATGCTAAATTCGGTAATCTGCTAGGTGAGGCATGTGGCGTGGTTTTCAAAAAAGCGGGAGCCAAAACCATCTACCTTGCTGGCGACACGATCTGGCAAAAGGACGTTGAAGCTGCTCTAACCAGCTACGCACCAGATGTGGCGATTTTGAATAGCGGGTATGCTATGTCATCCGGAGTTGAGGGCGGAATTATCATGGGAACAGAAGATGTACTATCTGTTCACAAAGCGGCACCCAACACGCTGCTGATTTGCAGCCATATGGAAGCGGTCAACCACTGCACTGTCAACCGGGCTGATCTGCGCAGATTTGCGCTCGCTCATGGCTTCGATGGAAAACTTCGAACTCCTGGTGACGGCGAAACGGTGGTCATCTAAATCGAAACTAGTCGGCGTCCCATCGCGTGCGCCCCTAGAAATCCATCGGCCAGCTGATATCTTTATCACTGGCCGATGGAAAGAGATGACCTACCCAGCAAGTTCCACGATGTGTTGAAGCAGCTCCTATTGATACGAAGATACCTTGAGAAATCTTGGTAATTTTCAGGTCAACCAATACGTCGGGCCCTAACTCGGATCCTGGTCGGTTGGCGCGAGCCCGTAAACAACCTGGGGCTCCGCGACGCCTTTCAGTTGGAAAGTCCCGAGCGGTTCAAGCGAGACGTTGCAGTGCTCGGCAAAGCTCGACGATATCAACATCTGCCGCTCAAGCCTTTCACAGAGCGATTCAAGCCTTGCGGCCTCGTTGACAACACGACCGATCACGGTGAAATCCAGTCGCTGCGCAGCGCCGATGTTACCGTAAAAGACTTCGCCTAGGTGAAGTACGAAATCGACCTTGATTTCAGGATCCCGGCTATTAGCGCGTGTTTTGTTCAGGGCATCGGTGCCCAATATTGCACTTTGCGCGGCGGCAAGCGCTTTGCTACAGGCGAGAAACGCAGACGCGTGCTCTTGGCCGACTGGGAAGATTGATAAAACACTGTCACCCATCAACTTCATGATCTCACCACCATGATGTTCAATAGACGATCCAATCACCTCGAAGTGCTCGTTTAGCCACCGAACGACATTGTCCGGCGGAAAACGCTCGTTGAGACCGGTAAAGTCTTTGAGGTCAGCAAGAAGGATTGCAGCGTAGATCGATTGGCCATGGCCGCGCCGGATTTCGCCACCGAGAATACGGGTACTTGTGCGTGACCCCACGTAGAAACGCAGCACGTCCGAGGCCATGCGCGACACTACCATACGATGCACGGCAAGACCTAGGGCGGGAAGGATGCGGTCAAACTGACCCAACTGATCATTGTTGAATCCGCCCATATCACGGGTGGCGCAAGACACGGCCATCCCAAGAAGAACCGCCTCTCGGCGGAAGCGCACGATACGGAGCACAAAGTCCGTCAACCCCTCGCGCGATAGTAACTGAAGTTGCGGAAATGCTTTGGTTGCTTCGCCGTTTTGAAGGTCCCAACGACCAGCCTCGCGCTTATCTGCTAGAAGGTAATTGATCGGGGAACTCTCAAAGGCGAGGTCCTGGACGGCGCCATAAGCCATTGTTTCTGTCTTGATCCCCTCCTCATACCGCCAGATCACCTTCGCGACTTGGTGAAGCGGATGCAGTGAAGGCGCACTGATTTCAAGGTAATGGACAGGCATGCCTGCCTCGACCAGACGCAAAGCCAGTCCATCTGCAAAAACAGCTGGATCGTCGCATAAAGTTCCTTCCGCGAGGATCCAGTTGATCAAATTGTCAATATTCGTCACTGCTCCGCCCGATCTGACAGGCATCGTGTAGCACGTGTCCGTCGCCGCTAAAAGACTAACCGGCGACGAGCTAAATCGTCGCCCGATCGATATGGCAACCAGACATCGTCCTGAGTCATCTGTCGAAGATAGAAGCAATAACGACTTCGCACGGGTCTTATACAAGAAAAATCTGTTGTTTCGCTATAACTGCGACAAAAACGTGAAAGCTTCGATACGGAAAACAATGGATCGGTTCAAATGGCAAGTTTAATGCAAGCTGACAGATCTCAAATTTTTAGAAAAGCGTGGGAGTGACCGGTCGAATTGTCTTTCCTGCTTAAAATGAACTTTGCTACATCGCGCGGTGCCCAAGCACACTTGTAAGGCCGCCTTGATGTGAGCGTCATAGAAGTCGCAAATGGACGCGATACGAACCGCCACGCTTGTCTGATCTCCCGACAGGCTTTTAGGCTAACCCTTGCCATTCAACCTCTCATAATGGTGCAACAGATGTCGAGGACTGCATAAGGGACATCCCATTGACTCAAGAGCATCTGAAAGCCGTCGACTGGATGCTGGCGAACCGACGCCATCTCGGAGGCAGTCAATCCTCCCGACTTGTTCAGGACTTTCAGAGGTGTTTATACCTTCCCGACGTCGTGAGCAGCCCACCCAACGCCAGAACTTGGATGGTGCGGTCGTCTGGTTTAATCGAACGACCGAGATGTAACATAGAAGCGGTTACGGCGATGGATGGAGGAATGTATCATCTCCCGTCTTAAGACGGCTCACTTCGACCAAAAGAGGCGCACTATCGGTCATAAAGGCTGTGATCACCTCAACGACATGCCTGGCAGATGCCAAAGGGACGCTCTCTCCCAATCCCGCGTCTTGGAATATCAATGCCCGCGAGAGTCGCAAGCTTCCCTTCCCTCACTTTACCCAGAATCGACGCGGTTCTCCATCGTGATCGTGGCTGCGGATGGGCTATGCAGATCCTCGAAGACTTGATCCCATGCCTTCGACCAAATCACGAGTCGGTACATTGGATCAGAATTGGCCACTGCGGTGTCGGAGGAAATGAGACCCCCCGTTGGGTCAGTTCTTCGCTTCGCTTGACATCACGGAATCCTTAAAGCGATCCCGCGTTTAACGGACATACTCCAGGCGAACTGACACTGATTGACGCTTTTTATCTGGGTGCTCGGCAAGCGGTTTGCGGAGCCGAAAGAAATAATCGACCGCGAGAATAAACTATCCATCGCGCTCCAAGGCAGAGCTTCTAGCCTTCAGCCGTGGCAGTGTTCTTGTCTGACCCGTGCCGTGTCACGGTTGTGGCTTTGATGGGCCGGCGGACAAACGCTTTGCCTTCGCTCGGTACAGGAGGTACAGGTTTGCCCAACGCCTACTTAGGTGGTTGTTCGTGAGGCTGTAATCTCCTGTCCATCATCTGTTCATGAAGCAGCCATGCCTGCTTCAGTAAGGACATCCATATTCCTGTTGTCGCTCACATCGAGCAATCAAACAGGAGATACATATGCGCTGGATAGCCAAGGCAACTGCCGTGACCGGAACTGCTCTGCTCATGACGGCCGGTGGCGTGAACGCCGTCGAGATTCACAACGGAACAATCACCGAGGCTGAAGTCATCAAGACCCAGGAAGCCTGGGGCGAGGCTCTAGTTGCGATTTCACGCGAATATGAAGAAAAGGGTGTAAAATCGGCGCAGGAAACGGCCGGGAAGGTGATCGATGCGGCCTACGGCTACCAGCTTGGGCCGGTGCTCTTCAAGCCGACGCTGACGCAGGAGCCACAGACGTTCCGTACCGATCGTGAAGGCGCCCTTGCGTATTTCGTCGGCCAAAACCCCAAATACCCTACCGATACGGGCTTTGCGCTGAAGGGATGGCGTGAAGTCGACGTCAAGAATGCTGCCATTCTTCTGGATGGCGAATACGCGACGACCCTGGGCAAGGTATCCTTCACCGACAAGGACGGTAAGGTGACGACCGTCGACAAGTCGTGGACGTTCAAGAAGGATGATGAGGGAACGATCCGTATCGTTCAGCATCACTCCTCACTGCCTTACGCCGTCAAGTAATATCAGCCTGAAGCAGGAAGCGACTACCGATCTGATTCAAGACGGTAGCCGATGCCCCGAACAGTTGTGATGCAGGATCGACCCTCCGACGAGCGATCGATCTTTGCACGCAACCGACGCACATAGACATCGACGACATTGGTCAGCGGGTCCTCGCCAGCGCCCCAGATATTCGACAAAATCCGTTCCCGGCTGAGAACGCGTCCTGGTGCCGACAAGAAGAGCTCAAGGAGTGCAAGTTCCTTTGCGGTCAACGAAATTTCGTCGCCCTCCACGGTAACCCGCATAGACTCCCGGTCCAGCTCCAGCAGTCCGACGGACAAAGTCTTTGGCCCAAGCGGGCGCAGATCGATTGGTCGGCGCATGAGCGCTTCTATCCGTGCCAGCAGTTCTTCGAACGAAAACGGCTTGACCAGATAGTCGTCGGCGCCCATGCGCAATCCCGAGATGCGATCATTCACCGAACCAAGTGCGGTCAACATCAAGATCGGTGCCAATATTCCGCTGGCGCGGAGTGTCTGGCAAACATCGGAACCGTTGATGATCGGCAGCATGAGATCGAGGAGAATGGCACCGTTCGCGCCTGTGGAGCGCCATTCCTGCCATAACTCGTGAGCGCGTTCGATACCCGTCGGGCCATCGCGTGCGACGGTGACGCCGTAGCCCTCCGCGCGTAATCCGCGCTCCAGGAAATCTGCCACTCTCGGATCGTCTTCTATGATGAGGATGTTCACTTCGTCGTCTCCGCGATTGTTTCAGACACGGCACCGTTTATGACCAATGGCAGCCGAAGCATGGCCGTCGTCCCCTCCTCACTATCGCTGGAAAGGGTAATCGTCCCCTCATGTGCCGATACTAGATGTCTGGCGATGGACAATCCGAGACCCATGCCTTCCGGGCGATGACGCCTTGCATTGTTGCCGCGGAAGTTTCGGTCGAAAACGTGGTCGATGGCGTCAGGCTCGATGCCAATCCCATGGTCGCGAACGATCAATTCCCAGGTGTCTCCGATAACGCTGGACGCCACTTCGACGTGACCATCGTGAGGTGAATAGCGGATGGCATTATCCAACAGGATAGCGATGACCTGCCTCAAACGAAACGCGTCGCCGGCCACAATCGTCTCTGCATCCTCGATATCCGTTGTGATCGTGACACTGCGCTGATTGGCCAAGGCGGCAGCACTCAACAGCGCTTCCTCAAGCGGACCTGCAATATCGATCGGCTCCCTGTTCAGCGCCAATGTCTCGTCTTCCCCACGCGACATCATCAGGAGATCATCGATCAGGCTTCCCATCTGGCTCGCCGCCTGGCCGATGCGCGCGAGCGATCCGCGATAGTCGTCATCCTCCTTTTGCCCGCGCAACGCAATCTCCGCTTCACCGCGGATTGCTGTCGTCGGCGTGCGCAATTCGTGGCTGATATCGGCCAGCAAACTGCGCCGGCGACCTTCAGACGCACGCAATCGCGACAAGGCGTTCTCAAGGGCACACGTTCGCTCTCTGACCTGTTGCTCGAGCACGGTGCGGTGGTTGGCTTCTTCATTTCGTCTTAGCAAAAGCTCGGACGCCATTCGGTTGATGCTGGCAGCAAATCGGCCGAATTCGTCCGTGGTCGTCACGGGGATACGATGTTCGAGCCGACCGGCTTCATAAGCCCTTGCCCCTTCCGACATTTGCTGGAGCGGGCGACGGATGGCATTGGCGATGGCATAAGCCAATCCCATGCCAATGACGGCGATGATGAACGTCAAGACCGCAAGGACGCGATTGAGCTGCAGGAGAGCGGCATCCGCATTGGCGCGCGTGATGTTGAGTTGCGACCGTTCCTTGGCGATAGTGTCGTTGAGGACTTCGCGAAGATCCCGCCCGGCCCCCTGATCGAAAACTTTCTCGATGGAGGCCCAGGCCGTTCGCACATCATCTGCTCCCGTATGGGACCTGATATCTTCGATGGCAGGCTTCAGTGCAATCACACTGCCGGAGATCAACTGCAAGGCTTCATCGCGCGCGTCGTCGTCATCCGCGGGTGCACCGGCCAGATGATCCATCGCCCGCGTTAGCTGGCTGATACGCTGAAGCTGTTCGATGGTCGCAGCCATATGATTGCGCAGAATTTCGCCGTCGCTTGGCGCATGATCTGCGCCAATCAGCGCCCGCAAAGACCACGCGCGCAGCCGCTGTTTGGTTGCCGACAGCTCCAGCAGACCGGAAAGAATATCTCCCGCATATCGTCCGCGAACGACCTGCTGTTCTGCCTCTGTGGCGATGTGTCTGTTAAGAAGACCTTGGGACACGATAAGGATAGCCAGAACTGCAAAAGCCGAGACCAGTCTTATCGTGAAGTCAAACCGCCTCATCCTCACTCTCCATTAGGAAAACCGGTCCATATCGAAGCGCCGTTCTGATCTCATTCCAGAATTTACGCAAGCTGAACTGTGCGGTTTTTCTTTGATGCGAAGTCTCACATCCGCCGCGACGCAGACGGAACCGCGATGGCTTTAAGCTGCAATAAAGCCGCTAGTCATGGCCACCTTTCTGGCCAAGTAGTGGGAGGTTGCTGGAGGCATGCTATGTTGCTGCCCCCATATCTCTCGCGAGCAAATCATCCAGGATACCGTTGAGTTGCCCTAGTGGTGTACCGGTCGCGGGAAGTTGGTGGACGTTAGTTCCATCGGTATAGAGTAGTGTGGGGTATGACGAAACCCGCAGTCTCCGGCTAAAGGCGAAGTCCGCTTTAGCCTGGGCTTGTGCTGTTCCATCTGCAAGGGACTGCAGTACCTTTTCCGCATCCAGACCGTTTGCGGACGCTATCGCGGCGACGGTGCTCGGGTCGGATAGACTGAGGCCACGGATATAAAAGGCTTCCTGCAATTGCTTGGTCCAATCGACGGCGCGATCGGGAGCCTGTGCCCGCAGGGCGGCCATGGCTGCTCCGGCAGCACCCGAATCCATTTCGAAGCTGCCTTGCTCAACAATCTCCAGAAACTTCGAGCCAAATTCAGCGCCGGTCAGACCGGTAATCCTTTCATTGGCTTCCGCAACGTGGGTCAAATGCGAAATTGGGACAATCCTGCTCCCGGTGAACAATCCTCCAGAGATTGCTGTAAAATTCACACGATCCCGGTTTGCTTGTTCGAACTCGCTCATGCGCTGGGAAAAGCCCCAACACCAGCCGCAATAGGCGTCGAAAACGTAGATGACGGATTTCTCTTTAGAAGGGTACATGTCTGGTTCCGTTAAGTCTGTGTTGAGATTGGCGCGAGCCAGCTGCAAACGATGCCGAGGACACGTTTGCAGTTGGCTCGCGGACTACTGCCGACTCTCGCTGCACGTTGGCATTCGCCAAGCTCGTCCCGCAACGCTGGTGACCGAGCTTCAGAGGGCAACGGATCAAACTGACGTTCGAACAAGGTCGGGCTTGAACTGGCTTGGCATCATGGGCGATGTTATGCCCGTTAATTTTCCTCGAAAGTTTAACTTTCGGGAAAATGAGTGCACGATTGACACTGGTTACGTCAAATGCACTAAAGGAATAAAAGTGGTGAAACATCAGCATTGGTGAGCCTGTTGATGGCCGATCTGGGCGCGTCTTGCTACATTTCCCACCAGAGACATAAGACCCCGAGGAAATCGCTTCTTCGGCTGGTAGCGATAAGGCTCCAGCGCCGTTGCGAGCACTGGTGTGCTTCGAGAAACACCGGCTTGTTAGGATCCTTGTGCCGCTCCTCCGACCAATTTCCAGTTCAAGTTTCTGAACTCTATCAGTGGGCGCAAGCGGTGCTACAACCACGACGAAGGAACAGGTGCGTGCCGCCTCCATTAAGATGGAGCTATTATCTTCACCGTGGCTGATACCCTGAAAGTCGTAGCCCTAACAACATGTCCAAGGTGCAGATCATCTTTACGTTGCTAGAGCTCTTTTTCTTCATCGGCACCAAGCGGTTCGCCAGCCTTGATCGAGGCTAGATATGCGTCGACCGTCTCCTGTGACGATGCAACCACGTAGCCTTCGGAGCTCGGCGAAGAAAGGAAAGTCGGGTGACCCAGGTACCATTCGTCCGAGAAGCAACCGTAGCCGTGCTTTCCACCTGTCGCAGCAATTCGTACTAACGGCACAGTTCGCCCCGGCCATCAACGAATCTCGACACGATGTGCAGCGTTTCAAATCCGCCAAGTCGACGTCGCTGGCTGACGGCTGTCCCTCCAGTGCAGCAATCAATGGTTCTCCGAAAGAAGAGCCGGAGGACAACCCGCCACGACCGGCCACGAAACCGCCAGCACCGGTGATCACGGCAAGAATTGAGTCTGCGAGCGGCATCATCCACGGTTCGGCCAAAGGGTGAATCTCACGGACGCGCGATGAAACGACATTGCGTGTTCCGCTCCGGGCCGTGCGGCGCACGGAGGCTACCAACGCATCGGGCACCTGTTCGTCAATCAACGGCTTCATCGCGCCCGCGACGGCCAACCGTGTATTTAGAAAGACAGCAAGTCGTTCCGCGAGTGCCTCGTCGGTCTCAAGCGCTGCCTCCACCGGGATACTTGTTGCGTCGTTCGCCATCAGCGAAGGCCATCAAAGTCGCGTCGTCAAAAATGTTTCATATTCATGCCACGCCGCCTTTCGTGTGGGACAAACGTTTTTCACCAAGATTTATTCCCGACAGTTCCGCGAGATTCTTGCGCGCACGGGCCAGCCGGCTCATGACTGGCCGATAGGAATGGAAAGAACATCAGCCGCGTCGCGGCAGCTCAACTCCTCGACGCAGACTAACACCAGCACATTGCATTGCTCGTCTGGAAGTTTCTGGCGGGCTGTGGCAAGCTCTATCAACTCCATTCGTGCGTGCGTGGCAGCCTCCCCGGAAGGGACCTAATCATTTAGGGCTTTTTCAATTTCATCTTGGGGGCCAGCGGTGCGAAGCACCCCCTGAATTTAAGGTATTCCCGTTTCGCTGTAATGGTGTAACAAGTGGGTCTCACATAGACGTCGACCGGCTGGTTCCGGACTGGGATCGCCATTTCATTAGAATCGAGAGCCCGTATGGACCAAACGTTTTTCTTTGCCGACTGGCTTGGAAAGCCACTATGGATGTGGTTCTCGTTCATTGGCTTGGTGATGGCGATCCTGGCTTTTGATCTTGGAATTCTGCACAAGGATAACAGGGAGATAGAAATATCCGAAAGTATCAAGCTTTCGTCTTTCTATATCATTCTCGGGCTGGGATTTGGACTTTGGGTTTGGTGGTATCTGGGCTCCGAAGCTGGTCTGGCTTACATGACCGGGTTTGTTGTCGAGAAAACCCTTGCGCTCGACAACGTGTTTATCATCGCGCTGATTTTCGCGTTTTTCTCGGTTCCGAGGCTTTACCAGCACCGCGTTCTGTTTTGGGGAATTCTCGGCGTTATCGTCCTGAGAGCGATTATGATCGGTCTTGGGGCAACCCTTGTCGCCCAGTACTCATGGATCCTCTATTTCTTTGCTCTGTTTCTGGTGGTGACCGGCATAAAGATGCTTGTGCTAAAAGAAGCAGAGCCGGATGTTTCGAAAAACGTACTGGTCCGCTTCATGCGAAGCCGTTTTAACGTCACCGACCAGCATCACGGCGAACGCTTTTTCGTGAAGCAGCAGCATCCTGAAACCGGCAAACTCGTCTGGTTCATGACGCCGCTTTTCATGGCGCTCATCATGGTCGAGGTTGCTGATCTCGTTTTTGCAGTTGATTCGGTTCCAGCAATCTTTGCAATTACGACAGATCCGTTTATTGTCTATACCTCCAATATCTTCGCCATACTCGGACTCCGCGCTTTGTATTTTGCTCTGGCAGCCATGATACACCGGTTCCGCTACCTCAAACCCGCCTTGGCAATTGTCTTGATCTTTATCGGCTCGAAGATTTTCATCGCCGATCTGCTGGGGCTGGAAAAATTCCCTGCGGCAATTTCCCTTGCGGTCACTTTCGCGATTATCGCTTCGGGTGTGGTTTGGAGCCTCGTCAAAACGCGTCAAGATGTGACCCCAAAGGAAAGTGATAAGGGTTTTCACTGACGATCTCAGTTACTCAGCTTCCCGGTCAGCCGGGCTTCACCTAATGGCCAAGGCGGGATTTTAGCATTCCAAAGGAGCTTTTCTTGACTGATAACGACACTGGAGACCGACTACCATCCTCTGGTGTGGCGTCCGCTGCACTTTTGTCGATCGCCGAGCTTGCGCGCGCGCGCGGAGGCTTGTCGCTTGGGGAAGTCATGGCAACGATGGGTCCTGCCGGGATGGCGTTTGCAATCCTGATCCTAGCCCTTCCAGCTCTGACCCCGGTACCTGGCCCGATAGGAATTATCTTCGGAACAGCGTTGGCAGTGGTTGCCGCTCAAATCGCGATTGGTAGGAGTACTGTATGGCTTCCCCGGTTCCTGAAGGATCGCAGGCTCTCTGCAAAGGTTCTTGAGCTCATCGTTCGGCATACCGCGCCTCATGTCTCTCGGGTAGAGCGTTTGGTGCGCGCAGACCGGTTGAAGGTCCTGACAGGCCCGTTCGCGCAGATGTTGATCGGTCTTCCGATTTTGATGATGGCAGTCGCGATCGCCCTGCCAATTCCACTTGGCAATTTCCTGCCAGTCATATCGCTCGTCGTCCTCTCGATCGGCCTCATGGAAAAGGACGGGCTAATTACTTTGGTTGGTGTCATTCTGAGTGTCATTGCAGCCGCGGTGACGGGCTTCCTGATCTACGGAGCAGCATCCGTCCTGAGCAGCGCCGCGGTTTGAGAAGTTGCCCTTGCTAGTGCCAAGACCAATGGGGCGTGAATGAACCCGTAAAAGAATTCGCTGAGCGGCCTTAACGAACCCTTGGAGGGACCAGCGGCGACCTATTCCACAGCGGCGGGGAAGTTCTCATGAATGCCTCGGCCGCATTGGGATCCGTGGCATGATGTCGTGGGCGAGCGGAAAGCTTACGATGGCAATAGCCCTACTCTCGCGACGCGGGGTCTCCTCGCTCACCAAGATGCCGGACTCTTGTCAAATCCATTCTGCCAGTTGACACAGACACCAACGAACAACTCCATCCAGATCCGGGATCGGTGCGCGCTCGAACGCTTGAGCCAAGACCGTTCGCTGTTCGTCGTTTATGAAAGAAGGATTGCCCCCATCCTTGTCGTTGAACAGTCCGTCGGGAGCACGACCAATGAAGCGATCGACCCAATCGCGCACGAACTGAGTGGGCGCTGCCAAGCCGGGCACCATCGGCGCGTGAGCCGCCATCACAGTCGATGCCAGCGCTAGAAGCCGCCGTGCCTGATTGGCGTTGCGTGTCTGGCGAGCCATACGCCGTAACCCGACCGTGGTGAAATCGCTGACCCATCGGTATCCTCCTGTTTTGAGCTAATGACTCAGATTCGTCGGATGATGGAATGCCCCAGGAGTCATGGTCACTGAAGGTTGGTAAAGTGGGGCTTCTCTCATATGAGTGATTTTAGTCGGAGGTACCGAAACCTTTACGGAGAGACCCCCTAGCAAAGCCGACAATAGACCGCTTTTGCTCACCCGGGTAGCTGAACTAATACGCACCGAGACCAGATTTTCATCGCACCGGGGTGGTTTTCCGTCTCGTGCACTCAACCCCTAACCCATCTCGAACCACGAGCCGGGCTGTAGCGTTTCCGGTGAACACGGGAACATCCGATATTGAGAATGGCCCTGCCGGAACTTCCTGAGAAAGGCGGCGCGCATTGTCGACGTAGATATCGACCGTCGACGCAACGGCCGCGGTTCCGGAAAGCTCTGGAAGCGGCATTGTGACCAGGTCTGGACGTAAACCAAAATTGCGTTGGATCTGCACTCCTGCGAGCCGAACCGGCCTCGTCCAGTTCAGTCCGCCAGTGATGGTGTCGCCGATACGGTAGCTCATCATGTTGTCCGGATTATTATAAGACCAGGCTGTATCCAGCCTAGCCGCCGTGTAGAGCTCGTTTGGTGAAAGACTGCCGATCTGCGACGATGTAACAAGACCCAGTGGAGAGAAGAGCCGGCCCTCAAACGAGCCGGAGACCCCACTAAAAGCCCAAGGGTCACGGAACTCCTGAAACTCCGACGATGCGTAAACGGAAAAGTTGATCAGCCCGCCCGTATTGCTGACCGCAGCGCTCGGGTTTTCCTTCTCCGCTTGTGCACCGGATCTGATTTTGTGAGCAGCTAGAGACGTCAGTGCGGCTGTAAAGGCAATTGTCTGGTTCGCTTCGTCATATTCGAACGAGACTCCTGGGAGTTTTGAAACATCAATCCATCCATCGCCGACGAGCGCATCATCTGCGGGCGATAAGCCGCAGTTGCGTAGTTGTTCAGGCTCAATTGTCAGCCGTCCATTCGTCCAAAACAATGTCCCACAACAGGGAAAGGCACTGTGGGGTAGCTTAATCGCTCGGCCCTCAAAGACCCCCGCGCGTTGCAACGACCACCGCACGTGCAAAGCATACTTCAACACAGAAAAGGCCGCATCGCTGCGGCCCTTTGCATTTACTTTTATGTCCCAACCAACCGATGACCAAGCACCCTAAAGCGCCGACCTGTTGGTCCCAATTCACGTGAAAGCTTAAAACTCTTCCCACGACTCCTTTGCAACTGCGGCAGACGATGCGGCGCCGCCGAAGGCGCTGGCGATCTTGCGGCCGAGGGCGCGCGCTGGTGATGCTGCGGGTCTTGAGTGGTTGGACGCAACCTTTGGTGCCGGGGCAGCTGGAACACTACGGCTTGCGCCTTCGCTGTTTCCAACGTTGAAGCGTGCCAGCAACTGGTTGAGAGATGCGGCTTCCTTCGCAAGGCTGTGGCTGGCCGCTGTCGATTGCTCGACCATGGCAGCATTCTGCTGCGTGCCCTGATCCATCGTGTTGACGGCCGTGTTGATTTCCTGAAGTCCAACAGACTGTTCACGCGAGGATTCAACAATCGCGGTGATGTGGCGGTTGATTTCCTGCACTTCTGTGACAATCACCTCAAGCGCACGACCGGTTTCGCCAACAAGGTTGACGCCAGAGCGGACATGCTCGCCGGATGTGGTGATCAGCGCCTTGATTTCCTTGGCTGCCTTGGCAGAACGCTGGGCGAGTTCACGCACTTCCTGCGCAACAACGGCAAAGCCCTTGCCTGCTTCACCCGCACGCGCGGCTTCGACACCGGCGTTTAGGGCCAGAAGGTTGGTCTGGAACGCGATCTCATCGATAACGCTGATGATGTTGGTGATCTCACCGGAGGAGCGTTCGATCTCATTCATGGCGGTTACGGCCTGACGAACGACCTCGCCGGACTTTTCAGCGCCCTGACGGGCCTTTGAAACGAGGTGGCCGACTTCTTCTGCACGGTTGCTGCTGTCTTTCACCGTCGTGGTGATTTCTTCCAGCGCGGCAGCTGTTTGTTCAACAGAGGCTGCCTGCTGCTCGGTGCGCTTGGAAAGATCATCAGCGGCGGAGCGGATTTCGTTTGCACCGGCGTCAATTCCACGAGCGTTCTGTCCAACAGCACGCAACGCGTCGTTCAGATTGCCGACGGAGCTGTTGAAGTTGGCGCGAAGTGTATCGAGATGCGCAGCGAATGGTGTCTCGATGCGATAGGCAACATCGCCGTCCGCCAGACGGTTGAGTGCCTTGGCCAGATTATCGACAGCAAACTGCGTTTCTTCAGCATCCTTGGCCTTCTGCGCTTCATTGGCTGCACGTTCTTTTTCAGACATGCTGCGGTTTGCTGCTGCTTCGGTTTCAAGGCGAATGGTTTCAAGCGCATTGGTGCGGAACACTGCAACAGCCTGGGCCATTTGTCCGACTTCGTCTTTGCGATCCTGCCCATCAACCGGCGCATCTGTTTGGCCATTGGCCAGCGTTATCATGCGCTTGGACAAGCTCGAAATCGGCGTGGTAATGCCCTTGGCAGCAACCACGAGCGAAGCAATGATGCCAAGCGCGAATGTGAGACCGACAATCGTCAGCGACCAAAAGATCGTAGAGTTCGTCTGATCGGACAGTGCGTCACTTTTCAATGTGACACTAGCCATGACTTTGTCTAACAATTTGGCCGCATCTGCTGTCAGCGGCCCGGTCAACTCATCGGCTTCCGCCATTGCTACTTTGGCAGCATCATCCTGATCATTTGAACCCAGCTTGACAGCCTCATCGGTCAATGCGATCACGTCTTTCGCCTTGGAAGCAATGGCGTCAATCGTCGGCTTTTCATGAGGAAGAAGTTTAGCAGCGGCTTCCAACCGTTCGAAGAGCTTGGCCTTGGCATCCGCGTAAAGAGCGACCCCTGCCTTCATGCCAGGAGTGTCACGGCCGTAGACCAGTATCTGATGTGCGGCATAGGCCGTAGCAACAAGATTTCTGTTCGCGCGCGCAATCGCCGTAGTGCCCGCGGTATCGTTCGAAATGAATTCCGAGTAGCTGTTATCTGCGTTCTTGTAGCTGTTTGATATTATAGCGGTCGCGCCTAACCCAACCAGACACAAAGGGAGCACGAGAGCGAGTATTTTGGTACGGATGCTCGCATTTTTAAGAAATGACATGTTGCCTCAGATCACGGTTGGTTGCCAAGACGAGGAGGCCGCAAGGATGCACTTAAGGGTGCTACCGGCGGCACTGCTGAGAAATCGGCTGATGATGACGCATGACAACCCTGCGCTCGCAATCATCGCGGCTCGGTAATTTTGTCAGGCCAAATAATAGTAACCAGACATTTAAATATCGCTAATTAGATTTATTTAATGAAGGCGGCTTTTATTTCGGAGTGAAGACAATAGCACTTGGTCATATCTATTGCCCAGGCAGCGCTTTAAAAACCTCCGTTTTCGCGAAATACCCTCGCCCACCGATAGCTACGAAGAAGCCCACTTGAAGTGATCGGAGCAGCGCAGGCGAAATTGACATTCAGTGTCTGCCATCCCGATGCTATGCCCGCTTCCCACGTTTAGACAATCATCTAGCGGCTCCTATGAAGAACGTTTATGGCGCAGCCACACATCAATTTCCACCGGGCAAGAGTGCTCCGTAGGACAAAGCGTTCCTTTCCTCAAGAACGCCGCCGGTACTCCAGCGGCGTCTGCCCTACAGCATCTTTAAACGACCGTCCGAACTGGCTTGCCCCGTTAAAACCGCAGGCAAGGGCTACGTCCCCGATGGTAAGGCGTGTTTTGGCAAGCATGTCTTTTGCATGCTCTGCTCGCCTGATGTTTAGATAACGATATGGGGGCTGTCCAAACGTTGCTTTGAACGCCCGAGAAAAGTGAAACCGCGATAGACTGCACACTGTGGCAAGATCATCGAGACCGATGTCGCGGGCCAGATTGTCTTCAATGTAGTCGCGCACCCATGTCGCTTGTTGAGAAGATAATCCACCCAACGCGTTGATGGACAGACGGTCGGTTCGTGTCAGCCTCAGCATTTCCAGCGCAGCCGTGATGGCAACCGTTTCCGCGTATAAGTTTGTGCCAGTCCCATTGTGGTCTGCCATGATTTTGCCGAGCTTGCACATGGTCGCTCCTAAATCACTGTCCTTGAAGTAGATGTGGGGTTGCGGATTGACACTGTCAAACTCGGTCTGCAATTCCTCTTCCATGGCGGTCGGATCAAAAGAAACGACTATAAAACTGTTCAATCTGTTGGCTGGTTTTGCCCAACCTTCAAAAGGTTGACCACACGGAACAAAGGTCATTTGGTCGCGCAAGTCGCCACCAGCAATAGGTTTTCCACCAAGGACCTGCATCTGGCCATCAAGCAACACCAGATCATGGTGGGCGAAGTAGTGGGAATGTCCGTCCCATTTGAATTCGTATTCGCAAGGCAGGTGCAGGCGAAAGAACTGGGCGGTGATGCCGCGCCAACTCCTCGCGGTCTTGATCTCTGCTTTGGCTTCCGGTTGCTTAAACTGTAGCTGCAATTCATGGAGCATTGTCATCATGGCTCGATAAAATACCGGGATTGCGCGGGACTTGAGAAACTTGCTTGCGGCGCTGCATGATCAAAGCTTAGCAAATATTTATTAAATTGAGCAAGATTTTCGTCTTTTATGTGTATATTCACATATTTTAAATAAATAGGAGGTCTTATTAACCAACGCAGCGTTTCAGCCATGCCGGTCCAAGAATAGTTTGTGCCTTGACTGAAAGGTAAACAGCTCGAGCTGTGAATTATTTACTTTCGGCGACGTGGAATCAAAGCCAGAATCCTCGGAGTGGCACGTGAAGCACATTTCTATTATCGGGAAAGAGCAAGGAAGGAAAAGTCTCTAATAAAGTAATATTTATGAAAAATTGAGGCTTTTTTGTGCAGTGTCCCGGCGGACCGATCTCATATTGCCGGGGGGCACACGAATGACTGCAGAAGCTGTACAAAAACCGCTTTGGATCAAGATTACGGGCTACGGCTTTGCCGCTGTCCTTTTCGCAAGCGCAGCGATTGGAGGCTTAGCCTGGTACCGCCAAGCTGACATGAACGACAAAGCACTGCAGAGTATGGCGAGCAGTGATCTCAACGTCATACAGACGGATATGGCCGCCATTCAACGTTCCGCCTCAGCCCTCGCGCTGGCGTTCGCGGGTGAGCCTGACATTGCTGGATATATTGGCACGAACGATCGACAACGTCTTCTTGAGAAGTTCTCCACGAACATCAAATCGGTTGCGCAAATCGGTGGGCTTCAAAACATTACCATTGCCGATGCTAAAGGCAACGTAATCGCACGGGCCCACGCCCCAGAAAAATTTGGCGACAATTACTTGGCCCGCCGTAAAACTGTCGCAGCAGCTGTCTCAACAGGAAAAGTCGCCGCCGGCATCGAACCAGGGCGAACTGGCATCGGCATATACGCAGTTGCGCCAGTCCTGTTCAATGGCAACGTTGTCGGCGTCGTTGACATCGGTACCGAATTGTCGAATGCCTATTTTACGCCGTTAGCTGAAAGGCTGGGTGCAGAGATCTCCGTCAATGTGCTCTCCGAGGGTAAGCTGGTGAACCAGTCATCGACGGAGAGCGGCAACGCACTTCTGCCTTCAGATAAAATTCAGGCTGCCTTTGACGGCAAGCCGGTGTTTGAAACGACCGTGCTCGAAGGCCGCGCCATGCTTATCAAAGCAGTACCTTTCAGCTCGTTTGCCGGAGAAACGATCGGTGTCTTCGAAATCGGTACCGATGCCACGGAAATCACCGCTGAAGCCCACACCGCTTTGTGGACCATGCTTGGCGTCACTGTCCTTACTTCAATCATCGCCCTCACCGCCTTTTTGCTATTCGCAAGGTCACTCGGAAATGCCATCGGACGCCTGACCGGCACAATGTCGCGGCTGGCCGCGGGAGACCTAACTGCCAAAATCGAAGGCGAGCACCGTCCCGACGAGACCGGCGCCATGGCGCGCGCCGTACAGGTGTTCAAAGACAATGCACTGAAGACCAAGGAACTGGAGCGCCAAGCCGAGGAGCAGCGCAACATGACCGAGGAGCAGCGCCATCAGAATGCCGAGGAACAGCGCATCCGTGCTGAGGCCATGGCCGAAGCGACCAGTGGTCTCGCGACCGGCCTCAAGCATCTCTCATCCGGCGACCTGACATTCCAGCTCGCCCGTCCATTCGCTCCCGATTTCGAAAGCCTCCGCGCCGACTTCAATGCCACTGTTGAACAGCTGCGCGGCACGCTTGGCTCGGTTTCTGAGGCAGCCAGCTCGATCGACAGCGGTTCACGCGAAGTCAGTAACAGCGCCGACGATCTGTCAAAGCGCACCGAACAGCAGGCCGCTGCACTGGAAGAGACCGCTGCGGCGCTCGATCAGATCACCGTCAATGTCGGCAATTCGTCGAAGCGCGCCGAAGAAGCCCGTACCGTCGCCATCGAGGCGAACGAAAGCGCCCGCCAGTCCGGTGCTGTAGTTGCCAATGCTGTGCACGCGATGGGCCGTATCGAAGAATCTTCGGGCCAGATCTCAAACATAATCGGCGTCATCGATGACATCGCGTTCCAAACCAACCTGCTGGCACTCAATGCCGGTGTTGAAGCGGCTCGCGCCGGTGAAGCCGGCAAGGGTTTCGCAGTCGTCGCGCAGGAAGTGCGCGAACTAGCACAGCGTTCGGCCAAGGCTGCGAAGGAAATCAAGGACCTAATCGGGAAGTCTTCAGGAGAAGTCAGCGCCGGCGTCAAGCTCGTCAAGGACACTGGCGAAGCGCTTCGCTCCATCGAAGCTCATATCGTCACGATCAACCAGCACATGGACTCGATCGCCACCTCGTCACGCGAGCAGTCGGTGGGACTGGCTGAGGTCAACACCGCTGTCAATCAGATGGACCAAGTGACCCAGCAGAATGCTGCCATGGTGGAAGAAGCCAATGCGGCCGGTGCCACTCTTGCAGCCGAAGCCGGACGCCTGCGCGAACTGATCAGCCAGTTCCAGCTAGGACAAGGCAGCGTATCCAATGGAACCACTCAAGCCGCCGCCCTGCGCAATGCGGCATCCGTGATGAAAGCTTCGGACCGCTCGACGCCTGCCGCGTCACCGGCCCGCGGCATGGTCAGCAAAATTGCCAAAGCCTTTACTGGCCGCGGCAATGCAGCAGCAGCAACTGACAGCTGGGAAGAGTTTTGATTAGACTCAGCATTTCACGGTAACAAGTCAAACGGGGGCTTCAGGCCCTCGTTTGCGCTTACTGCTCTGCGCTGAGCATCCGCGCCTCCTATAAGGCTGAGGCGCCACCAGTCCCTCGCCTTGAAAGGACTTGAACCGCTGACAACTAATTTAGTGTATGTCCCCGTATTAACATTGCAAGTGCGTGTAACCACTTGCTTTCCGAATGGCTCCATATTGGGCGTAAGGGGCACGCGGTTTTTGATATTGACCGTAACACAAGCGCAGACAAGTAATCGGAGAAAGCGAAGTTCACTGCCACAGGCTGGATCGGTCTTTAGTTTAATGCGGCCATCGTTTGTGGAACCGCGGTCTCGCTTATGTGATCGAAGCGGTTCCTTTAGTTTGCGAAACTCGGTCGATGGGCTGGTCAGGATGATGCCAGCATGCAGGCGGCCATCCCAACGGAAGGACCGAGACGGAAAAATCCCAATCCCTTTTCATGCCACCCCTAAGCCGTCTGCCATGGTCTCTGACCCGCCTTAGAGCAGGCAAAACCTGTAGAGGGTGACGCGCTACTCCCGAATTCCAGCATAGGTGCAGCGGGAGCTGACAATGCTAGCGTGATGCACCGACGAAGGAGATGACGTGGCGGGCAGTATTTGTCAAAATGAAATCGATTCCGTTGGCAGAGCCCTGAAATTGATTACAGTTCTTTCTAATAGCAATGCGTTGAAGATCGGAGTGAAACCATGACGGAGGAGGAGCCAAGGCTCACCTGGTGGATCGCGCGGTGGGTGTTGCTCGCACTGGCCATTCCGGGAGCTTCACAATCCGCTCTCGCAGATGCACCGCGGCTTGGACCTTTCGAATTGCCAAGACCGAGCGAACTTAGCGTTTTTCTCAATGACCAGGCCTTTAGCCCCTATGAAGCGCTGAACGGATCTTTCACGTCGTCGAAGCGCTGCGCCGCTGTTCCTAATGGCCTGTGGATCGAAATTGACGGCGAGGGAGATTGTATCCGCTACTATCCGCAAGGGTTAGCCGATAGTGAGAACCAGATTGCCCTTGTCTACTTCGGCGGTGACGTGATGCTGCGCAATTCCAAGGGCGTGCGTTTCATAACTGATTCCTATGCCCGGCAATCACCTGCTACGATCACGACGGAAATGGCAGAATGGGCCCACAAAGCCGGCCACCCTGTTATTTTCATGGCGCGCCCCGGCATCTATGGTTCTTCGGGCGATCACAACAAACGCCGCGATCTGCGCGAAATAATGCTAATGGATCGCGCGCTCGACCTGATCAAGAAAAAACACAAAATATCGAGCTTCATTCTAACTGGCCACTCTGCTGGCGGCCAGATCGTGGCAGGTCTCCTGAATAGGCGCAAGGATGTCTCAGCGGTCGTCATCACCTCCGGCCTTGTCTCGGTGAAACAGGTATCCGCCTTCTGGGAGCGACGACGACGGCTTCCGGGTAAGCTCCTCTACAATGCGGCAGCGTTTTACGATCCCATTGATGAAATTGACGGGATTCGAACCGATCCTCGACCAGACATCTATCTTCTCTCCGACCCGGAGGATCGCGCCGTTCCGTTTTTCAGTCAGCTCTTTTATGTCAGGCGCCTGCGCGCCGCAGGCTTCGAGCCGCACCATATCTATGTTCAGGCCACGGACCGCCAGCGCCATATTCTCGCCTATCACGGACGCCTTGCTGCCGCCCTTATCGCTCAGGGCCGTTCACCGATCAACATCCGCCGCGCTATCCATGAGATGGAACTTGAACAACTCAAATAGCTGTTCTGCTCGCTTGTGTGGAAACAGACCTACGCAGCGGAGCTGTCTTCAGCACTTTTCTTTAGCCACTCGACAAGTTCGTGCATTCCCGTGCTGTGTGAGCCCTTGAGAAGAACCACGTCCCCGTCGGCCAGCCGCTCGCGGAGAACGTCCTTCAGTGCCTGCCCCGTTCGGGCATGGAAACCACGCAAGGCAGGCGGAATTGCTTCCCAGAAGTCGACGTAAAGCTCACCGATAACATGGACTTCATCGATCGAACGATTCTGCATGAATGTTGCAAGCTCGGTGTGATAAGCGACCGCGCCGGGACCCAGCTCCGCCATCTCGCCCAGGACAGCAATGCGTCGCCGCCCGCCTGGGTGATCACTCAATCGGGCCAGAGCAGCGCGCATAGAACCCGGATTGGCGTTATAGGCGTCGTCAATCACGGTCAACCTGCGTCCATCGAGCGAAAGATGAATCTCCTCTCCGCGTCCCGGCAGAGCCGCAAACCTTTCCAGCTGTGCGATCGCTGGCTCAAGTTGATGACCCAGCGCGGAAACAGCGGCAAGGACCGCAAGGCCATTCAGTGCCATGTGATAGCCGGCGGCGCCTATCCGGAAGATGATCTCCCGGCCTCTGATCCGCGCATGCGCCTGCTGGTTTGCCGCGTCGTAGCGCAGAAGCCGACAAATGCATTCTTCCGAGGTCCCGTAGGTGACAACGTCGAGCTTTTGCCGACGCGCCGCTGCATGCACTGTGTCCCACTCCAGCATATCGCGGTTGAGAACGGCCTTGTCGCCCGGCGCCATGCCCAGAAAGATTGCGCTTTTTGTCCGGGCAATATCTGTGATCGTACTCCTCTCGTTGAGGTGGGCTGGCAGAACATTGGTGAAGATTGCGACCTTCGGTCGCGCCATTCGGGCACTGATCGCCATTTTACCGATGGCCAGTTCCAACACCACGTGTGGGGCGTCCCACGGGATAGAGGCGAGGTTCCAGGCCACGCCCGCGGGCAGGTTCGCATTATGGTGGCTTTTGCCGACATCGCCCCAAGCAGAAAGCGCGTGAGCCAGCATGGCGACAACTGTGGTCTTGCCGGCACTGCCAGTTACCGCAAGCACATTACCGCTCATCCGGGTGCGTGCATAATCGCCCATCGCCAAAGTCGCCTGCATGTTATCAGTCACCCGGAGCACCGGCCCCTCCAGACCGTAGGCCAGTTCCGGATTTGTGGTAATATAACCTGCCGGCTTTCGGCAATCGATGAGCCTATGCACCGGCACCCCCGTCGCGTCTTTCCCGCCGCGCAGGACGACAATATCGTTGGGCTGCATGGCTGGCGCGTATGTGCAGAGCCCTTTTGCTGTCCAGCCTTCTGGCGGTGGCTGAACCCAGGATCCCCCGGTTGCCGCCGCAACATGAGCCGCATCCCACTGTCTGGCATCGGGGCCAACCCCTCCCTTCGATATATCAGGGCGGCGATGACCGGTGAACACTGCGTGTTGGCGGATAACTTCACGGAATACTGCCCTCTCCTTAAGATAGCTGCGATAGGCGACGAAGCCGGAGAGATAGTGCTCGACATCGTCAATCCGGACGCGGAAAGCATGATGACGGATGAAGAAGGAACCTGTGATGCGGTCGGGGTTGCGGTAATACATCGCCATTTCGGGCCAAAAGTGGCCGTTAAGCAGATGGTGCGCACGTTTCTCAAGTGCCCTTTCGAAATGCGCAAGATCGATCTCTTTCAACAGACCATGCAGGTTCGGCTCGGCCGCAATCCGCGACAATGTCTGGCGCGCCGCCATCATCAGTTCGAGCAACGTCGGAAAAGTAGTGATCCGATTTTCCACGAAGTCGAGGTAATTGGCGATGTTGCGGATGGCGAAACGGAAATACCGCTCCTTGGGCTTGTGACGCGTAAGTTCGTTGACGCAATACCCCAGCCAGTGGTCGTGATGTTTCCAGTACTCCTTGGCAATGAAGTGCCCGAATGCTTTTTCCACGGTTTCGAGCCACTGCCGGTCTCTTGTGAGATCATAGAGGCGCATGAGGCCGAAAGCAGCTTCGCCCTCATAGTAGATAGTGCGGTGTCGCTGCTTAATCGAAAGATCGGGAAACTGAAGGACATGCACGAAAGCGCCCGTCTCCGGATTCTGCATGTGGCGTATGCCGCATGCAAGCCGCTCGGCGAGCCCACTCCGTTCCATCTGGCCTGTGACTGCCATATATTTTGTGAAAGCCAGGATCGCAACGGCATTGCCGCCGAGCTTGATCTCTCCGTCTGCCTCAACAAGGAAGGCGGCTGGCAGGCCATCGGGAAGGACGACTGACCTGATCAGATGAGTCTCGAGGTAGACGAGCGCGCGTTCAATCGCCTTTTTTAGTTGCCTGTCATGTGTGACTTCCCAGGCTTCTATCATGGCATAGGTCGTGCTTGCGTGGCGTAGCCCATTGTAAGTCTCAATACGTCGATCGAAGCAGGCGTGATAACCGTAAACGAATGAACCATCTGCATTAACTTGCCGGGCGAGATAGGCAGAGGAATCGCGAAGCAACTGCAGAACAACGCCACCGTCCAGCCGGTCCAAGGTCCGGCGTCCTGCATCAAGACCATTTCCCTCGATCAGGTGCAGACTTCCGGCCTCGTCGCAAAAGACGCCTTTCGTCGAAAAGAGAAAGATCGTGCTGTTTGGTGGAAAGCTCAAGGAAGGCAGATCTACATAGCGTCCGCGGGCATAGAGGTTGAAATTCTTTTCGTTCAATACAGCATTGGTCAGCGTGTTTCCGCCATAGAGCATCGCGTTCGCGTTCAACTCATGTTCGGTAAAGGCATGGCGGAATGCCGGATCAAGCGCAATTCCGAAACGGAAATAATTGCGCTTTACCTTGCCCAGCAGTGACCGCAGCCGCGCCCACGTAGTCTTTTCAGCAATCTCCACCCAATCGACTCGGACCCAACGCCCTTGAATGTTTTTGCTACCCATGATGGCAAGGAGCTGACTCACACCCTGTTGCCAGGCGGAATCGAGAGACGGACCTGAGACATTGACGACCTGTGCCCGCCTGTCTCCATCGGAAACAGAAAAGAACAATGCCACTTGAGGCAACGGGTATGCCAAAAGATGAATCCGGTTTTCTAGGAGGCTTCGTATGCCGGAAAGCCGCTCGTGTATGCCCTGCGACTTGTTTGCCGGAGACACTCTCGCCTTAACGTTCACGCAACGCCTCCTGGGCCTTGTTGAAAGGCTTGATGAGGTATTCCAGCACGGTCTTCTCACCTGTGTGAATGTCGACATTCGCGACCATGCCGGGAACAATCGGGAATTCCCGACCGGCCGAATTGACCAGCGCGTCCTTCTCCGCCTTGATGAACACGCGGTAATAATAAATCTCCCGATCGACCTCGTCCTGTATCGTATCCGGTGAAATTGTTGTCACTTTGCCGTCAAGGCTGCCATAGACAGCATAGTCATAGGCACTGATCTTGACGCTCGCGCGCTGGCCGGGATGGATATAGGCGACGTCTCGTGGGGAAATCCGCGCCTCAATAAGAAGCTCGTCACCTAGCGGGATGATGTCCATAAGTTTGCCGTTGGGGGGCACAACGCCACCGATTGTCGACACCTCAATGTTTTTCACAATACCACGCACCGGCGAACGATGCGTGAGGCGGGCAAGACTGTCCGCGCGACCGGCTACAATCGGGAAGAGAGAATTCACTTCGGCGTTCGCCTTCGTCAGCTCCTCGCGTGCCTTTACGACATATTCCGACTTGATCTCGACCTTCTTGAGTTCAAGCTCCACGCTCTGCCGACGCAGGCGAATAACCTCGACATTACTGGCCGCACCGACAGACCTCAATTCTTCATTGAGTTTCAGTTCGCTGGAGACAAGCGAAAGTGATTCCTCGATCCAGCGCAGGGACTCTTCGAGCGCCCGCCTGCGAGCTGTGTAAAGTTCGGTCTCCGAAGAAATCAGTACGGGGTAGGCGTCAAGTGACGGAGGAAACGATAAAGCTGTTCCTTTGACTTCAGCTTCAAGCCGAGTAGCTGCGGCGAGCGCCGCCCTATACTTCGCTGCGCTTTCCTCCACATCGGACTGGCTCTTGGTCGGATCGAGCTGTGCGAGAATCTGCCCTGGTTCAACCACCTGGTCTTCACGTACGTGAAGCGTTGCGACAATCCCGCCTTCAAGCGACTGGATGACCTGTTCGCGGCTGGTCGGGATTACACGACCGTCCCCTGTAGAGACCTCGTCCAGCGTTGCAAAATAGGCCCAGATCAGCATTGCTACCAGAAGTGCTACGAACAGCTGTACGACGCGTGCGGAACGGATGAGGTACCGCCCGTCATCGTCACCGAATGCCCACCCCCCGCGCCTTGTGAACTCGCGTTCACTGAAAACCGCCATTTACACCTCCTGCGTCGTTTTGAAGGGGAAACCAGCCATCGCCGCTGCGGGTTTCTTTTCGGGCATTTTTCGCCGCACACCGTTCGGCGATGCTATCTTGTTGACACCACGCAGAGTGTTGAGGACCCCCTCCTTGCTGCCATCAAGAATGATCTGCCCGTTCTCAACGACGATGACGCGTTGAACCAGCTCCAGAACGCGCATGCGGTGCGTTGCAACGATCACTGTCCGCTCGGCACTCCACGACCGGAATCGCGTGATGAAGTGCCGCTCGCTCGCTTCGTCCATCGCCGCGGTCGGCTCATCAAGCAGAACGACAGCCGGATCTCGAATGAGGAGTCGCGCTAGAAGCAGTGCCTGTTTCTGACCACCTGAAAGGCCTCTTCCGCCCTCAAGGATGGGGTGGTCGAGCCCGCGCGGCAGCTTGCGCACGAAGTCATCTGCTCCTGTCATCATAAGCGCGTCAAGCAGCAAGGTTTCCGGTGCATGCAATGCGCCAAGGGTAACGTTTTCACGGATGGTTCCATGAAAGAGGCGTGAGTCCTGAGTCAAGAGTCCAACATTCCGGCGCAGATCGGAGGGATCGACCTGTGAAAGTGCGAGGTCGTCGATCAGCATTTCGCCGGCTGCCGGTTCAACCATGCCCGCCATGGCCGAGAGAAGGGTAGATTTTCCGGCACCATTCTTGCCGAGAACGGCGACTTTCTCTCCCGCAGTTATTGACAGGTCCCCGATCGCAAGCGCTGGCCGCCCTGCATTAGTGCCGTAGTGAAAGGCCGCGCCCCTGATCCTGTATGCTCCACGCAAGGTGGGAACACTCACGCGCGTTTCGCTGTCAGGGTGATCGGAAGGCATACGCAAAATAGCGTCGATGCTTTTCAACCCCACCTTGGCCTGCTGAAACCGGCCGAGAATCTGTGTGAGTTGTGCCATGGGTGCCATCATGCGGGAGCCGAGAATGGAACATGCAACGAGAGAGCCCGTTGTCATGTCTCCTTCCATGACGAGCGGCGCACCGACGACGACGACCGCCGCGAAAGTGCCCGTCTGCACGGTATGGCTCCAGGCTGCGAGGCTACTGGTTATGGCTCGCAGACGCAGCTGACCGTCGGCCGAGACGGCATTGTAGTGGTTCCAGCGCTGCTGAAAATGGTCCTCAGCCTGCAGCGTCTTGATGTCCTCTATGCCCTGAACGGCCTCCACAAGCATCGCGTTGCGGAGCGACGATTCGCGCATCGCTTCACTGGCAGCAGCGCGAAGTCCGCGCTGGGCCAGCAGTCCGGGCAAGACGAGAAGAAAAAGAGCCGCAATCGGAATGATGACGATGGGTCCCCCAATCAACCAGAATATGAACAGGAACAAAATAAAGAAGGGAAGGTCCGCGACGGCGGAAACGGTGGTGGAGGTCAAAAGTTCGCGGACCTGCTCTAGGTCTCGCAACTGGGCGATGAACGTGCCGGTGGAGGTGGGCCGTTCCTGGTTCTTCACGCGCATCGCATGACCGAAAACGAGATCGGAGATGCGCATGTCGGTACGTTTGCCGACGATATCTATAATGCGGGTGCGAAGACGGCGCATGATGAAGTCGAAGAACGCTGCCAGCAGCACGCCGATGAACAAGACATAAAGGGTGTTGAACGACTTGGCCGGCACCACCCGGTCATAAACCTGCATCGAGAACATGACGCCACCCAGTGCCAGAATATTGGCAACAAGCGATGCCAGCATGACATGGCTATAGGAGCCGATGTCGCGAAATGCGATCGAGCGGAACCAATGTTCCCGGTAAGGAGCAATATAGCCATCGACCCGCTCATCGACCGTTCCGCGCTGCGGACGCGCGATAATGACGAAGTCGGTCTGCCGCAGCAGATCATCAAGCGCCAGCGCTGTGGCGACGCCGGCGTCTCCGCTGAGGACGATGGACACGTCCCTGTTGGCGGCCAAGGCTGTTACGACACCAATTGAACCGTCAGAGAGCTTCACGATCACCGGCAATCGCCAGCTTGTGAGAAGGCGCGGCGACGGTACTGCACGTTTGATCTGCAAGCCCAGCTTGCTTGCCAGGCGCATGAGACAATCATCTGTATTGATCGCCTGCATGGCTTGGGCGAGCTGTCGCGCTCCACCCGCCGAAAAAGGCACACCGTAGTGACGCGCCACATATTGAAGGGCCTCGCTCCAGCTCTCGAAATCGGAGCCAGCGTCAGAATCGGGCCATTGCTCCGTCGTCATGTCGGAAAGGGGCATGGGATTTCCTTTGTAACGGCATGGGGGCGTTTATGTCCCCATGCCGTCCTTGGATCGTTTCAGATTACAGTCGAATGCGTGGAACTCAATTCGTCTTCGGCCACCAGATGGCCGAAGGGGTCGACAGGCATCTCCACCGGATCGGGCGTCTCCGCAAGACCTGCGTGCTCCTCAGTCGAACTCAGATCGGCGTCACCATCCTCGGGTTCACTCAGAGCAGCGAGACCATCAAGCGGGACGGTCAATTCTTCAGATTCCTCCTCGATCAGGCGAGAGAGCTCGTCATCACTCTCCGAACTTGAGATAAATGGATCACCACTTTCCGCCAAATCAATGCTGTCGAGACCGGTGATATCCTCGGCAAAGAACATCATCGCCTGATCCGGCACGCCTGCGCCGGAGGGGTCGACGGTCACGACAAGGGACGATTGCTCGACCTCTCCCGACGGATGTGTGAGCTGATACTCGAAGGTCTCGGTTTGCGATGTGGCGAAATGGGGGAGATTCGGGTGCAACTCATAGCTGTAGCTGCCATCGGCGTCGATGGTTAGCGTACCATATTCACCGTCGATCGTTCTGGTGCCCGTCACATCCACGAAGCTTGTTCCGTCAAATACCTGGAACTGGGTAAAGGTGGAACCCAAATCATCATTGGTAAGCAGATTACCGCTGTCACCGGTCGCGGTCCCGACCTCATATTGGTCGGTGTATGTCACATCGATATCGGTTGTTATGGTCGCTGACACATTTACCAACGTTCCACTCAATGTCGACCGGACACGGTAGGTACCGGCGAGGAGATCGAGTTCAGCCAAATCTATCGACGCCACGGTGCCGAGCCCGCCAACAATAATGTTGAAGGAGTCGCTTGCTACCTGCTGCCAGTTGCCTGGTGTTGTTTCACGCTCGAGATAAAGCACACCATTCGACAGAGCCGCTAGCAGGACGGATGCGTTGATGCTGCCGGAAACCTCCATGCTGTCGGTGACTACGAAACTGCTGCTGGTGTAGGTGCTCGTCTGTCCAAGGCCGCCAGAAAGCAACGTGGAACCGGTGGCGGTGAAGAAATCGTCGTCCGTCACATTGCTCCAGATGACGGAAGCGTCTGCGCTATCTCCCGTTGTGGCAAACTCGAACGTCGCCGGAAGGCCGGGGTCGGTGTTACTCCAGGTCAGCGCTACATTGTCGCTGCCGATCTGGACGTAAAGAGTTGCTGGACCAGTATTGCCGTCGGAATCTGTAACTACATAGTCAAACCGGTCCACCTTGCCGATCCCCGCTCCATTGGCGAAGGGCGTATAGGTGTAAGATCCGTCGGAACGTATGAGAAGCTCGCCGAAATCACCCTGTATGGTCACTCCGTCCTGATCGACGGCCTGGCCATCGACGCTCTGCACCGTCGTTCCAGCCGGGACTACGTCATTGTCGAGGACATTACCGCTCACAGCAACAGGGTCGTAACCGCCATTTTCTGTAAAGTCATAGTCCGTGCCATCGAGCGTCAGTGTGCCGCCAACGCCCACACCGATCAGGCCATTGAATCCCATGAAGGCTCGATATTCCCCCGGTTCCAGACCCGGCACGGTGCCACTGGTTCCGCCAAAAAGCGACAGGGACAGGATCGTGGCAGGACCTCCTCCGTCGATGCTGGTCCATTGCTGGGTCGAGGGATCCCACTTCTGCACCACAAGACTGTAGTTGCCTAGCGCGCCTGCACCGATGAGCCCGCTGAAATCGAAGTTGAGATCCTGTGTATGACCGGTCTCCACATCAAATTCGATTGTATCCGCAAATAACTGCAGGTCTAGTCCGGCGAGACTCACGACGGCCAGGTAGGTATCGCTCCCCAGCGAAACATCCTCTGTCACGGTGGGTAGAAGATTCACCTCAGCCGTAGCCACATCATCCGTGGGTTCGAGATCCGCATCCGCGTCAGCATCGGCATCGGCATCGGCGTCGGCGTCTGCATCCGCGTCAGCGTCGGCATCTGCATCTGCGTCTGCGTCCGCATCTGCGTCGGCATCGGCGTCTGCATCCGCGTCTGCGTCAGCATCAGCATCGGCGTCAGCATCCGCATCGGCGTCAGCATCCGCATCGGCATCAGCGTCGGCGTCTGCATCAGCGTCGGCGTCTGCATCTGCATCGGCGTCAGCATCCGCGTCAGCATCGGCATCTGCATCCGCATCGGCGTCAGCATCGGCATCTGCATCCGCATCGGCGTCTGCATCGGCATCGGCATCTGCATC
>NZ_JAVTIX010000014.1:0-72846 GCF_031843705.1 Rhizobium sp. WCS2018Hpa-16
ATGAACTCGGACGACGATGGCTGGTCGGTCATGGGGAACCCCGGTGATCGGATTGGATAAATTATCAATCAGCTGTCAAAATCTGCACAGAATGCAATCAATAATTGTGTCAAAATTAAGGGATCAGCCCCGAAAATACCTCTATGCACCGTTAGGTCGCAGGTTTTGCTCAAACAAACACTATCAGCGGGAGCTTTTGAAGGTCAAAAACGGTGAGCCGGATTTTTCTCCCTTTGCCAAAGAGCAGGTTTACATTCCGAATATGGGGGAGCGGAAGGGCGGGGCGGACGTTCCGACTGATTTTACACAGCAAGACAGGCGATGAGGGACAAGAACAATGGCAATTGGAATGAGGCTGTAGCCGAACGCGGCCTTACTTGGCACAATGTCGGGGATGGGCCATCATGCAGCTCGTCGATAGGGGCGTTGCTCACAGCGGTGGTAACAGCATGACAACAGATCCCGAATATTGAGGAGCATATGATGAATGAACGCCTTTCGTCCGCCATCGATTATCTGAGAGAAAAGCCGGTCTTTCAGGAATATCCACAATTCAGATGGTCGACTGATGACGTCAAGGAAGTGGAAGATGTTACAGGCTTGCGCATACCTGCCGATCTGAAAGAAATGTTTCTGGAGTCGGGTGGCATTAGCTTGGAAAATCAGGAACTTTATTTTAGAGGCCGATTTCCCGATGGCACTGACACGGTCGGAGAAATCCAGATCATGATAAACGACGCCGATCAAGTTATCGACTTTCATCGTACGCTTGTCGTCAGTGAAGAAACTCCTGGCCGACTCGACCCGAAGTACATTGTTTTTGGTACGGCAGATGGCGGAAACAGTTTCCTGATGGTCGATGGAACGACGGACGACGGAGCGATCTATTTCTGGCCGCTCGCATTCCATCAGATAGGAGAAGGCGACAATGCACAAGGTGTTGCCAAGGTATCGGACTCGCTGCCAGAATTTATAGAAGGGCTCCGCACGATTGATGAGATCTGACGATGGCAATATCTGAAGATATCCGCGCCACCTATATGGAGGCCTGGCCGGACGAGTTGTTCGATCTATCCATGCCTACTGTGGAAATCGAACTCTCCCGCGACAATCTTCTTGCTATTGGCTCGACCAGCCCCTCCTTTCGGGCACAATTTTCGTTGCCCGGGATATTATCTCTGAGCCCCTCCTTGCACGCTGGTATCGAAAGCATACTCAAGGAGTTTCCATCCGGTGTGTTTCCAAGGCTCGGCACCTGTAGCTTCGTACAGGCATCGTCCGTCAACCGCCCGAGACTGTGAAGGTTTGCTCTGCCGCAAAAGCAGCCGTCGACAAAAATGCCGTGACAATAAGAACCTTTGTTTTCAGCAAAATCCCCTCCCGGATGACACGCAAATCACATCGTGTTGAAAAGAGAGGATTTTCAGGCAGGCGTCAACACGAGTGTCGGCGATGGCATATAGAAAAGCTCCAGAACGACTATAGGCTTCGTGTATCGCAATATGCGCCAGAGTTGGGCAGTAGCCATTGACCTCGCGCGTTTTAAAATTGAATGTAAAGCCACGATTGCAGGGAGATTTTGATGCCGATTTTCAAGAAGTTCATGGCCGCTACAGCGCTTGTTTTCGTTTTGCAAAATCCACTCGCATTGGGGTTCGTGTCCCGTCCGGCATTTTCACAGACTACTTCGGAAGCGGCGGTATCTGAAGAAGTTACAGCCAAGCTGAACACCTATGTTGAATTCCTGAACCGGACGCTCAGAGCATCGGAGTCGTTGGAGCGCTACGACAGTTGGGTGGATATGAAAAAAGGGCCCACTGGCAAAGAAAGAATCATCTACGGCCTGTACTCGCTTTATGATGTCCGAGATGAAGCTTCTGCCGTGGTTGCCGCTACGCAGGCAGCCCCCAAGATGCCAGAGCTTGATGCTGCAATGGCCGCCTATGTCGAGACGTACCAGCAGCTTGCGCCCGTCATTGAGCGCGCCAACAAATATTACGAGAGACAGGACTATAAGAGCGATAAGATGGAGGCTGGTAAGGGCTTCCATAAAGAGATAGCTGCGCTTGCTCCCGCATTTGAGGAGCGTCGCAAGACGGTAGATGCTGCGCTCCGCACGGAGAAGGTAAAAGCGGATCTGGCATCACTGGCCGCGCTGGAACAAAGCGAGGGCAAGAAGTCTCGCTGGCATGTCCGCAACGTGATGTTTCGAGCAGAAGCGGTGATGGATCTGATGCCGACAAACGATCGTCCAGTCGTGAAGATGACCGACTTCAAGCAAGCACTGGATGATTATTCGGGCGCAGTCCGGGAGTTCGATGATTACGCGCTGGAGCATCCCGATTCGTTCCACGTTTTTGAATCACAGCCGGCGTCGCTCTTATCGAAGCTGCGTGATTTCGACGAAAAGCTGGAGAAGGCAAAAGGCGACGCTCGCAGAGGGGCGGGCGAGGATTTGCAGTGGCTGGTGTCAACCTACAATACGATGGTGAGCACGGCCGAGACAGCGACAACCTTTGCCAAGGACTAGGCCCAGTCGCTTGAACGTGGGATTTTGGTCAACTTGACGAACAAAAGCAGAGTATGGATTCTGATGATCGAAGGTGCCGGTGTTTGCGTCGCAAATATCCATCCGCAATATCGAAATTTTAATCGTGATATTTGCAACAGGCTATGGTCTACGTTCGTGGTGTCAGCCAACCTCTGAAGAACCAGGGCCAGCCAATCCGTGGCTCGAACGATAGGAGAGACCAATGACGCACGGCTTCCGTAAAAGCATATTATTTCCGATTACTCTGATGTTAGCTGGTGTCGCCGCGTTTTTTCTCTTCCTTTTCATGACAGGGCATGATCCTGACGAAAAGCCGCTGACATTGATCCATTGGATTATCGGCGGAGTGCTGATCGGTCCAGGTTTTGGCTACCTCATCCAATGGCGGCGGGACAGGGACCGATCCAAGCTATAAGCAACCCATAGCTTTGGTGGCCCTCGCGAATATCCTGATTTTTGCAGATTTGAAGAAAGTCAGGCTAACACTTCGGGGACCGTGTGGTGCACGAGACGATTCCTGCTTGCAGCGACCGCACAAAATCTAAGGGGTTGGTCAAACTCAGGCCGCAAACGACGCCATATGGCGTCATTGCCGCATGAGAGCGGCATGAATTGAGACCCTGTGCCGAGAAGCGGGGCGCAAACGCGTTGGTACTCCGCCAAGAAAGACTGACATAGACGGATGAGCAGCCAATAAAGCGAGTTTTTCAACGAAATCGGCGCTAAGCAGTCAAAGTCTTGTGGAGCCCTGCCCAAATTGGCTATGCGGTGGAGTTTCAGGTTGCTGTTTGCCCTTAGACGCCGGAGCGTCCTGCGATGGGCCGCAGACGTAGGGGTTGATCATCGCCGATCTCGCCAGCCATCCGCATTCCGAACAGGGCTTTAGAAAATGCCTGAGCATCCTGCGTCTCTATTCAAGTATCGATAGTGAAAGATTTCGACTTCCGGACGCTGTAAAGTCGTAGCAAATGACGGTCTCAGCGACCAAAAACAGCATGGGAAATGGGCAAGACACAAAAGCGGTACAATGTAGGCCTTGCCGCGCGACGGCTACTCGCTTCGTGCCGCGGCAGAATGGCGCTGCGCCCGCGCCAGTTCGACAAACCGGCGCTTAACTTCGTCAAACAGGGCTGGTGGGAACACGCCGTAATAGCCGGTTTCACCGTCCATCGGCCTGACGTCGGGTCCGGGCCATACAAAACGGTTACTTTCTGTCAGAACAATCCACGAGCGCTCGTCATCGAGTCCCAGCCGCCTTTTGGTGGCAGTCGGGATTTCAACAGCGTCTTGCGGATCGATGGCGGCGAATGCGTGACAGGCAAAACCCGCACCGCCGGCGTTCCGCCTTCCAGTGTGGCAACAATCGCCAGAACCAGCACAGGGCGGTCCTTGTCGTCCTCCTCCCGGCCTTCGAGATGCTGCCAATGCCAGAGATACGAATATCGGAACAGCCAGCCGACCTTCGGTTCAGTCGGCAGCATGCTTGTCTGTCAGCGGTTCGGCATTGAGATGATCCAGGCCCGTCTCCATCCGCGATGCTTCAATGACGGCGAGGTCATCGTCGCCGAGCATGCTCGAAAGTTCGACCCGTCGATCGCGTTTTGCCAGGCGAACATAGTCCTCGTAAGCAATCAGAACGGTGCGAGGACGACCGTTTTTAGTGATAATGACAGGCTCGCGAACTGCAGCGTCCTGATAGGCCCCGAAATTTTTCGAAACCGCCGCAGCGGTGACAGTAGCAAACACGCGACAGAGATTGGCGGTGTGAGATGAAACATGATTTGCAGATCCAGTAGGAAGTAGAAGCTTCTATTATCAATCTTCCGTGTCGCTCAATTTTGCAGCGCGAGCGCGTCGGGACTTTCTACCTAACCTGACTGATCGCGACCCTTTCCGACATCTGTGTCCCCACCATATTTCTGTAGCAAGGATATGTAAAATAGGATATTGTAATATCCTCGAAAGGATATGCGATGCCGCTTTATATCAAAGACCCCGAAGTAGACCGACTTACCGATGAACTGATTGGCCTCACGAAAACGAGCAAGGTCGATGCGGTCAAGAACGCACTCATACGGGAGATCGCCAATCGTAAAGAGAGATTGCCGATCCGCGAGCGCTTGGCAAAGTCCCTTATGATGGCGCGGGAGGCTGGCCCCTTTGCCCCCGGCGATCACAAGCGCGAAATGGATGAAATGTGGGGCGAGGAATAATGCTTCTTATTGATGCCTCGGTGATCGTCGCCATTCTCTCTGAAGAAGAAGACGGATCGTCTTTGATTGACCGACTGGAGCAGGACGGCGGGCCCTTTTATGTCTCGCCGGTCGTGCGTGTTGAAGCAACGCTTTCATTGACCCGCCGACTGGCGGAGGCCACCGGCAAAGACAAGCCCGCCACGCCGGAAATGATGGAAGCCGCACGTCGCATGGTCGATCAATTTGCTTCCGATCTGGATTGCAAGGACGCAATGATTTCCGCAGACGTTGGCAATAAAGCGCTCGATGCTGCCCTACAGTTCGGCAAGATCATGAATCATCCGGCAAAGCTCAACATGGGTGACTGCTTCGCTTATGCGTGCGCAAAGGCATATAGAACGAAGATCGCTTACAAGGGCGAAGATTTCGTGCACACGGATATTGGATGGCAATATCATTGAGCAATTTATCGCGGCGTGCCGTTGCGGGTTTAGATTGTGAAAACCAGCATACCGACCAGGAATAGGATGCCGAACGGGATCATGGCCCGGATCACCGTCCTCTCCGTTTCGTTTTTCGGTTTGTTGGCAGGTCCGAATAAACTTCCCAAAAGCGGTTCAATAAAGCACCCGAGCATTGCAGGAAGCGTGGCCCGCAATATCTTCTGGCCTGAACGCTGAAAGGTGAAATTTGATGAGTAAGACTTACAAAAGCGAAGCGATGGCCGCGATCCATTAAATGATAGAAGGCTTCCACGAGTCCGGTGCGATCGATAAGCAGACCATGCGCGAGTTCGACGACGCGTGCTGACGTCCGTACAGGCGCTTACCGGAAATCTCGGGCCTTGGGGAAGGCGCTCGGCATAGTATAGGGCTCGGGATAAGTGAGGGATCTGCACATCGACACGCTCAAGGTGAAAAGCCGGAATTTTCAATGAGCCCCGTAGAGAGCGAGACCAGCTTGCCGCTATTTAGCGGTCAGGCTGACCTCGCGGCCCGCAGGTCAGAGCACGCTAACGTTCTCAGCCTTCGATTTTCCGGTTTTCCGGTCCTGGCCAACTTCGAAAGTGACCTTGTCACCTTCTCTCAGCGACCCACCTTGTTGCAAGGCAGATACGTGAACGAACACGTCCGTTCCACCATTCTCAGGCGTAATGAAGCCAAATCCCTTGTCGTCATTGAAAAATTTTACTGTACCGGTAGGCATAAGAATTCCTTTTAATGTCCTGCAGCCACTTGACCCGCAGTAGGCTTTTTACCGTTCGTTTGCCTGACCGGCAACCTCCAATACCATGATAGTGGCACCGAGATTTTTTGCAGGCCGCTGATCGACTACTTGGCCGCGTTGACAGCCTCCTCGAGTGCTTCAATACTCGCCATGACCGCATCGAAACCAGGTGGGTTTGCAAAGATCATCGCTGACATTCTATTGTAGTCAACGGCGAGTTTCTTGCGCATACCGAGTGTCGGCACCAAGCGATAGGTGCCTGGCACGGCCCGATCGTATCGGTGGTCCGGCGATCGGAACATCAGTTCCTTATGCTGTCGGCACGCCTCGGCGAGTTCACGCATTGAAGCCGTTGCCATGCCGTAGTCTGGGTGGCTCCAAATCTGGTGGACGTCGTAGTAGTGGCGTGAATACCGATTGAGATCGGGAACCCTTCGTTCCGGATTATCTTCAGCGCTGCGCTTTTCTGTCGTTTCCGTCATCGCGTGCAGGATGAGGACCTTCTCCCAAAATGTCCTCTCCGGCTTGACGGTCGTAACGTTTTCGACGGTGAAATCGCTTTCCCCCATTTCCCTGGCGACGTAGGCAACAATGGCGCGCGCTTCTGTTGGCAATGGGTCCGGGCGTGCTCCGCCTTCAATGCGCACTGCGGCCTCGACATAGCCTCCGCTGGTATCGAAAACGCTCTCGTATCGGAGCACAAGAATGTCGAGAGCCTCTTTCTTCCTGTAGATGTCGTAGCCGAAACGGAGAGAGAAATGTCCGGTTTGGCCGGTCTCGGTCTCAACCGAGGCAATCTCCTGGCTAAGACTTTCTCTCAGGGGCCCAGATATGTACTGGCGCGCGGCCTCATCGACCACTTCCGCAAGTGTTTTTTGCTGCTTGGTCACCGAAGAGAGAGCTGCGATTTCACTCTCAGTCGGCACTTTGAGATCGGCTTTGTAAATGCCGATATCGATATCCTCAGAGAAGCGATTGATCAGGCCGTAGGCTTTGCTAAGGCTGGTGCCACCTTTGAAATAAAGTCCGATCTGATCATCGGCTCGCCCATTGAACAGGAAGTCAAGGACCCAGCAGACATAGAGATCCTTTTCGATATTCTCAGCCCGAGTCTGCAGGTCGGACGCCACCGTTTCAAACAAGGCCCTGCGCTCATCCGCGCTACTGCGAAGCACATTAATGAAGCCCTGCCGCATTTTCTTCCTCTGTGACGCGAGTGTCGCGCGTTATTGTCTCGACCACTGGATACATCCAGGCTGGAACTGCGCGAATGTTATCGCGCAAATCTTCAACGATTGATCGCCGTTGCGAGCTTTGTGCAAGATGTCGGACGATACCATCAACGACGGTTTCGAAATTTAATCGTTCATCCCGAAACCAGCTCAGGGCCTGGACGATCCGCATGGCAGGCCGCCCGGCCCAGAAAGCCGTCTTTGCCGCAATTCTCTTGAAGTCGAGCCGGTAGATGACCGGCTTCGTTGCGTTCGGATCGCCAGAGTTGACTTCGATCTCTATCGTGCGGGGGTAGGTATCTGCGTGGATCGTCGAGCGGGCAGGCACAGCTGTCGTCAAGCCAAGGTCGTTGGCGGCGGTCATGCCGTCAACCAGAACCCTCAACTTGTCACGTCGCGCTATTGCATCGATAAATGCGGCGCGCGGCGGGAATACCATCTTACCAGTCAACTGGCTAATGCCTGGCTTGTCGTAGAAGCCCCGATACGGGCGCCGGATATCTCCGCGTGTCGTGAGCCTCTGTAGCGCCTTTTCCACCGCATTAGGTGTTCCGATATCGAGGAAGTCGTCACGCGACCATACGCCGCCAGGCGACGCGGCAGCTATGCGATCGTGAATGCGCTCAAGAGTGTTCGATGTAGGGTCCGGCATAGTGATTCAACCTTTTGACCGAATATTATATACAAATTTTGGTCACTAGCAATCGATGCTCTCGTACTGACCAAATTTTAGAGCGAAACTTTGGTCAGTAGGATGAATATAGGATGGGGCAGATGTTGTTTCCACCGCTGCACACCGGAGAGACCTAGGCCTCCACAGTAATGGGTGACGTCGCCCTGTCGGGCGGGGGTGCTGGGTGCGCAAAAGCCTAGGCACGCAGGCCTGCTTCCTTCTGAGTTCTCCCTCACGCGTTCGATACAACGTGGGTCTTTGTGGCTATCACCTCTACTATCCAAGCCGTCGCCAGCCAACCTCCGTGTGTTTTCCATAATCGTGGATGCGCTTCGCTGTCGTGAAAAGGAGTTTTAATACCTTTAACCGGAGCCGGATGGCCGCCTTGGCTCATCCGTGCCATGACGGCATTTGGCCCAAAGCGGTCAGTGAGGTTGCTCAATTTTGTGAATCCTCTAACTTCTAAATCGATTATGGAGAAGACTGATATGACATGGCTTATCGACTCTTTCTCAGGAATTGGGCCCATAAAATTCGGCATGACTCCAGAGGATGTCGCCACACATATCGGAGCACCAGACCGGTCGAGACGAGGCCTTCGGCCTGATGCGTTCAGTGAGCATCGCGGTATCAAAGCGCCAATCGTGCGTTATCGAGGAAATCGCGTTCGCGAGATCGAAGCCTTCTACGATATTGGGGTAGTTATGTTTCGAGGAATATCTGTTTTCGAAACGAACGGATTAAAGGTATTCCGCGCATTGGAGGAGCTAAATGGGGGAGCTGCAATTTCTGTTGGGATCATACTGTTCGAAAAGCTCGGCTTAACGGCGGGCCGTCTGGATGAAGGTCCGCCCACAGGGCATTCGGTAACCGCCTTTGCGTCCGGCACCTGGGACGGCAAGACCGCCGACTTCACGAGCATCAGTTTCAATGACCGCTAATGGCGGATACTGTTGAAAAACTCCCCTGGGTATCGGTAAGGCCGCGCCTTGCCCGGATCATCAGGTATAGTTTTCTGACGGTGCGGGAGAGATGAAACCACTTTGCGTCTGACGTGCTGAGGGAGCATGGCATGCGCAATATTATTTCAGTGGGCCCGAAGGAAAAACCGCCTGCTGGAGTTTTTCAACAGTATCGGCGCAAAGCTGCCAAATGCGAGCTGTCCCAGATGAACTGAAGCCTGTTTGGGACGGCAACGAGGCCATGCAAAACAAGGCTTTCCGGCACCAAAATTCACAATGGTTCAAGTGGGACAGCAGAGCGGTGGCTTACAGTGTCATTTCGCCCTCAGCCTGAACCGACCCCATCTATGGCTACCGGCAGGCCGTCCTTGCCTGGGACGACATGGTCAGAACGTGGCGAGACCTCGTCCAGCTGTTCTGGTGGATCATCCCAGATCGGCAGCCGTGAACCAAAACAAAACCCGCCAAGTCGGCGGGCGAAGTTGAGAATGACGCGCGTACTGAATACATTTCGCGCTTGGTGTCGAAATTGCACGGCAAAAGTGAACGCCCAGTAAATTTCTGGTAGCAAGAAATCTTCTAAGTCAGCCGGATATCTTGTTATCTCGCGCTGTTGGCGCGCAGACACTTATCTTCCCAACTCTCTTTTGTTTGATTCTCAGTCCCGCAAGAGGCAAACAGCCCCGTGCGTAACGAAATGGGGCCGAATGCGCTTCAGTTCACAGGCATCACGCTCTACTACACAACGGCGAGAAACGAGCGCAATTCTGTGGTTTTATCCACAACAGACAAAACTGCTACGCTCGAAAATTTATCTCAGCTTTGCCGTCCGGGAGCGGTCGTCAGCTTCACAAGGTCTCGCTAAGTTATTTCATTCAGGGGATTTTTGCCATTGCCGGACAGCTCCACCTCAACCAGATCAAGCAGTATCTTCCTCAGTTGAGGCCAAGGGGCATCCTGCCCTTTGGTACCGGGATCTTGTGTGCTCATGAGGCAGTGCAGTTTTGCGGTCGTTTCGACAATCGTTCGTGGTTTTGATAAAGATAGTATGCGCGACAGCCTTCCTTCCTGCTCCGCCAGATCGTGCTCGAAAGCCAGAGCAGGGCTATATCCAAGTTTTCTATCTGCCTCATTCCATCTCGCGCGCCGCTTCCGCAACAGAGATCGTGCAGATGCCAACTGAGCTGGGTCCACGCGTGATTTCAGCCGGTTAAGTTCAGCAATGGTGTAAACGGTCACTGGTCTCTCACTCGGAGAGATTTCGATTTGCACGACCGGGAATGCGCCTGCCATCGCGAGCACCTTCGACTCCGTCTTCTGCTGGTATCTGGTAATGTGAACGAGCCGCTGATGGACCTCGTACCAGTTCAACCACAGTCGCGCTGTTGATGTTGGCCCGGGCACCTTTCGATCGGGAGCCTTTTCCAATTCAGAAACAAGCGGTACCAAGATTTTAGCGACAGCGCCCAGAAGGTTCTTACGGTCGATCCTTGATGGAAGCTGTGGCCTGCCGCCAATCGGGTTTTGGCGTTTTCTACGGGTTGTTTTGGGCAAAGTTCTGCTATTCTCAGAATCAGCCATGATCCAAGCTCCTATAAGCTAGATTGTGGTCAGGCTGGGGAGCGTGGTGCAAACACGAGACCCAGCCGCTAACATAATGACAATAAACGACGCCATTTATTCCGTCAATAAATGACGTCATTTATTTAGAAGCATGATGATTTTGACAAATCTCACAAAGGCAATTATTCGATCGGCTCATGGGACGACCGCCACTCAATTTTAAAGATATAAAGATTCGCCTTTCGTCTGAGACGAGAGAGAGAATCGAATCGTTGGTTGGCAACTACCAGATCTCCGCTTTTATTCGCGGCGCGATCGAGCGGGAGCTAACGCGGTTGGAAGCGGAACGTGATGTCGAGAAGCAAAGTTCGTCGCGCTCTTCCGAGTGATAGGGTGTTTTAGAGCTAGACCCATGTTCAGTCAGTTCAATGCAGCGTTGGTTTCGAAACCGACAGCATTTTGACTGCCATTTTGACCAGCTTCCGAAACTTTCTCCAGTCAGGCAAATCCTGCTCATTCACCCTTTCCTGGATCGCAGATAGCGCCCAGCCGACGCAAGCGCTGTCATTCACTGCTCGATAGCCATCAGAGCGCTCGAAACAGGCTACGATCCGGGGACGTGCATCGCCAGCGTCCTTTGGAATACTGGCAATTAGTTTTTGTGCCTCCTGGTAGGCATTGGCTATATGTTGACGTTCTTCCGGACCACTTTGGGTTATCATGCCGATGGTCCATTCGAACGTTTTGAACATGGCTTCGGCTTCTTTGATGGCATCGTCATTCATACCGGATCGAATGCTCCCTTGAACTCGGGATCGGCGTAATAGGTGAGCTTGCCAGCGATGATAGGCCGTTGTCCCGCGAGGAACAGCAGTTGCCCTTGAGCAGGCAGGTTGCGCACCTCGTCGGGGGTGAGCAGGGGCCTGGCGGTATGATGCTGACTGTAGGAGATCCCGGATTTTTCTGAATCGAGCGCGCGGGCCATGGTCTGGAAGACGACCGTTTCCTGTCCAAGCAGATCGGAGACGAGGCGGGCGCTGTCATGATCGTTGACGCCGAAGACCTGAAGCACGCCAGCATTCGACAGGAAGGTGCCGGCGCGTTGTCCGTACGTAGCGCGTAGCTGGTGGACATCTTGCAAGATCGGCCAGAGCTGGACGCCATAGCCTGCCATCAGGCCCATGGCGCGCTCTATGGGAGCCAGATGGCCAAGGGCGGCGAACTCATCGAGCAGGTAGAGGACTGGCATGGCTGGCTTTGCGGAATCGCGTGCCATATCGAGCAGGCTCTGGCTGACAAGCAGGCGGAGCCAGCGTGAATATGTGGACAGGCGATCGGGCGGCAGGACGAGGAACACCGTCACGTTGCCGTGCTTGAGATCGGCAAACCGGAAATCCGATCGACCGAGGACCGTCGTCATGCGCGGGCTGTCGAGGAAATGGGTGTGGCGCTGCGCGGCAGAGAGAACGCCTGCGGCCTCGCGATCGGACTTGCCGAGGTGACGGTTTGCGGCACGGGCGATCAGGCCACCCGCCTCATCGCATTCCTGCATCCGCCTGAGCAGGGCAGCAAACGTTTCTGGAGCGACAGTGAGATATTCGCGCAGCGTGCCGAGGTGACGACGGCCAGGAGATTCCACCGCGACGATCTTTAGCAACAGACCAGATATGAGGGCCTTGGCTTCCTCATTCCAATGCGCCTCACCTGCCATGCCCGGCTCATCGAACACGAGGGCGTCGGCAAGCGTGCTGGCGTCTTCTGCGACATCGAGGCTGGCGGGATCAAGCGTATCAAGGGGATTGAACGCGGCCGAGCGCATGCCGGTCACGCCGAAGGGATCGAGAACATGAACCGGTCCGAACTGTTCACGCGCGCGGCCGGCGATTTTTGCATTCTCCCCCTTGGGATCGATGCAGATTACGGAGCGCTCAGTGGTCAGCAGATTTGGAATGATGGTTCCGACACCCTTGCCGGTTCTCGTCGGGGCCATGGTCAGGAGATGCGCCGGGCCATCATAACGGATGAGGTTTTTCGTCTTCGGATCGCGACCAATGAGCAAGCCGGTATCGGACCGGATGAGGGGAGCCATTTCCTTGGTTGTAGCGAAGCGTGCCGAGCCGTGGGTATCGTTGGCCATATCCCCGAAGTGAATAATCAGCGGATTGGTAATGACGCGGAAAACGATCCAGACGAGGACCAGCAGCGTCACGAGATCGAGCGCGATGAACGGGACGCTGCCAACGCCAAAGCCCATTTGCGCAAGCGCAAACCGGCCGCCGAAGCTGACGACAAAAAACACGATGATCAGGATGACGAGAACGCCAAGCAGCGGCTTCCAGATTTTGAAGGGTGCTGTCAAAAGCGAGACGAACGCCCATAGCGGATCACGGGCAGCGGCGCGCAACATGTTCTTGAACGCAGCCCATGCAAGCGTCGCTCGGCTCATGACGCGACCTCTGTGCCGTTGCTGTTCTCTGGTGCGTTGGCCGGCTGTGATCCAAGCAAATCGGCAAAGAGCGCCTTGTCATTCTCGCGGGTGAGAAAGCCGGGCAGCTCGCGGCGCAACCAGTCGCCCAGGCGTTTGGTGAACTCCGGATCATTGGCGTTTTCCAACCGATGCAGGACGAGCGCGCCGAGCAAAACCTTGCGGCGTGTGTCGTTTGCGCGATCCTGTTTCGACAGACGTGCCTTGAGGGCTGAGCGCTGCGCCTCCAGCTCAGCAAGGCGCTGTTCGATCGATTTTCTTGCCACGGTTGATCCTTTCATTTTTTCGTCGCGGTGGGCACCGTCTTGAGATGGATGAGGACGCCTTTCTGCGTCTTGCCGGATCGGTCGGTGTCGAATTTCCCCGTGGCCTCGACGAGATCGCTGAGACGGGCAAAGCCGTAGTTTCTGGAATCGAATTCCGGCGATTGCTTTGCGACATGAGAGCCGACCGCACCGAGATTGACCCAGCCGTCTTCGTCAGCGGTGGCGATGACGGCCTTGCTCAGCATGCCGATCAAGGCTTTGTCGATTTTGCTTTTCTGGGGCACGGCTGGCTCGACGGTTGCTGCCCCTGTGGACAGACCTGAAATTTTCTTCGTGGCGGGTTTCTCGATCGCCGCTCGTGCCGACGTTGGTTCGGCGGTTGCGGGTTCTTCGACCGACGCATTGAGGACGTCAAAATAGACGAACTTGTCGCAGGCAGTGATGAACGGGCGAGGGGTCTTTCGTTCTCCAAAACCGTAGACCGTGACGCCCTGTTCGCGGATGCGGGCCGCCAGTCTTGCAAAGTCGCTGTCGCTGGACACGATGCAAAATCCGGAGAAGCGCCCGGTGTAAAGCAGGTCCATGGCGTCGATGATCATCGCGCCATCCGTGGCATTCTTGACCGTTGTGTAGGCGAACTGCTGGACCGGCTGGATGGAGTGTTCGAGCAGGCATTCTTGTCCGCCATTCAGATTGGGTTTGGTCCAGTCGCCATAGATGCGTTTGACGCTTGATGTCCCGTAGTTGGCGATCTCGGCCAGAAGCCCTTTGACAATCCTGGGCGTAGCGTTGTCACCGTCTATCAGCAGAGCGAGGGTATCGGAACTCATAGCGAAATTCTTTCATCTGGTGAACGCATTGTCGTCCGCAGTCGCTACGATCAGCGACTATGTTTCCGGTTGATGACTGTCATTCATGATCGTCTTTCTCGAATATCGAGCCGATGAACTACTGCTTCACCTTCGCCGCCAAAGGCGCTCAGTCACGCCTCCCGCCAATGGCGTTACGAAAGCGAAGATCAATGCGGTCACAGGCCCCCTTATATCGAAAATGACCGTGGCGGCGAAGGCGATAAGGGCCCCGATGAAACAACCGGTTATAAACGGGAGGTAGGCTTTCATCGGAGTTGTCTCCTTTAACATGCTCGTGTCCGAAGCCATGCAATCGACCCAGCATACCAAAACGGTGACGCTGCTCAAGCATAAATACAACCTGCGATGTTGAAAATCATACCGATTTGTGGTCTTCTTGACGCTCAATCATTTTACTTAAACATCAACCTCGCACGCCATCCCGTGGCCGATTGAGCGAAGCGATTAAGGTTACTAAGGGCGCACTTACGACCTTGCTGCGCAAGGTCAAGGCGATCTGCGAGGCAATGGAAACGGAAAGGAGGTTCGCGAATTGGCGATCTACCATCTGAGTTCGAAACCTATCTCCCGTTCTTCCGGCCGCAGCGCTGTCGCATCGGCGGCCTACCGCTGTGCCGTTCGCCTGACCAATGAGCGCGATGGGCTGACGCATGACTTCACCCGCAAGCAGGGCGTTGTGCATTGCGAGATTGTCTTGCCCGAAGGCGTATCCGCGGATTGGGCCAAAGATCGTTCGGCCTTGTGGAATGCAGCCGAGCGAGCGGAGCGGCAGATCAATTCGCGTGTCGCGCGCGAATTCGAGATTGCGCTTCCGCATGAGCTTTCGGTGCATGCGCGGCTTGAGGCAACACGAGAGTTCGCGCAGCATCTGGCAAACCGCTATGGCGTCGCGGTGGATTTCGCGATGCATGCGCCGCATGAGCAGGGCGACGTTCGCAACATCCACGCGCATGTGATGACAACGACGCGGGCGGTGACCGAAGACGGTTTGGGCGACAAGACCAATCTTGAGCGCAAGAACAGTTGGCTGCTGGCGGAGGGGATTGCCACAACCGACATGCAGCTTCGCGACATCCGCCAGTCGTGGGAGCAGATCGCCAACAGGCAGTTGATGCGCGAAGGACTGGATATCCGCATCGACCATCGTTCGCATTCCGAGCGTGGACTTGAGATCGAGCCGACCGAGAATATGGGCGTTCATACCACGCAGATGCAGCGGCAGGGCATGGAGGTCGAGCGGGCGCGGCTGGACGAGGATGCAGCGAAGCGCAATGCCGAGCTGATCCGTGAAAAACCCGAGCAGGTTCTGACATTGATCACCGCCGAAAAGAGCGTGTTTGATCGGCACGACATTGCCCGTACACTGCATCGCTACATCAACGATGACGCGCTGGCCTACCAGAATGCTTTTGCGTCCGTGATGGCCTCGCCAGCACTGGTGCAGCTTCAGGCCGAGCGCGAGGATCGGGAGACCGGGGAGGTTTTGAAGGCGCACTATTCGACGCGGGAAATGGTCGATACCGAGAGCGGCATGATGGAGGCGGCCGAGCGGCTGTACCAGGCGCGAAACCATGGCGTCGATCGGCGGTATGTTGCCCGCGCCATCGCACGGCAGGACGAGACAATTCAAAAAAGTTCCGGCGATGTTTCGGCCCGTCTTTCAGACGAGCAGCGACAGGCAATCGCGTATGTCACGGGTCGCGAGCGCATCGCCGCAGTCGTGGGCTTTGCAGGTGCTGGCAAGTCGACCATGTTAGCCGCCGCCCGTGAGGCTTGGGAGGCTCAAGGGTATAAGGTTCATGGCGCAGCACTTGCGGGCAAGGCGGCTGAGGGGCTGGAGGAAAGCTCTGGCATCCATAGCCGCACATTGGCATCGTGGTCCCGCAGCTGGGAGAACAATAGAGAGACGATCGGCCGCGGCGACGTGTTCGTCATCGACGAGGCCGGCATGGTGGGAAGCCGGCAGCTTGCCTATTTCATTGGCGAGGCCGAACAGCGCGGCGCGAAGATCGTGCTTGTCGGTGACCATCAGCAGCTCCAGGCGATCTCGGCCGGCGCACCGTTCCGCATCCTTGCCGAACGTCTCGGCCATGTCGAACTGTCCGAGATTCGCCGGCAGCGTGAGGCGTCGGTCGCGTTTGCCACGCATCGCACAGCCGAGGGACTGGCAGCCTATCGGGATAATGGGAACATCAGTTTTACCGAGACGGGCCACGAGGCGCGGGCTGCGATCGTGCAGGATTATCTTGCCGATCGTAAGCAGCGGCCAGATGGCACCCGGGTTGCCATGGCGCATCGCCGTGCGGATGTGCGGGCGATCAATCAGGACATTCGGTCCGGCCTTCAGGAAAGAGGGGAATTGGCGCGGGGCAACGTGCCCGCCGTGGGTTCAGACGCCATCGCGCTGACCTTCCAGACCAATGATGGCACGAGAGAGTTCGCGCCGGGTGACCGGATCGTGTTCCTTGAGAACAGTCGCGACCTGGGTGTGAAGAACGGGATGCTTGGCACCGTCGAGTATGTCGAGGCGGGAACACCGGGTGCCGGCCCCAGGATCGTGGCGCAGCTCGACGGCCCAGGCGGCAAGGGAGCTGGAGATAGCGTCAGCATTCCGATGGACAGTTACCAGGCGGTCGACCACGGTTATGCGACCACCATCCACAAAAATCAGGGGGCGACAGTCGATCGCGCTTTCGTGCTGGCGTCCACCACCATGGACCAGCATCTGACCTATGTCGCCATGACCCGCCATCGCGACGGAGTGCAGCTCTATGCTGCACAAGAAGAGTTCACCAATGCCGGCCGGCTGGTTGACCATGGGGCCGCGCCTTACGAGAATAATCCGAAAGCGCGTGAAAGCTATTTCGTGACGCTGGAAAACGACAAGGGAGAGCAGCGCACGGTCTGGGGCGTCGATCTCAAGCGCGCCCTGCAGGAAGCCTCGCCACAGATCGGGGACAGGATCGGCTTGCAGCATGAAGGGGCGACTCCCGTCACGCTTCCGGACGGCACGCAGACGCAGCGCAATTCGTGGCGGGTGGTCGAGGGTGGGGAGCTGGCCTATAGCCAGCTTGAACACCGCCTGTCGCGATCTGGTGCCAAGGAAACGACGCTGGATTATGTCAGGGACTTTGCCGAGCGGCGGGGGATCGCAGGCGACCCACGGATCGCGGAACAATTCGGGATCAAGAGCGAGATCGACCTTGCTCCTGCCCAAAAGCAGCGTCAGGAGGTTTTGTCCCGTGCGGCCCCTCCGGTACGGGAGCAACAGGACCGGCCATTCGATCGCCAGCGGGTTTACGAGGAACGTGCCGGTGATCTAACCGGTCCTGTTCGCCGCGAGGATACCGCGCAGGATCTCATGCAGGAGATTGGCGGCGATCGTCCGCGCCGGCAGCATGCAGAAAAGCCCGAGCCGTTGGTGCCGGCGATCACGCGCCATGACCGCAGCATTGAGGACGTGGCCCGCGAAAAGGCCATGCCGGCGATTGATCATGGATTTGAAGCGGTGGAGTCGGTGGCGCGACACGTCTTTCGCGATCCGGCCGAGGTAGCGGGCCGATTGCGCACCGCGATCACCGAGCAAGAGGGCAATGGCAAGGTGATGGCAAAAGCCATGGCCGAGCGGCCCGAGCAGTTCGGCGCGCTGCGTGGCAAATCCGGCTTGTTCGGTGACAACAAGGAACGGAAGGCGGCGCTTCATTACGCCAAGGCGGTTGCCGCCCATATCGGTCATACGTCTGAGCATTGGGAACGCCGGCTTGGCGCGGAACGGAAGGCCGAGCAGTGGCAGCGCGAAAAACGCGATGTCGTCGAGGTCCCCGGCCTCACCCCGCGTAGCGCCGAGATTCTCGATCGCGTCGACAAGGTGTCGATGAACGAGCGGCATCAGCTCATCGATGAGCTGCGATCGACGCCCGATGGTCTGGCCGCACTCGAGGAAGCCAAACTGGTCGCAAACGCTCTCCAGCAGCGTTTCGGCCATTCGGATCCTCGTAACTTTGCCAGGGAGCTTGAGGTGCGCCCAGAGCTGGCGAAGCAGGCCGCGCAGATCAAGTCTGTGGCCCGTGCCGTCGAGCGCACCCGCATGGCTGAGCTGAGCCGTGACTACACGCTGAAACAGCAGCTCACCCGGTCGCAGGGTCTTGGGCTGGGTCGTTAGGAGAGACATGGTCGCGAACACCACGAGATCGGCCGAGGCCCGGATTTGCGCGGTGGCTGAACAGCATGGTGTTGTTGCCGTGCGCGCGGCCCCTTGGTCGGTGAATAGCAGGGACGACATCCGCATCGTCACAATGTTATTAAGGTTTTTCTGGTGAACTACACGAATGACGAAGCCTCCCAGATCAAAGCCGCTCCTCCGTGAGACCGAAGCCCCGATCCGCTCGAAGCCGCGCCGCAAGCGAAATCCGGCTCAGCCGCAGCTGCTCTTCGATCCCATGCCCGACCGCGTTGAGCCGACACTCGCGCAATTGAAGGCAAAGCCACCCCAAGGGCCCGAATGGTCCTGGGAGGTGAAATGGGACGGATACCGGCTTGCGATCCATATTGAACCCGGCGGCGTGCGTATCCTGACCCGTGGTGGGCATGACTGGACACACCGGTTTCCAGCAATCGAACAAGCGGCACGCGCGCTTGGTCCGGCGACGATGATCATCGATGGCGAGGCCGTTGTTCTCGACGCGGAAGGTCGCTCGGATTTCGGACTGCTGCAGCAATCGCTTGGTGCCTCCGGCAAAGCCGCGGGCAATCGTGCCTCAAACGCCATCCTCTACGCTTTCGATCTGCTCTACCTCGATGGGCATGATCTGCGTGGTATCGAATATCGGTCCCGACGGCATTTGCTCGAAGACACTCTGAAGGATCAGGACGGTGCCATCCGGCTCTCGGAAACGATCGACGCTGATCCTGTCGCACTCCTCGAGCACGCGCGCACCCTTGGTCTCGAAGGCATCGTCGGCAAGCATGTCGATCAGCCCTACCGTTCAGGACGAACCGGGGACTGGGTGAAACTCAAATGCGTCCAGAGTGAAGCATTTTTCATCGCGGGCTATGAGACCTCAACGGGAACATCTGGTGGCATCGCATCTCTGGCGCTCGCCGCATATAGCGGTGAAGGACTTGTCTATATCGGCAACGTCGGCACGGGTTTCAAAGAAGCTGAGGCCATCCGGCTTCGAAAGACGCTCGACATGCTCCGTTGGAAACAGAAACAGCCACCAGTGGATGACGTCGGAAACAGCGATATCGTCTGGGTTCATCCGACCTTGATTGCAGAAATCGAGTTCAGGGCGTGGACCGCCGACGGCAAACTGCGTCATGCGGCGTATAAGGGGCTGCGAGAACGGCAAGATAACGCCGACGTTTACCAGTTAGGGTAGTTGCAAAGATACCGGCTAAACCTTGATGTGGGTGCCCACGGAGTTACCTGTTTCAACCCTCCGCTGTTCGTAGTCAGTTCACATCTCGACGTACTGCATTTACCGTTGCCAGTTGTATGACGTAAGACCACCAGATCCAGTGTAGTGAATTGTCCGACGGGAATTGTATAAGGCGCATGGATCACAGCGAGCGGGAAAATAGACCAACTCACACGATAACTAACACTGGGAGGGCCCAATCCGCGACCGAGGATGCGTTGGATGCGCACAGAACGCCAGATGGACCGCCTTCACGAATAGCAGAATGCCTGATGGCCTTTGGAAAACGGCGTGCAAAGAGACATCTCGCCAGGGCGTTTCTCCGCTCCTGGCCCTGCTGACTCGTCACACACCCTGACTAACCTTGCAATTATAAAAATCTCTGGCAAACTAGTCGTGAAGGTACTCCAGATTGGGGTTCCACCCTCATACTTGGGATAGAGGACTACTACGATGACGTAGCATTTGGTTCATTTAGTGATTGCTCTGGATAGTTCATGATGGCGAAGCTCTGCCTAATTGGACTTCGTATTCAGAGACTAAATGAACCCAAAGGAGAAAACTATGTCACTATCGTTCTCATTCCACCTAGTTCTTGATGCTGAATTCGTAGCCTGGATCATGTCACTCGTAGGGCCGTTCATCCACTAGCTAATAAAGGGGGCGCACCAGGCGCCCCTTTTTCTTTGGATAATAGCCATGCGCTCATAACGGGATTATCATGGAGGCCCTGGCTCTTGGCAAAACCTGTGGTAGAAGGCCAGAAGGGTCGTGACAGGCGCATGGAAGACGATGATGACAAGGTAACTCTGCCCACTGGATCGAAGCGCATCATGATTGGTGCGGCGGTATTCAGTGGTGTGTGGCTCATCGCAGCTGGCATCATCGCGTGGGCCTTCCATCGCGGAACCCATGCTCCGCTTAAAATCAACGAATGGGGTGATTACGCGGCAGGATTGTCGGCGCCCCTCGCCTTCCTCTGGCTCGTGGTTGCGGTATTTCTGCAGTCGAGAGAACTGCGGGAACAGCGGCAGGAGCTGTCGTGGACGCGGAAGGAGTTTAAAGAAAATCGCAAGGTGATGAAGGAACAAGCGACAGAGGCTAAAAACCAGGCCTCTTTCATCAAAACGCAGACGGATATCCTAAAGACATCGTCAGACAACGCCGACGCTGAGGATATCTTTGCTGCTAACGTTGACCTCATCGCTACCAGACTGCGCCAATACACGAACGCATGGAGCATGGTGCTGGATGAAGGCCAAGGACCGGCTGGTATCGCACATGGCGTAGTTCTGGGCATCCGAACAAAGTTTTACGGTGACGCCACCGACAAGCTCGTCATTGCAAAGACGGTCCAACTACTTCGCACGAAAATCAGGGAGATGAAGACCGAAAATCCAAATGCGAGGCTACATGCGCAATATCCATATGACTTCCAGAGGATCTACCGTGCCGCAATGGAAGCGACTAACAGCATCGCAGAGCTTCCGGCCAGCTACCAGATCAAGGCGAGAACGCTGGAACTGGACGAGTTGAAAGAACAGCTCCACTTTCTCGGAGATCACGCAGGGGTAAAACCGTTCGACCCCATCAGCAGGCCTGACACGTTCCTACCGACTCGCCCTTAGCCATCTCACGCTCCCACTCCTTACACTAAGCTATATCGCCGGATTTGGAGAGTGGGGTTGCAAGTCGTATTTCCACGACCGAAGGCGCTTCCGCGGGCTGGCAGAGGATGCGTTCAATCTCAGAATTGCTTGTTCGAACTTCCCCATCCCTAGAAGCCAACGCTCGCCCGTCGGAACGCCTGAAGATCAGCAAAACCTCCGTGGCGACGTATCTGCTGCGAGCGAAGGAGACCGGCCTGTCGGTCTGGCCGCTATCTGCGGGTCTCAATGACGATGCCGCGCTGGAGCGACATCTCTTCCGGCGCGTTGATCGACCGCCACAAGACCTAGTCGAGCCGGATTGGCGGTCCGTTTCTGCCGAGCTGAAGCGCAAGGGTGTAACGCTGACGCTGCTCTGGCAGGAATACAGGGCGAGCCATCCCGACGGCTACGGCTACACATGGTTCTGCGCCGACCACGTTGAGGTTCTGTTTTGTCCGCGAAATCGCCCTAGCCACCTAGAAGATGCGCGAGTTCAACGATGTTGGCACCACCTGTGCCTACAGAGAGGCGATTTCGGAACATCCGCCCCAGTACAAATCTGAGGCCGTCGATATCGCGCTCGCTGATGCGCTCCATTCCTTCCCTGACCAGGGCCTCGTGCAATGTCGCGTCGACAGCAAGATATGCTTCCTCTGCGATGTCTCGGAAGATGCTTGCCAAGAACTCGGGTTGGCTCGCGAAAATCTTGAACCGTATCGCTTTCATTTCGTCGAGAGCTAGTTGCGTTGCCTCGACATCGTTGTCCCTTAATGACCGTCGCGCAGAGACAAGCAGTTTATCGTGCCGCTCAGCGTCGGCGGCACTAGCTAGCGTTCGCAAGTCATCGAAGTCTGACTCAGCGTCCTTAAGGTCGCGGGACATGACCCGAACTACATTTTCAGGGTTAACGCTAAGAAGCGCGACTTCCTGTCGGATCCGGCGCGCCTCCTCGGTGACCGAGCGATGAACGTCAGCCTCAACCGATGTCGAAAGCGCCGCATGCTGACCCTCAATCTTTTCTCTAAGGGAATCGATTTCGGTCGCGACTTCCGGCAACGCTTCAGACAGCGAATTCAGATCTTTTTCCGCCCTTTCGAGAAGAGAGGAGGCAATCTGCGATCCTCGCTCGCCTTCGAAATTGATGTAGCCGCCTTCCACATAGTAAAAATTTCTGCTGTCGATGAGCCGCCCGAGTTCCGGTAGCTCTACGGCCAGCGTGAGTGCGCCGTTGTCGCTCATGCGCCAATGAACGATAACGTCATTTCCGCGGGAAATCATCTCACCTCGTTCGAGATCTGTCTCGGCGTCCAATCGAAAGTCTCCGATGTGAAGGTTGCGTTCCGGGTCAGTCACTCCCAAGGCCATATCATACAGCTCGATATTGAGCTTGTCGGCAGTCCCTCCCCGCAGCGTCTTGCCGGCCCGGAAAGGTTGCTTGCCTTCGGCCGGTAACGCAGTCCCTTTCGTCAGGAGCGGTACAAGCTGGTTGCGTTCATAGCCAACGGTTCCCGTCTGCGTCTTCACCGCAAGGGTATACGTCATTGGGATGCTCGACGCGCTTGCCAAGGCTTTCGTGATCGTGATCTCCCGGGACAACCCCCGCATCGGCACACCATCGTTACCAGAAACAACGATTTTGAAACGGTTGTCGCCATCATTGCGAAGATCAAGCTGGAGGCGCAGGGGGCCGTTGATAACGGAGCGACCCGTCGTTGAACCGGTCTCGTCGATCACCTCAATCCAATGGTTCCCAGACACCCCATCTTCAGGTTTGACGCTCAGCCGTGCGGTGGGGGTGGATACGCGGGCTGCGTAGTCGAATGTAAAGTTAATCGCCCCCTTCACCTCTTCCCGTGTCCGCGAGGCCTTCTTAGTCGATTGCTTCTCGCCCCAGACACGGCTCTCCGCAAAAATGGCGGCACCTTTCGCAACGGCCGTCATGGGATCAAGCGTCTGGTCAACCTCAATCGCCAACTCGCTCTGTAGCAGGTCACGGATCAAGGGCATTTTCGATGGACCGCCTATCGGCACGATCCTGGAGATGTCTTCTGCACGATATCCATTATCCGCGATCATTCTTCGGCAGAGCGTGACCGTCCTGTCGATCAAGTCGCGTAAAATCGCAGCAATGGCCTCACGGGTCGTATCGATTCCCAAGAATATCTCGGCCCCATCTAGATCCTTCATCCGGACGTCATCTTCGCTGGCAAAAATCGATGCAGAGGTCGACGCTGATAGCTGGATCTTCGCGCGCTCAATCGCGTGGTGGGAAATCGTTCTAAGGTGACGATAAGCGTCGTCTCCCTCGAAGTTATTCGGCAAATTGAAGTTCTGCATCAACCACGGCCTAACAATGCTGTCAAAAATCCGCCGGTCGAAGTCGCGCCCACCGAGCATGTTAATGCCCTCGTGAGCGACCACGTTGACCGATCCCGCGGTACTGATCACAAGCGCCACATCGAAAGTCCCGCCGCCTAGATCATAGATCAGGAAGACGCCATCCTTCACGGGTGAGTTTGCGATCGCAGCAATCGCCGCGGCTACAGGTTCTTGAACCAGGCTGACCTTCTCGAGGCCAGCTGCTTTGGCTGCTTGGATCGTAGCCTCGCTTTGCATCTGGTTGAATGCCGCCGGGATCGTGATCACTGCGCCTTCGATGTTCTGCGCACCTGACTCCGTCGCGGCCTGCGCGACCAAGGTCCTGATGACTTCGGCACTGCACTCTTCCGGCGTCCATTCTTCGCCATTGATCTTGAGCAGACTATTTGTACCCATCAACCGCTTGAAGCCGGACGCGACGCTATGTGGTGACGACACTGTCCGATCATAAGCGCTTTTGCCCACAAACCTATGCCCACGCCGATCCACGTATATAACGCTCGGAAGGACATCGCTGCCATCGGAAGCTTTGAAGAGGCGGAGTTGGCCGCCGATGTAGCCGACGATGGCAGAATTCGAAGTTCCAAGATCGATGCCTAGATACATGATTATCTTCCGGTTGATGGTGTTGCGGTGCTAGCGAGAAGTACCCGCCCCGCAAGTATGGTCCGCATGTCGTGTACGACTGTAGGCTCGAGGGTCTTTTCCACAAATAGATTCTCTTCGGTGTCGAAATCGCCAAGATTGTCGGCAGAAGCAGGGCAGCCCGGACCATATAGCTCCCCGTCAAACGTGACGATTTTCAAGCCGACCTCGGACGCGAGCGCGGTCAGATGGAGCTCAGAGTATCGTAACTGGGACGATAGCCTGGCCCGCTCGCTTTCAGGCACGAGCTCAAGCGCCTTGGCGAAGCGCTGAATAAGCTTCCAGTGATCGACGCAAAGCTTCGCGAAAAGAGTCACATCGATTCCATGAGCCATGCTACCAATTCCTCGCGATCGTAGACGTTTCTTCGAGGAACGCCGATGTTCTCAACGCCGCTTCACTTTGGACCGCGGTCATGTCGACCTGCATGTACCGATAGCTTTCGCAGCGATTGTTGAAATCTCCGACCATCGCATTGAATTTTGCGACCTGTGCATTTGTTGTAGGCACATCTCGCAGTAAATCCAAGCGCTTACCCTGGAAGATGCAATATCTAATTTCGTTTCGGGAGAGCGTCTTTCCCGACCCAAATGATGGCTTTGTCTCAAGCTTCAAGTCCACGGGCTGCACCGGGGTTGGCTTGGGCGCTGGGGTGTAGCTAGAGTTTCCAGAGGATCCGTAATTCCTGGTCTCCGTCGAGTACCTAGAAGACCCACCGCTTGTTCCATAGCTCGACGAACCGTACGAGGACCGCTTCTCAGAGTTAGAAGCGATCGAGACGATTATAACGAAACCCACGATGGTTGCCCATACGAGCCACTTAATTCTTTTTGCTCTCTGCTTCCCTTTCAAGCCTGTCAGAAAAGCCGCGAACTCCGGCTTGACCGAAGCGGGCGCACTCTCAACGATAATTTCTAATGCAGCAATCAACTCTGGAATGTTGCCCTTATGCTTTTCTAGCTGGGGAAACTTCCAGTTCCGGAAGATAGTCGCGAGGTCCTCGTCGTAATTCTGCATCGTTTGAGCTGACATTCGAGGTCTCGCCAATCGGTCCATATAGTCGAGAACCAGATACGCCACATCAGGTCGGTCGGCATCGTTGTTAAAAGACAGAGAAAGCTCGCGCGCAACAGCGGCAGCCATATCCACGTTGCCGCCATCTTCGAGGAAGCGAGCAACGGCAAGAACGAACGGTCCGACTGGTGCCGTCGCCTCCTTCCTCATCCCTGAAATTTCGCTCACGCGTGCGAACTCAGCAGGTGACGCCTTCGCGTTCTCCGTGGCCTCATATAGAGGCTGAAAGCGCTCGACCTCCTTGAGCTCCGCAATGATTCCTTTGAGGTCTTCGACGTCCTTGGCGGCCACTCGACGCAGCTCTTCAAGACCAGCAAACTTGTCTGCTAGAACAGCGCTGAGCTGACTAGACGCGGAATGAAGCTCCCGCTCGTTCGCCAGCCAGAGAGCGACCTCTCTTACGCTGTTGAAAATGGCTTTCGAGCGCGGTTCGGGATGGCCCCGCCATTCATAAAAACCCTGCAGAGGTTTCGTAAATATCAGCCACTTATCCAGTTGCTCCGAAAGCGTCACTACGAATGGGCTGATGGCGTCGCCTCCGCTACGGATTGACCGCAGAACCTCGCCAATTGCGTCCGATATGCGCGCTGTGTCGCGCTCGCTGCGCCTCTCATACTCGCGCACCATCATACCTAGAAGCGGGTCAGTGTCACCCTTTCGGAGCTCATGCGCGATGACCTCCTTGATGCTTGCTGCGGGACTTGCCCCCCGTGTGAGCCCTGATATCAAACTCCCAGCATGCTTGGAACGCAGCTCCTGAAGTCCGGAGAGGACAAGTTTCTCGTCCGGAACGGGTTGGCCGGCCGCCCGCCGAGTTTCCCTCAGAAACTCGAGGATATCGTCGGGTGTCAGAGCTTGCCAAGCGTCGAAAAGCGCGATCGCAAAGTCTGGATCGATTACATTCGACGATGCATAATCCGCCAGGATATTCGCTCTGGCTAGTTCCGGAAGCAGTGACACCTTGGACAACATCGCTGACGTGTTGAGTTTAGATTGGGGGCCAAGCACTGACGCCGCCTGCGCGGCACTGAGTTCAGGAAGCCAAGCCAGCTCGGCCGTCATCCGCAAGCGCGGTGTTATAAGTTCCTGCTGTGCCTTATGAAGTACTTCCTCCGAAATGTCACCGGAATAGCCGCCGTCATCGACGAGATTTGCGATTTCGGTCGGTGTTGTCGAGTATGTGGCCCCAAGCATGCGAAACGCATTCGTCGCCAGAGAGAAATGTTCACTCTGCATCAGTATTACTTCCCCTAGCCCCTTAGAATCGAGGTCACGTTCGCAACCTTACATAGCGGGCGGGTTTTTGGTAGCTCCAGTTACATGTTAAGATTAATGGCGATATCGGCAAAGCCTGACATACCAAAACTTGGGAAGCAGCGAATACGTCGAAGCAAGGCGTTCTATCTGATCGTTTGGACTCTCTCAGCGTTCCGGGCGTTTACGGTTCACGATGGTCCGCATCTCGATGCTCTTTGGGCACTGCTGATCTGATAGCGGGGACCGGCGTTGGACGTGGCGGTCTAACGGAGACGACAGAGTGGAAAGACGCCTCCATTGTGAGCGCAGCGAGAGGCTGTAATCCTGATGTCTTCGAAGTTAGGCTGGAGTCGACTTCGACACACTGCGACGATATGCGCCGATAGTGCTGGGATCTAAGCGTTCCAATCCTAAGATCGCCTTGAACGGATTCGAACCCGCGACCTCAGGTTTTGGAAGAAGCCACGACGTTGATTATCCGAGATAATGTCCTTTAATTGACCCCGTGGTGCCAAATTGTCAGATCACGGTTTGAGGCTTTGACTAGCCGGGACATGCCGGTCAAGCTGACCAGGAAAATTCCTCATCCGGCCTTCCTCCAGATTACGCAGCATATTGTCGACCGCTATTTCGTAGAATTCTGCAATGTGAAAATTTACTTTGTTTTCAAGCGCGATCTGATGTCCAGAAATGATAGCGATGATGCAATTCACTAGCGAAATAACGGATTGCTCTTCTAGCGGGTAGTCGCGATAGATCGCAGTCGGATCGTTGAAGTACTGCTTATCCAGATGAGCGAAAAACTTGTCGCGCCGCGCCAGAATAGTTTGAATGGTGTCTCGATGAGCTTCGAGGTCGGCGCTCTGCTTATGAATGACATCAGCGGGTATAGCACCCGACTTCCATGTGATGTTTGTCCGGTTTTTTTCGCAAAAGTCGAGAAATGCAAACAAGCTGCGCTCGCTTCGATTACCGTTGGGTTCAAGCAGTTTCGCGGTTGCCAAATGAAGATCGACTTCTACCGCCTGAGATAGCGGATAAAGAAGCGGTTCAATCCGCAGAAATCTCTCACCACGTGTATGTTGCTGGACCAGTAACGACGAATATATAGCAAGCTTAGCAACGAGGCCCGGTGGCTCATTTCCGTGAATAAGCGCGACGTAACTTCGAAGCCGGTTTTCATAGTTGCTTTGGATCTGCTCTTTCAACGATATCTCTCCCGTTTCGCTATGCTCCATAACATGTCAATATATGGATAGTTCTCGCAATGCCGCGGCCGCGACTAACATGTCAGCGCTAGTTTCACATATCCTCGTCGGATCAGCTGAACGCAATCGGGCCGTCCCAATTACCGCGACTAAAGATGGTCTGCCCTACGAAATCCATAAGTGCGTGGCCAGCGGCGATGAATTGGCCGGTTCTATCATAAGTAAATGCAGTGGGCATTAAAGCCTTGTTGCCGTGCGCGATATTGTTTCGCAGCTGAGCGAAGCTTCTCGTAAACAGCCTATCCCACGAGTCGATGACCACGTCGTCACTGTCCCATTTCACCCCGCCATGGTCGGACTTCACGAGAAACTGGGGTGCGGTTTCCTTGAAAATCCGGATGGGAGGATCATCGAAATTGAATTGTGCGAACGGGTAATGGTTTTCGACATGCTGGGCGAGCCGTGTCCAGTTTACGCCCAAGATGGCTCGGTTCGCCCCGCTCACGTGAGCGAGATTTATATCCGTAATGACAAGGAAAAACTCGAACTTCGCTACCCGAAGCATGTAATGCGAGATTTCTTCTTCCACCGTTTCCCTCACCTTGTCTGAGTTACAGGATAGCAAAGCGGTTAGGTATATTCCATGCGTTCGGAAAATGATCGAGTCCTAGACGCCGCGCCATGCCGAAAATTCCAGCTCACACGCTACTCGATCCAAGGCAGCGACTGTCCGGATTGCGTGCGGAAATCACATGTCCAAAATTCGGTAAGTCTTTGGCGCGGTTCTCGCGCCTTAATGCCGACTCGAACTCGAGATCCCCACACAATATAAACCAGCCTTTTAAATGTGTTAAGTTTCGCAGATCCGTAAACGCTGGCGTCCGAAGGCCGCGCCGCTGCTACAAAACTTCGTCGTTGTAGCTCTCGCGCTGTGTCTAGTCTTCGCCTTTGACTATTTCTCTGACTAAATCGGCGGCCATCGCAACGCGGTCCTTTTTGTCAAACAAAATACCAGCGATAGTGGATTGACGAACGTTCAGGATTCCGTCGCCGTCGACACCTTGTCCGTCCAAGATCGCCTGGATCCTCGACTTACGACCGGATTTGATCTCAAAACCCGCTTGCGTAACCCGCAGGAAGTGCCGGTTGTTAGACGAGTAAAGACTCCAGCGACTATCCGCCTCATACCCGGCGTAACCGTAATGCCAGACGGTGAAATATTGGTCATGCGGTACCCCAGCCAGTTCTAGGACTGCGCGGACATAGGGGTCGGAGTAGTAACTGCTAAGCCGCGTTTGCTCCATCATACAAAGGTCGAAGCCCATTCCATAGCTCGACGAAATGAAGATGCCGCTCTTCCCCGAGCGCATTGCCGGATAATTCGTCATATAGTATCGCCAATCGTATTTCTTCGATGCCACAGCTTCTCGCAGATAATCTTCCGAGATCTTGCGAAGGGTCCCTTCGATATCCACGAGGCCTTCGTCGTAAACTGCGTCTAACAGCTTCGTAAGCGTAGCCTTGGTGTTATCGACGCCCGGTCTGCTTCGCGTGACGAAGAGGTCGCGCCAGACGCTCGGAACCGATGGACTTGCGAATTGAAAACGGTCGCCAGCGATTCTCTGCGAGTAATCACCACACGCTAGAAGCGCTTGGGATATCTCCTGGTACGACGTTTTGCCCGCAAAAAGAGCATCGAACGCGCGGGCGCGTCGGATGAACGCCTGCGGTTCCACATTCATGTCGAACATTGTGAGATTGCCGCGAAGAAGATCGTGATCCTCAAGCTGATACATCAAGTCGCTCAGTTCGCCCGGTCCATTCACCGATAAAAAAGTCGCCTTTACTACTTCTTCTTCGACCTGTGCTCGGTTAAAGCTCTTCAGCGCTGCAAGATCTCCGCCACCAACGTAAGCCGAGACTTCATCGAGAAGTGCGCGGAAAATCTCGACGCGGATTTCATTTTGAGACGCGAAGATTATATTCCGTAGGCACCGCATCCTCTCGCTAATTTCATCCCGAGAAGGCCTGGAATCAGCGACGATGTACTCTATGACCGCATGAAGCAGGAGAGTTCTCGGCAAGCTAAAGGCTCGGTTGCGGCCTTGGCTTAGTCCGTAGGTTCTGCAGCAATCGTCTAAGAGATTGACGGCGCCGAAGATCGTGACGGAGCCCGCTTTGTGTTCGTGGTTCGCGAACAGTACTCGAAACCAGTCATCGATTTCTCCCATCGTCGTTGCGAAAGCAAATTCCTCATGGAGGCCGTCCAATACTAGGAACAGGCGCTCCTGGGCAGCGAGTGCAACTTCGGTTTCTGGGGCGCCGTAGATGGCTTTGGCAGTCGTTTCCAGATCCTCGTCCGCGTGACGAGCATCAAGCCCCTGACGCCAAATCGTTACATCGGTAATGAATTTAAAAAGGTGCAGAAATTCTTCGTCGGCATTGTCGTTCGCACCTCTAAAAGGCCAGATCAGATCCGCCCATTCCTGATCGATCTTATTAGCGAATTGCGCATAACGGCTGGCTTGGTCGCTGGTCTCAGCAGGCAACGCTTCCTCGAACTGTTTCAATACCTGCTCGAATTGCGCCTTGAAATGCTCGAATTCGGTGAGCGGCTTCCCGCGCGAATTCATCTTGATGTAGAGCTCATCAGTAAGTCCCATCTCCTCCAGCGAGAGAATTTCGAACGTGATGCTGGGATTGGCCTCGGACGTAAGGCGGTCCCATGCTATAGCGCAGCCTTCATCACTGACTTCGGCAAACAATGTCTGGATATCGTCGAGTACCACCAGCATTGACTGAATCGTGGGATCCTTCCTCCACGACCCGGCGAACCAATGTTGGTCCTGAAGCCATCCAGAGATCGGTTGGTCGTTAAACACGGGGCAGACCGTTGCGAGCTTCGCGCAAAAGTCGCGAGACGAAAAGCGCGTGTGATAGGTAAACCGCTTGAGAAAATCCCGCCCTTTTTCGGAGACACTACAGCGGACTGCCAGGTACCAATGCAAAAGATACAGTGATGTCAGACGCTGTTGCCCGTCGAGCGGAATGAAACGCCCATCCTTGGTGTCTCCGTACACGAAGTCCAAGCTGATTTCTTCGTCACCTATCAGTGCCTGCTTAAGGACATCAAGGAAAGATCGCCGTATCCGCTTGACTTCGATATTCTGCCTTCCCTGCGCGAAGTCTCGTTGGATTATAGGGATTTCAATGGTCTTGATATCTGATGAGCGAAGCATATTGCGGAACGAAGTTTTCGTCATTGTGCACCAACCAAATACTGTCCTACGCCCCGATCCTTCGAGATCAATGCCTCCAGATAACTTTGCCGATCATCCCGGCTCCACAAGTGCATCTGTTCACTTCCCGCGTCGACGTAATACTTGAGAAAAACCTGCCTTGTGCAGATCGGTATGAATGCTCCTTTGCGGTCATGATCAACAACTTTCAATCTTTTCACGGCAAAGGCTCGGTTGCCGAGACTGCTGTTGATGGGCCTGGAAAGAAGAGCGAGGTTGGCAATCCCGTGGATCGAGTCGTCATCACCCTCTGGGCTGAGCAGAGCGGTCACCCTGCGCGAAAGCCTCGTGAATCTGCTTTCGGTCAGTTGCGCGGACAGCGCTTTCTCCACTTCTGAGATGACGTTTTTTCTTTCCGTATCCTGACCTTGTTCGTCAAAGCGCACTTTATCCAGCGCCGCCTTGCCATCAATTAGCCAATGACGCCATTCCTCCGCAGTGGTAAGCAATTCGGCATTTTGAGCGTGAATGTGTTCCAAAGACCACTTTTCAGTCTTATGGGCATGGAAAGGATATCGCTCGGTCGAATTCTTCAGCCGCCTTACGGTCTCGACATTGAACAGGAGCAGTACATTCTCGCATTTCCGGGAGCCTGTTTCATAGTTCAGCTCCATTACGTCCGCCGAAGACAGTCCGACCGAGCGAATTATCAATTGATCGATGGCGCAGCCGAAGGCTGACTTCGTCTTCTCTAGCTCATAGAGATCGAGCAGCTGGCGCAGAGTGGTGCCGGTTGTTATCAAATAGCCCAGCTTGTGATAGAGATCCCGCTCCTCGAACCATTCTCGGAGGACTTGGTAACACTGGACGATCGCCGCCCACACGCTCGACGAGTTCGCTGTAACCCGCGCGTCCAATTCGTGCTTGAAATGAAGGAAGGTAAAAAAGCGGTCTTTTTCATCTGGCCGGCGTTTTGCCATTAGATCGAACAGAAGTTCGATGCGAGTCGGATAGTCCGCACCATCGCTATTGCTAAGGAAGGCCCAAAACTCCGGTTGCTGAAGGTGCTGCTCGATAGCGTCCCACTGCGACCCAATTTCTATGCGACGCTGAAAACTGTGAGCGTCGAGGTCCTTTGAAAGCAACAGCGCCTTGACTAGTTCTGCATTTGTAAGAGGAATACGCCCGACATTCAGTCGAATAAAGAGCGTGGTCGCATCTATGTTATTGGGTTCATACCAAATGACGTATACTAGGTTTTCGAGATAATCGAGGACCTTGAACGCGATGAGTTTGGAGGCCGTAGCTAGACGAGCCGCCGTCTCGGCGAACCAGCGCCGTATGCACTCATAGGCTTCGTGCATGTGGTAGAAATCAATGTTGTCGTTCATTCGCTCCGCATCGAGAGACCGCAGGTACGCCTGACTTGCTGGCCTCGTTTCGTACATGAGGGAAAACCGGTTACCTGATTCCACCCCGACTTCGGTGTTAAGATAGCGGTAGATCAGGTAAAGTGTCGTAAGACGTTGCTGGCCATCGATCAGCTCATAGGCCCCTTCGCCAGCGCGCCGCTTCACCACTATGGGCTGGAGGCAGTAGTTGTCCGTTGGCGCACGGCTGCCGTCGGCGTAAATGTCGCTCAGTAGAGCGTCAACTTCATGCCGCCCCCACCGATAGCCACGTTGATAGGCGGGAACGAAAAATTCTCCTGCGATCCCGTCTTTTCCTCCAACCTTCTGAAGGCGCGGGCTTCGTGCGGCGGTTCGCGTAATTTCGTATCTGTCGGCTGGCACTGAAAACCTCGGGCGGCGTGAGCTCGAATCGGGTGGGTCCTCCAACCATACGGTCAAGCGGCCCGATTTCAATGGTTATACCGTTAAGATAGCCGAGGTAGGTTCTGACTGGGTTTGATGGTAGTCATGAGACCGGGCTTTCCTTGTTTGTCGCGACGAACTATCGTGCAACAACATGCGGGCGCGGCAGAAGCGGTCACTATAATACGTCTGAAAATACACAAACAAACGACAGCGAAAGTGACGAGCAGCAGATGGCACCACCCAGGACCATCCGATCCGAAAAAATTGGAAAGGTGACGTTCGACTTAGTCGAACAAGACGGCCGGTTTTTCGGCCTCGCCAACAGAAAGCGGGTATCTGAGGAAACTGATCGTGATGAAGCATGGCGTGTGTTGCTTCACAGCGTTGGTGAGGCCATGGGCCGATATGTCGGGATGGACGGCGCTAAGAAGCTCTTCCTGCACTATTATCCGAGCGGGTTCCACAGCGATGCGTTCAGTGAGCGCCCCTATAAGATCAAGGCCAAGCAGAGCTTAGAAAAGTCTAGCTCGCTTCAGAAGGCATTGGTTGGGGACGCTGATCCCGAAACCGTCCTTTCAGCGTTCCGCTCCACAAACATGCTGTTTTCGATCGAGCAGGCGCGAGTTCAGGAAGTCCTTCGGAGTGTAGAGGCAAAGAGTTTCATTCAAGCGGCCTCTTGTTTCGCGGAAGGAGATAGAACGAAATCGCTAAGAGAGCTGGACCGGATCCTATCGCCATTTCAGGCAAACAAATGGACCATCGTCACATACCTTCCGTTTCTCTGGAAGCCATCCGAGCACATGTTCCTTAAGCCTGAAGCAACGAAGGATTTTGCCGAACGGGTGGGTCACCGCTTCGCGAACGTTTATCGGCCAGAATTGGATGCGCGCGTATACGAAACTCTCCTGGCGCTGACAGACACAGTAAAGTCGAACCTTGCAGACCTACAACCGCGCGACAACATCGATGTGCAAAGCTTTATCTGGGTAGTGAGCGGATCCTATGATGGTGAGCAACCGAGGACGTAGGCTGCAGTGCTTGAAGTGTCACGGGTCTTTCATTCGTTCAATGTTGTCTAAACCGAAATTAGTTTAGCCCTAACGCCTTTAACGCAGCCGTCTTCGGATCTCCGAAGAACACGGGATCGACGTGCTCCATGACGTCTGCGGTGACCTCCATGAAGTTTCGCTTGTTCTCTATTGGGATGAGGGCACGTTTTGCACCGTTGTCCATTCCGACCTGAAGTGGCTCAACAAGAGACCGAACACCCTTGATGTTGCCCTGAACACTTAGGTCTCCCATGATGAGGGTAGCAGCGATCGCCGGCGCCTTCTTGAGTGCCGAGAATGCAGCGACGAAGAATGCCAAACCGATCTCGCCCTCGGCGCGGTTGTGCATCAGGTCGATGACTTCCACGTGCAGGTCAGACTCATCCATCTCGCGGGCGATAGCGAGTTCACCCTTGCGCGTGAGCATATAGCTAAAGGCTCGGTTAATGGATTCCTTGGTCGCACCATTGATGCCACCCGCCAGTCTTAGCTTTCCAGAACCCGTCGCCAACGAGACTTCAATACGAAACATCCCGACTGTCCCGTCCGCTCCAACGGAGGCGCTGTAAACGCTTCCTGGGGCCAGCGGGTCAGAAGAGATCATGTTCTTGCCGCCCTGCTCGGGCACGCCTACAAACCGCTCCTCGCCGCTATCGATGTCTGTGTAACTGAACGACGTCTGATAATATTCGAAGGAGCCCATCTTCTTTAGCTGCTCTTTAACTCGACGGCGGCCCTCCATCGCAAAATCCAGTAGCTCGGCGATCTCCTCCTTAATGGCCTCACCATGCGGATGGATGATCTTCATCAGCCCGGAAACCGTCTTCTTCACGGCCTTGCGGTCCCGAGTGACCAGGTGCGTACCCATGGAAAAATGTCTATCGACGATCTCGGTGAAGTTGTGCCTGCGCAAGTCGCGGAGAGCCTCTGCCAGGTAGTCGACGACAAAGCCGTAGTGGTCAGTGAATAGGTCGTTCCGCATCTTTGGAATCTCCCATCCTGGAAGGTAGAAGTGTAGCCTGTCGATGAATGCCATATCGTCTCGGATGACCGCGGGCATAGGCTCGAACAGATGGCCGGTCTGGACCATGACGTCGATAGGCTGGTTCGTATTCCCGTACATGGCGATGCTGGCTTCGCCCGCGGCGGCATCCTGACCACGTTGGTAGGTGCCTGACTCGCAGTAGGTCTTCATCGTGGTGATGACTTCCTTCGGCATCTTCTCGAGGTCGGCAACCTCGTCAAAGCCGACGACATCCCAAATCTGGACCAGACCCTTGGACTTGCCGCCCATGTGGCCAAACAGGTTCGCGACTGTGGTTGAACCGGTCATCAAGGCTGTGTAGGGCGAAACTTCTTGCGTTACATAGCTCTTGCCGGTGCCGCGCGGTCCCAGCTCCACCAGGTTAAAGTTACGCTCTGCCAACGGGACCAGTCGTGTCAGGAAGAGTAGCTTCAGCCGGCGCGACATATCGCACGGCTCATAGCCCATGCTTCGTAATATCAGGTCAATCCATTCGTCAGTGGTGAACTCCCGCCGGACCCGCTGGTATTCGCCCAGGTCGAAGGCCGCAATCTGGATAGGCGTGAGCTTCTCGATTCGAAAAGGGTTCTTGCCCTTGTTGTCCTCGTCGTACTCGAACTTCATCTCCACCTGGGCCCAGATGCCGCCGGTCAGAAGGCGTTCGTAGTCCCTGACGTACTCGGTCGGGATGCGAACAAACTTGTTTCCGAAATTGCTGAGCTCTGCCCAATAGTCGGAGTCGACCAGGCGCACCTTCACCTTGTCGATGAAGGTCCACTGGCCCTTCTCCTTGACCCTGCTCTGCGCCTTCATGGACTCGTCGGCACGGATGTAGTTATTGGCCAGTGTATCGTTCACGACACCCAATCCCATCTGAATCGCCATCTCGTCGGACGAGGCACAATATTTCCCCAGCAGGAACTCGAGGACAAAGACAGGCACGTTAGCACCGGTCTTCACCTTGCGGACCAAGTCCTTGCGAACCACCTTGCCGGCGAACAGCCGGTTGGCCTTGTCATCCAACTCGTCGCGCAGCGGAACACTCATCACTATACTCCCAGACGAACAGGTATGGCATCCGGGGATGCGTAGAGAACAGCGTCAGTATCGGCGTCTAACATTTGGATTTTCAATGTCTTGATCTGGTCGTCGCTAAGTAGGAAGGCAACGTTGATAGCCTTGCCAGGCTCCACAATTACCACGCCGTCTTCCACAGCGCCATTCGACGTCATCTTGGCAGATCCGACCTCGCGCCCTTCACAGATCGCTACCGGTCTAATTCGGCGTGCCTCTGCGAACATGCCGCCACTGCCTCCACCCAGCGAGATCTCCACCGAGAAGATACGGTTGGTCACGGCATCGAAACCAAGCTTCACGGACACGGCGTTCTTTTCCACTTTTTGCATGACATCGCCTCGAAGGTGAACGGTTATCAGCGGAATCACCAGTTCCTGCAGCGATGCACCGCCATGATGGTACGCGAGATCACCGCCGGATTTGAAAACGGAAACGCTAGCCGGGAGGACGACGTCGAGGTCGCAGGCATATCCCAATTTCGCGCCACTTACGCGCACGCTGCCCGGTGGTGTTGCACCACCTCTGCCTATCCAGCAACGTCGATGTAATTCGACCTTGTCGCCACCAGGGGCCTCAAGGCGCATTGCATCCTCTCGTTCGGAACCGAAGAAGAGATGCCCGTGATCTGCTGTAATCACAGCATTTTCTACGCCGACGGATGCCAATTTCTGCAGGGCGCGGGCCACGTCGGCTACGACACCGCCCATTATGCTGCGGGCGTAGCGATTCTCTGTGGATTCACCGGCCTCGTCGATCTCTGATGACAGGACAACAACGACCTGGGCGCCGGCCAACTTCTTTTTGGTCGCTGACGACCACGCAACCACATCGCTAAGCCGCGCAGTGACGACACCCGGGATCTTGGCCTGTAAGTACTGCAAACGGGATTCGCGGTTATGCATGAAGCTGCCGTCGATCTGCACCCCAAGCTTCCCGTTCTTCTCGACCACCGAAAAGCTGGATGATGCCCCTGGCAGCAATGCGGCCATGCCGACGGGAGTAATGGATGGCAGTGCAGCAATGGCCGGCACTAGCTTTACTTCGCCGAGCTTTTCCAGCCGAGTTGCCAACTCTAGGCCAATCTCATAGCGCATGGCATCAACGATAATTACCGCAACCGGCTTGCGTTGCTTGGCCACAAACTCGGACCAGATTGCCGTTTGGTGCGTGACACCAAGAACGGTCCAGCCACCATCGGCGTAGACCTTGATGAAACCCTCCGCCATTTTCCTCGCGACACGATCGTATGCGGATCGGATCGCCGCCACGGCTTTCTCTTGTATGTCGTCGTGGTCGATAACGGCCAACAGTGTTTCGAGCTGTCGTTGCGCCTGATCGAGGCGATACCAGCCCCGCTCGTCACTCTGGTCCCTAGTGTAGCGATCAACCCACGTCTCGGCCCTCCCGTTGACCTTAGAAATGGTTCCTTCGACACGACGAGCCAGATCATCCATCTCCAACATGAGACTGCAAGCTTCCCATACGGCCTTGCGGGCCGGATCGCGTTCGATCCAGAAACTATTTGACCGCGCGTCGGAAAGTGCCTTTGCGAGCGCCGCGTTTCCCGACGCTATCAGACTGAAGCACTCGCGAACGACGGCACGTTCCTCGAACCGGAAAGTATCGCTGGAGCAAAGCCCACCACCAGCCACGCTGAGCTCATCGAGCCCAAGTTCCAATTGGATCTGGTCGGCCAGCTTCTCGTAAGCGTCGGCGTGCTTGGTTTCCCGGAGACTCTCGGCGATCTTCCGGACGCTCTTTTCATGGCTGTCAGTCGTTGTGACCTGTACGGAAGTGACGGACGACGGGGCTGCGCCTGTCAGGTCCATTCGGAATTCATTGGCCAAGACAAAACGGGAGACGTTCCTTCTTAGCCGAGCTAACACGGGTTCAGCTGGGAGGCGGAGGCCAAGTCTAGCCTCAAGGGTGCGCTGGAGCTCGTCAACAGCACCCTTGGCTTGAATTTCCCCGTCGTGGCCATCATCGACAATCCAGCTCGCGATCAGAGCGATCGAATCGGATTGTCCGAATATGCCCTTGAGGATGGAGGCGCCCTCCGCAGTGCCAGGGTCGTTGGCTAGCGCGGCGAAGTCGCTGTAGCTGAGGGCCTGGTTCTTCACCAGGCCGTCGATGGCGACGTCGGTGAAGCGCTTCCTTAACGTGAGACGCGCCATCTGCTGGAGTTCCGGCTGGGCGTAGTGGGTGCCGAGCTTCTCAAGCTCGAGGAGGAGCGAACCTTCCTCGTCCCGGCGAACTCCCGGTAGGTAGATCAGCACGTCTTCAATACTATCCCCTCCGGTGATCGATTCTACGGCATACCGGAGTTCAAGGAATGACCCGTTGTAACGCACCACTGCGGCCCTGCGGCTTCCGAAATTGCACATCTGCAGATCGCCCACCTCCGAGGCAGCTAGAATTTCGTCGAAGAAGGGCACGTATTCCTGCCGCTCGTCATACATGACGACGACGTGCCGATCCTTGATCTTGTCCTCAATCTGGCCGGCAATATAGTCGTGGAGTGGATGCATACTCATCGCCCTTTATTCTTACGAGGGCGCTTTGCAGCGACCGGTTCGGGCGCCTCCGAAAATTGCTTGAGGGCCGCCTTCACCGCTAATGAGGTTCGTTCGGCGATGAGGTCCTCCACAGCCGAGGCTTGCAACTTCCGAGGTACCCACTTCTCACCTTCGCCTACAAGCCAGAATACTTCCACAAGGTCATGTGCAATTGCGAGGCTACGATCTGTTACACACTTGGGGATGACGCGCTCTGGCCACAAGTGCATTGCGAGACGGGCCCAATCGTAGGTACCGTTGGCGAGATCTTCCCATGCTGCCCTGAGCTGTCGCTGCCAATTTTTGTTGTGAGACGCTAATCTCCATAGAGGCGCGAAATTCAGCAGAACACCGTCCGACAGTTCTGGGCTCCATATTGGCGCTAGTAGTCGTAGCTCCTGAGCCAATGTCTCCATATCGGCTACCGTGGAAACCCTAGCTTCACGCTTTAGAGGATTGGCGAGTTCATCGTCGCCAGCAGCTTCTATCGCATCCAGTTGAGTGCGTTCGTACAGAAGCCTGGGAGTAACATACTCGTTCAACGCTCGAAAAATGGTGTCTCGGTTTAGTTGATGATAGGATAACCAAAGCGCATATTGGCTACCTTCCGGCGAAAGCCTCCACCAAATAGGCGCCTTTCGGCGGCTCTTGGAATAAATTGCGAGATGATAGTCGAAAAACTTCCGACTTATTATATCTGCAACTTCGGACCTAGTGTTGAATTTGGAAGTTGCGCCGCTGCCGTTCAGTACGCTCAAAACCTTGTTGGCCAGGTCATCACCATGACCCGCATCTTCCACCAAAATGGGCTTAGCTGATGTAGTTAAAAGGTCATTTTCCGAAACCATCGCGGGACTTCTTTCGGGAAGCCGTTCAAACGGTTGCAGAGCAAGTGATGCTTTGTCTTCTCTAGCTATCAAACGTTGGTGGAATCGCCCGAATGCCACGCCGACCGCCCAAGAAAGAAGGGCCATATCCTCATTTGGAGATAGTGCGGGTTCTTCGTCTTCGTTCTCCTCGTCATCTGAGTTCGAAGGTTTCCCGATAGCGGCAACGAGCTCCCGATCCTCGAGACTCAGGTTGTAGAGATTCATGGTTATTTCTTCAGCTAGGTTGGTCAGGTCTCGCATGCGCTGACGATGGTAACCTTCATGCCCTATAATATTCGAAATTAGAGGACGGGGCCCCATGAAGACATGCGACAGCTCGTTGGACGCGTCGAGCTTCCTACCGATATCCCAGATTTCGCGAGCGATACTTGCTAATTCGCCCCGAACTGAAGGCGGGATATCGGGGATTGGGGTGGTCTGAATTATCCCCACTTCATAAGACTGAGCCAGTTCGGTCCTAGCGAGCTGCGCGGCCACCAGATATGCAAATGTCTTGGAGTTCATAATGCAAGACATTGCCAAGAGCGTCTCTGGATCATTTTCAGCTGCGAACGCTGCTGGCCCCTTATCTGCAAATATACACCCTGCGGGAAGTAGCCGGAATGAAAGCCCGTTCGTTCTGCGGGGCCAAGTCAGACCAGGGCGAAAGTAGTGCTCGGTGGAACGGATGTTCCTCGCCCAATGCCCCCCTCCATACCTGTGAATGACGGACGCCTTCATTTCGGCCCCATCGTCTTCCCAGTTCACCGCCAGGTGGTGATCGAAATACACCGGCGCGTACGAACCGCCCTTCGCGTAAGGAAACCACTTAATGGGAATGCCATGAGGCACCTCGGTCCATAAGCGGAGAAAGCGAGCATCTGAAAGGCTGCCAGTACCACTGGCAACAAGCAGAGACGATGAAACTGTGAGTCCATTGCTAAACAAACTGCGAACGGTGTCCGACAGCCAGTACGCAAACGGCGAACCTGGAATCTTCCGAAAATCCTCGGCGTCCGCGATGAACAAATCACCTTGGCCCGTCTGCACCATATTCTTTAACGATATTGCCTTTTGTTCTAAAGCAACGGCAGTCAAGCGAAGGAAAACAGTCATTTTGCGGCCTCGAGGCAATAAGCCGAAGTTTCGACCATGGCGCTATCTAAAACTCCGGCACCAAGATCTAAAAATATTAGCGGCGGGGCCAAAGCGAGCACAATGTCCTCTCGCCACCTCTTGGCTCCACTCAGGAAAAACGGGGTTCTTGAGGTAATTGCGCCAAGGCGAGAATGACTGTGGAGCATGGCGATGCCACGTTCCACAAACGCCATCAGAAGATCGCTTCTTGAGTGCGGATATAGCTCTTCGAACATCGACTTAGACCCTGTGCTTGGGGCACCAAATGGCGGATTCATCAGAACGGCGTCGAACCGCTTCCGAGAGATGTCGATGAGAGCAATTCCCTGTTCGGCATCATCGGCAAATAGACGCCGTCGGACACCTACCCCATTGACGGCGTCGGCCACAAAGACCTTCAGCGTTGCGAAGATTTTATCTTCGGCCTGCTCGAAGAATGCGTCATCATCGATACCTGAAAGGTCCAGTTCGGCTTGTTGCAAATGCGGGGCAAGACCAGGTAGAAAACCCTGCGCGCTCTGCCTCTCTTGATTGACGTAGGCATCTTTCGCTTTATGAACTAAATAAGCTACCTGCCTTTCGATGGGAAGCAGGGACCCCATTTCGCCCGCCAATTTCATTTCCCTGACGATCTCCTTGAACAGGTGGCCAAGGATGGGCGGGTTTAAACTGGCGGCAAACTCATCGACCAATGAGGAGTCTCCAGGCATCGGCTCTGCAATTACAATGTTCGAACGACGTATAATCGGTCGATCGGCCCGGTGAATTTCTAGATCTTGATATGCGCGCTGAGCGCGCATCCAAAGCGCAAGTTGGGCGATCTGGGCACAGCGAGGATCGATATCGACGCCGTGTAGATTATGTCGCAGTATCAACGAGGGAATGGCGTGGCGCAGCGCCAGTACATTGGGATAGTCTACACGCAACGTGTTGCCCGTGGCCTCGCTAACCACGCCATCATCGTTATGCCATGCCTCTTGGTAGATGTTTACTAGCAAGAAGAAGCAATAAAGCAGGAAGTGACCCGAACCGCATGCGGGGTCAATAATACGGAGGTCGCGTGGATCCTTGAGCGGTCTATGCCTTACGACGTTTTCACCTTCCACCACAAGTTCGCCGACGTCGGCGAATACCTCGCCATCGCGGCGGATCATAAATTCGCAGGCTTCCACTAGTTTAGTGTCGCCCTTGCGCATTTCATACCAAATGCGTCCGAGGGTATTGTCGGACAGAAACTGCACAACATAGCTCGGTGTGAAGAACTGGTTGCGGATCGCCAGCTCCCGACTGTTTCGAGGCGCCTGCGACTCGTCGCGCATTTTCCGACGTTCATCGCCTGAGTTGAAGTATTGGTAGACCCATCCTATCGTCTCGTCCTCGCCCCAAACCTCCCGCAGTTCGGAGGCGTTTAGGATGGCGAGCAACTCATCGAATGTTGCCTTCCGCGGCCACATCGCAGCCGCCGGGTCCCGTCGATCGAACAAAACCTTTATTTCGGTCGACAGCTCGTCGAAGATGCTTTCGATATACAGCTGGTATCCGCTGCCGTCTGAGAACTTGGCGCCCGGAGCGAAGGCCAGGTATTCATTCACAAACCCTGATGAAGCCTCGCCCTTGGTAATGCATTCCTGAACCAGGCCACGGGCCTCCAGCATCTTCAGCGCCACGAACCGATTAAGCGTCGTGAAAGCGGCGTCGCGGAGATAGTCCGCGACCGCCTCTTTCGGTGCCATCCCAGTCATTAGTTTATGACGGACCGAGGCAACGATCCGGGCACGCAACGCCTTCTGACGGCCGCCGAGGTGGGCTCCTGGGCGTTCGGCAACCTGGCCGTCGATCATAACGTCGTATTCGCCCGCCAACTGTTCCGCGAAATCGATCTCCAGAATAGCGCGAGCCTTCTGGGTTGCACGCTCGATGGCACTGCGGGTTTCCTTCTCCATCAGCGCACGATTACCTTCTTGCCGGCGCCGAGGAGCTTAGACACTTCTTCCCTGATGCTGCTCAGCACGCTCTCAAGCTGCTCTTCGTTGTCCACGCCGCCGGAGAAAAACTTCTGGACGTCGACGGTTGCAAGGCGCTCGCCTTCCAGGATCTGATGAATCCGTTCGATGCATGATGCGAGGCGACCGCCACAGGCTTCGGTTTCAGAGCGAAGATGACGAATGGTCTGGTTGTTGAAATCCCTGTCGGCACACTGGCGGAGATGTCGGGAAACTTCGCTCTGCTGTGCTTCGGTCAACCGTTCCCAGCCGGGGGTCAGTTGCAGCGTCTGGATCGCACTCAGGTAGGTCCGAACCCGTCCATCAAGGGCGGCATCGTACCGCTTCTTGTACTCGACCTGGATCGACGTGGCGTCCTGCTCGATGGCCGCGATTTCCCTGAAGAACGTTTCCTTCGACAGGTTGTCTTCGAGAGCGGAGCCTTTCGCCAGGATATCCGGATCGAGATCGGACTCGTCCCGCAAAACCCGTAAATCGTTTGCCACGACCTTCTTGGCCCGATCCAGATTTTTGATCGCCACAACGTCGAGTGCATTGGAGAGGTCAGCGGCCCGTTTGATGGCATCCTTGATGGAGCGATGGCTGGCATTAAACGTCGTGATGGCGTTTTCTTCGCTTCCACGGCGAATCGCCTTGATCTCGTTGACCGCGGTCTCCAGCAATTCGGCGCCGGGAAGCTGGTTCACCCGAAGCGTGCTAACGACGCTGCTGATCGCATCTTCGTGCCGTTCGACTTCGGACCTAAGTTCGGCAGCGATCGCGCCTTGGGTGATTTCCTTGAACCCATTGCCGAAAGTCGCCTTGAAGTTGTCGTCGGCTTCAATGAGCACGCGCTTGTCGATGCTCTTTTTCGGACGGAAATTCGTGGCTCGGAACAGGTTGTTGCCGGCGAATGCTTCCTTGGCCTGAGCGCTAGTAGCGCTATCGATGGTGACACCCTTGGATACGGCCTCGATTACCCCGGCGCGTAGCAGCGATAGGCTCAGCAGCCGGATGATGTCGAAATCCCAGCCGTACGGAGCCTTCGAAAACTCGTCTTCAAGCCACTTTCCGGTGGCCTGCTCGCCATAGTTGGCGCGAGCCTCGATCTGGGCCAACAACTCGGACAAGGGGGTAGTATCCGTCTTGAAAGCAGGTTTCCCTTTCTCGTCCCGCAAGAGCCCGAGCTGCGAGAAAACAGAGGGAAGGCCATTGAGGTTGTCGGCGATGAAAAGGGCGTCGAGCCCCTTTTTAACCTCTGCTGCCTTGGCCGAAGCTTCCTCGAAACGCTCATAGACCAGTGGCAATACGATCCCGAGCGTCGAGGATGCCGTCTTGCCGACATCAGTGGAATTGCTGTCTGGACTTCGGTCATTGCCTCGGAAAAAGATCTGCCCGGACAGTGAGGCTGACTTCATCAAGCGACGGACTTCATCTTCATGCCGACGCAGACGGATTTTTTCCTCTCCGATCAGCGTAGCAGCATCAGCCGTGCCTGTCTCCCGGCCCTTCTTTTCGATCATCTGTTGTGACCGGAAAGCCTCCCTGGCCTCTCGGCGGATGGCGTCGTTTAGCGTGATGATCCAGAACAGGCTTGATGGCTCCGTCTGGCTCCTGACACGATATTCCTTGGACATTCCGGATGCAGCTGCGACATCGTCCGCGAAGTGGACCTTGAACGTTATGTCCCCTGAAATTTCCGACCGCCCGTTGATCGTCAGTCCGGCCTTGAACTGTTTTGTGTCCCCGAGATTGAACATCGGTGTTGGTGACCAGAAGCCGCTTAAGGTCTGCGCGTAGATGCGGTTAGCATCGGCCTGCTTTGGATCGAAGGAATTTCGGGTCTGGTCCCAGTCGTCCTCTGCCGGCGTTGGGATCTGGTAGCCGTCCTTCTTGTTCCGGACGAAGAGCTCCTTCTCCAGCTGCGCTAGTGCTTCGCGAACCTCGCTCAAACGGGAATCCGCGTGGACGCTCTCGTGTAGGGCCGCGGCGATATTCTCGGCGGACCGGTGAACGCTCTTAACGAACTGCAGAAGGCAGACGACCTTGGCGACAGCGGGTGCCAGCGGATGGTTTACCTTGGAGGGGATCGAGGCAATCTTGGCGCGAATGTCAGAGGCGATATTGCCCTCGACCAGGTCATAGATCTGATCCAAGCGGACCAAAGCGCCGACTTCGGCATCGGCAATCCGGGTCTGCGGGTGGATCAGCAACTGCTGGGCCAGCTTGATGATGGTCCGGTTGGCGCCGCCAACGTGCTTGCTGGCACCACCCTGGGTTCGCAACCCCGACACGATCTGGATGATCAGGTCGATCTGGTACGGCAACAGCGGATACAGGTCGATAAACGACTGGCGGTCGATTTCCGGCAGCGTGATGTCCGCACTCAGCCTGGTGTGCTGCACCATCCGACCGCGATTGGCTTCGAAAAGATCTCCCAGCAACTTCTCCGCGACGCCATTTTTCAACAGTACGCGCCGGCTGGTCACCTCCGAGATGTCGGATGGTTCCAGATGCACCTGAAGGGGGAAGCGATCCATAAGGCGGGCAAGTTCAATTTTGGAGCTATCCAGACCACTAACCAGTTCGTCCAAGCGCTCCTGAGACGTCACGGTGATCCAGTGTTTACCGCGGCCCTTAACACCAAGCTGCTGCACGACCGCCTGGAGATCCAACATCTTCTGCACGTCGCGGGCGACGAACTGACCGACTTCGTCCACCACGAACATCAGCGATTGTCCTAGTTTGTGGCGGGCCATGAGCTCGACGATTCGATCCGCCAACTTACCCGGGGAGATATCGTTGCGGTTGTTCGCAACCTTGGCGAAACTGTCCGCCGCGGGGAAAGTCGCGGGGTTCATCTTGTGGAGCGTCCGGCTCGCCTCGTTTAAGGCGAACATCACGCTGCGCTTGCGATCATCCCACTCCCGTCCGGTCTCGGCCTTGAAGGCGGCTTTGAATTCATCGAACGAGCCTTCCTGCTCCAGCGTGATTTCCAACTCTGATAAGTCGAGATCTTCTGAGTAGCCCAGGCTCTTGAGAAAGAGCTTGTACATGATCTCGCTGAGCATCTGGTTGCCGCTGCGGATGCCTCGATCGGTAGAAACGTCGAAGATTACCGTGTGCGTCGGAATGTGTTCGTTGATGGCCTTCAACACTACTGAGAGCTTATCATCACGTGCGCGTTCAAGAAAGCGGTCGGCTACTGATCTGCCAAGAACATCACGGTTGCCTATGGCGAGGCCAAGATTCTTGGCAAATGACGATTTACCCGATCCAAAGAAGCCAGAGCACCAGATCGCGATACCCTCATGAGGCTTCTGAGGCGTTTCCTGATATCGTTCCATCACGTAAAGGAAGTGACGTTTGATGGCATCGGTGACGACGTATTCACCGACTTCGGCTGCGATGCTCTCCTCGGCGACTTGGTCAACCTTGATTACTTCCTCGATCTTACGATCGATATCGCCAGCGAATAGCGTCGAAATCTGCGTCATCTCAGAACCTTAAAATATCTTTGGGCGATAATTATGCTCAGCATTCAGAACGCCCATGAATCTGAGACCAGCGGCGCCGTCTAGTTCGCCGGGATAGAAAAGGATCGTGGGGACCGTCACACGCCCTTTCAATTGTTCGAGCAGCGAGAAGGTGCGGTAGACAGGGAACAGCGCACCTGTGCGGACGATAAGCGCTACATCGCGTTTGGGGTCTGGATCGTCTGGCATCAGATCCGCTACCATATCAACGAGTGGGGCCCGTTCGGCCAGAAGGGAATGGATGTCCTCCACAGCCTTCGCCGCCCCAAACTGCTTCTCGAGTTCGAACCAGTCCTCAAGCTCTGCCTCAGTCTGCAGGGCGCGGGTGAGGCAATCCGCGAGCGAAATCTTCGTCACGCGTTTCCCCTTGTTTTCCAACCGAGTCTGTAGGCCAGATACGGCGATGCGTAACTGGAGCTCTTCGTTTGGATCGTACCGGAAGATCGCATATGGCATGTCATGATAGGCGCTGATCTTCTGGCTCGGATCCTGCAGCAAAAGTACAGGTTCCAAGTCGCGCGTGAGCCTCTGGATGAAATCGGTCATGGCTTGAGCGCCTTCGCGAAAGCAAGTGGAGTGGAATGGGGAAGGGTCAACTGCACGAAGGATCCGGCCACCTGATAGTCAACTTTGCGGTACTGGTGGAGCCTGAGCAATGTCCGATGTACATCATCGGGATACATCAAGGCGAGACGCCAGTGCACGCTAGCGGGCACCTTGACATATGAACCCTCGACGGCAGCGATCAGGTGGATGTGAAACAGGAGAGCATCGTCCCCCATCTGCGCCGGCGAGAACGTCTTGGCCGGCCCCTTTCCCGTCAACAGCTTGAAATCCACAGCGGTCCTCACTAGATCGCGTGCCGCGCGTAACAATCCGTAGTCGGAGAGCACCTTGCCGTCTTGCGAGTGCGCTGCCCAAGCCGACGAGGCAAATTCTCTCGCATCCTCTGAACGGACGTTGTACCGGCCCGCGATATATTCTTCATACAGCCAGTCCCGAACGAATGCGCCAAACGGCGCTTCGGTGATGCCGACCCACAGGCGCCAACAATCTCGCCAGTCGGCCAGGCCCATTCCGTTGCTAGCCAAGACGACCAGTGGCTTCATGAGAACAAAATTCTTCAGTCGGCGCCCAATTGTCGCAATGACCTCGCGTTCCCAGCCCTGGGTCCGAAAATTCCCATGGAGCCTAGCGCTCAGGTTAGTCTCTACCGACTCATCGAAGTCCCAGCCCGAAAACAGGCGAAAGGTCTCTTCGACTAGAGGCCCCTTTCGAAGCAGGCGTTGGGATAAGATCGACGGAAAGCCAATCATGCGCTGTTCCGCATGATATACGGCACGCGAAGATCTCCAGTATCGGATAGCCTATGTCCGAGCGCCAACAGCGAAACGCACTGGCGTGTCCGAGTGAAAACGTTCGGGAGCGGGACCGCGTTGTTGGAGCCCGAGCGTCGTAAAAGCTCTTCGGATTCCCTTATCTCCTCGTCGGAAACAAGGCCGAGACTTGCCAACACGGATGGTACAGTTGCCACACCGACTGCTGCGACCTGCTCGAAAAACGGGCGCCAGTTGACCGCATCATCTAACCAAGACTCCCACTTAGAGTCGAACTCATCCTCTACGGCCCCAGTCAGGTGCCAAAGGGTCGAGCAGTTGGGCGGATTGAAAACCTGCGAACTGCGATGGGACGCCACTGCGAATACGGATTTCGCTTGGGCGAAGTAGTGGGTTCGGGGGAGACCACGGCTCAACATCCTGGCCCCATACGGACCGAGCTGCCCGTCAGTATTCCACCAACGGTGCAGGTCCATTTCACCCAGACGGCCAATTGCAACACGAACTTTGCAAACCCAAGCCAGATCCAGTTCGCTCATCTCTTCATCCCAGCTCTTGTTTTCGGAGCCATTTCTGTGCGGCCTCCTCAACGAGGTCGTACACGTTGCAGTCGTCGTCCACGACTAACTTTTTGAGGCGCTTGATGATATCCTCGTCGAGGTAGACGAGCAGGGCTTTCCGGCCATCCGCACATTTTCGAATCGGTTTCACAAGCTTCGTTGCATGGGTTTTGGTAAGGCACTGATATTAAGAAGTTCTCTTTTTGATACGATTTTGATAGGTGTTTGAAAAACCACGCGTTACCCGGCCCCATACAATGACGTTATATCGAAACTACAACAGTCTGCCAACATGCTTACACCTGTTGGTATATGACGTAGCTGCGGAAGTCGTCGGGTCTGTTGCCGCGCGGGTCGCACAACATCCTGGCTATCCTAGCAATTCATATCGTCAAGCGGACCGGCTCCTACGAGCAAGCGAGCTATGCCATTCAGGACGCTCCAGATGTGGTTCAGTCGCTTTATGGCCGTCTGCCACAAGACAAACCAGTCTTAGCCGGGAAAATATTGAATCAGGTGTGGGAAGCGGCATAGCCGAAAGGGTAGGTTACAGAACGCCCCATGCCCGAAACCTCCCCCTCCCCGTCATCTCTCTCAAGCCCAGCTCCAACAGAATCCGCCGCGCCGCCTGCGGCGTCATCTCCAGCGTCTTCGCTACCATTTTTGCTGACACCAACGGTTTTGCCATGACGAGCTCGACCAATTCCGGCAGTTTTGACGACGTCCGCCGCCCCTCCAGTTTTCGATCCATCATGGTCTTAGCGAGGGCCAGCCGGTCGTGCTCCCTTATCCCCATCTCGGCGGCCGCGATCATACCGTCCGCGATGGCGAGCAACCGGGTTTCGCGATGGCGATGTCGGCGCCGATTCACCGGAATCGTCCTGAGGCCGGTATTGATGGCGGCGAGATGGGCACCTGTGGTAACGCCGGCTTGGCGCAATATCGACGCGGCCAGCAGCCGACCGAGCCAAGGCGCGTGCTGAAGGACTGATAGTTCGTTCCAGGCATCGAGGATGACGATCGCCTGCACTACCGCCGGCAGGTTTTCTGCCTGCCACAGCACGCCGCGCCATTCGTCGAGCCGGGCATCCTCGTCCCAGTCAAGATCGTAGACCAGCGGGTCCTTTTCGGCGCTACGGTTACCGCCGGCGCAGCCGGGACGTGTTGCGTTTTCGATCGCAGTCTCCGAGCGGGCCAACACCGCATCGATGGCGGCATAATCGACGCCGGGTAGATTTTCCGCGTCATCACCATCGTTCCCCTCCCCTTCCCTACCGATGGCGACTGCGGGCCGAATGACGTCGGCTGGCTTCACTGCTTCAGCGCCGACCGGATTGATGTCCGACGTCTGTCGCAAAGTTCGGATACCCTCTGCCGAAAACGCCCAGCCGGGGAGATGGGCGGCAATGCGCCGGCGGGTGCGCAGCACGTCGCGGGCGATCGTCAGTTCATGGGTGGGTGTGCGAATATCGCGGGTGGCGTCATGGAGAACGAGCTCTTCGGGGTGGACGAGTTCGCGGTCGATCCACAGCGAGGCGCAGGCGTCGACAAATTTGGAAGCGCTCAACAAAGCCCTCGCCGACTAGCGAGCCGGCGACCTGCTCGTCGAGACGCGACAATTATGAAGGCGCGTCGAAAGCTCACCGCATCGCAACAACGTCGAAGTGGACAATTTGGCTAGAGCGTAAACCATTGAAATCATGGTTAATAATTATATAATGAAAGCTATACAGGGCTTCAGTTTCGCTACATGGTGTGGTCTAGAGTTAGGCGCGTAACCATCGATAAGTACCCCTTATCGATGGTTAGCCATCTTCTGGTAATTTCTTGCTATCTCGCGCGGCAATCGCTATGTTTGAGCCTAAATTTGACGAGGAACACCATGTCCGAACCACAGCTTTCAATCCGTAGCACCAAAGCGAGAGATCTGGCGCATGCGCTTGCGCGCCGCACCGGCCAGCCGCTCAACAAGCTCGTCGAACTGGCGCTTGAGCGCTACGATGTGGAATTGCGGCAGCAGGATAAAAAGCATCCACTTGATGCCGTATGGGAGCTTGCAGCCGAAGGCCGCCGCAATGTTCCGGCTGGCACCACCTCCGCCCACGATGATCTTTATGACGAAAATGGCCTACCGATATGATTGCTGTAGATACCTCGGTGATTGTTGCAATCGTCCTTGAGGAGCTGGAAGCCGAAACCTTCAAGTCGGTCCTACGGCAGGAAGAGATTGTTATCGGTTGGCCCACTCTGTTTGAAACAAGAACGGTTTTGACGGCCAAAGGTTTTTCCAATCCAGCAGATATCGTCTCCCGGTTCTTTGACGCACCAAACATCATGCCAGTCGCCTTCAACGAGAAGCACTATCGTGAGGCTGAAGCCGCGCTAGACCGATACGGCAAAGGACGCCACCCGGCCAGCCTGAACATGGGCGATTGCTTTTCCTACGCGGTCGCTGCTGTTGCCAAGGCACCCCTCCTGTTCAAGGGCCGTGATTTCGGCCAGACTGATCTGAAACTCCATCCCGCGTCGTCAATGGAATGACAGGTGTTGGCCGAAACCCTGTCACGCGTCGGGCCGAGGAGCTCGATACGATTGCAGCCGTCCTTCCGCTTGATCGGCGCGACGAACTCGCCGAGATGCTGACTGACCAAGATGTCGAAACTATACGCCACTTGGTCAACGAGGGGATGGGTGCAAACACCCTGCGGGCGCTGACGTCGGACCTCGCTTACCTGCAAGCTTGGTCGATCGCGGCAACCGGCTCTTCTCTTTCCTGGCCCGCAGCTGAAGCTCTGCTGCTGAAATTTGTTGCGCATCATCTCTGGGATCCGGAAAAACGCATGACCGATCCTGATCATGGCATGCCTGAAAAAGTCGACCGGTTATTGCGCGACCAATGTTTTTTGAAATCTGTTGGGCCTCATGCGCCTGATACAGTACGCCGCCGGCTTGCGTCTTGGTCGACACTGACGAAATGGCGTGGGTTCTCCGGCGCCTTCTCCTCCCCTGCCCTCAAGCAGGCCATTCGCCTCGCAGTGCGGGCCGTCCCGCGGACCCGCAAGAGAAAAAGCGCTAAGGCGGTGACCGGTGACATTTTGGCCAAGCTGCTCGCGACCTGCGGATCGGAAAGTCTGCGCGATGTGCGGGACCGAGCGATCCTGATGGTCGCATTTGCGTCCGGTGGTCGTCGCCGCAGCGAAATCGCTGGGCTTCGTCTCGAACAGCTTTCTATCGAGGCGCCCATCGAGGTGAGTGACGGCCCTCCCCTCCCCTCTGTCGCTATACATCTCGGCCGCACCAAAACGACGACGGGCGAGGAAGACGATGTCGTTTATCTCACCGGGCGGCCGGTCGAGGCGCTGAACACCTGGATCAAGGTCGCTAAAATAGACAAAGGAAGCGTCTTTCGCGGGATAGGGCGCTGGGGCACCGTGTCGAAGCGGGCACTCGATCCGCAGTCGATCAATGCCATTCTCAAACAGCGTGCGGAGATTGCGGGGTTGGACAGTGGGGAGTTTTCGGCGCACGGCCTAAGGTCGGGATATCTGACCGAGGCTGCAAATCGCGGCATCCCGCTACCAGAGGCGATGGAGCAGTCAAAACATCGGTCGGTGCAGCAGGCGTCCAGTTATTACAACAATATTACAAGGAGGAGCGGTCGAGCAACACGACTGACGTTGCCCCCAAGTTTTATCCAGTTTTGAGTTCGCTCCAGCGGTTTTGGGTTGCTGTATTCGGGGCGGTAGCGGCGGGTTGCGGTGCGGAGCCATTCCGGCTGCGCAGCACCGCATCACGTCGCGGGTTGATTGTCTGAGCGAACTCGGCAGGCGTCATCCAGCCGAGTCCAGAGTGTGGTCGATGTTCGTTGTAATCGCTGCGCCAGTTTAAAAGCGCTTATCGTGCGTGGGTCAGTGACGAGAAGAGCGTTTCATTCAGGAGCTCGTCTCGTAGCCGTCCATTGAAGCTTTCGATGAAGGCGTTCTGGATCGGTTTGCCAGGCGCTATATAGTGCCATTCCACTTTGGTCCGACCCGCCCAATGCAGGATTGCGTTACTGGTTAACTCACTGCCGTTGTCACTGACGATCATCTTCGGCTTGCCACGTCTTTCGATGATCCGGTCCAACTCACGGGTAACCCGCAAGCCGGAAAGGGACGTATCGGCGACGAGGCCCAAGCATTCTCTTGTGCAATCATCGACGACCGTAAGCACCCGGAACCTGCGGCCATCGGTGAGCTGATCTGACACGAAGTCCAGCGACCAGCGATCATTGGCAGCCGTCGGGATCAACATCGGCGCTCGGGTGCCTATCGCCCGCTTACGCCCGCCACGCTTGCGTACCGTCAGCTTCTCTTCCCGATAGAGCCGGAAGAGTTTCTTGTGGTTCACAAGATGACCCTCGCGTCTAAGCAGCACATGAAGGCGTCGATATCCAAAGCGGCGGCGTTCATGCGCCAGCGCCTTCATTCGCTCGCGAAGGTCATGATCATCGCTGCGCCTGGTTTCGTAACGGATCGTCATCCGGCAAAAGCCGATGGCTTTACACGCCCGCCGTCCGCTCATCTGGTGGTGATCCATCAGATGAGCGACAGCTCGCCGCTTTGCCGCGGGCGTCACCACTTCTTTCCCAAAAGGTCTTTCAAAGCTGCATTGTCGAGCATGGCATCCGCAAGAAGCCGCTTCAGCTTCGCGTTCTCGTCCTCCAGCGTCTTTAGCCGCTTGGCTTCGGATACGTCCATGCCGCCGAACTTGGCCTTCCACTTGTAGATGCTCGCATCACTGACACCGTGCTTGCGGCAAAGCTCCGAGACCGGCGTGCCCGCCTCGTGCTCCTTCAGAATGCTGATGATCTGTTCGTCTGTAAAACGGTTGCGCTTCATTCCCTGGTCCTCTCAATGGGCCAGAGCTTACTTCAAAATGGATTATTTCAACGGGGCAAGGTCACGACTTCTATGATGGCTGGACCCGGCCCGAGTAATCGAGCAACGATTTGTCGGGGAGACCGACCAAATGAGGCAGCTCTGTTGGAAGTCTACGACGACATGGAGCATTTTCTCGAGTGCTGACCGCTGTGCGTCGCACTTGTCACTGGGTCGTGCATTCATCGACGTTAGCGTTGGGGCGCCACCGAATCCAATATAGCCTGCAAATCAATATTTGAAAGCTGCGCAGCGTGTTGGATTTTCCAGGCGGCCACACTGCGTGTAACCCCGTACTCCTCAGCCAGCAACTGTACGAGTTCCTCCAAACCCTTGCGATCTTGCGGACGCTCCGCTTTATACCATCGCTCCGCTGCTGCGGAAGTAGGTAGCAGAAACTCCCCAGCGAATGACTTAGCACGTTGTTCGACGCCAGCTGGCATTCGCGCCTTTAGGATCTCGACAGCTGACAAAGCGTTATCTCCGTCTAGCAATAGGTGACAAATCTCATGGGCTAAGGTCACCCGAGCTCCCGGACTAATAGCAACATCATTTTCGTGGTTGCGCAGTATTCTTGTGCTCATTTCATTCAAGAAAACGCCTGGACCAAATTTTTTCCCCCAAATGGCTAGCCCGACGAGACTGGGTGGCTCAACACGTTCATGTCGAACCTCAATTCCCAGTAGTTTGGCTATTTCGAAGACTTCTGCCATTGCCGTGACATCAAGGCCAAGCTGTTGGCGGACAAACCGGGCCGCAAATTCGCCCTGCGCAAATGGTGCAAGCCTTGCGGTTTGGGAATTAATCTGATGTCGGCACTCGCGTGAGAATTTCTCCATCAAAGGCGCGTCATGATTATCGAACACTTTAGCGAGCTCGATAATCTCTCTAATTTGATCTTCGGGCAGCGCGCCAGCCATTCGGGCGGCTATCCTCAGTTCGTCATTGTCGTTCGCGGCATCATTGAAGTTTTGCGGAGCCTCAAGAGCTCCTGACTCAATCAAGTCCTTTGCAACCGTGCGGTCGAGGCCGGCCGACCATGCAAGGAGAGCAACACCGTCGCCATCGTTACGAGAGCGCCAAGCCTCCAATGCAAGGCTCCAGCGGCTGGCGTCTACTTTAGCCAGCCGATCGCAAATCCAGTCACCGGCCTCGTTTAGCGCGCGTCGAGCTTCGTCGAATTCAATGTACCAATAACGTTTATCTGTTTCGACAAGATATGAATCCTTGGCGCGCATCAACCAAAAATGCGAGATCCCTGAAATGCCGCCGAAAGCGATGGCAAGATTATGTGCGCGCTCGAAATTCGCTACCGCGCGGCTCTCTCCCTTCACTGCTTCGGTTTGCATTCCCTCCCAGCGCTTCTCTGCAGCTATACGCAGACCCGATGGGCGTGTGACATCTACGTCAATCGGGAAGACCTGCCGCAAAAGCAGTGGCTTCCAGTAATCGGTTAGGAATGCAAGAAGATCATCTATCTGGATGTCTAGCGGTGCACGGTCGTCCCCATGAACCGGCCAGACAACGGTGTCATCGACCCAAACCGTGAGATTGCACGTCGTTTGACGGTTTGGGATGGGGCGTATATCGAACCGCAGGCGATCCTGATGAGACTGCATTATCCGTGCTCCTGGATATGGTCTTTAACCCAGCGCTCGAACTCGCGTAGGCATTTTTTCTGAGTGGCTAATTCGCGAAGTTCCGCAACTAGATCGCTAGATAGATGACCGCGATACGGATACCCGTGGTAATGTTTTCCGCGATCTGATGTCTGTGCCTCATAGATCGCACCTTCATGAACATTATAGACGCATTTCGGATACGGCAACTCTGCATCGCCGTTATCGCCCTCAATGGCCTCGTTGACGAGGTTGTGACGATCGTCGTCGCTCAGATTGTTCGGGCATTTGCCGATCGCTCGACGGGGATTATCACGCTCGAAGACTATTTCAGGATATGGTTGGTTGCCGACATGCTTAAAGCGTCGTTCCCCCTTATCATACGAACGGGCAACGCTAGTTTTCACGGTAACACCGATGTCTTCCTGGTCACTCATCGCCGATAGAGCCGAAGTTAATCCATGCTACTGCGCACTTAATTCCGGTGGCTCGTGATCGCAAGTTAACGACCTGAGTCTCGCATGCGATAAGTTGCCTCATCCTGCGACAGATATCAAATTTTATCATGGCTTTGAAGTGGAACTCTGCAAGACAGTGTTCAGAGATGGAGCGGCTCATTTCCACATTCACGAGTAGCGAAAACGCTTTACGGACTTGTATTTGGCCTCGGCTACGTCCGAAGCTTTTTTTGCGGCATCGACGAGTCCCTGGTACTGAGCTCCGTCACCGTGTGTCTTTACCAAATTGGATACAAAGGCGGAATTCGGCCGAATCTCCGCGATGGCACTCATATCGCCAGTTCGACGGGCATATCGGTATTGGCCTATAGTCCCCCTATACAAACCACGCGCAAATAGGAACTCGAACTCATCGGCCATACGTTTGAAGGTCGGAAACGTGAAAGAGGCAAGCAGCGAGTTGAGGTAGTTTTGTAAACCTTGAGTGGCCTTTGAACTTTTCTCAGACGCCACTTCGTATTCGCCCTCGGACGCTCGCTCTGTCAAAGTTCCGCTATAGCTCATGTCCCAACCAGCCTCACAGTCCGCGCAAGACAGTTCGTATGACGTGTGGGCTCTAGACCAAGCATTGTCAGGCGACTCGACTATGCGGTTAATGTGGCCAGTGCCGCAAGGACATGCTCCGGCGTTGAATTTATCAGTTTCCCAAGTTCCCATTTTTGCCTCCAGCAAAAAACAGTTCTACCGCAATTCCAATATGCATGGCGATTGTCAATGGCCAGACCCTGATCCGTCCGGGTAGATCGCGATTCGATTAGGATATACGCTCTCACGAAGGACGACAGTCCGAACGTTGTGAACTACTATTCCGGTGAGATTCTCGATGACTGCATCGGGAAATTCGGCATCTATACGTTGGGAAATCGCACCACGTTTTTTGGATAGTGGCTCGACGATCATCCCTCCTTTGGATATTCCGAATTCTTGGGTAGCTTTGCGTCCGTAAAGGATCTCCGAGGAAAGAGACCAAATCGTTGGCTTCTCCATGGCTGAGGAATAGGTATCAGTTTAACGGATCGAAAGCTTCTGTTCGGTCGGTTTTTTCCGATGGCCCCCGCGAAGGTTACCCGCCAAAAGCTTCAATGTCCTGGTGCCGGGAGCGTATGACGTGCCGCACTTTATCTCTACTGCACGAGTTCGAGTAGCATGGGCATTTGGCCCGACCAGGCTGCGCAAGCATGTTCAGTGATTGCCATTCAACAAGATCAGATGCGAGAGCGACCGGCGGGTGTAGTACGCAGATGATTGCCTAACGGGCGAGCTGCGAGAGGAGTTGTCTTAAAAGTCTAGAAATACAATCCGCGTTAACGGTGCGTCATGCCGCTGATCAGCAAAAGGAGCAAAGTATTGTTCGATAGGGTTTTCGAAGACGACGCTGAAGAAAATATGAATAGCGGATTTCCCACGAGATACGCAATTCCTGTTAGCACCCTCATTTCGAAGTCGGCGCCTTTAGGCATATTCCCTATGATCAACCGCGATGTTACGGCGAGCGATACGATCTCGTGGCGTTGCAGCGAGGGACATGAGTTTTCGGCATCATGGCGCAAACAAAGAAACTCGCGGTGCCCTCAATGCCCGGCGTTGAGCTATGGAGAGAAGCTCGCGCGTTCGCTCTTCGACCTTTACTTCCCCGATGGAGAGTGGCGCAAAGTCCGTGATATCGGCTTTGACCCTACGAATCCTGGCCTAAGACTTGAGATTGACCTTGTATCGGACGAACACCAGATCACCGTCGAGTGCCAAAGCTCGTTGCATGATCCTAACGTTTCAAAGCAAGGTCTGGCGACTAAGATACCAATCGACGAGATGCTGCGGCGCGACGCCCTCAAGCGGAACCTTCATTCGACGCATGATCGGTTTGCAGACTTCAAGCATGTTGAACTATGGCTTGAGTTGGCTGAGGTCAGTAAGATCGTTGCAAATGCGGTAAGCGAGGGTGGCGATCCGGTTGAGGTTATCGTCAATCGTTTTGCAAACTCCCTTTCTGACGCGGGCGTTGCACTCCCGGTGAGGCCAATTCCGAGGCTTGATGAGCTATTCTCAGGCTTTAGCGAGGCGCGACGAACTGCGGGGATACTCAGAGAGCGTGGCTTGCTGTTGCGACCTGACGTGTGGCTTGGCGTGTCTGCTCTTCCAGTGACATGCAGAACTTGCATGCATGAGTGGACGAGTTCGCTCAGCCAACTTCGACGTGGATGGTCTCGGGGGAGATCGGGTTGTGCGAAGTGCTGGGGCACTGCGTTCGATCAGCTCTCGGCCAGCCGCAGTGAAGCTGGTTGGGCGTCCTTCCGAGAGCTCTGCTTGGACAACGGCTACACATTGTTGAGGCCAACGTCCGGCCCCGGTAACGTGGACGTCTCTATCAGAGCAGAGGCGACAGGGCAGACTATTTCGGGTTCGCGTCACTATCTCGCGAAACGCATTCTAGATGGTCTCCCGATCATCGACGCTAAGAAAGTCGAGTATGAAAGGCGTCGGGCACAGGTCGCCTGTACCCTCGATAAATACCGAATGTTTTTAAAAACCTACGGCATCCTCCTGCTCCCAGGGCAGAACAGGCCTACAACCTATCGAGACCCGCTAGGTAACATTAGGACAAACAAGTTCGAAGTGCGGTACCTCGGTTGCGGCCATAGGAGCAAAGTCCATATCGGACCATTCATGCAAAAGCTGCGCAAGAACAAAAGCCGCGCACCAGATGGAGTGTCATCGCTTTGCCCGAGCTGCCTCCGGGAGAAAATCTCATGTGAGAAGACCAATTTGTTGATCCAGCGTGCTGCGGAATACGGCGTTTCCTTTCTAGGTCCACGTTACATCGATGCAACGAAGACTCGATATCGCTTCAGTTGCCTGCCAGGGTGCGAAGAGGGCCCTTACAAGGCGCTGATTTCTAACATTGAAAAGAATGGCATCGCATGCCGCGGATGCAACAGAATTCGAAAAAAGGGAGCGATCACACCTACAATGCACGCCCGTGACGCATGAGCCCGCTGCACCGCGTTTGTATGGCTGCGCTTTCTTTTTTACCAGGCGGCGTTATCGTTTGGCACTCTCACGCAAAGGCGTCTATTTCTTTTGTGCACCTTCGCGCCGCTTCGATCTTAGGGAACGACAATGATACTTTACAAGTAAATGCTTTCGGGGCCGACACAAGATTTTTTCCGCCAGACACGCTAATGTCGAACGAACTGTGAATCTTCGCCACGAAGCCGCATAATGGTCTACCGGCTGGTAGTCTCAACCATCCTCGAAAGGTTCTTCGCTTCCTCAAAAGCCAGAGGTATGGCCAAAGCCCTACATGAACTCCGCCGCATCGCGCACGCTATTCACGATCGAATGGTATGTCGGCCCGACGTTGCGCCGCCGTGATCAGGCCGGTTTCAACAAGGGCGGAACCGCACGCAAGCTGAAACGAGTAGTATTTTTCCATGAGCGTGGCGAAATCCGTGATCTGTCCCACGACACGAGCATTCCGTGCCTCCGGCCTCAATCCGGTCGTCAGCGCGATTGTTTACTGAAATACAGTCTATCAGAGCCGCCCCGCCTCTCATTGCGACAATAGGGCCGGATTACTCCTAACGAACTGCTGGAACGCATATCGCCGCCCAGTTGGGGGCATGTCAATTTTACCGGCATTTTTTCCTGGGACGCCAAGCCGCAGATGTCCGATGGATGGCGGCGGTGACGACCGGGCGGATCGAGAGATTTTCTTGGTGCGATCGCGGAAGCGGTGGGCGCCGATGGAGCTTGTCAACCCGCACAAAGCTGTTGCGCCTTTCCTTTTTATTGGGCTCCGCGGTTACCGTCTTTTCAATCCAAACACTTTCGATCTCCCTAAGCATTTATTAGTGCGGAAACGTCAACGCAGCGCCGTAACTATCGTTGCGATAGCAACAAGTGATCAAAAAGATTTTTCCGCCAATTCCTTAAACTCAAACAGTCGTAAATATCATAGCATCTCATTGACTAGTTGCGGGGAGAACGACAATATTTGGAATTTGTTATTTTTCAGCGGGGATACTGATGTTGTCATGGTTATGGAACCCCGAAGTGGGTGTTGGTGCGCTTGGAAATGTAGTCGCTGCAATTATACTTGCTGTTGGAGTGCCTATATTTGGAGCCCGGAAGCCTATTCACCGTTGGCTGAAGGCCATGCGTGTCAAGAGATATAAAGGGCTCAATTTTGGTGTATTAGTTTGCGATCTCCGGGGCGATAAGGCGGGGAATGTCTCTAGGCTAGTGCGAAGTGAACTCGCGTCACTTAAATTTGAGAGCCATCCGAACACTAAAACGTTTAAAATCGAACATTTTCCTCTGAGTCTTTCATCACTAAACGACGGTTCGGAGCGCGCCAGTATCGAAAAAGCAAAGGCATGGCTTCGGAAGACGGAATATGACGTAATAATCTGGGGCGAGTATATTGAGGAGGCGAAAGTAACGGTGGTCAAGGTGATGGGCGCGCATGGCAGTGCGGCCGAGCCGATTGAAGTGATGGCTTCCGTAAAACCGAAGCAGTTCACCGAGATTATGGCTGAGGCTGTGAGCCGCGAAGTCGTTGAACTGGCCTCACGAGCTTATAGCGAGCCCTCAAAGGTGCCCGTCGAGATTTTAAGAGACATATCGAAAAAAATAGACAGGCTGCTTGCCTCCAATATGTCGTGGTTTTCAGTTGAAGAGGCTAAGCGCGTCCGCTTTGCGATCAATAAGTTACAAACTCAAATTTGCTTTAAATCTGCAAGCTTCGAGGATTGGCGAAGAGCGGAGATAAATGCCCGTTATCTCGTTGCCCTGTCCAATAAGGATGTCGATCCGGAAGAGTGGATTGAGACAGTTTATGACTATTCGAGACATGCTTTAAGGAAGGCCTCCGTCGGGCTCGATCCTCGCATCCTGCAGGATGCGATCGGATTGATGGAAAAGGCAATCGGAATCATCCAGACTTCTAGTAGAGAGGCGCCGAAGGCAAAGTATCTGGCAGCATGCCGAAAATGGCTCTCTGCTTATCAAGATCGTGACACCAGCGGAATGTATCAAGCGCAATCCTTTGATGATGCTTTTGCAGAATTTCAACAAGCGACGAGGGAAGAGGGTAAAGACTTGCATTATGTATACCTCGCCTCGATTTATCCAGAGCAGTTTTCCCAGAAGATCGGGTTAGGCACTATAAAATGCGGTTGGATGCAAAAAATGTGGGACTATACAGCACGAATGGAGGTTGATGATTATTTAGCTGGATTAGTCCTTTTCGAGCTAGTGGATACCGTTGCGCGCTCAGAAAATTCCGCCGTCCGAAATGGGGTTGGAGAGGAGGCCTTTCTCTATATTAAAAATATGATGTCTAGAGATAGCGATCAGGCGTCTTTTATTTTCAAACAAATGCGTTTTTCATATATTATACTTGCTAATCGACTGCTGGACGCCCACGGTTTGACGGTATTCGTGGAGCGACTTGGTACACCAGATATTATTCAAAATTTAAATTCATACTCTGATGATGTATATATGGAGTTGACCTCTGGAAAAAACGAAAGAGATTATTACAGCACACGCGCAGAACGATTAGGTTTTCTAAAAACAACGCTCGCAAGTGTCACGAACGAAGTAATATACTACCGCCAGGCGGAAGATTTATTTTTATCTCTGTCGCATGATATTGGGAACTTCAATGCGGACAGGAGAAAGACACTTGTAAATCAGCGATGCTCCGCACTTAATAATTGGGGGGTTCTCACAAAAGACGTCTCACTTTTTGATCGCTCTTACTCAATTTTAATGTCGGAGACATTTGCCGACGGTTACACGCAATATCTAGTCGCCTATATGAAGTACGCGAAAGCGAACGTTTCAAAGGCAAATGCATTTGGCAACGAAACCGAAACCATGAAGGCAACTTACCGAAATTTGATGAACTCAGCTTTGGAACACTGCGGAATGGCCAAAAAACTTAGGCTTGATCATCAAGCAAAAGTAGCCACGAATGAACTTTCGCAAGCTATCAAGAATAAACTGAGTCAGAATTAGATTACGTGCTCGCATTGGCGTATTTGGAAAACCTTCGCGGCTCTCATCGAACCGCAGGTGTTTCAGATCACCGTGTCAAATCCGTTGTTGGTGGTGCACTTATGATCAGCGATCGCCCCGCAGAAATTGGCGACAGAACGGTGCTTAGACATTTGGAGGGTGATTGTGATTAAGCGTACAGAAATGACCGCGTCAAAGTGAGAAATAACAACGCGTTATCCATGCACATCGGCATGGGACCCCTTGCCGATTTACAGCTATCAATAAGCCGACCATAATCAAACTACCCTAAGAGCCTGCGGTAAGCGTAAGATTTGCCAAGGTGTGAGGAATTAGAGCTAAAGAGATCGCACCTTGTCCGCGGAAAAACCGGCGTGTATTGCGCGAACGAGCCGGGTGCGTCATGTACCATCGAAGTGCGTTCAATTTGACTCCGGTTATGTTTTAACCTCTTAAATAGATTGCCCAAATTGTTGTTTTTGACGGCAGTCAAATCTTAGTGGAAAATCGCTTAAGTCCTATTGGCTCAATTCACTGAATCAAAATCTAGTCGCCTCATTGGCCTTTAACCTTTCATTAACTCAATTTTCCTTGCTGCGAATCGAGAATCGCGCATAATGACGGCAGATCGTCGAGATCGATGGTTTTAGCGGCAGAATGGTCCAAGGCAACATGAACGCGTTTTCACTACCGTCGTTTGAACTCGACGATAAAATCTTAATGCAGGGTGCAGAGATCAGCCGCAAGCTAAACCAGCTGCGGCTTGAGAACTTTCCGCCAAATGCCAAAAAGACGCTGCGTCAATTTTCGGTAGCCGAGGTTGCCCACTACCTCGGTGTTACTCCAAGCAATCTTAAACGTCTCTACCTCGACGGCAAGGGTCCCGTTCCAACTACTATGTCAGGGAACCGAAAATATTATACTGCCGAGCAGATGCTTGAATTGCGTCAGTACCTTGCGGAAACCGGCAAGAGTGAAGCCAAAAAATACATTCCGCAGCGTAAGCTTGGTGACAAGCTTCAGGTTATCGCGGTTGTGAATTTCAAAGGCGGTAGTGGGAAAACCACGACTGCGGCCCATCTCGCGCAGCATCTTGCGCTGACGGGGCATCGTGTCCTCGCTATCGATTTAGATCCACAAGCATCGCTTTCAGCGCTGCATGGGTTCCAACCCGAATTGGACCAGAACCCTTCGCTCTATGACACCATCCGTTACGACAGTGAGCGGAAGCCTATCACCGATATCATTCTTTCGACCAACTTCCCCGGTCTCGACATTATTCCGGCGAATCTTGAGCTTCAAGAATATGAATATGATACCCCGCTTGCTATGCAGGTGGGTAACGAGGGCAAGCGATTTTTCACACGCTTGGGCAAAGCATTGCTTGATGTTGACGATCGATACGATGTGGTGGTTGTCGACTGCCCACCGCAGCTCGGGTATCTTTCATTGACCGCCCTCACCGCCTCGACTTCCGTCCTGATCACAGTGCATCCACAAATGCTAGATCTGATGTCGATGAGCCAGTTTCTACTTATGCTTGGTAACATCACAAAAACAATCAAGAATGCTGGGGCTGAAGTCCGCATGGATTGGCTACGATACCTGATTACTCGCTTCGAACCGCAGGATGTTCCTCAAGTGCAAATGCTTGGCTTCATGCAGTCGATGCTCGCCGAAGAAATCCTGAAGACGCCTATGCTGAAGACTACGGCGATTTCCGATGCAGGTTTGACCAAGCGCAGTCTTTACGAACTGGACCGCTCCAATTTTACAAGAGGCACCTACGACCGTGCTATTGAGTGCATGGATGCGGTTAATTTCGAGATACAGGGTCTTATCCACCGAGCATGGGGGAGAATGTAATGACGTTGACCGCCGTCAAAACCTCATATCATGTTAGATTTATCAAGCATTTAGATGAATTTCGAGGGTAGTGGAATGGCTCGGAAAAACCCTTTTGCTAACATCATGAGCGGAAAATCCGCTGAAGATGACAACGTGGTCCTGACGTACACAAATAAGGGTGCGTCGAAGGCTCTCATAAGTTCCCTAGACGAATTGACCGCCCAAGCTGATCGGCTGTTGGACGGGGAAACCGTCATAGAGCTCGATCCCGATATCGTTGACGAGTCATTCGTTCGTGATCGCCTTGAACACGACAAAACTGATTTCGAAGAACTGCTGACAGCTATCAGGGATCGCGGGCAAGACAGCCCTATTCTGGTAAGACCTCATCCGTCCACTTCGGGACGCTACATGGTGGTGTTTGGTCATCGACGGCTTAAGGCCGCGAAGAGTCTTAACAGGAAGATTAGAGCCGTTGTAAAAGACCTCAAAGATCGTGACCATGTATTAGCGCAAGGGCAAGAGAATACAGCGCGAGCAAACCTTTCGTTCATTGAGAAGGCGATGTTCGCTGCTGAAATCTCCCGCCGCCAATTCGATAGTGACAATGCGATTGTCCTTTCGGCGCTGTCCATTGATCGAGCTACCCTCTCTAAGATGCTCGCGGTCTCAACGATTCCAAAGGAGATCCTCGATGCTGTTGGTGCTGCCAAGAGCGTCGGTCGTGATCGCTGGTATGAGCTGAAAAACTTTCTTGAACGGCCAACTACGCAACAGGAGGCAAAAGCTTTCGTTGAGACCGACAATTTCACATCCAAAGTTGGCGATGAGCGCTTCGATTCATTGCTGGCTTTTGTGAAGACTGTTGGCCGGACGTCTCGGTTGAAAATGCCGAAGGCGCAAAAATGGACGTCTGAGGACAAAGCTGTATCTGCCGACATCAGGAGCGACGGCAAGACCTGCACGCTCGCCCTGAAGTCTAAGGACGCTGCAGGCTTTGGTGATTTCATCGCTGAAAACCTAAGCGAGCTTTATCAGGCTTACAAGACCAAATTGGACAAACAAGGAGCATAGACAGCAAAAGAAAAAGGCCCCCAAACGTTCCCGTCGTGGAAGCCCTTCTCGTATCCTTAAGCAAGACAGAGAATCGCATTTCCCCGAATCACAGTCAAGAGTCTTTGGCATCGTTTTGGTGAGCAATTTTCTTTTGCCTATTAGAGGGTGAAAGAAATGCAGACAGGAAGTGTGACGACGCCCTTCGGGCGGCGGCCAATGACGCTCGCCTTGGTGAAGCGGCAAGTGGCCACAAACGATATCAAGGCTGGCAAGACAGTCGAAAAATGGAAAGTCTTCCGTGACGCCTCTGAAGCGAGAGAAGAACTCGGCTTACAGTCGAACAGCCTAGCTGTGCTCGACGCGCTTCTGAGCTTCTATCCGGAAAACGAATTGCGCCAGGACGCGCAGCTCGTTGTGTTTCCGTCTAACGCTCAGTTGATCCTTCGAGCCCACGGCATGGCAGGCGCCACCCTTCGCCGGCATCTTGCGCTTCTGGTCGATGCTGGCCTGATCGTTCGCAAGGATAGTGCCAATGGCAAGCGCTATGCGAGGAAGAACGGCGCTGGCGAAATCGAGAATGCGTTTGGGTTCGACCTTTCGCCAATTCTTGCGCGGTCTGAAGAGCTTGCTGTCATCGCGCAGAAAGTCGTTGCTGCTCGGTCCGCATTCCGTAAGGCCAAGGAGAACCTAACAATCTGCCGCCGGGATGTCCGCAAGCTTATCACTGCGGCGATAGAGGAGGGGGCTGATGGTGACTGGATGGCGATTGAGGGTATGTACATCGACCTCGTTAGCCGTATTCCACGCTCCCCGACCATCGCTGACGTCGCCAGTATCCTCGACGAACTGGAGCTTCTTCGCGAGGAAATCCTTAATCTGTTGGATACGCAGTCAAATTCAGAATTTAATAGCACCAATGCTGCTCATATTGAGCAGCACATACAGAATTCAAAATCCGAATCCTTCAATGAACTTGAACCTCGCTCTGAGAAAGAGCAGGGCGAAAAGCCGAGCAAGAACCGCGGGCCGAACAGCGAGACACTGAAGGCGTTTCCTTTGGGTGTTGTGCTGAAGGCATGCCCACAGATTATCGACTATGGTCCGGCTGGCTCTGTGGGTGTTTGGCGTGATCTCATGTCGGCCGCGGTCGTGGTGAGGTCGATGCTGGGGGTCAGCCCGTCTGCCTATCAGGAGGCGTGCGAAACCATGGGACCTGAAAATGCAGCGGTTGCGATTGCCTGTATCCTGGAGAGGGCAGGGCACATCAATTCGGCCGGCGGATATCTGCGTGATCTCACCAACCGGGCGGCGCGTGGAGAGTTTTCGCTCGGGCCGATGGTGATGGCACTGTTGCGGTTAAGCGGCGAAACTGGAAAAAGGTCGGCGTGAATGATCTTTAGCAGACAGGACTTTGATCGCCATAACGACCCCAATGGCTTATAAAGCAACATGCAAACAGTTGCTAAGGCATCGCTCTTCGTCAAACGGGCAACGGCTCTGTTCACTGACGACGAGCGCAAGGATCTGATCGATTTTCTGCCTAGCCATCCTCAGATCGGTGATGAAATACCGAGCGCGGGTGGTGTCCGAAAGCTAAGATTTGGCGCCAAGGGTAAAGGTAAACGGGGTGGCGCCCGCGTTATCTATGACTGGTACAGCGACGATGCGCCCATCTATGCGCTTCTCGTCTACGGAAAGAACGAAAAGACGGATTTGAAGCCGGAAGAGGCCAAGGTTGTTGCTGCGTTCGCAGAGGCGATCAAAGCGATCGTACAGGAGCAAACGATGAGCGAGATTACAAAATTCGGTGAGGATTTGATTCAGGCTATGACCGAAGCTCTGGGGCATGCGCAGGGCAGGGACCCTGCGGGAATGCGGGTCACTGCCCTTGATCTGGAAACTGTTGACGCGAAGGCGATCCGCGAAAAGCTGCATCTGACACAAGATGAGATGGCGGCTTTCCTTGGGACGAGCCCATCTGGATACAAAAAGTGGGAGCAGGGGGCTCGTCAGCCATCTGGCGCCGCTCGGACGCTTCTGCGTGTGATGGAAAAAGAACCGGAGGCGGTGTTGCGAGCGCTTACAAAATGAGATTTGGATTTTTTGTCAGTCCGACACGCACCGTACTTTTCTGGGTCTTATTCCCTTGTGACCGGTTTTTACATTTTTCCTCAACTCACCCCAGGTTACTCCTTTCTCAAGCGACAATGGGACATTCCGAAAGAGGGGTGTCGATCTTTGTGCTGAACTTGGTATAACGCCCCCGGCCTTTATCTATTTGTCGGACCGAAAGGTTAGCCGCGAGCTGATGGGAGCAGCCTGATCGCCAGAACGAGCAGGAAATAGGAGGCGTTTCTTATCAAGATTCTGTGTCGCTCAATTTTCGATGCAGCGCGAGCGCGTCGGGACTGCGAAGAGCGGGTTCGTCGACGTTCTCAACAGCAAGCACCATGCGGATTCGCTCTTCCTCCGCCAGCCGTCTCGCTTCGTCGTGGCCGTATTTGCCGATGTTGAACGTCCGGCTGATAGCTTTGCGGCGTCTTTTTGTTGCAGAGGCATTCCCATTTTCCTCAACCTGCACCTCAATCCGGGCGATCCACGCACCGTCTTTGAAATGGTTCCCAGGCTGTACGTAATAGACGCCAGGCAGATTGCTTCCCTCGGAGCGGTTCTTGCGCACCTGCATGCGCATATCCTTTTTCGTCAAAGGCGGAACAACGCTCAAAACCGCATCTCGGTAGGCCTTGGCGACGGTCAGCGCCTGCTCATTACCGCCATAGGTGCCATCACTGAAGGTCATCTGAAACGTCCTTCCTCCGCGGGAAAAGTTGACCAGCCAGGCATTCTGACCATGTCGGTCCGCTTCAACCCGGTTGATGGCATATATCGCGTCGTCGTGGAATTGTGACACGCGATCGGCACTATCGGAGTTCTGGGATCTCTTATGGGAAGAACTGGGGTCCATTTTCAGGATTACCTCGTTAGGTTTCCGTTGCTCAATCCGCTCACAAAAGTTCCATCGAAGCGAAAGATGTATCTTTAGGTGCCTCAACCAAGGGTCACCCTTTTTAACATTGTCGGAGCATCGTGGGGTTCGTCCTGCTATTCGAAGGTAATCCAGGAAACGCCCTGAACGAGCTTACCGCCATGAGCGCAGGCGTCGCCTAATCGCGCAATCTTCTTGCCTTCTATGTTGGCGACTGACGAGCCCCCCGTGATCTTATCGGACGTCGTTGGCACACCCGTGCAGAGTAAGCTATCTCCGACCGTGGCGATCGGGACACCTTCGACCGTAACAAAGCTCTGCTGGGTCAACATGACGGGTCCGCCTATATGAGGTTTTGGACCCGGATCGACCAGTGGGCATATGTGCATATGGCCTTTGAGCGTAACTGGTGAAGATCTGGACATTGCTGCCTCATTACATCATTGAAGTTTTACTGCCATTATTCGGCCGGAGTCGCGAAATCGTAGTCGCCCGTCGAAATCTGATCCCGGAAAGAGACAGCGATCAGCGCTGGCAACAAACGGATTGATTTCGATCAGCATAGTGCGGTCCGAGGGTGACGAGCCGACGTGAATGTCCGCAATTATCGTGTCCAAATGCACAGCGGTCAAAAAATCACTTAGAAATGTAGTTAGCTGTGTCCTGATTTCAAATATCTCGTCAGAGGTGGTAGATGTTTCCCGCCAGAAATATTGTGAAATCCCGACTACGTTCCCGTGCTTGATAAACGCGCGAAATTCGCTTTTCGGCGGCATAGGCACCCATTCGCGCAGATGAATTGTCAGTCCATGGTTATGCGCTGCGGCATTGATCAACACCTTAACGATCCGGTCATCAGACCGAGTAATTACAGCCATCAGTTCTCTTAGTGTGGTGACAGGTTCGTTTGTTAGGCATGAAGCCTTCCAGCTACAGTACCCGAGCCGGGGCATTATACCGGAAGGAAACTTGGCAATGGCAACCGCCAGTGAATCATTCAATTCTGGTGAAAGATCGAAGACTTCATCTATGCCAAACGCCTCGCGAAACTTGGGGTCATAGGACCCGAGCGCCACAACATCATCCCACGAAATCGGCACACTCTCCATGCGCATGCTGAGTGATAAAAGCTCCGAAGGCCAGTTTTCGAGGAAGGTAGATTCTATATACGCTGGCAGCGTCATGATACACCCTGAAACGATCCGACTAGATAAAATTTAGGTTGCGTGAGGTCTAATTTTCTTAGAACTCGACCTTCTTCTCCAGTCCCTTGTATTTTGGAATATACCAGTAGCTGTAACCTTCCTTATCGCTATTTTCATAAAATGATTTAACGAATTCACGGAAGGAGCCAGCCTGCTCCCAGACCTTGTTGTTGTTATCCGCTCCCCAGGCGCTAAGCGAATGCTGCCACAAATAGACTTTGCCGTAAGTTGCCTCGTCAACGCTCAAAAGAATTTCTATGTCACCTGGATCAGAGCCGATAACCAGCATGTCAGGCGGATTGCGCTTATCGAATGTGCCGCCGTTCCAAATTTCCTCGACAAAACCCCAAGGATAAAAGGCATTCACAAATGTGCCTGGATCCTGCATCGCGTTCGCGCTGGCAGGAATTTTCACGTCAAATATCAAGGGGTAAATCCTGCCGCCGTTATATTGTCTCATGAAACTGCGATAATCATCCGGTACTTTTTTACCAGTCTCTTGTTCCCACCGGGATATTTCATTTGTCGGGTCGGTGACTGAGGTCCAGTCTCCTTCGTCGGGTACAATGATCGCGTCCATTCTTCACTCCTTAAAATTCAGTCGCGTTGCTGCCGCTATAGAGAGACGCTCCACCCATATGAGGTGTAGATGCGCCATCACCGGTGGCGTGGATGCTTTTTGGTATGAGTTGCATTGTCGTTCCGTTCTCATGATGATGCCAAGTCATATCTCTTGGAAGCCTCCAGTTCGGATCGTTCAGCTGTTCACGCATGCCGTTAGTCGCGGCGTCGAAATCAGACGTCCGATTACCTTTCATTGGAATGTCGATGTTACCCTGCGAATGAGCGGAGTAATCAGGGAAGCCGTTCTTATACTGAATAGGTGGCCCACCGTTTGACGGTTGCCAAGCACTGTCTCCACGTTCACCTACCCAGTTGCCATTCGGTCCATCCGTGGGAGTATTGCGATACTGCGGACCTTTCAAAGACGCTTTGGCATCGCGGCAGGCCTTTGTGGCGCAAGCTTCAATGGCTTTCTCATATGCTGCACGATTGCGCTTTACGATATCGTCCCAGTACTTGGCTGCGGTCGTTTTGGTTAGATTTAAGTTCCTTTGAAGTGCCGATTTCGTTACATCTAGCGAGCGACGTAGATCATTCAGTCGATTGGCTACTTTTGCGGCCTTGGCTCCGTCACCAATCAACGGAGCGAAGCCTACGACATCAATGAGCGCACCTCCCCAATCACCCTTCCATAATGAGCGTCCGAGTGAAGCAACATCAACGGCAGTACCAAAGGGAGGTGGTAGAGCGCCTCCTGCTGCCAGCCCGGCATCGGTGGCAAGCTCGCCGTACTTCGCATTCAATTGCTGCATCTGGCTGAATGCAGAACGAGTCTGGTTCACGTCGACGCCTGCCGCACTTAGCTGCGATCCCATAGACTTACCTCGCTGTCTCACGCATATAGGGGTACCAGTAACGTTCGTCGGGATTTGTTATGGCCTCAATGGCCATTTCTTTTGGGACGCTATAGAATGCGTCGATCTTTTGCCTGGAAGATAAAAATTTATCGCGTGCGATTTCACGAAAACCCGGAAACTCGAAGAAATTCGGACCAACCTGCCACATCAGCGTAACAAAATGCGCCTGGGACTGGGGATCGTCTACGCCGAACAGGCGTGCATAGTTCCGACCATTTAAGGTCATTTCGCGCTTTCCTTCATCGGAAAGCTCGTAATAGTAGTTTGGAAGATGTTTGCGCATAAACTCCTCAACATACCACTCAGCGAAATCCGCGTCCTCAATCAGCATTCCGCTCATTTGACTGTCCGTGAATTTCATAATCATTCATCGTCTCCCGGATGTTCGCTCTCACATCGCCGTCGTTTGCAGCAGGCGGTTGGTGTCGGAAAGGCTGAATTGAACGATTTTACTTCTTTGGGTCGTGTCCTCGAAGAAAACCTTTGTTACATTTTTGAAAAATGAAACGCGCTGCTGATCGCTGAACATTGGTAGATATTGGCGCAGCACATGCGGATCGTAAAAACGAAAAAATAAAGTCTCGCCACGTTCATTTTTAACGACGGTGAATTTTTTTAGGTGACGGACGAAGGATTCAAGGCCTAAGTCAGAGCTGGCAAAGATAAACCACCGTTTCTCGAATCCATGTTCCAGAAGCCAGCGCAGCGTGCTTTCGCCGGGTAAAAGCTCTACTACCCAGGCAGCGTTGTCGCCGAGTTCACTCAACGCGCCACCGCTGTACAAGCATGACACTCGGCTGGCCATTGCCTCTAAGGCAGCAGGGATGATCATGGGCTGGCGTGAACCATCGACGATTGCATACATTTTTTGTGATGCGAGCTGTCCGGACGAATCGGTCTCCGGGGAATTATAGTTCAATTGGCTAGCAATCCAGTTCTCGACTTTGTCCAGCATGCGGCATCTCAAGTCTTTTTCGAGCAATCTTCGGAGAACGCCTTATTGGTGCTCTTCCCACTGCTGCCGCGCTTAAAATTGATTACATTCGCCTTTACTTCGAAGACTTTTGATTTGATGAAAACTCCGTGCTTGTTTATCTCAACCACGCCTCCCGGTGCAGCAAGCACGATCTTGTCACTGGCGATCATTGTATGGTTTTCCGTTTGGCTGAGGATTGCCTTGCCGACGGTAATTTCGTAGCGCTCACCAACCATTTGCTTTTTCGTCTTCCCCACGCTCTCCAACGATGTTTGCCCGACATTTGTGACCTTGCTGACACCGATCTGTTCGGCGTGCGCGACACCAATGCTGTCCGATTTAAAAGACGAGACGATGGTGTTCATGATGCCAGGGAGTGGGAACAGGCTCGACGCATCCGATCCAACACCCGTACCAGATCCAGCAAGCGCCGTGCCTGCATCAGATCGTGGGCTTGGGCCAGAGACAACGCCCTCGCGCGACGACATGCCACCAGCACCGAGAAAGCCGAGGGCGGATGACGCGAGGGACGTGGCGAAGGCTGCGATACCGGGACCACCACCGCCTGCAATCTGGGCGGCTTGACTGAGCAGTCCTGCCGTCTGACCAGATAGCGCCTGAACGCCTGCCATGGCCATCATCGCCATCGGTCCAGTGCCACCAACGACGGTGTTCACCGACCCACCAATCTCGTGCTTCTGGTTGCCAGACACTTCGACTGCACGGTTGCCACCGACAGAGGCCACCTCGTGGCGGTCGATGCGCTTGGTGCGGTCGTTGAGAACGCGCGTGGTCTGGTCCTTCTGCGCGTGGAAGAACTGATTCTCCTTGCCTGCTTCGTCCTCGAAGGTGATTTCGTTGAAGCCATCGCCCTTGTGCGTATTGGAACGCAGCACCATGCGGGTCTTGTTTGCGGGAAGGTCGTAAGGAACCGAATTTTTTGGGTTGTTGACGACACCTGTCACCAGCGGACGATCTGGATCACCGTCCACAAACGCAACCATCACCTCCATGCCAATGCGAGGAATGACCTGCGCGCCCCATGTGCCTCCACCCCAAGCCTGACTGACCCGCACCCAGCACGTATCCGTGCCGTCCTTTTTGGCCTTGCGGTCCCATGGGAACCACAGCTTGATGCGGCCATACTGATCCGGGTGGATTTCCTCACCCTCGGGGCCTGCAACAATCGCCACCTGCGTACCTTCGATCTTCGGACGCTTTGTCGTGCGGTGCGGGGTGAGCGGTACGCGGGCGGGGATAGCCTCGAACTGGTTGCGGTATTCCGGTTCGTTGCTGTTGGTCTCATAGGAGCGATCCACAATCGTGCGGCTTGCTCTGATAATCACATGCTCTTCGTATTCGTGTTCTGGGTGCGCTTCCTCATAAGGCGTGAAGCGACGACCGGCCTCCAGAATACGCGATGTCGATCCGCCGAAGACACGGTCATGGTCGGCCTCGATCGCTTGAGCCCGCAGTTTCTGGGCTCGCTCTGCCTCTTCCACCGTCTTGATGCGCGCCGGGTACTCGTAAAGCTCGCGCTTGGTCGCGTCCGGCATCTGAACCAGCGATGGCGTCATCGTGCCCGGCACCATGCCCGGCGTCTCGAAATTCCAATCGGCACCTGCACGCTGACCGGACACGTAGGAGAAGCGGCGGGCCCAGTCGTTGATGTGGTTGCGATCCGACGAGCCCTGTGCCAGCCTCACTCTGCCTTCGCCTTGTGCTGAGGGCGACTGTCCCAGCCATCCATTGGCGGTATCGGCCACATGCAGCTTGTGAGAACCGTCTTCGTGGGAAAAAAAGTAGAAAAGGCCGTCCTCTTCGAAACGGCGCAACAGATAGTCGAGATCGGTCTCGTTGAACTGGGTGCTGTAGTGCTGCGCAGGTGGCGGTGAAAGGACACTAGACGTATCAGGGGCTGGAATGCCGTGTTCGGAAAACAGCGTTTCGACGACATCCACAGACGTCTTGTCCATCCAAATGCGGCAATCGGAGCGGCGGGAAAGCAACCACATCTGCGGGCGGATGGTCAGGGAATAGGAGCGCAAGCCGCGAGTGATGGGTGGCCCCTCGTGCAGGTCGGTGACCAGACCGTTGAAGGGGCGGCGGATGCCACTGCCCTCTTCGCCATCGCCCTGTTGTACCTCGATCGACACATCGACCAATCGACCGATCAACTCTTCCGGCTTGACCGCTTCCTTCTTGGCGCGGACATTCAGCTGTATCTCGAAGAGCTGTGAGACGCCCTCGTTGATAACCATCCGCTCGGGCAGCAACTGGTCTTCGCCAAGCGGCGACTTGACCTTCAAAACACGGCCTGCCTGGATGAACTCGGACGACGATGGCTGGTCGGTCATGGGGAACCCCGGTGATC
>NZ_JAVTIX010000015.1:0-60465 GCF_031843705.1 Rhizobium sp. WCS2018Hpa-16
CATCGTCGCTAGCAGCGCCGCCGCCCTCGTCAGTGAGCGGACTTATAGAGGACACCTCCCAAACAAGTCAACAGCAGGTCGGAGAGAAAATACAGAAAAACAGTAAGTCACTGGTTCTGTTGGGGTATTTTCGGTTTTCGGAAACGTGTATGCTTTTGCGGTTAGAATGCCCGGCTTTCATTCAGTTGTTGGTTAAGGTCTCGGGTTTCTAAAGTGGCTTTAGGCGGCCTGTTTTTGCATAACCATTTTCATTGAGGACTCACCTGTGCCGATGTAGTGCCATTCTACCTTGGTATCTTTGGACTATATGTGAATGGCATATTCGGGCCGTTGTCTGAGACGGTCCTGTTCGGCTTCCCTGTCTGGCAATGCGACGATCCAGTTCGCGAGACAGCCGCAGCACACTACAGCGATGATCCGTCGGTAAAGACACCGCGGATGAAGATCAGACTGGGGCGCTCGCCCGGACACGACGCAAGAGCCAGCGTAGGCCTTCGCCCACGCCCCTCTTTCGGCTGCCACCCATGCCGACAGGCAGATAACCTTGCAATAGAAACTTCGAGGCGTCTTCAGGTTCATGAGTAGCCCCTGCCGGTAGTGCATTCCGTGGATACGGCGATAGCCGAAGCGGCGGCGCTCGGATCCAACCCGCTTCATCGCCCCGCGGGTTGAAGCATAGCCAGCCAGTAAGCCACCACATCGACCTGACGTCAGCAAATTTACAAGTATTTTGATTGTTGGGGCATAAGCACAATGAGACTTGCAAATTTGGCGATCTTGAAGGGAATAGAACCGCCTGCACGCATTACGGCCTCGCTTCACCTTTTGTAACTAACGTCATTCTCGAACAAGCGTTTCGCCCAACTTAATGGCTTTTACGGAAAATGTAAGCTCCCAGCCAATAGCACTCTCCCCTTATAAATTTGTCGAGCTTGCAAGATGATCATCGACCACAAGCTTCCACTGGCGAACTGTTGCTACCTTTGCATCCTAAGCAATGAAAATATAATTTCCTGCTAGTCTAAAAGACAACCTTATACCTAAGGGGCGCATGGGAAGTCGGACCGGAAGACGTAGATGCTCTGGCGTCTCGTCGCGATGACGTTGTTACGATACGCGAGCTCCCGTTCGAGCTTGGAGCCGTCATCATCCTTAGTGGTCGAAGCGTTAGAAGCAAGTCAGCGCTCTTGAGCGTCATCGACTAATGCTGTGGATCGCAAATCTTCGACGGCCCGCTGGTTTTAGCTCCAGCGCCGTGTCTTAGTTCACCGTAAAGCTGACCATTTGGACAGAATTGTGTTCGTCGCCAGGCGCGGCCTGAAAACCGGAAAGGCAGCCAGCATACACCTCTACTAGGTATATCTAGCGGGAGTTGAGGCCAGCCTTCCGCGAGATGGACTACAACGTCAAGCGAGAGGAAGTGATTAACCGTATCGGGGGTCGGCTCGGGGTTGGCGAGACCTTACTGCTATGCAGCCGATGGTATGCGGAAATCAATGACAGCGTTCGGTGAATTCTAGCCCTACATCGCTACCGACAATACCAGCCCGATCAATTACTGGCGAGTACTGCCGTCCGGCGAGCGGATTTCGTAGAGGCCACTGTCAACGTTGTCGTCAGCTAGCCGCCCGCCAAAAAGCAGCGGATGCGATAGAGCAGGACAGGCGCGCATCTACTGTTGCGGACCCTAACGCAAGCACTCGTTGGCTCGTTGCGGGAGACATTCGAGAAATGGTATCCGAGGATGGCGAACGACAATCAGGATCAACTCAGAGAAAATGACCGCGACGTGATTGCCACATTATTCCTCATCCTGCCCAGGGGGGCGCAGTCCCACTGCTTCATTTAATGTCGGAGGATCAAGCTGCAGTTATAAAAAACGGGAAGTAAGATGTGTGCGATAATCGACGACGGAAGTGATTGTCACGCCGTTGTTCGGAACTTCGGATCCCAGGCCGCAGATCATGCGTTTCCGCGCCAGCAGTTTGCAGCCTAGCGTCCGCAGCGAGCTACCCAAATAGTGGCAAATACATGCTAGAATTTTCCACTTCCTCGGCGTGAAAGTTCCAGAAGGCCTCAAAAAGATGATCTAGCAAGGTGGTGGCGGGACGGTTCAAAGGTCTAATCTCCAAAAAACCGGCTAGAATTGACGGGCGAAACGGGCGTATAATCGCGTCTCACACGCTGACTTCGCATGTTGATGTCGGATCGATGATTGCGATCCCTGATACCTCTCGGACTAAGGTCAAAGACGTGTACGAGAGACGAACTTCGATCACTGTCGATCGAGGGATGCCTGCAAGGGCAAGATAGATCCGCATCGAAAACAGTGAGCCAGATTCCAACGCAATCATGCGCTGGCCTATCAGATCATACGGTTCAAGAAATCCTTTGCGATAACAGATGGTCAATGGGTAAAGCCGCGACGGCGTCCGACGGGCAGTTGCGGATAATGAGACCCGACCTATCCAGCGGGCCCTCCGCATAGCCAATATCGGCCTGCCCCGGCATCACTGCTTCCATCACCATCGCCGATGGCACGCTTTGCAGAGAGGCCTGTACATCTACCCTATCACTTATAAAGCACTGCGATGCTATCCGAAAAGACGGACATGCGACATTTGGTTCATTCTGGAGATGTTGCGCTCAACAGCGTCGTCAACGGGCGCATTCTCCAGGAAGGACATGCACGTTATGCCGGGAGCGGTGATAGCGGCACATCTATCGGCGGCGCAGTCTTTGTCTACAAGCAGGTTCTGAAGCAGCCAGGCAAGATACACCACGCCGATCCTTTCATTGCTGATGCCTATTCCAATCAAGAGATCGAAGAACTGCTGAAAACGGGCAAAGATTGGCTATGCCACAGTTCCGATGTTTGCGCCGAGGCTGCCAGAGCCCTCCATAAGGAAGATGTTATCGGCTTGTTCCAGGGCAAAATGGCGTTAGGCCCTCTTCCCCTCGGCGGCAGAAGTATCCTCGTCGACCCGACCAAAGCCGGAGTGAAGGATAAGATCAACGCAGAGGTGAAGCACCGGTAGGCATTCCAACCCTTCGCCTCGTCGCTGCTGGAGGAGTACACCACAGACTACTTAGACTCGACTGTGGCAGTTCCGTTCATGCTGACCGTTTTCCCGGTCATTGAAACAGCACGAAGAGTTATCCCTGCTGTTGTACAGGGCGACAACACGGCGCGACTCCACACGGTAAGGAAAAGAGTAATCCCCTCTATCACCGTTTGATCAATGAGTTCTCCAAATCGTCAGGCCATCCGGTCGTGCTCAACACCAGCTTCAACGTGATGGATGGACCGAGAGTGGCAAGCCCCTAAGATGCCATAAGGTGTTTCTATTCGACACGCATTGACACATTGTTCATCGGGGATTTAGTTGTCGAGAAAGCTCCTTTGAAAGAGCGAGCGACCACCAACATCAGCCAACTGGCGAGTAGAGAGTAGCGAGCATTTCGTCTGATATTTCAGGGTTACGGTTGAACCACCGTCGACCGAACCAATCCTCAAATTTATTTCAGCCGCTGCTGAGGCTTCTCTATCTTTAACGTTGCCTCTGGGAGAGAAATTCGCTTGTTTGATTCGATTTGAGCCGGCCACTGCGGTTGCGGTTGCGGTTGCGGTTGCGCGGATGATACGTTTTCTCGTGGCTTGGAAACCCCAATCTACGCCCATCCGGACAATTCACGGAATGTCCATGACTTGGCGCAACAAGGCTACGTAAGCTCACCCATGGAGATCGAAGGCCGATATAAACTAAGGCTGACGCAGAGCATCGCGGAAGCTGTGAAGCTCTTGGGAAGCATATCCTGCGTTAGCAAAACGATCACGCGCCAAGAACTCGAAGAGCGCGTCCTCAACTGCCTTCCGGTCGCATTCTATTCCAACGATATCTTCGACCGGATTTCGCAAAAGATGATCGCTCATGAGGTGACCAAGCTGAAGAGCGTCCCCTCCCGCAAAGATCAGATTGCTACAGAGCTTGCCTATTTTTAAAAATACTTGCAGGTTCTGGTTCCACCCCAGCCGCTCTTGATGAGTTGCCTTTCGCTCTTGCAAAAAGGTACGAGGTCAAGTCAACCATGTTTGCGCAAAACGTTACCACATCTGCGTTGGGAAATGCTTATCGTGCAGGCCAACTCCATGCAGGTGAATTGATCCCTTCAGCCACCGTTTCGCCGAGTACCTTGGAGAGCCGCACCATCAAAGCCTTTCCCTCAGCGTCAAGTTGCGAAACCAGCTCCTCCGCATGGGACACGACGAGCAGTTGAGACCGGTCACACGCCCGGATGATCAAACGAGACAGGGGCGCAAGGAGGCTGGGATGCAGACTGGTTTCAGGCTCGTTGAGCACCATCAGGGATGGAGGGCGCGGCGTGGTGAGAGCTGCCACCAAAAGCAGATAACGCAAAGTGCCATCGGAGAGTTCTGGCGTCGAAAGCGGCCGCAGCAAACCCTTCTGGCGCATCAGCAGTTCGAAGCGCCCTCGCTCCGTCTTGATCTCGATTGTGCTGCCGGGAAAAGCATCTTCGATAGCGGCATCAAAGCCCGCCGCATCGCCAATCTCCCGGATCGTCGCGATAGCTGCAGCCAGATCGGCGCCGTCGGATGACAGGGCCAATGTTCGGGTTCCAATCTGCATCTGTCGCACAGGCGAAGAGGGATCAGTTCGAAAGTGATCGTAAAAACGCCACCCACTCATTTGAGCACGCAAATACAGAAGTTCAGGTAAATTCTTGGGGTCCGCGGACTGCGTCATCATGCTTTCGAATGATGCGAGATCGTGCAGCAACACCTGACGTTGACCGCTTTCGGAAAGAGCGGTCACAACTGGCCCTGCACGTTCTGCGAACACATTTCGGCGGCTCAACGCTTCACCTGCCCACACCGCTTCTGCCTTGATGACGGGATCAAGCGCAAAATAGCTCGGCTGGGGTGGAGCCACAGGCAATCCCAGATCGATCGCGTAGCCGTAGTCATCCGATGCGAACCCAAGCTTGAGTGCGACCGGATGTTTCCGCACCGTCCCCTGCACCGGCACTGTGCCGTCTTTCATGCTGCGCGAAAAAGCCTCCGGTCCAGCCCATATCGTTGATTGCAGGCCACCCTCTGCCGCCAATGATGCAATAGCCCGTCCCTGCGCGACATCTGCGAGAAGTCGTAGCGCGCGATAGAAACTCGATTTTCCTGCCCCGTTCCCACCGGTGACGACGGTAAGGTGTTCAAGCGGCAGGACGAGGTTACGAAGGGACCGATAACCCGAAATGGCGACCGTCAGGATCATGCGCTATCCTTGTTTCTCTCTTCTCTCACCAGATCAACGAACGCTCTGAGGGGTGCCGACATGAGCCTGCTCGAGAAGTATAGCCGGGGGCCATCGAACGTGCTCCACCATTGTGGCAAGACTGGCTTGAGATCGCTGGTCTTCAAGGCTGGATCAAGCCAATTCTCAAAAGTACAGATGATGCCATGTCCACCGCGCGCCAGCTCAATTGCAGCAGGTGCCGCATCGACACCGATGATGACACGACTTGGAGGATCGACTATCAAGGACTGGTCCCCGCACTCCAACTCCCAGGCCGTGAGTGCGCCGCTCGAGAACCGTAGCCGGATGCAGTCGTGAGCGAAAAGATCGCTTGGATGCGAAGGCGCCCCCCGCGCATCAAGGTAGCCAGGTGATGCTGCGAGAGCCAAACGCTGAAACTTCGGGCCGATGGGAACAGCGATCATGTCCCGCGCCAGATGCTCACCGTAGCGGATACCAGCGTCGCATCCCGCCGCCGTGATGTCGACAAGTCTGTCTTCAACGACGATCTCAATTCGTACATCTGGAAAACGGATCAGGAAACGATCAATGAGCGGAGGCAGTATATCGACCATGACGGCCCCGGTGACATTCAGCTTGAGTTGACCCCTCACCTCGTCCTGAGAGCTCATGGCATCCTGAAGTGCCGCTCGCGTTTCGCGCATAAGCGGCGACAGACGTTCCGCAAGCGTCCGCCCTACCTCCGTCAGGCTTACACTCCGCGTGGTTCTTATGAGGAGAGGAGCCCCCAAACGGGTCTCCAGCAAAGCAACCTTCTCGCTGACCGTTGATGGCGATAACCCAAGGCGCTTAGCGGTTTTACGAAAACCACCGGTCTCGCACACCGAAAGAAAGATGGACAGATCGTCCATAGGAAGTTGATCGCTGTTCGCCATGGCGATCAGACTAGCCGGTTTCGGGTATCTTATCAAACAATCGATCAATGCTAGATTTGACTGCATCGGCTTCAGGCCGATTGTTGAAAGTCAAAACCTTCAACCACATTCAAACCAGGAGAATGACATGACGGCTAAGTCTGTATTGATTACGGGCGCTAACAAGAGCATCGGCTACGAGACGGCCCGGCAGCTTGGCCGGCTCGGTTATCGCGTATGGCTAGGTAGCCGAGACGCAGCGCGGGGTGCAAGTGCGGCCCAAAAGCTTTCCTCAGAGGGTCTTAACGTGCGAGTGATTGCTATCGATGTAGCGGATGACGATAGCGTCAAGAACGCAGCGGCAACCGTGTCCGCTACCGATGGGAAGCTCGACGTGTTAATCAACAATGCTGGTATTCCAGGCAGTTATATCGCTCCGGGGGCACAGGAAATCAGTGAAATCGAAACTGTGTACCAGACCAACGTTTTCGGCCCGATCCGAACGATGCAGGCGTTTTTGCCTGTGCTTCGTATGTCTGGCCAAGCCAATGTCATCATGGTCAGCAGTGGTCTTGGATCGCTGACATGGCTTTCTGATCCCACACACCCCTACCACGCCGTGAACATTCTGGCGTATAACAGCTCCAAGACGGCGCTGAATGCGATCACCCTGTCTTTGGCCAAGGACCTTGCGAAGGACGGGATCAAGGTCAATGCCGCCGACCCTGGCTACACGAAGACGGATTTCAACAACCACACCGGATATCGGACAGTCGAGCAGGCCGCAGATACAATTGTCTGGCTGGCGTGCCAAGATGCCTCCGGGCCAACGGGCGGGTTCTTCTTCGAAAGAAGCCAAGCGCCATGGTAATGGTGCGGTCGCTCACTCGCACCAACTGTGCGCGGGTTAGCTCTAAACATTGACGCAGAGAGTAGCCAGTTTTGTACTGAGCCTGTGCGCCATGGTTGCGGTGACCAATTCTGAGATCGCGAGCAGACATCCATAACCGGTTGATCATTTTAAGCGCAAGATGGACCGTAAATGCCAACCTCAAGCTGATCGACAATTAAAAGAAATCCACGGACCGAACAAAGTCTCAGCCCGTGGCGTCTTTTCAAAGCGGAATGGTCTGGACTACGACTGATCGCTTCCTGCCATTGTATTATGAATGTCGAAAAGCTCGTCATAGGCGGTTGGGTTGCAGGCGAGGACAGGGCTGCCGAGCGTCAGATTTTCACTGTCGCAAGGAAACGGCATGTATCTTCCACCGGCTTGTTTGACGAGGCAGAACCCCGCCATACAATCCCAGGCCCGCATGTGCGGTTCGTAATAACCGACCAGGCGCCCAGCCGCCACGTAGGCCAGCATCAGTGCGCCGGAGCCGTTTCGGATGAAGTTTCCGCCGATGGACAGCAGGGATGAGATGATGCCGCCGACCCGATCTGGTGTGACGTAATTGTTGCTGCCGATGCCCGTCAGCGCATTTTGGATCGTGCGAGCGGGATCGAGCCGGAGCACCTTGCCGTTGAGCGTCGCGCCTAAACCCTCGGCCGATGCATAAAGTTCGTCCTCACAGGGTACTTTGATGACGCCGACAACCGGAATGCCGTCATAAACCACAGCGATGGAAACGCACCATGTCGGCATGCCGTTGACGAAGGGGGCAGTACCGTCAATCGGATCCACGACCCAAGTGAAGCCGGATTTACCCTCGGTGTAACCGAATTCCTCACCCAGAAATCCGTCTTCCGGCAACGCTTCGGCAACGTGTTCGCGCAGAAGAGTTTCGACGTTGCGGTCTGCGATGGAAACCACATCGTGAAGATCGCGTTTGGTCTCGATCACCAGTGTTTCACGCCTGTTGAAATAATCCAGGGCCAGAGCGCCAGCTTTTTCGGCCATTGTCTTGGCCAGCGAAAAGCGCAGTTCGATAGCGCTTTCATGTGTCATCATTGTCATGTCCTTTGATTGCAGTTCCAACGTTTCAGCCGTTGATCAGCGCAATACCACGGCTTTTAAACCCGAGCGTGACATCGCTTGTAGTCGGCATGCTTGCCTCCATGGCGTGGTCTATGATGAAGAGCGTGCCGACATCCGTCTCGACTTCATATTCGATGTGGCCGCCAAGATAGGCGCTATGGAGCACGCGCCCTGCCAGCCCATTGCCACCCCCCGCACCGATGATGATAGAGCCGGGTCTGACGGCGAGCTTAGCGGAGCCCGGCTTCGCGCCACGGCCTTTCACGGAATAATCGACACCTGCCAAGCGGATGACCGCCTGCTCGCCTTCGACGCGGATAACCTCGCAGGGAATCACATTCGCTTCGCCCATGAAGTCAGCTATGAAGGGGGATGCGGGGGCCTCGTAAAGCTCACGCGGCGCACCTGATTGGGCAATCTCGCCATCCTTCATCACGATGATGCGGTCCGAGACAGCCAGAGCTTCGTCCTGATCATGGGTTACGTAGACGGCTGTAAAGCCGAGACGCTGCTGCAACTCCCTGATTTCGGTGCGCACGCGGCGCCGCAGGCGCGCATCGAGGTTGGACAGGGGTTCGTCCAGCAACAGAACCTGCGGCTCGAGAACCAGCGCGCGGGCGACCGCCACACGCTGCTGCTGCCCACCGGAAAGTTCTGCTGGAAGACGTTGGCCCATGCCCGCGAGACCGACGAGTTTCAGGCCTTCCTCAGCCTTTTCCCGCGCGTCGTTTTTGCGAAGGCCGGAGGATTGCAAACCGTAGGCAACATTGTCGAGGGCCGTCATATGCGGGAAAAGTGCATAGGATTGAAATACCATCGAGACGTCACGCTCGTTTGCTGGCAGCATCGTCACATCCGTATCGCCGATCAGAATGCGGCCGGAAGTTGGATGCTCTAGCCCTGCCAGCATTCGAAGCGTCGTGGTTTTGCCGCAGCCTGAAGGCCCAAGCAATGTTACCAGTGTTCCCGGCTCGATAGTCAGGGAGAGGTCGGGGATGGCTGTGAATGCACCGAAAGTCTTGCGAACATTTTGAAAGGTGACGGAGCCGGGTTTTACCTTGATCATGCGGCTTTCTCCTGAGCGAGAGGAACGGTGGGATCGGTCGTGACACCGGCGACGCGGTTCTCGCGTCTGAGGCGTCGTTCGCCGACAATGAGCTGGAAGCCCGTAATAACGGTGATCATCACGACGATGAGCATGGATGAGTAAGCAATCGCCACGCCATATTCTCCGTTTTCAACGAGGCCGACGATGTAGGAGGTGGCCATGTTGTATTCTGCACTGACGAGAAAAATGACGGCGCTGATCGACGTGATGGCCCTTACGAAGGAATAGACGAGAGCAGCGGTGATCGCTGGACGCAGCAGCGGCAGGATCACCTTGCGAATGGTACGGAAACTGTCCGCCCGTAATGTTAGCGATGCCTCGTCGAGACTTTTGTCCAACTGGCTCATGGCCGCGATACCACCGCGCACGCCGACGGGCATGTTGCGGAAAACGAAACAGGCGATCAGGATGAGAGCAGACCCCGTCATTTCGATGGGCGGAAGATTGAACGCCATGATATAGCTGACACCAATGACCGTTCCGGGAATGGCAAAACTCATCATCAGCGCGAATTCGAATACGTTCTTCCCGGTAAACTTCTGGCGGACGATGATATAGGCCGTCAAAAGCCCGACAGCAGCCGTCAGAGGAGCAGAAATCAGAGCGATTTCCATGGTCGTCCAGAACGAATTCCAGGCGACGCCCGTCCAGGCAATGCTGCCATTTTTGAAGCCGACGGAGAAGGCTCTGATATAATGGTCCAGTGTCAGCGAATTATCGAGACCCCAGGTTTTGACGAAGCCGCCGATCAGGATCATGCCGTAGACGACTATCGTGAACAGCATCCACGGCACGACGACGGCATGCACACCGATGGACAGTCCGCGAGGAAGAGCAATATGTGCTCCGCTATCGCCCTTGCCGGTTACCGTCGCAAAATTCTTGCCCGACAACCAGAAACGCTGTGCCATAAAGGCGGAAAGCGTGAAGCAGAGCAAAACCATGGCAAGTACCGCCGCACGGGATGGGTCGTTCTGCGAGCCGACGACGGCAAAGAAGATTTCCGTCGAGAGCACGCCGTGGCTACCGCCCAGTACGAGCGGGTTGCCGAAGTCAGCCATGCTTTCGATGAAGCCGATCAGGAACGCGTTGGCGAGGCCGGGTTTCATCAAGGGCAGCGAGACACGCCAGAAGGTGCGCCAGCGATCTGCACGCAAGGTCTGCGATGCCTCTTCCATCGAGGGGCTGACACCTTCCACGACGCCGATGAGAACGAGGAAGGAAATGGGCGTGAACGACAGGACTTGCGCAATCCAGATGCCGGTCAGGCCATAAAGCCAGCGTCCCGGCTCAATGCCAAACAGGTTCGAAAGGCCTTCGGTAACAACGCCCGCCCGGCCGAACAGTAAAGTGAGTGCAAGGCCAATGACGAAAGGCGGCGTGATGATCGGCAGGACAGTCAGCAGGCGCAGGCCTTTTTTGAAGGGAAAGCGTGTACGTGTCGCGACCAGCGCGAAACCGAGGCCGAGCAGGGTGGACGCAGAGGCCGTCATCAGCGCAAGTGCAAGGGTGCGCCACGCCACGCCGCAACGCTCTTCGCCGAAAACACAGCCGAGGCTCCAGATGCCCGGGTCCTGCAGGTTGCGAATGAAGCCATCAGGATTGAAGGAGCCATCGAAGTCCTGCACCGACGCCGTAAACATGCTGCCAATGGGGTAAAAGACGAAGATCGCGACCAAAAATATCAGCAGTGATATCGAGGCGACGATGAATGCATCGCCCTTCATGACGCCCCGTTCTGCAAGGCCGAATGCAAAGAGCAGGACGCAAACCACGGCCATTACCACCGCACCCGCGCCCATGGCGGGTTGACCGTTTGCGAGCTGCCCGAACAGCGTTTCACTGATGGTCCAAGTCCAGCCCGTAAAGCCGATGGCAAATCCTTGAAGCGAGAGAAACAGCAGGCCGAGGATGCCTGTGAGGGACAAGAGCCCCCCGCGCTTCATCGGGTCGTTGATCGGTCTGACCAGACACGCCGTCAGAAACATCACGAGGACGCCGATCAGCCAGAGCTTGCCATGGGAGGCGATCTGTAAAAGTGCCGGTGCAGAGGTGTCGGAAGAAAAGAAGTCCGAGATCCAGCCGAAGCCGAAAAAGCCCCGTTCAATTCTGTACCAGGGAAGAAGAAGGAGGGCCGCTGCCCCAAGCGCCAGAACGATGTCCAGCCTGCGATTGCCACGTTTCATGGCCTACCTCGCTCGTTTTACGATAGGAAATGGGAGTGCATCAGCGGCACCGGAGAAGTTGGCCGGGTGTTGTCTACCCGGCCCAGACGCGTTGGATCAGTTGGCGACAGCGCCAACCTCACGGTCCCAGCGCTCTAGCAGAGCCTTGCGCTTGACCGGATCGCCATATGTCTTGAAGTCGTAGTCGATCAGCTTGATGTCTTCAAACTTTGGTGCTTCCTTCGGCACTTCAGCCTTTTTGTTGGATGGCAGTTGGAAGGACTTAGCATCCTTCATTCGCGACTGCACTTCCGGCGTCAACGCCCAGTCATACCAGACTTTGGCATCGTCCAGATTGCGCGCGCCCTTGATGATCGACATGGAGCCGATTTCGTAGCCAGTGCCTTCGCAGGGGGCGATAGATTTTATTGGGAAGCCTTCGGCAGTCTGGGCAACGGCGTCATGCATGAAGACAATGCCCAGCGCCGTCTCACCGCGTGCGGCAGCCTTCACCGGTGCCGAGCCCGATTTGGTGTATTGAGAAATATTGGCGTTCAGTTTCTTGAGATAGTCGATCGCTTGATCTTCACCCATGATCTGCGCGAGGGAGGCCAGTGCGGTATATGCCGTACCGGAGGAGTTGGGGTTGGCAATCTGAATTTCACCCTTTAATTCCGGGGCAAGCAGATCAGCCCAGCACAATGGCTCCTTGTAACCCTTGTCCTTGAAGATCGTCGTGTTGTAGCCCCAGCCGAGTGCGCCCGCGTAGACACCAACCGTGCGGTAGCCTGTGCTTTCGGCCTGCTTCTGGGCCCAGTCCTGTAACTGGTCCAGCATGGGTGATTTGTATTCCATCGTCAGGTTTTCGGATGCCGCTTGCACATGGGGGTCACCAGTGCCTGCCCACCATAGATCGGTTTTTGGATTTCGGGCTTCGGCCCGAATTTTCGCGTAGGTTTCGCCGGATGACAGGCGCACCATATTCACCTTTATGTCGTGGGACTTTTCGAAGTCGCCCTTCATCTGTTCGCAAATCACCACATCTGCAGAACAAATGACGTTGAGTTCACCGGCGGCCTGTGCCGAAACCGCCCCGAGGGATACCCCGGAAAAAAGTAGAATGGAAAGTGCTGAAAGTCGCATGCGATATCCTCCTGTTGCTTGCGATAAAGTATGTCCAAAAGGCGCAGTTTCGCCTTCACGGCATTGACGTCCATGCCGCTTGATCTTGGGTAAGTGTCTGAAAAGTCGGGGTGCGGTTACTGCGTCGCTGTTATTTCCGCATCGAACCGCCTGAGAAGCCGACTTCGTTCGCCGGGTTGGCCGAAGGTCGCGAAGTCGTAGTCCACCATCTTGATCAGCGAGATATCCGGGGCTGCCGGGGGGAGCGCAGCTCTGGCATTCGAAGGTACCTGGTTCTGGCCTGCTGCTGCGCCTGTCGCTTGCCCCTCCGGGCTCAGGGCAAATTCGACAAAGCGTTGCGCTGCCTCGATGTGCGTGGTGCCTTTGACGATGCTGACCGCGCCGATTTCGTAGCCCGTGCCCTCGCAAGGTGCGACGATCACAAGCGGAAAGCCCTCTTCCTTCTGGGTCACAGCATCATGCATGAACGATATGCCGATCAAGGTCTCCCCTCTTGCCGCAGCTTTGACCGGTGCCGAGCCGGATTTTGTATATTCAACAACGTTGCGGTTCAGCGCGCCGATATCCCGAAAGGCCTCGTCTTCCCCGAAAAGCTGAATCAGTGTCGCGAGCATGGTAAAAGCAGTGCCGGATGAATTCGGGTTGCCAGCCTGAATGAGTCCCCTGTAAGCGTCGTTCGCCAGATCTTTCCAGCAGGTCGGGGCCGGAAGACCCTTTTGTGCCAAAACTTGCACGTTATAAGCAAAACCAAGGGCGCCTGCATAAATGCCAGAGGAGTGCTGCCCGGACATTTTGAAGAAATTTTGCGCCCACGGCAAAATGTCGACCTGATGTTTCGGCACGTAGATCTCAAGCAGGTCTTCGGATGCCGCCTGAAGATGGGTGTCGCCGGTGCCGCCCCACCAGACATCGACTGTCGGTGCGGATTTTTCCGACCTGATCTGGTCGAGTATTTCGCCGGTACTCTTCCGGGTTATGGAAATGGATATGCCCGACTGGGCCTCGAAGGATTGCTTCATTTGAGCACACCACGCCTCGTCGGTGCCACACAGCACGTTGAGACTGGTGTCGGCCAAGCCGGGGGCCACAGCGCAAAGCCATGCCGTCAATCCCGTTACTGTAGCCAGTCGTGCTTTCAACAGAGCCTCCCTCTTGGAACCTCCCCGTTCCAATCTCCGCAGTGAGCATGTCAGATTTGCGGGTCGGTGCAATCGAAGAATGATTACCAATTTTGCACCGCAGTGCCGAAGAATATTACATTCATTACATTTATGTCGAAGTGCATCATCAGCTAGTCTTTGAACATCGATGGCCAAAAACGTATGGTGTAATCGGGAGGACTACACATTGCTGAACCAGAAGGTGCGAATTCTGATCGTCGAGGACGATCCTGATATGGCGGAACTGATATCCGATCTCGTGGAGGCCGAGGATTGGATACCGATTTGTGCGGGGTCGGCGGAAGAAGCGACGGCGATATTGGCGCAGGTACAGGTTCATCTGGTTCTGGTCGATCATAATCTGCCCGGCACTTCAGGGCGAACATTCGCCCAGCGACTGCGGCTTCAATCCGATATCGGTATCGTCATGGTCACCGCCGCCGGTAGTGCTGCAGATCGTGTGCTGGGGCTGGAAACCGCAGCCGATGACTATGTGGTAAAACCTTTCGAGCCGATTGAGCTGACGGCGCGCATGAAGGCCGTACTGCGCCGGACGATCCCCGCATTGAAGCACGACAAGGAGATCGAAAAGGATCACACGCGGTCATCACTGCGGCTTGGCGATTGGGCTATCGATTTGGATGGGCGGCAGGCGACATGCCTGACGGACCGCAGCCGCACGCTGACAACGGCGGAGTTTGCGCTGCTCGAGATACTCGCGGGCACCCCCAACCAGCCAGTCAGTAGGGCTCAGATTCTAGATTGCCTTGGCACTGAGAGCGAGCGCTACATCGATCGCAACGTCGATGTGCTGGTTCTGCGCCTGCGCAGAAAGATAGAGCTCAATCCAGACTTGCCCCGCCACATCAAGACACGGCGCGGCAAAGGTTATGTGCTGCACACAGATGAGGCAGAGCTTTTACCGTGATCAGCCGTTCGTTTCTCTCATCGATTGCTTTCCGCCTGCCATTCGCAATCGTATTTATCTGCTGTCTGGTGTTCAGCCTGTCTGCAACGGCAATCTTCGGCTTGCAACGCGCGCGCAACGAGATGGCGGCCTATGGGCTGCAAGCCTTTTCCAGCCTGGCAAAAGCGTCTCTCATTTCGAGACAGGTTTCAGATTTGGTATCAAGCGCACCGTTTCTCATGAACGCCGCATCCCCCTACCGGGTATCCAGCGAAAGCCGCGCTGTCGTTGCGCAGGTCGATGGTTTGCTGAGCATGATCGATCGTGACGGTGAAGACTCCGTTATCCGAGGTTTTGCCAGTGGCCAGATCGTGGAACTGCTTAACCTCATTCACACCCAGACCAGAGAGTTGGCAAGGAATGCTGATGCCGCGCAGGATCATAAAGCGAAGGCCGCAGCGGCGCTGAGTGAAATCGCCACGGGTGACGGTGTCGAAGACGCCGCACTCAGACGCCAGTTGAACGGCATCGTGCAGGCGGCCGCAACGTCCGATAGCCTTTTTCAACTGGGTGAACTTCGCCGCCGCTATGTTGCCGAGACAGAGGCACGTCAGAACAGATCAGCGCCGGATGTCAGAGTTTCAGCCGAGCGGCTTCTACCCTATGAGCGTGTCTTCGAGGCGCAAACCAAGTACCTCCTCGGCATGCTAACCATCCGCGCGTCCGTATCGAAGCTACACGATGTGTCCCGCGATCTGTCGCATGCCACCGAAACCCAGAGCGATGCCGTGGCGCAGGGGCTGAACGACGACCTGCTTTCGACATCCAACGCGCTTTACCGGCTGTTGATCACCGTTGCCCTGGCTTCTTTGCTGGTGCTCGTCGTCGCTATTTTCTCGATCCACTCTGTCATGCGCGTGTCGCGCGGCATCGTTTCTCTGTCGAAGGGAATGAATGCGCTTGCAAAGGGTGACAAGAACGTCGGTCCTCCATCCTATAGCGGTAACGAGACGGAGCTCATCCGGCTTCTCGATGCTTTCAAGGCTTTCAACGACAGCGTAGAGCGCGTTACACGCCTGCGCCGCACCGCCGAGGCCGCCGCGCGCACAATCCGGTCCACATTTCGCAACATGAACGAAGGCATCGCCCTGTTTGACGCGGCAGGTGAACCGATCACGATGAACCGCCGCGTCATCGATCTTATCGGAAAGTCAGCAGCATCGCGCAAATCGCCGCTGCGAAAATTCGCGCAGGCCATTCCAGAAATTGATCCTGATCTTTTGCCGTGCAACGTGCATTCCGGGACATTGCAAGAGCGTGCTGTTGTTCGCCACCGCGCAGACGATCAGCAGGTCATCGAAATCTCGCTGTCGCGCCAGCCTGATAAAGGAATCGTGCTTCTGGCGCGTGACGTGACAGCAATGGACCGGCAGGAAGCAGAAGCGTCCAAGGCCCAGCGTCTCGATGGCATCATGCGCATGACACATCAGGTCAGTCATGAGGTCGGCAACATGATTGGCATCATCACCGGCAGCCTTGGCCTGCTGGATCGAGAAGCTGGCTTCAATGACCGTCAGAAGCGACACTTGGCACGCATTCGCAAGGCCGCAGACCGTGGGCGTGCGCTTGCCAGCAGCATGCTTTCAGTCGGTAGCCAGCATCCCATTCATCCGAGTGCAATGGACGTTTCAATCCTGTTGCGCGCAATGGCGGATATTCTGGAAATTGCTGTCGGGGCGAAATGCCAGGTCAGGCTCGATCTTGAGGAGGGCTTGCCTAAAATTCCTCTTGACCCAGCGCTGTTTGAACAATCGATCCTCAACCTGTGCCTCAACTCGGCAGCCGCGATGCCCGACGGTGGATTGATCGTTATCCGCGCTAGACGAACGGAAAATCTGTTGCTGGTGCAAGTGGATGACAACGGAACGGGCATGAGGCCGGATGCGGTGGACAAGGCTTTCGAACCCTACTTCACCACGCGAAGCGATCAGGGCGGAGCGGGCCTAGGTCTGGCGATGGTCTATGGTTTTGTCCGACAAAGCGGCGGCGAGGCGCAGATATTTTCGCGACAAGGCGAAGGAACAACTGTGCAATTATCTTTTCCGCTGAAAACCGATGCCAAGTGATGTCATCTCCTCCAGTTACAGTGCCAAGCAAAGAGAAACCCGCGCGGATGGCAGGTTTCAGCGACCGACAGACTGGCGAAGAACGCTTTGTATGCCGGCGCGGTTAGTGCCGAGGTCCTAAAGTTCCCGAGAGCTCCTCCAGCCAAGTTCGGAAACGGTCTGACGGTACTTGCGCCTCGAGACACTCTTGTCCGTCAACATTCTCTGGCTAAACACTTGGTAGCGGTTCAACGTCCACCGCCTTGAAGGGATGTGAACCAGCGACCCTGCTAATCAATTCTCCTCTGTTGGGAGATTGGCTTACCAAAGCAATTTCTTGTCACGATTTGAATAAGATCGACCAGTCTATTTGTCCCATGGCGTCACCTAGCATCACTGATTGAAGCGCAGTGCGGAGATTAAGAGCCATAAAATCCGCATAATTGCGGAGATTAAGCTTGCTATTCTCCGCATCTGGATCGTACTCTGAACTATGTTGTATATCTGGCAATCTCCTCAATGGCCGAAGTTCCGATGGAAGTTCGAATACTTAGCATCAAGGCTAGCAGCCGTACGCCTCGATCAGGGGCGCCTCATTGGTCGCGTCGAGAGTCTCGGGTTTCGCACACGCGAGGCAACGTTCCTGCAGGCGCTGACGGACGACGTCGTCAAATCGTCTGCGATCGAAGGGGAGCGCCTGGATGAACAGCAGGTCCGATCATCGTTAGCCCGACGGCTTGGTATCGACATCGATGGCTTCGTGACGCCGAACCGCTCTGTTGAGGGCATTGTCCATATCACTCTCGACGCCACGATCAATTGCTCACACCCACTGACGGCAGAGCGGCTATTTCAATGGCATGCAGCACTGTTTCCGACCGGACGAAACGAATGGGGACACAAGCTGCGTGTCGGAGATTGGCGTGACGACTCGGGCGGTCGTATGCAAATCGTGTCAGGCGCATTCGGATACGAGAAAGTTCACTATGTCGCGCCGCCGGCAGATCGCTTAGAATGTGAGATGTCGACCTTCCTCGAATGGTTCAACGAAACGCATGATCTCGATCCTCTCGTAAAAGCGGCTATCGCCCACCTTTGGTTCGTAGCCATCCATCCTTTCGGGGATGGCAACGGTCGCATTACCCGTGCAATCGCCGACATGACACTTGCACGGAGTGGTGGTGGGGCACAGAGACTTTACTCTATGTCCGCCGCTATCGAGAGGTCGCGCGCTGGCTATTACGAAGCCCTGCAATTAATCACCAGCAATGAATCTCTCGACATAACAAGCTGGGTTGAGTGGTTCTTGGATCGTTTGGGCAACGCTGTTGAAGGCGCGCTGGCAACTCTCGACAACGTCATGCTGAAAAATGACTTTTGGCAAAAGCATGCTGCGCATGATTTTAACCCGCGACAAGCCAAGGTCCTCAACAGGTTGCTAGAGGGCAACTTCGAAGGCAAGCTCACATCGACGAAGTGGGCGAAGCTGACGAACGCATCTCAAGATACGGCGTTCCGCGACATCTCAGACCTGTTGGAGAAAGGCATCCTGAAAAAGGGAGATGCTGGAGGCCGCAGCACAGCCTATGAGCTGATTGTCGAGTTTCCGGTGAACCAATTGTCCAGAGGAGCTTAATCAGGAGTCGTTAGAATTCGCGATGTCGCTTCGTCCGGAAAGCAAAACACACCTCTTCGGCGTAGTCGCATCAACTCAATCAGCGTATTAATGCTTCGTTAACCTCATTCCCTTAGCAAGCCGCCCCCGGGCTGGACTGTAATCTGCAAGGGAAACCTGAATGAGCATAGATCAATCGGCAATTGCCTTTCGGCGCAAAATATCCAGCTTCTGCGAAATGAAGTTAGCACCGCTCACAGACGCAAGACAGTTTCGCGCACTTTCAGAATACATGACCCGTCTCATTGACGACCGGATGCCTCCTCCAATGCTGGGCAGGCACGTCAACTGGGAAGAAATCTCGCTTGCGAGCGGTCTTGGGCAAACATCAGCAGAACTCAGAAGAGTTGCCCAATACGGTTTCGATTCGATCTCACGTTGGCTGACCGAACCGGGTTCCAGACATGGAACTACCTCGGCCACAGGCAAAGCAACAAAGACACGCAGCCGCGCAAAAAGCCTTTCGAATAAAAGCACGCCTGACGCGGCCAAAACCAGTTATCGATCAAAACCCGGTCCGAAGCCCAAGCCCATCGAAGAGTTCCCGGAGCCGCTCTTCGAGACTTACGACGAACCGGTTTCTTTTCAGGCGGCTCTCCAATTCCATATCGACCGCTTCGGTGAGAGCTATTACCATTTGCATCGCGCCATATTCCGCGACGGCGATGCTCTTGAAGCCACGACATTGGTGAGCTGGCTGAAGGGAACGAAAGTGCCACGTAGTGTGGCAAACTTGGAAATCCTCAATCGAATAGAACGTCGATAACGACTGCCACTCGGTTATTTCAAGGAAAAGCTTCCTCACCAGTCTCGTGCCGGGGTCGGATATGATGTCGGTGACGATGTATCTCCTGCAGAGCGTCGACGTCTGGCGTGGCATTTGCCGGATGATTTCAATTCATTGCCGGAGGAAAAGCGTGCGGAAATCCTCGAATGGGTCAGGCGCGTTATCTTAACCGGCGCGACGGACTACCGTCGTTATCAGGCGTTGGCGACGAAGCAACGTTATGCGATCCGCTTCCCTGGTGTGACCTACGGCGGCTCTCACCGACCGATGGCATCGCCCCGCAAAGTGGTCGAAGGATGTAAAGACGAACTGGAAGACCCAGATATGCTTTCCGGGGTAATCGACGCCCCTGCGCACTTGGGGCTTGAAATGGCCAATCTGATGTCGTTCAAGACCGCGACCCTGACTGCAGTCGGCTTCAAACGCAATGGAGTATGGGGCGAGGAGACGGCATCTCAGAAGCTCGAACATCTTGGCTTAATGTTCGGCGCTCTCGCCGCTTCACCTGAAGGCGAAGTCGCTGGGCGAGGCGTGCCACTCAGCGCGTTGACCTTCGGCCTCCTGGTTTTTCCTGGTGTCTGGGATTGGTACCTACAGTGGCGTGAGCGGCGACACGGCTTCTACACGGCCTGGGAAGCTGACATGCTGAGCATCGCATTGTCGCTCACCCGGGAGGAAACAGGGTGGATCAGGCAACATCCCGAACTCATCGATCGCGTAGTACCGGTGGACGGCCTGGTTCCGAAAGAGGAGATTACCTTCGCCCGGCGTGATTGGCATGCCTGTTGCGATGCGTTTCATTCCCACGCACGGAACCGCATCAGGGAAATCCAGCGAGTGATGCGGGTTCACCGAGACCCGTTCGAACCGATTATGCGCGTGCTGGAGGCACCGAGCCCTCTGGCCGAATATCGCAAGATTACGGACGAAATCCTTCTCTGTATGCCTGATAAAGACCGCTACCCAAGAGCTGCTGCAGAATCCGTGCGCTCGTTTCTCATGTTGAGGCTAGGACTTCATCTAGGCTTGCGACAAAAGAACCTGCGACAACTGCTGTTTTGCCCGCGTGGTCACTTCCCAACGTCTGAAAGGCGTCTGGAAGAAATGCGGCGCGGAGAAATTCGATGGAGTGACAGAGAGAATGGCTGGGAGGTGCTGATCCCATCGGTCGCATTTAAAAATGCCAACTCGTCGTTCTTCGGATCGAAGCCATTCAGGCTGATCCTGCCTGACCTGCTGGACCTCTATTACTACATCAATGCCTACATCGAGCGTCATCGAAAGGTTCTGCTCGGCAATGCAGATGATCCGGGTACGTTCTTCGTCAAGACAGTCAAGCTATCGAGCGCTGATGCGGCCTATAATCAGACAACGTTCTATGAAGCTTGGCGTCTCATCATCCAACGCTACGGCATCTATAACCCGTATACGGGTCGCGGAGCTATCAGTGGCTTGCTGCCACATGGTCCGCACAACGTTCGGGACGTGTTAGCCACGCACATCCTGAAACTTTCGGGCTCATATGAACAGGCGAGCTACGCCATTCAGGATACGCCTGAGATGGTTCAGCGGCACTACGGGCGTTTCCTTCCACAAGACAAGGCAGCTCTCGCGGCACAGATATTGAACCAAGTGTGGGAAGCGGCTTGAAGACAAGCATGCTGGCGATGCCACAAAAATCGCCAGCGTTTCAGTGATCAGATCACTGATCCAGCGAGAACTGCTTTGCCGCTGATTGCACTGCGAGCTATGGATTCGAAACAGGCATGCTCAAGGCTAGGTCTTGAAGGTATTCGAACCGTATACCCGGCTATTTTTCTCAGCCTAGTTCGCCCCTTGCTTTCAATATTACGTCCGCTGACGCTTCCAGAGAACCGTAAACAGTGTCTCCCGTGCACATTGACCAAACTCGATTGGGCATCCGTCATTGTTCCCGACAGAGATCCCTACACACCGCGATCGCCTTGTTGAAAATCGCGCTTGAGGTGCCAGAGGTTGCACTTTTTGCGAACGGATGCTTTTAACAGCGCGGAGCGAACTCATTGGTTCGTGTCGGTCAGCAACCTAGTCACCGTGAGAAGGAAGATTATATGAAAACAAAAGTTATCGGAATTGGCGCGGCTTTGATGCTCAGCGCTTGTGCATCGACATCATCGATTTCATACACGGGGAACTCTGTAGCTGACGGCACCCTGAAGGGCGATATCACAAAGTACGTCAGCTTGTTTTTTCTAAATGGAGTAGGCGCAGGCTGTAACCGTGTAGATGCTATCTCTATGAAAGCTCAAACAAAAGTGATGGCAGCGAACGGCCAGTTGGCGAATGCGCACGAAATTTGGACCGTGCATGGTTGCGGGAAGTCAGGTTCGTATAACATCAAAATGAATGCCGATGGTTCTGGTGGAACTCACTTCCGCGTCTCTGCTGTGTGATAACGATCAGCGTTGCCGTCTCCGAAGGACGGCCATGCAGCGCAGATATGCGAGAATGACACCCGGCTGACGAAGGTCATGTTAGCAAGACGTGCAGCGATAAGGGTGTTTGTGACTTTAATGAAGAGGCTGGTGCGGAGCCTCTTCTGGGATACGTCCAGCTGTTACGCGTTTCCTAACATAGTTGCTGCATAGCGCATCTAAAGACGAACTCTCGTCGGATAAGCGCCATAAGAAAAAAGCTCCTGCACCCTGTAGCACCCCGAGTGCAAACATCAGCTTCAGGGATAAATTTGAGGTGCAATTAGTGGCCGCACTATGACTCAAACGTTTAGTCTTCGCCTTGATGAGATTCGCACTTGCGATCAGTATGTAATAAATTCGGCGAAGTGGTTGTTTAGAAAGAATCTCCCGCCCAATCTTCATGGCCGTGCCGTATGCGGATGACGAATACGCTCCCGTCTTCAATGATGCGATACACGACAAGGTGAGCTTTGAAAGGATGGATCCTGACAGGAGGAGAAATCTCATGGCGTTCGCGTGCCATTCTTGGGTTGGTGGCGATGAGCTCGAGCAAGGCAAAAAGCTCATCGTGATATCGTTTGGCGACTAGTGCTCCGAAGATGCTGATGCCTTCTTCTGCAATGGAAATAATATCCTCTTCCGCTTGGACCGATAGGCTGAATGGCATTAATCGCGTCCGCGGCTGATGGCGGCTCGAGAGGTGGCTAAAGCAAACAACTCTTCCGTTGAACGGCCCCCAACTCCGCTTCTGATCCCGTCGTCGACAAATCGCTGCATCTCGGCAATCTTATCCGTACGGGCTTGGTCTCTGCGGATCAGGTCCCGGACATAATCGCTCGCATTCGAGTATCGACCTGTCTTCGCCTGTGCTTCAACCCAATCTTTCATGGGGTCTGGCAGAGATACGTTCATCGTCGCCATTCGAGTCTCCTTATGCCTCAACATACTTGACGATGGCAAAGTTTGTCAAACTACTGATGAGGTCGCAGTTACAGCTCTTGAAAGGCATCGGACTCGAGATCAGCGCTACAAAACGACCAAAGGGATTGCGAGTGCTATGCCTTGTTATGCGAACGGCTTACTGTAGCGCGACGTAACCGCTCGATATGTGAGGATAAAAAAATGGCCGAAGACGCAGGCGTGATAGCTGTGGACCATACGGGATTCTCGGTCGCCTCGTTGGAGGAGGCGATCCAGTTCTGGACTGAGGCGATGGGTTTCGACCTTGTTCGCCGAGGCGAGATGGGTGGAGAGTTCCTACGGGAGGCCACGGGTGTGGACGATCCGCGCTGCCGAATGGCGCTGGTGACTGCTCCAAATGGCTACCCTATCGAGCTTCTCGAGTGTTCGACAGGCCTTAGGTTGGGCCAGACACCTCTTAGCGCGGGTGCGATCGGCGCTGCTCATATTGCCTTCACGGTTACAGATATCCGCACCGCGATCGCGCGGGTTGAGAGGGCGGGGTGGGCAGTGAAGGACTCGCCGCAGCCGATACCAGCCGGCCCCCGATGCGGAACAATGGTCGCGTATATCTCTGGCCCGGATGGTATAACCATAGAGCTGATGCAGCCGCCTGTTCAACAATCTCTCGTCGTGTAAACGCCTCTTCGGTACGGGAAAGCTGGACCTTGTGTAGGTTTTTACGTTCCGTTGCTACTACCCCCTACGCCTACTGGGTCTTTTCCCGGAAAGATCAATCCTGGCGAAGGATACCATCAATACCGTCCTTGCGTTCAAAGCGACTATTACGGTTCGTCGGCATCTGGCTGGCGAACTTTTTTTCTCAGTGTTTCCTCATTCGCGATCAGAGTAACGATCTCGGAAGAAGGATTATACCGCCTTGAAGAGATTCAGAACCTCTGACCTGTTTGATATTCAGACCAACGCTTAACCTATTGGTTCTATCAAAAGGCGCCCGTTTTGGGCTCATGGAAACATTAGTCTCTCCCAGGCGCGGTATATTCGCAGCTCATGCCGTAGCCCTAGCTTTAGTGCCGGCTCTCAACAGCACGCTTAACACTACGCCAACCATATCGGCAATATGAGAGGCGACGTAAAGGATCTTATAAAAAACACCCTGTAGGCTTTGACGTAAGGCAGGCAGAGCAATGCAGATCGATTTACAAACCCTTTGGTACTTAACCGTCGGAACGCTACTGGTGTCAGCGTCGCTTCTCCTTTGGGAAAGGCAGGCTCATCCAGGTCGCGCACGCGTGCTCGGTGTTCTGGCCGCGGCACTCTTCGCGTTCGTTCTCGGTTGCATACTTGCAATGAACCGCAGCCACTTTCCGGTCGCGCTCGGCATGGGGGCGATCAACATCCTAATGATGTTGGGCTACATTCTGGTCCTTAACGCCGTCGCCGGTCTCGACGGTCACCGGTATCTCTGGTCGTCCGTCGCAGCGCTAAGCTTCCTAGCCATCGCCTGGGCGATCGCTGGCACGCACTTCCCGGCCGCCTTCTGGAACCATGTCTCGTCTATACCCATCGCGCTAACCTGCGGCCTGACAGCATGGTTACTTCTACGCAGTCGCACGGTTCTACGATTGCGCTCACGTCCGATCGCAGTATCGGTCTCGGCCTTCCATGCCGTGTTCTACTTTGGCCGAGCGTTCATTGCCCCTGTTCTCCTTGAACGGTACGGGCAAGATGTTATCTCCATCGTCGGGAAGGCGACGATGTACGAGGCCGTCTTGTACTCGGTAGCGATGCCGATGTCCTTTCTGATGATTATTCGAGAGGAGGAAAAGCTCCACCTGCTCCGGATGTCACAAACCGATCAGTTGACCGGGCTTGCAAACCGTCACGCCTTTTTTGAGCAGGCATCTCGGATTCTCCGGGAGCGGCATGGTGACCCCGTCTCACTGCTCGCCTTCGACCTCGACCACTTCAAGGCGATCAACGACCGTCATGGACATCCAACAGGAGATAAGGTTTTGCAGCTGTTCGCCGAAACCGCCCGCGAAGAAGCGGGCCCCGACGCGCTTATTGTCCGGCTAGGCGGTGAGGAATTCGCTGCGCTTCTGCCACGGTGCGACCATTCCCAAGCTCTCAGTCGCGGCTCGGCGATCGCAAGCCGGTTCGCCAAAGCAGCCGCGCGGGCAGAGGGCCTGAAAACCCAGGCCACCGTCAGTATCGGCCTTGCGGCACCAGACTGCCACGATGTCGCCGGGATGCTTGCAAGCGCCGATGGCGCGCTGTACCGCGCGAAAGCCCTTGGGCGGAATCGCGTTGAAACCGCAGGGCCAACGAATTGCTGCAGCCCCCCCCAGCCGATCCCTTGCATCATCAGTTGCGGGTAGTGGCGAGGGGCGCGCCCTGATCCGATGTAGCGCTTTTGAACGCGAGCGCCTTGAACGGAGTCGTAACAAAGGTCCTCGACACCATACCACTTAACTTGTTGAATCTTAACGGCGGCGTTACGCACAGTGATCCCTTCGGTCTTGGTCCATCCCGGCTTTGCGACGCTAGCCGTCATGCGGTTCGCTGATCGCGTTCACTAACCTGATCGGCCGATGGCTTCGGGAGCTCACTATGCACAAGCCGCGAGATGAAAAAGATCTAAAATGGGCAACTCTCGAAGATCAGGCCAAGTTTCCCGCATCCGATCAGTTGCCACCGTGGCTTAAATTTTGAATGTAACAGACGGCCTCCAGCCTGAAATCTCCCAGAACCCCCCTATGCGAAAAGATAAAAATAACTTTCGCATGGATGGATAAGATGAGTGTACGACCTTCTTTCAACGGGACCCTAAAAATCTGCGTAGCTGGCCCTGGGGCGATCGGGACCACTCTCGCCGCTTTGCTGGGTGCGGGAGGCCAACAGGTAACCGTGATTGCACGGGGGGATAGTTTGAAGGCGATTTCATCGTCTGGTGTAAGCTTGCGCCAGCCGCAAGGGGAGTCACGGGCGGATGTTATTGCCAGCGACGGAAACGACATCGATGTTCACGACGTCTTGCTTCTTTGTTCGAAGGCCCAGGATCTCGAGTCACTCGCGATCACTTCGAGGAAAGCCATAGGTCCCGACACTCTGATCCTCCCTGTCGTAAACGGCATCCCTTGGTGGTACTTCCACGGCATATCGGGACGGTTCGCAGGAAGAACCGTCCGATCAGTCGATCCCGACGGCGCTCTGGCAAGCCTCACGCCGCCAGAACAAAAGGTTGGAGTGATTGCCTCCTTTACCGTCGAGCGCGTGGGGCTGGGTAAGGCTGTGGCACTCAATCCGATCAGAATGGTGCTGGGCGAAATCGACGACCTCGAACGTGGCCGAACCCATTCGTTGGTAGAGATCTTTAACCACTGTGGTATCGCGACACGTCTGAGCTCAAGGATCCGGGACCCTCTGTGGACGAAGGTCACCGCCAATTTGATGTCCAATCCCCTTTCGGTGGTGGCAGGGGCACCTTTGAAGCATGTGTGCGGTCGGGACGATCTGTCTATGATTTCTCGCAAGCTGATTGATGAAGCAATGCTCGTCGCCGCGTCTTTTGCTGCGCGCTTGGAGGTAGACCCGGACGGCCTGTTAAAATTCGGAGCCGGAATGGGAGATGCCAAGACCTCGATGTTGCAGGACTACGAGAGCGGCAGGCAACTGGAACTCGCGGCGATCTGTGAAGCGGTACTCGAACTCGCGTCGATGCAAAATATCGACATGCCCTTGACCAGGTATATTTCCAGCCTTGCACGCTACAGGAGCGATGCTGCCCGCTCCATAGCTTCATGATTAGACCGACGACTATGGTTTTCTAACGGGACCCTAGCCCATCGACTTGGTTCGTACCTCAAGCGCGAAACGTAATTCGTACGCGCGTCGTTCCCCACTTTGATCGCTCGGCAGGATTTCGTTTTTGCTCGCTGGATGGCAGAAACCTTTTGTTTGCTTCCTCCTTAATTGGGAGCCTAGCCATAGGTGACTGGGTCATTAGTCGACGACCCGTTTCTTGCGCAAAAACAAATTGTTCGTCGCGCCGCGTTGGAGGTTATGAGCCCAGCCGGCTGGTCAGCCGTGCTCTTTATTAAAGTGGCCTACTTGCAGAAGCGCGATGATGTCGTCCCTAGCTATTGGGCGCGACATCAAAAACCCTTGGATGTTATCGCAGCCCAACGACTTCAGTGCATCTCTCTGCTCCTGGGTTTCGACCCCTTCAGCCGTTGTCTGTAGCCCTTGCGCCCGAGCCAGGTTGATGATCGCTGCGACAATCGCGCTTTTCTGGCCTTCTCCCATCCCCGCGATAAACGACTTGTCGATCTTGAGCCTATCGACAGTGACATTCTGAACCCTTGAGAAAGAAGAGTATCCGGTGCCAAAGTCGTCGATTGCAAACCTTACGCCGGCCGCTCTCAGCATGGTGACGTTTCGCTCAGTCTCCTCACCGCTGATGGCCAAGCTCTCTGTAATCTCGATTTCCAATCGTGCTGGTTCAATCCCCCATTTGGCCAGCGTGGTAAGAACCCGTAGCGGGTAGCCAGCGGAAGCGAGTTCGGACGCTGAAGCATTCACGGCGACACTTATGGAAGGCAACCCGGCGATCAGGCTGCACGCGTCTTCCAGAACATGCGCTCCAATCCTGTTAATGACGCCGATCTCTTCCGCGAGCGGGATGAACATATCTGGACCAATAGAGCCTAGCTCCGGGTGCTTCCACCGCGCCAAAGCCTCGAGCGAGCACGGGACCGCGCTGTCAGCAAAGTAGACCGGCTGGTAGACAACCTCGATCTGCGTCCCCGTTGCCAAGGCCTCGCGCAGGTCATGCTCTAGTTTCCGGCGGGTGCGGAGGAGTTCGTCCATGTGATTGCCAAACACCGCATATGCATTCCGTCCCGCAGCTTTTGCGTGATATAGGGCGATATCCGCCTGCCTCGTCAGTTCGACAGCATCTGCATTCGCACCTGATGCAATCGCCACACCGATGCTCGCACCAATAGCGCCATATGCCCCGTCAATCTCAAAAGGCTCGCGCAGGCCCAGGACGATTTTTTCTGCAATGGCGACGACGTCGTCCGGGTTCATCCTTTCAACCAAGACCGTAAACTCATCACCCCCGATACGCCCAATGAGAGCGTCCGGAAGAATGTCCCGCATCCGCGCAGCAACTAAGGCGATGAGTTTGTCCCCTGTTGGATGTCCATAGGTATCGTTGACACCCTTGAACCGGTCGAGGTCAATTAAAAGTACACTGAATAGATCCTCAGGCAATGCCTCCCTGAGCCGTGCCGCGAGCTCACTGTTAAAATGAGCCCTGTTAGCCAGACCCGTCAGACTGTCGCGCAGTGCCAGATGTTGAAGCTCCTGGCGATTGGAATTGAGCTTGACGGAGCGTTGCCAGATCGCATGCCCGGCCAAGCTTGCGGCGATGAATATGCCAATGATGGACAGTCCGACGACGGGGATTGTTGCGTGCAACACGCTCGTTCCCGGTTCGAACGGATGCCAATTTAGGTAACCAATTGTCTGTCCGGACTTCGAGGTAAGAGCGATATGGGAGTGGCGCTGGTCGCGAGGCATCTCAGTCGTGAACTGCATCTCGGCGAATTGGTATTCACTACCTATTTCGGCCGGAAAATCTTGATCTAGAAACCGTACCGCCACATGCTGATTTTCTTCTCCCGCCTGCTGCTCAATCTCGCCCGTGTCAGACATAATCGGTTTGACACTGACCACAGCAGGTCGTTTCCCTACATAGGTCAGATCACTCTCACCGATTGAGAGGACCTTGTCCGAGATGCCTTCCTGGTCTCCAGCGACAAGCCGTTCACGCAGACGTTTCGCAAGCGGACTATATGCCAGACGAAGGTCCTGAGGTGACACCCCGCTAGATGATTTTGCTAGAAACTGGTAAATCGGCAGTCCATCTGGCGATAAAACGACAGCGGCATCATGGCCGAAGTAGGTGTTCATCCAGCGGCCGAGGTTCACGTCAAGCCAATCGTGATCATCGTCCTTGGTTTTGGTGACCGCGTCATCCCACACGGTGGCGCTCTCTTGATCATGAGCAACGGATGATTGAATTTTGGCTACGATCAGGGTGGCGAGACCCTTCTGCCGCTCCGCGGCAACCTCGTCGGCTTTGGCTGCAGCCCAGTAAAGAGTACTGAGTAGCATCGCTCCAACCAGAGCCGCCACGCTTGCCGGAATGAGCCATTTCAAGAACCACTGTGACTGCCTAATCATGCGACATCTGCCTTTTCATCAGAGGGAACCTAGATCATCTGGGTTAAGCCTCAAGGAATGGAGACGGTTAAGTTTTGGTTGTTATCCTCATCAACTAACCCAAGCGTCTTGACCTGCAACCAACGTCGAGTCTGCGACGCGTCGAGAATTGGGCTTGAGGTTTGGAGAGAATCCGCGCCATCGATCACGGCCCTGGTATGATCTTTATCGGATGGCCAGCTCCAGATGTTGAAAAGTGTTCAATCAGATCCGTTACGAAGCCAACGGCTTGACGAATTAACTGAAGCACAGTTCCAGGAAATTGGTCTCTTGCACGACAGCCTGATAATCGGCTCTATAAGTTTCCAGTTTGAATGCCGTGCAGCTTAAAATCTGCCATGATAGAGCCTTGGTCCGAGCCCCCGCTCAGGCAGCAATCATTTTGGGAGATATAGAATGCCGGACCTCATCTCAAAGGAAGATGCACGCCTTTGCGCCAGCATTGTCACGGAGGTCGCACGTGCCCAGGGCTTCCTCCGGGAACCCGCCGCAATTGGGCGTCTAACAGTCTCAGTTGCCAAACTCTACAACAAAGGCCTGCGTGATCGCGACCAGCTTCTTGCGGCAGTAATGCAATTGTCGAAGTGATGTCGACTTCAACGCTCGCAGTCACAATTGCCCATTGCGCGCCATGGAGCATAGTAACAAGGGATCACGCTGGTCAGATCCTTTGTCAAGGTTAAGCCGCACAGCAAAATCTGGGCAAGCTGCACTGAACCGCTAACCTTCATTTCGAAAGATGTGTTGAAGTTTGCCTATCTCACGCCTGTAATTTTCGTTTTGCTTGCAGCGATGGCGGCCAACAGCAACCAGCGATTGTAAGACGTTAATCTTTTATAGAAGAATGATACCAATCGATAAGGGTGTTTCCGCCCTTATCTGCTACAATATTCGCGCAACACAAAGCCCCAATCGGCAAGCCAATCTGCATTCGATGCGACCAAGCCTTGAGCAAGGTCCATTGGCTATTATTATTGCACTACAGGAGCCGACCAATGTTACCCAATATAGAAAAAGCTCGATTGTTTGCCAGTCTTGCGAATGAGTTTCGGCTAGATATTCTCTCGATCATCATTGAACGGGAGGCTTCGGTAAATGAGTTGTCTGCTATCCTGGGAAAGAGCCAGTCATCCGTATCTCAACATCTGGGGAAACTCAGGCAAGAAAATCTTGTGACGACACGTCGTGATGCGCAGACCGTTTATTACTCCTGCCAGGATCCGCGTGTTTTCCGAACCTTGGCAGTGTTGGATAACATGCGAGGGAATGACCTTGTCAACGGGATGGCAGTGTCAGAGCTCTTGCGCTCGGCTTGAATTCGAATGCATACAAGCTGCGCGCGACCGGAAACGGCTTATTTTTTCCGATTTTCCAGCGTGAACTAGCTATCTTTTGTCTTTGCTTGAGAGGCAACGCCCGATAGTGTCGTATGAGCTGACGTAGTGCATCGGAAGATGCAGATCGACCGCTCAGCGGGTCAATATGCTTCCTCCGCTAAACATTTTCCCAGCAATAGCAAAAATCGTACGTTAGACTGTCACTAGAGTGACCGTTTGCTTGAGTTGTCCAACGCGGAGAATTCATCCCTCATATGTACCCGTTGACAGAGGATTAAAGTCGTTCAATGACCGAACTGTCGGCAATCTGTCGAGCACACATGGGGGGAAGTAGTGAGAAGACGACTTCTAGCCGTTGCCGCAACTGCGCTGCTTCCAGCTCTCGTACTTCTGGCTTACAATGAAGTTGTGAACCGGCAGCAACGAAGTGCTGAAGTCCATTTGCAGGTTTCTCAAATGGCACGTCTGATTTCTTCGGAAACACAACGCATTCTGGAAGGAGCGCGTAGTCTCCTTGTCGCCGTGTCTGCATTACCAGCTGTCGCCGATCTCGATGCCGAGGATTGCAGAGCCACCCTCAAGCGGCTGACGGGTAGCCTGACCATGACGGGTGCGATCCTTGTGATAGACATCAATGGAAGGCTTGTTTGTGACAGCGACGGAAACGCAGCTGGCATCGATTTTTCTGATCGTGGCTATATCAAAGAGGGACTCGCGGCCAAAGACATGGTGGTTGGGGAGTATACAATCAGCAAGCTCACAAACCGGCCGGTGCTGCCCGTCTCGATGCCGCTGGTGCGGGATGGCCGAACCATTGGTGTCGTTGCGACCGGCATACGGCTTGATTGGCTGCAGGCGCGCGTCACAGATCATGGTGTGGCGCATGGTAGCGCCGTCACAATCGCGGATCGGAAGGGCACCATACTCGCACGCCAACCTTTCTCGGAACGTTTTGTCGGCACCCCTATACCCGACCAATTCCGTTATCTTCTAACCTCACCGAGGCCGGGCGCTCTGGTTGTCCATAGCCAGGATGGAACGGAGAGAGTTATGGGCTATCAACCCATCACGCCAGACACCCCCCTTTATGTGAGTGCGGGGTACTCAAAGACCGAAGCTTTCGCAGCCGTCAATCGCACGACATTGACAGGCTTGGCGACGTTGGTCTTCAGCACAGTACTCGCGTTCGCGGCATCGTCCTACGTGGGAAGGCGGTTCGTTCTCCGACCAATAGACCGGATTACAACCGTGCTCGATGAATGGAAGCGCGGCAACACAGCCAGTCGCACGCATATGACAGAAGACAGCAATGATCTAAGCCGTGTCGGAAGCTCGCTGGATAAGCTGCTAGATGAACTTGACAGGCGTCGTCTTGCTGTAGAAATAGCAGAAGAACGGCGCAACCTTCTGTCTCGCGAACTGACCCATCGGGTGAAAAATACCCTGTCTATCGTCAGTGCGCTCGCCCGACAGACATTTAAAGGGCCAGACCCTCGTGTTGCCTCCTTCACCGCTCGTCTTACGGCGCTAGGACGTGCCTACGATTTGCTTCTCGCGGAGGACAGTCAGGGCGCAAACATTGGCGATATCATCCGAAATACGTTGGCTTCCCATGATGTGGACAATGCACGGCGCTTTCGTATTGAGGGCCCGTTCCACGCAGTCGATCCAGAGCTTGGGTTAGGATTGTCTCTTGTCATCCATGAACTCGGGACAAACGCTACTAAATATGGAGCACTCAGCAACGAATGCGGCTATATCAGCATCAACTGGCGTCTGCACGAGGGGCGCCTTGAGCTATCGTGGGAGGAATACGACGGACCACCGGTTAATGCTCCAGACAAAGAGGGCTTTGGATCGAAACTGATCCGCCGTGCCTTCCCTGCGAAGTATCAGCCGCAGGTGTCCATTCTCTATCCTCCAGATGGCCTAAGGTTTTGCTTGTCATTCACAAGATCCGCAATTTCTCCTGAAAGTTAGAGGGTTTTTCGATTCATCTGGATAATATCTGCAGGAACTGAAATGGTTTTGGCATTCGAGGTGCTAGAAGATGTCGACGGTGAAGCGCCACAGCTAAACCTTTAGCCGCCACTTGATGGTAATGGCGAAGCCAATGAAATCGCCCAGGTCCGGTGTGCTGTCGCGTTAGATCATTTCCCGTATGGTCTGGATGATTTTTGATGGATCATAAGGCTTGTTGAAAAACCGCCCGACCACCGGAAGGGTGTCGTCACTCATCGCACGATGTCCGGATGTCACGATGATTTTAACCGGCGGCCACCTGTCACGAACTGCAGCTGCTAGCTTTAAGCCGTCCATACTGCCGGGCATATCAATATCGGTGAACATCAGACAAACTTCGGGATGCTCGCTAAGGATGACGATGGCTTCATCGGCATTTGACGCTTCCAGTACATAGAAGGCGTCATCCTCCAGCCACTGAACGATATCCATGCGGACGAGAACGTCGTCCTCTACGACAAGAACCGTTACGCCGCTGTCGCCCATCCCCAAAACTCCATCATGGCTATACGAGCTGGGTTTGTGTTTCGGTCTACTCCTTTGCCCTGTCGGCAAGCATACCGACCATCACATCCGACTGAGAAATGATCCCGGCAAGTTTCTTGTCGCCGCTTACAACCGGCAGATAGTGTAAGCCCTGTTCTGCCAGAATGATGATCGCATCTTCGACTGGCGTCTCTGGGGACACAGTTTTAACCGGATATGTCATGATGTCTTTAACCGTGCCGTTGGGAGCGCTTCGTCCTGAGAATATCAGCTGAATTCGTTGAACAAGGCCGATGGTCGGGCGGCCGCTTGCCCAGCTTGCTTTGTCGAGCAAGTCTGTCTGCGTCACGATGCCAACGACCACCGCGTTATCATCTGTCACGGGTAAAGCCTTAAAATGGTGGTTGCGCATCAATTCATGAGCGGTTTTCAAAAGATCATCCGGCGCGACGCCTACAACGTTGCGGGACATGATACTCGCGCAAGCCAGATGTGTGGCTCGACGGCGGTAGGAGCGCAGTTCAGTGCGGCGCAGTATCGTTTCAAGATCGTCGCGATCGATGTCCAACACCTGATCGAAGTCCTTCAGGACATCATCCAGATCGGCCGACGAGAAACCAATGCGCTGGACTGGCGCCGGGTCTTTCGTGCCGTGGTTGGTTGGCTGAATGCGCATCGCGTGCGGATAACGACGGCCAGTCAAATTGTTGAAGATGAACGCCACGGTGAGAAGCGCTATGGAATTGCCCGTCACCGGCCAGAGCACGAAGCCATAGCCAAGATCGTGAATGGCCGATCCGCCAAGAACTGCCGTTAAAGCCACCGCACCGCTTGGTGGATGCAGGCAGCGTAGAGCCATCATGGCCGCGATGGCGATGCTTATGGCGAGCCCCGCGGCCACGAAGGGATCCATCACCAGCTTTGCAATTACAACACCGAGAACGGCGGAGACGATATTGCCGCAGAGAATGCACCATGGCTGTGCGAGCGGGCTGGAGGGAACCGCAAACAGCAGGACGGCGGACGCCCCCATTGGGGCGATCAAAGCAGGCAGAGCCGCGGTGTCGCTGATCGCCAGATGTCCCAGAAAACCGGTCAGGAGAATACCAATCAATGCACCCATCGCGGAACGAAGCCGCTCCTTATAGCTGACCGGCATCGCCTCTGGCAGGATCACGTGCAACAGATGTCTCATTCTGCAAGTTCTCGTTTCTCATCAGGAATTCGCGTTCTAGCAGAAAACTATCCGCTGTCTGCATGTCACGTGAACCTGCCTTGGTGGCTGACCGACCGAGTGTTGAAATTCGGCGTTCTGTGATCCACTCAAGCTTGCAGTGATGTCTCCGATGAGGCGCATACACCGTGAATGCGGAGCAAACGATTGTTCTCGTCCGCAATCGCAAAAGGCAACGGTGCCCGCCTTGATGTTGGAGTGGACGGCCCCTGAACGGCATCGAATGTGCCAGAATGAGCTGTTTAGATCTCAATCGAAGGGGCCGCCCATGGACAAGATTATTCGTAATGGCATGGATACGTAAAAGCATGTCTTTCAATTGCATGGCGTGAATGCCGGAGAGAAGCCGGTCTTGCGCAAGAAAATGCGACGTAGGGAGATGATCGACTTCTTCACGATCTGCCCGCCAAACTTTAGTCGCGATCGGCCTGTGGTGGTTCGCATCATTGGGCACGGCTGCTCGCCTCATTCGGACATGAGGTGAAAATGATCGCGCCACAACTCGCCAAGCCATACGTCAAGCGGAACAGGAATGACGCGGCCGACGCCGAAGGGCTGTGCGAAGCGATGAGCCGCCCAACAATGCGGTTTGTTCCGGTTAAGACAGTTGATGAGCAAGCAGCACTCATGCTGATCAGCGTCCGTACCCGTCTGATAGCTAACCGCACTCAACTCGCCAATGCTATACGGGGTTACGCCAATGAATTCGGCATTTCCGCAGCTAAGGGGCTAGCACATATTCCGATGCTGCTCGAAAGGGTAAAAGTTGAGAAAACTGTGCCAGAGCTCGCGCAGGAATTGTTCATAAGCCAGGCGGAGGAATACGCTGAACTGGAGAAGAAGATCGCGATGTGGAGGCGAAGGTAAAGGCATGGCAGCGTAACGACGAACGCAGCCTACGTCTCAACACCATTCCCGGCATTGGACCAATCGGCTCGGCTCTTTTGACAATGAAGACTCCCGCTCCAGAGCTCTTCAAATCTGGTCGCCAGTTCGCAGCTTGGATAGGGCTGACGCCAAAAGATCACTCGACCGGGGGCAAGATGCGGCTCGGTGGTATCACGCGAGCCGCCGATGAAGCTCTGCGAGCCATCCTGGTGAATGGAGCAACCGCTGTCATTCATCACGCGCGGCGATCTGGCAAGGCTTCTCGATGGTTGGCGGAACTGCTCAAGCGCAAGCCGCCTAAACTGGCAGCTGTCGCACTCGCCAACAAGATGGCGCGCATAGCTTGGAAGCTCATGGTCTCTGGAGAGACGTACAGCTCGCAATCAGGGCCGAGTTTGAAGGGATGCGCCACATGAAGATTGGGGAGCAAGAACCCAAGACATCCTGATTGTCACCACGTGTTGGTGATACAACAACTTGCAAGATGATAGCAGATGGTGTGATCGATCGATCCGGGACACAGGATACACCGGGAATCCCATTGGCCCATCGAGGCCGCCTTGATGTTTGGGACCTGTGTTGCGGAAACCATCTTGGCCAGCGTTCATGTGCGAACGCAAAAACAGGCCGGACATATGGACGCAAGCGATCAGATCAAATTATCTCAAAATATACTGCGGGTCGGGGGCCGTCCACATATGGGAATCGAACCTCGGGCTGGCTACCGATTACGAGACGAACAACGGTTTTAAAAAAACCTCATATGTTTCGACCACGACTGCGCAATGGGACATTTCAAGACTAAGCGGCGGTCATCCAAGGTGGCTTTGCGATCAGCGAGAGGAGGTCAGCTGAGCTTAGCGGGCGACCGTATAGGTATCCCTGCGCGACCTCACATCCCATCGTTTTCAAAAGGTCAGCTTCGCGCTCCGTTTCTACGCCCTCTGCAACGACAGCAAGTCCCAGTCCTCCTGCAAGAGCTTTGACCGCCTGAACGATTGCAAGGCTTTGAGCATCGTGGGACATTTTTCGTACGAATGACTGATCGATCTTCAGTTTATCCAGTGGAAAGCCCGCGAGATAGCTGAGCGAGGAGTAGCCGGTACCAAAATCATCAAGGGCAATCGTGATACCTATGCTCCTCAATTCTCCGATCATCTGGAGGATCGGCGCGCTATGCTCCACGAGCGCGGACTCGGTAATCTCCAGATGCAGGCGCGAAGCTGACAGTCCTGAGACTTCCAGTGCATCTTTCACCTCGGCAACGAGATTGCCCCGGGTCAGCTGGATTGCCGCGACATTGACGGCCACGCTTATATTTCCGGGCCAACTGACGGCTTGCCGACATGCTTCTAGAAGCGCCCATTTGCCAAGCTCACAGATGAACCCGTTTGCTTCTGCTATGGGAATGAACGTGGCCGGTGATACCATTCCATAATCTGAATGCTCCCAGCGAAGAAGCGCCTCCGCTCCGACGACGGTACCTGATGCAAAATCTATCTGAGGCTGATAGAGAAGAAAGAAGTCGCCTTTTTCGAGGCTTTCACGCATTGCATGCTCAAGCTTTCTCGCGCTAAATTGGCGCAATGCCGACGCGGGGTCATAAGCCCTCCAGCCACTTCCAGGTATAGTCTTGGCTTCCTCGAGAGCCTGCTCGGCTTTCTCGATCAACCCCTTATGATCATCACTGACCGTGTCCGCGCTGGAACAGCCGACCCTGACGCTGACCTTGATTAAAGTGCTCGCTATCTCAAGAGGAGATTCGAAGATGTCCAGAATTGTCTGCGCACAACGCTCAATATCCATTATCGGCGACGCCGCGATGGCGACAGCGAAAACGTCGCCCTCCAGGCGACCGACAGAAAGAAAATCCTCGTTCGTCAGCAGGCGAGCTGAAACGCCTCTCAACAGCTCGTCCCCAAACTTTCTCCCCATTGTCGTATTGACCACGCTGAAACGGTTAATTCCTACCGCGAAGACAAGAGGAGAAGCTTCTACCTTCTCGATGTAATCGTTGAATTTTCTACGGTTCAGGACCCCCGTGAGGTCGTCGTGCTCAGATAGATACTGCAATCGATCCTCATAGGTCCGCCTTGCTGTCACGTCGCGGATGACAAGGCTGCCGATAAATAGCTCGGAAGGCTCTTTCCCTGCCTCAAACCGCGTTGCCCCCGGAGATATTGTAGCCACAACTTCGAAATGTGCGCTCATGTCACCGAGCGCTAAAGAGAAACTCCCCGATGAACGTTGGACAAGCTGACCGTCAAAACGGTGCGCGACAACGAGATTGTCGACGAGATCGAAAATATCCGGTGGAAGAACTTCATAAAGTTTCTTGCCTTTGATGTCACCTTCGGTGTTCAGCATCGCTTGGACCGAACGGCTTTCTTCGAATACCTTCAGGTTGTGATCGAAGGCCAGAATTCCGTCGGTGCTGTCGACGACGATCTTGCCAAGAAGGCGGCGCATGTTCCTTTTCTCGGCATTGGCAATCTCTGCAATCAAGCGACTGAGGTCGACCTTTTCGGCCATGAGGAGTGCGAGGCTAATAATAGTAATTGTCCAGCCGTTCGCGGTGTAAAGAATTACGCTGGTCTGTCTCTGTAAGAAGAACGATACAACTTCGCCTACTAGCAAAGGGAGGAGTAGTAGCGGAATGCTGATCAGTGTGCGGCGTCGTTTCAGCCCAAACACATTCATCACGACGAGGGCAGCATATGCGAGGAACACGCCACGCTGATCGAATTCGGTGAGGACGCGATCCTGTAGCAGCGTTTCGGCGGCAAGAATATGGATCATTGGCCCCGGCAACTGCCCATAGACGGGTACGGCGAAAATGTCTTTTAGTTCTGTCGCATAGGAACCGATAACGATTGAGCGGCCAGTGAGCCGGTTCATGTCGAAGATCGGATGGAGCAAATCTCCAAGGGAAATGGTCGGGACGGTAGAAGGCAGAATAGAGAAGTCGATGCGCGGTTTGCCCGCCGTCATAGTAGACTTGCTTAATAGGGCTGGTACGGCCTGAACCAGCTCCTTGTTATACATATCGGCTAAAGTAAAACGTGTTAGTAGGCCATCGCTATCGGGAAACACGTTGGCTGAACCAAGCCACGAATTTTCTGCCAAAGAAGGAATTGGCTTTGTGGCGTCTATGCCGTTGTCATTCGCCGCTGCTTGCTGTTTGAAGATCGGCAGGATAACGCTACCGCCGGCGTTCTGAAGGGCCAAGCGCAGACGCTCATCCTCCTGTCGCGTGGATGGCGTGCTAAAATCGATATCAATAAAAATGTCGTTGACTTCTGCCTGCGTCAGCTTTTCGAGGATTGTCGCATAAATGCTGCGAGGCCAGGGCCACGTACCGACGCTATCGAGAGTTTTTTTGTCAATTGCCAGATAGACGATGCTTTGGGAGGCGGTTCGAGGGGCGGCCGAAAACCGATAAGAGATTAGCTTCTCATCGAAATATCGAGTGAAGGAAAGACTTTGTCCGAGTAGGGCGGTTGCGATCATTGCCACTATGAACAACACATGGATCAGCCGTGACAACGTCAGTCCCAAAAGTATTGACTGGCATCTCTCCATAGATCATCTACCATTGCCATTGCCATTGCCATTGCCATTGCCATTGCCATTATTCCCGTTGCCGGAATTACCGTTGCTGTTGCCGCCCTTTCCATTGGCTTGGCTGTTACTACCTTGTCCATTGCCCTGCCCCCCGCTACTAGAATTCCCGTTTCCGGAGTTGCCGGAATGGCCATTGCTGTTGCCGCTACTTTGATTGCCGTTGGAACCGCCATTGCCGGTGCCCTGGCCGCTATTGCCCTTACCATTGCTTTGCCCCCCGCTACCAGAATTTCCGTTTCCGGAGTTGCCGGAATGGCCATTGCTTTGGTTGCGGTTGGAACCGCCGTTCCCCTTACTATTGCTGCCGTTCCCAGAATGGCCGTTACCATTTCCGCTCTTTTCTCCACCAGACGCCTTGTTGCCCTTAGAGGCAGAACCATGTCTCTGGGAAGACGAGTTCGGCGATGCAATGGAGGATGCATCTGGTTTCGAGCTTACTGCCTTGGTTGAACCGATCGCGGGCACTCTGCCGACCGAAGGAGCTACTGATGATATTGAGGGGGCAGCGCCTTCACTGGAAACAGTCATGCCACGGGAAGAATCAACGGCCGCGCGCTGTCCGGGACCAAGATCCGTCCTTTGGCCTGACCCGAATGATGTCACCTGTACAAGGCCTCGATTGACGGAGACATCGGCACTCTGCTTCGTCACCTCCACCCTAAAATTAGTACCCTTTACAACTGCGGCCAGAAATGGCGTCTGCACCGTGGTGTGTGGCGTGTTCCGTTTTTCGATCTCTAGATCGATCGTGCCGACCTGTTGATATATTTCCGTCCTTCGCTCGAAAATCCCGGACTTGGTGAAAAGACCCGCTAATGTGTTGGGCTGGAACGTTATGCTTTCAATGCCGCGCACAAGCTGTGCGCGCCCTCGAGGGCCGGTCGATATCCATGCTTTATTTGGGATAGGATCGCCCACCTTCGCAGGTTTCCATGTGACTTTGTCTATAGTATAATTTACCTGCTGGCTGGCCTTGGCCACCAGCCAGTCAGCATCGCTGGCTCTCGCTGCAAAAGCCATCATAAGAACCAAGATTGTTGCTGATAATACGCGATACATTTAATGCCCCTAACCTTGCAGGACTATCCCAGCCTCAGTTTAATAAACAGCTAAAGTAGTGATTCAAAATAGTTGCCTTGTTAGTCTTAAAGACGGCGTTATGCACAATGATCCCTTTGACCTTTCTGCGGTCTCGGCCTGATCCCGGCTTTGCGAAGCCAGTTTCGGAACCGCCGCCTAAAACGGTTAGTCGCCCTGAGATCGTTCTTGGCCCAATGACGATCCGTCTTGAGGAAGGGGCATCAGCCGCCCGGATCGCCGCCATCGCGCGTACTCGCAACGGCTCAGTGCCGCTTGCCGAGGATGGCGTCAAGCGGATCGGTGAGCAGTATCGGATCGAGACCGAATTGCGCGGTTTTGATCCGGAGGTTCGCATGACCGGACGGAAAGAGCGATCAGCGCCGCTCGTCGCCGACATGCAGTCCTGGCTTGTCCATCAACGCGCCACTCGTCGCAACCAAGTCGCCGCTCGGCGAGGCATTGGCTTACATCGCCAAATACTGGGATGATCTGAAGCTCTTCCTGACCGACGGCCGCGTCGAGATCGACAACAACACCGTCGAGCGGACCATCCGGCCGATTGCTCTCACTCGGAAGAACGCGCTCTTTGCAGGCCATGACGCGGGAGCAAAGAACTGGGCGACAATCACCTCGCTGATCGAAATCTGCAAATCCAACGCCGTCGATCCGCTGGCCTATTTGACTGCGACGCTCACCGCCATCGTCAACGGCCACAGGCAGAGTTGCATTGATGGGCTCTTGCCGTGGAATTATTCGGGACGAACAAACGGCTGAAGCCTGCTTTCGGCCTGAAGCGGACAAGCCGAAGCAGGTTCACGCGTCCACCTTCCGGTGTTGGCGCACCGTTCAAAAAGCTCAGTCTGCTGGAGGGAGCAGATGAGGATTCCAAACCACATCCCACAAATGTCCGTCGGGATCACGGAAGTAGCCAGCGTAGCCGCCGTAGAAGGTGGACACGGGGCGTTTCACGATCTCGGCTCCGGCCCGCTCAGCGGCGGCCATCACCTCCTCGACCTCTTCCATCGTTGACACATTGTGGCCAATGGTGAAGGACGTGGAGCTAGGCGGCTGTAAGGGCAACCCTGTGTCGTGAGCAACGTCGCTCTGCGACCAAAGCGCCAGCTTTAGACCTCCACCCATATCAAAGAACGCGACCGTGCCATGTTCGAACTCTTGTCCGATGATCCCTTCAGTCGGCAGCCCGAGACCATCGCGGTAGAATGAAACCGATTTTTCCAGGTCGGAAACGCCCAGCGTCATCACTGATAGTCTAGCTTTCATACCCATACTCCTACTCTCGGCACGCGCACCGTGCTCATGCCGTGGTAGTCTTGGGCCGCTAGATAGAAGCGGAAGGACCCACATTGTGGGGGGCGGGCCAACCTTCCCGAGCCTAACCTGTTTTAGACAGAACCAAGCTAGCTTCCTGTGGCTCCATCGTCAAGCACCACCGCTTGTGGCGCATTCTTGCCATCAATGTCGTAGCGGCATTTTTCGGAAAGCCCAATCAAGCTTGGTCAATGTGTGAGGAAAACACCGCTTACGGTACATTTCGAGCCTTGCCCGGTACAGTAGCGATGCTGCGACACTTATCTGAGCACTGACCTTCACACGCGATGAAATCCAGTTTCTGCGGAATTTACCACTCTTCCGTCACCCCTCAGGGGTAAGTGGCCTCGCCAATTGAAACGGTCAGCGGAAAAAGGGCCTACGCGAGCGCAGCCCTCAGAATTGTGAGGTCGATGCCTCTAGGAGAAAGCGATGAGTATATATGTTCTAGGACTGCGTACCCATTTTGATGCGAATGTTGAACAGGGGCAAGTTCCCCTTCTCTAAGCTAAGAGGGTCATTCCGCTCTCTCAGCGGCTACAAGCCGATCCAACAAGAGCTTAAAATCTTCTTCTGTACTGATCGGCTTGAAAGAGAGAAGCCGGCTTGCGGCAAAGCGCACCATATGGCTTGAAGTCAGATGTTCCCGGTCTCTCGCCTCAGTCTTTAGTTGGCGAGTCAAGTGATGTTCCGACAGTCGGGAGATGTTATCTATCTCCCGGACGGGACGAGACAGAGCATCTTGATCCTGACTATCTGCTACCCGTGTTTCATCTTGTCTGCGGCCGCTACCAGTTTCCGACATTGTCTATCCTCCAAGTCCTCAATAGAACAAACTCGGCAGAACCTGCTCTGTTCCGATAATACGGGATTTCAAAGGGCGTCATTTAGACGCCGTTACGTTTGACGCGGGCCGCATATCCGTAGTGGCCGATGCTCTGTCGTTCGGCGCTTCTCGTTGTGGGAACCCGGAGCCGAAGAACGGGTAATCTTGCAACGCACGCTATGTCCCTGCATTTAAGGAACGACACCAGCGTCGTCGCGTCCGATAACGGGGATGCAGTGGCGATTTCTGACAGACCCGGAATAGGAGATTGTTGGCAGGCGTGGTCTGGTGTTAGTTTTATACGCATGGATGAGTCGCCTCGTAAATCTAACCTGCTCATGAGGTTTCAACGTCATTTGGCTGAAATGACCGTGGTCATTGCCGGCCCGTGCATAATGACGTTTACTGCCAGCCAAATCTGGCAGGGTTACGCGTTTGGCGAAAGCGCTAACACTTCCCGCACCCAGGACATTGTTACCTTCCATTTGCTTCATGCAGTCATGATTGGAGTGGCGTTGTGTGCGCTGACAGTGAGCGTTGTGATAGCTCGACACCTTTTGCTACGATACAAGCAATCCGCAAAAACTGTAGGAAGATGATGGCCCTTCTCTTCCGCACGCCCTCGTTCTACAGGCACACCTCAGCGGCGATTGATTCGTCCCGCCCCACGCTGTAAAATGAAAAAGGGCAGCGGCTGCTAGGTACCGAGGAACGATAATGGCAACAGGTACAGTTAAGTTTTTCAATGACGAGAAAGGGTATGGCTTCATCACGTCTGAGAAAAGCGGTCACGATGTCTTCGTTCACATTTCGTCTTTGCAACAACGCAGCACGTTACGAGAAGGAGAGAAAGTGAGCTTTGAGATTGGCCAGGATCGCGATACCGGTAAATTGCAGGCCGAAAAAGTCAGTGTGCTTTAGTTATGCGAAGCCAGTGTCGCTGACATCGTCAATGATTTGAAAAACCTGAAGCTATCTCCGAGACAATGTATTAGCAGTCATTGAGTGCGCTCGCACGCCACTCGCGGCGTCGAAAATGGCCGTCGCTTCTTTGGTTACTATAGTCAGTATATTAATCATTTAAGATTATCGTGGTGGCAGCAAATTCCATCAAACCAGGCGCGCGCTATGATCGACTTTTTTGCTTCCAACTCCAATCAGGTCCTCTCCGCACTTGATCTCTCCTTTGCCATCATCGAATTCGAAACGGACGGCACTATCCTCAGAGCGAACAAGAACTTTTGCGATTTGATGGGGTACACCGAGAAAGAGATCGTCGGACAGCATCACCGTATCTTCATCGATAAAGAATATGCCGGCTCCTCCGAATATACCGCTTTCTGGCGAAAACTTCAGGGCGGCACTTTCGAGTGCAGTGAGTTCAAGCGCATCGCGAAAAACGGTGACGAGATTTGGATCCGGGGCAATTATAACCCGGTCAAGAGCAGCAGTGGCAAAGTCCTCAAGATCATCAAATTTGCAAACGACATTACTCAGACCAAGATGGGTGGACTTGATAGCAGCGCAAAGCTCGCAGCGGTTTCTCGCGCACAGGCGACAATCGAATTTACGCCTGAAGGCAAGATTCTGACCGCAAACGAAAACTTTTTAAAGGCGATGGGATACTCGCTGAACGAGATCGTCGGTCAGCATCACCGCATGTTTGTGGAGCCTACCGAGGCAAGCTCCCAAAGATATATGGAGTTCTGGACCCGGCTACGCATGGGCGAATACGTCGCGGATGAATTCCTGCGCATCGGCAAGGGTGGGCGTCATGTTCATATCCAGGCGTCCTACAATCCGGTTTTCGATCCAAGCGGAAAGATCATCAAAATCGTCAAGTTTGCGACTGATGTCACCGGGCGCGTGGAAAATGTCGAGCAGCTTGCGCTAGGGTTGACGCGCTTTGCCGATGGCGATTTATCTCAGCAAATCGATCGTCCTTTTATTCCATCGCTGGAGAGACTTAGAACGGACTTCAACTCTGCATCTCAAAAGCTAAAGCTCGCCATGGCCGCAGTTGCCGAAAATGCACAGGCGATCACCTCTGGCTCCAACGAAATTCGCATATCTGCAGACGATCTGGCAAAGCGTACAGAACAACAAGCGGCCTCTGTCGAAGAGACGGCTGCCGCCTTGGAACAAATTACGACGACCGTGAAAGACTCCAGCCAGCGCGCTGAAGAGGCTGGCCGCCTCGTTGCTCGCACCAAAGATCATGCCAACCACTCAGGCGATGTCGTGCGTGAAGCCATCAGCGCTATGGATCAAATCGACGCATCTTCCAAGGCAATTTCAAACATCATCGGCGTGATCGACGAAATTGCATTTCAAACGAATTTGCTGGCACTCAACGCAGGTGTCGAAGCGGCACGCGCGGGGGAGGCTGGAAAAGGATTTGCTGTGGTTGCCCAAGAGGTGCGCGAACTTGCGCAGCGTTCAGCGACCGCGGCAAAAGAGATCAAAGTCCTCATCACCGCATCTGGTTCATATGTCAGCAACGGCGTAACGCTGGTGACGAAAGCCGGGACAGCTCTGCAGGAGATTGCGTCCCACGTCGAGAACATTAATGGCGATATCACAGCCATCGTAGAAGCTTCCCGTGAGCAGTCGACTGCGCTGAGCGAAATCAACAGGGCCATTAATTCGGTTGACCAGGGCACACAGCAGAACGCCGCCATGGTGGAAGAACAGACAGCCGCCAGCCATGAACTGGCCAAGGAGGCCGCTGCGTTGTTCGAATTACTTGATCAGTTCCGTTTCGAAGTTGTGAAACGCTCGCAATCGACAAACCCTGTTGAGACCAAACGGCAGGCGACGACTAAAATTGCACCATCACTTGTTGCGAACGCCCCAGTCCGACGTTCGTCCTACGTTACGGCCCCTCGCCGGACGCCAAACGCCTCGGCTGCTGCAGCGGTTCAGGAAAGCTGGGAAGAGTTTTAGAGCCCGTCGATTCAACGCGGACTCGCATCGGTCGTGAGGGTCGACACATCAACCTACCCTTACAAATCCCGCCGCACCAGACAGGCCCATCTCGAAAGACTGATCAAGGAGATTGTCGAAACGAGAGTGCAGTAAGGCTATGCCAGCAACGTCACCCCGGACTTCTGACGGCCTGGCAAGGCGACCGATACGGCTTCATCGAAGCGTTCAAAAGCAAGATCAGATTGGAATGCCTAAACGCCCATTGGTTCCTGACCCTTGCGGTTCCGCCCTAAAAGTGGGAAACTTGGCGTCGATAGTACAATGAGGAACGTCCTCGGCGATCGGATATAACGACCCAATTCTGGAGGATCATCAGGGTCTCAGGTCAGATGGCATCGGCTGGCTGTTGATCCATTTAGGCTTGCGCAATGTTGACTCCGAGGAGACCTGTATGGACTTGCTACGCGACGAAACTGGGAAGGTCCAGAACACACCACTGATAGGTTTTCAGGTGGTCAATATTCTTGGCGTCTTGGCTGTCGTGAAGCTCGACTTTCAGCAGGAAGACGGGATCCCGGTCTCAGTCCAGGTCTCGGTTACGGCGCAACAATGCCGGGAACTTGCCCGACAGCTGCTACATCAAGCCGAGGTGTTGGAGCTGGAGCGACCGACGCTGCCGCAATGATAGATTGTCAACGAAAAGGCAGGATACGATGTCACATTCGAAGCACGTTGAGATTTGCGTCGGCCTGACCAAGATATGGCTAACGAACTGTAAGCTGTGGTTTTGATGCTTGGGAAGATGAACTACGTTGACCGGGTCAGCAAGGTGTGCGGTGATCACTCCAGGGTAGCCGAAGAGGAAGCCCTGCAACAGGTCTGGTGCCTTGAAGGCTAGCCGTGCGTGTTGTTGTTCGGTCCCGATGCCATCGACAACCACAGTCATTCCAAGGCTTTTCTCCAATGCCAAGGCGCACTCTATAATGACCTCCACCACCGGATCTTCTCCAATTGCCGCGACAAAACTGGGGTCTATCTTATCTTGTCAAACGGATAGCGCCTGAGGTTAGACATCGAAGAGTAACCGGTGCCATAGTCGTCCATAGCCATAGGTGACTGGGTCATTAGTCGACGACCCGTTTCTTGCGCAAAAACAAATTGTTCGTCGCGCCGCGTTGGAGGTTATGAGCCCAGCCGGCTGGTCAGCCGTGCTCTTTATTAAAGTGGCCTACTTGCAGAAGCGCGATGATGTCGTCCCTAGCTATTGGGCGCGACATCAAAAACCCTTGGATGTTATCGCAGCCCAACGACTTCAGTGCATCTCTCTGCTCCTGGGTTTCGACCCCTTCAGCCGTTGTCTGTAGCCCTTGCGCCCGAGCCAGGTTGATGATCGCTGCGACAATCGCGCTTTTCTGGCCTTCTCCCATCCCCGCGATAAACGACTTGTCGATCTTGAGCCTATCGACAGTGACATTCTGAACCCTTGAGAAAGAAGAGTATCCGGTGCCAAAGTCGTCGATTGCAAACCTTACGCCGGCCGCTCTCAGCATGGTGACGTTTCGCTCAGTCTCCTCACCGCTGATGGCCAAGCTCTCTGTAATCTCGATTTCCAATCGTGCTGGTTCAATCCCCCATTTGGCCAGCGTGGTAAGAACCCGTAGCGGGTAGCCAGCGGAAGCGAGTTCGGACGCTGAAGCATTCACGGCGACACTTATGGAAGGCAACCCGGCGATCAGGCTGCACGCGTCTTCCAGAACATGCGCTCCAATCCTGTTAATGACGCCGATCTCTTCCGCGAGCGGGATGAACATATCTGGACCAATAGAGCCTAGCTCCGGGTGCTTCCACCGCGCCAAAGCCTCGAGCGAGCACGGGACCGCGCTGTCAGCAAAGTAGACCGGCTGGTAGACAACCTCGATCTGCGTCCCCGTTGCCAAGGCCTCGCGCAGGTCATGCTCTAGTTTCCGGCGGGTGCGGAGGAGTTCGTCCATGTGATTGCCAAACACCGCATATGCATTCCGTCCCGCAGCTTTTGCGTGATATAGGGCGATATCCGCCTGCCTCGTCAGTTCGACAGCATCTGCATTCGCACCTGATGCAATCGCCACACCGATGCTCGCACCAATAGCGCCATATGCCCCGTCAATCTCAAAAGGCTCGCGCAGGCCCAGGACGATTTTTTCTGCAATGGCGACGACGTCGTCCGGGTTCATCCTTTCAACCAAGACCGTAAACTCATCACCCCCGATACGCCCAATGAGAGCGTCCGGAAGAATGTCCCGCATCCGCGCAGCAACTAAGGCGATGAGTTTGTCCCCTGTTGGATGTCCATAGGTATCGTTGACACCCTTGAACCGGTCGAGGTCAATTAAAAGTACACTGAATAGATCCTCAGGCAATGCCTCCCTGAGCCGTGCCGCGAGCTCACTGTTAAAATGAGCCCTGTTAGCCAGACCCGTCAGACTGTCGCGCAGTGCCAGATGTTGAAGCTCCTGGCGATTGGAATTGAGCTTGACGGAGCGTTGCCAGATCGCATGCCCGGCCAAGCTTGCGGCGATGAATATGCCAATGATGGACAGTCCGACGACGGGGATTGTTGCGTGCAACACGCTCGTTCCCGGTTCGAACGGATGCCAATTTAGGTAACCAATTGTCTGTCCGGACTTCGAGGTAAGAGCGATATGGGAGTGGCGCTGGTCGCGAGGCATCTCAGTCGTGAACTGCATCTCGGCGAATTGGTATTCACTACCTATTTCGGCCGGAAAATCTTGATCTAGAAACCGTACCGCCACATGCTGATTTTCTTCTCCCGCCTGCTGCTCAATCTCGCCCGTGTCAGACATAATCGGTTTGACACTGACCACAGCAGGTCGTTTCCCTACATAGGTCAGATCACTCTCACCGATTGAGAGGACCTTGTCCGAGATGCCTTCCTGGTCTCCAGCGACAAGCCGTTCACGCAGACGTTTCGCAAGCGGACTATATGCCAGACGAAGGTCCTGAGGTGACACCCCGCTAGATGATTTTGCTAGAAACTGGTAAATCGGCAGTCCATCTGGCGATAAAACGACAGCGGCATCATGGCCGAAGTAGGTGTTCATCCAGCGGCCGAGGTTCACGTCAAGCCAATCGTGATCATCGTCCTTGGTTTTGGTGACCGCGTCATCCCACACGGTGGCGCTCTCTTGATCATGAGCAACGGATGATTGAATTTTGGCTACGATCAGGGTGGCGAGACCCTTCTGCCGCTCCGCGGCAACCTCGTCGGCTTTGGCTGCAGCCCAGTAAAGAGTACTGAGTAGCATCGCTCCAACCAGAGCCGCCACGCTTGCCGGAATGAGCCATTTCAAGAACCACTGTGACTGCCTAATCATGCGACATCTGCCTTTTCATCAGAGGGAACCTAGATCATCTGGGTTAAGCCTCAAGGAATGGAGACGGTTAAGTTTTGGTTGTTATCCTCATCAACTAACCCAAGCGTCTTGACCTGCAATCAGCGTCGATACCTCGGCTCGTCCGCGGAAGACGATCTTAAAAGGCGAGAGGTTGTTGCCGTTTGTTGTTTACATCATAATCCGCCGATCAAGAGCGAACCGTTGGCCGGCGGCACCACTTAAAACTGTGAAACACGGGTCTTGGTGGCTTCTGGGCTGCCTTAAATGACTGAAATGAAGGCGCAAAGCTACAGTGGCAATACACGCCTTCGCCTTGAATGGAATCGAACCGCAAACACCTTGATCCGAAAACTATCAGACTAGGCTAACTGGTTGAAAAGGCTTCAGGCCATTCCTGAGCCCCGTGCAAGACACGCAGTACTCGAACCGTAGCTTCTGTGATTGTGTACGCTGCGACGTAAGGCGTTCCGCTGATTACAAGCTCACGTGTCCCAGCGATTCTCCCGACTCTGCCACTTGCCGGAAAATCAATCAGGCGACGGACTGCAACGACGATGCGTTCGTCGACCAAAATGGCGGCGGCCGGGTTCTCCAACTCGATAAAAGTAAAAATTGCATCGCGATCCGATAAGGCAAACGCAGACCAGGTTAGTCTCAAGACGTTATACCCGCCGCGTTATTGCGCGCAGTCTGCCGACGCTTTTCGAAATGAGCCTCGACTTCATCGTCGGAAATATCCGGCCTTGTATCATTCAGCGCCTCAAGCACCTTGGCACGAAACCACGTATCGTGAGTCTCGCTGCCTGAAAAAAGTTCAAGCGGCAATACGCCCTCGTTGGCGGTTCTCGTCAGCAATATGCGAACCGCGTCTGACACCGTAAGTCCCATACCTTCAAGAACTAGGGACGCCCGGTCACGAACGTCAGCATCGATACGAGTTTGGACGAGCGCATTTGCAGCCATAGCTATCTCCAGATTGATATCTAATAGTAATGCAATTGAATTACAAAATCTAGCGTTCGTCTTTGGCCAATCTACTTTTTAAGTGCGATACCAAACTGCGATGATAGCTGCTCAGAAATATAAGCGACAGCAACCGCCTTCGCGATCTCGAAGGTGCCTCCTCCCGCCTTTTTCAAAATAGCGTTGGTATGGTCCCAAACGTCTTTGCGTCGGACACTGTCTAGGAACTCGTGGCCGCTCCAACTCAGTCCACGAAAGGTTACTGAAATCGAAGGCTGCTTTTTGATCCTCAACGGCATAAGGAAACCGGCATCATCCAGCAGGTGTAGATGATAATGGATAACGTCATCACGGTACCCCTCAACGGCAACCTCAGGACTACTCCCCGTTAATAATAGACCTCCGGGGCCATCAATTTCTGTGGTTTCTAACCTAAGCAAAAGCTCTCGGACCAGCGCCATATCGCGCGTCATGATTTCTTATCTCCTGCCCACAATGTTGAAGCTAGCACATCCGAAAATCTACTTAAACGGAAGTGCCTTCGATCAAAATTGCGCCCCCCATATATTCTGTGGAGCAATCTTAGGCTGTTGAGATCTCATTAACCTCATTCCCTTAGCAAGCCGCCCCTGGGCTGGACTGTAATCTGCAAGGGAAACCTGAATGAGCATAGATCAATCGGCAATCGTCTTTCGGCGCAAGATATCCAGCTTCTGCGACATGAAGTTGGCACCGCTCACAGACGCAAGACAATTTCGCGCACTTTCAGAATACATGACCCGTCTCATTGACGACCGGATGCCTCCTCCAATGCTCGGCAGGCACGTCAATTGGGAAGAGATCTCGTTCGCGTGCGGTTGTGGGCAAGCATCGGCAGAACTTAGGAGAATTGCCCAGTACGGCTTCGATGCCATTTCTCGTTGGCTCGCTGAAACGGGGCCAGGCCGTGGAAAGCCCTCGATCAACTCCAAAGGAGCAAAAACACGCAGCCGCGCAAAAAGTCTTTCAACCAAGCGCACTTCCGAGGCGGGCAAAACCTGTCATCGATCAAAACCTGGCCCGAAGCCCAAACCCATTGAAGAATTCCCAGAGCCGTTCTTCGATACTTATGAGGAACCGGTGTCTTTTCAGGCAGCTCTCCAATTCCATATCGACCGCTTCGGGGAGAGCTATTACCATTTGCATCGCGCCATATTCCGGGACGGCGATGCTCTTGAAGCCACGACATTGCTGAGCTGGCTGAAGGGAACGAAAGTGCCACGTAGTGTGGCAAACTTGGAAATCCTCAATCGAATAGAAAGCCGTTACCGATTGCCACTCGGTTATTTCAAGGAAAAGCTTCCGTATCAGTCTCGCGCCGGGGTCGGATATGACGTTGGTGACGATGTCTCGCCCGCAGAGCGTCGACGTCTGGCGTGGCATTTGCCGGATGATTTCAACTCCTTGCCGGAAGAAAAACGTGCGGAAATCCTCGAATGGGTAAGGCGCGTGATCATAACCGGTGCGACGGACTACCGTCGTTATCAGGCGTTGGCGACGAAGCAACGTTATGCGATCCGCTTCCCCGGCGTAACCTATGGCGGCTCTCACCGGCCTATGGCATCGCCCCGCAAAGTGGTCGAAGAATGTAAACACGAACTGGAAGACCCAGATATGCTTTCCGGGGTAATCGACGCCCCTACCCACTTGGCGCTTGAAATGGCCAATCTGATGTCGTTCAAGACCGCGACCCTGACTGAGGTCGGATACAAGCGGAATGGAGTGTGGGGTGAAGAGACGGCATCGCAGAAGCTCGAACATCTTGGCTTGATGTTCGGTGCCCTCGCCGCTTCACCTCAAGGCGAAGTCGCTGGCAGAGGCGTGCCCCTGAGCGCGTTGACCTTCGGCCTCCTGGTTTTTCCAGGTGTATGGGATTGGTATCTACAATGGCGTGAGCGGCGACGCGGCTTCTACACGGCCTGGGAAGCGGACATGCTGAGCATCTCACTGTCGCTGACCCGTGAGGAAACAGGTTGGATCAGGCAACATCCCGAACTCATCGAGCGCGTAGTACCGGTGAATGGCTTGGTTACGAAAGAGGAGATTACCTTCGCCCGGCGCGATTGGCATGCCTGTTGCGATGCGTTTCATTCCCACGCACGGAACCGCATCAGGGAAATCCAGCGAGTGATGCGGGTTCACCGAGACCCGTTCGAGCCGATCATGTGCGTGCTGGAGGCACCGAGCCCTCTGGCAGAATATCGCAAGATTACGGACGAAATCCTTCTCCGTATGCCTGATAGAGACCGATACCCAAGAGCTGCTGCAGAATCCGTACGCTCGTTTCTGATGTTGAGGCTAGGACTTCATCTAGGCTTGCGACAAAAGAATCTGCGACAACTGCTGTTTTGCCCACGCGGCCATTTCCCCACGTCCGAAAGGCGTCTGGAAGAAATGCGGCGCGGAGAAATTCGATGGAGTGAGAGAGAGAATGGCTGGGAGGTGCTGATCCCATCGGTCGCATTTAAAAATGCCAACTCGTCGTTCTTCGGATCGAAGCCATTCAGGCTGATCCTGCCTGACCTGCTGGATCTCTATTACTACATCAATGCCTACATCGAGCGTCATCGAAAGGTTCTGCTCGGCAATGCAGATGATCCGGGTACGTTCTTCGTCAAGACAGTCAAGCTATCGAGCGCTGACGCGGCCTATAATCAGACAACGTTCTATGAAGCTTGGCGTCTCATCATCCAACGCTACGGCATCTATAACCCGTATACGGGTCGCGGAGCGATCAGTGGCTTGCTGCCGCACGGACCTCATAATGTTCGGGACGTATTGGCAACGCACATTCTGAAACTCACCGGCTCATATGAGCAGGCGAGCTACGCCATTCAGGATACGCCGGAGATGGTTCAGCAGCATTACGGACGTTTCCTTCCACAGGACAAGGCAGCACTTGCAGCCAAAATACTGAACCAAGTATGGGAAGCGGCTTGAAGACAAGTAGGCTGACGATGCTGCAAACATCGCCAGCGTTCCAGTGATTAGATCCAATGATCCAGCGAAAACTGTTTTGCCGTTGATTGCACTGCGAGCTGTGGATTCGAAAGAGGCATGTGCGGGGGTCAGCTTTTGAGGGGAATCGAACCCGAGCTATAAAATGGCTAAAGGGATTACAAGTGCTGTGACTTGTTTGGCGAATGGCTTACTGTAGCGGGACGCAACTGTTCGATATGAGAGGATTAAAAAATGGCCGAAGATGCGGGCGTGATAGCTGTGGACCATACGGGGTTCTCGGTCGCCTCGTTGGAGGAGGCGATCCAGTTCTGGACTGAGGCGATGGGTTTCGACCTTACTCGGCGAGGAGAGATGGGTGGGGAGTTCCTACGGGAGGCCACGGGGGTTGACGATCCGCGTTGCCGAATGGCGCTGGTGACGGCTCCAAATGGCTACCCTATCGAGCTTCTCGAGTATTCGACAGGCCGTACGTTGGGCCAGACACCTCGTAGCGCGGGTGCGATCGGCGCCGCGCACATCGCCTTCACGGTTACGGATATCCGCACGGCCATCGCGCGGGTTGAGACGGCGGGGTGGGCAGTGAAGGGTTCGCCGCAGCCGATACCAGCCGGCCCCCGATGCGGAACAATGGTCGCGTACATCTCCGGCCCGGATGGTATCACCATAGAGCTGATGCAGCCGCCTGTTGAACATTCCCGCGTCGTGTAACGCGACTTCGGTCAGGGAAAGCTGAACCTTGTGAGGGTTTTCCGTTCCATTGCTAGGAGCCCTCTACGCCTACTGGGTTTTTCGCAGCAAGATCGATCCTGACGAAGGATATCACGAATGGTGCCCTTGCGTTCAAAGCGACTATTACGGTTCGTCAGCATCTGGCTGGCGAACTTGTTTTTTCTCATTCGCGATCAGAGTAACGATCTCGGAAGAAGGCGTTATACAAACGCCTTGAGAGGATTCGAACCATCGGGCCGCGCTTCTTTCTTACCATGCACGCGCTCTGTGGGTGGCGGTGTGGAGGTCGACTTCATGATAGCCAGCGCTGGTGGTTTTCCCGAATAAATACGTCCGCTGATTTCGGTGCCTGTCTCGTTAGCACAAACACACAGTCGGTGACGCGGTCTTCATTCCCGTCCTCTATCCACTTATCCATTGAAGCGAGCGTCTGCGCATAATCCTTATCCAGACCACCCGCGTGATATCGCTCGGCAAGTTGATCGACGTCGAGATTCACATGTCGGATGTTACGGCCAAGAATGCTGCTCAGCTTGGACGCAACATCCGCGTAGGACAACGTTTCGTGGCCCGTCAGAATGAAATACCTGTTCCAGGATTTGTCTTCAAGCAGAGTGCTGACAGCCGCTCTGGCGATATCGGTTGCGTCAATGAAGCCAACCCGGCCCGATCCAGTTGCCGAGTAAATGGCATTCTCTTGCCGGATGGTGATCTGGTGCTGTTGGTGAGAAAAGTTCTGTAGGAACCAGGTGGGGCGCAAAACTGTCCACTCTGGAACGTTGTCGGTAAGATAAGCGTGGATCTGCCCCATCATCGGCCCACCGGCTTCCAACGATGACGCGCTGAGCAGGACAAAGCGCCGGACACCGCAGGAGCGCGCAATATCGAGGACGGGCGGGACGACTGCACCATGGTCGCTCGTATTTGTCGGAGCGACAATGTAGACCGCATCTGCCCTATCAAAAGCTCTCCGCGCAGTTTCCGGCTGCTGCCAGTCAAATAGAACCTCGCTTTCGCGATACGGATTGCGCGTGCCTATCTCTGGAATAATCCTCCGCTCTCTCAAGCCTTCCACAACCAATCGTCCGGTGATTCCGGTTCCGCCTGTCACGAGAATCTTTGTTGACTTATCGTCTCCATTATTGAGCCTCCGTCGTGACAGTTGAAGGTTTCGTTGCCGAGAGAAGGATAAGCGGGTTCCAATAATCGCGGTAGCGCGTGATGAGCCCGCCCTTCAAATCGAACACCGAGACATAGATTTGATCGTAGCGTGCGCCAGTTTCGTTGGAATATCCCTTGCAGCTAAATTCGATCGTGGCTGCCTCAGAACCGGCGGCAATGATAACCCGTTTTAGGCTCATCGTTTCAATTGTCAGCAAATCGGCAACAGTTGGAAGATAGGCCTCGAGCGCTGCTTTGCCGACAAGTCGATCAGTCAATCCCTCCGGTGCGTAAGGAAATTCGAAGACGATGTTGTCATCACACATAGCGAGAAACGATGTCGCTTCAGACGAAACTAGATCGCCCAGAGCCTGCCTCAAAAGAGACGACAGACTTGGGAATTGGTGAGCTTTGTTGGTCACAGTGCTTTACTACTAATGAATGGAACGCGATCGTTCCATCCGGCATATGGAGCACCTTCGATGGAACGCAAGAGTATCGATGAAGAAATTCGACGTAAGCCCAGCGGTGCCGTCATGCGCACTGATCTGACACAAGCCTTGGTTCGGGCCTTCTTTGAAGATTGGGCCCTCTAAGGCTATGGCGGAATAAGCCTTGAGCGGCTCGCTACGCGGGCAGGTGCCGGCAAAGCCGCAACCTACCGTCGCTGGCCATCGAAGCTTGCAATGACCTCAGAAGCGATAGAGGAGCTTGGTCTGAAGCTAACTGATGTTTCTACTAGAGGCAGTCTCATCGAAGAGCTTGAAGCAACACCTGATGATGATGAGACGCGCGCTTCGTCATCGGCTCGTGCGCAGGATTTTGCCTGACATTTATGCGGAATCCGCTCGCAAAAGCGAACTCGTTGTCGCATTGACGAGGCTTGCGCAGGCTCGTCGAGCTGCGGGAACTGCCTTGATCGAGCGCGCTCTTGCACGCGGCGAGCTCAACGCAAACATCGACGTCAAAATAGCGCTGGATATGATCCCATCAGCCCTCTATTGGCGCATCATTGTGACGAATCGCTCGATGAGCAAGGCTCAAATCGAGTGACAAGCGAAAGCGCTTAGCGCTGCGATGAAATGTCTTTGACGTTGCACGAGGTGAGAGGGCCATAAAGTTGTCTGACATTGATTTTCGCAGCACTCACAATTCGAGTTGCAAACCCTCCTCCCCTTGTGCAGGAACCGAACAGCAAATCAGCGCCTCGCCATCTGCGACCGCATAACCAGGCTCGGAGAGATAACTGACGTCACCCTTGACGATCTTCGTCCGGCAATCCCCGCAATTGCCAGCTCGGCAGCCATAAGGTGGGTTGAGGCTACTTTGCTCTGCAAGTTCCAGCAAGGAGCCGCTGTCCGGCCTCCACTGCGCCTGTTTTGACGATTGCGTGAAGACGACTGGCGTCGGAACCGAAGCGGCAGGCTTGCGCGGCTTCGCCGATACGTCAACGGCGTAGTCGCGCTTCAGGCCGGAGGGGCCGAACGCCTCCGCATGGATGCGACCGTCTGCGTTGTTCAGCCCGCGGAGCCCGTCATACATCGACTGCATGAAGGACGACGGTCCGCAGATGTAGAAGTCATAGTCGCCGAACGGCAAGTGTGCCTTCAACAGCGTCATGTCGATGCGGCCGACTGCATCAAAAAGGCCGTCGCTCTCGACATCGGGCGCACCGAGCACCTTGATGTCCCGAACGGTTCCTTCGCTGCGCGCAACCAATTCGCCGATTTCGCGGTCGAATGCTCTTTCGGCAGAGGTTCGCGACGACCTGAACAACCATACCTGACGGCGATAACGCGTTCTGTCACCTGTATGGACGACATGACGCAGCATCGACAGCAAGGGCGTAATGCCGATGCCAGCTGCAAGGAGCACCGCCGGACGTGTGCGTCCCATCGCATCGATGGTGAACGCTCCGGCTGGGGATAGCGCTTCGATCTCGTCGCCTTCCCGCATTTTATGCAGGAGTGTGGATGCCCGGCCTTCGCGCTTTACACTCAGCCTGTAGAAGCCGTCCGAAGGAGCACTGGATATTGTATAGCTGCGGCGGATTGTTTCCGTCCCATCCGTGATGCTGATCGGAAGATGCTGGCCTGCCAGATGCGGGATGACAGCCTCGTCATCGGCCGGCGCAAGGTGCAGCGAACGGATCGTCGAGCTTTCCTCGATGGTTCGCTCAACGCGAAAGCGCCTCCAGGTTTTTGCCAGGGCTGCGACCTTCAACCGGCTTGCGGCCTCGCGCCAGTCTCCCGTCATCAAGCCGCTTGGCGACATGCCATCTTGGAGAAAGCTCCAGCGCAGCGGCAGTGCATCTTTGCGCAGCACCACCTTTTCCGGCATGACGCGCCAAAGACGCTCGGCGCCCTCGAAGGCAGCGATCTCGGGCGAATTCAGTATGATCTCGACGCTGCCAGCGATCTGCAACATGTCACCCGTCTCATGATCGACAAATAGTAGTCCGGCACGCGGGTTGACGGCGAAATTGCCAAGTGTGTTGAAGAACAGATTGCCGTTGAAATCCGGCACAGTCAGGCCACCATCGGCATCGACACGAACGAAACCGCGCCGACCGCCACGATGGGAGACATCCACCTGCCGTCCTTCACCCTCTAGGTCCACATAGGACGCCACGAAGAAAGTGTCGGCGGCTTCGATAAGGCCACACTGATGTGCGTCGAGCCGATCTGAAACAATCACTTCGGAAGACTGTTGCGTTGCTGGATCGCGCACGAAGCTGAACTGACGATGCTGGATGTAGCGCGGACAGTTGCCGAAGCTCTGTCCGACGGCGACGGAAAAACGGTCGCTGCTGCTGCGAATGACCGTACCGTTCATCCTGTTCCGTCGACGCGTGATGAGATCGACACCGACCAGACCGATCGGGTCGCCGTCGTTCATCCCGGCTTCGGCGGGATCATCGGGATCGCTGGAGGCATCAATACGGAGTGTCTGGGCATCGGGCGCCTGCAGAAAGCCCGGCCGTCCGCTGCGGATCGTCGCCCATGGAGTGCCCTCGCCATCGACAGTTCCGATGACGATGAACGGCAGCATCGAACAGGCATTCGAACCTCCTATGGGAACGACGGCCGGGCCAGCACCGGGCCGCAAAGCGATGTCAGGCTGCGACGCCGATGGCCGTTTTCGGAAGAGCGACGAAACCGGGCAAAGCTTCGATCCGCGCCAGCCAGTGACGAACCTCTGGATACGGCGCCAGATCGACATTGCCCTCCGGCGCGCCAGCGATGTAACTGTAGAGCGCGACATCCGCGACGGTCGGTGTATTGCCGATGATGAAACGGTGATTTTCGAGTTCGGCATTGATGAGGCCGAGAACCCGGTGAGCGCGGGCAATCACTTCCTCGGCGCGGAAGTCTGCTCGAAATACCGTGATCAGGCGGGCCGCGCACGGGCCGTATGAAATTTCTCCGGCAGCGACGGAAAGCCACTTCTGTATCTTTGCGACAGAGGCGAGATCGTCGGGCATCCAGTCCTTGCGGCCAAGCTTTGTGGCAACATAGGCCAGGATAGCATTGGAATCGTTGACGATGACATCACCATCTACCAGCACAGGCACTTGGCCGAACGAGTTGAGCTTCAGGAATTCCGGCGTCTTGTGCTCGCCGTTCGCCAGATCGAGGTCGATGATCTCAGCTTTGACGTTCAGCAAAGAAAGAAAAAGACGAGCGCGATGCGCATGGCCCGAAAGCGGGAAGTGATAGAGTTTCATGGTTTTCTCCCTTGAGGTCCGGACACCTTCATCCGGTAACGTGAGAAACCTAGCGGGAACCATATTTTTAGAGTAGACGGTTATTTAGGTAACCACCCTCTCGTTTTATGGAAGGCAAAGATGGACCGTCTCGACGCCCTGGGTGTTCTCTTGTCAGTGGTGGAACACGGTAGCCTTTCCGCCGCGTCGCGCGCATTGCACTCGCCACTACCGACCGTCAGCCGCAAGATCTCCGAGTTGGAGAGCTTTCTCGGCGTTCGCCTGTTCACCCGCACCAGCCGCAGGATCCTGCTCACGGAGGCCGGAGAGAGTTATGTCGTTGCGGCTCGTGAAATTCTGGGACGGGTGGAGGAGGCCGAACGCCGCGCCGCCGGAGAATACGTTGCACCAAAGGGAGACCTGACAATGACGGCACCAATCGTCTTTGGTCGCCTGCATGTCCTGCCGGTCGTCACGGATTTTCTGAAAGCCTTTCCGGACATCAACATTAACCTGATTATGAGCGACCGGCCGATCAGCCTTGCCGACGAACATATCGACGTCGCGCTGCGCATCAGCCGCCTTTCGGACAGCAGCCTGATGGCTATCCGCCTCGGCTCCACCCGCACCACCGTCTATGCCAATCCCGACTATCTAAAGCGGCATTCCCATCCATCCCATCCTGACGAACTCAAGCAACACGATTGCATCGCGTTCGACGGCGTGCTTTCGACGCGGTTCTGGACATTCCACGACGGCGCAAGAGATATCGCGGTGCCGATCCGGACACGCCTTTCCGTCAACACGGCGGAAGCTGCGGTCGATGCTGGGGCATCCGGTCTCGGCATCACGCGGGTCATGGCCTATCAAGCAAAGCGCGCGGTCGATGCCGGCTTGCTGGTGCCGCTGCTGGAAGATTTCGAGCAAGAGGCATCGCCGGTCCATCTCGTCCATCTATCGGACGGCCTTATGCCGCTGAAGCTCAGGACGTTTCTGGACTTTGCCACGCCGCGGCTGAGGGTATTGTTGAAGTAAATAAAAGCCGTGTTGGTTCGTCCCGAGGTTACATTCCCGGGACGCAAAAAGATCAGGCGCTATAACCAGGGTCCAGCCTATCGAGAACACGGCGCAGGCTTTCCAGATGCAGTCTGGCGCTTTAGGCGTCGCCTTCCGATGCAGCTATTAGCGGCACAAACTTCAGCTCCCGTCCTGGCATCCAGCGCCTGATGGCGCATGTAAAGCGCGAGCACATCGACGTCGTTCTATTCGTCACGGTTGATCGCCTTTCCCGCGACATGGAACACAGCGCCAAGATCCTGAAGGAGCTTCGCTACCGCGACGTTGATCTATGGACAGTCCATGCCGGCACCCCTGTCACTGACCTGGAACTGGCGATGCGCGCAGCACTCAGCCACGAGATGGTCGAGAATATCCGTTACCGAACACGCGAAAGTATGAAGACGGCGGTACGCAAGAGCAAAGCGCGACGTGCTTGTCCTAAGGCGACAAGCTCTCCCAGCAGCGCGATGCCAATGGTGACCGCATCAGGGGCCTTCGCGACATTGACCCGGCCAAGGCCGAGATCGTGCGGGGGATCTTCAAAGACTATGTCGATGGCGTCTCACCGGCAGCCATCGCACAGAAGCTGAATGACTTGCAGATCCCGGGCGCACGTACCAAATACTGGCGCGACACTACCATCCGGGGCAGTGTCACTGACGGGACCGGAATCCTAAACAACTCCCTCTATGTCGGGAAAGTCTTCTGGAACAAACAGAAGTTCCGCAAGGACCCGACGACAAAACGGCGAACCTCACGTGCGACCGACAGGGACGAATGGGAGTTCATGGACAAACCTGAGCTGGGCATTGTTTCGGATGAGCTATGGGAACGGGCGAAGCAACGCCAGGCCGAAAGCCGGGAAGAGTTCGACCGGCACTCGACAAACCGTCTCAACGCGACGCACCGTCCGGAATATCTTCTCAGCCGGATGCTCCAATGTGCCGAATGCGGCGGCCCCTACGCAATCAGCGGAAAGGATCGCTATAGCTGCACCAACCGCAAGAAGCGTCTACCGATCGACGAGCTTGGCGGCGAATGCTGTAGCAACAGCAAAACCATCACACACCAAGAACTCGAAGAGCGCGTCCTCAATTGCATTCCGGTAGCATTCTACTCAATCGATATCTTCGACCGGATTGCGCACAAGATCATCGCCCATGAGGTGACCAAACTGAAGAGCGTCCCCTCCCGCAAAGATCAGATTGCTACAGAGCTTGCAAAAATCAAATCGACACAGGCAGGTCTGATGCAACAGATCCAGGACCGGCATGCCGAAAGCCGACCGCGCCTTGCGATCCTCGACGACCAACTGGATGGACTGGAAGTCACGCGTGAGCAGCTCGCCTTGGAGCTTGCCGCTACCGAGCGCCGAAATTGCGACGGTGAAGCATCAGTTCAATCCTGATAATGTCGAGGTTGCCATCCGCAAGCTGCTATTCCTTGCCCGTAACAATGCCGACGAAGACGCCAAGCAGCGTCTGATGCCGATCGTGCGGGATCTGATCCAGACCGTGGTGATCGGCACGACACCGGGGCATCAGCCAGCGAGCCTACAGGTGCATGGCGACATCGCCACCATCATGGCATCCATGGAAGTTCTCGATCTCATGGAGCAGCAGTTCCTTGCCGCGGCAGGCAACGATTTGATGGCGCGGATTGCGTCTGGCGAGATCGACACGGATGCCAAACGCAAAAAACTCCTCGACCAGTATGGTGAGGAGCTTAAGAGCAAATATTCTGAATGAAAGCGGTTACCAATATTTTTGGTTGCGGGGGCAGGATTTGAACCTGCGGCCTTCAGGTTAT
>NZ_JAVTIX010000016.1:0-17843 GCF_031843705.1 Rhizobium sp. WCS2018Hpa-16
CAATCGTGCCAATGTTGACGTGCGGCTTGTTGCGCTCAAACTTGCTCTTTGCCATTAGTGGCTCTCCATTCCTGTCCCATAAAGGGAATAAACTCTAAATTTCGTTAGGGGCGTACCCCGGTCACTTCTGACCGGAATACTTTGCCTGGATTTCCTGAGCAACGTTGCTTGGAACCGGCGAATAGTGATCGAAGGTCATCGAATACTGCGCGCGGCCCTGGGACATGGAGCGCAAGTTGTCGACGTACTTGAACATGTTGGCCAATGGAACATGCGCGTTGATAACAACGGCAATACCACGGCTTTCCTGCCCCTGGATCTGACCGCGACGCGAGTTCAGATCGCCGATCACGTCACCGACGTAATCTTCAGGAGTCACAACTTCGACCTTCATCATCGGCTCGAGAAGCTGTGCACCAGCCTTCTTCGCTGCTTCACGGAAGCAGGCACGCGATGCGATTTCGAATGCCAGAACCGAGGAGTCAACGTCGTGGTATGCGCCGTCGATCAAAGTTGCCTTAACGCCGAGCATCGGGAAGCCAGCCAGAGGACCGGAAGACAGAACGCTTTCGATACCCTTCTGAACGCCTGGGATGTATTCCTTTGGAACTGCACCACCAACGATCTTGGACTCGAACTTGAAGTCTTCGCCTTCTGGGTTCGGTTCAAAGATGATCTTGACGCGCGCGAACTGACCAGTACCACCGGACTGCTTCTTGTGCGTGTAGTCTTCTTCGTGCTGACGCGTGATCGTTTCACGGTAAGCAACCTGAGGAGCACCAACGGTAGCTTCAACCTTGAACTCGCGACGCATACGGTCAACGAGAATGTCGAGGTGAAGTTCGCCCATGCCGGCGATGATCGTCTGACCAGACTCTTCATCCGTCTTGACGCGGAACGATGGATCTTCAGCAGCCAGGCGGTTGAGCGCGAGGCCCATCTTTTCCTGGTCGCCCTTGGTCTTTGGTTCAATCGCGATCTGGATAACAGGCTCAGGGAATTCCATACGCTCAAGAATAACAGGCTTCAGAGGATCGCAAAGCGTATCGCCTGTCGTTGTTTCCTTAAGACCAGCCAGAGCAACGATGTCACCAGCAAAGGCTTCTTCGATGTCTTCACGGCTGTTGGAGTGCATCTGAAGCATACGGCCGACGCGCTCGCGCTTGTCCTTGACCGTGTTGATAACAGATGTGCCCTTTTCGAGCTTGCCCGAGTAGATACGTGCGAAGGTGAGCGAACCAACGAATGGGTCGTTCATGATCTTGAACGCGAGCATCGACAGAGGCTCAGAGTCGTCTGGGTGACGTTCGATTTCGGCTTCGGTCTTGAAGTCGATGCCCTTGATCGCAGGAATATCCAGCGGCGAAGGCAGGTAATCGCAAACGGCGTCGAGAAGTGGCTGAACGCCCTTGTTCTTGAACGCAGTACCGCAGAACATTGGGTGGAACTTCACGTCGATGGTGCCACGACGAACAAGCTCACGGATCTTGTCGTTGTCTGGCAAGTCGCCGTTCAGGTAGGCTTCCATTGCTTCTTCATCGATATCGACGACCTGTTCGATCATCTTTTCACGATATTCAGCAGCCTTTTCCTTCATGTCTTCCGGAATCTCAACGACGTCCCACTGAGCGCCGAGAGATTCGTCGCGCCAGATAAGAGCATTCATCTCGATAAGGTCGATCACGCCCTTGAATTCGGTTTCTGCACCGATTGGGAGCTGCATGACAACTGCGATAGCGCCGAGACGGGTCTTGATCATTTCTACCGAGCGGTAGAAGTCAGCACCGGTCTTGTCCATCTTGTTGCAGAAGATCATACGCGGAACGTTGTACTTCTCAGCCTGACGCCAGACAGTTTCTGTCTGCGGCTCTACACCGGCGTTGGCGTCGAGAAGCGCAATAGCACCATCGAGAACACGCAGCGAACGTTCGACTTCAATCGTGAAGTCAACGTGGCCGGGGGTGTCGATGATGTTGAAACGGCGCATCTTGCCATCGCGACCCTTCCAGAAGGTCGTGGTAGCAGCAGACGTGATGGTGATACCACGCTCCTGCTCCTGCTCCATCCAGTCCATTGTGGCTGCGCCATCATGAACTTCGCCGATCTTGTGCGACTTACCGGTGTAGTAAAGAATACGCTCGGTCGTCGTCGTCTTACCGGCGTCGATGTGCGCCATGATACCGAAATTGCGGTAGTCTTCGATTTTATATTCGCGAGCCATAACGGACTGCCTTTCGGATCGGTTAGATTACCAGCGGTAATGCGAGAATGCGCGGTTGGCGTCTGCCATCTTGTGCGTGTCTTCGCGCTTCTTGACAGCGGAACCACGGTTGTTCGCAGCATCCATGAGTTCGCCAGACAGGCGATCAACCATGGTTGTTTCGTTGCGCTTGCGCGCAGCAGCGATCAGCCAACGGATCGCGAGTGCCTGACGGCGCTCTGGGCGAACATCGACTGGAACCTGGTAGGTTGCACCACCAACGCGACGCGAACGCACTTCAACGTGCGGCGCGACGTTTTCGAGGGCCGAATGGAAGATGCCGAGTGGCTCTGCCTTTGCCTTGCCCTGAACGACGTCGAACGCGCCGTAAACGATGCTTTCTGCAACCGACTTCTTGCCGTGAAGCATGATGGCATTCATGAATTTGGTAACGATCAGATCGCCGAACTTCGGGTCCGGGTTGATCTCACGCTTTTCTGCACTATGGCGACGGGACATACTACTTGTCTCTCAACTTTGAATGACGCTTTACCACGCGGAGAACCTCGCGCAGCGCCGGAATTTGTTAAACCGAATTACTTCGGACGCTTGGCACCGTACTTCGAACGACGCTGCTTGCGGTTCTTGACGCCCTGGGTATCGAGAACGCCACGGATGACGTGGTAACGAACGCCCGGCAAGTCCTTTACGCGGCCGCCACGGATCATGACAACGGAGTGTTCCTGAAGGTTGTGACCTTCGCCAGGAATGTAGCCGATGACTTCAAAGCCGTTGGTCAGGCGGATCTTGGCAACCTTACGAAGAGCCGAGTTAGGCTTCTTAGGGGTTGTTGTATAAACGCGTGTGCAAACGCCGCGCTTCTGTGGGTTTTCCTGCAGGGCAGGAACCTTATTGCGCTTTACCTGTGCCTGGCGTGGCTTGCGGATCAGCTGGTTTACGGTAGGCATATAACCATCCCTTGTAAAAACTACTTTAGCCACCCTCGCGGGTGGCGGCTATACCGTCTCCGGCAACGACGCACGCATATCGTCATGCGCAAATTGTGGCCCGATCCGGTTTCCACGGATGGGACCACCAAGAGCATAGGACGTCCTGAGACGTCTTGCGTGCAACATTCGTGTCTCGTACGTGTTTTTGGACCCTTGTTTGAGGTGAACTCCAGAGCGAGTCGCTCCAGATGGCCATGCCTCACATTGGCTCCGATGGCGGGCGTACTACTGTTTTAACCCAGTTTCGTCAAGGGTGAATCCGCATTTAGTGCCTGTGCAGGCCCTGGTGACACCCTATGACGTAGCCTTTCGGAACGCTTTTAACATAAACCCACTCCCCGTGCACGCTTTTACCAATCCGGCCTTTGGCTTTTCACAAAATCCGTCTATTGATTCCCTGAAGATGCTGAAGGCCGGTCTTGTTGTCCGGGCTCGTCTGCCATCTCCACACATCACAGCCAGAAAAGGGATCGCGTCATGATTACGGAACCAGATAACGACAACGGACGCGACGATGCCATGGTCTTTATCGTCATCGGCAAGGCCTATGAGCGTGAAGGCCAGGAAGGCATCGACATTCACATCATCCTGCGCGCACCAGACGATGACAGCGCTGTACGCGAGGCTCTCAACGCGCTCTCAGAGGAAGGCTTCCTTGAGGCTGATCTTGACCAGATCGGCATGCTGACGGAAGTCCCTGACGAAGAGCCACACGCCTCTGCCTACCAGGGTGCGCTTGAGGGTGAAGTCGCGATCATACGCTTCGCCTGAGGCATTCGAGCCCTCCGGGCTCGCTGACGCCTCACACAGACCCACTGAACACTCTTGCAATAAAAAACGCCCGGATCACTCCGGGCGTTTCTGTTTGTACCAGACGGGGCCCCTTGCGAGGCCCCTGCCCTGGCTGCCGTTATTCGGCAGCTGGAGCCTTGTCTGTCATGTCTTGCAGCATCTGGTTTGCGGAAGCCGAGCCTGTGCTCTTCTTGCGCTCTTCGATGATGAGCTCGTCGCGGCCCGTCGCGATGCGCCGGATCTGGGTCATGGTGCCACCGGTACCGGCTGGGATCAGACGGCCAACGATGACGTTTTCCTTCAGACCCTGCAACGTATCGGTCTTGCCGGCGATTGCAGCTTCCGTGAGAACCTTTGTGGTTTCCTGGAACGAAGCAGCCGAGATGAACGAAGGTGTCTGCAGCGAAGCCTTGGTGATACCCAGGAGAACCGGGTCGCCGTAAGATGGCTTCTTGCCTTCTTCGATCAGACGATCGTTGTTGTCTTCCATCTCGATGCGATCAACGCTGTCGCCCACGATGTACTGCGAGTCACCTGCATCGGTGATTTCCACCTTCTGCAGCATCTGACGCACGATCACTTCGATGTGCTTGTCGTTGATGACAACGCCCTGCAAGCGATAGACTTCCTGAATTTCGTTCACGAGGTAGGAAGCCAGAGCCTCCACGCCCTTGATCGCCAGGATGTCGTGCGGTGCGGGGTTGCCGTCGAGAATGTATTCGCCCTTCTCGATGTAGTCGCCTTCCTGAAGGTGGAACGGCTTGCTCTTCGGGATCAGGTATTCGACTGGCTCGACACCATCTTCCGCAGGCTCGATCTGAACGCGGCGCTTGTTCTTGTAGTCGCGGCCCAGACGGATCGTACCATCGATTTCGGCGATGATAGCGTGATCCTTTGGACGACGCGCTTCAAAGAGTTCGGCAACACGCGGCAGACCACCGGTGATGTCCTTCGTCTTGGCGCTTTCCAGTGGCGAACGTGCAAGCACATCACCCTGGAAGACCTTCATGCCAGGCTCAACCGACAGGATCGCGTCAACCGACAGGTGGAAGCGGGCTTCGCTACCACGTGCAAGCTTTGCAACATTGCCGGAGGCGTCCTTGATCACGATCGCAGGCTTGAGATCCGAACCGCGCGGTGTCGAACGCCAGTCAATAACCTGACGCTTGGTGATACCGGTGGATTCGTCGGTTGCTTCCAGAACGGAGAGGCCATCGACCAGATCTTCGAAGTGAACAGTACCTTCCACTTCCGTCATCATTGGACGTGTGTATGGGTCCCACTCAGCCAGACGCTGACCGCGCTTCACCTTGTCGCCATCGTCCACAAACAGCTTGGAGCCATAGGCTACACGCTGCGAGGAACGCTCGACGCCACGCTCATCGAGAATGGTGACGGACATGTTACGGCCCATCGCGATGAGAATGTTGTCAGAGTTGCGCAAGCTGTTGCGGTTCTTGATCTGAATCGTACCTTCGTAAGACGCTTCCAGGAACGATTGGTCGACCACGTTAGCCGTACCACCAAGGTGGAACGTACGCATGGTAAGCTGCGTGCCTGGTTCACCGATAGACTGAGCGGCAATAACACCAACCGCCTCGCCCATGTTAACTGGCGTACCACGCGCAAGGTCACGACCGTAGCAGACGCCGCAAACACCAACCTGAATTTCGCAGGTCAGAGCAGAGCGGATACGAACGGACTGGATGCCAGACGCTTCAATCGTCGCGATATCGGCTTCGTCCATCAACTTGCCAGCCTTGACGATGTTTTCGCCCGTGACCGGATTGTCGATATCATCGAGAGCCGTACGACCAAGGATACGTGCGCCGAGCGAAGCAACGACCTGACCGGCATCAACGATGGCAGTCATGGTGAGGCCCTTGTCGGTGCCGCAATCCGTGGAGTTGACGATGCAGTCCTGCGCCACGTCAACGAGACGACGTGTGAGGTAACCGGAGTTCGCCGTCTTCAAGGCCGTGTCCGCAAGACCCTTACGGGCACCGTGCGTCGAGTTGAAGTACTCGTTAACGGTCAGACCTTCCTTAAAGTTGGAAATGATCGGCGTTTCGATGATTTCGCCCGATGGCTTGGCCATGAGGCCGCGCATACCACCCAGCTGACGCATCTGGTTCGGAGAACCACGCGCACCGGAGTGGGACATCATGTAAATGGCGTTCATCGGCTTCTGACGACCGGTCTCTGGATCGAACTCGACAGCCTTAATACGGGCCATCATGTCTTCAGCGACCTTTTCAGTTGCCTTGCCCCAGGCGTCAACGACCTTGTTGTACTTTTCGCCCTGAGTGATCAGGCCGTCATTGTACTGCTGTTCGTATTCCTTGACCAAAGTTTCCGTGTCACCAACGATCTTCACCTTGGTTTCAGGAATGATCATGTCGTCCTTGCCGAACGAAATGCCGGCGCGGCAGGCATGGGTAAAGCCAAGCTGCATGATGCGGTCGCAGAAGATGACCGTGTCTTTCTGGCCGCAGTGACGGTAGACCGTGTCGATCATCTTGGAGATGTTCTTCTTGGTCATTTCCTGGTTGCAGGTTTCGAAAGGCACATTGACGTTCTTTGGCAGAAGTTCGCCAATGAGCATGCGGCCAGGTGTTGTTTCGTGAATCTTCGAAACAGGCTTGCCTTCGGCATCCACAGTCTTGAAGCGGCCACGGATCTTGGCATGCAGCGTCACGACCTTGTTTTCCAAAGCGTGGTGCAACTCGCCCAGATCAGAGAAGGCCATGCCTTCGCCTGGCTCGTTCTGGTTCATGATCGAGAGGTAGTAAAGACCGAGAACCATGTCCTGAGAAGGAACAATGATCGGCTGACCGTTTGCAGGGTGCAGAATGTTGTTCGTGGACATCATCAGCACGCGTGCTTCCAGCTGCGCTTCAAGCGACAGCGGAACGTGAACAGCCATCTGGTCACCGTCGAAGTCGGCGTTGAAGGCCGTGCAGACGAGTGGGTGCAGCTGGATAGCCTTGCCTTCAACCAGCATGGGTTCGAAGGCCTGGATGCCCAGACGGTGCAGCGTCGGTGCGCGGTTCAACAGAACCGGGTGCTCGCGGATGACCTCGTCGAGGATATCCCAAACTTCCGGCTTTTCTTTTTCGACCAGCTTCTTGGCCTGCTTGACGGTGGAGGAGTAACCCTTCGCATCAAGGCGAGCATAGATGAACGGCTTGAACAGCTCGAGAGCCATCTTCTTTGGAAGACCGCACTGGTGCAGTTTCAGCTCAGGACCGGTCACGATAACCGAACGACCGGAATAGTCGACGCGCTTGCCGAGAAGGTTCTGACGGAAGCGGCCCTGCTTGCCCTTGAGCATATCGGACAGCGACTTCAGCGGACGCTTGTTTGCACCCGTGATGACGCGACCGCGACGGCCGTTATCAAACAGCGCATCGACGGACTCCTGCAACATACGCTTTTCGTTGCGGATGATGATGCCAGGCGCACGAAGCTCGATCAGGCGCTTCAAGCGGTTGTTACGGTTGATCACGCGGCGATAAAGATCGTTCAGGTCAGACGTGGCGAAACGGCCACCATCCAGCGGAACCAGCGGACGCAGGTCCGGTGGAATGACTGGAACAACCTTCATGATCATCCACTCGGGACGATTGCCGGATTCCATGAAGTTCTCAACGATCTTGAGACGCTTCATGTATTTCTTCTGCTTGAGCTCAGACGTGGTTTCGGCCAGCTCAGTGCGAAGGTCGCCCGCGATCTTCTCGAGGTTCATCGAAGCCAGCATCTCATAGATGGCTTCAGCGCCGATCATGGCTGTGAACTGGTCTTCGCCGAACTCGTCAACGGCGATCATGTACTCTTCTTCGTTGAGAAGCTGGTTCTGCTTCATCGAAGTGAGGCCAGGCTCGGTCACGATGTAGTTTTCAAAATACAGAACGCGCTCAACATCTTTCAGCGTCATGTCGAGCAATGTCGAGATACGCGAAGGAAGAGACTTCAGGAACCAGATGTGCGCAACAGGTGCTGCAAGCTCGATATGGCCCATGCGCTCACGGCGAACGCGCGACAGCGTAACTTCAACGCCGCACTTTTCGCAGATGATGCCCTTGTACTTCATACGCTTGTACTTGCCGCACAAGCACTCATAGTCCTTGATCGGTCCGAAAATACGCGCGCAGAACAGACCATCGCGTTCAGGCTTGAACGTACGATAGTTGATGGTTTCTGGCTTCTTGATCTCGCCATAGGACCACGAAAGAATCTTTTCCGGGCTGGCAATCGAAATCCGAATGGAATCGAAGTGCTGCGCCGGTACCGACGGGTTGAAAAGGTTCATGACCTCTTGGTTCATGCCTGTCTCCTTAGGGGTTTGGCCCCTTGCTTGCATCTGGCACGGTGAGTCCGCATCACCGGCCAATGCCTAAAACACGATTAACCGCAAATTGCGGCGGAAGTTTCTACCGTCAGGCCGTAACCATCGGGCGAAACAGGCAGGCACCCTGTAAGGTGCCTGCCCTTTTATTTTTATTCCGCCGCGTCAGGCAGTTGGTTCGCTGCATTGGCTTCGTCGAGCTTCGAATTTTCGAGTTCGACGCTGAGACCCAGCGAGCGCATTTCCTTGACGAGCACGTTGAAGCTTTCAGGAATACCGGCTTCGAATGTATCGTCACCACGGACGATAGCTTCGTAAACCTTCGTGCGGCCCGCCACGTCGTCAGACTTGACGGTGAGCATTTCCTGCAGCGTGTAGGCCGCGCCGTAAGCTTCCAGAGCCCAGACTTCCATTTCTCCGAAGCGCTGACCGCCGAACTGCGCCTTGCCGCCCAGCGGCTGCTGGGTAACGAGCGAGTAAGGACCGATCGAGCGAGCGTGGATCTTGTCGTCAACAAGGTGGTTCAGCTTGATCATGTACATGTAACCGACAGTCACCTTACGGTCGAAGGTTTCACCGGTACGACCATCGTACAGAACAGACTGACCCGAGTCGTGAAGACCGGCTCTCGTCAGCATTTCAGCAACGTCAGGCTCATGCGCGCCGTCGAAGACCGGCGTTGCAATCGAAACGCCCTTTCTTGACTGCTCGGCGAGACGCAACAGGGACTCGTCGTCGAAGTGTGCGACTTCGTCCTTGGCCTCACTGGCATACACTTCCGTCAGCTCGCGCTTCAGTTCAGTGATATCAAGCGACTTGTGATACTCGTCCAGCATCGCCCCGATCTTCTTGCCCATACCGGCGCAAGCCCACGCGAGGTGCGTTTCGAGAATCTGACCGACGTTCATGCGCGAAGGCACGCCCAGCGGGTTCAAGCAGATGTCGACATGCGTGCCATCTTCCAGGAACGGCATATCTTCAACAGGCACGATACGAGAGACAACGCCCTTGTTACCGTGACGGCCAGCCATCTTGTCGCCTGGCTGGATCTTGCGCTTCACAGCAACGAAGACCTTGACCATTTTCATGACGCCCGGAGGCATTTCATCGCCGCGCTGAACCTTCTCGACCTTGTCCATGAAGCGCTGTTCAAGGCGCGACTTGGATTCGTCGTACTGACCGCGAAGCGCTTCCAGCTCGGACTGAGCCTTTTCGTCTTCAACAGCGAACATCCACCACTGCGAGCGGGGATATTCGGATACGACCGCGTTCGAAAGCTCGACGCCCTTCTTGAAGCCCTTTGGACCGGCAATGGATACCTGTCCGCGCAGCATCTCGATCAGACGGCCGTAGACGTTACGATCCAGGATAGCCTGTTCGTCATCGCGGTCCTTGGCAAGACGTTCGATTTCTTCGCGCTCGATGGCCATCGCACGCTCGTCTTTTTCGACGCCGTGACGGTTGAACACGCGAACTTCGACGACAGTACCAAACGTGCCAGGAGGCATGCGCATGGAGGTGTCGCGAACGTCGGAAGCCTTTTCACCGAAGATGGCGCGCAGAAGCTTTTCTTCCGGCGTCATCGGGCTTTCACCCTTTGGCGTGATCTTGCCAACGAGAATATCGCCAGGCTGAACTTCAGCGCCGATGTACACGATGCCGGCTTCGTCGAGGTTCTTCAGCGCTTCTTCCGAAACGTTCGGAATATCACGCGTGATTTCTTCAGGACCAAGCTTGGTGTCGCGGGCCATCACTTCGAATTCTTCGATGTGAATGGACGTGAACACGTCGTCAGAGACGATGCGTTCAGACATCAGGATGGAGTCTTCGTAGTTGTAACCATTCCACGGCATGAACGCGACGAGCGCGTTGCGGCCAAGTGCCAGGTCGCCGAGATCGGTCGAAGGACCGTCCGCGATGATATCGCCCTTGTTCAGAATATCGCCAACAGCGACCAGCGGACGCTGGTTGACGCAGGTGTTCTGGTTGGAACGCTGGAACTTCTGGAGACGATAGATATCAACACCGGACTTACCGGCATCAAGATCTTCCGTCGCACGAATAACGATACGGGTCGCATCCACCTGATCGACCACGCCACCACGACGTGCGGCAATAGCAGCACCGGAGTCACGCGCAACGATCGGCTCCATGCCGGTTCCGACGAACGGAGCCTCGGCACGCAGAAGTGGAACGGCCTGACGCTGCATGTTCGAGCCCATGAGAGCGCGGTTGGCGTCGTCGTTTTCCAGGAACGGGATGAGAGCCGCAGCAACCGAAACCAGCTGCTTTGGCGAAACGTCCATCAGGTTGATGTTGTCACGTGGAGCAAGCATAACTTCGCCGGAGTGACGGCAAACAACGAACTCTTCCGTGAACGCGCCTTCGCTATCCAAGCCAGCATTGGCCTGTGCAACATAGTATTTCGCCTCTTCCATAGCGGAGAGGTAAATAACTTCCTTGGTCACCTTGCCGTCGATGATCTTGCGGTACGGGCTTTCGATGAAGCCGTACTTGTTGACGCGGGCAAAGGTTGCAAGCGAGTTGATCAGACCGATGTTCGGGCCTTCAGGCGTTTCAATCGGGCAAATACGGCCGTAGTGGGTGGGGTGAACGTCGCGGACTTCAAAGCCTGCACGCTCGCGGGTCAGACCACCAGGTCCAAGAGCCGAAAGACGGCGCTTGTGGGTGATTTCCGAAAGCGGGTTCACCTGGTCCATGAACTGCGACAGCTGCGAGGAGCCGAAGAATTCGCGAACAGCAGCTGCTGCTGGCTTGGCGTTGATCAGATCCTGCGGCATCACGGTGTCGATTTCGATCGAGGACATACGTTCCTTGATCGCACGTTCCATGCGCAGCAGACCCAGACGGTACTGGTTCTCCATCAACTCACCAACGGAGCGAACGCGGCGGTTACCGAGGTTGTCGATGTCGTCGATTTCGCCCTTGCCGTCGCGCAGTTCGACCAACATCCGGACGACTGCCAGAATGTCTTCCTTGCGCAGCGTGCGCACGGTGTCTTCTGCATCGAGATCCAGACGCATGTTCATCTTCACGCGGCCAACAGCCGAGAGATCGTAACGTTCGCTGTCGAAAAACAGCGACTTGAACATGGCTTCGGCCGAATCCATGGTAGGCGGCTCACCCGGACGCATAACGCGGTAGATGTCGAACAGAGCTTCCTGACGGTTCTCGTTCTTGTCTGCTGCGAGCGTATTGCGGATGTAGGCGCCAACATTGACGTGGTCGATGTTGAGGATCGGAATCGTGTCGAAACCTGTCTCGAGAATGAGCTTCAGCGTTTTCTCGTCGATTTCATCGCCAGCTTCGAGATAGATTTCACCCGTCTCGTAGTTGACCATGTCTTCGGCGAGGTAGTTGCCATAAAGCTCTTCATCGGTCGCCTTCAGCGACTTCAGGCCCTTGTCCGACAGCTGACGGATCAAACGCGGTGTCAGCTTCTTGCCGGCCTCGACAACAACTTCACCCGTGTCGGCATCGACCAGCTCGGTGATCGCCTTGGCACCCTTCAGCACGTCTGGCTGATATGGGTAACGCCAGCCATCGCCGTCACGCTCGTAGTTTGCCTTGGTGTAGAAGGTCGACAGAATTTCTTCGCCGTCCATGCCAAGCGCCATGAGGAGCGATGTAGCAGGCAGCTTACGGCGACGGTCGATACGTGCGTAGACAACGTCCTTGGCGTCGAATTCGATATCGAGCCACGAACCACGGTAAGGGATGACGCGCGCAGCAAACAGAAGTTTGCCGGACGAGTGGCTCTTGCCCTTGTCATGGTCGAAGAAAACGCCTGGCGAACGGTGCATCTGCGAAACGATGACGCGCTCTGTGCCGTTCACGATGAACGTACCGTTATTGGTCATGAGCGGCATATCGCCCATGTAAACAGACTGTTCCTTGATGTCCTTGATGGACTTCGCGCCTGTATCCTCGTCAATATCGAACACGATCAGACGCAGCGTCACCTTGAGCGGCGCTGCGTAGGTCAGATCGCGCTGACGGCACTCTTCCACGTCGAACTTCGGCTGTTCGAATTCATAGGATACGAATTCGAGCATCGAAGCACCGGAAAAGTCGGTGATCGGGAATACGGACCTGAATACAGCATTCAATCCCTCGTCGGGACGACCGCCCTCGGGCTCGTCAACCATGAGAAACTGGTCATACGAAGCCTTCTGAACCTCAATGAGGTTCGGCATTTCCGCTACTTCTGGAATTTTGCCGAAAAACTTGCGTACGCGCCTGCGACCGTTAAACGAAAGGGTCTGAGCCATCGTCGCTCCTTTAAAATTGCATCCGGGCCTGCAACGGACGGGAACCGCTGGCCAGTCGATCCCGTCAATCCAATGAGTGTCTTCAATCTCGTTTCACGTCCCGAACGGTAAGGCCGGAGTGCCTGTAGCGCGCGGTTCGAAACCATTCTTTTGAAGAACCCATTACCCAAAAGCCATTTTCACGCGGCTTTTGGGTAAAAAGTTCGGTAGAAATGCAAACAGGAGACGGCGCGAACGCCGCCTCCCGAACATTTCAAGATTACTTAACGTCAACCTTGGCGCCAGCGTCTTCAAGCTTCTTCTTGAGGTCAGCAGCTTCAGCCTTGGAAACAGCTTCCTTAACAGCCTTAGGAGCGCCTTCAACCAGGTCCTTAGCTTCCTTCAGGCCGAGACCTGTGATTGCGCGGACTTCCTTGATGACGTTGATCTTGTTTGCACCAGCATCAACCAGAATTACGTCGAATTCTGTCTTTTCTTCTTCAGCGGCAGCAGCAGGACCAGCAGCAGCAGCAACTGCTACAGGAGCAGCAGCAGAAACGCCCCACTTTTCTTCGAGCATCTTGGAAAGCTCAGCAGCTTCCAGAACTGTCAGAGCGGAGAGGTCGTCAACGATCTTTGCGAGATCAGCCATGTTATAGTTCCTTTAATTCGGTTCGAACCGGTTTGAATAATTACAGCGAAAAACCGCCTTAAGCGGCTTCGTCCTTCTTTGAGTAAGCCGAGAACACGCGAGCAAGCTGGCTTGCTGGTGCTGCGACAACCGTTGCGATGCGCGTTGCAGGAGCCGCAAAGAGGCCCAGCAGTTTCGCACGCAGCTCGTCCAACGAAGGCAGGGTCGCAAGCGACTTGACTGCTTCTGCGGAGAGCGTGGTTGCGCCCATGGCGCCGCCCAGAACAACGACCTTGTCGTTAGTCTTGGCGAAGTCCATGACGACTTTCGGAGCAATCATAGGGTCAGTGCTGTATGCAATCAGCGTCTGTCCCTTGAAGAGATCGATGATCCCTTCCGACTCCGTACCCTGAAGAGCGATCTTGGCCAGGCGGTTCTTCGCGACCTTGACGGTGCCGCCAGCAGCACGCATTTTTGAACGAAAATCGTTCATCTGCGCAACTGTGACACCAGCATAGTGGGCCACGACAACTGAACCAGAAGCCTTGAAGACTTCATTCAGCTCCGTGACGAATTCGCGTTTTTCCGCTCTTTCCACTGTCTGTCTCCAGTAGATGAGAACACATTGAACTGTGAACTCATCGGGTTTGCCTTTGCCTCAAGAGACTTTGTTACCAAAATCTCAAGCGACGCTTGAGGATCCTGTCCCCCGCTCTGTCGCCGCAAACGGCTTCAGGCACAGGCACATCAGGTTCGAACCGGATTATTAAGCATCTCTTCGATGCGAAAATCCGGGCCTTACCCGTCTCATGCAGGCTAGGTGATTAAGGCCAATTCCCTGGGGAATATGAACCACCTGCAATCTCGGACAGGAGTTCCAGGTTGCCCTGGAAATTCCCGACCCTTGCGAGCCGGAAATCTTGAATGCCGCGCCTCCGTAAAGACGCGGCGAATATATTAGGCCGTAACCGACGAAGGCTCGATGCGAACGCCTGGACCCATGGTCGAGGAAATCGCTACGCGCTTTACGTAGTTGCCCTTGGCGCCAGCTGGCTTTGCCTTGATGACGGCGTCAGCGAAAGCCTTGATGTTTTCTTCGAGCGCCTTGGCGTCGAAGGAAGCCTTGCCAATACCAGCATGAACAATACCGGCCTTTTCGACGCGGAATTCAACGGCGCCGCCCTTGGAAGCCTTAACAGCTCCAGCAACGTCCATCGTAACCGTGCCAACCTTAGGGTTTGGCATCATGCCGCGTGGGCCGAGAACCTTACCAAGACGACCGACGAGCGGCATCATGTCAGGTGTCGCGATAACGCGGTCAAAGTCGATCTTGCCGCCCTGAACGATTTCGAGCAGGTCTTCCGCACCGACGATGTCTGCACCAGCAGCCCTGGCTTCATCAGCCTTGGCACCACGTGCGAACACGGCAACGCGAACGTCACGGCCCGTACCGTTTGGAAGGTTGACAACGCCGCGAACCATCTGGTCTGCGTGACGTGGATCAACGCCGAGGTTCATGGAAACTTCAACAGTTTCGTCGAACTTGGCAATCGCCCGTTCCTTAACCATCGAGATGGCGTCGGTCAGAACGTAAAGTGTCTTTGGATCAACGCCTTCGCGGATCTTCTGTACGCGCTTTGCAAGCTTTGCCATGATCAACCTACCACTTCCAGGCCCATGGCGCGGGCAGAACCCTCAACCATTGCCATTGCGCCTTCGATATCGGCTGCGTTCAGATCCTTCATCTTGGCTTCTGCGATCGTCTTGACCTGAGCCTTGGTGATGGAGCCGACCTTGGCGCCCTTACCAGGCGTCTTGGAACCGGATGTGATCTTTGCTTCCTTCTTAAGCCAATAGGTCATTGGCGGCTGCTTCATGACGAAGGTGAAGGACTTGTCCTGGTAATAGGTGATGACGACCGGAATCGGCATACCCTTTTCCATTTCCTGCGTAGCAGCGTTGAACGCCTTGCAGAATTCCATAATGTTAACGCCACGCTGACCAAGCGCCGGGCCGATTGGCGGGGACGGATTAGCCGATCCTGCCTTGACCTGAAGCTTGAGCTGGCCTGCAACTTTCTTAGCCATATCTCTCTGCCTTTCAATATGAACCGGTTGCCCGGCTCTGATGCCGGAAAATCCGGCGGCTGCGGTTGCGTGGTGCGATCCCTGCCCCGGCTACGAGCCAGATGATCTTCCACGCGTTATGCGGACTTGCCGCACCACATCAGAAACAGAAACAATCGCTTGCAAGCCATCCCTGATGTATTGACTGAAGGGCGATACACCCTTCGAATTCTTGTCAGACCTTTTCGACCTGCGCATATTCCAGCTCGACTGGTGTCGCGCGACCGAAGATGGAAACTTCAACCTTGAGGCGCGACCGCTCTTCATCGACATCCTGAACAACACCGTTGAACGATGCGAATGGACCGTCGGAGACGCGAACCTGTTCGCCGATCTCGAACGAAACCGAAGACTTCGGACGCTCGACACCCTCCTGAACCTGACCGAGAATACGCTCAGCCTCAGAATCAGGGATCGGAACAGGCTTGTTATCAGAGCCCAGAAAACCCGTAACCTTGGGTGTATTCTTGATGAGGTGATAGGCCTCATCCGTCAGGTTGGCGCGAACCAGCACGTAACCCGGAAAAAACTTACGCTCGCTATCGACCTTGCGGCCGCGACGAACCTCAACGACCTTCTCGGTCGGAACCAGAATACGCTCGAACAGATGATCGAGACCCTTCTGACGAACCTTTTCTTCAATCGACTCAGCGACCTTCTTTTCGAAGTTCGAATATGCCTGAACGATATACCAACGCGCTGCCATCTCTACTCTCCGCTCAATTCGTTACCGGCCGACGCTCAGTACGAGACTGAGCAACCAGCCGATGAGCTGGTCAGCCGCAAAGAAGAACAGTGCCGCGAAGATGACCATAACCAGCACCATAGCCGTGGAAATCATCGTTTCGCGGCGCGACGGCCAAGTGATCTTCGACGCTTCGGCGCGAACCTGCTGCAGAAACGTAAACGGATTGGTTTTGGATGCCATTGACTGCCCACGCAATTACGGCACGTAAAGCCGAAATAAACGGCCCCACGCACCGCGTGTCTGTTTTGTCTTACATAAACGCCGATTCTCTCTTTAACAAGAGAAAAAAGACATTTGGCGAATTTCGCCGGTAAACCGGCACCTCACCTGCCATGCAGCGATATACAGCGCTTGCGGATGAGGAATGGCAGGGGCAGTAAGGCTCGAACTTACGACCTGCGGTTTTGGAGACCGCCGCTCTACCAACTGAGCTATACCCCTTCAACAGCATTTGCAGAAACGAAAGCCGCTTCGGCAATTGCTATGGCGCTCCTTTAAAACGCCACGAAACGAATGGCAAGGGTGTTTTTCATTTTTTCCCCTTTGCCACCCATCAGTTTACTATTTCAATCAAAGTTCGACGTATTGCCGCCAGTTGTGCTCTTCCTTGAACCCCAGGACATCCCGGATTTTGCGGTTGGAATACAGGCTTTCATACTCCCCGATCTCGCGAGTCCATGGAACGTTGGGGAAAAAGCGCTCGGCAAGTTCCTTCGTCGGCACATTGGCCGTTGCCGTATCATTGGCGGCGTTGAAGACCTGATATCCAAGGCCATCCTTTTCCACGCACAGATGACATATCTGCCCAAGGTCCCGCGCATCGATATAATTCCAGGCATTGCGCTTGCGAGTCTCCAGATCTGCGAAGAAACCGGGAAACTTATCATATTCATGCGGTTCGATGACATTACCGATTCGCAGCGCATAGATGTCGACGCCGTAACGTTCCGCAAATGCCCGCGCCGTTTTCTCGTTGACCACCTTGGACAAACCGTAGCTGTCCATCGGATCGACATCATAGTCCTCTTCCAGTGGGAACTGGTGAAAGTCGCGATGCCCTTCGGCGAAGCAAATGCCGTAGGTCGTCTCGCTCGATGCGACGACAATCTTCTTGATCCCGAGCTTCACCGCCGCCTCGATGACGTTATAAGTGCCCATGGTGTTGACGCGGAAGGTCTCGTTATCCGGCTTGATGAGAATGCGGGGAATCGCAGCAAAATGTATCACCGCGTCATAAGGCTTCACGCCCTGCCCCGTCTCAAGATCGGGAAAATCACGGTGCATCGATAGCGCGTTGAACACTTGTCCACTATCGGTGACATCAACTGTCAGGTTCGTCACGCCGGGGCAATCAAGCGGCGTAAGGTCGATATTATGAACCTCATACCCCTTCGCAATTAGCCAAGGCACAACATGCTTGCCAGCCTTGCCAGACCCACCGGTGAATAGAATACGCTTAGCCATGGAAATCCTCCAGTTTCGTTAGGCAAACGCACGTGGTGCCGTACAGGCCCACGTCACGGCCATCACATCAACTCTAACTCTTCGACCAACAATCCGTTCAGATCCTCGGATCAGCCGCTGCGCGACAAACAAAAAGCCCCGCTGCTGCCAGCGGGGCTTCATGAATTTCGTAACCGAAAAGATTACTCGACGATCGAAGCAACGATGCCAGCGCCGACGGTACGGCCGCCTTCGCGAATAGCGAAGCGCAGCT
>NZ_JAVTIX010000017.1:0-13946 GCF_031843705.1 Rhizobium sp. WCS2018Hpa-16
GATGAACGGCATGACCAAGAGCCTTGAGCGTGACCCGCAGGTAGATTCCATCCTGCGCAATCGCCGTCAGGAACTCGGAATCGGGCAGCAGCAGCGCCGGGGGCAGAGCATCGCCCACGAGCTGCAAGAGGAAATGTCACGCAGCCGGCAACTTAGCCGGGGCATCGGTTTGGGAAGGTAGGCACGGAGAATATGGCGGAGCTGGACGACGACAGGGAAGGAATCGAGCCGGAAGCACTGGACGAGGACGCCGGCGACCCGGCCGCCGCGTTCGACGCGCTCCGGCGCACGATCGAGACGCAGGGCGCGCAGATCGGCGCGGAAATGACCGTGATGCGGCGCGGGCTGGAAGCGGCTTTCGACCAGCTCGAAAAGATCGAGCCGGCGCAGGACTACAAGCCCCAGCTCGCCCAGCTCGTGCAGGCGCTCGACAATGTTGCGGAGCGGCTGCACGGCGTAGAGCAATCGCCTATTCTCCGGCAGGGTGCGACACACTATGCGGCGCTCCTCGAGCGCAGCGGCGAGGCCCTGATACGCACCGCCGCGCAGCAGCTCGAGCGGCAGGCGTCCGACCTCGAGCGCGCCGGCCGGAACCTCGCCGCTCATACGAAAAGCGCCTACGACCGGAAAAGTCAGGATTTCCGCATATGGATGGCCGGCCTTGTCGGGCTGTTCGTCGGCATATTCCTGATTTTGCTGTTGCCGCGTTTCCTGCCCTTCTCGGCCGACACCCATGTTGCGGCGACCGTCATAGGTCAGGACCGATGGAACGCCGGCGTCACCATGATGCGGGTGGCCGATCCCCGAAGCTGGCGCGGCGTGGCCGATTCCTCGCAGCTCGTGCGCGACAATGCCGAGGCGATCGGGCAATGCGCCGAGGCCGCGCGCACGGCCGGTTCAGATCAGCAATGCACCATCACCGTGAAAGCGCCGGCAGCACCGGCGCAGTAGGGTTGTGGGGGGACACCAGTTATTTCGGGAGGTTTTCTTCCGCCTCAACAGGTCCGGCGGCCATCGCGACGAGGCGCGCCGCGATACGCTTGCGCAGTTGCTCGGGGAGCGGGCGCGACGACAGCGCCTCGTGAATCCACAGCCCATCGGCGGCAAGGCGCGAAATGAACCTGTCCAACTCGGCAGCGTCGTTTCCAATCGGCGCAGGAGGTGCCCAGCGGTCGATGACCTGTTGCCACAGATCGCCAAGCTGCCGATTGTCGGAGCTTTCCAGCATGAGCAGTAGTTCGACCCGCCGGGCAGCTCTTGCGCAGGTGTTGATGTAGGCGGCGTGTCGTTCGGCGTCTGTCGCCCTGTCCGAGGTGTTGCCGGCGCTCGCTTCCAGCTCCTGTTCCCATGAGCGAGTCAGATGCTCATGGGTGGCGAGGATCAGGGCTTCGCGCGACGGGAAATGATACAGAAGGCCGGCGCGTGTCATGCCGGTTTCGAGCGCTACGGCGTCGAGGGTGACGGCGGTGAGGCCGTCACGCTCGATGATGCTCACAATGGCTTCAAGCACTTCGAGGCGCTTGCTGGCTCTCGCCATGTCGGCTTCCTTAGTGTTGTGTGGGATAGGCTGACGATTGCGAGCCGGGACCGTAGCGCCGCAACAGGATGCCGGTGATCAGGGCACCCACGGCCAGAACACCCGCCGCCACGTACATGACGACCGTATAGGCGTGGTCGAATGCGATTCCTGCCGCTTGACGCACGACAACACCATCGGCCCCCGCCTCGTTGGCAAAGACCAGCGCCGACGCCATGCTGTCGCGGGCCGCTTCCGAGGTTCCGGCGGGGAACACGACGTTGACCGTATAGAGGTAGGCCAAAAGACTTCCGAGAATTGTGACAGCGAACAGACTGCCAAACTCGTAGGACACTTCCTCGACCGACGACGCCATGCCGGCGCGATGCACAGGCACATTGCCCACAATAGCCGTTGATGCCACCGACATTGTTGCACCTACGCCGGCACCGGTCAGCGCCAGACCGGCGATCAGCCAGCCAAGGCCATGAGTGATGCCCCATGTCGCAAGCAGGACCGCCAGCGATCCCGCCGCAAGCCCGCCAGCTATAAGGATACGTAGGCCAATACGATGCAGGAATGCACCACCGAGCAGCGCAGTCGGCAATGATCCGAGCGCCGCCGCCGAAACCAGCATCCCGGCTTCCAGCGGCGTGAAGCCCGCAACGAGCTGGAAGCGTTGCGTCGTAGCAAGCTCAACACCGCCGATGGCGAACAGGGAGAACGCGGCCGCTAGAACGCCCGATGTGAACGCGGCATTGCGGAAGATCGAGAAGTCGAGCAGCGGGAACGGCAGGCGCAGTTGCCGGCGGACGAACAGCGCTCCGGCGAGGATGGCAACCAGCAGCGAAATAGCGGGGACGGCCCACGACTGCCCGGCATGGGCAGATTCCTTGATCGCGATCACAAAAGCCGACAGCGCCACCAATGCCTGAAACGACGACACCACGTCCCAAGGCTTGGTCGCATCGCCGGCCACCTTCGGCGCAACGATCAGCGCCGAAATGAAGGCAGCGACCACTACCGGCACATTGATGAGGAACACCGACCCCCACCAGAAATGGCCGAGCAGAAAACCGCCGATGATCGGTCCGAGCGCAGCGCCGACGACCGACAACGACCCCCAGATCGCAATGGCGATGTTGCGTTCCCGGTCATCCTCGAAGGTGACGCGGATGAGGGCGAGTGTCGCGGGCATCATCGCCGCCGCGCCGACCGCCAGAAAGGCCCGCGCCCCGATCAGGATTTCCGCTGTAGGCGAATAGGCCGCCACAATCGACGCGACACCGAACAGCACGAGGCCGATGAGGAACATGCGCCGGTGACCGATCCTGTCACCCAGCGTCCCGGTGCCGAGCAGCAGGCCGGCCATGACGAGGGGGTATGCGTTGATGATCCACAACCCTTGCGTTGCCGTCGCGCCAAGCTCGCGCGTCAGGGTAGGCAGGGCCGTGTAGAGGACCGAATTGTCCAGAACGATAAGCAGGAGACCGGCGGCGACGGTCACCAGAAGAACCCAGCGGTTCGAGTGGGCGGCAGGCATGATAGCACCATTCAGTGAGAGTAGCCAAACTTTACAGACAAGTTAGTAAAGTATCAAGCGCCTGCCCGTGAGGAACTTCAGACAATGGCCGACAGCGGGGCTTCGCATTCCGGGGCGCGATCAATTTGTCGCGAAATTCCTGATTTTTGCGACAAAATCGCCGGCGCTGATTTTGCAGGGAAAAATCTGTCGCAAAAATCAGGTGCGAAAGTCAAACTTGTGCGACTGACTTTCGCGACACGTCGCGGCCCGGATTCCGCGCCGCTGCGGACGTGGTGCAGGTTTCAGGATTTGCGCGACATAAGGGGCGCGAAGGAATTTAATTCTGGATCACCAGATCAAAAGACCTTGGCGGGCAGACGCGCTCGAAATAGTAGCTTTCAACATCGTCCCAAACAGCGTGCCACGCGGCTAAAAAGCCCTCCGCGCCCTGTTCGCGCGCAGCAGTCCGTTCATGCCGCACTTTGGTCGGCACATCCACGATCACGGCGAGGTCGATCAAATCCCGAAGGAACGGAGATGCGGAATAAGCTCCTTCGAGCAGAATCGTGGGCGCTGGCGCGACTTCGGTAAATTCGTTCTTGAGGCTGTAAGTGCCATCCGGGCCTAGTCCCTGCATGAAGTCGAAAGCTCGCCACTGTGCAGGTTCCCCCTTGCGTAGAGGCTCTATTGCCTCGCGAACGCGGTCCCACTCAAAAACGCGATTCAACCGCTCCGCCACGGTTTTGTGAGGCCACTCGGATTCGGGAACCTGCGTTTGATAGAAATCATCGAGCGTAACCAAGGCTATGTCGGTCAGCTTCGCCAACCTTGCCGCAATCGTTGACTTACCGGAGCCGCTTCCCCCGTCAAGCGCCACGACAACAGGACGTGCGAGTTCGGCGCGGAGGGCTTCTATTCTCTCAAGTATGTGGAGTTCAGGCGACTTCATTGTTCAACCAATTTCGATGATGCTGCGTTGTCGCAAAAATTCCAAAACCCGCGACAGCTTTCTTGTCGCATAATAGGGATTTCCGCGACGGTTTGCACGAGGTAGATTCCGGGCATGTCGCCCACGAGGAAGCCCCTGCCCTTGCTTATCGGATATGCCCGCGTCTCGACCGACGGCCAGACTCTCGACCAGCAGCGCGCGGCGCTGAAAGCGGCCGGCTGCAAGCGCGTGTTCGAGGAAAAGGCATCCGGCGCGCAGCGCGGCCGCCGCGAGCTGGCGAAGATGCTGGACCATTTGCAGCCCGGGAACGTGGTGACGGTGACGCGGCTTGATCGCCTCGCCCGATCGACGCGCGATCTTCTCGACATTGCTGAGCGGATCGGCCACGCCGAGGCCGGCTTGCGTTCGCTGGCCGAGCCGTGGGCCGACACGACGACGCCGGCCGGGCGCATGGTGCTGACTTTCTTCGCCGGCGTTGCCGAGTTCGAGCGCAGCTTGATCCATGAGCGCACGAGCGCCGGCCGCGCGGCGGCGAAGGCGAAGGGCGTTCGGTTCGGCCGCCCCCCTGCCCTGTCGGCCGAGCAGATCGCACACGCCCGCCAGCTCATCAGCGAGGACAAGAAGCCGGCCGAGGTTGCCCGGCTCTTGGGTGTGCATCGCTCTACCCTCTACCGGGCCATAGAACGCATTGACGTGGATACGCATTGACGCAACTACGTTTAGTCGCCCGGCCCTAGAAGTAGTGCCTTTCTCGCCCCCTTACGCAAAGGGTTGCAGAATCGGGCGATTTCGTCTCTTCATGTAGACATGGCGAGTCGCACCCGAGAACAAGTTAAGCTGGAAAGTGTCCGAAACCTGCGCGCCCGTTGGCGCGCGGAGGGCCGGATTCTTGTGCAGGCCGATCTGCCCGGCGAGCTGGTCGCGGCGATTGACCGCCTGAAGGACGACGCGGGCTTGCGAGGGCGCGCGCCGATCATCGAGGAAGCGTTGAGGTTCTATATCGAAGCGAAGCAAGGGACATAACGGCAAAACGCCCGACCGTTGGCGCGGTCGAGCGTTTTATAGGCCGTCAGACACACCGTAGAGCCGGGGCCATCAAAGTCTCCCCTTATCTACGCTAGAGCACTCCAATTCGCAAGATTGATTCTTGCGGAAACGGGGAAAGCTGTGCCTGCCGTCCGCGCTGTCATGTCCTTCAAAAGGAAGGACGAGGGCATATGTTGAGGACGCACTACGCGGCCGCGATCGGCTGCGCGCGCGGGAACGCGCTTGATGAAATCATGCGGGAGGTTTGGACTCGATACGGCGCGGGCCAGCTCACCGACGACGAGGCCGGCGAGCTTACGACGCTCGCCCATGAGCGCCGGGCCGCCCTGCGGGGATCGGGACAGACCGCGCTAGGGTTGATCTTTCCGCCCCCTGCCCCACGCTGCCCGACACCAGTTCGCCGGCATAGCCATATCCGGGGACGATCGGAGGGCCGCATATGGCGGCCGACGACGCGCAAGGACGTGCAGGCGATCTTGAAGGCGGCCGAAATCTACAACGAGGCCGGCTTGCACGAGAAGGGCGAGCGCAGCGGGCCGCTAGGATCGGTGGCGCTGGACGTGCTGCGGCTGTTCGTCAATCTCATCGACTTCCGCACCGGCCGGCTTGAGCCGTCAATCACCACGATCATGGATCGGCTAGGCCGGTCGCGCGATACGATCGTGCGGGCGCTGAAGAATCTGCGGGCGCATGGCTTCATTGACTGGCTGCGGCGCTATGAGCCGACCGGGAACGAAGGGCGCGGCCCACAGGTGCAGCAGGCCAGCAACGCCTATCGCCTGTCCCTGCCGGAGAAGGCCCGGCAGTTCCTTGGACGGTTCGGCAAGGCTCCACCCCCGCCCGCCGATCATGGACAGGATCAGCGGGCTTGGAGCGAGGCAATCGACGCCTACAAGACCACCCTGCCCCTCGATGAGCGAACGCAGATCGACGCCGGCGATAGCCCGCTAGGACAGGCCCTTGTGCGCATGGCGAAAAACTTCATGAAACGTGAGTCCGATAACCAGACTGAATCCCCATCTGATCTTTATCTAAGAGGCAAAACATAAGCGGTCGCCGCTGTTCGGGCTGCTTACGCAGCCCTGCGGCGGTTCCGGCCCGCGTATAGGCGGGCCGGGAAACGGCACCCCCACTACCTAATCCGCACCGCTCGCGCCTGCGACCAGCGTCCTATGGCTTTCGAGAGGGAGTGAAGGGCAAGGTCGGCGCTTAATTATTTACGTTAATACGTATTGACGTGTAAACGTATTACCTTGATAGAAGGCGATGGCGGCGGCCGGGAAAACGTGCTAGAGTGTACACAATTCAACACACGGAGGCGATTCCATGACCGCCAGCACCACCATGACGATTCGGGTTAGGCCCGATGTGAAAGAAAAGCTCGACCGGATCGCGAACGACACGCAGCGAAGCAAATCCTTCCTCGCCGGCGAGGCCGTCGCCGCCTATGTCGATCGCGAGCTTGAAATCATCGACGGTATCAAGCGCGGCATGGCTGATGCAGCGGCCGGCCGAGTGATCCCCCATGCGCAGGCCGTCGCGGAAATGCGTGAGGTTATCGAGGAAGCGAAGCGCCGGAAAGCCGCGCGCGGATGAGGCCGGTTGTCTGGTCGATTGAGGCGCAGCGGGATAACCTCGAAATCCTGCGCTATATCGCAGAGGACAACCCATTCGCCGCCGAACGGGTCGTGGATGCGATCGAGGACGCCGGGAACAAGCTCGGCGAATTTGCGACCGGCCGGCCGGGGCGGGTGAGCGGAACCTATGAAAAGTCCCTCGCCCGTCATCCCTACATCATCGCCTATGAGCTGCGGGACGTGGGGGGCCGGGAAAGCGTCGTGATCGTGCGCGTCATCCACACGTCGCGCGACTGGCCGGCCGAGGAATGGCCGCACTAGCTTAAAGACGTAGTAACGTCCTTAGCTATATGCTTCAATACGTATTCACGCAAAGAAGGATTGACGCATGAACGTCATTGCGTTTTTGAGCCAGAAGGGCGGGAGCGGAAAAACCACGCTTTCGGTTCATACCGCCGTGGCGGCCGAGGCGACCGGCGAACGGGTTTGCGTCATCGACGCGGACCCACAGGAGAGCGCGACCGCATGGGCGAGCGCGCGGGAAGCCGGAACGCCGATCGTCGCCACGGCGCAGGCCGGGGAGCTGGACGCCGCGCTTAGGGCGGCCGAGGGCGAGGGCATGACCTTGGCCGTAGTGGACGCCCCGCCCCATGCCGCCCCGGCGGCCGGCCAGATCGCCCGAAGGTCGGAGCTGGTCTTGATTCCGGTCAGACCGTCCGCGTTTGACCTCGCTGCGGTCCCGGCCGCCGTCGAGATCGTGGCGGCCGCGAAAGTGCGCGGCGCGTTCGTCCTGTCTGCCTGCCCGTTCCGTGCGCCCGAGATCGGGGAGACGCGCGCGGCGCTGGAAGCCTACGGACTGCCGATCGTTCCCGGCGAGATTACCGACCGGCGCGCGTTCGCCCGCGCCGTCACGACTGGCAGCGCCGTGACGGAGTTCGAGGCCGAAGGGAAAGCAGCGGAGGAAATCCGGGCTTTGTGGGCGTGGATTAAAGGCACGTTAGAACGTAAATAGCTAAATACGTAAGCGCGTATTGAAGGAGCGAAACCTATGGCAAAGAAAGCAACCGGCCTCGCGGCCTTCACCCGCCCGAAGGCCGGCGCGGAGGCCACCAGCCTTGCAGCGATCGAGGACGATCGCCCGGCCGTGGAAATCCCGACGCCGAGGCGAAAGAGGGGAGGGGGCGAGACTGTCGCGCTTACGGTCAAGGTCCGGCGATCGGACTGGCAGCGCCTTCGCCAGCTCGCGGATGCAGAGGGAACGACAATTCAGGCGATGGCCGAGGCCGGGCTTTCGGCGGTTCTGGCACAGCACGGATTGCCGCCGATCGAGCCTTATGCACGTTGATACGTAAATAGCTAAATACGCTAATGCTTGCGCGCGTGGCCCGCCCCCCGGCCGTCCCTACGGCCCTAGATGATGAGAGCGGGCCGGCCGGGGGGCTATCGTCGCGGCCGTGGCGTTTCCCTGAATAGAGCTTGCACCAGGTCGGCGGGTGGATCGCGGCGCAAGCCGCGCCGGCCCGGAGGCGAACGCGCTCCCCAATAGCGCCGTAGAGAGCCGGAGGGCCGTTCGTAACAAAGTCCCGGCGCTATGCGCCGGGTCCGCTTCTTGTCACGTCAGGCAGCGTCATACAGCCCCCGGAACTCTGCATCGGCATAATAGGCGAGCTTGCCGGCGACGATCGGCCGTTGCCCGGCGAGGAACAGCAATTCGACATGCTGCGGCAGGTTGCGGACCTCATCGGGGGTCAGCAGCGGGCGGGCCGTGTGTTGCTCGCCGTAGGAGATGCCGGATTTATCGGAATCGAGCGCCCGGCTCATGGTCTGGAACACAACGGTTTCCTGCCCGAGCAGATCGGAGACAAGCCGGGCGCTGTCGTGATCGTTGACGCCGAACACCTGTAGGACGCCGGCATTTGACAGGAAGGTGCCGGCGCGTTGCCCGTAGGTGGCGCGGAGCTGGTGAACGTCTTGCAGGATCGGCCAGAGCTGGACGCCGTAGCCGGCCATGAGGCCCATTGCGCGCTCGACGGGGGCCAGATGGCCGAGGGCGGCGAACTCATCGAGCAGATAGAGGACCGGCACGGCCGGCTTGGCGGGATCGCGGGCCATGTCGGTGAGGCTTTGCGCGACGAGCAGGCGCAGCCAGCGGGAATAGGTGGCGAGCCGATCGGGCGGCAGGACGAGGAACACCGAGACGTTGCGGCGCTTGAGATCGGCAAAGCCGAAATCGGATCGGTCGAGGACGGCGACCATGCGCGGGCTGTCGAGGAAATGGGTATGGCGCTGCGCGGCCGAGAGGACGCCGGCCGCCTCGCGGTCGGATTTGCCGAGGTGGCGGTTTGCAGCGCGGGCGATCAGGCCGGAGGCGGCCGTTGATGCCTGCATGTCCTTCAGGAGCGCCGCGAAGGCTTCAGGGGCGAGGGTGAGATATTCGCGCAGGGTGGCGAGGTTCCGCCTGTCGCGCGGCGCGCTGGCGGCAATATGGAGGATCAGGCCGGCAATGAGCGCCTTGGCTTCCTCGTTCCAATGCGCTTCGCCGGCCATGCCCGGTTCATCGAACACGAGGGCGTCGGCCAAGGTGCTTGCATCTTCCGCGACATCGAGGCCGGCCGGGTCGAGCTGGTCGAGGGGATTGAAGGCGGCCGAGGGCTGGCCGGTGACGCCGAAGGGGTCGAGGACATGGACCGGGCCGAATTGCTGGCGGGCGCGGCCGGCGATCTTGGCATTTTCGCCCTTGGGGTCGATGCAGATCACGGAGCGGTCGGCGGTGAGCAGGTTGGGGATGATGGTTCCCACCCCTTTGCCGGTGCGCGTCGGTGCCATCGTCAGCAGATGGGCCGGGCCGTCATAGCGCAGGAGCTTTCCGGTCTTGCCGTCGCGGCCGATCAGCAGGCCGGAATCGGCGCGGGCGAGGGCGGCGGTTTCCTTGTCGGTGGCGAAGCGGGCCGAGCCGTGGGTTTCGCCGTCCATATCCCCGAAATGGATAATCAGCGGATTGGTGAGGAAGCGGAAGGCGAGCGCCAGCAGCACCAGCAGCGTGACGAGATCGAGCAGGAGAACCGGAACCGAGCCGACGCGAAAGCCGATTTGTTCGAGAGCGAAGCGGCCGCCGAAGCCGACGACGAACAGGACGATAACAAGGAGGAACAGAAGCCCGAGAAGCGGTTTCCAGATGCGGAAAGGTGCGGCGAGCAGAGCGACGAACGCCCATAGCGGATCACGCGCGGCCTGCCGCACCATGTTCTTGAACGCACCCCATGCAAGTCTCGCCTGACTCATGCGGCCGTCCCCCCGGCGCTGCCTGTCGTCTCCCCGGCCGGCGCGTTGTCGATCAGGTCGGCAAACAGTTCCTTGTCACCGGGGCGCGTCAGGAAGTCGGGCAGCTCACGCTTGAGCCATTCGCCCAAGCGCCGGGAAAATTCTTCATCCTTGCCGTGTTCGAGGCGATGCAGGACGAGCGCGCCGAGCAGCACCTTGCGGCGCGTGTCGTTGGCGCGTTCCTGCTTCGACAGACGGGCCTTGAGCGTGGCACGCTGCGCATCCAGTTCGGCCAAGCGTTGTTCGATCGTTTTGCGCGCCATTCCTCAAATCTCCTTTTCCGGTTGTTCGCCTAGACTATCATTCCCGACCGTCTTTTCCAGCGTTTGCCTGTTGCGCTTGAGTTTTCAGCGGTTTTGCAGCACAATTCCGGCCTCAGTTCATTGCATCGACCTTGCCGCGAGCGCCACACCGATCAGCGAAAGAGCGTAGCGATTGAGTTGAGAAGGGCGCACTTACGAGTTACTGCGTAACTCAGCGCGCCGCCAGCTTGGAGGCTGGCGGGAAAGGCGGAAACGGGATCGAGGCAACGGGTTGGCAATCTACCATTTCAGCATGAAGCCAGTTTCGCGGGCGGGTGGCCGTAGCGCCGTCGCCTCAATGGCTTATCGTGCCGGGGAGAAGCTGACCAACGAGCGCGACGGGATCACGCACGACTACACGGCCAAGCAGGGTGTTGAACATGCCGAGATCGTCTTGCCGGAAGGCGTGAACGCCGATTGGGCGCGGGATCGGTCGGACTTGTGGAACGCCGCCGAATTTGCCGAGAAGCGGAAGGACGCTCGCGTTGCGCGGGAGTTCGAGATTGCCTTGCCGCATGAGCTTTCGGCCGAGCAGCGGCTAGAGGCGGCGCGGGAGATGGCGCAGGAGCTGGCCGACCGCTACGGCGCGGCCGTGGACTTCGCCATTCATGCGCCGCACGAGGCGAGCGACGTTCGCAATCACCATGCCCATTTGCTTATGACCACGCGGCAGGTGACGGAGGGCGGGTTAGGCGACAAGACCTATCTTGAGCGCGAAAACAAATGGCTGTTGGCGCACGACCTGCCGACGACCGATATGCAGCTCCGCGACCTTCGCCAGAGGTGGGAGGGGATCGCCAACGAGCGCCTTGCGATGGCCGGGCTAGATATTCGCATTGACCATCGTTCGCACATGGAGCGCGGGCTAGAGATCGCGCCGACCGAGCATATGGGCGTCCATGCCACGCAGATGGAGCGGCGCGGCCTCGACGTGTCGCGGTCGCGGCTGGACGAGGAAGCGGCCCGGCGCAATGCCGAGCTGATCCGAGAGAAGCCCGAGCAGGTTCTAACCCTCATCACCGGCGAAAAGAGCGTGTTCGACCGGCACGACGTTGCGCGGGCGCTGCATCGCTACATCAACGACGACCCGCAGGAGTTCCAGAGCGCCTTTGCGAAGGTGATGGCCTCGCCGGCGCTGGTCGAGTTGCAGCCCGAGCGCGCGGACCCGGCAACGGGCGAGATCGAGCTTGCGCGGTATTCGACGCGGGAAATGGTCGAGATCGAATCCGGCATGATCGAGAGCGCGCAGCGGATGCACGGCGCGCATGGTCATGGCGTCGATCGCCGGCATGTCGAGCGGGCGATAGATCGGCAGGACGCCGCCATTCAGCGCAGCGCCGGCGATGCTTCCGCCCGGCTGTCGGACGAGCAGCGCCGGGCGATCGAGCATATCACCGGGCCGGAGAGGATCGCGGCCGTTGTCGGTTATGCCGGCGCTGGCAAGTCCACCATGCTCGCGGCCGCGCGCGAGGCGTGGGAGGCCGAGGGCTATCAGGTCCACGGCGCGGCGCTGTCGGGCAAGGCGGCCGAGGGCTTGGAGGAATCTTCCGGCATCCAGAGCCGCACCCTCGCGTCATGGTCCCGCGGTTGGGAGAACGACCGCGGCACACTCGGCCGCGGCGACGTGTTCGTGATCGACGAGGCGGGCATGGTCGGGAGCCGCCAGCTCGCCCGCTTCGTTGGCGAGGCCGAGGCGCGCGGGGCGAAGATCGTCCTTGTAGGCGACCATGAGCAGTTGCAGGCGATCGGGGCGGGCGCACCGTTTAGGGCGATCACGGAGGAAATCGGCCATGCCGAGCTGTCCGAGATTCGCCGGCAGCGCGTGGACTGGCAGCGGGAGGCGTCGGTTGACTTCGCCACGCACCGGACGGCCGAGGGGCTGGCGGCCTATCGGGATCGCGGCAATATCAGCTTTGCCGAAACCGGCGAGGACGCGCGGGGCCAGATCGTGCGCGACTACCTTGCCGATCGCGACGAGCGCCCGGACGGCACCCGCGTAGCGATGGCGCATCGCCGGGCCGATGTTCGCGCCATCAACGACGCGATCCGGGCCGAGCTACAGGACCGGGGCGAGCTGGCGCAGGGCGAGGACGCCGGCGCGCTGACCTTCCAGACCAATGACGGCAAGCGGGAGTTCGCGCCCGGCGACCGCATCGTGTTCTTGGAGAACAACCGCGACCTTGGCGTGAAAAACGGGATGCTAGGCACGGTCGATCATGTCGAGCCGGGCCGCATCATTGCCACGCTCGACGGCCGGGGCGGCGATAGTGTTTCCGTGCCGATGGGCGATTATCAGGCGATCGACCACGGCTATGCGACGACGATTCACAAAAATCAGGGGGCGACGGTGGACCGCGCCTATGTGATGGCGTCGGGGACGATGGACCGGCATCTAACCTATGTCGCCATGACCCGGCATCGTGACGGGGTGCAGCTCTACGCGGCACAGGACGAGTTCACCAATGCCGGCCGGCTGGTCGAGCATGGGGCCGCGCCCTATGAGCATGACCCGCAGAAGTCCGACAGCTATTTCGTGACGCTGGAAAACGACAAGGGCGAGCAGCGCACCCTATGGGGCGTCGATCTTGAGCGCGCCATGAAGGAGGCCGCGCCCGAGATCGGGGAGAAGATCGGCCTACAGCATGAGGGTTCCACCCCCGTCACCTTGCCGGATGGGACGCAGACGCACCGCAACACATGGAAGGTTCAGGACGCCGGCGAGCTGGCCTATAGCCAGCTAGAGCGCCGCCTGTCGCGGTCGGGCGTGAAGGAAACGACGCTCGACTATACCCGCGACTTTGCCGAGCGGCGCGGGATCGCGGAGCAAATGGGCGTCCGCAGCGAGATCGAGATTCCGGCCGAGCGCACCGGGCTACGTGCGGAACGGGAGTCGACGGCCGGGGATCATGCCCTTGATCGGAGATCCTCGCAAAAAGTTCGCGCGGATCTCGCGCAGGATCTTCGTGCAGATCCGCGCGAGGATCTCGCCGGCGATCGACAGCAGCGCCAACGGCCGTTCGAGGGCCTGAAACTCGGCCGCCGCGCCGCGCCCGAGAGCCGCGAGCCAGACCGCGCCGGCGCGGACGGCCCGCAGATCGACCAGAAACGGCCGCAGCAGGCCGAGAAGCAGCGGCGCGGTATGTTCGCCGGCCTCAAGCTCAATGCGCGTCCTGCCCCCTCACAGGAGCGCACAGAGCGGCCGGAAAGGGAAGGGAGCTTGCGGCAGGCGCCTGCGCCCGACCGGCTGGCCGAGCGGGCGCGGGGGCAGTCGCCGCTTGAGGCCGCCGTTGACCGCTATTCGCGGGCCTATCAGTCGATCGACCAGCACCGGCGCGAGGGCTTGCCGGTCCTCGACATGCAGCGGCAGGAAATAGGCGATGCCGGCCGGCAGCTCGACCAGGTGCAGGGCGGCATGAAAGATTTGCTGCGCTCGACGTTGCAAAACGACCCGGCGACGGTGCGCGCCATGACCGAGCTTTCCGGCCGGGAGCGTGTCGCGCAGGTTATCGACGGGATGAAGCGCGAAAACGCGGCGCTGCAAGACCCGAATATCAGGGCCGAGCGGTTCGTTGAACGCTGGCAGGAGCTACAGGGCCAGCGCCGGGAGCTTCGCGGCTGGCAGCACGACGATGCCCGCGCCAAGGTCGAAAGCCAGATGAACGGCATGACCAAGAGCCTTGAGCGTGACCCGCAGGTAGATTCCATCCTG
>NZ_JAVTIX010000018.1:0-6814 GCF_031843705.1 Rhizobium sp. WCS2018Hpa-16
ATGGCGAACCCAATTCCCTTGTTTGCTCCCGTGACGAGCGCAGTGGGCGATGTGTAAGTCATGATAGAGTCCCTGACCATTTCGATGCCAGAAACATACTACGAATATCGTATTATTCAACCTTCGTATTTTGCGATTTGTTGGGTAAGCCTCAGAAATTCGGTTTGGTCAACGGGATCGAGGGCCTGCAGCATCGCTTTGCAGGAGGCACGATATCCATCGATATAGCCTGCAACCACTCGCTGCCCCTCGTTCGTGATCCTCAGAGCCACCGACCTGCGGTTTGCCTCTGGCCGCTGCCGTTCAATCATGTCTCGACGGACCAGCCGGTCGACCGAAGACGACATTGTCGTGAGAGCGACTTGAAGGTGCCGGGCAACATCCCCGAGGTTACACGCAGGATGCTCATCGATAAAAAGAAGCGCCTGAATGTCGAGGGGGTTGAGCGAGTTTTGCATGACTGCCGCTGCCTCCGCGACCTTGAAGCGACGGGTAAAGCGCTCAAAGGCGGTAGCGAGTTCTTCGATTTCTTCGGGCGTAGGTTCTGTCATTCCCGGTATTAAGCATTTCTGCTCGGAGGACGTAAGCCATATACCCTAGAATATGCATTCCTTGAATTTATGCGATGACCGCTAATGGCGCGAAAGAGGCTATCGGCTCGTGCCGATGGCCACGAGCCGATAGCTATAGCTCAATCTGCTCCGCAATTCTAAGGGCGTCGTCGACTTCGACGCCAAGGTAACGGACGGTGCTTTCCAGCTTGGTATGGCCGAGCAAAATCTGGACGGCTCGAAGGTTGCCCGTCTTCTTGTAAATCTGCGCTGCCTTGGTTCGCCTCATGGGGTGGGTGCCATAGGCATTAGCGTCAAGCCCGACGGACGCGACCCAGCGGTGGACAATCCGGGCATATTGCCTCGTGGACAAATGATGCGACATCTTCCGACGGCTTGGAAACAGATAGCTGCCGCCATTCCTCCGAACGAAGGGGAGCCACGCCAAGAGCGCGATCTTGGTCTGTTCGGTGACCTTGAACTGGACGGGCCTCTTCGTTTTCTTTTGGATAATGATGGCTCGGTATCGGATCGAACTACCGGACCATAAGTCCTCAACCTTCAGCTTGACGAGGTCACAAGCGCGAAGCTTGCTGTCGATGGCGAGGTTGAAGAGCGCCAGTTCCCGGATCGCGCCGCTCATCTCCAGTCGAACGGGGATCGACCACACGTATTTCGGCTGCAGTGGGCGCTTCTGTCCCACCAGGATTCCCTTGTTCCATAGATATCGATTATGCAGTACGGCGGTGTCCATGCCAAAGCCTCCGCCCCTCCTCCCACCACGTCGCCTCCGTCAGGCGGCCGGACTATAGCACGCTTGTCGCTGTGTGGCCCTTAGCGGTCATTCGATTTTCGGGTGCTTGAGGCTCGGCGACGCGTATTCAGAGCTGTTGCGCACCACGGGCAAGGAAATCAGCAGCGTCATCCAATCTCAAAATTGGACGCCGATCACTCCGCCAGAGATGGCAATACTCCACGCTGAAACATTCTGGGAACCGGCTGGCCGGTACTTAAAAAGCTGAGACGCGATTTCGACCCGACCGTTTCGAGAGATACAATCCCTCGTCGGCGCGTTTTAATATATCGCTGGAAACGCGATCTGGCTGGCTGAATTCGCTCACGCCGCCGCTGATCGTCGCATCGTAGCGCAAGTTTTTCCTGAAAGTAGTCGGGACATGCTCGCGCAGAACCTCCGCAATTTCTAGCGCTTCGTGGCGATGGGTGCCGGGCATCACAACCACGAATTCGTCGCCGCCGAAGCGGGCAATCACATCGCTGTCGCGCAGATGCTGTCGGCAAAGGCGGGCAACTTCCACCAAGGCGGCGTCGCCAGCCTTATGTCCCATCTCGTCATTGAGGCGTTTGAAGTTATCGAGATCGAAAACGAGTACTGACGTCTGGAAATTGTCTCGTTCAAAGATTGCCAGCCGTTCATCCAGGGTCTCGATCAGCTTGCGCCGGTTGTAGAGCCCGGTCAGGGCGTCGGTTTCGCTCAGTCGGCGCAGCTTTTGCTGAACCTCGTTCTTGTCGGTGATGTTGCTTGCCACCCAGACGACGGCGTCTTCGCCCTCTACCTGGAAATTAAGCGCCTGAACGCGGCCTTCAAACCAGATGGAATAACTGGGACCGTCGCCAGCTCCCCGGACGTCACTGCCGCTGAGCTCGTATTCGACGATATGCAGAACACGGCTCTCCAACGCTTTTTCAATTTGGTCAGCGAACCACTGCGCCTTCTCCTCTTTCAGCACGTCAAACATGCTGCGCCCGACAAGATTGCTGCCGTCATGGTAATGCCTGAGGTCTTTCCCTCCGAAGATAGCTGCATACCGCCCACTGCGTGTCAGGATGAATGCAGGGTCTGGAAGGGAGTAAAGGATGGACGTCAACTGCTGCTGCGTAAAAGGCATCACGGTCCACTTGTCCGACGAAAAGGTTTCACTGCAAAAGCACACACACATGCGTTCGCGTAGGCCGAGTATCTGTTCGGCAAAACAGCATTCTCGTTCTCCATGCTGCCACAACTTTATTTCATTTTTCTAAAGCCGCCATTTGGCAAAGGCGGCCATCATTACTCCACCGCCGCGTGTCTAAAACAAACTCCAAATCATAAAAACCAGCCGACCACCTTTCGAGGACCGTGATGGGCGTGACCTGCACTAGCTGTTCACTTTTGGAAAGACTGCAGAACAGCTCTCGCGAGATGATCCCTCTCGTACGGTTTCTGGATGACGACGTGCTGGGCGGCACCTTCATTGAAGGCAAACTGATCTCCGTAGCCGGTCGCAAAAACGAATGGTATCGCTGCTGTCTCTAGCTTTGTCGCGAGATCGAAGCTCGTGCCCCGGCCAACATTGATGTCTAGCATTGCGAAGTGGAAACGTTGATCTGCAACGTACCTGGATGCCTCATCAATCGTCGAGGCCACGGAAACACTGGCCGCCCCCAACTCTCGCAACATGTCTTCGGCCTCAAGGGCAATAATCATATTATCCTCCAGCAGAAGGACATTCATGGCGCTCAACGGCTGCTCGGATACTGGTTCATCCGTTGACGAGGGACGATGGCGGGCGGGCGTTCCAAACGTCGCACTCTTTCCCGAGACGGACACATGGTGATGTGGAATGAAAAAATCGGCTTCCAGGCCCGGCATCAAGAACCTGAGCTCTGCAGTGCCCTGTAGATCGAAAGGGATCGTTCGTTCCACGATGACCGATCCGAACCCCCGCCGGTTGGGGGCGACTACGGCTGGCCCACCCGTTTCTCGCCACTTGATATAGACACCCTCTCCGTCGACGGCCCTCACAGCGACGTCAACACGGCCATTCGCAGAAAGCGCACCATGCTTGCAGGAATTGGTCACAAGTTCGTGCACCACAAGTGCCATGGTCGAGATGGCTTGCGGTTGCAACTGAACGTCAGGGCCATTTAAAGTCAGCCGCCCGCTCGTTGCGTCGTGGGCGGCGATTTCGTCCTCAAATAGACCAGCGAGACTCGCCGGCCCCCAGCTTTGTTTCGTCACCCTGTCGTGGGCACGCGCAAGCGCCTGAACCCTACCGCCAAGAGCCTCGACATAGCTAGAGACGTCGCCGTTCAAGTCAATGGTCTTGGTAACCAGGCTTCTGATCAAGGCCAGAATGTTGCGAACACGGTGATTGAGTTCCGCTATCAGCAGTTCTTGCCGTTCGGTAGATCGCCGCCGCTCTTCGTTGGCGTCGTTGGCAAAGCGAAGGATCACTTCAATCAGCGCTTGACGAATCGCCTCCCCAATACGTTCCTCGCGCGCGGAAAACGGCGTGGCGCGCCCACGCACAAGCTCGGAAAAAACGGCAAAACTCTTCCGCGGCGTCAAACGAAGACCGTCCTCGCTTTGCTCCATCATCTTGGTGGGATCGCCGCCCCATTTGATCTCGGTAGTCCGCTCGCGGCGAAACAGCATAATGTAGTCGCGAGGAATGCGAGAGATAGGTATCGCCAGCATGCCGGCCGCCAGATGAGATGTCTGCGCGCAAGGGGCATGGATGGCAGCCAGATAGTCAGTCGTATAGACGCGGCTCGGAGAGGCTGCGTTCAGGTGATGCGCTAGAGCAACCACTTGATTTTCGGGTGGAGTTGAACCGTGGAGATAGACGTGTTCAGCACGATAGATTGCGACACCGTCGCAGTCGATCATGTCGTGCGTCATGTCCTGCAACCAGATCGCATTCTCCAGCAGGGTCTCATCACCGGCAATCATGACAATGAGACGATCAGCCAGAGAACGCGCCTTTTGCTCATCTTCACCCGCGCCGCGTCGCAGTCTACTTTCGAGCATCATGGAATACATGGAGCCGAACAACTCCGCGGCAGTTCTCATGACAAAGCTTGGCAAGCGAGGGTCGCGGGCATGGCAGGCAATGAGACCCCAGAGCTTCTCTTCAACGACTATCGATATGGAGAGAGAGGCCCCCACACCCATATTCTTCAAGTACTCGATGTGGACGGGCGAAACCGAACGACTGATAGCCATCGACAGGTCTAGTGGCTGGGTGATCGCATCCACAGGTGGCAGCAGTTGAATAGGGGTCGAGCCGACGTCTGCAATAATCCGGAACGGATTCATGAGATAAAGCGCCCGCGCTTGGGTCGGAATATCAGATGCTGGATAGTGGAGGCCGAGAAAACTCTCCATCCCTGATCGGGTGGCTTCTGCGGTTACCGCGCCGTGCCCTTCGCTGTCGAACTCATAGATCATCACACGATCAAATCCCGTGATCGCCAGAACCTGTCGCGCGGCATCGCTGTGGAACCGCGCGATCGTGCGTGCCTTGGCGAGCTTGGCAGCCATGGCGCGCACCATGGAGGCGGCCTCCATCCGTTCGGCCTTCTTCGAAAGTTCACCCTCGACGATCAAAAGATCATCCTGGAAGTGGATAGCCAGATCGACGCGCGGCATTCCCTGGACTAACTTGATCCCGAATAGTCGCTCGCCACCGGTTGTTCCCAGAATGGATAGCCTGTTCCTTATATCTTGCAGGGCAACGGCGCTAATAAACGGATCGATACGTGCGCCCAGCAAAACTTCGGGCTTCACCTTGAGAAAGTTCTCGATATTTTCGGAAACCCTGGTCACCGACCAGTCATTCGCCAGGGCGATCAGGAAAGCGAAGTCCTGAATGCGTTCAAGACGGGTGATAGGCTCCCGGTCACAGGACGTTAAATCAGGCACCGGCTGCATGGTTTTTGGCACGCTATTCTCGGAACTCATCGCAGCACCCGGTATTTCGATGGCGAGACGCCCGTGATTTCACGGAAAGCGCGCGCGAATTGCAAAGAACCGTTAAATCCCACCGATGACGCAATCGCTTCGATCGACAGTTGGCCTTCCTTCAGCAGCCTACTTGCACGAGCGATCCGACGCCTTTGAACGAACGCATAGGGACTTTCTCCCGTCGTCGCTTTGAAAGCGCGAGAGAAGTGGAAGCGGCTCAGCCCGGCAACCGATGCCATGTCGGCAAGGCTGATCTCTCTGTGAAGATGACCTTCGACAAAGTCGGTGACCATTGACACCTGTCGATCAGACAAACGCCCTTGACTGTCAGCCACGACCCCGAAAACTTCCAGTGTGGCAAGGAGCGATACGCTTTCAGCGTGAAGTTCATCGACTTCGGGTATCCTCATAAGCGTTTCGAGTTTTTTCAGCGTTGAGCGAAGATGGGGGTCGCGGGAGTAGGCAAACGGTGCGGGCTCGTCCCGGCTATATTTTGAACCGAGGTCTTCACGCATCGCCTCGGGATCGAAGTACATGGCAACGAAGCTGTTCTTTCGTCGGTCCGGATCAGACCAACCTTCCACGGCGCAACCCTTTGGCACGAATGTGACAGTATCGCGCAGATCACGAGTGGTAAGCGTCGCCAGTCCGCTGACGCTTAGCTCGCCGTCGCGCAGCAAAATATCGTGCAGACACATGAAATGGCTAGAGCCCTCGTACTTATATGCATAAGGCTCGCCCCCCGAAAGCTCAACAATCTCTGCGGAGAACCCATTCCAATCCCGTGGTTTCCTAATGAGTGGGCCGGAAGCCTCACCACCGAACTCCAGACTCATTGTCGCACGAAGTCCCATGGCACATATCACATTTTGCTGAAAAACACATTATTTGCTATCATAGACAGTAAGAATGCTGTTGCAAGGCAATATTAGTCTTGCCATGACAAGGTGGATTGAGGTCACTTTTTTAGCGCACGAAGGTAAGCGCGATCCCAGACATAGCGGGGTTCGCCAGCGGAGACGCCAGCGGATTCTCATGATTTCCGGTATCGAAGGGCAGCTTTTGACTGGCGTACACAACTGGATCGGAGACTTGACCAGGTCAACAGCACGGTGCTTGCTGTCGATGGCGAGGTTGAAGAGGGCCAGCTCCTGAAACGCGCCGCTCATCTTAACTCGAACGCGGACCGACCACACGTTCTTTGGCTGCATCGGGCGTTTTTGGGGCTACAAGGACTAATTTGTTCCACGGATATCGTTTGCGCAGTACGGAGGTGTCCATACCAAAGCCTCCGCCAATTTTCCCACCGCGTAGCCTGCATCAGGCCGCCGGATCGTACCACGTATCGTCCCTATACGTCCCGAAGGAGGCATTGAGATGCGAAACCGGTGGGCCCGCATCCCATAATCGCTGGATGCGTATCACCAACTCTTTTGCAAAAGTTCGCCTGATGGAGCGCAAGCGTAGAAACCTGCTGTGGGTCCATATGCGTGGGTCGTTGCTAGAGCGAATGCAG
>NZ_JAVTIX010000019.1:0-2044 GCF_031843705.1 Rhizobium sp. WCS2018Hpa-16
TTTGGTTGCGGGGGCAGGATTTGAACCTGCGGCCTTCAGGTTATGAGCCTGACGAGCTACCGGGCTGCTCCACCCCGCGTTACCAGGTTTTTGCGTTTGCAAAAACCGCCAGAGCAAACCTGTTTAGGTTTGCGTCTCTACCCGACTTTTGCCGAGGGCAAAATGTCGTCTCGGTCCGGTTTTTGCCTTGGCAAAATACCGTTGTTAGAACTCGAGGGGAACGACATCCGCCTATGAGCTAATTGCTTAAACGCATAAAGGCCGCTTGCGCGACCCTTAGTATCGGCTGGGCCGAAGGAATGTGATTGAGAAGACTGTTTTATGATTTGTTGCGTTTTGCAGACCTGGCAGCGACCTACTCTCCCGCGTCTTAAGACGGAGTACCATTGGCGCTGGGGCGTTTCACGGCCGTGTTCGGAATGGGAACGGGTGCAGCCGCCCCGCAATAACCACCAGGTCGGCAAAACGCAACGAATGACCATGTTTTCACATGGAAACTGTTGTTTCGAGAAGCTGGGTGGCAAAGCCACTTTTTGTCTTAATATACACGTCTCACTTGACCTATCCGTATGGTGCCTTGCTCGAGTGTGAGCGTGGCGTCCTACAGGACGATAGTCCGTCGCGCCTCGTGGCGCGCGCCGTCCGCAGGCCTTTGGCCGTGAGGACAGAAGTCATCATCGAACTGCGTTCGATGAACATAATCAATGGGAACGAAGAAGTCGATCGAGCTATTAGTAACGGTAAGCTTCATGCATTACTGCACTTCCACACCCGTCCTATCAACGTGGTCGTCTTCCACGGCTCTGATAGGGAACACTCGTTTTCAGGTTGGTTTCCCGCTTAGATGCCTTCAGCGGTTATCCATTCCGTATATAGCTACTCTGCTATGCCCTTGGCAGGACAACAGATCCACCAGAGATACGTCCATCCCGGTCCTCTCGTACTAGGGACAGATCCTGTCAATATTCCTACACCCACGGCAGATAGGGACCGAACTGTCTCACGACGTTCTGAACCCAACTCACGTACCGCTTTAAATGGCGAACAGCCATACCCTTGGGACCTGCTCCAGCCCCAGGATGCGATGAGTCGACATCGAGGTGCCAAACAACCCCGTCGATATGGACTCTTGGGGGTCATCAGCCTGTTATCCCCGGCGTACCTTTTATCCGTTGAGCGATGGCCCTTCCACACGGGACCACCGGATCACTATGACCGACTTTCGTCTCTGCTCGACTTGTCAGTCTCGCAGTCAGGCGGGCTTATGCCATTGCACTCGACGACCGATTTCCGACCGGTCTGAGCCCACCATCGCGCGCCTCCGTTACTCTTTCGGAGGCGACCGCCCCAGTCAAACTACCCACCATACACTGTCCCGGATCCGGATAACGGACCGCGGTTAGACATCCACGAAGATAAGGGTGGTATTTCAAGGATGGCTCCACGGGAACTGGCGTCCCCGCTTCAAAGCCTACCACCTATCCTACACATGCCTTGGCGAATGCCAGTGTAAAGCTATAGTAAAGGTGCACGGGGTCTTTCCGTCTGACCGCAGGAACCCCGCATCTTCACGGGGAATTCAATTTCACTGAGTCTATGTTGGAGACAGCGGGGAAGTCGTTACGCCATTCGTGCAGGTCGGAACTTACCCGACAAGGAATTTCGCTACCTTAGGACCGTTATAGTTACGGCCGCCGTTTACTGGGGCTTCAGTTCAGAGCTTGCACCCCTCCCTTTAACCTTCCAGCACCGGGCAGGCGTCAGACCCTATACGTCGTATTGCTACTTCGCAGAGCCCTGTGTTTTTGATAAACAGTCGCTACCCCCTGGTCTGTGCCACCCTGACATACTTGCGTACAACAGGGTCACGCTTCTTCCGAAGTTACGCGTGCAATTTGCCGAGTTCCTTCAACATAGTTCTCTCAAGCGCCTTGGTATACTCTACCTGACCACCTGTGTCGGTTTCGGGTACGGTCTATACGGTGGAGCTATTTCCTGGAACCTCTTCGCCGCACATTCAATCCAGTAAGAATGTACAACACAC
>NZ_JAVTIX010000021.1:0-1649 GCF_031843705.1 Rhizobium sp. WCS2018Hpa-16
AGATCCGTCACTACCACCAGGCCCACGAATATTAACGTGGTTCCCATCGACTACGCGTGTCCGCCTCGTCTTAGGGGCCGGCTAACCCTGCTCAGATTAACTTTAAGCAGGAACCCTTGGTCTTTCGGCGAGGGAGTCTCTCACTCCCTTTATCGTTACTCATGTCAACATTCGCACTTCCGATATCTCCAGGGGCCCTCACGGGTCCCCCTTCACAGACTTACGGAACGCTCCGCTACCACAGCACAGTCACTATAACTGTACTATCCTCAGCTTCGGTGCATGGCTTTAGCCCCGTTACATTTTCGGCGCAAAGACCCTTATTTAGACCAGTGAGCTGTTACGCTTTCTTTAAATGATGGCTGCTTCTAAGCCAACATCCTGGTTGTTTTGGGATCCTCACATCCTTTCCCACTTAGCCATGACTTGGGGACCTTAGCTGGAGGTCAGGGTTGTTGCCCTCTTCACGACGGACGTTAGCACCCGCCGTGTGTCTGCCGATTAGTACTCCTCGGTATTCGGAGTTTGGTTAGGATCAGTAAGACGGTGAGTCCCCATAGCCCATCCAGTGCTCTACCCCCGAGGGTATTCGATCGACGCACTACCTAAATAGTTTTCGCGGAGAACCAGCTATTTCCGAGTTTGATTGGCCTTTCACCCCTAGCCACAAGTCATCCCAATCTATTGCAACAGATATGGGTTCGGCCCTCCAGTTGGTGTTACCCAACCTTCAGCCTGCTCATGGCTAGATCACTCGGTTTCGGGTCTAATGCAACAAACTAAACGCCCTATTCAGACTCGCTTTCGCTACGCCTACACCTACCGGCTTAAGCTTGCTTGCTACACTAAGTCGTTGACCCATTATACAAAAGGTACGCCGTCACTCTTTCGAGCTCCGACTGCTTGTAGGCATCCGGTTTCAGGTTCTATTTCACTCCCCTCGTCGGGGTGCTTTTCACCTTTCCCTCACGGTACTTGTTCGCTATCGGTCATGCACGAGTACTTAGGCTTGGAGAGTGGTCTCCCCATGTTCAGACAGGATTTCACGTGTCCCGCCCTACTCAAGGACAATAAGTGTTCTACGTGTACGGGGCTATCACCCGCTATGGCCACCTTTTCCAAAGTGTTCCACTTTATTCCTTATTGCCACTGGCCTGGTCCGCGTTCGCTCGCCACTACTTACGGAGTCTCGGTTGATGTCCTTTCCTTCAGGTACTTAGATGTTTCAGTTCCCTGAGTTCGCTTCTTACACCCTATGTATTCAGATGCAGATACCTTATCATAATGCTTGGAAACCTAAGCCGTACCGAAGCACAACTTAGATTCTCCAAGCATTTAAGGTGGGTTCCCCCATTCGGAAATCCATGGATCAAAGCTTATTCGCAGCTCCCCACGGCTTATCGCAGCGTATCACGTCCTTCTTCGCCTGTGCATGCCAAGGCATCCACCAAATGCCCTTAATTCACTTCTTCGTTCTCATTGTCTATGCTCATCCATAGTTGCTTCCAAAGGAAGCAACGACCTGATTACCTTTTACAATCAGGCCACTTCATGATGACATCGACGTGTCGATACAGTCCTCATTGAAGGCACGCCGGTGCACTTCGAGGCCGTATCATTAAGACCAGCTTCTCGAGATATCATCCGGT